>NZ_FZPC01000005.1 GCF_900187975.1 Pseudomonas delhiensis | reverse complement strand
CTGGACGAACACGAGCGAAATGATCGATACCTGACGATGCGAGTGTCACCCATGTGACTGAACTCATTTGTTACCCATGTGCTTGTCCTCTACATTGCCCCGCATACGGGCCCGATGGAGCCGGGCTACCCTCGCGAACTCCCCCGCCACGGAGGCCCGCCCCGAGAGCACGTCCCTGTGCTCATCGGGGCTCTAGCGACATCCATGTCGCATGACCTCCTGAGCGCCGGTTTCGCTCGGCCTTCTGAAGGGGCGTTCCGGTGCGCTCGGATATTTCTCTGGAAGTCCAAAAGCCAGAGCCAGAGCTGACGCGCTTTTGCTTTTCGTAGGAGCGAGCTTGCTCGCGAACCCTGACTCCCCACGTTCGCGATAACTCGTAGGGCGCATAACGCCTACGGCGTTATCCGCCAAATCGCGGACAAAGTTGCTCCTACGGTTTCAGGAAGCACGGACGTAGGAGCGGGCCCTGCCCGCGAATCGCGCGCAGGGCGCGCTCCTACAGGGGAATGGCATGGCTCGGCCCGCGTAGGAGCGGACTCCGTCCGCGATTGGTCTCACCGCCCACGCCGGACACCCCGGTGGCACGGCCAACGGCGGATAACCGCGAACGGTCATTCGCCCTACGCCAGGTACCCCTCCACCTCCTCCGCCAGCCACTCGGCGAACACCGCCACCTTGGTCCGCGTCTCCTCCCGCTGCGGCCACACCAGCCAGTAGGGGTAGGCGTAGGGCGCGCTGACCTCGCCCAGTTGCACCAGCTCGCCGCGGGCCAGGGCGCCGGCCACCAGGCTGCGGCGTTCGACGCTCACGCCCAGGCCCAGGCGCAGGGCCTCCACCACCAGGTTGGAGTCGTTGACGGTGAACAGGCCGTCGCCTTCGGGCAGCGCCACGCCCGCCGCCTGGCACCAGGGCAGCCAGGACTCGAAGCCATGGATCAGCGGGCCGGCGAGGATCTGCTGCGGCGTGCGCGGCAGGCGCCCGCCGTTGAAGTGCGGGGCGCACACCGCCACCAGCTCGTCGTCGAACAGGCGTTGCTGGGCCAGGCCCTCCCAGTGCCCCTGGCCGATGCGGATGGCCACGTCGGCCAGGCCCTGGCGCAGGTCGATCACCTCCAGGCTGGCCAGCAGGCGCAGGCGGTACTGCGGGTGGCGCCGGCGGAAGCCCGGCAGGCGCGGCAGCAACCATTGCTGGGCGAAGGACGGCAGCACCGCCACCACCAGTTCGCCTTCGCTGGGCCGCGCCCGCGCCAGGCGCGTGGCCTCGGCGATGTCGCGCAGGGCGCGGCGCACCTGCAGGGCATAGAGCCGGCCCTCCTCGCTCAGGCGCAGGCCGCGGCCCTCGCGCTGCAGCAGGGTGACGCCGAGCAGTTCCTCCAGCTGGCGCACCTGCTGGCTCACCGCCGAATGGGTGACGTGCAGCTCGGCGGCGGCCTGGGTCACGCTGCCGAGCCGGGCCACGGCCTCGAAGCTGCGCAGCGCGGACAGGGGTGGATAGGCGCTCATGTAAGTTCCGCTAACCCTTGCAGTTATAAATCGTCGATTTTTTCCGCCCTTGCGAGCCGCTAGATTTGGCGACAAAAGCACTGGCGCACGGCCCCTTCGGCCGGCCACCCCATGTAATCTCCAATAACAGGATGCCTTCATGCAACTGATCGGAATGCTCGATTCGCCCTACGTCCGCCGCGTGGCCATCAGCCTGCGCCTGCTGGACGTCGACTTCAGCCACCGCTCGCTCTCGGTGTTCCGCCACGTCGAGGAATTCCGCGCCATCAACCCGGTGGTCAAGGCGCCCAGCCTGGTGCTGGACGACGGCCAGGTGCTGATGGACTCCAGCCTGATCATCGACCTGGCCGAATACCAGGCCGGGCGCAGCCTGATGCCCGCCGAGCCGGCCGCGCGGGTGCGCGCCACGCGTCTGCTGGGCCTGGGCCTGGCGGCCTGCGAGAAGGCCGTGCAGCTGTACTACGAACTGCAACGGGACGAGGCCCGGCGCGACCCCGCCTGGTACGCCCGGGTGGACCAGCAGCTGCGCGCCGCCTGCGCCAGCCTGGAACTGGAGCTGCTGACCCAGCCGCTGCCGCGCGACGGCAGCCTGGACCAGGCCGGCCTGACCGCCGCCGTGGCCTGGACCTTCATCCAGCTGGTGCATGCCGAGCGCGTGGCCGCCGGCGACTACCCGGCGCTGCGCGACTGGACGGCGTTCGCCGAGACGCTGGAAGCCTTCAAGGCCTTCCCGCCGGTGTGAACCCTGCGCGGGCGAGCCCGGCGGCTCGCCCACACTTCATCGTTATTGCAGTCAAACAGCAATAACATTCATTGGATATGCATCGTCGCGCTGTCTAGCATGGCCTCCAGCCTTCGCCCCTGCGGCGAATCGCCGCTCGACCAACCATAAGGAAGCGCCCGCCCGACCGGCCCCAGGCCGGATTCGCGATGCGCGGTGCCTGCGTGACATGCATCCATTGACTGCCCCCCTTCCCGGAGCCTCTTGCGAGGTGCCGCGATGAAAGCCGCTGCCTTCGAGGCCTGGCTGCGCCGCCTGGCGCCCTGCGCCGGGCCCTCGTCCAACCGCGACTGGCTGCGCGCCGTGCTCGGCTGCGGCCTGGCCCTGGGCCTGAGCATGCCCTTGTGCACCTGGCTGTTCGGCATCGACACCGTGCTGCGCATCGGCCCGCCGCTGGCCGCCTCCGCCCTGCTGGCCATCGCCGTGCCCTCCAGCCCGCTGGCGCAGCCCTGGTCGCTGCTGGGCGGCAACCTGGTGGCCGCGCTGGTGGGACTGCTGCTCGGCCACTGGCTGGGCCACAGCTGGCCGCAGGCGTCGCTGGCCATGGCCGTGGCGGTGCTGCTGATGCTCGGCCTGCGCTGCCTGCACCCGCCGAGCACGGCCATGGCCTTCAGCCTGGCCCTGGGCGGGCCGCTGGTGGACCAGCAACTGCTGCACCTGCTGCTGCCGGTGGGCGTGGCCTCGCTGGCGCTGATCGGCGTGGCCCTGCTCTACAACAACCTCACCCGCGCGCCCTACCCGCGCAAGCTCGCCACCCCGGCCAGCAACCCGCACCTGACCGCCGACCCTCTGCCCGGCGAGCGCCTGGGCCTGCACGCCGACGACCTGGAAAGCGCCCTGGCCAGCGCCGGCGGCTTCGTCGACGTCACCCCCGAGGACCTCGAGCGCCTGCTGCTGGCCGCCGAGAAGCACGCCAGCGAGCGCCTGCTGGGCGGCATCCGCGCGCGCGACATCATGTCCCGCGACATCCGCTCGGTCAGCCCGGACGCGCGCATCGAGGAGGCCTGGGGCCTGCTCGACAAGCACCACCTCAAGGCCCTGCCGGTGCTCGACCGCGGCCACCTGGTGGGCATCCTCACCTTGAGCGACCTGTTCCGCGGCCAGCGCCGCCTGCGCTCGCCCTTCGGCCAGCGCGTCGGCAACCTGATGACGCACCGCGTGCAATCGCTGCGCGAGGACGCCCAGCTGCCGGAGCTGATCCAGCTGCTTTCCGACCAGGGCCGGCACTGCCTGCCGGTGGTCGACGACGCCGGCCGGCTGGTGGGCATGCTCAGCCAGACCGACCTGATCGCCGCCTTCCGCCACCTCTGGCTGCAGCCGCAGGTGCAGGCCGAGCGGGCCCTGCAGCTGGCGGTCTAGGCCTCGTAGTCCCAGCGCTGCGACCAGTCTATGTCCTCGGCCACCACTTCGCGGAGGATGGCCAGGGCGTTCTGCAGCGCCGGCGAGTCCTTCTCGCGGGAGTACACCAGGTAGGTCGGGTAGATGAATTCCGGCGCCAGCGGCACCCGCTCCAGCACCCCGGCCTGCAGGTAGCTGTGCACCACCCGCGTGCGGAAGTAGCCGCTGCCGCCGCATTGCAGCAGGTGCTGCAGGGCCAGCGGGCCGAGGCTGAAGCGGGTGGCGGCGTGGGCCCGGTCCGGCAGCGCGGCGTCGTGCTGGCGGCGGAATTCCTCGCCCCAGTCGATGTAGATGTAGGGCTCCGGCTGCTGCGTCGAGCGCACCAGGATCAGCTTCTCCTCCAGCAACTGCTCCACCTGCATGCCCGGCCAGTAGTCCGGGCGGTAGACCAGCGCGGCGTCGAGCACGCCCAGCTCCAGCTGCTTCTGCAACTGCTCGCCGCTGCCGACCTCGGCGTGCAGGGCCAGGGCCGGCATGCGCTGGCGCAGGCGCACCGTCCAGCCGAGCATCAGCGGGTTGCTCAGGCTCAGCTCGCCGCCGATGCTCAGCGCCTCGCGGTAGCCCGCCGGCAGCGGCAGGTCGCGCCGCGCCGCGTCCCAGGTCTGCACCAGTTGGTTGGCGTAGCCGAGGAAGCGCTCGCCGTCGGCGGTCAGCCGGGCGCCGGCGCGGCTGCGCTGGAACAGCCGGCAGCCCAGTTGCGCCTCGAGGTTCTGCACCCGCGCGGTGACCGTGGTCTGGGTCACGTGCAGGCGCTGCGCGGCGGCGACGAAGCTGCCGCCACGGGCGATTTCCAGGAAGGTGCGCGCCAGGTCGATGTCCATGGGAAGGGCTTGCGGCGAAGGATGCCGCAGTCTAGTCGAACTCCAGTTCCTCGTGGCGCTGGCGGGTGAAGCGCAGCAGCCAGAGGCAGATGAGGAAGCCGCAGGCGGCCAGCGCCGCGGCCACCAGGAAGATGCTGGCGTAGTCCGAGTGCGCCGCCACCGCGCCCATCAGCGGGCCGGCCAGGCCCAGGGCCAGGTCGAAGAACAGCGCGTAGGCGCCCAGCGCCGAACTGCGGCTGGCGGCGGGGATGCGCAGCACCGCCTCGACGCCCAGCGCCGGGTACACCAGCGACAGCCCGGCGCCGGTCAGCGCCGTGCCGAGCAGGGCGAAGGCCGGGCTCGGCGCCTGCCACAACAGCAGCAGGCCGGCGCTTTCCACCAGCAGGCAGAGCACCGCCACGTTGAAGCCGCCGAAGCGGTTGATGGTCCAGGACAGCAGCAGCCGCGCGCCGACGAAGCTGATGCCGAACAGGCTCAGGCACCAGGCCGGGTCGGCCCAGCCGCGGCTGCCGTAGTAGAGGGTGATGAAGGTGGCCAGGCTGCCGAAGCCGATGGAGCCCAGGGCCACGCACATGCCGTAGGGGAGTACCCGGCCGAGCACGGCGAAGAAGGCCATGCGCGTGCCGGCGATGATCGGCGCCGGCGCCCTGCCGCGGGCCAGCAGCAGGCCCAGGCCGGCCAGCGCCAGGATGCCGGCGCCCAGGCTCCACAGCCCCAGGTGCGCGGCCATGCCCACGCCCAGCGGCGCGCCCAGGGCGATGCCGCCGTAGCAGACGATGCCGTTCCAGGAGATCACCCGAGCGGTGTTCTGCGCGCCGACCCGGGCGATGCCCCAGCTCGCCGTGCCGATGCCCATCAGGCCCTGGGCGAAGCCGATCAGCAGGCGGCTGCCCAGCAGTAGCGCCAGGCTCACCCAGACCAGCGCCTGTAGGCTGGTGGCCAACAATACCAGCGCGCCGCCGCCGGCCAGCGCCAGCAGGCCGTAGATCACCGCGCGCTTGGCCCCCAGGGTGTCGGTCAGGCGCCCGGCCAGCGGCCGCGAGGCGAGGGTCGCCAGGTACTGCGCGCCTATCACCACGCCGGCGGTGGTGGCGTCGAAGCCCAGGTCGTGGTGGACGAATCCGGGCAGCACCGGCAGCAGGAAGCCGATGCACAGGAACAGCAGGAAGGTGAAGACGACGATCGAGACGATCTGCAGGGTGACGGCGTGCGGACGCTGCTCGGGAGAGCTCATGAACGGGCCTGGCGCGAGGGGATGTCAGGGACTGCGCCATCATTGCCCGATGCCGGGAAAATTGAAAGCCACCTATCGATTCCGCGGCCGACCGGCCGGCGCCGAACGCCTATAGTTGATGCACGACCGACCACCGGAGGCCCACCATGGACACCACCCCACACACCTTCGCCGAGCTGTTCAAGCAACTGGGCCTGCCCAGCGGCCGCCAGGAGATCGACGCCTTCCTCGCCGCGCACCGCCTGCCCGAAGGCCAGGCCCTGGCCGATGCGCCCTTCTGGAACGAAGCCCAGGCGACGTTCATCCGCGAGGCCCTGGAAGAGGACTCGGACTGGACCGAGGAAGTCGACGAACTGGCCGCGCGGCTGTCCCACTGAGCTACTTCAGGTAGGAACGCAGCACGCCCATCACCTGGTCGAGGTCTTCCGCGCGCTGCTGCGGCGTGCGCGCCTCGGCCGCCAGGTGCTCGCGCAGGTGCCCTTCCAGCACCTCGGCCATCAGGCCGTTGACCGCGCCACGGATCGCCGCGATCTGCTGCAGCACCGCGGCGCAGTCGCCCTCCTCCTTCTCCAGCGCGCGCTCCAGCGCCTCGCTTTGCCCCCTGATGCGGCGGATGCGGGTGAGCAGCTTGCGTTTGTCGCGGATGGTGTGGGCCATGGGCTGACGTCCTCAAGGTATACTGGGGTATAGTATATGAAACGGATTCCGGGACATTCTCCCATGCCAGCCCCCGCCTTCGCTCCCTCGCACCCGCACGACTTCCACGAAAGCAACCCGCTGGCCGAGCGCGACACCCTGCGCGCGGTGGTGCTCACCGCGCTGATGATGGTGCTGGAGATCGCCGGCGGCTGGTACTTCAACTCCATGGCCCTGCTCGCCGACGGCTGGCACATGAGCTCCCACGCCCTGGCCCTGGGCCTGGCGTTCTTCGCCTACGTCGCGGCGCGGCGCCTGAAGGGCGACGGGCGCTTCGCCTTCGGCACCTGGAAGATCGAGGTGCTGGCCAGCTACAGCAGCGCCCTGCTGCTGCTCGCCGTGGCGGCGCTGATGCTGTTCGAGTCGCTGGCGCGGCTGATCAATCCCTCGCCCATCCACTACGCCCAGGCCATCGTCATCGCCGCGCTCGGCCTGCTGGTCAACCTGGCCTGCGCCTGGCTGCTGCGCGACCACCACGAGCACGAGCATGAGCACGGGCATGACCATGACCACGATCATCACCACGACCACGGGCACGCCCATGGCCACGACCTCAACCTGCGCGCCGCCTACCTCCACGTGCTGGCCGACGCCGCCACTTCGGTGCTGGCCATGTTCGCGCTGCTCGGCGGCCTGCTCTGGGGCGCGGCCTGGCTCGACCCGCTGATGGGTATCGTCGGCGCCGTGCTGGTGGCGACCTGGGCCCGTGGCCTGCTGCGCCAGAGCGGCCGCGTGCTGCTCGACGCGGAGATGGACGCGCCGGTGCTGGAGGAAGTGCGCCAGGCCATCGCCGCCGGCCCCTACCCGGCGCGCATCACCGACCTGCACCTGTGGCGGGTGGGCAAGCGCAAGTACGCCTGCATCCTCAGCCTCAGCACCGCCAGCCCGGCGCGGCCGGAGGACTTCAAGGCACTGCTGGGGGCGCACCAGGTGCTGGCCCATGTGACCGTCGAGGTGAACCCCGCCTGAGGCGCCGGGCGGCCTTTGACGATAGCGGCCATCTGCGGCCTAATGCACGCCCCCGACCGTCGCCGCCGCCCATGTCCGAGAAGCCGTTTTCCGCCGCCCAGCACCGCGCCAGCACCCTGCACCTGCCGGCCGGCCCCTGGTCGACGGTGCTCGACTGCCTGTGCGCGCGCTTCCCGGCGATCCCCCGCGAGACCTGGCTGCAGCGCCTGGCCCGCGGACGCGTGCTGGATGCCGAAGGCCGCGCCCTGGATGCCACAACGCCCTACCGCGAGGGCTTGCGCGTGCACTACTTCCGCGAGGTGGAGGCGGAAACGCCGATCCCCTTCGAGGAGCGCATCCTGCACGTCGACGAGCACCTGGTGGTGGCCGACAAGCCGCACTTCCTGCCGGTGACGCCCTCCGGCCAGTACGTCGAGCAGACCCTGCTGGCGCGCCTGGCCCGGCGCCTGGACAACCCGCTGCTGGTGCCGCTGCACCGCATCGACCGGCCCACCGCCGGGCTGGTGCTGTTCTCCGCCAACCCGGCCAGCCGCGCCGCCTACCAGGCGCTGTTCCGCGAGCGGCGCATGCACAAGCGCTACGAGGCCATCGCCCCGCCGCTGCCGCAGCTGGAATTCCCCCACGTGCGGCGCAGCCGCCTGGTGGACGGCGAGCCCTTCATCCTCATGCGCGAGGCCCAGGGCGCGGTCAACAGCGAAACCCGCATCGAGGTGCTGGAGCGCCGCGAGCACTGGTGGCGCTACGCGCTCTACCCGGTGAGCGGCAAGCGCCACCAGCTGCGCGTGCACATGGCCGCCCTGGGCGCCGCGCTGCGCAACGATCCGCTTTACCCGCAGCTGCTGCCGGAAGAGCAGCGGCGCAGCGACGACTACAGCCGCCCGCTGCAGCTGCTGGCCCGCCACCTGGCCTTCGACGACCCGCTGACGGGCCGGCCGCGGCAGTTCGACAGCCAGTTGCAGCTGGACTGGTGAGCCGGGCCTTTCATCGATTTCATCAATAGTCGAAAGCAGGAAGTTCCATTTCCGCCGGGGGTGGCCGTTGCGCTTTCATAAGCGTCATCCCACTGACGGAACGCAAGGAGCCCGCCATGAGCTATACCGCGAAGTCCTTCTCGGCGCTGGTCAACGCCCTGCGCGCCAACGGCATCACCCGCCCGGAGCAGATGGCCCGGCAGCCCTTCCGCAATGCCCAGGGCTACTGGTCGGCGGAGGTCAAGGCATGAACGCACGGACTTACCGCCACTCGCCGCTGGGCGAGGATGGGTCGCTGCTGTTCTACCTGCTGGCGGTGGCCTGGTTGCTGTGTTCGGGGGTCTGACGCCCCGGACTTGCAGGAGCGAGGGGGACGCCTGGTTTCGGGGCGCTCGGAGGTTTCTCTGGAAACCCGTAGGGCGCATAACGCCTACGGCGTTATCCGCCGAATCGCCCACGCCGGACGCCCCGGTGACACGGCCAACGGCGGATAACCGCGAACGGTTATTCGCCCTACGAGTTTGCCGGCTGACTCTGCATCATCCGCCCACGCCGAACGGCCCCCTCTCCCTTCAGGGCGGGCCGCGTAGGCGAGGGTTGGGGAGAGGGGACTGTCCGGCGCGATGCGAAACCACGAAGCTCCCGGGCTCCCCGTAGGGCGTATAACGCCTACGGCGTTATGCGCCAAATCGCGGACAAGGTCCGCTCCTACGGGGGTAGGAAAACGCTGTCGTAGAATGGGTTGAGCCTGCGAAACTCATGGGGCCGCCCCCGGGCTATTTCTTCAGGCAACCACTCATGAACGTCTTGCGCTCGTCGCCCTTGAGCGCCTTGGCCGCGGCGTCCTTGTTGCACTGGGCCATCTTCTCCTGCTGCGGGGTGAGTTTCTTGCCGGTGTCGCCGCCGCCGGCCTTCAGGCAGTTGCTCATGAAGGCCTTGCGTTCGTCGCCCTTGAGCGTCTTGGCGGTGGCGTCGGCGTTGCAGGTCTTCATCTTTTCCTGCTGGGCGGTGTTGGCGGCGAAGCCCTGCACCGAGAACAGCAGCGCGCACAGCAGCAGGGGAAGGCGGAGCTTGATCATGGAGCGGTCTCCTCGAATGATGATCGCTTCCTGAGCGTAGCTTGCTGTTACATTTGTGCGAGTCCGCCACCGCGCGCCCTGCCCGGCTGACAGCGCCCCGGCAGCGGTTATAATCGCGCCTGCTATGCTTTTCCCGCATATCCCTATCCATCAGCCACACGCCATCAGGAACACAGGTGACGAAAGACGAACTGCGCGCCGAACTGGAGCGCCAGGAACAGCGTTACAAGGATGTCTACGGCGGCGAGGTCACCCTCTACGCCGCCCAGCCCGACCCCGACAAGAAGCCCTGGCGCAAGCGCCCGACCGTGCAGGACAAGGCCTTCGACCGGGAACTGGAGAAGATGCAGAGCGACCTGCAGAAGGCGCAACAACGCCAGGCCGAACAGGACGCGACCTGAGCGGCGGCGGCCCCGCGAAAACGTTGCAACGCATTGCCCGCAGCGCTGCAAGCCCCGTGCGACCGGGTGTCGCGAGATTCCGAGAATCGCTTCAGGTTTCAGACGACATCCTATCGCTTCTGGCATAATCGCCGCCCCCGTCACCGACCGGTCACAGAAACTTCATGTTCGATCTTTTCAGCGGACTCGACCCCTGGGTAGGCATCAGCCTGGTGCTGGCGCTGGGCTTCGTCCTGGCCTTCGAGTTCATCAACGGCTTCCATGACACCGCCAACGCAGTGGCCACGGTGATCTACACCAAGGCCATGTCGCCCTACCGCGCGGTCATCCTCTCCGGCATCTTCAACTTCCTCGGCGTGCTGCTCGGTGGCGTCGGCGTGGCCTATGCCATCGTCCACCTGTTGCCGGTCGAACTGCTGATCAACGTCAACAGCGGCCACGGCCTGGCCATGGTGTTCTCCCTGCTGGCCGCGGCCATCGCCTGGAACCTGGGCACCTGGTACTTCGGCATCCCCGCCTCCAGCTCGCACACCCTGATCGGCTCGATCCTCGGCGTGGGCCTGGCCAATGCGGTGATCACCGGCGTGCCGCTGGCCGACGGGGTGAACTGGCAGAAGGCGATCGACATCGCCATGTCGCTGATCTTCTCGCCGCTGGCCGGCTTCCTCGTCGCCGCCCTGGTGCTGATCGGCCTGAAGTGGATGTACCCGCTGTCGAAGATGCACAAGACCCCGGAAACCCGCCGCGAAGTCGACGAGAAGAAGCACCCGCCGTTCTGGAACCGCCTGGTGCTGGTGCTCTCGGCCATGACCGTGAGCTTCGTCCACGGCTCCAACGACGGCCAGAAGGGCATCGGCCTGATCATGCTGGTGCTGATCGGCATCGTCCCGGCCAAGTTCGTCCTCGACCTCAACAGCACCACCTACCAGATCGAACGCACCCGCGACGCCGCCATCCACCTGAGCCAGTTCTACCAGCGCCACACCGACGTGCTCGGCGACATGCTGGCCCTGGGCAAGGGCGCCGACGGCGAGATGCCCGAGCTGTACCGCTGCGAGCCGAAGCAGACCGAGTCCACCCTCAAGGGCCTGCTGAGCGACATCAAGGGCATCTCCAGCTACAACGAACTGTCCGCCGACAGCCGCGTGCAGGTGCGCCGCTACCTGCTGTGCCTGGACGACACCGCGAAGAAGGTCGGCAAGCTCGACAGCCTGCCGGCGCGCGAGAAGGCCGACCTGGAGAAGCTGCGCAAGGACCTGACCAGCACCACCGAATACGCGCCCTTCTGGGTGATCATCGCGGTGGCCCTGGCCCTGGGCGTGGGCACCATGGTCGGCTGGAAGCGCGTGGTGCTCACCGTCGGCGAGAAGATCGGCAAGCAGGGCATGACCTATGCCCAGGGCATCAGCGCCCAGCTCACCGCCACCGCGGCGATCGGCATGGCCAACCTCTACAGCCTGCCGGTGTCCACCACCCACGTGCTGTCCTCCGGCGTGGCCGGCACCATGGTCGCCAACCGCAGCGGCCTGCAGGGCGGCACCGTGCGCAACATCCTGATGGCCTGGATCCTCACCCTGCCCACCTCCATGGCCCTGGCCGCCGGCATGTTCTGGCTGGCGTCGCGCTTCTACTGACAGCCAGGGGATGCTGACGACACTGGCGCTGTGCGCCTGGCTGGCCGCCTGTGCCGTCCAGGACCTGCGCCGCCGCCAGGTGGACAACCTGCTGACCCTCGGCGGCCTGGCCATGGCCGCCGGCCAGTTGCTCCTCACCGGCCACAGCCTGACCCAGCACGCCCCTGCCGCCGCCCTCGCCGCGGCCGGCCTGGGCCTGCTGCTGAGCCTGCCCGGCTACCTGCTGGGCAAGCTGGGCGCCGCGGACGTCAAGCTGCTCGCCGCGCTGGGCCTGGCCAGCGATCCCTACAGCCTGCTCTATGCCCTGGCCCTGGCCTGCCTGGTGACGGTGGCGCTGATGCTGGCGAGCAAGCTTTCCCTTGAGTCGCAACGGCTGCCGAAGGCTTTCGAAGGCTGCCTGAAACCCTTCGACCTGAGCCGCTCGAAGTCCTTTCCCTTCATATTCTCGATCTTCTGCGGCTACCTGCTGCAGCTGTCATTCCGCTGACGCCAATCATCCGCGCCACCGGCTAAAGTTCCGCCCGGCGCCGCCGATATAGCCTGCCTACTTCGTCGTTTCCGCAGGATGCTCTACCCATGCTTCGCCCGCTGTCCTTCGCCAAGAAGATCCTTCTGGCGGCCTCCCTCGTGGTGATCTTCGCCTTCGCCTGCTTCATCCTCTTCAACGACTTCCGCCAGAGCCGCGCCATCCAGGAGGACACCGAGTCCTACCTGCGCGAGATCGGCAGCCTCACCGCCAGCAACATCCAGAGCTGGCTGGAAGGCCGCATCCACCTGGTGGAGATGGAAGCCGCGCAACTGGCCGACGGCGAGCCGACCGCCGAGCGCATCCAGCACGTGCTGGAGCAGCAGGTGCTGCAGCGCAACTTCGAATCGGTGTACCTGGGCGAGGCCGCCAGCGGCGTCTTCACCATGCGCCCCTATTCGCCCATGCCCGACGGCTACGACCCGCGCCAGCGCGGCTGGTACAAGGACGCCGTGGCCGCCGGCCGGCTGATCGTCACCGAGCCCTTCCTCGACGCCGGCACCAAGGAGCAGATCCTCGCCATGTCGGTGCCGGTCATGCGCAACGGCCAACTGGTCGGCGTGGCTGCCGGCGACATGAAGCTGGAGACCATCACCGCCATCCTCAACTCGCTGAAGTTCGACGGCGACGGCTACGCCTTCCTGGTCAGCGACGCCGGCAAGGTGCTGCTGCATCCGGACGCCGGGAAAGTGTTCAAGAACCTCGCGGAAATCTACCCGCACGGCGCGCCGCAGGTCCGCCCGGGCGTCCAGGAGGTCGACGTCGACGGCCGCACCCAACTGGTCTCCATGACCCGCGTCGAGGGCCTGCCGGGGGTGTCCTGGTACGTCGCCCTGGTGCTGGACAAGAGCGCCGCCTACGCCATGCTCAGCGACTTCCGCACCTCGGCCATCATCGCCACACTGGTGGCCATCGTCGCCATCATCTTCCTGCTCGGCATGCTCATCCGCGTGCTGATGCAGCCGCTCACCGCCATGGGCCGCGCCATGCAGGACATCGCCCAGGGCGAGGGCGACCTGACCAAGCGCCTGAAGGTCGACAGCCGCGACGAGTTCGGCATGCTGGCCGAGGCCTTCAACCGCTTCGTCGAGCGCATCCACGAATCCATCCGCGAGGTGGCCGGCACCGCCCGCCAGCTGCATGACGTGTCGCAACTGGTGGTCAACGCCTCCAACTCGTCCATGGCCAATTCCGACGAGCAGGCCACCCGCACCAACAGCGTGGCCGCGGCCATCAACGAACTGGGCGCCGCCGCCCAGGAGATCGCCCGCAACGCCGCCGATGCCAGCCACCACGCCAGCGACGCCAGCCACCAGGCCGGCGACGGCCGCCAGGTGGTGGAACAGACCATCGCCGCGATGAACCAGCTGTCGGAGAAGATCAGCTACGCCAGCACCCACATCGAGGCGCTGAACAGCCGCACGGTGAACATCGGGCAGATTCTCGAGGTCATCAAGGGCATCTCCGAGCAGACCAACCTGCTGGCCCTGAACGCCGCCATCGAGGCCGCCCGCGCCGGCGAGGCGGGCCGCGGCTTCGCCGTGGTGGCCGACGAGGTACGCAACCTGGCGCACCGCGCCCAGGAGTCGGCGCAGCAGATCCAGGGCATGATCGAGGAACTGCAGGTCGGCGCCCGCGAGGCGGTCAACACCATGGGCGAAAGCCAGCGCTACAGCCTGGAGAGCGTGGAGATCGCCAACCGCGCCGGCCAGCGCCTGGCCAGCGTCACCGGGCGCATCAGCGAGATCGATGCGATGAACCAGTCGGTGGCCACCGCCACCGAGGAGCAGACCGCGGTGGTGGACTCGCTGAACATGGACATCACCGAGATCAACACCCTCAACCAGGAAGGCGTGGAGAACCTGCAGGCCACCCTGCGCGCCTGCGCCGACCTGGAGAACCAGGCCGGCCGCCTGCGGCAGTTGGTGGACAGCTTCCGGATCTGATCCGCCATCCATGAACAAGGCGCCTGCGGGCGCCTTTTTCATGTTCGCAAGATGCCACCTGTAGGAGCGGGCCCTGCCCGCGAATCGCGCGCAGGGCGCGCTCCTACAAGGGTGCGAGGCATGGGCACCCGTAGGGCGTATAACCGTTCGCGGTTATACGCCGATACACCGACCTCATGCCCGACCTCCCGGCCGAGAGCGGACCAGGGCCAAACGGCGGATAACGCCGCAGGCGTTATGCGCCCTACGTTCCATTCGCGGTCCGTTCCCATGCCCGGCCCATCGCGCACCACGCTTCTTTCTGCCTTTCACCCGCCGACCGCTACCGTTCGTCCGCCTCGCTAAAGCTTCCTACGGAAAATGCCGACTTCATGTCTGAAAGCCGCATCAGCCGGCGCTTCAGCCCCGGGCAAGGGCTTACCGGCACAGGAGTGCCATGGGCCGCACGCCATCCGCGAGCGGCCCCCACCGCCGCCCCACCCGGCGCGCGGTCTGTAGTCCGGGAGCCCCGAACCATCGCCGGGGCCCCCAATCACTGGCCCCCTCCCTGGATGCAAAAACAAGATGATGAAGAACCTGAAGTTCAGCCACAAAATACTGCTGGCCGCTTCCTTGGTGGTTTTCGCCGCATTCGCGCTCTTCACCCTGTACAACGACTACCTGCAGCGCAACGCCATCCGCGCGGACCTGGAGTCCTACCTGCAGGAAATGGGTGAAGTGACCGCCAGCAACATCCAGAACTGGCTCAGCGGGCGCATCCTGCTGGTCGAGCACAGCGCCCAGAGCATCGGCCGCGACAGCTCGCCGGCCACGCTCGGCGCCCTGCTGGAGCAGAAGGCGCTGACCTCGACCTTCAGCTTCACCTACCTCGGCCAGGCGGACGGCACCTTCACCATGCGCCCGGACGACAAGATGCCCGATGGCTACGACCCGCGTACCCGCCCCTGGTACAAGGACGCCCTGGCCGCCGGCGGCACCACCCTGACCGAACCCTACGTCGACGCCGCCACCGGCCAGCTGATCATCACCATCGCCACCCCGGCCCAGGCCGCCGGCAAGACGGTGGGCGTGGTCGGCGGCGACCTCAACCTGCAGGCCATCGTGCAGATCATCAACTCGCTGGACTTCAGCGGCATGGGCTATGCCTTCCTGGTCAGCGGCGACGGCAAGGTGCTGG
Organism: Pseudomonas delhiensis; assembly: GCF_900187975.1. Lineage (GTDB taxonomy): Bacteria > Pseudomonadota > Gammaproteobacteria > Pseudomonadales > Pseudomonadaceae > Pseudomonas > Pseudomonas delhiensis. The sequence continues at coordinate 243,532 of NZ_FZPC01000005.1, read as the reverse complement.
TCGCCCCGGACAAGCAGCAGGTGATGAAGAACCTCGGCGAGATCTACCCGCAGAACACCCCGCGGATCGGCAGCGGCTTCAGCGAGAGCGAGCTTGACGGCGCCACCCGCATCCTCGCCTTCGCCCCGGTCAAGGGCCTGCCTTCGGTGAACTGGTACATCGGCCTGTCCATCGACAAGGACAAGGCCTACGCCATGCTCAGCACCTTCCGCACCTCGGCGGTGATAGCTGCGCTGGTCGCCATCGTCGCGATCCTCCTCCTGCTCGGCATGCTCATCCGCGTGCTGATGCAACCGCTCACCGCCATGGGCCGCGCCATGCAGGACATCGCCCAGGGCGAGGGCGACCTGACCAAGCGCCTGGCGGTGCACAGCCACGACGAGTTCGGCACCCTGGCCGAGGCCTTCAACCGCTTCGTCGAGCGCATCCACGAGTCCATCCGCGAAGTGGCCGGCACCGCGCGCCAGCTGCATGATGTGTCGCAACTGGTGGTCAACGCCTCCAACTCGTCCATGGCCAACTCCGACGAGCAGGCCAACCGCACCAACAGCGTGGCCGCGGCGATCAACGAACTGGGCGCCGCCGCCCAGGAGATCGCCCGCAACGCCGCCGACGCCAGCCACCACGCCAGCGATGCCAGCCACCAGGCCGGCGACGGTCGCCAGGTGGTGGAGCAGACCATCGCCGCGATGAACCAGCTGTCGGAGAAGATCAGCTACGCCAGCACCCACATCGAGTCGCTGAACAGCCGCACGGTGAACATCGGGCAGATTCTCGAGGTCATCAAGGGCATCTCCGAGCAGACCAACCTGCTGGCGCTCAACGCCGCCATCGAGGCCGCCCGCGCCGGCGAGGCGGGCCGCGGCTTCGCCGTGGTGGCCGACGAGGTGCGCAACCTGGCGCACCGCGCCCAGGAAGCCGCGCAGCAGATCCAGGGCATGATCGAGGAACTGCAGGTGGGCGCCCGCGAGGCGGTGACCACCATGGGCGAAAGCCAGCGCTACAGCCTGGAGAGCGTGGAGATCGCCAACCGCGCCGGCCAGCGCCTGGCCAGCGTCACCGGGCGGATCAGCGAGATCGATGCGATGAACCAGTCGGTGGCCACCGCCACCGAGGAACAGACCGCGGTGGTGGACTCGCTGAACATGGACATCACCGAGATCAACACCCTCAACCAGGAAGGCGTGGAGAACCTCAAGGCCACCCTGCGCGCCTGCGCCGACCTGGAGAACCAGGCCGGGCGCCTGCGGCAGTTGGTGGATAGTTTCCGCATCTGAGGATATGCGATGCGAAAAAGGCGCCTGCGGGCGCCTTTTTCATTTGCGAGCATATAGGTGGCACGCATGCTCTTCGTAGGAGCGAGCTTGCTCGCGAATGGTGTCACCCGGTGGCAGTTGTGTTTCGGGTTGGCTCCGCTCCCTCTCCCGCAAGCGGGAGAGGGGGCTATCCGGTATGCACGGGAAATTCAGCGTCAACCTGTAGGAGCGGGCCCTGCCCGCGAATCGCGCGCAGGGCGCGCTCCTACACGGGCATGGGGTATGGGCGGCCCTACGTCCTACCGCCGCTTGCCGCCCAGCAGCGAGCCCATCAGCCCGCGCACCAGCTCGCGGCCGATCTGGTTGGCGGCCTGGCGCACCACGGTCTTCATGGTCTGGCTGGCCAGGCTGCCGAGGATTTCCCCGGCCATGCTGCCCAGGCTGCTGCCGGCGTCGGCCTTGGTTTCACTGGGCGCCATCTTCTCGTCGGTGCGGCCGGTCAGGCGCTCGTAGGCCGATTCGCGGTCGATCGGCTTGTCGTAGCGGCCGGCCAGCGGCGAGCTGCGAATGATCGCGGCGCGCTCGGCTTCGCTCAGCGGGCCGATGCGCGACTGCGGCGGGGCGATGGCCACGCGCTGGACCATGGACGGCGTGCCCTTCTCTTCCAGGGTGCCCACCAGCGCCTCGCCGATACCCAGCTCGGTGAGCACCTGCAGGGTGTCGAACGCCGGGTTCGGGCGGAAGCCGTCGGCCACCGCGCGCAGGGATTTCTGCTCCTTGGCGGTGAAGGCGCGCAGGCCGTGCTGGATGCGCAGGCCGAGCTGGGCCAGGACGTCGTCCGGCAGGTCGCCGGGCGACTGGGTGACGAAGTACACGCCCACGCCCTTGGAGCGGATCAGCCGCACCACCTGCTCCAGGCGGTCGTGCAGGGCCTTGGGCGTGCCGTTGAACAGCAGGTGCGCCTCGTCGAAGAACAGCGCCAGCACCGGCTTGTCGGCGTCGCCGCGCTCGGGCAACTGCTCGAACAGCTCCGACAGCAGCCAGAGCAGGAAGGTGGCGTAGACCTTGGGCGCCTCGTGCACCAGCCGACTGGCGTCGAGCAGGTGGATGCGCCCGCGGCCGTCGGAGTCCGGCCGCAGGATGTCCTCCAGTTGCAGCGCCGGCTCGCCGAAGAAGGCCTCGGCGCCCTGCTGTTCGAGGGTCGCCAGGCGCCGCAACAGGGCCTGGGAGGAAGCCCCGGTGAACAGGGCGCGGTCCTCGCCAAGCACTTCCGGGTGGTCCTTGAGGTAGTTGAGCAGGGCCTTCAGGTCCTTCAGGTCGAGCAGCAGCAGGCCCTGCTGGTCGGCCACCTTGAAGGCGGCGAAGAGCGCGGCCTGCTGGCTGTCGGTCAGCTCCAGCAGGTTGCCCAGCAGCAGCGGGCCCATTTCGCTGAGGGTGGTGCGCAGCGGGTGGCCGGTCTTGCCGGCGACGTCCCACAGGCTCACCGGGTAGGCCTTGGCCTGGTAGCCCAGCCAGGGCATCGAGGCGATGCGCTCGGCCACCTTGCCCTGGGGGTTGCCCGCCGCGCCCAGGCCGCAGAGGTCGCCCTTGATGTCGGCGGCGAAGACCGCGACGCCGGCATCGCTGAAGCTCTCGGCCAGGTGCTGCAGGGTCACCGTCTTGCCGGTGCCGGTGGCGCCGGCGATCAGGCCGTGGCGGTTGGCCAGCTTCCACGGCTGGCTGACGGGCTGGCCATCGGCGCCGGCGCCGATGATGAGTTGGTTGCTCGCTGACATCCTTGCTCCCCTGGTGGACGGAAGGTCATCCGGCAAGACTGGCGCGTCGCGCGGCGAAGCGCAACGGCGGCGAAGCGCTTTTCAGCCCCGGGCCTCGTCGACGCGGAAGACGTGCTTGAGGTAGCGGCCGAAATTCTCGTCGTTGCACTGCATCTTGCCCGGGGTGTCGGAGATCTTCGCCACCGGCTGGCCGTTGCAGGCGGTCATCTTCAGCACGATGTTCATCGGCTCGACGCCGGGGATGTCGCAGGTGAACTGGGTGCCGATGCCGAAGCTGACGTCGATCCGCCCGCGCAGCGAACGGTAGATGTGCAGCGCCCGCGGCAGGTCGAGGCCGTCGGAGAACACCAGGGTCTTGCTGCGCGGGTCGATGCCCAGCTGCTCGTAGTGGGCGATGGCCTTCTCCGCCCATGCCAGCGGGTCGCCGGAGTCGTGGCGCAGGCCGTCGAAGAGCTTGGCGAAGTACAGGTCGAAGTCACGCAGGAAGGCGTCCATGGTGATCACGTCGGTCAGCGCGATGCCCAGCTGGCCGCGGTACTCGCGGACCCAGGCGTCCAGCGCGGCGGCCTGGCTGTCGATCAGCCGCGGGCCGAGCTGCTGGTGGGCCATCAGCCACTCGTGGGCCATGGTGCCCAGCGGCTTGAGGTCGAGCTTGCGCGCCAGGTGCACGTTGCTGGTGCCGACGAAGCGGCCCGGGAAGCTCGCCTTCAGCTCGCGCACCACGCATTCCTGCACGGCATAGGAGAAACGCCGGCGGGTGCCGAAGTCGGCCATCTTGAAGCCGGCCAGTTCCTCGGCGCTGGCCTCGCGGCGCAGCCAGTCGAGCTTGTCGCGCAGGCGCTCGCGCACCAGGTCCAGGGTCACCTGTGGATAACGCTGCAGGTTGCGCGCCTCGCTGATGCTGGCCAGCACCGGCACCTCGAAGAGGATCACGTGCAGCCAGGGGCCCTTCAGGCGCAGGAAGAACGCGTCGTTCTCGATGCCGGTCTGCACGTAGCGCATGTTGAAGCGGAACAGGCCGAGGAAGCGGATGAAGTCCGGCGTGAAGAAGGGAATGCGTTCGAGGAAGGCCAGTTGCTCGCTGCTGAAGCTCAGCCCGGCCAGCGCCTCGATGCGCTCGCGGATGCGCGCCAGGTACGGGCGCAGGTCCTCGCGGTTGCGGCAACGGAACTCCCACTCCACCTCGGCGTTGGGGTAGTTGTGCAGCACCGCCTGCATCATGCTCAGCTTGTAGAAGTCGGTATCCAGCAGGTTCTGCACGCCGAAGGGGGTGAATGCGGACTCAGCCATGCTCGCCTCTCGCCTGTCGTCAGCCTGCAGTCTAACGGCATGCATTCGCCGCGCGCAGAAAAAACCCCGCCGGGGCGGGGTTTTTCCAGTCGTTTCGGGCTCAGCGCGGCGCGCTGACGCCGCCCTGGGACATGCCGAAGAGGAACAGCAACAGGTCGTGGTCGGGACGCGCCGCCTGCTTGGCCTGCACGTTCGCCGGCACGCGACAGCTGGCCTGCTGGCCGTGGGAGCCGATCACTTCGGGGCCCGGCTCGTGCCAGGCAGCTGCCGCCAGCGTTGCCACGCCCAGGGCGCCAACGAGGAGCAAACTTCGTGTGATTTCTAGTTTCATGCCTGCAACCCTTTGATGGCGCTGCCAAACGCCGCCTCGTAACCATAGACAAAGGCTTGCCATTGCGCTTCCGTCCACGACGAACGGCGCTTCACCTGGCGCAGGTCGTGACGGGCCGCGCGCCTGGCGCTGAAACGCTGGCGGGCCTTCTCCATGTCGATCAGGGCCACGTCGATCTGCTCGCCCTCGACCTTGACGAAGACATGCTTGAGGTACAGGCAGCCATGCTGCCAGCGGCCCAGGTTGAGCCTGGCGAGGGTCTTGCCGTACTGCTGCAGCACGCGCTGGTGCACGGCCTCGCCCCAGCGCTCGTGGTCGCCGCGGGCGTAGCAGTCTTCCAGGCTCGAATAGCCGTCCAGCGACTCGGTGACCAGCAGGGCCTGCCATTCGCCGTCCACCTTGCGGCAGCCGGCGTAGACCAGGGTCGGCACCTTGACGCCCAGGGACGCGGCGGCCTGCAGCGCATCGCGCTCGCGGATGGCGGTCGGGTAGCCGAAGGGGTGCAGCAGGTCACGGTAGATGTGCCCGACCTGCTGCTTGCGATAGAGCAGGCGGCCATCGTCGGTCAGCACGCGCTGGACCCCGCTCTCGCCGCCGCGGCGCCGGTTCGGCTCCTCTACCCATTTGCCGGGAATCTGCAACCAGCGATCGATGGCATCTTCACCGGAAATTCGCTGCAGAGCTGCCAAATCAGCGCCCATCATTACTCCTTACGCAGAATGTAGACCCGCCACATGTGCACCAGCGGGACGAAATCGATATGGTCCTGCACCGCGAACCCGGCCTGGCGGAATTCCTCCTCGATGGTGCGGGCAGGAATCACGAAGCGGTTCTGGTACGCGTGCTTCTTGCGCCCTTCCTCGGCGCGACGACGTTTCCAGGCCTTGAAGTTGCCGTCGACCCACAGCGAAAGGATCACGCTGTCGCGGGTCACGCGGTGGAACTCGCGCAGCATGGTCATGCGGTCGCTCGGTTCACCGATGTGGTGCATCAGGCGCATGCTGAAGATGCTGTCGACGGCGTTGTCCGGCAAATCGATGGCGAACGCCGAAGTCTGCAAAGGTCGCACGCGTTTGACAACCTCCTCCGGCTGGCCGGCGCAGGCCACGGCGATCATGTCGGCGGAATTGTCCGCGCCGATGATCACCCGGTTGTCCTTCTCGGCCAGCATCGGCCAGAAGCGGCCGGCACCGCACGGCAGATCCAGCACCAGGTTCGGCTGGCCGGCCAGCTTGAGCGCCTGGCGGGCGATCTGGACATCGCGCCAATGGGAAAGTTTCCGAGACAGCCCACTGCGATGCTTGCGCAGGTAGCGCTCGGCATGCTGACGGTCGTACTTCTGGGAAAACTCGAGCTCGACGGGCTTGTCGCTCATGATGGGGTTCCTGCTCATTTTTTATACGAAACTACGGGTGATTCTGTATCCATGCGGTCATGCGCATGTGAAAAATTCGTCAAGCCTCGCCGACCAGGCGGACCTCGAAACGGCAGCCGTGTGGCTGTGCCGGTGTCAGGTTGACCTCCCAGCCTTCCGCCGAGCAGATCCTCTTCACCAGCGAAAGGCCCAGGCCAAGGCCCTCGCCGCGCTGTTGCGGGCCGCGGACGAAGGGCTGGAACATGCGCTCGCGCTGCTCCTCGGGGATGCCTTGGCCGCTGTCCTCGACGACGAAACCGCTGGCGGACAATTGCAAGCGGATGTGTCCTGCATCCGTGTAGTGCATGGCGTTGCGCAGCAGGTTGCTCATCACCGAGCGCAGGAAGGCCGCGTTGTATTGCTCCGGCGGCACCGCCTGCACCTCGTAGATCAGCTGCAGCCCCTTGGCCTCTATGGGCCCGCGCCATTGCCCGGCCAGGTCGTCGGCGATGCGCTGCAGGCCGGCCCGCGGGGCGATGTCCAGCTCCTTGGTGCGCGAGCGCGCCAGCATCAGGAAGGTCTGCACCAGGTCACGCATTTCCTCGCTGGCGGTGGTGATCCGCGCCAGCTGGGTACGCGCCTTCGGGCTCAGGCCCGGTTCCTCGGCGAGCAGCTCGCTGCTGCTGGCGATCACCATCAGCGGCGTGCGCAGCTCATGGCTGACATCGCTGGTGAACAGTTTTTCCCGGGTCAGCACCTGGTGCAGTTGCCCGATCGCATAGTCGAATGCCGCCGCCAGTTCGCCGACCTCGTCGTGGGCGTAGTCCGGCGCCAGCGGCGGCGCCAGGTCCAGCAACTGGTCGCGGTGGCGCACCTGGCGCGCCAGGCGCACCACCGGCTCCATCACCTTGCGCGAGAGCAGCCAGCCGAGCAGGCCGGCCAGCGCCAGGCTGAGCACGTAGCCGGTCACCACGGCAGCGTACAGGACCTGCTCGCGCGCCTCGAAATCGCTCTGGTCCTGCAGCAGCACGTAGCGGCGGCCATCGGCGTCGCGCACCAGCGCATGGAACGACAGCTCGCCGTCGAACACCTCGTGGAAGCCCGACTCCAGGCGCCGCAGCGCCGGCGGCATGGCATAGACGCCGACGCCGTCGCTGACGAAGAAGCGCATGCCCGGGTCCAGCCGCGGGCCCCTGCCGCTGCGCAGGTCCTCGTTGATGATGCGGTCCAGCTCGCCGCCCAGGTCACGGGAAATCAGGCGCTCCTCGACCACGTGCACCACGCCGACGATGCTCAGCGAAAACAGGCCGCCGACCAGCGCGGTCATGAACACGAAAGCAAAGACGATCCGGCGGGAAAGGCTCTGCCTATACTCCATTCGTTTCCTCCGCCAGGCGGTAGCCGACACCGTGGACGGTGTGCAGCAAGGGCATGGCGAAAGGCTTGTCGATCACCTGGCGCAACTGGTGGACGTGGCTGCGCAGGCTGTCGCTGTCCGGGCAGTCGTCGCCCCAGACGGCTTCCTCGAGCACGTCGCGGCGCACCACGTGCGGGCTCTTCTGCATCAGCACCGCCAGCAGCTTGAGGCCGATGGGGTTGAGCTTGAGCGGCCTGCCGCCGCGGTTCACTTCCAGGGTGTCGAGGTTGTAGCTCAGGTCCGCCACCTGCAGTTCGCGGCGGCCGCCGCCCTGGGTCCGGCGCAGCACCGCCTCGATGCGCGCGGCCAGTTCCGACAGGGCGAAGGGCTTGAGCAGGTAGTCGTCGGCGCCGGAACGGAAGCCCTGCAGGCGGTCGTCCAGTTGGTCGCGGGCGGTCAGCATGATCACCGGGGTGTCGCGCCGCGCGTCCTCGCGCAGGCGCCGGCACAGGGTGAAACCATCCAGGCCAGGCAGCATCACGTCCAGGACGATCAGGTCGTAGTGCGCGGTCGCCGCCAGGTGCAGGCCGGACAAGCCGTCCTGCGCGCAATCCACCGTGTAACCCTTGAGCCCCAGGTAATCCGCCATGTTGGCCAGGATGTCCCGATTGTCTTCAACCAACAGAATCCGCATGTTCCTCTCCGCTTTGCAGGGCACCCTAGACTAGCTCGCTTAATTGGAACTTAAGCGTCTTTGACGTTTTTTTCACAACGCCCCGGGCCGGCGGCGAGGCCGCGCCAGCCTTGGCGTGAAGGGAATGGATGCGCGGAGGGGCTTGCCTGCGCGGGGGCGGCCATCCGGCGCCCCCGCGGCGGTTCACTTGCCCATCAGCCAGTTGCCGGTGAACAGGCCGAGCAGGGTCATCGCCAGGGAACCGCTGACGTGCACCACGATCGCCCCCATCGCCCAGGCCAGGCGGCCTTCCTGCAACAGGGTGACGACCTCCGCGGAGAAGGTCGAGAAGGTGGTCAGGCCACCGCAGAAGCCGGTGATGATCAGCAGCCGCCACTCCGGGGCTATGCCCTGGGCGCTGGCGAAGTAGGCGACGGCGACACCGATGATGTAGCCGCCGATCAGGTTGGCGGCCAGGGTGCCGGGGGGCACGGTGGGCATCAGGCTGTTCAGCTTGAGGCCGAGGTACCAGCGCAGCAACGCGCCGATGGCGGCGCCGAGGGCGATGGCGAGAACCGGTTTCCACATGATCCTGTCCTTGAGGGGCTTTCGGACAGGCCGCAGGCGAACGCCTACGCGCCTGGTCCAGGTGAATGCGTAGGCATCATCAGCCACGGGGGCGGTTGAAGGAGGAATGCCATCTCCTGCGCGGCACATCTTGGCACAAAGCGCCGGAAACGAAAAAGCCCCGCCGAAGCGGGGCTCTTTCTCAGCCAGGGGCCGGGAGGCTTACATCATGCCGCCCATGCCACCCATGCCGCCCATGTCCGGCATGGCCGGAGCGGCCTTGTCGTCGACCACTTCGGCAACCATCGCCTCGGTGGTGACCATCAGGCCGCCGATGGAGGCAGCGGCCTGCAGGGCCGAACGGGTGACCTTGGCCGGGTCCAGGATGCCCATCTCGATCATGTCGCCGTAGACACCCGTAGCGGCGTTGAAGCCGAAGTTGCCGGCGCCTTGCTTGACCTTGTCAACCACCACGCTCGGCTCGTCACCGGCGTTGGCGACGATCTGGCGCAGCGGGGCTTCGACGGCGCGACGCAGCAGGGCGATGCCGACGTTCTGGTCTTCGTTGTCGCCCTTCAGGCCTTCGATGGCCTGCAGTGCGCGCACCAGGGCCACGCCACCGCCGGGAACCACGCCCTCTTCCACCGCGGCACGGGTAGCGTGCAGGGCGTCTTCGACGCGGGCCTTCTTCTCTTTCATCTCGACTTCGGTGGCAGCGCCGACCTTGATCACGGCAACACCGCCGGCCAGCTTGGCCAGGCGCTCTTGCAGCTTCTCACGGTCGTAGTCCGAGGAGGTCTCTTCGACCTGCTTGCGGATCTGGGCGACACGGGCCTCGATGTCGGCCTGGGAGCCGGCGCCGTCGATGATGGTGGTGTTTTCCTTGTTGATGGAAACACGCTTGGCGTTACCCAGGTGCTCCAGGGTGGCGCCTTCCAGGCTCAGGCCGACTTCTTCGGAGATGACGGTACCGCCGGTCAGGATGGCGATGTCCTGCAGCATGGCCTTGCGGCGATCGCCGAAGCCCGGGGCCTTGACGGCGGCGACCTTGACGATGCCGCGCATGTTGTTGACCACCAGGGTGGCCAGGGCTTCGCCCTCGACGTCCTCGGCGACGATCAGCAGCGGACGGCCGGCCTTGGCGACGGCTTCCAGCACCGGCAGCATTTCGCGGATGTTGGAGATCTTCTTGTCGACCAGCAGCAGCAGCGGGTTTTCCAGCTCGGCCACCATGGTGTCCGGCTTGTTGATGAAGTAGGGCGACAGGTAGCCGCGGTCGAACTGCATGCCTTCGACGACGGACAGTTCGTTCTCCAGGCCCGAGCCTTCCTCGACGGTGATGACGCCTTCCTTGCCGACCTTGTCCATGGCTTCGGCGATGATCTGGCCGATGGATTCGTCGGAGTTGGCGGAGATGGTGCCTACCTGGGCGATGGCCTTGGAATCGGCGCAGGGCTTGGCCAGGTCCTTCAGCTGGGCGACGATGGCCACGGTGGCCTTGTCGATGCCGCGCTTGAGGTCCATCGGGTTCATGCCGGCGGCAACGGCCTTCAGGCCTTCGTTGACGATGGCCTGAGCCAGGACGGTGGCGGTGGTGGTGCCGTCACCGGCGGCGTCGTTGGCCTTGGAGGCAACGTCCTTCACCAGTTGGGCGCCCATGTTCTCGAACTTGTCCTTCAGCTCGATTTCCTTGGCGACGGACACGCCATCCTTGGTGATGGTCGGTGCGCCGAAGGACTTGTCCAGCACGACGTTACGGCCTTTCGGGCCGAGGGTGGCCTTGACGGCGTCGGCCAGCACGTTCACGCCGACCAGCATTTTCTTGCGAGCGGAATCGCCGAACTTAACTTCTTTGGCAGCCATGTTCTCTTTCCTCTAAATCGAATTCGGTGGGATTGGGGACGCAGCGGATCAGTCTTCCAGGACGGCGAGGATCTCGGACTCGCCCATCACCAGCAGTTCTTCGCCGTCGACCTTGATGGCATTGCTGCCCGAGTAGGGGCCGAATACCACCTTGTCACCCACCTTCACTGCCAGGGCGCGAACTTCGCCGTTGTCCAGCACGCGGCCGGCACCGACGGCGACCACTTCGCCACGGTTCGGCTTCTCGGCGGCGGAACCCGGCAGCACGATGCCGCCCGCGGTCTTGGTTTCTTCCTCGCTGCGACGAATGACGACGCGGTCATGCAGAGGACGAAGCTTCATAGTCGTAACTCTCCCAAACAGTGGTTTCCAACAGCCGGATCGATGTCCGGCAGGTTTTGTTGAAGCCGGCTTCGCCGGTTTGCGGCCCGACGGGCGAGCCGCATAAGACAGCCTGTCCGAATGACAGGGACCTTGCGGTGCCTGCTACATGAGGTCGTCGTGGGGCATTTCAAGGCCGAGGGGAAAAAAATTTCAGCGCAGGCGATCGTTGTCGCGGCGTTCGAACTCGCCCTCGATCACGTTCGGCCCTTGTGGGCCGCGCGATTGCGCCGACGGGTCGTCGGCGAACGCGCGGCGGCGCTCCTCCTGCTCGCGCATGCGCCGGCGCAACCCGCCCAGCAGCAGGCTGCGGGTGAACGGCAGCAGGCAGAGCAGGCCGAGGATGTCGCTGATGAAGCCCGGCAGCATCAGCAGGGCGCCGCCGACCGCGATCAGCAGGCCCTCGAGCATTTCCTGCTCGGGCACCTCGCCGCGGGACAGACGCTCGCGGGCGCGCCACAGGGTGGCCAGGCCGGCCACGCGCAGCAGCGCCGCGCCGAGGAAGGCGCTGGCGACCAGCAACAGCAGGGTCCAGCCCACGCCGATGACGCTGCCGACCTTGATCAGCACGGCCAGTTCGATCAGCGGGAAGAGCAGCAGGAAGAACAGGGTGACTCGCATTTCAGGGGTCCTTGGCGGGGCGTCGGCCCGGATATTCCGTAGTTGGCGCCGACACCCGCCTATTTCAAGCCTGGATCACCTCGTTGCCTGGCCAAGCCTGCGCCCGCGCCAGTTGCACCAGCGCCTGGCGCACCTCGCCAGGGCTGGCGCAGGGCGCCGGGAACGGCAGCCAGTGGAGGATGGAGCCGACGCGCAGGTGGAAACCTTCCGTATCGATTCCCACCAGTTCCGGGGCCTCGCCCACCGGCAGGCCGGCCAGTTCCAGGTAGTGCACGATGGCATTGGCGTGGTCCTGGTTCATGTGCCCGACCATGCCCTGCTCCACCTCGCCGGCGAAGGGGTTGGCCAGGGGCACGCTGTCGGCGCCCAGCCAATGGATGTCGCCGAAACCGCCGATGAAGCGCCACTGCACCGGCTGCAGCACCCAGAAATCGAAGTCGTGGGCCCTGTGGTAGTCGCGCGAGCCGGGGAAGTAGGCGTAGTAGCGCTGCGCCGCGGCCTCGATCTCCTCGACGTCCTCCAGCGGCCGGGCCTCGGCCAGCAGGGTCAGGCGGCCGGCGGCCTGGATGTCGTCGGCGCCGCGCTCGCCCACCAGCAGCGAACACTTGGCGTCGGCCTGCAGGTTGTGGGTGTGCTGGGCGATCCGGCTGATCAGGATCAGCGGCCGGCCGGCGCCGTCGAGGCAGTATGGGACCACCGAGCCGAAGGGGTAGCCCGGCCACTTCTTCGACTGGGTGGAAAGCACTGCCCGGTATTCCTTGAGCAGCAATTCTCGGGCATTCTTGGCAGCTTTCACGCTCACCTTATGACTCCTCGCTAAGAATCCGTCGCAAACGGACGGGCACAGAAAATTCGTTCACCGTTGCCGGCGAGGCCAATCACCCGACATTGCCGTGGGGATTCCAACCATGCAATTGCAAGACAAGGTCATCATCATCACCGGCGGCGGCCAGGGCCTGGGCCGCGCCATGGGCGAGTTCCTCGCCGCCAAGGGAGCGAGACTGGCGCTGGTCGACCTGAACCAGGAGAAACTGGACGAGGCGGTCGCCGCCTGCAAGGCCGCCGGCGGCGACGCCCGCGCCTACCTGTGCAACGTGGCCAACGAGGAACAGGTTAGCCACATGGTGGCCCAGGTGGCCAGCGACTTCGACGCCATCAACGGCCTGGTGAACAACGCCGGCATCCTGCGCGACGGCCTGACCATCAAGGTCAAGGACGGCCAGCTGAGCAAGATGAGCCTGGCCCAGTGGCAGGCGGTGATCGACGTCAACCTGACCGGCGTGTTCCTCTGCACCCGCGAAGTGGCGGCGAAGATGATCGAGCTGGGCAACCAGGGCGCGATCGTCAACATCTCCTCCATCTCCCGCGCCGGCAACATGGGCCAGGCCAACTACTCCGCGGCCAAGGCCGGCGTCGCCGCCGACACCGTGGTCTGGGCCAAGGAACTGGCGCGCTACGGCATCCGCGTGGCCGGCGTGGCCCCCGGCTTCATCGAGACCGACATGGTCGCCAGCATGAAGCCCGAGGCCCTGGAGAAAATGACCGCCGGCATCCCGCTCAAGCGCCTGGGCCGCCCGGACGAGATCGCCCACTCGGTGGCCTACATCCTCGAGAACGACTACTACACCGGCCGCGTGCTGGAGCTGGATGGGGGGCTGCGCCTGTAGGACAGGCAGCTGCAAGCCTCAAGCTGCAAGCTGCAAACCGCTTGCAGCTTCTGGCTTACCGCTTGCAGCTTTACGCCCTACCACCCCACCCCGATCCCCAGCGTATAGCGCCGCTGGTTGACGCCGCCGTCCTCGGCGCTCAGGCGGTCCCATTCGCCCTTCAGGCTCAGCGCCGCCCAGGAGGTCAGCTTGTAGCGGATGCCCGCCTCGCTCTCCACCTCGTAGTCCACCTTCGACGACAGCGGCTTGCCCACCTCGCCGTTGGTGAAGATCTCGAACTGCTTGGCCAGCAGGTAGCGGTTGTAGTCCCACTTCACGCTCGCCGAATAGAAATGGTCCTTCTCGCCGCCCACGAAGTCGTAGTCGTTGCGGTTGACCAGGGTGGCCAGGGAGAAGGCGCCCAGTTCGTTGTCCCAGAACTGGTAGCCGGGACCGGTACCGACGGTGCGCTTCTTCTCCAGGTCCTCGACCCAGTCGCGCTTGTATTCCGCCTTGCCCTGCCAGAACCAGTGCTCGTCGAAGAAGCGGTCCAGGGCATACTCGGCGGAGTAATTGTTGACGCTGACCGAGTCGTCCTTCTTCTCGCGGTTGTACTCGCCCTGCAGGTTGTGCCGCCACATGCCGTGGCGGGCGTTGGTCTTGAAGTCGACGTCGTAGTCCTCGACGTCGTTCTCGGCCATGGTGTGGTCGACGGAGAAGTCCACCTGGCCCTTCCACACCCAGTCCTGCAGCAGCGGGCGCGGCGGCACTATCTGCTCGATGCTGGCCAGGGGCACAGTCTCCTCGGCGCCGTTGACCAGGGTGACCTTGCCCGGCTCGGCGGCCTTCAGGCCCTTGGAATGCTCGCCGGTGGCGTCCTCGTCGTGCTTGACCAGCAGGTTCTGCTCGGTCTGCAGGGTGGCGATCTTGTCGCCGGTCAGGGTGACCTCGCCGGCGTAGTCGGTGGCCAGCACCAGGCGGCCCCCGTCGTAGAGCTTGATCTTGCCGGTCAGCCGGTCACCGTTCTTCAGCCAGACGGTATCGGCCAGGGAAGTCAGTGGAGCGGCGGCGACGGCAAGGCACAGCAGGGTTCTCGACAACATGAGCGGCATTCAATTCGGATGGCTGGAACAAAAGCCGGGCATTATCCGCACACCCGACACCAGAGCAACGACTGACCGGCCCCCATGCGGGGAGTTCAACTGGATGGATGAAGGGCACCTCCTGCATCATTGCGGCTCTATGCTGTCGACCAGGCCCCGCTGCCAGTGGAAAACCGCCCCATGCCTTCGAGAAAGCCGCCCGCTCCCCTGCTGGAAAACACCGCCGACCTGGGCCTGGAAAGCCTGCAGGTACGCCGCGAGGCCATCTATCTGGCCTTGTCCCAGGTACCCGAAGGCTACGTGGTGAGCTACGGCGAGCTGGCCCGCATGGCCGGCCTGGGCCGCTCGGCGCGCCTGGTGGGCCGGGTGCTCAGCCAGCTGCCGGAGGGCTCGCGCCTGCCCTGGCACCGGGTGATCGCCGCCGGCGGGCGCATCAGCCTGCCGCTGGGCAGCCCGGGCGGCGACGAACAGCGGGCACGATTGCGCGCCGAGGGGGTCCGAATCCACAACGATCGGGTGGACATACGTCGGCACGGCTGGCTTCACGGCGGGCTCTGCGAGTAGAGTTCGCGTAATTTTTTGCGTGCTGGAAACCTTTCATGAAGAAGCACTCCTGGCGAGAGGCACTGGTTGCCTACAAGTCTCCCGCCAGTCTCGCGCTTTTGCTGCTCGGCTTCGCCGCCGGGCTGCCGACGATGCTGGTCTTCACCACCCTCTCGGTGTGGCTGCGCGAAGCCGGCGTGGCGCGGGAAACCATCGGCTTCGCCAGCTGGCTGGGGCTGGTCTACGCGTTCAAGTGGGTGTGGTCGCCGATGCTCGACCAGTGGCGCCTGCCCATCGTCGGCCGGCTCGGCCGGCGCCGCTCCTGGCTGGTGTTCTCCCAGGCGCTGATCGCCATCGGCCTGCTCGGCATGGCCCTGTGCAACCCGCAGAGCCACCTGCCCTGGCTGATCGGCCTGGCCCTGGTGGTGGCCTTCGCCTCGGCCACCCAGGACATCGCCATCGACGCCTACCGCCTGGAGATCGCCGAGAACACCCGCCAGGCCGCCCTGGCCGCCTGCTACATGACCGGCTACCGCGGCGCCGTGCTGCTGGCCAGCGCCGGCGCGCTGTTCCTCGCCGAGTGGCTGGGCTCCAGCAGCCTGCACTACAGCCAGGCGGCCTGGGGCCTGACCTACGCGCTGTTCGCCCTGCTGATCCTCCCCGGCCTGGTCACCAGCCTGCTGATCCGCGAGCCCGACGTGAACGTCCAGCCGCAGGCGGTGGGCAACTCCGCCTACGCCTTCAACCACCAGTTGCTCTCGGTGCTGCAACTGCTGGTACTGCTGATCTCGGTGCCGGCCATGCTCACCGCGCTGACCAACCAGGCCTGGCCGCGGGCGGGGCTCTACGCCCTGTTCATCGTCCTCTGCCTGAGCCCGCGCGGGCGCAAGCAGATCCGCCCGGTGCGCGAGCTGCTCTCGCGGGTGCGCCGGCCATTGCTGGTCGCCGCCCACGGCAAGGGCGTGCCGCAGTTCGACTTCGTCCACCAGGCGGTGTCGGTGATAGTGCTGATCATCCTGCTGGTGACCGGCACCGCCATGGCCAACTCCGCGGGCGCCGGCAAATGGTGGCTGGCGAGCCTCTACCTGCTGATCGCCCTGAGCTGCCTGTCGGCCCCCGGCCGCCTGCTGATGGCGCCGGTGCTCACGCCCATCACCGAGTTCATCCGCCGCTACCGCTGGCAGGCGCTGCTGCTGCTCGGGCTGATCTCCACCTACCGGCTCTCCGACACCGTGATGGGCGTGATGGCCGGGGTGTTCTACATCGACATGGGCTTCTCCAAGGAAGTGATCGCCACCGTCAGCAAGCTGTTCGGCGTCATCATGACCCTGGTCGGCGCGGCGGCCGGCGGCCTGCTCATCGCCCGCTTCAGCATCCTGCCGATCCTGTTCATCGCCGGCGCCGCCTCGGCCGGCACCAACCTGCTGTTCGCCATGCTGGCGCACATGGGCCCGATCACCGACCCGAGCGTGATCGGCGAGGACGTCTTCACCCTGCTGCGCGAATTCGAGCCCCGCGTGAGCATGTTCGTGCTGACCATCATGCTCGACAACTTCAGCGGCGGCCTGGCCGCCTCGGCCTTCGTCGCCTACCTGTCGAGCCTGACCAACCTGAAGTTCTCCGCCACCCAGTACGCCATGCTCAGCTCCACCATGCTGCTGCTGCCGCGCTTCATCGGCGGCTACTCGGGGAGCATGGTCGAGCACATGGGCTACGAGCACTTCTTCTTCGTCACCGCCGTGCTCGGCATCCCCACCCTGCTGCTGATCGGCTGGCTGTGGCTGCGCCGCGACAAGGGCATGCCCGACGGCGTGCCGCGCGAACCGGAAGAGCCGGTGGCCACGCGGCACGGCGCCGAGCGCAGCGGCTGAGCTGCCTTGGGCGGGCCCTGCCCGCAATTCGCGCGCAGGGCGCGCTCCTACAGGGGAATCCGTACCGAGGCGCCTTCGTAGGATGGGTATCGCTTCGCTCCACCCATCCTACGCCAGAATTCCCCCTCGACCTGTAGGGGCCCTGCCCACAATTGCGCCGGCAAGGCCGGCGCAGAAACGAAAAAGGCCGGCACATGGCCGGCCTTCCTCATGGGCTCGCCCTCACTCGGCGAAGGCTTCCTCCTCGGAACCCCTGACCACCCGCACCACCCGGCTCGGCAGCGCCAGGTCGATCCCGCGGTCGCGCAGGCACAGGCGCACCTGCTCGTTGAGCATGAAGGTCACCGCGCCGAAGTCGGCATTGGCGGTCCACAGGCGCAGCGACAGGGTCACCGAATTCTCGCCCAGGGCCGAGACCACCACCACCGGCGCGGGGGTCTTGAGCACGCGCGGGTCCTGGGCCAGCTCCAGGAGGATGCCGCGGGCGGCGTCCAGGTCGGCGTCGAAGGCCAGCTTGATGTCGAAGATCACCTGGCGCGTGGCCTGGCTCGAGACGTTGGTGATGATGCCGTTGGACAGCGCGCCGTTGGGCATGATGACCGTGCGGTTGTCACCGGTGCGCAGCACGGTGTGGAAGATCTGGATGCTGTCCACGGTGCCGGCGACGCCCTGCGCCTCGATGGCATCGCCGACCTTGAACGGGCGGAACAGCAGGATCAGCACGCCGCCGGCGAAGTTCGACAGGCTGCCCTGCAGGGCCAGGCCGATGGCCAGGCCGGCGGCGCCGATGGCGGCGACGAAGCTGGTGGTCTGGATGCCGATCATCGAGGCCACGCTGACCACCAGGAGGATCTTCAGCACGATGTTGACCAGGCTGCCGATGAAGCCCTGGAGGGTCTTGTCCACCCGCTGGCTGGCCAGCAGCCCGCCCACCCGGCGGGTCAGCAGGTTGATCAGCCACCAGCCGACCAGCAGGGTGATCAGCGCCAGCACGGCGTTGCCCAGGTAACTCAGCACCAGCGGCGTCCAGGCCTCAGCGCTGCGTACTATCTGGTCGTAGTTCATGTCCATGGAATGGGGCCCCCTTGGTTTCGATCCGTAGAAATGCGATCGCCATGGCGAACCATGGCGATCGGTGTTCGCCGAGCGGTACTCTAGTTGCGACGCCGCCCGGTCGACGAGGTTCCGCTCAATCGCGGAAGTTGTTGAACTGCAGCGGCATGCCCAGGGATTCGCTGCGCAGCAGGGCGATCACTTCCTGCAGGTCGTCGCGCTTCTTGCCGGTGACGCGCACCTGCTCGCCCTGGATGGCGGCCTGGACCTTCATCTTGCGGTCCTTGATCAGGCCGACGATCTTCTTCGCCAGGTCCTTGTCGATGCCCTCGCGGAAGTCCACTTCCTGCTTGACCACCTTGCCCGAGGGGTAGGCGTCCTTGAGCTCCATGCACTGGATGTCGATCTTGCGCTTGATCAGGTTGCTGCGCAGGATGTCGAGCATCTGCTCCAGCATGAAATCGGCCTCGGCGGTCAGGGTAACCGACTTGTCCTTGGGCTCGAAGCTGCACTTGCCCTTGAGGTCGAAACGGCGATCGAGCTCCTTGCCGGCGTTGTCCAGGGCGTTGGTCAGTTCGTGCTTGTCCAGTTCGGACACCACGTCGAACGAAGGCATGTCATCTCTCCAGATGGACGGCGCGACCCGGTTCACAGTCGGGCATGCGCCTGGCTTGACGGTAAAAATGCGCGCTCATTATAACTGAGCCACAAGCGCGCGCCCGGCCAAGAACCGGCGAACTCCCCCCGCCACCTCCGAGTCCCCTGCCCCATGCCAACCAACCATCTGAGCATCCTGGTGGTCGATGACGCGAAATTCTCCAGCGCCATGATCGGCCGGGCACTGAGCCAGGCCGGCTACCAGAACGTGCGCTTCGCCAGCAGCGCCAGCGAGGCCCTGCAGCTTCTGGAACGGGAACCGGTGAGCGTGCTCCTGGCCGACTGGCTGATGCCGGAGATGGACGGCCTGGAGCTCACCGCGCGGGTACGCCAGCTGGACGAGAGCGGCGACCACTACACCTACATCATGCTGCTCACCGGCAAGGAGGGCGACAACGCCCTGGCCGAGGCCTTCGACCGCGGCGTGGACGACTTCGTCAGCAAGGCGGCCATGAGCGAACAGCTGGTGCCACGGGTGCTGGCCGCCGACCGCCTGTGCAACACCCTGCAGCGCCTGCTGGTGGAAAACCGCCTGCTCACCGAGAACATCAACCGCCTGGAGGAGCGCAACCTGGTGGATGCCGCCACCGGCCTGGGCAACCTGCGCTACCTGCGGCAGAAGCTCGCCGACAGCATCCGCCAGGTGGAGTCCCGCGGCGGCGCGGTGTGCTACCTGCTGATCGGCATCCCCGCCCTGCTGGAGCAGGACGGCCAGCACTTCCCCGGCTTCCACCAGGAGCTGCTGCACGGCATCGGCCGGCGCCTGCAGCAACTGGTGCGGCCGCTGGACGTGCTGGCGCGCATCGACGAGCAGCACTTCGGCCTCATCACCCTGATCGACGACCTCCAGGAATGCTCGCCGAGCAGCTTCCGCCGCCTGCACGAGGGCCTCAAC
This sequence comes from Pseudomonas delhiensis, assembly GCF_900187975.1. Classification (GTDB taxonomy): domain Bacteria; phylum Pseudomonadota; class Gammaproteobacteria; order Pseudomonadales; family Pseudomonadaceae; genus Pseudomonas; species Pseudomonas delhiensis. Next base: position 224,296 of record NZ_FZPC01000005.1, on the reverse strand, counting down.
CTCAAGGCCTTCAAGACCAGCCGCGGCTTCGTCAGCCTCAAGGCCGGCATCGGCCTGGTTGGGCTGGACGCCAAGTCCCTGCCGCTGCAGGCCGAGGCCGTGCTGGAACAGGCCCGCCAACTGCTGCCCGACGCCTACGCCAGCGGGCGGATCAACGCCAGCCGGCTGCCCGGGGTGCGCTAGACTTCGCAGTACGCCCATCGACCTGCGAAGCCCCACCATGAACTGGACCATCCTCGGCGCCGGCAGCCTCGGCAGCCTCTGGGCCGCCCGCCTGGCCCGCGCCGGCCTTCCCGTGCAGCTGCTGCTGCGTGACCGCCAGCGCCTGGCGGCGTACCGCGCCCGCGGTGGCATCAGCCTGTGCGAGGACGGCCGCGAGAGCCTCTACCCGATCCCGGCGGAAACCGCCGGCCAGCTGAACGCCCCGATCCAGCGCCTGCTCCTGGCCAGCAAGGCCTACGACGCCGAGGAGGCCGCCGCCAGCGTGGCCGCGCACCTGGCCCCCGGCGCCGAGATCATCCTCCTGCAGAACGGCCTGGGCAGCCAGCAGGCGGTGGCCGCGCACCTGCCGCGGGCGCGCTGCCTGTACGCCTCCAGCACCGAGGGGGCGTTCCGCGATGGCGATTTCCGCGTGGTCTTCGCCGGCCGCGGGCAGACCTGGCTCGGCGACGAACACGGCGGCCCGGCGCCGGCCTGGCTGGCCGAGCTGGCCAGCGCCGGGATTCCCGCGCAATGGAGCGACGACATCCTCGAACGGCTGTGGCGCAAGCTGGCGCTGAACTGCGCGATCAACCCGCTGACCGTGCTCCACCACTGCCGCAACGGCGAGCTGGCCGGGCATGCCGAGCAGGTCGCCGGCCTGTGCGACGAACTCGGCCAGTTGCTCCATGCCTGCGGCTACGACGCCGCGGCGCGGGAGCTGCAGGGCGAAGTGGAACGGGTGATCGCCGCCACCGCGGCCAACTACTCCTCCATGTACCAGGACGTGGCCAGCGGCCGCCGCACCGAGGTCGCCTACCTGCTCGGCCATGCCTGCGCCGAAGGCCGCCGCCGCGGCCTGCCGCTGCCCGGGCTGAACGCCCTGCACCAGCGCCTGCGCGACGCGCTGCGCCAACGCGGATTGCCCGAGGCCTGAACGGCGGGCTAACCTGCCCGCCCCGCCCTCGATCGCCGAGCCCCTATGCCGTCCTTCATCAACCTGCGCCAGCGCCTGGAAAACCTGCCGGTCGGCCAGAAGATCCTCGCCGCCCTGCTGGTGCTGCTGGCCACCGTGTTGCTGGCGGCCAACCTGGCGTTCATCAGCGCGGCCTACTGGATCTCCCAGGACAGCGTGGCGCCCCAGGCCCTGCAGACCATCGGCCGGCTGATCGCCAACCCGGCGCTCAGCTACCCGGCGCTGAGTTCCCCGGAGCAGGCCGACACCCTGCTGCACCAGCTCGACGACTACCAGCCACTGCGCGCCGCCGCGCTCTACGATGCCAACGGCACGCGCATCGCCCAGTCGCCCCGGGAAGGCTCGCTGCCCAGGCACCTGGAAGACCTGGAGCGCTGGCGCGCCCACGAATACCGCCTCAACGCCCTGTTCGAGCTGCCCCAGCCCGGCGGGCGCAACGGCTACCTGCTGCTGGTGGCCAGCAGCGAGCTGCCCGGCGCCTTCTACACCGGCACCCTGACCGCCAGCCTGGCGATCCTGGCCGTGAGCGTGCTGCTGTGGATGCTGATCGCCCGGCAGATCCGCCGCCTGATCACCCGGCCGATCCGCAGCCTGGAGGAACTGTCGCGCCAGGTCACCCGCGAGGAGAACTACTCGCTGCGCGCCGAACGCGGCAACGCCGACGAGATCGGCCGCCTGTCCGACGCCTTCAACACCATGCTGACCCGCATCGAGGCCCGCGAGCAGCAGCTCAAGCGCGCCCGCGACGACGCCCAGGACGCCATGGCCCAGGCCCAGGACCTGGCCGAGGAAACCCGCCGCTCCAACCGCAAGCTGGAGCTGGAAGTCCAGGTGCGCAGCAAGATCGAGAAGAAGCTCACCGGCTTCCAGCACTACCTCAACAGCATCATCGACTCCATGCCCTCGGCCCTGATCGCGGTGGACGAACAGCTCTACGTCACCCAGTGGAACCAGGAGGCCAGCCGGCTCTCCGGCACCAGCCTGGACGACGCGGTGAACCAGCCGGTGTTCCTCGCCTTCCCCTCGCTCAAGCCCTTCCTGCTGCAGCTCACCCGCGCCGCCGAGCAGCACAAGGTGGAGCGCGTCGAGCGCGTCACCTGGGCCTTGATCGACTCGCCGCGGCACTATGCCCTGACCTTCTACCCGCTGATGGGCGGCACCGGCCGCGGCGCGGTGATCCGCATCGACGACATCACCGAGCGCCTGGGCATGGAGGAGCTGATGGTGCAGTCGGAGAAGATGCTCTCGGTGGGCGGCCTGGCCGCCGGCATGGCCCACGAGATCAACAACCCGCTGGGGGCCATCCTGCACAACGTGCAGAACATCCGCCGGCGGCTGTCGCCGGAGCTGCCGAAGAACCTGGAGGTGGCCGCCGAGGTGGGCATCGCCCTGGACGACCTCAACCACTACCTGGAGGCGCGGGAGATTCCCAGGCTGATGGACGGCATCCAGTACGCCGGCTCGCGCGCGGCCAAGATCGTCACCCACATGCTCGCCTTCAGCCGCCGCAGCCACCGGCAGATGGCGCCCTGCGAGCTGCCATCGCTGATCGAGCAGGCGGTGGAGATCGCCGGCAACGACTTCGACCTGGCCGGCGGCTTCGACTTCAAGTCGCTGGAAATCGTCCACGAGTTCGACCCGCACCTGGGCCCGGTGCCGGTGATCGCCAACGAGTTCGAGCAGGTGCTGCTCAACCTGCTGAAGAACGCCGCCCAGGCCATCCACCTGCGCGACGACGAGGAGGAAGGCGAACAGGGCCGGATCATCCTGCGCACCCGGCTGAACCCGCCGTGGGCGGAGGTACAGGTGCAGGACAACGGCTGCGGCATGCCCGAGACGGTGCGCAAGCGCATCTTCGAGCCCTTCTTCACCACCAAGGAAGTGGGCCAGGGCACCGGCCTGGGCCTGTCGGTGTCCTATTTCATCATCACCAACAACCACAAGGGGCAGATGGAAGTGCAGTCGGAACTCGGCCAGGGCACCTGCTTCACCCTGCGCCTGCCGCTGGGCGACGAGCCCGTGGCGCCGGTGGCGCTGCCGCCCCCGCAGAACAAGGAGCTCTGAGGCATGGGCTACCGCCTGTCGAAGATCTACACCCGCACCGGCGACGCCGGCGAAACCGGCCTGGCCGATGGCAGCCGGGTGCCCAAGCACCACCCGCGCATCGAGGCCATCGGTTGCGTGGACGAACTGAACAGCCAGTTGGGACTGCTGCTGGCCGACCTGCAGGAAGCCCGCAGCGCCGCGCTGGACCAGCTGCTGACGGTGCTGGCGCCGGTGCAGCACCGCCTGTTCGACCTCGGTGGCGAACTGGCGATGCCGCAATACCGGGCCCTGGACGACCACGAGGTGGCCCGCCTGGAGCAGGCCATCGACGCCTGGAACGAGGAGCTGGAACCGCTGAAGGACTTCATCCTCCCCGGCGGCTCCCGCCTGGTGGCGCAGATCCACGTGTGCCGCGCCCTGGCGCGCAAGGCCGAGCGCCGCTGCCAGCAGCTCAACGCCGAGGAGCCGCTGCAGGGCGCGGGGCTGCGCTACCTGAACCGGCTGTCGGACCTGCTATTCGTCGCCGCGCGCATCGCCGCCAAGCGCCAGGGCGTGGCCGAGGTGTTGTGGAAGGCGGCGGAAAAGCCCGCCTGAAACAAACTGAGCGGGCCCTGCCCGCGATTCGCGCGCAGGGCGCGCTCCTACAATGGGAATGACGTGGGGGCGATTGTAGGAGCGGATCTCATCCGCGATCCGCGCCGATACGTCCGGCTATCGCGGACAAGGTCTGCTCCTACGTTGCTGGGAAGCACGGCTTTTCGTAGGAGCGAGCTTGCTCGCGAACAGGAAGCGCTGCGGGGCTCATTCGCGAGCAAGCTCGCTCCTACGAAGAGCACCTCGGTACGGCCTGGCTGCTCCGGCCTACGCCCCGGCCTTCGGCCAGAACGCGCGGATGCCGGCCACGCCCTGGGCGCCTGCCTGCCAGGCGCGCTCCAGGTCCTGCGGGCCCAGGCCGCCGAGGAGGAATACCGGCTGGTTGAAGCCTTCCACCAGTTGCTGCGCCGCGTCCCAGCCCAGCGCCGGTTCGCCCGGGTGGCTCTGGGTGGGCTGCACCGGCGACAGGGTGACGAAGTCCACGCCCATGGCGCTGGCCAGCGCCAGCTCCTCGGCGCCGTGGCAGGAGGCCGCGAGCAGGCGCTCCTGGGGGAAGGGACGGCCGTTGGGGGCGTACTTGCGCAGTTGCTCGGCGGTCAGGTGCCAGCCGGCGGAGGGGAAGTCGCCCAGCCATTCCAGCGGGCCCTTGAGCATCAGCTGCGCCTTGCCGGCGCACAGCCCCACGGCGTCCACCGCCATGTCGCGGTATTCCGGGCTGTACATGTTCGGCGCGCGCAGCTGGATCAGGCGCACGCCGCCGGCCACGGCGGCGCGGATGCCCTGCAGGACTTCCTGCGGCTCCAGGCCGTCGGGGGTGATCAGGTAGCGCTCGGGCAGCCGCGCGGCGTGCACGATGGGCCGGTTGGCGGCGGGGAACTCGTAGTCGGGCAGCTCCCGCGGGGCCACCCAGGCCAGCGGCTGGCCCTCGGCGCCGTGGGGCTCGCCGGAGAACCCCGAGACCTCCCAGACGTCCAGCAGCACCTGCTTGTCCGGGTAGTCGTGGGCCACGCGGATCAGCGGCCGGGCGCGCTCGACGCGGATGCCCAGCTCCTCTTCCAGCTCGCGGGCCAGCGCCGCCTGCACCGGCTCGCCCTCCTCCACCTTGCCGCCGGGGAACTCCCAGAGGCCGCCCTGGTGCTTGTCGTCCGGGCGCCGGGCGATCAGCACGCGGCCATCGGCGCCACGGATCACGGCGGCGGCGACATGTACTCGTTTCACTGCATAACTCCTCGTCGGTTGCCGGCGCTCAGGGGCGCTCGGCCAGCGCGGCCTGCAGCCAGGGCTGGAAGGCCGCCCACTGGTAGATGGTGTCCACGTAGGCCTTGGCCAGCGGCGGCAGCTCCACGGCGTAGCTGCGCAGGCGCGTGGCCACCGGCGCGTAGAAGGCGTCGGCGATGCTGGCATGGCCGAACAGGAACGGCCCGTCCTGGCCGAAGCCCTGGCGGCACAGGGTCCACAGCTCGATGACGCGGGCGATGTCGGTTTCCACCTCGGGCGGCACCTTGGCCAGCGGCTTGTGCCGCTGCAGGTCCATGGGCATGTGCGAGCGCAGGGCGGGGAAGCCGCTGTGCATCTCCGCGCAGATCGACCGCGCCAGCGCCCGGGCCGCCTCGCCGCGCGGCCACAGGTGTGCCTCGGGGAAGCGTTCGGCCAGGTACTCGGCGATGGCCAGGGAATCCCAGATCACCCCGTCCTCGCACTCGAGCACCGGCACCTTGCCGGTGGGCGAGTGCTCGCGGATGCGCCGCGAGGTGTCGACGCCGCCCAGCGGGATCAGCACCTCTTCGAATTCCGCACCGGTCAGTTGCATGGCCAGCCAGCCACGCAACGACCAGGACGACAGGTTCTTGCTGCCAATGACCAGTTTCATCGCTCGTTCCTCGCTCAAGCTGCAAGCTGCAAGCTGCAAGCTGCCTTCAGGTCCTGTATTCCGCGTTGATCTTCACATACTCGTGGGACAGGTCGGTGGTCCAGATGGTCTCGCTGCAGTCGCCGCGGCCCAGCTCGATGCGGATGGTGATCTCTTCCTGGGCCATCACCCGCGCGCCCTGGTCCTCGGTGTAGCTGGCGGCGCGGCAGCCGCGGCTGGCGATGCAGACTTCGTCGAGGAACACGTCGATCTTGCTGACGTCCAGGTTCGGCACGCCGGCGTAGCCCACCGCGGCAAGGATGCGGCCCCAGTTCGGGTCGGAGGCGAACAGCGCGGTCTTGATCAGCGGCGAGTGGGCCACGGCGTAGCCGACATCCAGGCACTCCTGGTGGGTGCCGCCGCCATTGACCTGCACGGTGACGAACTTGGTGGCGCCTTCGCCGTCGCGGACGATGGCCTGGGCCAGCTCCATGGACACCTCGATCACCGCCTGCTTCAGGGCGCCGAACAACGCGCCGCTGGCCTGGGTGATCTCCGGCAGCGCGGCCTGGCCGGTGGCGACCAGGGTGCAGCTGTCGTTGGTGGAGGTGTCGCCGTCGATGGTGATGCGGTTGAACGACTTGTTCGCCGCGTCGCGCAGCAGGTCCTGCAGCACGCCCTGGGCGACCTTGGCGTCGGTGGCGATGTAGCCGAGCATGGTAGCCATGTTCGGCTTGATCATGCCGGCGCCCTTGCTGATGCCGGTGACGGTGACGGTGACGCCGTCGTGCACGAACTGGCGGCTGGCGCCCTTGGGCAGGGTGTCGGTGGTCATGATGCCGGCGGCGGCCTCGGCCCAGTTGTCCGGGCCCAGGGCGGCCAGGGCGGCCGGCAGCGCGGCCTCGATCTTGGCCACCGGCAGCGGCTCGCCGATCACCCCGGTGGAGAACGGCAGCACCTGGCTTTCGTCCACGCCGGCCAGCTCGGCCAGCCTGGCGCACACCGCCGAGGCGTTGGCCAGGCCCGGCTCGCCGGTGCCGGCGTTGGCGTTGCCGGTGTTGGTCACCAGGTAGCGCACCGGCCCGAGGAAGCGCTTCTTGCACAGCAGCACGGGCGCGGCGCAGAAGGCGTTGGTGGTGAACACCCCGGCCACGGTGGAGCCTTCGGCGCAGCGCATCACCACGACGTCCTTGCGACCGGGGCGCTTGATGCCGGCGGAAGCGATGCCCAGTTCGAAGCCGGGGACCGGATGCAGGGTGGAGATGGGGCCGAGACCGACAGCCATGGATGTGCTCCTTACGAAAAAGGGTGGATCGAATGTGAAAAACGCCGCGAGCGGCAGGGCCGGTCGCGGCGTCGTGTGGTCAGGTCAGGCGGATCAGTTCACCTGGCCATGGCAATGCTTGTACTTCTTGCCGGAGCCGCAGGGGCACAGCTCGTTGCGGCCGATCTTCGGCTCGGCGCGCACCGGCTCCAGCGGCACGACCTGGGCCGGGCCCTGCTCGCCCTCTTCGCCTTCCTCGGCATCGGGGGCCTGGTCGATGGACGGCGCCTCGGCGTGCTGGAACTGCATGCGCTTGGCCATTTCCTCGGCCTCGCGGCGCAGGCGCGCCTCTTCCTCGGCCGGATCCTCGCGGCGGACCTGGACGAAGGACAGCACGCGGATGGTGTCGCGCTTGATGGAATCCAGCAGTTCCTGGAACAGGTTGAAGGACTCGCGCTTGTATTCCTGCTTCGGGTTCTTCTGCGCGTAGCCGCGCAGGTGGATGCCGTGGCGCAGGTGGTCCATGGTGGACAGGTGGTCCTTCCACAGGTCGTCCAGCACGCGCAGCAGCATCTGCTTCTCGAAGGTGCGCAGCGCCTCGGCGCCGGCCAGCTCTTCCTTCTCGTTGTAGGCGGCGACCAGCTCGGCGAGGATCTTCTCGCGCAGGGTCTCCTCGTAGAGTTTCTCGTCGTCGTCCAGCCACTGCTGGACCGGCAGCTTCAGGCCGAAGTCGCTGTACAGCGAGGCTTCCAGGCCGGAGATGTCCCACTGCTCGGGCAGCGACTGCGGCGGGATGTGCTGGCTGATGGTGTTGTTCAGCACTTCCTCGCGGAACTCGGCGATGGTGTCGCCGATGTTCTCCGCGGCCAGCAGGCTGTTGCGCATGTGGTAGATCACCTTGCGCTGCTCGTTGGCCACGTCGTCGAACTCGAGCAGCTGCTTGCGGATGTCGAAGTTGCGGCCTTCGACCTTGCGCTGCGCCTTCTCGATGGCGTTGCTGACCATGCGGTGCTCGATGGCCTCGCCCGGCTGCATGCCCAGGGCCTTCATGAAGTTCTTCACCCGGTCGGAGGCGAAGATGCGCATCAGGTTGTCTTCCAGCGACAGGTAGAAGCGGCTGGAACCCGGGTCGCCCTGGCGGCCGGAGCGGCCCCGCAGCTGGTTGTCGATACGGCGGGACTCGTGGCGCTCGGAGGCGATCACGTGCAGGCCGCCGGCCTCGATCACCTGCTGGTGGCGCTTCTGCCATTCGGCCTTGATCTGCGCGATCTGCTCATCGCTGGGGTTTTCCAGGCCGGCGATCTCGGCTTCCCAGTTACCGCCCAGGAGGATGTCGGTACCGCGGCCGGCCATGTTGGTGGCGATGGTCACCGAGCCCGGCGCACCGGCCTGCGCGATGATCTCGGCTTCCTTCTCGTGGTACTTGGCGTTGAGCACCTTGTGCTCGATGCCGGCCTGCTGCAGCAGCTGGGAGACGTACTCGGAGGTCTCGATCGAGGCGGTACCGACCAGGATCGGCCGGCCCAGGGCCTGGCTCTGCTGGATGTCGGTGATGATCGCGGCGTACTTCTCTTCCTGGGTCAGGTAGACCAGGTCGTTGAAGTCCTTGCGGGCGATCGGCCGGTGGGTCGGGATCACCACCACGTCCAGGCCGTAGATCTGGCGGAACTCGAAGGCCTCGGTGTCGGCGGTGCCGGTCATGCCGGACAGCTTGGTGTAGAGGCGGAAGTAGTTCTGGAAGGTGGTGGAGGCCAGGGTCTGGCTCTCGGCCTGGATCGGCAGGTTCTCCTTGGCCTCGATGGCCTGGTGCAGGCCCTCGGAGAGGCGGCGGCCGGGCATGGTGCGGCCGGTGTGCTCGTCGATCAGCAGGACCTGGTCGCCCTGGACGATGTATTCGACGTTGCGGTGGAACAGGGTGTGGGCGCGCAACGCGGCGTAGACGTGGGTCAGCAGGCTGAGGTTGTGCGCCGAGTAGAGGCTCTCGCCCTCGCCCAGCAGGCCGGCCTGGCTCAGCAGTTCCTCGACGTAGGCGTGGCCCTGCTCGTTGAGTTCGACCTGGCGGGTCTTCTCGTCGATGCTGTAGTGGCCCTGCTGGGTCACCTGGCCCTCGACTTCCTCGATGTGGCGCTTGAGGCGCGGGATCAGCTTGTTGATCTTGATGTACAGCTCGGAGCTGTCTTCGGCCTGGCCGGAGATGATCAGCGGGGTGCGCGCCTCGTCGATGAGGATGGAGTCCACTTCGTCGACCACGGCGAAGTTCAGCTCGCGCTGGAACTTGTCCTGCAGGCTGAAGGCCATGTTGTCGCGCAGGTAGTCGAAGCCGAATTCGTTGTTGGTGCCGTAGGTGATGTCCGAGGCGTAGGCCGCGCGCTTCTCCTCCGGCGGCTGGAACGGCGTGACGATGCCCACGGAAAGGCCGAGGAACTCGTACAGCGGACGCATCCAGTTGGCGTCGCGGCGGGCCAGGTAGTCGTTCACGGTGACCACGTGCACGCCCTTGCCGGACAGCGCGTTCAGGTACACCGCCAGGGTGCCCACCAGGGTCTTGCCCTCGCCGGTGCGCATCTCGGCGATCTTGCCCTCGTGCAGGGTCATGCCGCCGATCAGCTGGACGTCGAAGTGGCGCATGCCCATCACCCGCTTGCCCGCCTCGCGGGCCACGGCGAAGGCTTCGGGGAGCAGGTCGTCGAGGCTCTCGCCCTTGGCCACGCGCGCCTTGAACTCTTCGGTCTTGGCCTTCAGTTGCTCATCGGAAAGCGCCACCATCTGTGGCTCGAGCGCATTGATGGCCTGGACCTGCTTGGCCATGCGCTTCACTTCACGCTCGTTCTTGCTTCCAAAGAGTTTTTTCAACAAAGGCGCAAACATATCGACTGGGTCATCCGAACTTGGGGAATGGAGGGCTGCCCGACTGGCTGGCCGCGGCTTGCATCGACGGCAAAGGGAGCATTCTACTCGGAAACGTGAACGAAAGAAGTGCCCAGGTCATGCCGGGGACTTTCCCTGCACGCACATTGCCTGGCCGGAACGCGGGGGAGGACTGGCAGTCCGCCTGCTTTATATTGTGTCGCACGGGGAAAGTTCAAGGCTCGACTGCGGCGGACGTCGGCGCGGCGGCCCGGGATGCCCCCATTCTGATACCATCGGCGCTCAACAACCCCGGAATTTTCGCCATGGCGTTCCGCCCGCTGCCGGCACAGGCCACCACCAAGCTGCTGCGCGAAGCCAAGCCGTTGCAGACGCTGTTCAACGAGGCCCAGCGCCTCGCCCAGTTGCAACAGCTGCTCGACAGCCAGCTGCAGCCGGCCGCGCGCCCGCACTGCCGGGTCGCCGCCTGGCGCGCCGGCAGCCTGCTGCTGGTGCTGACCGACGCGCACTGGGCCACGCGCCTGCGCTACCAGCAGAAACGCCTGCTGCGCCAGTTGCAGATGTTCGACGAGTTCGCCGGGCTGCAGCACATCCTGTTCAAGGTCCAGCCCCAGGTCGAGCGCCGGGCGCCGGTGCGCACCCACCAGCTCTCCGTCGCCGCCGCCGAAGCCCTGCAGGAAGCCGCCGAAGGCATCAGCAACCCGCGCCTGAAGGCCGCCCTGGAACGCCTGGCCAGCCGCAGCCGCCCGCGCGAAGACTGAGCCCCGCCGCTACCGCCGATCCGTTCGGGCCTTTCATCGGCCTTTGCCGGTGAACTCGTGTGAATTTTCCTTCTCCAACCTCCAAGCATCTTGCCCGCGTCATTTCGCAAACATAAAAAAAGGCCACCCGGAGGTGGCCTTCAATATGTACGGCTTGAAAGGAGGAAGGTTTCCTCAAACGGCCGCAGCGGGCCGCATGTAGGAAATCGGCGCGGTGCTCGCGTCTTCGAAGGTGACCACTTCCCAGGCCTCCTTGTCCGCGATGAGTGCGCGGAGCAGGCGGTTGTTCAGGGCATGGCCGGACTTGAAGCCGCGGAACTCGCCGATAAGGCTGTTACCAAGCAGGTACAGGTCACCGATGGCGTCCAGGATCTTGTGCTTGACGAACTCGTCCTCGTAACGAAGACCGTCTTCGTTGAGCACGCGATACTCGTCGACCACGATGGCGTTCTCCACGCTGCCACCGAGCGCCAGGTTCTGCGAACGCAGGTACTCGATGTCGCGCATGAACCCGAAGGTCCGCGCGCGGCTGACTTCCTTGACGAAGGAAGTGCTGGAGAAGTCCACCGTCGCCTTCTGGGTGCGACCACGGAAGACCGGGTGATCGAAATCGATCTCGAAGCTCACCTTGAAGCCGTCGAAGGGAACGAAAGTGGCGCGCTTGTCGCCCTCTTCCACGGTCACTTCACGCTTGATGCGGATGAACTTCTTGGCCGCCTCCTGCTCCTGCAGGCCGGCGGATTGGATCAGGAATACGAAGGGCCCCGCGCTGCCGTCCATGATCGGCACTTCCGAGGCGGACAGCTCGACATAGGCGTTGTCGATGCCCAGGCCGGCCATGGCCGAGAGCAGATGCTCCACCGTATCCACTTTGACGTCACCCTTGACCAGGGTGGTCGACATGGTGGTCTCGCCGACGTTCGAGGCCCGTGCCGGGATTTCCACCACCGGGTCGAGGTCGGTACGGACGAACACGATACCGCTGTCCACCGGAGCCGGCTTCAGGGTGAGGTAGACCTTCTCCCCCGAGTGCAGACCGACGCCGGTGGCCCGGATGATGTTCTTCAAGGTGCGTTGTCTGATCATGGCTTTGGCCGCTTTCGCGCAAGTTGCGAACTGTTGTCAACAATGGGCGGCGATGATAGCAGAACCGCCCTTTGCTGAACACCAATCACGTTCATACTCCTGATAAATTGCCTCAATCGGCCTGGCGACGCAGGAATGCCGGGATATCCAGGTAGTCCAGGTCGTCCTGCGGGTTGAGCTTGGCCGCGGTGGCCGCGCTGCCGTGCGCCTGGTTGCGCATCACGGTCGGGCGGTCCAGGTCACGGTAGTTCACCGACTGCTGCTCGCGCTGTACCGGAGCCTGGCTGCTGACCGCCTGGGTCTGCACGGTGTTGTCGACCACCTTGACCGGTTTTTCCAGGCGCGCGCCCAGGCCGGTGGCGACCACGGTGACGTGCAGTTCGTCGCGCATGTCCGGATCGATCACGGTGCCCACCTTGACGGTGGCGTGCTCGGAGGCGAACTGCTCGATGATGTTGCCCACGTCGGAGTACTCGCCCAGGGACAGGTCGGGACCGGCGGTGATGTTCACCAGGATGCCGCGGGCGCCCTGCAGGTTGACGTCTTCCAGCAGCGGGTTGCGGATCGCCGCCTCGGTGGCCTCGCGGGCACGGTTCGGGCCGCTGGCGGCGCCGGTGCCCATCATGGCCATGCCCATCTCGCTCATCACGGTCTTCACGTCGGCGAAGTCGACGTTGATCATGCCCGGACGCTTGATGATGTCGGAGATGCCGCGCACGGCGCCGGCCAGCACGTCGTCGGCCTTGGCGAAGGCGGCCAGCAGGCTGGCATCCTTGCCGAGGATGGTCAGCAGCTTCTCGTTGGGGATGGTGATCAGCGAGTCGACGCTTTCCGCCAGGGAGCGGATGCCCTCGTCGGCGATCTGCATGCGCTTGCGGCCCTCGAACGGGAACGGACGGGTGACCACCGCGACGGTCAGGATGCCCATTTCCTTGGCCACCTCGGCGATGATCGGCGCCGCACCGGTACCGGTGCCGCCACCCATGCCGGTGGTGATGAAGACCATGTCGGCGCCTTCCAGCACCTCGGCGATGCGCTCGCGATCCTCGATCGCGGCCTGGCGGCCGACTTCAGGGTTGGCGCCGGCGCCCAGGCCCTTGGTCACGCCCGGGCCAAGCTGCAGCACGGTGCGCGCCGCGATGTTCTTCAGCGCCTGGGCGTCGGTGTTGGCGCAGATGAACTCCACGCCATCGACGTTGTTCTTGGCCATGTGGTTCACGGCGTTGCCGCCGCCACCACCGACACCGATGACTTTGATTACTGCCGTTTGTGGGACGTTATCGACGAGCTCGAACATTTTCCCTTCTCCTTCCTTTCTAGTTGTGTCGCCTACGTTTTACCGCGCCGGTAAATCAGAAATTGCCCTGGACCCAGCGTTTGAGCCGTTCCAGGACAGGTGTCTTGGGTTCATCGCTGAAGCCGCTGCCGCCGGACATGGAGACGCCGTCGGACTGCTTCTGCAGGCCATACATGAGCAGGCCCACGCCGGTGGAATAGATGGGGTTGCGCACGACGTCGGTCAGCCCCTTGACGCCCTGCGGCACGCCCAGGCGCACCGGCATGTGGAAGATCTCCTCGGCGAGCTCCACGGCGCCTTCCATCTTGGCGGTGCCGCCGGTCAGGACGATCCCGGCCGGGATCAGGTCCTCGTAGCCGCTGCGCCGCAGTTCGGCCTGGACCAGGGTGAAGAGCTCGTCGTAACGCGGCTCCACCACCTCGGCCAGGGCCTGGCGCGACAGCTCCCGCGGCGGCCGGTCGCCGACGCTGGGCACCTTGATGGTTTCGCCCGCGCCGGCCAGCTTGGCCAGGGCGCAGGCGTAGCGGATCTTGATTTCCTCGGCGTACTGCGTGGGGGTGCGCAGGGCCATGGCGATGTCGTTGGTGACCTGGTCGCCGGCGATCGGGATCACCGCCGTATGGCGGATGGCGCCCTCGGTGAAGATGGCGATGTCGGTGGTGCCGCCGCCGATGTCCACCAGGCACACGCCCAGTTCCTTCTCGTCCTCGGTGATCACCGAGTAGGCCGAGGCCAGTTGCTCGAGGATGATGTCGTCGACTTCCAGGCCGCAGCGGCGCACGCACTTCTCGATGTTCTGCGCGGCGTTCACCGCGCAGGTCACCACGTGCACCTTGGCTTCCAGGCGCACGCCGGACATGCCCAGCGGCTCGCGCACGCCTTCCTGGTTGTCGATCACGTAGTCCTGGGCCAGGGTGTGCAGCACCCGCTGGTCGGCCGGGATGGCCACGGCCTGGGCGGCGTCGAGCACGCGGTCGATGTCGGCCGGGCTGACCTCGCGGTCGCGGATGGCCACGATGCCGTGGGAATTCAGGCTGCGGATGTGGTTGCCGGCGATGCCGACGAAGGCCGAGTGGATCCGGCAGCCGGCCATCTGCTGCGCCTCGTCGATGGCGCGCTGGATGGACTGCACGGTGGACTCGATGTTCACCACCACGCCCTTCTTCAGGCCGCGCGACGGATGGGTGCCGATGCCGACGATCTCCAGCTTGCCATCGGCCGCGACCTCGCCCACCAGTGCCACCACCTTGGAGGTACCGATGTCCAGGCCGACCACCATCTTGCCGCTCTGCACGCTTGCCATGGTTATTGCTGTCTCCTCAAATCACTGCGCGGCCGCGGCCTGGGCCACGTCCGTCTGCGGCAGCGGGTCGCGCCACGCCACGGCCAGGCCGTTGGGGTAGCGCATGTCGATGCGCGCAATCTTCGATATCTGTTCTTTCAGGGCCTTTTCGTAGATGGTCACGAAACGGCGGATCTGTTCGACCGTGTGGTCGCGGCCCAGGACGATCTGCACGCCCTGGGCGGTGTCCAGCGTCCAGGCGCCGCGCGAGCTCATCTCCAGGCTGGCGATGGTGAAGCCCAGGGGCCGCAGCAGTTGGCTGAGGATCTGGTACTGCTGCATCACCTTCTGCTGGGCGAACTGCGGGCCGGACAGGCGCGGCAGGTGCTCGTAGTGCGACACCTCGTGGGGCGCGAAGGCCTGGCCCTGGTTGTTCAGCAGCGCCTCGTCGCCCCAGCGGGCCACCGGCAGCTGTTCCTCCAGGTGGATCACCACCTGGTCCGGCCAGACGCGGCGCACCTCGGCGTGGGCGATCCAGGGCATCTGCTCCAGTTCCTGGCGCATGCCGGCCAGGTCGATGGTGAAGAAGCTGGCCGAGACGAACGGCGTGATGCGCTGCTGCACCGCCTGCTGGCTGATGTAGCTGAGGTCGCCCTCGACGCTGATCTTGGCGATCGGGCGGTCGGCGTAGGGCAGCACGTACTGCGCGCCCTGGTAGGCGCCGAAGCCCAGCGCGGCCAGCAGCACCGGCCACATCAGGATGCGCAGGAAGCCGAAGCCGGGCCTGGGCAGGCGAGCGCTGATCGGCTCCTTCGCCACCAGGCGGCTGGCGCCGCGCGGCACCGGCTTGCGCGCGGGCGCGCGGCCGATACCGGGTTGCGAGTGGCGGAGCATCGCGCCGTTCATGGTCTTACCCCCTTGCCTCGACGCTGTCGGCGAGGATCGCCAGCACCAGTTGCTGGAAATCCAGGCCGGCCGCGCGCGCGGCCATGGGCACCAGGCTGTGGTCGGTCATGCCCGGTGCGGTGTTGACTTCGAGCAGCCAGAAACGCCCCTCGGCGTCCTGCATCACGTCGGTCCGCCCCCAGCCCTGGATGCCCAGCGCCTCGCAGGCGCGGGCGCACAGGTCCTGCAGCTCGCGTTCCTTCTCGGGGGCAAGGCCGCAGGGGATGCGGTACTGGGTATCGCTGGCCAGGTACTTGGCGTCGTAGTCGTAGAAGCTGTGCGGGGTGCCCAGGCCGATGGCCGGCAGCACCTGGCCGCGCAGGGTGGCCACGGTGAACTCGGGGCCGCTGATCCACTGCTCGACCAGCACTTGCGAATCGTATTCGGCGGCGCTGCGCCAGGCCGCGATCAGCGCTTCCACGCCGTCCACCTTGGCCATGCCGATGCTGGAGCCTTCATGGGCCGGTTTGACGATCAGCGGGAAGCCCAGTTCCGTCGCGGCGCGGCGGCAGTCGTCCTCGCTGGCCAGCACGGCATAGGCCGGCGTCGGCAGGCCCAGGCTCAGCCACACGCGCTTGGTGCGCAGCTTGTCCATGGCCAGCGCCGAAGCCAGCACGCCGCTGCCGGTGTAGGGGATGCCGGCGACTTCCAGCAGGCCCTGCATGCTGCCGTCCTCGCCGCCACGGCCGTGGAGGATGATGAAGGCGCGGTCGATCTTCTCGCTCAGCAGGCGCTGCAGCAGGTCGTCGCCCACGTCGATGCCGAAGGCGTCCACCCCGGCGTCCTGCAGGGCCTTGAGGACCATGCCGCCGGATTTCAGCGAGACCTCGCGCTCGGCGCTCCTGCCGCCGTAGAGCACGGCGACGCGGCCGAAGGCACGGGGCTCGAGGGTGGATTCGAGTGCGTCGTTCATCACGCCTTCCTCGGGGCGTCGCCGCCGAACATCGGGTTCTTGATCAGCGCCGGGGCCAGGCCGCCGATGTCGCCGGCACCCTGGCAGAGCAGGATGTCGCCGGCGCGCAGCAGCGGCTTGAGCAGCGCGGCGAGGTCGCCGTCACGCTCCAGGTAGATGGGGTCGAGCTGGCCGCGCTGGCGGATGCTGTGGCACAGCTGGCGGCTGTCGGCGCCGGGGATCGGCTCCTCGCCGGCCGGGTAGACCTCCATCAGCAGCAGCACGTTGGCCTCGCCGAGCACCTGCACGAAGTCCTCGTAGAGGTCGCGGGTACGGGTATAGCGGTGCGGCTGGTAGACCATCACCAGTCGCCGCTCCGGCCAGCCGCCGCGCACGGCCTTGATCACCGCGGCGACTTCGCGCGGGTGGTGGCCGTAGTCGTCGACCAGCATCACGCTGCCGCCGTCGACCTGCAGCTCGCCGTAGACCTGGAAGCGCCGGCCCACGCCCTGGAAGCCGGACAGGCCCTGGACGATGGCTTCGTCGGAAATGCCCTCGTCGGTGGCGATGACGATGGTCGCCAGGGAATTCAGCACGTTGTGCAGGCCGGGCATGTTCACCGAGACGTCCAGCGGCTCGCGCTCCGGGCGCAGCACGGTGAACCAGGTGCGCATGCCTTCCTGGCGGATGTTGATGGCGCGCACGTCGGCGTCTTCGCTGAGGCCGTAGGTGACGGTCGGGCGCGCCACCTGCGGGAGGATCTCGCGGACCACCGGGTCGTCCACGCACATCACCGCCAGCCCGTAGAACGGCAGGTTGTGCAGGAAGTCGACGAAGGTCTTCTTCAGCTTGTTGAAGTCGCCGCCATAGGTGGCCATGTGGTCGGCGTCGATATTGGTGACCACCGCGACCATCGGCTGCAGGTGCAGGAAGCTGGCGTCGCTCTCGTCGGCCTCGGCCACCAGGTAGCGGCTGGTGCCCAGCTGCGCGTTGGTGCCGGCGGCGTTCAGGCGGCCGCCGATGACGAAGGTCGGGTCCAGGCCGCCCGCGGCGAACACCGAGGCGATCAGGCTGGTGGTGGTGGTCTTGCCGTGGGTGCCGGCCACCGCGATGCCGTGGCGGTAGCGCATCAGCTCGGCGAGCATTTCCGCGCGCGGCACCACCGGCACGCGGCGCTCCAGGGCGGCGGCGACTTCCGGGTTGGCCTTGTTCACCGCGCTGGAAACCACCAGCACGTCGGCACCGTCGGCGTTCTCCGCGCGGTGGCCGATGAAGACCTGGGCGCCGAACTTCTCCAGGCGCTCGGTCACCGCCGAGGCCTTGAGGTCGGAACCGGACACTTCGTAGCCGAGGTTCAGCAGCACCTCGGCGATGCCGCACATGCCGGCGCCGCCGATGCCGACGAAGTGGATGCGGCGGATGCGCCGCATGGTGCGGGTGCCGCCGGGTTCGTTAACCACGGGCCACCTCCAGGCAAGCGTCGACCACCGTGCGGGTAGCCTCGGGCATGGCCAGGCGCCGGGCGCTGGCGGCCATCTGCTTCAGGGATTCGGGATGCATCAATACCTCGGACAGCTGCGCGGCCAGGTCGGCGGCGTCGGTAGACTTTTGCGGCAGCAGGCGGGCGGCGCCCTCCCGTACCAGGAATTCGGCATTGCGCGTCTGGTGGTCGTCGATCGCGTGGGGCAACGGCACCAGGAAGGACGGCAGGCCGGCGGCGGTCAGCTCGCTGACGGTCAGGGCGCCGGCGCGGCAGATCACCAGGTCGGCCCAGGCGTAGGCCGCGGCCATGTCGCCGATGAACGGAGCGACGTCGGCTTGGACACCGGCCTGGGCGTAACGCTCCGCGGTGACCTCGGCATGCTGACGACCGGCCTGGTGGCGAATGGCCGGGCGCTGCTCGGCGGGGATCAGCCTCAGCGCCTCGGGCAGCAGCTTGTTCAGCGGCTCGGCGCCCAGGCTGCCGCCCAGCACCAGCAGGTTGACCTTGCGGCCGGCCAGCGCGGCGCGGGCGTCGGCGTCGAGGAACAGCTCGGCGCGCACCGGGTTGCCGGTGGTCAGGCGCTTGGCGCTGGCCGGGAAGGTGTCCGGGAAGGCCTCGCAGACGCGCCTGGCCAGCGGCGCCAGGCCACGGTTGGCGGTGCCGGCGACGGCGTTCTGCTCGTGGATCACCAGGGGCGCGCCGCTCAGCTTCGCCGCCACGCCGCCGGGGCCGGTGACGTAGCCGCCCAGGCCGAGCACGCAGACCGGCTTGAGCCTGCGAACCACGCCCAGGGCCTGGAACAGCGACTTGAGCAGGTCGAAGGGCGCGCGCAGCAGGGCCAGGCGGCCCTTGCCGCGCAGGCCGCTGACGTTGATCAGGTGCAGCGGCAGGCCGGCCTTGGGCACCAGGTCGTTCTCGATGCCGCGCGGCGTGCCGAGCCAGTGCACGGCGTAGCCGCGGGCCTGGAACTCGCGGGCGCAGGCCAGGGCCGGGAACACGTGGCCGCCGGTGCCGCCGGCCATGATGAGGACGTTACCTTTCATCGGCGAAGTCCTCCTCGGTGAATTCGTACTCTTCGCTGCCCACCGCCGTGCGCCGCTCCCATTCGATGCGCAGCAGCATGCCCAGGCAGGCGCAGCAGATGACCAGCGAGGAACCGCCGTAGCTGAGGAACGGCAGGGTCAGGCCCTTGGTCGGCAGCAGGCCGACGTTCACGCCGACGTTGATGAGGAACTGGCCGATCCACAGGAAGGCCAGGCCGTAGGCCACGTAGGCGGAGAAATACTGCTTGGCCTGCTCGGCCCAGATGCCGATGTAGAGCGCGCGCAGGCCGACGAAGACGAACAGGCCGACGGTGGCCAGGGCGCCGACGATGCCCAGCTCCTCGGCCAGCACGGCGAACACGAAGTCGGTGTGCGCCTCGGGCAGGTAGAACTGCTTCTGGATGCTGTTGCCCAGGCCCATGCCGGTCCAGCCGCCGCGGCCGAAGGCGATCAGCGCCTGGCTGAGCTGGTAGCCGGCGCCGAACTGGTCGGCCCAGGGGTCGCTGAAGTTGGTCAGGCGCGCCATCCGGTAGGGCTGGGTCCAGATCAGCAGGGCCACCGCGCCCACCGCCAGGGCCACCATCAGGCCGAAGCGGAACAGGCCGACGCCGCCGAGGAACAGCATGGCCGCCGCGGCGCCCATCATCACCACGGTGGCGCCGAAGTCCGGCTCGCGCAGCAGCAGGCCGGCGAACGGCAGCAGCACGGCGAAGGGCTTGAAGAAGCCGATCCAGCTCTCGCGCACCTCGTGCTGGCGGCGCACCAGGTAGCCGGCCATGAACACCACCACGAAGACCTTGGCGATCTCCGAGGGCTGGATGTTGAACAGGCCGAAGCCGATCCAGCGCATGGAGCCGTTGACCTCGCGGCCGACGCCGGGGGTGATCACCGCCACCAGCAGCAGGAAGGCCACGCCCAGCAGCTTCCAGCTGTGGCGCTGCCAGGTCTCCATCGGCGTCAGCATGGTCACGCCGCAGGCGACGAAGCCGATGGCCAGGTAGATCAGGTGGCGCACCGAGAAGTACAGCGGGTTGCCCGACTGCGCCGCCGCCACTTCCGAGGACGCCGAGGTCACCATCACCAGGCCCAGGCCGAGCAACGCCAGGCAACCGGCGAGCAGCGGGAAGTCCAGGTCGATGCCGTTGCGGCTGATCAGCGGGGACGGGTATGGGCGCAGGAAGGAGAACATCAGGCGATCTCCTCCACGGCCCTGGCGAACAGGCGGCCGCGCTCTTCGAAGTTCCTGAACATGTCCAGGCTGGCGCAGGCCGGCGACAGCAGCACGGCGTCGCCCGCTTTGGCGAGCTCGGCGGCCTTGCGCACGGCTTCGTCCAGCGTCTGCACGCGCACTTTCGGCGTCTGGTCGCTCAGCGCAGCGCCAACCAGCTCGGCGTCGCGGCCGAGCAGCACCACGGCGCGGCAGAACTTCGCCACCGGCTCGCGCAGGGCGCTGAAATCCGCGCCCTTGCCATCGCCGCCGGCGATCAGCACCAGCTTGCCGTCGATGTCGGCGCCCAGGCCCTCGATGGCGGCCAGCGCGGCGCCGACGTTGGTGGCCTTGGAGTCGTCGTAGAAGCTCACCCCGGCGCGCTCGCCGACCCACTGGCAACGGTGGGCCAGGCCGGCGAATTCACGCAGGGTCTGCAGCATGGGCTCGAACGGCAGGCCCACGGCGTGGCCCAGGGCCAGGGCGGCCAGGGCGTTGGACTGGTTGTGGGCGCCGCGGATCTTCAGCTCGCGTACCGGCATCAGCGCCTCGAACTGGAAGGCCAGGCACTTCTCGCCGCCCTCTTCCACCAGGCCGAAGGCCTTGAAGTCGGGCTTGTCGGTGCCGAAGGTCCAGCACGGCACGGCGTCGGCGATCAGCGGACGACTGAGGGCGTCGGCGCGGTTCACCACGACCTGGCGGGCGCCGCGGAAGATGCGGTGCTTGGCCAGGTGGTAGTCGGCCATGCCGTCGTAGCGGTCCATGTGGTCTTCGCTGACGTTCAGGCAGGTGGCGACCTCGGCGCCCAGGCGCTCGCAGGTCTCCAGCTGGAAGCTGGACAGCTCCAGCACGTACAGCTCGACGTCGTCGGCCAGCAGGTCCAGGGCCGGGGTGCCCAGGTTGCCGCCCACCGCCACGCGCTTGCCGGCCGCCGCGGCCATCTCGCCGACCAGCGTGGTCACGGTGCTCTTGGCGTTGGAGCCGGTGATGGCGACGATCGGCGCCTTGGCATGGCGGGCGAACAGGTCGATGTCGCCGGACAGGCGCACGCCACGGGCGGCAGCTTCCACCAGCGCCGGCGTACGCAGCGACAGGCCGGGGCTGACGTACAGCTCGCGGGCGCGGCAGAGGAACCCGGCGTCCAGCTCGCCGCAACGCACGTCCACCTGCGGGTACTGGGCGCGCAGGCTGGCCAGCTCCGGCGGATTCTCGCGGGTGTCGGCCACGGCGAAAGGCACGCCCTGGCGCGCCAGGAAGCGCACCAGCGACATGCCGCTCTTGCCGAGGCCGACAACGATGCGGAAATTGTCCGAAGCGATCAGGCTCATGCTGCTTTTGCCCTCAACGCAGTTTCAACGTGGCCAGGCCGATCAGCACGAGAATCACCGTGATGATCCAGAAGCGCACGATCACGCGCGGCTCCGGCCAGCCCTTGAGTTCGAAGTGGTGGTGGATGGGCGCCATGCGGAACACCCGTTTTCCGGTCAGCTTGAAGCTGGCGACCTGGATGACCACCGACAGGGTTTCCATGACGAACACCCCGCCCATGATGAACAGCACGATCTCCTGGCGGACGATCACCGCGATGGTGCCCAGCGCGGCGCCCAGGGCCAGCGCGCCGACGTCGCCCATGAAGACCTGCGCCGGGTAGGTGTTGAACCAGAGGAAGCCCAGGCCCGCACCGACGATGGCGGAGCAGAAGATGATCAGCTCGCCGGCCCCGGGCACGCTGGGGATCAGCAGGTATTCGGCGAACTTCACGTTGCCCGACAGGTAGCAGAAGATGCCCAGGGCGCCGCCGACCATCACCGTCGGCATGATCGCCAGGCCGTCCAGGCCGTCGGTCAGGTTCACCGCGTTGCTGGAGCCGACGATGACGAAGTAGGTCAGCACCACGAAGAAGATGCCCAGGGGAATCTCGATGTTCTTCAGCAGCGGCAGGATCAGGGTGGTTTCCACCGGGGTCTCGGCGGTCAGGTAGAGGAAGACCGCGGCGCCCAGGCCGAACACCGACTGCCAGAAATACTTCCAGCGGCTCGGCAGGCCGCGGGAGTTCTTCTCGATCACCTTGCGGTAGTCGTCGACCCAGCCGATGGCGCCGAACAGCAGGGTCACGGCCAGCACCACCCAGACGTAGCGGTTCGACCAGTCGGCCCAGAGCAGGGTGCTGATGGCGATGGCGGTGAGGATCAGGGCGCCGCCCATGGTCGGGGTGCCCTTCTTCGACAGGTGCGACTGCGGCCCGTCGTTGCGCACGGCCTGGCCGATCTGGCGGATCTGCAGGGTGCGGATCATCCAGGGGCCCAGCCACAGCGACAGGGCGAGCGCGGTCAGCACGCTGAGGATGCCGCGCAGGGTCAGGTACTGGAAGACGCCGAAGCCCTTGTGGAACTGTTGCAGGTACTCGGCGAGCAGCAGCAGCATCAATGTTTCTCCTCGGGGGAGGCGCACAGCGCCGCGACGACCTTGTCCATCGCCGCGCTGCGCGAGCCCTTGATCAGAATGGTGGTGGTGGAGGGTTCGCCGGCCAGGGCCTGGATCAGGCTGGCCTGGTCGGCGAAGTGCCGGCCCGCCGCGCCGAACGCCTCGACGGCGTTGCGCATCAGCGGCCCCACGGCATAGAGCGCACCGACCTTGCCCGCGGCGTAGACGCCCACCTCGCGGTGCGCGGCCTCGGCCCAGGCGCCCAGTTCGCCCATGTCCCCGAGGACCAGGACGGTCCGGCCGGAAAAGCCGGCGAGTATATCAACGGCCGCGCAGATTGACGCCGGGTTGGCGTTGTAGCTGTCGTCGATCACCCGCATGCCGTTCGTCGCCAGCTGGGCAACCGCGCGGCCCTTGACCGGCTGCAGTTGCGCAAGGCCCCGGGCGATCCCGACCAGCGGCACGCCCAGGGCGTGGGCCGCGGCCGCGGCGGCCAGGGCGTTGGCGACGTTGTGTTCGCCCAGCAGGTTGAGCTGGATGCGCGCCTCGCCGGCCAGCCCCAGCAGGGTGAAGCCGACGCAGCCGCGGGCGTCGCGCTGCAGGTCGCGGGCGCGGAAGTCGGCGTTGCCGTTGTTCAGCGCGAAACTCAGTACCCGGCGCCCGGCGGCGCGGGCCTTCCAGGTGTCGAAGGCGCGGTCGTCGAGGTTGAGCACGGCGCTGCCGGCCGCATCCAGGCCCTCGAGGATCTCGCCCTTGGCCAGGACGATCCTGTCCTGGCCGCCGAACTCGCCGACGTGGGCGGTGCCGGCGTTGGTGATGATGGCCACCTGCGGGCGTGTCAGGCCGACGGTGTAGGCGATCTCGCCGACCCGCGAGGCGCCCAGTTCGATCACCGCGCTGGCGTGCTGCGGGCCGATCTGCAGCAGGGTCAGGGGCGCGCCCAGGTCGTTGTTCAGGTTGCCGCGGGTAGCCAGGACCTCGCCCTGGGTGCGCAGGATGCTGGCGAGCATCTCCTTGACCGTGGTCTTGCCGCTGGAGCCGGTCACCGCCGCCACCTGGCCGGTGAAGGCGGCGCGGTTCAGCGCGCCGAGGCGGCCGAGGGCCTCGCGGGTGTCGGCCACCAGCAGCTGCGGCAGCGGCGCTTCCGCCACCTCGCGCTGCACCAGGGCGGCGACGGCGCCCTTGGCGGCGACCTCGGCGAGGTAGTCGTGGCCGTCGAAGCGCGGCCCGCTCAGGGCGACGAACAGTTGGCCGGCCTCGATGGCGCGGCTGTCGGTGCTCACCGCGTCGAAGGCGACGTCGGCGCCCAGCACGCGGCCTTCCAGGGCGGCGGCGACTTCACTGAGCAGCAGCGGCTTAAGCATCTTTCTTCACCTCCCAGGCTGCCAGCGCCTTGGCGGCTTCTTGCAGGTCGGAGAACGGCTGGCGGACGCCGGCGATCTCCTGGTAATCCTCGTGGCCCTTGCCGGCCAGCAGCACCACGTCGTCGGCGCCGGCGCCGGCGATCAGCTGGGCGATGGCCAGGCCGCGGCCCGGCACGAAGCGCACCGCCTCGGGCCTGGCGAAGCCGGCACGGATGTCGTCGATGATCCGCGCGCTGTCTTCGCTGCGCGGGTTGTCATCGGTCACCAGCACGCCGTCGGCATGCCGTTCGGCCACCTGGGCCATGATCGGGCGCTTGCCGCGGTCGCGGTCGCCGCCGCAGCCGAACAGGCACAGCAGCTTGCCGTGGGCATGCGGGCGCAGCGCCAGCAGGACCTTCTCCAGGGCATCGGGGGTATGGGCGTAGTCCACCACCACCAGCGGCTTGTCGCCGCCGCCCAGGCGCTGCACGCGGCCCACCGGGCCCTGCAGTTGCGGCAGCACCTTGAGGATGTCGCCCAGCGGGTAGTCCAGGCCGAGCAGCGCGCCGACCACCGCCAGCAGGTTGCTCAGGTTGAAGCGGCCGAGCAGCGGGCTGCGCAGCACGCCCTCGCCCTTGGGCGAGACCAGGTGGGCTTCGACGCCGGCGTCGCTGAAGCGCGCCTCGCGGCAATGGAGGAAGGCGCTGGCGTCTTCCAGGCTGTAGCCCATCAGGCGCGAGGGGTGCGCCTCGCCGGCCAGCTGGCGGCCGAAGGCGTCGTCCAGGTTGATCACCCGGCACTTCAGGCCCGGCCAGGCGAACAGCCTGGCCTTGGCGGCGCCATAGGCTTCCATGGTGCCGTGGTAGTCCAGGTGGTCGCGGGACAGGTTGGTGAACACCGCGACGTCGAATTCGAGGGCGGCCACGCGGCCCTGCTCCAGGCCATGGGAGGACACCTCCATGGCCACGGCGCGCGCGCCGTCCTGCTTCAGCCGCGCCAGGGTGGCCTGTAGCGCCAGGGCGTCGGGGGTGGTGTGCCTGCCGCTTTCCAGGGCGCCGTGGAAACCGTTGCCCAGGGTGCCGACGATGCCGCAGCGCTGGCCGAGCAGGTCCAGGGCCTGGGCCAGCAACTGGCTGACGCTGGTCTTGCCGTTGGTGCCGGTGACGCCGATCAGCTCGATGCCGCGGCTGGGCTCGCCGTAGAAGCGCCCGGCGATGGCCGAGAGCTGGGCGGCCAGGCCCTTGATGGCGACCAGCGGCGTATCGCCGCTGGGCGCGACGGACGCCCCCTCGGCCTCGTAGGCGATGGCGGCGGCGCCACGGGCGACGGCGTCGGCGATGTGCGCGCGGCCGTCGTGCAGGGCACCGGGAATGGCCAGGAACAGGTCGCCGGGCTTGACCGCGCGGCTGTCCAGGGTCAGCTCGCGGATCAGCACGCCGTCCTCGGCCTGCGGCAGCAGTTGGTTAAGGCTCATCGGCATCAGCCACGCCCTCCTTTCATGGGCGCAGCATCGGCTTGCTGCTGCGGGGTCGTCTGCAGGTTGTCTGGCGGAATGTTCATCAATCGCAGCGTGCCGGACATCACCTTGCTGAACACCGGAGCCGAGACCAGGCCGCCGAAGTAGCCGGCCTTGCTGGGCTCGTCGATGACCACGACGACCACGAAACGCGGGTTGCTCATCGGCCCGAAGCCGGCGAACAGCGAGCGGTAGGAATTCTCGGCGTAGCCCTTGGCGCCGGTCTGGGTCTTGCGCGCGGTACCGGACTTGCCGGCCACATGATAGCCGGGGACCTGGGCGCGATAGACGCCGTTCGGCGCCTCGACCACCTGCTGCAGCATGCCCTGCATGGTCTTGGCGACCGGCTCCGGGATCACCTGGCTGGCGGTCGGCTGGCGGTCGGCGCGGACCATGGTCAGCGGCACCGTCTGGCCGTTGTTGGCCAGGGCCGCGTAGGCGTGGGCCAGCTGGATGGCGGTGACCGACAGGCCGTAGCCGTAGGACAGGGTGGCGGTCTCGGCCTTGCGCCACTCGCGGTAGTTGGGCAGGTTGCCGACGCGCTCGCCGGGGAAGCCCAGGCCGGTGTCCTGGCCCAGGCCGACCTTCTGCATCAGCTGGTAGATGGCCTCGCCGCCGATGTCGAAGGCGACCTTGCTCATGCCCACGTTGCTGGAGCGGATGAGGATGCCGGTGAGGTCCAGCACCGGGCCTTCGGTGCGCGACACGTCGCGGATGGTGTAGCGGCCGATCTGCAGGGTGCCCGGGTAGACCTCGACTGTGTCGCTGGGCTTCCAGCGCCCGGTCTCCAGCGCCGCGCTCATGGAGAACGGCTTCATGGTCGAGCCCGGCTCGAAGACGTCGATCATGGCGCGGTTGCGCATCATCTCCGGCTGCATGTCGCGGCGGTTGTTCGGGTTGTAGGTCGGCTGGTTGGCCATGGCCAGGACCTCGCCGGTCTTCACGTCGAGGATCACCAGGCTGCCGGCCTTGGCGCCGTTCTCGACGATGGCGTTGCGCAGCTCGCGGTTGGCCAGGTACTGCAGGCGCAGGTCGATGGACAGCGCCAGGGTCTTGCCGGCCTTGGCGTTGCGCGTGACCTGCAGGTCGCGGATCAGGTGGCCGCGGCGGTCCTTGAGCACCTGGCGCTTGCCCGGCACGCCGGCCAGCCAGCTGTCGTAGGACAGCTCGACGCCTTCGCGGCCGCGGTCGTCCACGTCGGTGAAGCCGACCACCTGGGCGGTCACGTCGCCGGCCGGGTAGAAACGACGAAACTCCTCGATGGAGTAGACGCCGGGAATCCTGTTGGCCTTGACCTCGGCCATCACCGCCTCGCCCTGCTCGGGCGTGAGCCCGCGGACCAGGTAGATGAATTCCTTGTCGGCCATCTGCTCCAGGCGCGCGCTCAGCGCGTCGCGGTTGACCCCCAGGGCGTGGGCCAGGATCGGCCACTTGTCGCGCTCCAGCACCAGCTCCTTGGGGTTGGCCCAGAGGGTGGCGACCGGGGTGCTCACCGCCAGCGGCTCGCCGTTGCGGTCGGTGATCTGCCCGCGGTGGGCCGGAATGGAGATGTGCCGCACGCTGCGCGCGTCGCCCTGCTCCTGGAGGAAGTCGTGGTCGATCACGTGCAGGTCGACGATGCGCCAGACGATGGCGGCCACCATCGCCAGCAGCAGCCCGACGGCGACGCGGAAACGCCAGGGGAAGAGCGCGCCGTTGAGGTTCTTCATGGCGCCACCATGATGATTTCCGCCGGGTCCGGCACGCGCATCTTCAACTGGCCGGTGGCCAGGGTCTCGATGCGGCTGTAGGCGGTCCAGGTGCTCTGCTCCAGCACCAGGCGGCCGTACTCGGCCTGCGCCTTGTCGCGCACGCTGAGTTCGGCGTACAGGGTGTTCAGCAACTGGCGGTTCCAGTAGGCGCTGTAGGCCACGGAAATCGCCGACAGCAGCACGCCGATGAACAGCAGCAGCATGATGAAGCTGCCGGTGGGCAGGCGCTTGGCGAACAGGCGGCTCATCGCAGCTTCTCCGCCACGCGCATCACCGCGCTGCGCGAGCGCGGGTTGGCCTTGAGCTCGGCGTCGGAAGCGTACTGCGGCTTGCCCAGCAGCTTCAGGCGCGGCTCGAAGGCCTTGGCGCGGATCGGCAGGTCGCGCGGCAGGTTGTCCGCCTCGCCCTTGGCGTGCTTGCGCATGAACTGCTTGACGATGCGGTCTTCCAGGGAGTGGAAGCTGATCACCACCAGCCGGCCACCCACCGCCAGCGCCTCCAGGGCGGCGTCCAGGCCGCGCTCGAGGTCGCCCAGTTCGTTGTTGACGTGGATACGCAGGCCCTGGAAGGCCCGGGTAGCCGGGTTCTTGCCCTTTTCCCAGGCCGGGTTGGCCTCGGTGATCACGGCCGCGAGGTCGGCGGTGCGCTCGAAGGGCTTCTCCGCCCGGCGCTGCACGATGGCGCGGGCCATGCGCCTGGCGAAGCGTTCCTCGCCGTACTCCTTGAACACCCGGGCGATCTCGTCCTCGGCGGCGCTGGCGATCCACTCGGCGGCGCTGACGCCGCGGCTCGGGTCCATGCGCATGTCCAGCGGGCCGTCGTTGAGGAAACTGAAGCCGCGCTCGGGATCGTCCAGCTGCGGCGAGGACACGCCCAGGTCCAGCAACACGCCATCGACGCGGCCGGTCAGGCCGCGCGCGGCCAGCTCTTCGCCCATCTCGGCGAACGACCTTTGTACAACGACGAAGCGGCCGTCTTCGGCCGCCAGTGCTTGACCCGTGGCTATCGCCTGGGGGTCCTTGTCGAACCCGAGCAACTGTCCGCCCGGGTCCAGCCTGCCAAGCAAGGCCCGGCTGTGCCCTCCCCTGCCGAAGGTACCGTCCACATAACGGCCGCCCGCCCTCGGGGCCAGCGCGTCGACGGCCTCCTCGAGCAGAACGGTGATGTGTTGGTAGGTGGCGTTCACAGGCAGGCTCACAAAATCAGGTCGCGTAGTTCATCCGGCAGTCCGCCGGGTTCCTTGATGGCGGCGAGGTCGGCCTCGGCCACCGCATTCCACTTGTCTTCGTCCCACAGCTGGAACTTGTTCAACTGGCCGACGAGCATCGCCCGCTTGTCCAGC
This sequence comes from Pseudomonas delhiensis, assembly GCF_900187975.1. GTDB lineage: Bacteria > Pseudomonadota > Gammaproteobacteria > Pseudomonadales > Pseudomonadaceae > Pseudomonas > Pseudomonas delhiensis. The sequence continues at coordinate 196,129 of NZ_FZPC01000005.1, read as the reverse complement.
CCGGCGTACTCGCGCAGCCGCGGCGGCACCAGGAAACGCCCGTTGCCGTCCAGTTCCAGGTCCACCGCGTTGCCGATCAGCAAACGCTGCAGGCGCCGCGTTTCTTCACGCAGCGAGGGCAGCTCGCGGAGCTTGGCTTCGATGAGTTCCCATTCGGGCAAGGGGTAGACGGTCAGGCAGGGGTCGACGGCATCGATGGTGACGATGAGCTGGCCATTGCAACGCGAAACGAGCTCGTCACGATACCGACTCGGCATCGCGAGGCGCCCTTTGGCGTCGAGACTGATGGCGTTGGCTCCGCGAAACACGTCAGCGTTTCCCCCGGTGGTTGGCTTTCCTTGCCAATTGATCCCACTTTTACCCACTTCATACCACTTGCGCACACTATAGAAATGCGCGCTCCCCACCGTCAAGGCGAGGCCGAAGGGAAAAATCCTTATAGGACGGAGATTTAGCGTGCTTTTAAGAGGTTCGGTGGCGTTTTTGACGCCATCTGGAAAGGCAAAAAGCCCAGTGTTTTCAAAACACTGGGCTTTTTTACTTAAAGCAACTTCTTAAGATTTATGCTTCTTCCATCGCGCGACAAATGGTCGTTGTGGGAAGAAGTGGGAAAAGTGGGGAGAGCCGATCTGTAAGCCGGGTTCTGTCGAGGACAGCCATTCCTCTGGGACGTCCATCACTGAACGCCTCAAGCGACCTACCCGAATCCAGCGCGGGCCACGCAACGGATTCCTATTTGGTCTTGCTCCGAGTGGGGTTTACCTAGCCACGCACTGTTGCCAGCCGTGCGGTGCGCTCTTACCGCACCTTTTCACCCTTACCGGCGCTGTAGCGCTTAGGCGGTTGTTTTCTGTGGCACTTTCCGTAGGCTCGCGCCTCCCAGGCGTTACCTGGCACTCTGCCCTATGGAGCCCGGACTTTCCTCCCCCATGTGGAAACCACATGGCAGCGACTGTCCAATCGACTCTCCGGCGCCAAGGTTAGCGGCAGCGACTGCCTGCCGCAAGGGCAATCCGCCAGCCCGCTACGAAGGTCTCAGGTCGCGAACGGCGGCCTCAGTCCGCCTTGCGCTCCAGCGCCGCCTGGTACAGCAGGTTCTTGCGCACCCCGGTGATCTCCGCCGCCAGCGCCGCCGCGCGCTTGACCGGCAGCTCCGCCAGCAGCAGGTCGAGCACCCGCAGCGCTTCGGCGTCGATGCCCTCCTCCTGCGGCGCCTCCCAGCCGCCCAGCAGCAGCACGCACTCGCCGCGCTGCTGGTTGGCGTCCGCCGCCACCCAGTCGCGCAACTCGCCCAGGGGCAGGCCCTTGAGGGTCTCGAAGGTCTTGGTCAGCTCGCGGGCCAGCACCGCCTGGCGCGCCTCGCCGAACACCTCGGCCATGTCCTGGATGCACTCCAGCAGGCGGTGCGGCGCCTCGTAGAAGATCAGCGTGCGCGGCTCCTCGCGCAGCGCCTCCAGGCGCGCCTTGCGCCCGGCCGTCCTGGCCGGCAGGAACCCTTCGAAGACGAAGCGGTCCGACGGCAGGCCCGCCGCCGACAACCCGGCGATCAGCGCGCAGGCCCCCGGCACCGGGACCACCCGGATGCCCGCGGCGCGCGCCTGGCGCACCAGGTGGTAGCCGGGGTCGGAGATCAGCGGCGTGCCGGCATCGGAGACCAGCGCCACGTCGTCCCCCGCCAGCAGGCGGGTGATGAAGCGCCCGCCCTGCTCGCGCTCGTTGTGCTCGTGGCAGGCGGCCAGCGGCGTCTCGATGCCGAAGTGCTGCAGCAGGCGGATCGAGTGGCGGGTGTCCTCGGCGGCGATCAGGGCCACCTCGCGCAGGGTGCGCTGGGCACGGGCGCTGATGTCGTCGAGATTGCCGATGGGCGTAGCCACTACATACAAGGTACCGAGGGACACGCAGCGCTCCTTAATCCCGAACCGGAAAATTCCCCATTGTATCCCGTTTCAGGCGCCCGCCATCGCCTCGGCCTGCCGCCTTGGGTACAATTGCCGACTCTTTGAATGCGCCACGAGAAGCCCGATGATGATCGCTCGACTGCGTCCGCTTTCCGCCCTGTGCCTGGCCACCCTGCTGGCCGCCTGCGCCAGTTCGCCCTCCTCCAACCTCGGCGAGTTGCCGCGCACCCCGAACGCCAGCATCGAGCAACTGCTGCAGCAGGCCGCCACCGCCAAGCCCGAGGAAGCCGTGCTGCTCAAGCTGTCGGCCGCCGACCTTGCCTACCAGCAGAAGGACATCGCCCGCGCCGCGCAGATACTCCAGCAGCTCCCGATGGACAGCCTCAAGCCGGCGCAGCAGATCTTCGCCAGCACCCTGGATGCGCAGATTTCCCTGGCCCGCAACAAGCCCAAGGCCGCCCTCAAGGCCTTCGACCATCCCAGCTTCGCCCACCTGGGCGAATTGCCGGTGGAACAGCAGGCGCGCAGCGGCCTGGTCAAGGCCCAGGCCCTGGCCGCCGATGGCCAGACACTGGCCGCCGCCCGCGAGCGCGTGTTCGTCGACCCGCTGCTCAACGCCGAGGCCAGCAAGGCCAACCACGAGGCCATCTGGGGCCTGGTCTCCAGCCTGCCGGTGGAGCAGTTGCAACCGGTGGCCAACGAAGGCGACCTGAACGGCTGGCTGGACCTGGCCCGCGTGGTGAAGAGCGCCTCGACCCTGCAGGAGCAGCAGGCCAACATCGACACCTGGCGCCAGCAGAACCCGCAGCACCCGGCGGCCAAGCAACTGCCGGACGCCCTGGAGAAGCTCAAGTCGCTGGCCGCCCAGCCGCTGAACAAGATCGGCCTGCTGCTGCCCCAGCAGGGCCAGTTGGCCGGCGTCGCCCGCGCCCTGCAGGACGGCTTCATGGCCGCCTACTACCAGGCCCAGCAGGGCGGCAGCCAGCAGCCGGCCATCCAGCTCTACGACAGCAGCCAGGTGCGCTCGCTGGACGACTTCTACCGCCAGGCCCAGGCCGACGGCGTGCAACTGGTGGTCGGCCCGCTGGAGAAGCCGCTGGTCAAGCAGCTCGGCGATCGTCCGCAACTGCCCATCACCACCCTGGCCCTGAACTACACCGACAGCGCCCAGGCCGGCCCGGCCCAGTTGTTCCAGTTCGGCCTGTCGGCCGAGGACGAGGCCCGCGAAGTGGCCCGCAAGGCCTGGGACGACGGCATGCGCCGCGCCGTGGCGCTGGTGCCGCGCGGCGACTGGGGCGACCGCGTGCTGGCGGCCTTCAGCCGTGACTGGCAGGCCCGCGGCGGCACCCTGATCGCCGCCGAGCACGTCGACCAGCCGGTGGAGCTGGCCCAGCAGATCGCCGACCTGCTCCAGCTGCGCCAGAGCGAAGGCCGCGCCAAGCGCCTGCAGGGCGTGCTCGACAGCAACGTCGACACCCAGCCCTCGCGCCGCCAGGACATCGACTTCATCTTCCTCGCCTCGACCCCGCAGCAGGCGCGCCAGATCAAGCCGACTCTGGCCTTCCAGTACGCCGGCGACCTGCCGGTCTACGCCACCTCCAACCTCTACACCGGCCAGAGCAACCCGGCGCAGGACCAGGACCTCAACGGCATCCGCTTCTGCGAGACGCCCTGGCTGCTGCAGACCGGCAACCCGCTGCGCCAGCAGGTCGTGGCCCAGTGGCCGCAGGCCGCCACCAGCCTCGGCCGCCTCTACGCCATGGGCGCCGACGCCTACCGCCTGGCCCCGCGCCTGCCGGAGCTGAAGGCCCTGCCGGGCATGCAGCTCGACGGCTTCACCGGCAACCTGAGCCTGGCGCCCAACCAGCGCATCCAGCGCCAGCTGCCCTGGGCGGAGTTCCGCAATGGCCAGGCGCAGGCACTGGAGAACGGCGGCCTTTGATCGGCGGGCGCGGCGGCTCCGCCGAACTCGGCCGCCGCGCCGAGCAGCTCGCCCGCGAGCACCTGCAAGGCCAGGGCCTGCGCCTGCTGGCGCAGAACTGGCGGTGCCGCCGCGGCGAGTTCGATCTGGTCATGCTGGACGGCGATACAGTAGTATTCGTCGAAGTTCGCTGCCGCCGGCACCAGGCCTGGGGTGGCGCCCTGGAAAGCGTGGATGCGCACAAGCGCCAGCGGCTGGTCGCCGCCGCCGAACATTTTCTGCAACAGGAAGCCCGCTGGTCCCGGCACCCCTGCCGGTTCGACGTAGTGGCGGTGCAGCCCTCCGCGGGGACCCCACCCGCTCAACTGAACTGGATCACCAACGCCTTTGACACCTGATCAGACGCTCGACGAAAGGTCACACCTGATGGACATGCAATCCCGTATCCGCCAGCTCTTCCATGCCAGCATCGAGACCAAGCAGCAGGCCACGGAAGTGCTGATTCCGCATATCGAACAGGCCAGCATGGTGATGGTCAATGCCCTGCTCAACGAAGGCAAGATCCTCAGTTGCGGCAACGGCGGCTCGGCGGGCGACGCCCAGCATTTCTCCTCGGAACTGCTCAACCGCTTCGAGCGCGAGCGCCCGAGCCTGCCCGCCGTGGCCCTGACCACCGACAGCTCGACCATCACCTCGATCGCCAACGACTACAGCTACAACGAGGTGTTCTCCAAGCAGATCCGCGCCCTCGGCCAGCCCGGCGACGTGCTCCTGGCGATTTCCACCAGCGGTAACTCGGCCAACGTCATCCAGGCCATCCAGGCCGCCCACGACCGCGAGATGGTGGTGGTGGCCCTGACCGGCCGCGACGGCGGCGGCATGGCCTCGCTGCTGCTGCCGGAGGATGTCGAGATCCGCGTGCCGGCCAAGGTGACCGCACGCATCCAGGAAGTGCACCTGCTGGTGATCCACTGCCTGTGCGACCTCATCGATCGTCAACTGTTCGGGAGTGAAGAATGAGTCGTAGTCCGCTGACCCTCGCCGGCCTCCTTGCCCTGACCCTGGTCATGGGCGGCTGCAGCAGCTTCCTCAGCGCCACCCGCGAGGAGCCCATCGACGACAACCGCGGCACCCGCACCATCGGCAGCACCATCGACGACTCGCTGATCGAGACCAAGGTCGCGGTCAACGTCGCCAAGGCCGATCCGGACCTGGACCGCAACTCGCACATCGTCGTCATCAGCTACAACGGCGTGGTCCTGCTGGCCGGCCAGACGCCGCGCGCCGACCTGAAGAACAAGGCCGAGCAGGCCGCCCGCGGCGTGCAGAAGGTCAAGACCGTGCACAACGAGTTGCAGGTCATCCAGCCCTCCTCGCTGCTGGCGCGCAACAACGACACCTGGCTGACCACCAAGATCAAGACGCAGATGCTGACCGACGCCAACGTGCCGTCCTCGCGCATCAAGGTCGTCACCGAGAACGGCATCGTCTACATGCTGGGCCTGGTGACCCGCCGCGAAGGCGACCTGGCCACCCAGGTGGTGCAGAACGTCAATGGCGTGCAGAAGATCGTGCGGCTGTTCGAGTACATCGACTGAGCGACTTCAGCCAGTTGAAAAAGCCCCGCCAAGCGGTAATGCTGTTCACTTAAGAAAAACGCCGCGACTCCCATGGGAGTCGCGGCGTTTTTCTTGGTCTGTTTTCTAGCCTCTGTGGGTCGATTCTGGTGTCGAGCCCTCTCGGAGTGGCTGAAAAACATACAAACAACCCGCTGCCAGATGACTGGCAGCGGGTTTCTGGAGTAGCCCGCCAAGCGTTAAACGCTTAAGTGAACAGCATTACCGCCAAGCGGGGCTTTTTCTTGGCGCCGCGGCGGCTCTTCGTAGGAACGCAGGGCGCATAACCGTTCGCGGTTATCCGCCGCTGGCCAAAACTGTACCGGGACGCCCGGCGCGGCCGGTGAATCCAATCGCGGACGGAGTCCGCTCCTACGCTCGTGCTTCCGGAGCAGGCTCTGTCCACGATTCGGCGGATAACGCCGTAGGCGCTATCCACCACAGAATGGGTTGGGCGAAGCGATACCCACCTCGGCGCGCCCTGCAAAGCAGGCTCCTACGGGCCCACCTGCCCGCCGGCGAACCATCACAACCGCGCGGGCATGAAAAAGGCGATCCGAGGATCGCCTTTTTTCTTACTTGACCACCTTCAGGCTGGGCCGCCCGCTGGGCTTTGGCGGCTCGTCGCTGGGGCCGCCGTCGTCCTGCAGTTCCTCGTCGTCCGCCGGCACCGGCGGCTCCAGGTCGAAGACCATGCCCTGGCCGTTCTCCCGCGCATAGACCGCCATCACCGCCTGGGACGGGATGTACAGGCTCTGCGCCACGCCGCCGAAGCGCCCTTCGAAGCTCACCGCCTCGTTGTCCATCAGCAGGTGGCGCACCGCCGTGGGCGACACGTTGAGGACGATCTGGCCGTCGCTGGCATAGCCCGGCGGCACCTTGACCCCCGGGTACTCGGCGTTCACCAGGATATGCGGTGTACAGCCGTTGTCGACGATCCACTCATAAAGGGCTCGTACGAGGTAGGGTCGACTGGAATTCATCATCGGTATCCTTAGCGCATATCACGTTCTATAGAGGACAGACTAGCCTGGAAGCTGTCACGGGCGAACTGCCGCTCCATGTAGTCGAGCAACGGCTTGGCCTGCCGCGGCAGCTCGATGCCGAGTTGGGGCAGGCGCCAGAGGATCGGCAGCAGGCAGCAGTCGACCAGGCTCAACTCCTCGCTGAGGAAGAAAGGCTTCTCGGCGAACAGCGGCGACACACCCGTTAGACTCTCACGCAACTCCTTGCGCGCCAAGGCGCGATCGCCATCCTTCTGACGATCGTCGAGGATGCGGTCGACCAGGGCGCACCAGTCGCGCTGGATGCGGTGCACCAGCAGGCGGGTGTTGGCGCGCGCCACCGGGTACACCGGCATCAGCGGCGGGTGCGGGTAGCGCTCTTCCAGGTACTCCATGATCACCGTCGACTCGTAGAGCACGAGGTCGCGGTCGACCAGGGTCGGCACGCTGGCGTAGGGGTTGACCTCGGCCAGCTTCGGCGGGCAGCGCCCGGCCTGGACCTCGACGATGTCGGCCTGGACGTTCTTTTCCGCCAGGACCAGACGCACGCGGTGGCAGTAGTGATCGGCAGGGTCGGAGTAACAGGTGAGTTTATTGACTGCGGCCATGCCGGGCCTCCTCGCAACAGCATTTCAGGGAGGTAAAAAGACGCGCGCGCCCCGAGGGGCGCGCGCGCTTCAACGCTTGGAGCTGGCTGTGCTTAGTGCACGTCCTTCCAGTATTCGCGCTTGAGCAGGTAGGCGAACACGAAGAAGAAGGCCAGGTACAGCAGGACGTAGGTGCCGATGCGGTGGGAATCCAGCTTGTTCGGGTCAGCCGAGTAAGCCAGGAAGGTCACCAGGTTCTTCACCTTCTCGTCGAACTGCGCTTCGGTCAGCTGGCCGGTCTTCGGCACCACGGTGAGCTGGTCGCAGGCCTCGTGGGTCAGCGGCGTACCGGTCAGCGGATCGAACTGCTTCTTGCCATTTTCCACGACCTGGACCTGCTTGCAACCGATAACCTGGCGGCCTTGCACGCTACCCAGCACGTTGGGCATGCCGACGTTCGGGAACACCTTGTTGTTCACCCCCCACGGACGCTTGGGATCCTCGTAGAAGGAGCGCAGGTAGGTGTACAGCCAATCGGTGCCACGCACGCGGGCCACCAGGGTCAGGTCCGGCGGCGCGGCGCCGAACCAGACCTTGGCGTCGGCCGGCTTCATGCCGATGTCCATGTGGTCGCCGATCTTCGCCCCGGTGAACACCAGGTGGCTCAGCATCAGCTCCTCGGGAATCCCGAGGTCACGGCCAACGCGCTCGTAACGCTGGAACTTGGCGCTGTGGCAACCCATGCAGTAGTTGGCGAAGGTACGCGCGCCATCCTGCATGGCTGCTTTGTCGGTCAGGTCGATGTCGACGTGATCGAGGGCCGGTCCGTGGCCTTCGGCGGCGAAGCCGAAGAGGGGCACCAGGGCCAGAATCAATGCTGCGAATTGCTTTTTCATCAGCCAGTCACCCTTTCCGGAACCGGTTTGGTTTTCTCCATCCGGGTGTAGAACGGCATCAGGATGAAGAACGCGAAATACAGGATGGTGCACAGACGCGACAGCGTGGTGCCCAGCGGCGACGGGGCCTGGGAGCCGTAGTAGCCGAGGATCACGAAGGACACCGCGAAGATCACCAGCCAGATCTTGCTCAGCCAGCCCTTGTAGCGGATCGAGCGCACCGGGCTACGGTCGAGCCACGGCAGCACGAACAGCACGGCGATGGCGGCGCCCATGGCGATGACGCCCATCAGCTTGTCCGGAACGGCGCGCAGGATCGCGTAGAACGGGGTGAAGTACCACACCGGGGCGATGTGCTCGGGGGTCTTGAACTGGTTCGCCATCTCGAAGTTGGGCTTCTCGAGGAAGAACCCGCCCATTTCCGGGAAGAAGAAGATCACGGTGCAGAACACGAACAGGAAGACCACCACGCCGAGGATGTCCTTGACGGTGTAGTACGGGTGGAACGGGATACCGTCCAGCGGGATGCCGTTCTCGTCCTTCTTCTTCTTGATGTCGACGCCGTCGGGGTTGTTCGAGCCGACTTCGTGCAGCGCCAGGATGTGCAGCACGACCAGGCCGAGCAGGACGATCGGCAGGGCGATCACGTGCAGGGCGAAGAAGCGGTTCAGGGTGATGCCGGAGATCAGGAAGTCACCGCGGATCCACTGCGCCAGCGCCTCGCCCACCACCGGGATGGCGCCGAACAGCGAGATGATCACCTGGGCGCCCCAGTAGGACATCTGGCCCCAGGGCAGCAGGTAGCCCATGAAGGCCTCGGCCATCAGGGCGAGGTAGATCAGCATGCCGAACAGCCACACCAGCTCGCGCGGCTTCTGGTAGGAGCCGTAGAGCAGGCCGCGGAACATGTGCAGGTAGACCACCACGAAGAACGCCGAGGCGCCGGTGGAGTGCATGTAGCGGATGATCCAGCCGTAGTCCACATCGCGCATGATGTATTCCACGGAGGCGAAGGCTTCTTCCGACGACGGCGTGAAGCTCATGGTCAGCCAGATACCGGTGAGGATCTGGTTGACCAGCACCAGCAGCGCCAGGGAACCGAAGAAGTACCAGAAGTTGAAGTTCTTCGGGGCGTAATACTTGCTCAGATGGTCTTCCCACATCTTGGTCGCGGGGAAGCGGGCATCGACCCAAGCCATGAACTTGTTCATCAGGCTTTCTCCTGGTCCACACCGATGGTCAGCACGTCACCATCGAGGCTATAGGGCGGAATCGGCAGGTTCAGGGGCGCGGGCTGGCCCTTGTAGACGCGACCGGCCAGATCGTAGTGGGAGCCGTGGCAGGGGCAGAAGTAGCCACCCTTCCAGTCCGGGCCGAGGTCGGCGGGAGCGACTTCCGGGCGGAAGGTCGGCGAGCAGCCCAGGTGGGTGCAGATACCAACGATGACGGCGAGTTCCGGCTTGATGGAGCGCAGCTTGGGATCGACGTAGGTCGGCTGGTCGGAGGCCTTGGATTCCGGGTCGGCCAGCAGGCCCTCGAGGGTCGGCAGGGCGTCGAGCATCTCCTTGGTTCGGTGAACCAGGAACACCGGCTTGCCGCGCCATTCAGCGATGACCTGCTGCCCTGGCTCGATCTTGCCGACGTTCACCTTCACCGGCGCGCCGGCCGCCTTGGCCTTGGCACTGGGGAACCATGACCCCACGAACGGGACCGCAGCACCGACAGCTCCCGCGGCGCCGACCACCGAAGTGGCCGCGACGAGGAAGCGACGCCGGCCTGCATTCACGCCGTCATTACTCATTCAGTCGTCTCCCATCAGCTTTAGCCCGTTATCTTCTCGGGCCTTAGAGTAAAAGTTGTGCCGCAGAAAAATTCGCCAAATGGTAAAGAAAAGCCCTCTACCTGACAAGGTAATTACCCTTGAGCAGGAAGCTGGAGCCCTTGTGCCACGCGGCTCTCAGGCATGCGACACCTTGCCGCATAAATTGCCGGCCACCTTAATCCTAGGCATAAAAAAACGCCCAGTCCTGTTGGAGCTGGGCGTTTTTTCGAAGCGCCGTATTAACGCTTGGAGTACTGCGGACGCTTACGCGCTTTGCGCAGACCGACTTTCTTACGCTCAACCTCGCGGGCGTCGCGGGTGACGTAGCCGGCTTTGCGCAGGGCGCTGCGCAGGGTTTCGTCGTATTCGATCAGGGCGCGGGTGATACCGTGACGGATCGCACCGGCCTGGCCGCTGACACCACCACCGACGACGGTGACGTAGATGTCGAACTTCTCGGTGTTCTCGGTCAGCTCGAGCGGCTGACGTACGACCATGCGAGCGGTTTCGCGGCCGAAGAACACGTCCAGGCTGCGGTTGTTGATGGAGATATTGCCGGTACCCGGACGCAGGAAGACGCGTGCGGTAGCGGTCTTACGACGGCCAGTGCCGTAATTTTGAGTCGCCGACATGATGAGCTATCCCGTTAAATCTTCAGTTCTTGAGGCTGCTGAGCGGTGTGCGGGTGGCTGGCACCCTTGTACACTTTCAGCTTGCGGTACATGTCGCGACCCAGCGGGTTCTTCGGCAGCATGCCTTTGACCGCGATCTCGATGACGCGCTCGGGAGCCTTGGCAATCAGCTTCTCGAAGTTGATCGACTTGATACCGCCCGGGAAGCCCGAGTGATGGTAGTACATCTTGTCGGTGGCTTTGGCGCCGGTGACACGAACCTGTTCGGCGTTGATCACGACGATGTAGTCGCCGGTGTCAACGTGCGGGGTGTATTCCGGCTTGTGCTTGCCGCGCAGGCGGGTAGCGATTTCGGTAGCCAGACGACCCAGGGTCAGGCCAGCAGCGTCGACGACGAACCAGTCGCGCTTAACAGTTTCTGGTTTCGCGGTGAAAGTTTTCATTCGTTATAGCCTCAGGGGCCGCCTGAAAATAAGACGGCGAATCTTACTGGACAGTGGTTGCCTTGACAAGTCAAGGACAGCCAGAAACAGACACGATTTGGGGCTCGGGTCAGTGTGCGTCCGTAACGACTAGATGTATCAATCGGCAGGCTAGGCATCCCCCACCGATGAAAGGCTGCCGAATTATGCAGATTCCGGCAGAATTTACAACCTCGTCGACACTCGATTTCACTAGGAGAAGCGCATGGAGTACCGCCCGCTCGGCCGCACCGGACTGAAAGTCAGCGCCCTGTGCCTCGGCACCATGACCTGGGGGGAGCAGAACAGCGAAGCCCAGGCCTTCGCCCAGATCGACCTGGCCAAGGCCGCCGGCGTCAATTTCATCGACACCGCCGAGATGTACCCGGTGCCGCCGCGCGCCGAAACCTACTCGCGCACCGAGCAGATCATCGGCAACTGGTTCCGCCAGCGCGGCGACCGCGCCGACTGGATCCTGGCCAGCAAGGTGGCCGGCCCCGGCAACGGCATCAGCCACATCCGCGACGGCCAGCTCAGGCATGACCGCAAGAACATCGTGGCCGCGCTGGACGCCAGCCTGAAGCGCCTGCAGACCGACTGGATCGACCTCTACCAGTTGCACTGGCCCGAGCGCAGCACCAATTTCTTCGGCCAGCTCGGCTACCAGCACAAGGCCCAGGACTTCACCCCGCTGGAGGAAACCCTGGAAGTGCTCGACGAGCAGGTGCGCGCCGGCAAGATCCGCCACGTCGGCCTGTCCAACGAGACGCCCTGGGGCACCATGCGCTTCCTGCAGCTGGCCGAGCAGCGCGGCTGGCCAAGGGCGGTGTCGATCCAGAACCCCTACAACCTGCTCAACCGCAGCTTCGAGGTGGGCCTGGCGGAAATCGCCATCCGCGAGCGCTGCGGCCTGCTGGCCTACTCGCCGCTGGCCTTCGGCATGCTCTCGGGCAAGTACGACAACGGCGCGCGCCCGGCCAACGCCCGCATCACCCTGTTCAGCCGCTTCACCCGCTACACCAACCCGCAGAGCGAGCGCGCCTGCGCCCGCTACGTGGCCCTGGCCCGCGAGCACGGCCTGGACCCGGCGCAGATGGCCCTGGCCTTCGTCACCCGCCAGCCGTTCGTGACCAGCAACATCATCGGCGCGACCTCGCTGGAGCAGCTGGAAAGCAACCTGGGCAGCCTCCACCTGCAGCTTGCGGAAGAGGTGCTGGCCAGCATCGAGGCGATCCACAAGGACCAGCCCAACCCGGCGCCCTGAAAGCGGCGGCAGGCGGCAGGCCACAGGCTACAGGCAAGAGCGCGCTCTTCGCCTGCAGCCTGCCGCCTGTGGCCTGTAGCCGCTCACAGCGCCCTTGCGATAATTTCCTTCATGATCTCGTTGGTCCCCGCGTAGATGCGCTGCACCCGCGCGTCTGCCCAGGCGCGGGCCACCGGGTATTCCCACATGTAGCCGTAGCCGCCGTGCAGTTGCACGCACTCGTCGAGCACCTTGCACTGCAGGTCGGTGGTCCAGTACTTGGCCATGGCCGCGGTGGGCACGTCGAGCTTGCCTTCCAGGTGCAGCTCCAGGCAGCGGTCGACGAAGGTGCGCCCGACCTGGATCTCGGTGGCCATCTCGGCCAGCTTGAAGCGGGTGTTCTGGAAGTCCGCCACGGCCTTGCCGAAGGCCTTGCGCTCGCGGGTGTAGTCGAGTGTCCACTTCAGCGCCGCCTCGGCCGAGGCCAGGGCGCCCAGGGCCACGGTCAGGCGCTCCTGGGGCAGCTCCTGCATCAGGTAGACGAAGCCCTGCCCCGGCTGGCCGAGCAGGGCCTCCCTGGGCACGCGCACGTCCTGGAAGAACAGCTCGGAGGTGTCCTGGGCCTTCATGCCGACCTTCTCCAGGCGCTTGCCCTTCTCGAAGCCCGGGGTGCCGGCCTCGACCAGGAACAGGCTGGTGCCCTTGGCGCCGGCCTTGGGGTCGGTCTTGGCCACCACTATCACCAGGTCGGCGAGGAAGCCGTTGGTGATGAAGGTCTTGGAGCCGTTGATGACGTATTCGTCGCCATCCAGCACCGCGGTGGTCTTCACCCCCTGCAGGTCGGAACCGGCGCCCGGCTCGGTCATGGCGATGGCGCCGACCATCTCGCCGGAAACCAGCTTCGGCAGGTAGTGCAGCTTCTGCGCCTCGCTGCCGTAATGCAGGATGTAGGGCGCGACTATGTCCGAGTGCAGGGAGAAGCCGATGCCGGTCAGGCCGAAGCGGCCGATCTCCTCGATCACCACCGCGCTGTAGAGGAAGTCCGCGGCCATGCCGCCGTAGGCCTCGGGGATGTGCGAACAGAGCATCCCCGCCTCCCCCGCCTTGTTCCACAGGGCGCGGTCGATGTGGCCGTCCTTCTCCCACTGGTGGTGGAAAGGCACGGCTTCCTGCTCGAGGAACTTGCGCACGCTGTCGCGGAAAAGCTCATGGTCGGAACTGAACAGGGTTCTGGGGATCATGCTCGCCTCCTGGCGCCTCGCTGGAGGGCCGAATGTAGGGCAGCCCGCCGAGCGGCGCCTACTGGACACTTGCGCCAAAAAATAAGACGATCCAGCCGCCATTTGACCGGTTAAGCGTCGAATGCGGCCCTTAACAACAATGATAAGAACGATGTCCGAACAATCCGTATCTTCCCTGAAAAGGGTCAGCATTCTTGCGACCGACGGTGTCTTCGCCTCCACGCTCATGCAGGCGCGGGACTTTCTGCACATGGCCAGCCTGCGCTTCGGCAGGCAGGAAGGCCTGGGCCTCACGCCGCTGCTGCGCAGCCGCATCGTCAGCCCCGACGGCCAGCCGGTGCGCGCGTTCAGCGGCGACCTGCTGGCGGTGGACGGCGCCCTCGACGAATCCGACCTGGTGATACTGCCGGCCTTCTGGGGCGACTTCGACCAGTTGCTGGCGCGTTATCCACAGGTGGTGCCCTGGCTGCGCGAACGCCACGCCGCCGGCTGCGCCATCGGCAGCGAGGCCACCGGGGTGTTCTGGCTGGCCGAGGCCGGCCTGCTGGATGGCAAGGAGGCGACCACCTACTGGCGCTTCTTCGACGACTTCGCCGCACGCTACCCCAAGGTGCTGCTCAACCGCGAGAAGCACATCACCGACGCCGACAACCTCTATGCCGCCAGCGGCGTGACCTCCGCCCGCGACCTCTACCTGTACCTGATCGAGCGCTTCTGCGGCGCCAACGTGGCCCAGGGCGTCTCCCGCGACATCCTCTTCGAGGTGCAGCGCAGCTATACCCCCGGGCGCCTGGGCTTCGGCGGCCAGAAGCTGCACCACGACCCGGCCATCCTGCAGGTCCAGCAATGGCTGGAGGACCACTACGCGGACAAGTTCCGCTTCGAGGACGTGGCCCGCGAGCACGGCATGAGCATCCGCAACTTCATGCGCCGCTTCCAGGCCGCCACCGGCGACAAGCCGCTGCACTACCTGCAGCGCCTGCGCATCGAGACGGCGCGCAGCCTGCTGTCGACCTCGCGCAAGAGCATCAAGACCATCAGCTACGAGGTGGGCTACGACGACGCCAGCTTCTTCGCCCGGCTGTTCCGCCAGCACACCAAGCTGTCACCCAACCACTACCGCAACCAGTACCGGCGGAAAGAGGCCTGAAACACGCCAGCCGTAGGATAGGTCCCGTGCACCGGGGCAGCTGCCTATGATCGGGGCTGCCCTTCCAGAACAAGAACACGGGATACCGCCATGCGCCGCCTATTGCTCGTCCTGCTCGCCAGCTTCTGCCTGCCCGCCTTCGCCGCGGGCGACTGGAAGCCCTTCCCCTACGACCAGAGCGCCTTCGACTACGCCGGCGACAAGCTGCGCAGCGCCTGGCCGCGGCTGACCCGCGGCTTCGGCGGCTACCCCTTCCCCGACGCCGCCTGGGTGACGAAGATGGCCGCCGCCCACCCCGACGCGGTGGCCAGGACCGTCGCCGCCGGCAGCGGCTTCAGCGGCAAGCCCGAAGAAGCCCAGGCCTACGCCGAGAAGCTGCAGGACGTATGGCGCAAGGTGTTCCGCGGCGACTTCGCCCAGGCCCGGCAGGACGGTCTGGCCCTGGGTGTCGGCGGCCAGGTGCCGGCGATGTTCGCCCAGGTGCTCTACGCGATGTTCCTGGCCCCGGCGGCGGACAAGCAGCAGTTGCTGGAGGAAGTGATCAGCTACACCGACCAGGCCGGCCCGCTGCTCAACGCCGACCCCATCGCCCAGTTCGGCCGCGCCTACGCCAAGGCGCGGCTGGCGGAGGAACTGCCGGTGCCGGTGGTGCTCAAGCGCGGCTACACCAGCGACATTCCCAGGGAGCTGGACGCCATTCTCGCCAAGCAGCCCAACCAGCCCTTCGCCCTGGCGCTGTACGGCGGCTACGAGGCCGGCGTGATCCGCAAGGTCGGCAAGCTGGTCGGGCGCATGACCTACGGCGTCAGCGCGGACAAGATGGAGAGCTACTTCGCCCGCTCCTTCCGCGCCAGCGACGACCTGCCCATCGGCCACTACGAGTACGCCAACGCGCTGGGCTACGTGTATGGCGATGACGAACAGGACAAAGCGCTGGAGCAGTTGAGGAAAGCGGTGGCGGTCAAGCCGATCAACGCCATGGAGGCCCTGGAAGTGGCGCACGCCAAGCAGTTGCTGCAGAAGGCCGAGGCGCAGACCGCGCAGCGCTGAATGCTTTTCGTAGGAGCGAGCTTGCTCGCTCCTACGAAGAGCCAGAAACGAAAAAGGGCTGCCACTGTCAGCCCTTTCTCATCGCCCCCTCAAGGCCGGTGCGGCCGGCTGAGGAACTCGTGGGACTGCATCTCCAGCAGGCGGCTCAAGGTGCGCTGGAACTCGAACTCCAGGCGGCCGCCGGTGTACAGGTCCTTCAGTTCGACCTCGGCGGAGATGATCAGCTTGACGTTGCGGTCGTAGAACTCGTCCACCAGGTTGATGAAGCGGCGGGCCATGTCGTCCTTGGCCACGTTCATCTGCTCGACGTTGGAGATCAGCACCGCGTGGAAGATCTTCGCCAGCTCGATGTAGTCGTTCTGGCTGCGCGGGCCGTCGCACAGCTCGCGGTACTCGAACCAGGCCACGTCGTCGCAGGTCAGGCGCGCGCGGATCTCGCGGTTCTCGATCATCAGCACGTCGTCGCGGGTGGCCGCGGCGCATTCCGGGGTGAGCTTGCGGAAGTCGCGGGCCATGGCCTGCTCGGCCTGCTCGGTGAGCGGCCAGTGGTACAGCTCGGCCTGCTCCAGGGCGCGCAGGCGGTAGTCCACGCCGCTGTCGACGTTGACCACCTCGGTGTGCTCCTTGAGCAGGGCGATGGCCGGCAGGAAGCGGGCGCGCTGCAGGCCGTCCCGGTACAGGCCGTCGGGCACGATGTTGGAGGTCGCCACCAGGCTGACGCCGTTCTTGAACAGCTCCTCCAGCAGGGTCGCGAGGATCATGGCGTCGGTGATGTCGGAGACGAAGAATTCGTCGAAGCAGATCACCCGGGCCTCGTCGGCGAAGCGCTTGCCGATGATGGTCAGCGGGTTCTTCTCGCCCTTGAGTGTCTTCATTTCCTCGTGCACGCGCTTCATGAAGCGGTGGAAGTGCGTGCGCATCTTCTGCTTGAACGGCAGCGCGTCGAAGAAGGTGTCCACCAGGTAGGTCTTGCCGCGCCCCACGCCGCCCCAGAAGTACAGGCCCTTGACCGGCCCGTTGGACTTCTTGCCGAGCAGCTTGCCGAACAGCCCGGGCTTGGCCTGGTCGGCCGCCAGCAGGTCGTCATATAGACGCTGCAGGTGCTTCACGGCATTGGCCTGGGCCGCATCGTGGAAGAAATCGGGACGTTTGAGGTCTTCCTGGTAGCGCTGAAGGGGCGTCATGATCGGTAGCAAGGCAACGAAAACGGGGCCGACACTTTAGCGACGGCCCCGCTTCTTGGCAATCGGCCATCCGTCGAGGATGGCCGTTCACAACCTTACTCCTGGGGCGCCAGTGCCTCGCGCACGCGCTCGATGGCGGCATCGCGGCTGGCGGCATCGGCGAACTCGGGGCTTTGCGCCACGGCCGCGCCATCCAGCCACAGGGCGAAGGCATTGCCTTCGGCGCGCAGGTCCAGCGCCTCGCCGCCCTGCAGGCGCTTGCTCACCGCACCGGCGGACTTGCCGTCGGCGAAGGCACTGGACAGCAGCAGCTGCTCGCCGGCGGCGTCCAGCAGGCGGAAGCGGAAGCTGCCGTCTTCCTCGCGGAAGCTGACGATGCGCGCGCTCCTGGCGGCCTTCTTCTTGCCCTCGCCGGCCACCTGCACCTGCTCGCGGAAGGAGCGCAGGCCCACGGCCTCGCGCAGCTCGCCGAGGAACGGGGTGGCGATGCGGCGGGCCTTGGCGGCGCCGGCCAGGAGGATGTCCTCCAGGTCGCCCGGGCGGGTGATCAGCGTGTGGTAGCGCTCGCGAGCCTCGCCCAGCTCGGCTTCCAGCAGCGCGTAGAGGCGCTGCTTGGCCTCGCCCCAGGCCAGGCCCTCGAGCAGCGCGGCGCGGAATTCGGCCAGCTGCGCCGGCGTGGCGAAGGCCTGGTAGAGGGTGAACAGGTGCGAGCTGTCCGGGTCCTTCGGCTCGCCGGGTGCGCGGGAGTCGGTGACGATGCGGGCGATGGCGTCCTTGAGCTGCTTGCTGCTGCCGAACAGCGGGATGGTGTTGTCGTAGCTCTTGGACATCTTGCGCCCGTCCAGGCCCGGCAGGGTCGCCACTTCTTCCTCGATCACCACCTCCGGCAGGGTGAACAGTTCCTTGCCGTTGCCGAACAGGTGGTTGAAGCGCTGGCCGATGTCGCGGGCCATTTCCACGTGCTGGATCTGGTCGCGGCCGACCGGCACCTTGTGCGCGTTGAACATCAGGATGTCCGCGGCCATCAGGATCGGGTAGCTGTACAGGCCCATGCTGACGCCGGCGTCCGGGTCCTCCCCGGCCTCGACGTTCTTGTCCACCGAGGCCTTGTAGGCGTGGGCGCGGTTGAGCAGGCCCTTGGCCGTGACGCAGGTCAGCAGCCAGGTCAGCTCGGGGATCTCGGGAATGTCGGACTGGCGGTAGAAGGTCGCCTTGTCGGTATCCAGGCCCAGGGCCAGCCAGGTGGCGGCGATCTCCAGGCGCGAGCGCTGGATGCGCAGCGGGTCGTCGCACTTGATCAGCGCGTGGTAGTCGGCCAGGAAGTAGAAGGAGTCGGCCTGCGGGTCGCGGCTGGCGACGATCGCCGGGCGGATGGCGCCAGCGTAGTTGCCCAGGTGCGGGGTGCCGGTGGTGGTGATGCCGGTGAGGATGCGGGTCGTCATGGGATACCAGAAATCAGCGCGGGAAAAATGAGCGGCCTGGATGTTAACCCGCGGCGCCGACCGGCGCGAGCCGGGGCTGCAGCAGGTCCTTGAGCTCGATCAGCTTGCCGTGGAAGAAGTGGCTGCAGCCGGGCACGCGCAGCAGTTCGTGGGGCAGGCTCAGCGACTCGCTCCAGGCATAGACGCGGGCCGGGGTCACCACTTCGTCATCTTCGGGCTGTACCACGGTGATGGGGCATTGCCGCGGCAGCTCGACGGCGAAGCGTTCCACCGGCGGCGCCAGCATGAACAGGTGGCGCAGGGCCACGCCCTGCCCTTCCAGGCGCGCGGCGGCGTTGCCGGCCACGCAGGCGCCGAAGGAGAAGCCCATCGGCGTCAGCGGCAGGCCGGGGTGTTTCTCCCCGAGCCAATGGGCCGCTGCCAGGGCGTCGTCGATCTCGCCGCGGCCGTCGGCGTAGCTGCCGGCGCTCTGGCCGACGCCACGGAAGTTGAAACGCAGGGTGGCGTAGCCGGCATCCCGGGCGATGCGCTGCAGGGTGGCGACCACCTTGTTCTGCATGGTGCCGGCGAACAGCGGGTGCGGATGGCAGATCAGCGCCACGCCGACGGCGCCGGGCGTGTCCAGGTGCAGGGCTTCCAGGGGGCCGTCCGGGCCATCGATGAACAGGGGGATTTCGCGGGTGGACAAACAGCAACTCCGTGACCCCGAGGCGGGTCGTCTCGTCTAGCTCGATACCGCGCCGACACCGAGGCCTCGCCCCGTGGTATACAGCGCAGGTGCAAGCCGCTAACGTAAAGCAAAGCCGTCTATAGAGGAAGGATTCGCGTGGAACAGTCCCTCACCACCTGGTTGGTCCCGGTCATCGCTCTGCTCGTCGGGGCCGCTGTCGGCTTCCTGATCGCCCGCCTGCTGCCCGGCGCCGCGCCCAACCGCATGCAACGCCAGGTCGATGACCTGCAGGAACGCTTCGACAGTTACCAGCGCGAGGTGGTGACGCACTTCAACACCACCGCCAGCCTGGTGAAGAAGCTCACCCAGAGCTACCAGGACGTCCAGGAACACCTGTCCGAGAGCGCCGAGCGCCTGGCCCTGGACGAGCAGACCAAGCAGCGCCTGCTGGCCGCCCTGCACGCCGAGGACAGCTACCCCGAGCGCCGCGAGCGCCTGACCCCGCCGGCCAGCCAGGAGGCGCCGAAGGACTACGCGCCGAAGACCGGCGAAGGCCCCGGCACCCTGGACGAGACCTACGGCCTCAAGCGCAAGCTCTGAGCCCGCAGCGCCCGGAAAAACCCCGCCATGGCGGGGTTTTTTCATGTCTGGAAACAGGCTTTCGTAGGAGCGAGCTTGCTCGCGAAGGGTGTTTATCGGCTGGTGCCTGGTGTTCGCCCCGAAGAGCCCCTCTCCCTAACCCTCTCCCTGAAGGGAGAGGGGACCGTTCGGTGTGCTTGGATATTCTGGAGTCAGCCGGCAACACCGTTGGTTTCCGACTGAAACCATTCCTCCTCTCGGCACGGACAGGCCCCCTCTCCCTTCAGGGAGAGGGCTGGGGAGAGGGCGCTCTAAAGCCCGGCACCTAAAGTCCTCGGCAGCCCCCTTCGCGAGCAAGCTCGCGCCTACACAAAAAAGAAAAAACCCCGCCTAGGCGGGGCTTTTCACAACGCTGTCGCGATCAGATCGCGCCGCGCTGGCGCAGCAGGTCGAGGACCGCCTTGACGCCCTCTTCCACCGACTGGTGGTGGGTGTCGATCACCAGGTCGGCATCCAGCGGCACGTCGTAGGGGAAGGACTCGCCGGGGATGTTGTCCTGGCCGGCCGCGTACAGGCCCTGCGGGTCGCGCTCGCGGCAGACCTGCGGCGATGCCTGGACGTAGACGGTGATCAGGCGCTCGTCGCCGATCAGCGCCCTGGCCTGCTCGCGGCCTTCGGCGCTGGGCGCGACGAAGGCGCACAGGCTGATCAGCCCGGCCTCGTTGAACTGCCTGGCGACGTGGGCGGTGCGCAGCCAGTTCTCGGTGCGCCCGGCGCGGTCCTGGGGCAGGCCCTTGTTCAGGTCGTGGCGCAGGTTCTGGCCATCCAGCACGTAGACCGCCCGGCCCATGTCGAACAGCTTGCGTTCCAGGGCGTAGGCCAGGGTGCTCTTGCCGGCGCCGGAGAGGCCGCTGAACAGCACCGTGGCCGGCTGCTGGCCGAAGCGCGCGGAGCGCTCCTCGCGGCTCACGTGGGCGCCCTGGCCGTGGTGGCCGGCATGGCTCTGGCCGGCTGGCGGCGCGGCGATGATCATGCCGGCGCCGACGGTGCCGTTGGTCAGCCGGTCGATGACGATGAAGGCGCCGGTGGTGCGGTTCTGCGCATAGCCGTCGAGGGCGATGGGCGCATCCAGGCTGACCTTCACGCGGGCGATCTCGTTGAGCTTGAGTTCGCTGGCGGCGGTCTCTTCCAGGGTGTTCACGTCCACCTTGTGGGTGATGCTCGGGATCGATCCCGGCACGTAGCTGGTGGCGCGCTTGATGTCGTATTTCTTGCCCGGGAGCATGGGCTCCTCGGCCATCCACACGAGCATGGCGTCGAAGCCGTCGGTGACCTGCGGGCGGTTGTCCGCATGCACCAGCATGTCGCCACGGGAGACGTCGATCTCGTCTTCCAGGGTCAGGGTGATGGCCTGGCCCGGGCCGGCGTGTTCCAGCTCGCCTTCGAAGGTGACGATGGACTTGACCTTGCTGCCCTTGCCCGACGGCAGCGCTACGACCTCGTCGCCCTTGCGCACGATGCCGCTGGCCAGGGTGCCGGCGAAGCCGCGGAAGTTCAGGTTCGGGCGGTTGACGTACTGCACCGGGAAGCGCATGTCGTCCAGGTTGCGGTCGCCGGCGATCTCGACGGTCTCGAGGATCTCCATCAGCGACTGGCCGGTGTACCAGGGCGAACGCTCGGACTTGTTGACCACGTTGTCGCCCTTGAGCGCCGACATGGGAACGAAGTGCAGCGAGCTGGCCTTCAGCTCGATCTTCCCGGCGAACTGCAGGTAGTCGGCCTTGATCTGCTCGAAGACGCCCTGGTCGAAGTCCTTCAGGTCCATCTTGTTGATGGCGACGACGATGTGCTTGATGCCCAGCAGGGAGGCGATGAAGCTGTGCCGGCGGGTCTGGGTCTGCACGCCGTAGCGGGCGTCGATCAGGATGATGGCCAGGTCGCAGGTGGACGCGCCGGTGGCCATGTTGCGGGTGTACTGCTCGTGGCCGGGGGTGTCGGCGATGATGAACTTGCGCTTGGCGGTGCTGAAGTAGCGGTACGCCACGTCGATGGTGATGCCCTGCTCGCGCTCGGCCTGCAGGCCGTCCACCAGCAGCGCCAGGTCGACGTCGTCGCCGGTGGTGCCGACTTTCTTCGAATCGCGGGTGATGGCCTCCAGGTGATCCTCGTAGATCATCTTGGAGTCGTGCAGCAAGCGCCCGATCAGGGTGCTCTTGCCATCATCGACGTTGCCGCAGGTGAGGAAGCGCAGCAGCTCTTTACGCTCGTGCTGGGCCAGGTAGGCGAGGATGTCCTCGCTGATCAGATCGGATTGGTGACTCATTTCATTCGAGCTCCAAGCTGTAAGCTTCAAGCGGCAAGCCTGTCAGTTCACAGCTAGTCAGAAATTTTGCTGATCAACCCATGCAGCATGCGCGACAGCTCACGGGTTTCTTTAATCCATCCAGTTGCAAGCGGCTCGGCGACATAACCAATCTCGATGCCAATCATTGCCTGGGTCCTCAACTCACCGCAGGAACCTTTGGCAATCCAGAGAAAGCGACATTTCTCCCGATCGCTTTCCCTCTCCATGCCCTCGGCGATATTGCTCGGTATCGAAAGCGCGGATCGTGTGATCTGGTCCTTGAATCCCAGATCGCGACATCCCTCCATCGCCCTGTACACCTCTACCGCCAGGCGCTTGGCACGCTGCCAAACCTCGAGTCTTTCAAAATCCACTCTCGAAAGCCTCCTGCTTTTACTTGCAGCCTGCCGCTTGCAGCTTGCAGCCTTTCGTCAGAAATACCCCTGACGTTTCTTTTCTTCCATCGAACCTGCCTGGTCGTGGTCGATGACCCGGCCCTGGCGTTCGGAAGTGCGCGTCAGCAGCATTTCCTGGATGATTTCCGGCAGCGTGGTGGCGGTGGATTCCACCGCGCCGGTCAGCGGGTAGCAGCCCAGGGTGCGGAAGCGCACCATCTTCTTCTGGATGCTGGCCTTCTGTTCATCGCTGAGGTGCTCGAGGATGCGCTCGTCGTCGATCATGATCAGCGCGCCGTTCATCTCGATCACTTCGCGCTCGGCGGCGAAGTACAGCGGGACGATCGGGATCTGTTCCAGGTAGATGTATTGCCAGATGTCCAGCTCGGTCCAGTTGGACAGCGGGAAGACGCGGATCGACTCGCCCTTCTTCACCTTGCCGTTGTAGACGTTCCACAGCTCCGGGCGCTGGTTCTTCGGGTCCCAGCGGTGCTTGCTGTCACGGAAGGAGTAGACGCGCTCCTTGGCGCGGGACTTCTCCTCGTCGCGGCGGGCGCCACCGAAAGCGGCGTCGAAGCCGTACTTGTCGAGCGCCTGCTTGAGCCCTTCGGTCTTCATGATGTCGGTGTGCTTGGCGCTGCCGTGGGTGAAGGGGTTGATGTCCTGGGCCACGCCATCGGGGTTGATGTGGGTGATCAGGTCCAGGCCCATCTCCTCGACCATCTTGTCGCGGAAGCGGTACATCTCCTGGAATTTCCAGCGGGTGTCGACGTGCATCACCGGGAACGGCAGCTTGCCGGGAAAGAAGGCCTTGCGCGCCAGATGCAGCATCACGGCGCTGTCCTTGCCGATCGAGTACAGCATCACCGGGTTGTCGAACTCGGCGGCCACCTCGCGGATGATGTGGATGCTTTCCGCCTCCAGCTGTTTCAGATGCGTCAGTTTGTCGACCATGGCTACTCACGGAATTGCTTATGGACGGCCTTCGGGCCGTAGACGAGGGCGCACTCTACCACAACGCCAGACTCTAACCGGGAGCCTACTTATACCGAAAGAATATACCCATATAGCCACTTGTCAGAGCGCGCCAGGGCCCAGGAGACTAAGGCCCCAGGCTTGGCCGGGTGGATGGGGCGCGCCGCGGGAAACGAGATATCCACAGGCGCCCGCCTCTCCGACGAACAGCCCTTCACCCACAAAGCCGCCACCCGCCCCGGGCCCGGAAACAGATTCAGGAGGAAGCGCATCCCGCCCTCCGCTAGAGTAGGCCCCGGTAAGCGCCCCCATCTGAGCTACCCTATTCCTCATTCCCGACGCCCCAGCAGATTTCCCATGCGCCGCATCGCCCCGCTCCTGCCCCTGTTCCTCCTGATCGCCGCCTGCAGCAGCAAGCCCACCTCGCCGCCGCCGGCAACCGCCCCGCAAAAGGGTGGCGCGCCCACCACGACGCGCCTGTACACCCCGGCGAACCCGGTGCAGCCGATCAGCCCGCTGACCGGCGACTTCGCCAACAACCTGAACGCGCGGCGTTTCGTCGACCGGATGGTCAGCCTGCACGGCTTCGATCGCCAGCAGCTGCAGGACGTGCTGGGCCGCACCCAGCGCCTGGACTGGGTGATCCGCCTGATGGACCGCCAGGCGCCGACCTACCAGGCGCCGAGCGGCCCCAATGGCGCCTGGCTGCGCTACCGCAGGAAGTTCATCACCCCGGACAACATCCAGAACGGCGTGGCCTTCTGGAACCAGTACGAAGACGCGCTCGAGCGCGCCTCGAAGACCTACGGCGTGCCGCCGGAGATCATCGTCGGCATCATCGGCGTGGAAACCCGCTGGGGCCGGGTGATGGGCAAGACGCGGATCATGGACGCCCTGGCCACCCTGGCCTTCGACTACCCGCGGCGCGCCGACTTCTTCACCGGCGAGCTGGAGCAGTTCCTCCTGCTGGCGCGCAAGGAGCGCGACGACCCGCTGGCCCTGCGCGGTTCCTACGCCGGCGCCATGGGCTACGGCCAGTTCATGCCGACCTCGTTCGCCCGCTACGCGGTGGACTTCGATGGCGACGGCCACGTCGACCTGTGGGACCCGCAGGACGCCATCGGCAGCGTCGCCAACTATTTCCAGCAGCACGGCTGGGTCACCCACGACAGCATCGCCGTGCCGGCCAGCGGCCAGGCGCGCGGGCTCGAGGATGGCTTCAAGACGCAGTATCCGATCCAGACGCTGAGCGCCGCCGGGCTGCGCCCGCAGGCGCCGCTGGGCAAGCACCAGAGCGCCAGCCTGCTGCGCCTGGACATGGGCCGCAACTACCAGTACTGGTACGGCCTGCCGAACTTCTACGTGATCACCCGCTACAACCACAGCACCCACTACGCGATGGCGGTCTGGCAGCTGGGCGCGGCCGTGGACCAGGCCCGGCGCCGCTACGCCTCGACGCCCTGAATGCCCCGCCGCATCAGGCGGGGTTCGGGCAGTCGATGAAGCGGTGCTCGATGCCGAAGCGCTCGGCCAGGTAACGGCCCAGCGCCTGTACGCCGTAGCGCTCTGTGGCATGGTGGCCGGCGGCGATGAAGGTGATGCCGTTCTCCCGGGCGCTGTGCACCGTCTGCTCGGAGACCTCGCCGGTGAGGTAGGCATCCACGCCCGCCGCGATGGCCTGGTCGATGTAGCCCTGGGCGCCGCCGGTGCACCAGGCGATGCGCCGGATCGGCCGCTCGCCTTCCACCAGCAGCGGCTCGCGGCCCAGCACCCGGGCCACGTGGGCGGCGAAATCGGCTGGCGCCGTGGGCGCCGCGGGGGCGCCCAGCAACACGATGGAGCGCGGGTTGCCCGGCTCCAGCGGGCCCTCGACGTGCAGGCCGAGCTGTTGCCCCAGCTGCACGTTGTTGCCCACCTGCGGGTGCAGGTCCAGCGGCAGGTGGTAGGCGATCAGGCTGATGTCGTGGGCCAGCAGGGTCTTCAGGCGGCGCTGCTTCATGCCCACCACGCAGGGATTCTCGCCCTTCCAGAAGTAGCCATGGTGGACCAGCACCGCATCGGCCTGCGCGGCCACCGCCGCGTCCAGCAGCGCCTGGCTGGCGGTGACGCCGCTGACGATGCGCCGCACCTGCGGCCGGCCCTGCACCTGCAGGCCATTGGGGCAGTAGTCCTGGATGCGCGCGGCGTCCAGGTAGCGGTCGGCCTCTTCGACCAGCTCGGTCAGATCGATCGCCATCGAATTTCCTCCAGGCATTAGGGGAGACGGCTATTTTCTTGCCACGCCGCCCGTATAATGGCGGCCACCCTAGCGGCCTTCCCCAGGCCGAGCAACCCCCAAGGATCGTCCTCCGATGCTGAAGGCCCTGCGTTTTCTCGGCTGGCCCGCGCTTGTCGGCGTCTTGCTGGCGCTGCTGATCATCCAGCGTAACCCCGAATGGGTCGGCCTGCCCGAACAGGAAGTCCACCTGCAGCAGGCGCCCCTGCTCAGCCGCCTGCAGCAGGGCCCCGGGACCTATGCCGACGCCGTGACCCGCGCCGCCCCGGCCGTGGCCAACCTGTACACCACCAAGATGGTCAGCCGGCCGGGCAACTCGATGCTCGACGACCCGCTGTTCCGCCGCTTCTTCGGCGACAACCTGCCGCAACAGAAGCGCATGGAGTCGAGCCTGGGCTCGGCGGTGATCATGAGCCCGGAAGGCTACCTGCTGACCAACAACCACGTCACCGCCGGCGCCGACCAGATAGTCGTGGCCCTGCGCGACGGCCGCGAGACCACCGCGCGCCTGGTCGGCAGCGACCCGGAGACGGACCTGGCGGTGCTCAAGATCGACCTCAAGGACCTGCCGGTGATGACCCTCGGCCGTTCCGACGGCATCCGCACCGGCGACGTCTGCCTGGCCATCGGCAACCCCTTCGGCGTGGGCCAGACGGTGACCATGGGCATCATCAGCGCCACCGGCCGCAACCAGTTGGGGCTGAACACCTACGAGGACTTCATCCAGACCGACGCGGCGATCAACCCGGGCAACTCCGGCGGCGCCCTGGTGGACGCCAGCGGCAACCTGGTGGGCATCAATACCGCCATCTTCTCCAAGTCCGGCGGCTCCCAGGGCATCGGCTTCGCCATCCCGGTCAAGCTGGCGCTGGAGGTGATGCAGTCGATCATCGAGCACGGCTCGGTGATCCGCGGCTGGCTGGGCGTCGAGGTGCAGCCGCTGACGCCGGAGCTGGCCGAGTCCTTCGGCCTGCAGGACCAGGGCGGCGTGGTGGTCGCCGGCGTCTACCGCGACGGCCCCGCGGCCCAGTCCGGCATGCAGCCGGGCGACATCATCCTCGACATCGACGGCAAGAAGGCCGCCGATGGCCGCACCGCGATGAACCAGGTGGCGCGCACCAAGCCGGGCGAGCAGATCAGCATCCAGGTGCTGCGCAACGGCAAGCACGTCACCCTGCAGGCCGAAGTGGGCCTGCGCCCGCCGCCGGCCCCGCCCGCGCAGCAACAGCAGCAATGACGAAGAACGGCGCCCGAGGGCGCCGTTGCCTTTCCTGCCGAGGAAGGCTCAGAGCCGCGGGCGCAGGGCGTCCAGCAGCGCCTGGTTCTGCTCCTCGGTGCCGATGCTGATGCGCAGGAACTGGGCGATGCGTTCCTGCCTGAAGTGGCGCACGATCACGCCCTGCTCGCGCAGGCCGGCGGCCAGCTCGGCGGCGTCGTGCCGCGGGTGGCGGGCGAAGATGAAGTTGGCCGCCGAGGGCAGCACCTCGAAGCCCATGCCGCTCAGCTCGCCCACCAGCTTCTCGCGGCTGTCGATCACCGCCTGGCAGGTGCGCTGGAAGTACTCGCGGTCCTCGAAGGCGGCGATGGCGCCGGCCTGGGCCACGCGGTCCAGCGGGTAGGAGTTGAAGCTGTTCTTGACCCGCTCCAGGGCCTCGATCAGGTCCTCGTGGCCGACCGCCAGGCCGACGCGCAGCCCGGCCAGGGAGCGCGACTTGGACAGGGTCTGCGCCACCAGCAGGTTCGGGTAGCGCTCCACCAGGGCGATCGCGGTCTCGCCGCCGAAGTCGACGTAGGCCTCGTCCACCAGCACCACGCTGTCCGGGTTGGCCAGCAGCAGGCGCTCGATGGCCTCCAGGGGCAGCAGGCAGCCGGTGGGGGCGTTGGGGTTGGGGAAGATGATGCCGGCGTTGGGCCTGGCGTAGTCTTCGACGCGGATCTGGAACCGCTCGTCCAGCGCCAGCGCCTCGAAGGGGATGCCGTAGAGACCGCAGTACACCGGGTAGAAGCTGTAGGTCACGTCGGGGAACAGCAGCGGCCGGCCGTCGTGCTGGAACAGCGCGTGGAAGGCGTGGGCCAGCACCTCGTCGGAGCCGTTGCCGACGAACACCTGGCCCGGGCGCACGCCGTAGTAGTCGGCGATGGCCTGCTTCAGGCGGTCGGCGTTGGGGTCCGGGTACAGCCGCAGGGCATCGTTCAGCTCGCCCTGCATGGCGGCCAGCGCCTTGGGCGAGGGGCCATAGGGGTTCTCGTTGGTGTTCAGCTTGACCAGCTTGGCCAGCTTGGGTTGTTCGCCCGGCACGTAGGGCACCAGGTCCTTGACGAAGGGGCTCCAGAACTTGCTCATCGCCCTTCTCTCCTCGAATGCGGTGGTGGGGCCGCCCCATCACGGGGCGGCGGCACGGGTTCAGTTCTTGATGCGGTATTCGGCGCTGCGGGCGTGGGCGGTCAGCGACTCGCCGCGGGCCAGGACCGAGGCGGTCCTGCCGAGCACCGAGGCGCCATCGGCCGAGCAGAAGATGATCGACGAACGCTTCTGGAAGTCGTACACCCCCAGCGGCGAGGAGAAGCGCGCGGTGCCGGAGGTCGGCAGCACGTGGTTCGGGCCTGCGCAGTAGTCGCCCAGGGCCTCGGCGGTGTAGCGGCCCATGAAGATGGCGCCGGCGTGGCGGATGCCCGGCAGCCAGCTTTGCGGGTCGGCCACCGACAGCTCCAGGTGCTCCGGGGCGATACGGTTGGCCACCTGGCAGGCCTGGGCCTGGTCGGCGACCTGGATCAGCGCGCCGCGGTTGCCCAGCGAGGTGCGGATGATCTCGGCGCGCTCCATGGTCGGCAGCAGTTTCTCGATGCTGGCGGCGACCTTGTCGAGGAAGGCCGCGTCCGGGCTGACCAGGATCGACTGGGCGTCCTCGTCGTGCTCGGCCTGGGAGAACAGGTCCATGGCGATCCAGTCCGGGTCGGTGCCGCCGTCGCAGACCACGAGGATCTCCGAGGGGCCGGCGATCATGTCGATGCCCACCTGGCCGAACACGTGGCGCTTGGCGGTGGCCACGTAGATGTTGCCCGGGCCGACGATCTTGTCCACCTGGGGCACGCTCTCGGTGCCATAGGCCAGCGCGGCCACGGCCTGGGCGCCGCCGATGGTGAAGACGCGGTCGACGCCGGCGATGCAGGCGGCGGCCAGGACGATCTCGTTGATCTCGCCACGCGGCGTCGGCACCACCATCACCACCTCGGAAACGCCGGCGACCTTGGCGGGAATCGCGTTCATCAGCACCGAGGACGGATAGGACGCCTTGCCGCCGGGCACGTACAGGCCGGCGCGGTCCAGCGGGGTGACCTGCTGGCCGAGCACGCTGCCGTCGGCCTCGGTGTAGCGCCAGGAGTCCTGCTTCTGCTTCTCGTGGTAGCTGCGCACGCGCTCGGCGGCGGTTTCCAGCGCTTCGCGCTGGGCCGGGGTGATGCGCGTCAGGGCCAGCTCCAGGCGCTCGCGCGGCAGGATCAGGTCGGCCATGGAGTTGACGGCGAGGCCGTCGAAGCGCTGGGTGAACTCGACCAGGGCGGCGTCGCCGCGGCTGCGCACGGCGGCGATGATGTCCAGCACGCGCTGGTTCACGGCGTCGTCGGATACGCTTTCCCAGGACAGCAGATGGTCCAGATGACGCGCGAAGTCCGGATCGGCGGCATTGAGTCGACGGATGGCGAAGGGTGCGGTCATAGCTGGCCTCTTTAATTGGCGTGATCTCGGGCGCCGCTAGACTAGCAAGCCCACCGTGCGGGCACCCGAGAAAATTTGGCTATGACACGGATAGGGCCGAAAAAAGCTCCCTGCGTTTTCGGCATTTCCGCCATCCCTGGCGGTCACTGCCGCGGCGCAGGGCCGCGGTGGGCATCAGTGACGGTGTCGCGCCTCGACGGCGTCGCGCAGGGTGTCGATCAGGGCCTGGATGCGCGCGTGCTGCATCTTCATCGAGGCCTTGTTGACGATCAGCCGCGAGCTGATGTGGGCGATCAGTTCCTGGGGCTCCAGGCCGTTGGCGCGCAGGGTGTTGCCGGTGTCGACCACGTCGATGATCTTGTCGGCCAGGCCGACCAGCGGCGCCAGCTCCATGGAGCCGTACAGCTTGATCACCTCGACCTGGCGGCCCTGCTCGGCGTAGTAGCGCTTGGCGACGTTGACGAACTTGGTGGCCACCCGCAGGCGCCCCTTGGGCTCGGGCGCGCCGACCGCGCCGGCGGTCATCAGCTTGCAGTTGGCGATCTTCAGGTCCAGCGGCTCGTACAGCCCCTGGCCGCCGTATTCCAGCAGCACGTCCTTACCGGCCACGCCGAGGTCGGCGGCGCCGTGCTCGACGTAGGTCGGCACGTCGGTGGCGCGGACGATCAGCAGGCGCACGTCGTCGAGGCTGGTGGGGATGATCAGCTTGCGGCTCTTGTCCGGGTTCTCGGTCGGCACTATGCCCGCCGCTGCGAGCAGCGGCAGGGTGTCATCGAGGATCCGGCCCTTGGACAGGGCGATGGTCAGCATGTCTGGTCAGCCCTAGCCCGGTACGCGGCGGATCTTGGCGCCGAGCAGTTGCAGCTTCTCTTCGATGCACTCGTAGCCACGGTCGATGTGGTAGATGCGGTCGATCAGGGTGTCGCCCTCGGCCACAAGACCCGCGATCACCAGGCTGGCGGAAGCCCGCAGGTCGGTGGCCATGACCGGTGCGCCCTTGAGCTGCGGCACGCCGGTGACGATGGCGGTGTTGCCTTCGACCAGGATCTGCGCGCCCATGCGGTTCATCTCGTAGACGTGCATGAAGCGGTTCTCGAACACGGTCTCGATCACCGCGCCGGTGCCTTCGGCCACGGCGTTCAGCGAGATGAACTGGGCCTGCATGTCGGTGGGGAACGCCGGGTACGGCGCGGTGCGGATGTTCACCGCCTTCGGCCGGTTGCCCTTCATGTCCAGCTCGATCCAGTCGTTGCCGGTGTTGATGTGCGCACCGGCCTCTTCCAGCTTCAGCAGCACAGCCTCGAGGATGGTCGGGTCGGTGTCCTTGAGCTTGACGCGGCCACCGGTGGCGGCGGCGGCGACCAGGTAGGTGCCGGTCTCGATGCGGTCGGGCAGCACGTTGTACTTGGCGCCGCCCAGGCGCTTCACGCCGTCGATGACGATGGTGTCGGTGCCGGCGCCCTGGATCTGCGCGCCCATGGCGATCAGGCAGTTGGCCAGGTCGACCACCTCAGGCTCGCGGGCGGCGTTTTCCAGCACGGTACGGCCGTTGGCCAGGGCCGCGGCCATCATGATGTTCTCGGTGCCGGTCACGGACACGGTATCGAAGAAGAAGTGCGCGCCGCGCAGGCCGCCGGCCGGGGCCCGGGCCTTGATGTAGCCGCCCTCGACGGTGATCTGCGCGCCCATGGCTTCCAGGCCGCGGATGTGCAGGTCGACCGGGCGCGAACCGATGGCGCAGCCGCCGGGCAGGGCCACCTCGGCCTCGCCGAAGCGCGCGACCATGGGGCCGAGCACCAGGATCGAGGCGCGCATGGTCTTCACCAGCTCGTAGGGCGCGACCAGGGTCTTGATGCTGTTGGCGTCGACTTCGACGTTGAGCTTCTCGTTGATCACCGGCTGCACGCCCATGCGGCCGAACAGCTCGATCATGGTGGTGATGTCGTGCAGGTGCGGCAGGTTGCACACGGTGACCGGGGTGTCCGCCAGCAGGGTGGCGGCGAGGATCGGCAGCGCGGAGTTCTTGGCGCCGGAAATGCGGATTTCGCCGTCGAGACGGGAACCGCCGGTAATGATCAGTTTGTCCATAGAGGTAATCCCCGGCGGCTCAGGAACGCTCGGCCCAGGCGGCGCGGCTGAAGAATTTCATGGTCACGGCATGGATGGCGCCACTGGCGATCCATTCGTTAAGGTGCGCGTAGATCTGCTGCTGACGTTTCACCGGGCTCAGACCGGCCAGTTCGTCACTGATCAGGTTCAGCTGGAAGTTGCAGCCTTCGCCTTCCACTTCGACCTGGGTACCCGGAAGCTTGGCTTCCAGGATGTTCTTGACTTCAATCGCCTGCATGCTCGACCTCGATCGGCGCTCAACGCGCGCGGGCCGGCAATGATACAAAAAAGCCCCCCGCCTGCGAACCCCGCCAGGGGAAGTCGCGGACGGAGGGGCTTTCGACCGCCCCGGTCAGCCCTGCAGCGGCAGGATGCCGTCGAGGTCGCTGACCTTGGCGATGTCCTGCATGTCCTTGGGCAGGCCGCGGATCTGCAGGCTCTTGCCCGCCTCTTGGGCATCGCGCAGGAAGGCCAGCAGCAGCGACAGGCCGACGCTGCTGGATTTCTCCACCGCCGAGCAGTCCACCACCAGTTGCTGGGCGCCGCTCGCGGCGATCAGGGCCTTGCCCTGCTCGCGCAGCTGCGCGCCGCTGCGGTAGTCGAGCACACCGGCCAGGCGCAGCTCGCCGGCCGCGCCCTCGCTGATGCTGGCGGCGCCACTCATTGCGCGCCGCCCTCGTCCGGGTTGCCCTTGGCGGCGTCCTTGGCATGGGCGACCACCTGGTCCCAACCGGCGATGGTCTTCTCCAGGTCGTTGCCGTTCTTCTGCATGGAGTCGGCGAACTGGTCGCGGAACAGCTTGCCGATGTTGATGCCGTTGATGATCACGTTGCGCAGGCGCCAGGTCCCCGACTGGTTGACCATGGTGTACTGCACCGGATAGACGGTGCCCTTGCTGTCGCGGATCTCCATGTTCACGCTGGAACGTTCCGGGTCCTGCTTGCCGGTGGACGGCAGCACGCGGATGTCCTGGTTGTCGTACTCGAGCAGGGCGTTGCCGTAGAACTGCATCAGGCTGTTCTTGAACACCGTCTCGAAGCGCTTGATCTGCTCCGGGGTGGCCTGGCGCGAGTACTTGACGGTCATCACGCCCTTGGCGATGCCCTCGGAGTCCACCACCGGGCCGAGGATGCGGTCCAGGGCGGCGTAGAGCTGCTTGGGATCGGCGCGGTAGGCCGGCCTGTTGGCCTTGAGGTCGGACAGCAGGTTGTCGACGGTCTGCTGCACCACCTGCTGCGCATTGGGCGCGGCGTTGGCGTTGGCGATCAGCGGCAGCGCGGCGAGCAGGACCAGCAGGCCGCGGCGCAGGAGAGTCAGCATGGCGTTCATCCTCATCATCGTCATTGCTTCTTGGGCTCTTCTTTGTTGACCGAGTTCAACAGGAACTTGCCGATCAGGTCTTCCAGCACCAGCGCGGACTGGGTGTCGTGGATCACCCCGCCGTCGGTGAGCATCTTGTCGTCGCCGCCGACGCTGATGCCGATGTATTTCTCGCCCAGCAGGCCTGCGGTGAGGATAGACGCGGTGGAGTCGTCCGGCAGGTTGTTGACGCTCTTGTTGATCTCCATGGTCACCCGGCCACGGTAGCTGTCGTGGTCCAGGTCCACGGCGACCACCTTGCCGATGGTCACGCCGGCCATGGTCACCTTGCCGCGCACGGTCACGCCGGCGACGTTGTCGAAGTAGGCATACAGCTGGTAGGTGTCGGTGGAATGCCCGATGGTCAGTCCACTGACACGCAGGGCCAGCAGCAGCAGGGCCAGCAGGCCGCCGAGAAGAAACAGGCCTACACCGATTTCCAGGGTGCGGGTTTGCATCAGAAGTCTCCAAACATCAAAGCGGTCAGTATGAAGTCCAGCCCCAGTACCGCCAGGGAGGCATAGACCACGGTTCGAGTCGTCGCGCGGCTGATCCCTTCGGAGGTCGGCTCGCAGTCATAGCCCTGGAACACGGCGATCCAGGTCACAACGAAGGCGAACACCACGCTCTTGATCACGCCATTGAGCACATCCTCGCCGAATTGCACGCTGTTCTGCATGTTCGACCAGAAGGAGCCCTCGTATACGCCCAGCCAGTCGATGGCGACGGCGGCGCCGCCCCAGATGCCGACCACGCTGAAGATCGCCGCCAGCAGCGGCATCGAGATGAAGCCGGCCCACAGGCGCGGCGCGATCACGTAGCGCAGCGGGTCGACGCCGATCATCTCCAGGCTGGAAAGCTGCTCGGTGGATTTCATGTTGCCGATCTCGGCGGTCAGCGCGGAACCCGCGCGGCCGGCGAACAGCAGGCCGGTCACCACCGGGCCCAGTTCGCGCAGCAGGGTCAGGGCCACCATCTGCCCCACCGCCTGCTCGGAACCATAGTCCTTGAGGATGTTGTAGCCCTGCAGGGCCAGCACCATGCCGATGAAGATGCCCGAAACCACGATGATCGCCAGCGACAGCACGCCCACCGAGTACAGCTGCTTGACCAGCAGCTGGCCCATGCCGCCGGGCACCCGGCGGCCCAGCATGGCGTGGCCGAGGAACAGCGTGGAACGGCCGAGCGCCTCGAGCACGTCGAGGCCCGACCGCCCGAGCAGGCGGATCCGCTCGAGCAGTGAAGTCTTGCGCATCAGCGTTCCCCCAGCAGGTCGGCGCGGTAGTCGCGCGCGGGATAGTGGAAGGGCACCGGACCGTCCGGGATGCCCTTCATGAACTGGCGCACGCGCGGATCGTCGAGCTCCTTGAGCTCCGCCGGCGTGCCCTGCCCCAGCACCTTGCCGTCGCCGACGATGTAGATGTAGTCGGCGATGCTGGCGGTTTCCGCCAGGTCGTGGGAAACCACGATGCTGGTGATGCCCAGGGCGTCGTTGAGCAGGCGGATCAGCCGCACCAGCACGCCCATGGCGATCGGGTCCTGGCCGACGAAAGGCTCGTCGTACATGAGGATCTGCGGGTCCAGGGCGATCGCCCGGGCCAATGCCACGCGGCGCTTCATGCCGCCGGACAGCTCGTCCGGCATCAGCTCGACGGCGCCGCGCAGGCCCACGGCCTGCAGCTTCATCAGGACGATGTCGCGGATCATCTCCTCGGGCAGGTCGGTGTGCACCCGCAGCGGGAAGGCGACGTTCTCGAACACGTCCAGGTCGGTGAACAGCGCGCCGCTCTGGAACAGCACGCCGAACTGCTTGCGCATGTCGAACAGGTCGGCGCGGGCCAGCCTGGGCAGGTTCTGCCCGTTGACCATGACGTCGCCCCTGACCGGGCGCAGCTGTGCGGCGATCAGGCGCAGCAGGGTGGTCTTGCCACAACCGGACGGCCCCATGATGCCGGTGACCTTGCCGCGCGGAATACGGATATCCACGTTGTCGAAGATGGCGCGGGTACCGCGCTTGAAGGTAACCCCCTTCAGCTCGACAGCGTATTTTTCATCGGTGCTCATAGAACTCCTTGCATGACGGCCCTGTCCCTGCAATGCCCCGTCGAACCGCCGGAACACGGTGACGCAAGACAGGCCGAACGGCGGCGAACTATAGCACTGGCGTGCGCGACGGCCCAAGGGCCGCCACCGGCGATTCAGCTCGGATTCAGCTTCGCGTGCGCAAGATCCGGTATCGGCAGGGTGAAGCCCGGACCGCTTTACCGTTATAATCTCGCCCTTCACTTCGCCCCACGCGATCGGAACATGAGCCAGAATCACGATTTCATCCAGTCGGCACAACGCACCATCGGCCTCGAGCGCGATGCGGTGGATGCCCTGCTGCCACGCATCGGGGCCGATTTCTCCAGAGCCTGCGAGCTGCTGCTCGCCTGCAAGGGCCGCGTGGTGGTGGTCGGCATGGGCAAGTCCGGGCACATCGGCCGCAAGATCGCCGCCACCCTGGCCAGCACCGGCACCCCGGCGTTCTTCGTCCACCCGGCCGAGGCCAGCCACGGCGACATGGGCATGATCACCAGGGACGACGTGGTCCTGGCGCTGTCCAACTCCGGCTCCACCGTCGAGATCATCACCCTGCTGCCGCTGATCGCGCGCCTGGGCATCACCCTGGTGAGCATGACCGGCAACCCCGAGTCGCCGCTGGCCAAGGCCGCCGCGGTGAACCTGGACGCCAGCGTCGAGCACGAGGCCTGCTCGCTGAACCTGGCGCCGACCTCCTCCACCACCGTCTCCCTGGTGCTCGGCGACGCCCTCGCCGTGGCCCTGCTGGAGGCCCGCGGCTTCACCGCCGAGGACTTCGCCTTCTCCCACCCGGGCGGCGCCCTGGGCCGGCGATTGTTGCTGAAAGTGGAAAACATCATGCACGTGGGTGAAGAACTGCCGCAGGTCTCCCCGGGCACCTCGCTCAGCGGCGCCCTGCTGGAAATGACCCGCAAGGGCCTGGGCATGACCATCGTCCTGGGCGAGGACGGCCGCCTGGCCGGCGTGTTCACCGACGGCGACCTGCGCCGCACCCTGGACAAGGGCGTGGACGTGCGCACGGCCACCATCGACCAGGTGATGACCGTGCACGGCAAGACCGTGCGCCCGGACATGCTCGCCGCCGAAGCCCTGAAGATCATGGACGACCACAAGATCAACGTCCTGGTGGTGGTCGACGGCGGCGACCACCCGGTGGGCGTGCTGCACGTCCACGACCTGACCCGCGCCGGAGTCATCTGAATGACCGCAGACCTGCTGCAACGCGCCAGTGGCGTGCGCCTGGCGGTGTTCGACGTGGACGGCGTGCTGACCGACGGCAAGCTCTACTTCCTGCCCGACGGCGGCGAGTTCAAGACCTTCAACACCCTCGACGGCCACGGCATCAAGATGCTCATCGCCTCGGGCGTGCGCACCGCCATCATCAGCGGCCGCAAGAGCGCCGTGGTCGAGCGCCGCGCCCAGAACCTGGGCATCGAGCACCTGTTCCAGGGCCGCGAGGACAAGCTGGTGGTCCTCGACCAACTGCTCGCCGAACTCGGGCTAGGCTATGAACAGGTCGCCTACCTGGGCGACGACCTGCCCGACCTTCCGGTCATCCGCCGGGTCGGCCTGGGCATGGCGGTGGCCAGCGCCGACGCCTTCGTTCGCCAGCACGCCCACGGCGTGACCCAGGCGCGCGGCGGCGAAGGCGCGGCCCGTGAATTCTGCGAACTCATCCTGCGCGCCCAGGGCAACCTCGAGGCGGCGCAGAGCGCCTACCTGTAGAGCCGGATATGCCGAAGACCCTTCGCCAGAAGCTCCTCCTCGCCCTGATCGCGGTCCTGCTGGTCGCGCTGGGCTACTACTGGAACGTGCGCCTGGACTTCAACGAGCGCCAGGTCACGCCCAGCAACGACGCCATCGACTTCTACGCGGCCAATGCCCACAGCCTGCAGTACCGCGAGGACGGCAGCCTGGCCTACGAGATGACCGCCGATCGGCTGGAACACATGAAGGCCACCGACGTCACCAACGTCACCACGCCGGACCTGTTCTTCTTCCGCGAGGGCCAGCCGCAGCCGTGGCACGTGCAGAGCGTGCGCGCCGAGGTGGGCCCGGAAGGCAAGCAGGTCGA
Organism: Pseudomonas delhiensis; assembly: GCF_900187975.1. Lineage (GTDB taxonomy): Bacteria > Pseudomonadota > Gammaproteobacteria > Pseudomonadales > Pseudomonadaceae > Pseudomonas > Pseudomonas delhiensis. The sequence continues at coordinate 159,405 of NZ_FZPC01000005.1, read as the reverse complement.
ACTGATAGACAACGTCCGGGTCCAGCGCACCGACGCGCAGAACCGCACCCTGCTGCTCACAACCACGCGCATGACGGTGTTCCCGGACAAGGATTATGCCGAGACCAGTCAACCCGTTAAGATCACCGAGCCCCAAGGGGTGACCACGGCGGTAGGCATGAAAGCGTATCTGAAAGACAGCCGGATGACCCTGCTGTCCAACGTAAGAGGTCAGCATGAGGTTCGTTAAAACCTTCCCCCTTTTCCTCGGCCTCGTCGCCAGCCTGGGCAGCAGCGCAAGCTGGGCGCTGCCGACCGATCGCGAACAACCGATCCGCGTGCAGGCCGACAGCGCCGAGCTGGACGACAAGCAGGGCGTCGCGGTCTACCGCGGCGACGTGGTGGTGACCCAGGGCAGCATGAAGCTGACCGGCAACACCGTCACCCTCAAGCAGAACAAGGACGGCGAGATCGAGGTGGTCACCTCGGTCGGCAAGCCCGCCTACTTCGAGCAGAAGCCGGCGCCGGAAAAGGAAATCACCAAGGCCTACGGCCTGACCATCCAGTACTTCGTCACCCAGAACCGGGTGATCCTGATCGACCAGGCCAAGGTGATCCAGGAAGGCAACACCTTCGAAGGCGAGAAGGTCGTCTACGATACCGAACGGCAGATCGTCAACGCCGGCCGCGCCACGGGCACCCAGGTGACCACCCCGCGCCCGCGCATCGACATGGTCATCCAGCCCAAGAAGAAGCAGGATCAAGCCCAGTGATGGCCACGCTCACCGCACAGCACCTCGCCAAGAGCTACAAGGGTCGCCAGGTCGTCCGCGACGTCAGCATGAGCATCGACAGCGGGCAGATCGTCGGCCTGCTCGGCCCCAACGGCGCCGGCAAGACCACCTGCTTCTACATGATCGTAGGCCTGGTGCGCGCCGACCAGGGCGTGGTCCGCATCGACGAGCAGGACGTCACCAACCTGCCCATGCACGGCCGCGCCCGCGCCGGCATCGGCTACCTGCCGCAGGAAGCCTCGATCTTCCGCAAGCTGTCGGTGGCGGACAACATCGGCGCCATCCTCGAGACCCGCGCCGACCTCGACCGCAACGGCCGCAAGGAGGCCCTGGAGAGCCTGCTGGAGGAGTTCCACATCCACCACATCCGCGACAACCTCGGCATGAGCCTGTCCGGCGGCGAGCGCCGCCGCGTGGAGATCGCCCGCGCCCTGGCCAGCTCGCCGAAGTTCATCCTCCTCGACGAACCCTTCGCCGGCGTGGACCCGATCTCGGTGGGCGACATCAAGCAGATCATCCACCACCTCAAGGCCAAGGGCATCGGCGTGCTCATCACCGACCACAACGTGCGCGAGACCCTGGACATCTGCGAGACGGCCTACATCGTCAACGACGGCCAGCTGATCGCCGAAGGCGACTCCGCGGCCATCATGGCCAACGAGCTGGTCAAGGAAGTCTACCTGGGCCACGAGTTCCGTCTCTGAGCCCCACGCCCCGGCCTTGCGCCGGGGCGCAGGCAGCCCCTCACGTCGGCCCGACCGACCGACATCAGATTTATGCGTAAACGCCCTAGGCAAAGTCCGAGAATTCAGGCATATAATTTGCTTCCTAGCGGCGTTCCGGAGCTTCGGCCCTGGCGCCCGTAGTCGTGGATATGGCGCACTACACGCCAGCGAACAAGGTGCCAAGTTCCAGCCATGAAACCATCGCTTGTCCTCAAGATGGGCCAGCAGCTGACGATGACCCCGCAGCTGCAACAGGCCATCCGACTGCTCCAACTCTCCACCCTGGACCTGCAACAGGAGATCCAGGAGGCGCTGGAATCCAACCCGATGCTCGAGCGCCAGGAAGAAGGCGACGACTTCGACGCTAGCGACCCCTACGCCGAAGGCGCGGAAACCCCCGCCAACACCAGCGTCAACTCGCAGAGCGAAAGCTACCAGGAAACCACCACGCCCAGCGCCGATAGCCTGGACGAGGACCAGTGGGCCGAGCGCATCCCCAACGAACTGCCGGTCGACACCGCCTGGGAAGACGTCTACCAGACCAGCGCCAGCAGCCTGCCCAGCAACGACGACGACGAGTGGGACTTCACCGCCCGCACCTCCGCCGGCGAGAGCCTGCAGAGCCACCTGCTGTGGCAGCTGAACCTCTCCCCCATGTCCGACACCGACCGCCTGATCGCCCTCAGCATCATCGACGGCATCAACGACGACGGCTACCTGGAGGAGTCCCTGGAGGACATCCTCGTCTCCCTCGACCCCGAGCTGGACGTCGAGATGGACGAGGTGGAAGTGGTGCTGCGGCGCATCCAGCAGATGGAGCCGGCCGGCGTCGGCGCGCGCAACCTGCGCGAATGCCTGCTGCTGCAGTTGCGCCAGATGCCCGCCAACACCCACTTGCTGAACGAGGCCCTGCGCCTGGTCGCCGACCACCTCGACCTGCTCGGCAGCCGCGACTACACCCAGCTGATGCGGCGCATGAAGCTCAAGGAAGACGAGCTGCGCGAGACCATCGAGCTGATCCAGTCGCTGCACCCGCGCCCGGGCTCGCAGATCGAGTCCGGCGAGGCCGAGTACGTGGTACCGGACGTGATAGTGCGCAAGCACAACGAGCGCTGGCTGGTGGAACTGAACCAGGAAGCGGTGCCGCGCCTGCGCGTCAATTCGCAGTACGCCGGCCTGGTGCGCCGCGCCGACTCCAGCGCCGACAACACCTTCATGCGCAACCAGCTGCAGGAAGCCCGCTGGTTCATCAAGAGCCTGCAGAGCCGCAACGAGACGCTGATGAAGGTGGCGACGCAGATCGTCGAGCACCAGCGCGGCTTCCTCGAGTACGGCGAGGAGGCCATGAAGCCGCTGGTCCTGCATGACATCGCCGAGGCGGTGGGCATGCACGAGTCGACCATCTCGCGGGTCACCACGCAGAAATTCATGCACACCCCGCGTGGCATCTTCGAGCTGAAGTACTTCTTCTCCAGCCACGTCAGCACCTCCGAGGGCGGCGAATGCTCGTCCACGGCGATCCGCGCCATCATCAAGAAACTGGTCGCGGCAGAAAGTCCGAAAAAGCCGTTGAGCGACAGCAAGATCGCTGGTTTACTGGAGGCACAGGGCATTCAAGTGGCACGTCGGACAGTCGCCAAGTACCGGGAATCCCTCGGGATAGCTCCGTCGAGCGAGCGCAAGCGACTGGTCTGATTGACCCAAGCCAAGGTGTTCCGGCGGCAGGCCCCATAACCTGCCACTTATACACGGGCAATAAGGAGAAAGCGGTATGCAAGTCAACATCAGTGGACATCAACTGGATGTGACCGACGCCCTGCGCGACTACGTCGGCGAGAAACTCGGCCGACTGGAGCGCCACTTCGACAAGATCACCAATGTTCAGGTCATCATGGAGGTCGAAAAGCTGAAACAGCGCATCGAGGCCACCCTGCACATCGCCGGTGGCGAAGTGGTGGCCTGCGCCGAACATGAAGACATGTACGCAGCCATCGACCTGCTGACCGACAAACTCGACCGCCAACTGATCAAACACAAGGAAAAGTACCTCGAACGCCAACAGGGCGTTGGAGTCCGCTAACCCCCCTCCCCTATGATCCGACTTGAGCAGATCCTGTCCCCCGGCCGTTCCCTGGTGAACGTGCCGGGCGGCAGCAAGAAGCGCGTACTCGAACAGATCGCCAACCTGGTCGTGAAAGACCTTCCCGGCCTCGACGCGCAAGACATCTTCGAAAGCCTGGTGGCCCGCGAACGCCTGGGCTCCACCGGCTTCGGCAATGGCATCGCCATTCCCCACTGCCGCCTGACCGGCTGCAAGGCGCCGATCAGCGCCATCCTTCACCTCGATGCACCGGTGGACTTCGACGCCCTCGACGGCGCCCCGGTCGACCTGCTGTTCGTCCTGCTGGTACCCGAAGCGGCCACCGAGGAGCACCTGGAGCTGCTGCGCCAGATCGCCTCCATGCTCGACCGTTCCGAGGTGCGCGACCGCCTGCGCCGCGCGAGCGATGGCGACGCGCTGTACCAGATAGTCGTGGAAGTGCAGAACGGCCACTAGCATGCGCCTGATCATCGTCAGCGGCCGTTCCGGCTCCGGCAAGAGCACTGCCCTCAACGTCCTCGAGGACAGCGGCTTCTACTGCATCGACAACCTGCCGGCCAGCCTGCTGCCGGACCTGGCCCAGCGCGCGCTGCTGCACACCGAGCTGATGCACCCGCAGGTGGCCGTGTCGATCGACGCGCGCAACCTGCCCAGCCAGCTCAAGCGTTTTCCCGAGCTGCTGCAGGAGGCCCGCGACAAGCACATCCAGTGCGACGTGCTGTACCTGGACGCCGACGACGAGACGCTGCTCAAGCGCTTCTCCGAAACCCGCCGGCGCCACCCGCTGACCACCGACAACCGTTCCCTCGCCGAGGCCATCGCCGACGAGGAGCAACTGCTCAGCCCGATCGCCGACCTCGCCGACCTCAAGCTGAACACCACCAACCTCAACCTCTACCAGCTGCGCGACGTCATCAAGCTGCGCCTGCTGAACAAACCCGAGCCGGGCACCGCCTTCCTCGTCGAGTCCTTCGGTTTCAAGCGCGGCATGCCGGTGGACGCCGATCTGGTGTTCGACGTGCGCTGCCTGCCCAACCCCTACTGGAAACCGGAGCTGCGCGAGCAGTCGGGCCTGGACAAGGACGTGCAGCAATACCTCGCCGAGCAGCCCGACGTGGAAGAGATGTACCAGGACACCCTGGGCTACCTGAACAAATGGCTGCCGCGCTTCGCCGCCAGCAACCGCGCCTACGTCACCATTGCCATCGGCTGCACGGGCGGCCATCATCGCTCGGTCTACCTCGCCGAGCGCATCGGCAGTGCCCTGAGAGCCACCCTGAAGAACGTGCAGATTCGCCACCGCGACCTGAGCTAGCAGCAGATAACGAAAGGACAGCCCCCTCGCGATGCCCGCCCTCGAGATCACCATCATCAACAAGCTCGGCCTGCATGCCCGCGCGGCGGCCAAATTCGTCGGCGTGGCCGGCCGCTTCCCGTGCCAGGTCCGCGTCGGCCGCAGCCCGGAGAGCACGGTGGATGGCAAGAGCATCATGGCCGTGATGATGCTGGCCGCGGGCAAGGGCACCCACCTGCACCTGAACGCCGAGGGCGAGCAGGCCGACGAGGCCCTGCAGGCCCTCGTCGACCTGATCAACAACTACTTCGACGAAGGCGAGTGATCGCCCGCTGGTACGCCCCCGGGCGCTAGCCCAGCGACGTATCCAGCACCATCATCAGGCAGAAGCCGACGATCAGCCCCAGGGTGGCCTCCCCGGCATAGCCACGGCGCTGCGATTCCGGAACGATTTCCCGCACCACCACGTAGAGCATGGCGCCCGCCGCCAGGGCCAGGCCCCAGGGCAGCAGCATCCGCGATACGCCCACCAGCCAGGCGCAGAGCACCGCGAACAACGGCTCGACCAGCCCGGAGGCCGCGCCGGCCAGCATCGCCTTGCCCCGCGACATGCCCGCCCCCGCCAGCACCAGCGCGATCGCCAGGCCCTCGGGCACGTCCTGCAGGGCGATGCCCAGCGCCAGGCCGCCCGCCCCTTCGACCTCGCCGCCGGCGGCGACGCCCACGGCCATGCCTTCGGGAATGTTGTGCAGGACGATGGCCGCGACGAACAGCAGGATGCGCGCGGGGATGGCCGGCCCCGGCGCGTCCCGCAGGTCATGCTGGGCATCGTCCAGGACCCGCCCGGCCAGCATCAGCCCCAGCGCCCCCAGGGCCATGCCGAAGCTCACCAGCAGCGCCGCGTAGAGCGGCGAGCGGCCACCGGCCTCGACCGCCTCCAGCGCCGGCAGCAGCAGCGAGAACGCGGTCGCCGCCAGCATCACCCCGGCGCCGAAGCCCAGCAGGGCATCGGCCACCCGCGCCGGCATGCTGCGGATCAGCAGCACCGGCACGGCGCCCAGGGCGGTGCCCAGGGCGCAGACCAGGCCGCCGACCAGCGCCTGGTACAACGGCGCCGGCAATTGCAGGCGCGCCAGCAGCAACAGGTGGTTGAACAGCAGGCCGCTGCCCAGCAGCACTATCCCCAGGCCGAGCCACCAGCGCAGGTTGCGTGCGCCGGCCTGGCGCGCGCTGGCCTCTAGCGGGCGCATGGCGTCACTTCCCCGGCAGGCATCAGGCGAGCCCCCGCTGCTCCAGGGCCAGGCGGTAGCGGCGCGCCACTTCCGGCCAGTCGACCACCTCGTAGAAGGCCGCGATGTATTCCGGCCGGCGGTTCTGGTACTGCAGGTAGTAGGCGTGTTCCCAGACGTCCAGGCCGAGGATGGGGATCAGGTCCTGCATCAGCGGGCTGTCCTGGTTGGCGCTGCTTTCCACCTTCAGGCGCCCCTGGCCGTCGACGCAGAGCCAGGCCCAGCCGCTGCCGAAGCGGGTCAGCGCGGCCCTGGTGAAGGCTTCGCGGAAGGCCGCGTAGCCGCCCAGCTCGGTTTCGATGGCGCGGGCCAGGGCGCCGTCGGGCTCGCCGCCGCCCGCGGGCGACATCACCTGCCAGAACAGCGAGTGGTTGGCGTGGCCGCCGCCGTTGTTGATCACCGGGCCGAGCAGCTTCTCCGGCAGGCGGTTCAGCTGCTGCAGCAGTTCTTCCACCGGCAGCTCGGCGAAGGGCGTGCCTTCCAGCGCGGCGTTCAGGTTGTTGACGTAGGTCTGGTGGTGCTTGCTGTGGTGGATCTCCATGGTCCGCGCGTCGATGTGCGGTTCCAGGGCATCGTAGGCGTAGGGCAAGGCGGGAAGACTGTGGGGCATGGTCGCTCCTAGTGGTAGCGCATGGATTGCGGGGTGGCGAAGAGGCCGGGGCGCAGCTCCACGTCGCCCTGCTGGTGCAGCAGCTCGCGGGTGCGCGGGTAGTTGCCGTGCTCGCCGATGAAATTGAGCAGCTCGAGGTAGCTGCGCCGGCTGTGGCGCAGCGCGGCCTCGCGCATGTCGCGGCTCTGCCGCGGGTCGATGCTCAGTTCCAGCAGCCGCTCGTGGCAGTTGCACAGGTATTCGGCGGCCTCTTCCGGCTGGCCCAGCTGCACGTGCAGGTCGCCGAGGTTGTGGTGGGAAATGACGAAGGCCATCACCGCCTCGTCCGGCTCGTGCCAGCGGCCCAGCAGCAACTGGGCGTGGGCCAGGGCGTGGAGGTAGTGCTCGCGGGCATCGATCAACTCGTTGCGGATGAAGCAGCGGTTCCCCAGTTCGATGGTCTGTTGCCAATGGCGCATGTCGCGTACCTCCACGGTGGGGGCGGCCTTCAGAGGCCGCCGGCGGTGAGTTTCTCGGGATCCAGCAGGGCCTCCAGGCGCTCGCGGCCGAGATCGGTGTTCTCCAGCGCCACCTCGATGATCGGCCGGCCTTCGCGGTAGGCCTGCTTGGCGATCTCGGCGGCCTTCTGGTAGCCGATGATCGGGTTCAGCGCAGTGACCAGGATGGGGTTGCGCGCCAGCGCCTCGCGCAGGCTCGCCTCGTTGACCTTGAAGCTGGCGATGGCCTTGTCGGCCAGCAGGCGGCTGACGTTGCCCAGCAGCTGGATGCTCTGCAGCAGGTTGTCGGCGATCACCGGCAGCATCACGTTCAGCTCGAAGTTGCCGGACTGCCCGGCCACGGCGATGGTCGCGTCGTTGCCGATCACCTGGGCGGCGACCATGGCGGTGGCCTCGGGGATCACCGGGTTGACCTTGCCGGGCATGATCGAGGAGCCCGGCTGCAGCGCTTCCAGCTCGATCTCGGCGAGGCCGGCGAGCGGGCCGGAGTTCATCCAGCGCAGGTCGTTGGCGACCTTCATCAGCGCCACGGCGAGGGTCTTGAGCTGGCCGGAGACGGCCACGGCGGTGTCCTGGGCGCCGATCAGCGCGAAGAAGTCGTCGCCCGGGCGGAAGGCCAGGCCGGTCAGGCCGTTTAGCTCCTGGCAGAAGCGCGCGGAGAACTGCGGGTGGGCATTCACCCCGGTGCCCACCGCGGTGCCGCCCTGGGCCAGTTGCTGCAGCGCCGGCAACAGCGCTTCGAGGTTGGCGCTGGCCTGGCGCACCTGCTGGGCCCAGCCGCCGAGCACCTGGCTCAGGCGCACCGGCATGGCGTCCATCAGGTGGGTGCGGCCGGTCTTCACGTAGCGCTGCACCTCGCCGGCCTTGCGCTCGAGGGTGGCCAGCAGGTGGCGCAGGGCCGGCAGCAGGCGCTCGTGGATTTCCAGGGCGGCGCTGATGTGGATGGTCGAGGGGATGATGTCGTTGCTGCTCTGCCCGCAGTTGACCTGGTCGTTGGGGTTGACCGCACGGCCCAGGCGGCGCCCGGCGAGGGTCGCCACCACCTCGTTGGCGTTCATGTTGGAGCTGGTGCCGGAGCCGGTCTGGAACACGTCCACCGGGAAATGCTGGAGGAAATCGCCGGCCAGCAATTCCTCGCAGGCGGCGACTATGGCCGCGCCGGTCTCGGCGTCCAGTTGCTCCAGGGCGACGTTGGCCCGCGCCGCGGCGGCCTTGGCCAGCAGCAGCGCACGGATGAAGGCGGCGGGCATGCGCTGGCCGCTGACCGGGAAGTTGTTCACCGCACGCTGGGTCTGGGCCCCGTACAGCGCCGCGGCCGGCACCGCCAGTTCACCCATGCTGTCGCGTTCGATACGGCTGTCAGTCATTCTGCTTTCTCGCTTACAGGTCGTGGTACGTCAGGGAAGGCGCCATCGGCTGGCTGGCCAGCCGGCGCGAAAGCTGTTGCAGGCGCTGCCTGCGCTCTGCGTCACCAGCCAGGCGGCGCAGGTCGCAGAGCGGGCGGTAGGCGTGATCGAGGCACAGGCCGCGCCAGTGCCAGGGCAAGGCGACGTCGGCGGCGGTGTCGAGCAGCAGCTGGAAGCACTTCTCGAACAACTGCCAGGCCGGCAGCGGCTCCCAGGCCACCAGGTAGCGCGTCTCGAACAGGTAGAGCTCCAGCAGGCGCGGCTCGTCGGGCTCCAGCGCGCAGCGGATGCGGGTACCCAGGCGGTACCAGCGGTCGAGCAGGGAGGTGTGGGTTTCGACGAACATGGCTGGCCCTCGAACGATAATGAGATTGATTATCGTTACGAGAGAAAGAAAATACAAGTCAGACCAAGGGCGTAGGGCAAATCGGGGAGGTAGTTTCGCCGGATGCTCTTCGTAGGAGCGAGCTTGCTCGCGAAGGGAGTTCCCCTGAAACGCCGCTGCATAGGGAGGCGCCTTTCCCTCTCCCTAACCCTCTCCCTGAAGGGAGAGGGGACCGTTCGGTGTATTTGGATGTTCTGCAGTTAGCCGGCAGCGCCGAAGGTTTCCGGCTGAAACCATTCCTCCTCTCGGCACGGACTGCCCCCTCTCCCTTCAGGGCGGGGCGCGCAGCCGAGGGCTGGGGAGAGGGCGCTCTTGGAGCAAACACCGAGCCTAGCCGGCAGAATGCCATTCGCGAGCAAGCTCGCTCCTACGAAAAAAGAAACGCCGCTTCCCTCGGCAGGAAACGGCGTTCTCCAGAACCACAGCCTGCTATCAGTTCCCAGCCACCATCATCCTTTCCACCAGCACCGAGCCGGTGTGCAGGTTGCCGCGGTTCTCCACGTCGTTGCCGATGGCCAGGATGCTGGCGAACAGGTCCTTGAGGTTGGCGGCGATGGTGACTTCCTGCACCGGGAACTGGATCTCGCCGTTCTCCACCCAGTAGCCGCCGGCGCCGCGGGAGTAGTCGCCGGTGACCAGGTTGACGCCCTGCCCCATCAGCTCGGTGACCAGCAGGCCGCGGCCCATGCGCCGCAGCAGGGCCTTCTGGTCCTCGTCGCCGTGGCTGACGAAGAGGTTGTGCACGCCGCCGGCGTTGGCCGTGCTGGGCATGCCCAGCTTGCGCCCGGAGTAGGTGCCCAGCACGTAGGAGACCAGGGTGCCGTTCTCCACGAAGGGCTTGGCGTAGGTGGCCAGGCCGTCGTTGTCGAACGCGGCGCTGCCCAGGGCGCCGGGCAGCAGCGGGCGTTCGTCGAGGGTCAGCCATTCGGGGAACAGGCGCTGGCCCAGGCAGCCTTCGAGGAACGACGACTTGCGGTACAGGCTGCCGCCGGAGATGGCGCCGAGGAAGTGGCCGAACAGGCCCACGGCGACTTCCGGGGCGAACAGCACCGGCACCTCGGCGGTCGGCACCGGGCGCGCGCCCAGGCGGCTGGCGGCGCGCTGGGCGGCGCGGCGGCCGATGCTCTGCGGGCTGTCCAGCAGCTCGCCGCGGCGCTTCACGTCGTACCAGTAGTCGCGCTGCATCTGCCCTTCGCCCTCGGCGATCATCACGCAGCTGAGGCTGTGGCGGGTGCTGGCGTAGCCGCCGATGAAGCCGTGGCTGTTGCCGTAGACACGGCAGCCATGGTGGATGTTCAGGGTGGTGCCGTCGGCCTTGGTCACCCGCGGGTCGGCGTCGAAGGCCGCGGCCTCGCAGGCCAGGGCGCGCTCCACCGCCTGGTCCGGGGTCAGCGACCAGGCGTGGTAGAGGTCCAGGTCGGGCAGGTCGCGGGCCATCAGCGCGGGGTCGGCCAGGCCGGAGCAGTCGTCCTCGGAAGTATGCCTGGCGATGGCCAGGGCCGCCGCCACCGTCTCGCGGATGGCCTCGTCGCCGGTCGCCGAGGTGCTCGCCGAGCCCTTGCGCTGGCCGACGTAGAGGGTGATGCCGAAGCCCTGGTCGCGGTTGAACTCGACCGTCTCGACCTCGCGCTGGCGCACGCTGGTGGACAGCCCCTGCTCCAGGGACACCGCCACTTCGCAACCGCTGGCGCCCTGGCGCTTCGCCTCGGCGACGATCCGCTCGACCTGCTCGCGCAGTGCCGGAAGTGCCTCTGGGCCGACGGCCCTGGCCTGTTCGCTCATTGCCAAACTCTCCTGTTCTGTTCCGCGGGCGGGGCATCGGGCCCCGTGGCCTCGCGGGCGGGCCGGACAAGCGACCCTCGACTCGTTATCATGGCGGCGTTTTCCACTGGACCACCGCCATGGCTGAATATCAAGACGACGACTCGCTGTTCGAAGAGAAGAGCAAGTCGCAAGTAAAACGCGAGCTGCACGCCCTGCAGGACCTCGGCGAGCGCCTGACCGCGCTCAAGCCGGACATGCTCGACCGCCTGCCGCTCACCGAGCCGCTGCGCCGCGCCATCGACGAGGCGCCCAAGCACAAGGCCAACGCCGCCCGCAAACGCCACCGGCAGTTCATCGGCAAGCTGATGCGCGACCAGGACCTCGACGCCATCGTCGCCCTGCTCGACCAGCTCGACAGCTCCACGCGCCAGTACAACGAGCGCTTCCACGCCCTGGAGCGCTGGCGCGACCGCCTCATCACCGGTGGCGACGAGGCCCTTTCCGCCTTCTTCGCCGAATACCCGGACAGCGACCGCCAGCACCTGCTGCAGCTGATCCGCCACGCCCAGCACGAGGCCGCTCACGACAAGCCCCCGGCCGCGGCGCGGAAGATCTTCAAGTACATCCGCGAACTGGACGAGCTCAAGCGCGGTCTCCGTTAAGCCCCGCCCGTCCTTCCCGGCGCCTCAGGCGCCGGTCCCGCCCACGGTGATGCCGTCGATCTTCAGCGTCGGCTGGCCGACGCCCACCGGCACCGACTGGCCATCCTTGCCGCAGGTGCCCACGCCGCTGTCCAGGGCCATGTCGTTGCCGACCATGGACACCCGGCTCATCACTTCCGGGCCGTTGCCGATCAGCGTCGCGCCCTTCACCGGGCGGGTGATCCTGCCGTTCTCGATCAGGTAGGCCTCGCTGCTGGCGAAGACGAACTTGCCGCTGGTGATGTCCACCTGGCCGCCGCCGAGGTTGGCGCAGTAGATGCCCTTCTCCACCGAGGCGATGATCTCCTCCGGCTCGCTCTGCCCGGCCAGCATGTAGGTGTTGGTCATGCGCGGCATCGGCAGGTGCGCGTAGGACTCGCGGCGGCCGTTGCCGGTGCGTGCCACGCCCATCAGGCGGGCGTTGAGCTTGTCCTGCATGTAGCCCTTGAGGATGCCGTTCTCGATCAGCACGTTGTACTGCGTCGGGGTGCCCTCGTCGTCCACCGACAGCGAGCCGCGGCGCCCGGCCAGGGTGCCGTCGTCGACGATAGTGCACAGGCTGGAGGCCACCTTCTCGCCGATGCGCCCGCTGTAGGCGGAGCTGCCCTTGCGGTTGAAGTCGCCTTCCAGGCCGTGGCCCACCGCCTCGTGCAGCAGCACGCCGGACCAGCCGGCGCCCATCACCACCGGCAGGGTGCCGGCCGGCGCGGGGACCGCTTCGAGGTTGACCAGAGCCTGGCGCAGCGCCTCGCGGGCGTAGGACATGGCGCGGTCTTCGCTGAGGAAATAGCGATAATCGGTACGGCCGCCGCCGCCGTGGCCGCCGCGCTCGCGGCGGCCGTTCTGCTCGACGATGACGCTGACGTTGAAGCGCACCAGCGGGCGGATGTCCGCGGCCAGCGAGCCATCGGCGGCGGCGATCAGCACCTGCTCCCAGACGCCGGCCAGGCTCACGGTGACCTGCTGGATGCGCGGGTCGAGGGCCCGGGTGGCAGCGTCGATCTTCTGCAGCAGCTCGACCTTCTCGGCGCGGCTGAGCACGTCCAGCGGGTTCTCGCCGGCGTACAGGCGCGTCGGCGCGACCGCCTTGAACGCCTGCACCCTGCCGTTCTGCCCGGCCCGGGAGATCGAGCGCGCGGCGCGCGCCGCCTGGGACAGGGCGTCGGGGGTGATGGCGTTGCTGTAGGCGAAGCCGGTCTTCTCGCCGGACTGGGCGCGCACGCCCACGCCCTGGTCCATGTGGAAGCTGCCTTCCTTGACGATGCCGTCCTCGAGCATCCAGGACTCGGAGACCTGGCTCTGGAAGTACAGGTCGGCGGCGTCGATGCCCGGGCCGCTCAGCTCGTGCAGGATCGGCTGCAGGCCGTCGACGTCCAGGCCGCCGGGGGCCAGCAGGTGCTGGCTGACGGATGACAACAACTCGCTCATGGCTACTCCGTAGGCGCCGGTCCGGGTACGGCCGGCGGATAGAATCTTCGATGGCGGACCACCGGCATGCGCTGCCGGACCGCCGCCTGTTCCGCGCTGTCGCGCTCGGCCAGCAATACCGCCTCGCCCTTGTCGCGCTCGGCGAGGATGCGCCCCCAGGGGTCGACGATGGCCGACTGGCCCCAGGTCTCGCGGCCGCGCGGGTGCGTCCCGCCCTGCCCCGCCGCCAGCAGGTAGCACTGGGTCTCGATGGCGCGGGCGCGGATCAGCACTTCCCAGTGCGCCTGGCCGGTCACCGCGGTGAAGGCCGAGGGCGCGCTGATCAGCTCGGCACCGGCCTCGCGCAGCCGGGTGTACAACTCGGGAAAGCGCAAGTCGTAGCACACCGTCAGGCCCAGGCGGCCGACCGGGGTATCGGCGACCACCACCTGGCCGCCGAACGCGTAGTCGTCGGACTCGCGGTAGCGGCCGCGGGCATCGGCGACGTCCACGTCGAACAGGTGCAGCTTGTCGTAGCGCGCCGCCCGTTCGCCGCGCTCGTCGACCAGCAGCGAGCAGGCGTTGGCCTTGGCCTCGGGCTGGCCGTCCGGCGGCAGCGGCAGGGTACCGGCGACTATCCACAACCTGAGGTCGCGCGCGGCGCTTTTCAACCACGGCAGGATCGGCCCCTCGCCCCGGGCCTCGGCGCGGCCCAGCTCGGCCAGGTCGCGGCGGCCCATGGCGGCGAAGTTCTCCGGCAGCACGGCCAGGCGGGCACCGCCCTCGGCGGCCTGTTCGAGCAGGCGACGAGCGGCGGCCAGGTTGGCCGGGACATCGTCCTGGCTGACCATCTGGATCACGGCGATGGACATGCGTCTCTCCAACAGCGACTGCGTTTCATCCTAACCGATGCCCGCCGGCTCTGCTCACCGGGGTTTCTCGAACGGCTTGTCGAAGGCGATCTCGGGGTTCTGCCAGGGGCCCTTGACGCTGTACTGCACGCTGGCGAAGCGGGCCACCTTGTCGCCCAGCAGCTTGTCCACCACGAAGAGCGCGCCGCCCACCGCCGGGGCGCCGACGATGAGCGCGGCCAGCGGCAGGTTGTTGGTCAGCGGCAGGGTCACCAGCAGCCTGGCGTCGATCTGGTCGTGGGCGAGGTCGAGGGTGCCGTTCATCTCGATGTTGCTGGACGGCCCGGTCAGCCTGATCGGCTCGCGGGTCAGGTAGACGCCGTTGGTGGCGCCGAGCACGCCCTGCACGCGGTCGTAGCTCAGGCCCTTGCCGAACAGGTCGGAGAAGTCCAGGCGCAGGCGGCGGTTGATGGCGTTGAAGTTGAGCAGGCCGAACACCCGCAGGGCCTGGGCGCTGCCCTCGACGTCGACGAACTGGCCCTTGCGCATGTCCGCGTCCAGGCGCCCGCCGAAGCGGCGCAGGCTGATGTAGGCCGGCGAGCCGGGCCAGTTGCCATCGATGTCCAGGCGGAAGCGGTCGCTGGTGGCGGTGGGGGCGAAGTCCCAGGCCTTGAGCACGTCGGCCAGGTTCTTGCCCTCCAGGCGTCCCTGGAAGGTACTGCGCGTCGAACCCACCGGCCCTTCCCAGCGCAACGTGCCGCCGACCTTGAGGCCGCGCAGGTCGAGGTTGACGTTGTTGAAGGCGATGCCGCTGGTGGTCGGGCGTACGTTGAAACTCCAGGCGCCGATGGGCTTGCCGCCCTGGGAGATCTGGCGGATGGCCACGTCCATCGCCGGCAGGCTGCGCGGGTCGAACTTCTCCAGCGGGTCGGGGGCGATGGTCGGCGCGGCGGCCAGGTCGTTGGTGGGGTTCTTCGGCAGGTCCAGGCGCGCCAGGTCGATCTGGATGGCCCGCTGGGCGCTGTCCGGGAATACCGCCTGGCCGGCCATCGGGGCGCTGTCGACGCCCAGCTGCCAGCCGCCGGAAACCCGCGCGAGGTCGACCTTGAGGTTGTCCAGGCTGGTGCCGAAGCCGCGGAAGTGGCCGATCCGCAGGTCGGCGCCGCGCAGCAGGCCCTGGGTATCGCTGGGCACGCCGCCGATGCCGTACTTCTTCAGCGCCGCCTGCCACTGGTCCGCGTCCAGGGTGTCCAGGTTGCCGCGCACCTGCACCCCGTTCCAGTTCGGCAGCAGCGCCGGGTCGCCGCCCAGGCGCAGGGTGCCGCGGCCGCCCAGGGGGTTGTCGGCGGGGGCGGCATAGGCCAGGCTGGCCACCTTGTCGTAGTTGGCCCAGTAGCGCCGCTCCGGGCCCTCGAGGGTCATGCGCCAGTCGCTGGCGCGGCTCTCCTCGGCGGCCTTGCCGAGGGGCGCCGGCAGGTCGATGGCCAGGCCCTTGAGGTTGGAGCTGACCTGCAGCTGGCTGTCCTTGCCGTCGAGCAGCAGGTCGAGCTGGTACGGCAGACGCCCGGAGGCCGGCAGCGCCTGGTGCACGCCGCCCCAGTCGAGCAGGCTCTTCAGCGCCACCTGGCCGCCCACCAGCACGCGGGTGCGCGGCCTGCCCGGGCTGCCCTCGGCGCGGATGCTGCCGCTGACGCGGCTGCCCAGGGCCTGGGCGCTGAGGTCTTTGGCGCTCAGGCCGCTGTTGGTGTCGTAGCGGAAGTCGCCCTTGAGCTGGGCCAGCTCCAGGGTGGGCTTGGCGATCTTCAGGCGCGCGCCCTCGGTGGCGAAGTCCACCACCACCCGCGCCTGCTTCGCCTGTTCCCTGGCCAGGGGGATGTCCAGGTTCAGGTGGCCCTTGAGCGGGCCCTCGCCTTCCCAGCCGGCGAAGACCTGCTGCACGCCCAGGGGCGAATCCTGGAGGATCTTCAGGCCGTCGCCCAGGCTGCTGTCGACGTCGCCATCGACGCGCAGGTGGGCGACCTCGCCCTTGGGCACGTGGGGAATGTCCACCTGCACGTTGCTCACCCGGCTCTGCAGGATGCGCCCGGACTGCGCGCGGATGCGCACGCCGCTGTCCTCCACCAGCACCTCGCCCTCGGCCTGGCTCAGCGCCGGCCAGCCCGGCTGGTAGTCCAGCTCGCCGTCGTGGACCTTGAAGTACAGGCTCATGGCGTGGTCTTCCGGCGCCGAGCCCTTCTTCAGCGAACCCTGCCACTGGAAGTAGCCCTGCTCGACGCGGCCGCCCCTGATGGCGGTGGCCAGCCAGCGGGCCAGGTCCTTGCTCATCTCCGGCAGCACGGTGGGCAGGAACTGCGGGGTGTAGCTGCCGTCGCCGTCCACCAGGCCCACGCGCAGGTCCATGTAGCTCTCTTTGTCGTGGTCGTGCATCAGGCGGATCAGCATGTCGCCGCCCAGCCGGCCGACGTCGCCCTCCACCTTCATCAGGTGGCTGCCGAGGGTGAAGGCCTCGTCGTCCCACTTCCAGAACAGCCGTGCGTTGGCGGTGCGGAAGCGCCAGGGCTCGGGGAACAGGGTGGCCAGGTGGAGCATGAAGTCCTTGGCCGAGGCGTCCAGCTGGCCGCCGCCGAGGTTGCCGCTGAAGGTGCCGTCGACGTTGGCCACCGCCGGCACCTCGTGGAAGGCGCTGACGCCGACCTTCTCCAGGTTCACGCCGTAGGCCAGGCGCTCGGCGCCCTGGCGCTGCGGCCACCAGTCGAGGTTGAGATGGTGCAGCACGCCCTGGGGCGCCAGGCCCTGCAGCCACGCCACCGCCTTGTCCGGCAGCGGCGCCAGGCTTTCCACCACCGGCAGCAGCGGGCCCAGGTCCAGGCGGTCGGCGCGCAGGCGCCAGTGTTCTTCGCCGCGGGTCTGCCGGCTCAGCTCCAGTTCCGCCTCGCCCCAGCGCTTTTCGCCGAGGTTGGCCGCCAGATCGTTGACGCGCAGGCTCATCTCCTCGCCCTGGCGCTGGAAGTACAGCCCCACGCCGAGGTCGCCGATCTCCACCGCCTCGCGGCCATCGAAGGAGGCCCGCACCTGCGGCGCATTGAGCCTGGCCACGGCCGCGCTCGGCTGGCCCTTGTCGATGCGCGCCCAGAGTTCGCCGCCGGCCTCCAGCCGCTGGATGCGCCATTGCCGCGTCAGGCTCGCCGGCAGCCACTTCGCCCAGTCGCTCTGCGGCAGGCTGAGGTAGGCGTCGGCCGAGCTGCGCTTCCAGTCCTCGCGGTCGATGCGCGTATCCACCCGCAGCGCCACCGGCTGGCCGTCCGGCAGGTTGAAGCGGCCGTCCAGGCGCTGGCCGAACACGCCGCTGTGCAGGGTCAGGCCCAGGTAGGTCAGGTTCAGCGTCTGCCCCTCGCGCGGCAGCAGGCTCAGCTGGCTGTCCAGCAGCGACAGGCGGCGCGGCGTCAGCAGCAGGTCGACGAGCTGGCGCGGGTCGCTGCCCTGGGGGCTGGCCGGCAGGCCCTCGACCTGCCAGTGGCCGTCCTCGCCTTCGCGCAGGCTCAGCTGCAGGCCCTGCAGCTCCAGGCTGTCGATGCGCGGCTGGCGCGCCAGCAGGCTGGCGGGGATATCAGGGGTCAGGCGCACCTGCTCCAGGCGCAGGGCATCGCTGCCCTCGCCGAGCTGGATGTCGCGCACCGTGATGATCGGGCCGAAGCCGCGCCAGCTGCCTTCCAGGGCGCCGATGCGCACCGGCATGTGCAGCCGCGCGCTGGCCTGCTCGGCCAGCTCGTCGCGGTACTCCGCCACCAGCGGCGCCAGTTGGCGCCCCAGGCTGACGTACAGCGCCAGCAGCACCAGGCCCAGGGCGCACAGCCCCAGCGCCAAGCGCAGCAGGCGCGCGAACAGGCGGCCGAAGGATTCCATGTCAGTAAAACGCCTCAGAGCAGGACGACGTCATACTGTTCCTGGGAGTAGATCGGCTCAACCTGAAACTTGATGGTGCGCCCGATGAACATCTCCAGATCGGCGACGTTGCCCGACTCTTCATCGAGCAGGCGGTCGACCACCTTCTGGTTGGCCAGCACCACGTAGGAATCGGCCTGGTAGGCGCGGGCCTCACGGAGGATCTCGCGGAAGATCTCGTAGCAGATGGTCTCGGGGGTCTTCAGCATGCCGCGCCCCTGGCAGCACGGGCAGGGCTCGCAGAGCACCTGCACCAGGCTCTCGCGGGTGCGCTTGCGGGTCATCTGCACCAGGCCCAGCTCGGTGATGCCGATGATGTTGGTCTTGGCGTGGTCGCGCTCGAGCTGCTTCTCCAGCGTGCGCAGGACCTGGCGGCGGTGCTCCTCGTCCTCCATGTCGATGAAGTCGATGATGATGATCCCGCCGAGGTTGCGCAGGCGCAGCTGGCGGGCGATGGCGGTGGCCGCCTCGAGGTTGGTCTTGAAGATGGTCTCTTCGAGGTTGCGGTGGCCGACGAAGGCGCCGGTGTTGACGTCGATGGTGGTCATCGCCTCGGTCGGGTCGATGATCAGGTAGCCGCCGGACTTGAGCAGCACCTTGCGCTCCAGGGCCTTCTGGATCTCGTCCTCGACGCCGTAGAGGTCGAAGATCGGCCGCTCGCCGGGGTAGTGCTCCAGGCGGTCGGCGATTTCCGGCATCAGCTCGTCGACGAACTGCGTGATCTTCTGGAAGTTCTCCCGGGAATCCACGCGGATCTTCTCGATGCGCGGGTTGACCAGGTCGCGCAGGGTGCGCTGGGCCAGGGACAGGTCCTCGTAGATCACCGTCGGCGCGCCGACCGTCTGGATCTGCGCGTCTATCTGGTCCCACAGCCGGCGCAGGTAGCGGATGTCGGCGAGGATCTCGTCCTCCCCGGCGCCCTCGGCGGCGGTGCGCAGGATGAAGCCGCCCTTCTCGACGATGCCCTCGGCCTCGACGCACTTGGCCACCACCTGCTTGAGGCGCTCGCGCTCCTGCTCGTCCTCGATCTTCAGGGAAATCCCGACGTGGCTGGTGCGCGGCATGTACACCAGGTAGCGCGAGGGGATCGACAGGTGGGTGGTCAGGCGCGCGCCCTTGGTGCCGATGGGGTCCTTGGTGACCTGCACCACCAGGCTCTGGCCCTCGTGGACCAGGGCGCCGATGCTTTCCACCGCGCTGCCCTCGCGGGTGGAGATTTCCGCCGCGTGGATGAAGGCCGCGCGCTCCAGGCCGATGTCGACGAAGGCCGCCTGCATTCCCGGCAGCACGCGGGCCACCTTGCCCTTGTAGATGTTGCCGACGATCCCGCGGCGCAGCGTGCGCTCGACGTGGACTTCCTGAAGGACACCGTTTTCCACCACCGCCACGCGCGATTCCATCGGCGTGATATTGATCAGGATCTCTTCGCTCATGCGCCCTTCCTTATCGCGCCCGTGTGCAGCGCTACTTCTTCAAGACTGCCAGCAAGGGATCGCGAAGTCAGCCAACAGTTCCGCGGTCTCGCACAGGGGCAGGCCAACCACCCCGCTGTAGCTGCCCTCGACGCGGTTGACGAAGATCGCCGCCAACCCCTGGATAGCGTAGCCGCCCGCCTTGTCCTGGGGCTCGCCGGTGGCCCAGTAGGCCTCGGCTTCGGCCTCGGAAACATTGCGGAACGATACCAGGCTGGTCACCACCCGCACCTCGCAGCGGTCGCGGTCGGCCACCGCCACCGCGGTCAGCACCTGGTGCTGGCGGCCGGACAGCGCGCGCAGCATGGCCAGGCTGTCCTCGCGGTCCGCCGGCTTGCCGAGGATGCGGCCGTCGAGCACCACCGCGGTATCGGCGCCGAGCACGCAGACGTCGGGCCTCTGGGCAAGCATAGTCAGTCCGGCCAGGGCCTTGCCGCGCGCCAGGCGCTCGACGTAGGCGGCCGGCGTCTCGCCGTCCCCGGGCGTTTCGTCGATGTTGCCGGAAACCAGGTGGAAGGACAGGCCGATCTGTGTCAGCAGCTCACGCCGGCGCGGCGAGCTGGAGGCCAGGTAAAGCTGGGGCATCTGCGACTCCCGGAAGCGTCCCGGCCGCCCCTCCCCCGGCCCCGTGCCAGGTGGGAAGCGGCGGGACGGGTATTAGTAGACCTTAAGGCGCTGGGCCAGGCCCTTGAGCAGCACCAGCACCCAGGGCCAGAGCAGGCCGCTGACCAGCGCCGGCAACAGGAAGGCCAGGGTCGGCGGGCGGTTGCCGGTCAGGGCGTTGAGCCACAGCTGCACCAGTTGCGCCAGGCCGTAGACCACCATCAGCACCAGGCACTGCTGCCAGACGGGGTACAGGCGCAGGCGCTGCTGCAGGGCCATGACCAGGAACACGATGAGGCTGAGGATCAGCGCGTTCTGCCCGAGCAGGCTGCCGTACAGCACGTCCTCGGCCAGGCCGCAGACCCAGGCGGTGACCATGCCCACCTTCTGCGGCACCATCAGCACCCAGAAGGTGAGGAACAGCGCCAGCCACAGCGGCCGGCCGATTTCCGTGAAGCTGGGCATCGGCGCCACCGACAGCAGCAGCGCCAGCAGCAGGCTGACCCAGATCAGCCAGCCGTTGCGCGGTCCTTGGGCGGGCATCAGTGACGGCTCCTTTGTGGCGCGGCCTGGGCCGGCGCCGGCGGATGCGCGGGCGTGGCGGCGGGCGTGGCGGGTGCCGGGGCGGCGCCCTGGGCCGGAGCGGCCGGGGCAGCAGGCGCGGCGGGTGCGGCGGGCACCGGCGCCTGGCCAGCGGCCTCCGCTGCCTGGCGGTCGGCCTCGGCCTGGGCCTCGGCGGCCTCGGTGGCGCGCTGCTCGGGGGTGCGGCTGTCGCTGAACACCAGCAGCACGTAGCGGCTGCGGTTCATCTTCGCGGTGGGCACCGCGCGGATCACCGCGAACGGCTGGCCGGAGTCGTGGATGACCTCCTTGACCACCGCCACCGGGTAGCCGGCCGGGAAGCGCTGGCCGAGGCCGGAGCTGACCAGCAGGTCGCCTTCCTTGATGTCCGCGGTGTCGGCGACGAAGCGCAGTTCCAGGCGTTCCGGGTTGCCGGTGCCGACGGCGATGGCGCGCAGGCCGTTGCGGTTGACCTGCACCGGGATGCTGTGGGTGGTGTCGGTGAGCAGCAGCACGCGGGCGGTGTAGGGCATGACCTCGACCACCTGGCCCATCAGGCCGCTGGCGTCGAGCACCGGCTGGCCCTGGAACACGCCGTCCTTCGCGCCCTTGTCGATGAGGATGCGCTGGGTGAAGGGGTTGGGGTCGACGCCGATCAGCTCGCTGACCAGCACCTTGTCGTCCACCAGGGCGGCGGAATTGAGCAGCTCGCGCAGGCGCACGTTCTGTTCGGTCAGGGCGGCCAGCTTCTGCAGTCGGCGCTGCATCAGCAGCGACTCGGCCTTGAGCCGCTCGTTCTCGGCGAGCAGCTCGCTGCGGCTGGTGAACTGGTCGCGCACGCCTTCCCAGGCACGCACCGGCAGGTCGGCCACGCCATAGAAGGGGGTCAGCACCAGGCCCATCTGGCTGCGCACGGGCTTGAGGTAGTCGAAACGCGCGTCGACCACCATCAGGCCCACCGAGAGCACGGCGAGCACCAGCAGGCGCACGCCCAGCGAGGGCCCTTTGGAGAATAGCGGTTTGATGACCAGCTCCTAGCTGATTGAAGGCGGTTGATGTTTCGCCGTGCGCGGCAAAACGTCAACCACCCTCAAGGCTCCCACCTCACTCGGTGGAGAGCAGGTCCATGGAGTGGCGGTCCATCATGTCCAGCGCCTTGCCGCCGCCACGGGCCACGCAGGTCAGCGGGTCTTCGGCGACGATCACCGGCAGGCCGGTTTCCTGGGCCAGCAGCTTGTCCAGGTCGCGCAGCAGGGCGCCACCGCCGGTCAGCACCAGGCCACGCTCGGCGATGTCCGAGGCCAGCTCCGGCGGGGACTGCTCCAGGGCGCTCTTGACCGCCTGGACGATGGTCGCCAGGGACTCCTGCAGGGCTTCGAGCACCTCGTTGGAGTTCAGGGTGAAGCTGCGCGGCACGCCTTCGGCCAGGTTGCGGCCGCGGACGTCCACCTCGCGCACTTCGCCGCCGGAGAAGGCGGCGCCGATCTCCTGCTTGATGCGCTCGGCGGTGGATTCGCCGATCAGGCTGCCGTAGTTGCGGCGCACGTAGGTGACGATGGCTTCGTCGAAGCGGTCGCCGCCGACGCGCACGGACTCGGCGTAGACCACACCGTTGAGCGAGATCAGGGCGATCTCGGTGGTGCCGCCGCCGATGTCGACGACCATGGAGCCACGGGCTTCCTCGACCGGCAGGCCGGCGCCGATGGCCGCGGCCATGGGCTCCTCGATCAGGTACACCTCGCGGGCGCCGGCGCCCAGGGCCGATTCACGGATGGCGCGGCGTTCCACCTGGGTGGACTTGCACGGCACGCAGATCAGCACGCGAGGGCTGGGCTGCAGGAAGCTGTTCTCGTGCACCTTGTTGATGAAGTACTGCAGCATCTTCTCGCAGACGCTGAAGTCGGCGATGACGCCGTCCTTCATCGGGCGGATGGCCGAGATGTTGCCGGGGGTGCGGCCGAGCATGCGCTTGGCCTCGGTACCGACGGCGACCACGCTCTTCTGGTTGCCATGGTTGCGGATGGCCACTACCGAAGGTTCGTTGAGGACGATGCCGCGTTCGCGCACATAAATGAGGGTATTGGCAGTGCCCAGGTCGATCGACAGATCGCTGGAGAACATGCCACGCAATTTTTTGAACATGGAAAGGGAACCCTGGACGATGCGTGGGTGAAAAATGCGCGGGTAAAAAAGTGCGGCAAACTCTAACAATGACGGGGATTTTGGGCAAGGCGGCATTGTGTTAAATTGCTTGACTTTCAGCGCCTTTAAGGCCTGCCCCAGCGGTCCCTGGGACCGCCCGCCGCGGGTTCCGTTCCCCCGCCTACGTTTCGTCCGGCCATGCGTCCTATCGACGCTGGCAGCTCTAGCCTGGAGACCCCCGATGGCGCTTGACCGCTCCGACGTGGAAAAAATCGCCCACCTGGCCCGCCTGGGCCTGGCGGAAACCGACGTCCAACCGACCACCGCGACCCTGAACAACATCCTCGGCCTGATCGACCAGATGCAGGCGGTGGACACCGACGGCGTCGAACCCCTCGCCCACCCCCTGGAAGCCACCCAGCGCCTGCGCGCCGACGTGGTGACCGAAAGCAACCAGCGCGAGGCCTACCAGGCCATCGCACCGGCCGTGGAAGACGGCCTGTACCTGGTTCCGAAAGTGATCGAGTAATAAGGAAGGACACGGACCCATGCTGCACCAACTGACCCTCGCCGAAGTCGCCCGCGGCCTCGCCGACAAACAGTTCTCCGCCGAAGAGCTGACCCGTGCCCTGCTCAGCCGCATCGAGCAGCTCGATCCGCAGCTCAACAGCTTCATCAGCGTCACCGCCGACGAAGCCATCGCCAAGGCCAGGGCCGCCGACCAACGGCGCGCCAACGGCGAGAGCGGCGCCCTGCTCGGCGCGCCCATCGCCCACAAGGACCTGTTCTGCACCAAGGGCGTGCGCACCAGCTGCGGCTCGAAGATCCTCGACAGCTTCGTCTCGCCCTACGACGCCACCGTGGTCGAGCGCCTGGCCGCCGCCGGCGCCGTGAGCCTGGGCAAGCTGAACATGGACGAGTTCGCCATGGGCTCGGCCAACGAATCCAGCCACTACGGCGCGGTGAAGAACCCCTGGGACACCAGCCGCGTGCCCGGCGGCTCCTCCGGCGGCTCGGCCGCAGCCGTGGCCGCACGGCTGATCCCGGCGGCCACCGGCACCGACACCGGCGGCTCGATCCGCCAGCCGGCGGCGCTGACCAACCTCACCGGGATCAAGCCGACCTACGGCCGCGTCTCGCGCTGGGGCATGATCGCCTTCGCCTCCAGCCTCGACCAGGCCGGCCCCCTGGCCCGCACCGCCGAGGACTGCGCGCTGCTGCTCGGCGCCATGGCCGGCTTCGACGCCAAGGACTCCACCTGCGTCGACCAGCCGCTGGACGACTACCTGGCAGCGCTGAACCAGCCGCTGGCCGGCCTGCGCGTCGGCCTGCCCAGGGAATACTTCGGCGCCGGCCTGGACGCACGCATCGCCGACAAGGTGATGGCGGTGGTCGAGGAGCTGAAGAAGCTCGGCGCCACGGTCAAGGACATCTCGCTGCCGAATATGCAGCACGCGATTCCCGCCTACTACGTGATCGCCCCCGCCGAGGCCAGCTCCAACCTGTCGCGCTTCGACGGCGTGCGCTTCGGCTATCGCTGCGAGAACCCGCAGAACCTCGAAGACCTCTACAAACGCACCCGCGCCGAAGGCTTCGGCGCCGAAGTGAAGCGCCGCATCATGGTCGGCACCTACGCGCTGTCCGCCGGCTACTACGACGCCTATTACCTGAAGGCGCAGAAGATCCGCCGGCTGATCAAGAACGACTTCGTCAGCGCCTTCGGCGAAGTGGACGTCATCCTCGGCCCGACCACGCCCAACCCGGCGTGGAAGCTCGGCACCAAGAACGACGACCCGGTCGCCCAGTACCTGGAAGACATCTACACCATCACCGCCAACCTCGCCGGCATCCCCGGGCTGTCGATGCCCGCCGGGTTCGTCGAGGGCCTGCCGGTGGGCGTGCAGCTGCTCGCCCCGTACTTCCAGGAAGGCCGCCTGCTCAACGTCGCGCACCAGTACCAACAGGTGACCGACTGGCACAAACAAGCACCGGCTGGATTCTGAGGACGACACACATGCAATGGGAAACCGTGATCGGGCTGGAAATCCACGCGCAGCTCGCCACCCAATCGAAGATCTTCTCCGGCAGCGCCACCACCTTCGGCGCCGAGCCCAACACCCAGGCCAGCCTGATCGACCTGGCGATGCCCGGCACCCTGCCGGTGCTCAACGCCGAAGCCGTGCGCATGGCCTGCCGGTTCGGCCTGGCGATCAACGCCGAGATCGCCGAGCGCAACGTCTTCGCCCGCAAGAACTACTTCTACCCGGACCTGCCCAAGGGCTACCAGACCAGCCAGATGGACCACCCCATCGTCGGCAAGGGCTTCCTCGACATCACCCTGGAAGACGGCACCGTCAAGCGCGTCGGCATCACCCGCGCGCACCTGGAAGAGGACGCCGGCAAGAGCCTGCACGAAGACTTCCACGGCATGAGCGGCATCGACCTGAACCGCGCCGGCACGCCGCTGCTGGAGATCGTCTCCGAGCCGGACATCCGCAGCGCCAAGGAAGCCGTGGCCTATGTGAAGGCCATCCATGCCCTGGTGCGCTACCTGGGCATCTGCGACGGCAACATGGCCGAAGGCTCGCTGCGCTGCGACTGCAACGTCTCGGTGCGCCCGAAAGGCCAGGCCGCGTTCGGCACCCGCGCCGAGATCAAGAACGTCAACTCCTTCCGCTTCATCGAGAAGGCGATCAACCACGAGGTGCAGCGCCAGATCGACCTGATCGAGGACGGCGGCAAGGTGGTGCAGGAAACCCGCCTGTACGACCCCAACAAGGACGAGACGCGCTCCATGCGCAGCAAGGAAGAAGCCAACGACTACCGCTACTTCCCCTGCCCGGACCTGCTGCCGGTGGTGATCGAACGCAGCTTCCTGGAAGAATTGCGCGCCAGCCTGCCGGAACTGCCGGACCAGAAGCGCGAGCGCTTCGAGAGCCAGTACGGGCTGTCCGCCTATGACGCCAGCGTGCTGTCCGCCAGCCGCGAGATGGCCGACTACTTCGAGCAGGTGCAGGGCATCTGCGGCGACGCCAAGCTTGCGGCCAACTGGGTGATGGGCGAGCTGTCCAGCCTGCTCAACAAGGACGGCCTGGAGATCGAGCAGTCGCCGGTTTCCGCCGAGCAGCTGGGCGGCATGATCCTGCGCATCAAGGACAACACCATCAGCGGCAAGATCGCCAAGATGGTCTTCGAGGCCATGGCCGCCGGCGAAGGCTCGGCCGATGCGATCATCGAGGCCAAGGGCCTGAAGCAGGTCACCGACACCGGCGCCATCGACAGGATGCTCGACGAGGTGCTGGCGGCCAACGCCGAGCAGGTCGAACAGTACCGCGCCAGCGACGAAGCCAAGCGCGGCAAGATGTTCGGCTTCTTCGTCGGCCAGGCCATGAAGGCCTCGAAGGGGAAAGCCAACCCCGGGCAGGTGAACGAACTGCTGAAGAAGAAGCTCGAAAGCTGAGCCCACTCTTCCTGACGCCGGGCTTGCCCGGCGTTTTTTCGTCCGGAGGCTCGATGCTGCGTTCTCTCGCCCTGCTCTGCGGCCTGGCCCTGCTGGCCGGCTGCGCCACTTCGTCGTACGACGGCGGCTCGGCGCGCGGCTACCGCGCCGAAGGCACCGCGTCCTACTATGGCCGCGCGCACCACGGCAGGAAGACCGCCAGCGGCGAGCGCTTCGACCAGCACGCCCTCACCGCCGCGCACCGCAGCCTGCCCTTCGGCACGCGGCTGAAGGTCACCAACCTCGACAACGGCCGCAGCGTGGTGGTGCGCGTCAACGACCGCGGGCCCTTCGGCCGCGGCAGGATCATCGACCTGTCCCGCGGTGCGGCGCAACGCCTCGACATGTTGCGCACCGGCACGGCGCCGGTGCGCCTGGAAGCCATCGACTAGGAGCAGTCCGAATGACCGACAAGCGCAAGGCCGGCGAACAGGTACGCCGGGAAGTGATGGGCGACGCCTTCGTCGACCGCGCCCTGAACAACGCCACCGACTTCACCCGGCCGCTGCAGGACTTCGTCAACGAAAACGCCTGGGGCAGCGTCTGGTCCCGCGACGGCCTGCCGCGCAAGACCCGCAGCCTGATCACCCTGGCCGCCCTGACCGCGCTGAAATGCCCGCAGGAACTGAAAGGCCACGTGCGCGGCGCGCTGAACAACGGCTGCACGGTGGAAGAAATCCGCGAAGCGCTGCTGCACTGCGCGGTCTACGCCGGCGTACCGGCAGCGATCGACGCCTTCCGCGCGGCGCAGGAAGTGATAGAGGCCTGGCAGGCGGATCAGAGGGCCTGAACGTAGGGCGAATAACCGTTCGCGGTTATCCGCCGTTACGCTGAGCTTATGCCCGGTGTCGCAGTCGAATTCGGAGTGCCCGGAAAGAGGCGCTCCGTGACCGAGCTCGAAGCGCGCCTGGGATCGAAGTCAAACGGCGGATAACGCCGTAGGCGTTATGCGCCCTACGGTCCCGGGAACTTCGCGGCCCCGCTTCACACCGAACGGTCCCCTCTCCCGCTTGCGGGGGAGGGTCAGGGAGGGGGAGCGGAGTTCAGGCCAGGCACCGGCACATCGGCGAAGTCCGCCCCTCTCCCCAGCCCTCTCCCTGAAGGGAGAGGGGGCTTGTCCTGAGCAAGCTGAAGATCAAGAGTCAGCCGGCAACCCCACCGTCTCGCAGTGAGCTTTGCGGCCCCGCTTCACACCGAACGGTCCCCTCTCCCGCTTGCGGGGGAGGGTCAGGGAGGGGGAGCGGAGTTCAGGCCAGGCACCGGCACATCGGCGAAGTCCGCCCCTCTCCCCAACCCTCTCCCTGAAGGGAGAGGGGGCTTGTCCTGAGCAAGCTGAAGATCAAGAGTCAGCCGGCAACCCCATAGTCTCGCAGTGAGCTTTGCGGCCCCGCTTCACACCGAACGGTCCCCTCTCCCGCTTGCGGGGGAGGGTTAGGGAGGGGGAGCGGAGTTCAGACCAGGCACCGGCACATCGGCGAAGTCCGCCCCTCTCCCCAACCCTCTCCCTGAAGGGAGAGGGGGCTTGTCCTGAGCAAGCTGAAGATCAAGAGTCAGCCGGCAACCCCATAGTCTCGCAGTGAGCTTTGCGGCCCCGCTTCACACCGAACGGTCCCCTCTCCCGCTTGCGGGGGAGGGTCAGGGAGGGGGAACGGAGTTCAGGCCAGGCACCGGCACATCGGCGAAGTCCGCCCTGCCCGCAAACGCTCTTGCTTGCAGCTTGTAGCTTGCCGCTTGCCGCTTGCAGCCGCTCCTACGGATAACTGAACCGCTTCACCAAAGTCAGCTCCCCCGGCTGCCGCATCGGCACCAGGAAGCTCTCCTGCTTCTCGTCCGGCGTGCCCTCCTCCGTCACTATCGTCACCCTGGCCGTGGTCAGCGGCTGGGCGGCCTCGACGTTGCCGCTCTCCTCGTCCTGGCTGTAGCCGCCGCCGAAGTAGTTCACGTAGACCAGGTACGCCCCCTTCAGCGGCGTCGGCGTGGCAATGATTTCCGGGCCGTAGCCGGTGGTCACGTCGACGTCCTGGGCGGCGCCGTTGGGCAGGCTGCGGTTGCCGTACCAGACGTGGCCGCCGTCGGGGGTCAGCAGGTGCAGGTCGAGGTCGGTGTTGTCGCTGTCCCAGGACAGCAGCACGCGCAGCTTGGCCGGCACCTCGCCGCCGCCACCGCCGTGGTAGAACTGCACGCGCTCGTGGCGCTGGCCGTCCGGGCTGATCACCTCGACGCTGTTGCTGCCGGCCGGGAACGCGTAGGGGCGGTCGAAGCCGCCGTCCTCGCCGATCTTCAGCGGCATGGACACGCCATTGACCACCAGGGTCGCCGGCCGGCCCTTGGGCGCGTTGGCGATCTCGCCCCTGATCCGCGCGCTCAGCGCCTGGTCGGCCGGGGTGTTCACCGAGGCCGCCGGGTAGTTCACGCGCTGGCGGAAGTTGGCGCCCTCGCCGTTGCCGGGTCGCCAGCCGCCCAGCGGGGCGTCCAGGCGGATGCCCGGCTCGGTGGCCTGGGCCAGGCCGGCGGCGAGCAGGGAAAGGAACAGGTAGGGACGCAGCGTCATGGCGGTCATTCCAGTATCAGGCGGCGGGCGAGGCTTTCGACGAAGTCTTCGTCCTGGCCGTTGGGGTGCGCCTGGAAGGCCAGGTGCAGGTATTCGTGGGTGAGGTCGAGGCGGTCCTGCAGCGAATACAGGCCGCGCACGTAGATGCGCTGGCGCTCGCGGTCGACGTAGGGGCGGCCCGAGGCCAGCTGGCAGACGGCGAAGCTCTGCAATTCCTCGTAGCCCGGCTCGCCTTCCAGGCGCGGGCGCCAGCCACGGCGCTGCTTGCGCAGCCAGTCCTCGGCGGCGGGCAGCGGCTGGCAGGCCGCCAGCGGGTTGTTCCAGGCGCTCAGGCTGGCGCGCGGGAAGGTGCGGGCGAGAATGGCGTCGAAGCGCAGGCCGCTGGCCGCCTGGGCCTTGGCCTCCTGCCAGGAGAGTTTCGCCGGGCCGGCCTGGTCGGCGTGGTAGGTGACCGGGCTGCCGGCCAGCACCAGGCCGTCGGTGAAGGCCGCCACGGCGCGCATCTGCGCCGTGGCCGGGCGCGGGGCGACGCGCTGGCGCTGGCTGCTGTCGTCGATGTCCAGGCAGTCGCCGTGCTGCGCGCCGTTCTGCAGCAGGTAGCTGCGGATGGCCACCGCCAGGGCGCGGGCGGCTTCCACCGGGGTGGCCGCGGCTTCGCGCTGCAGCACGCGGGCGACGTATTCCTCGCGCTCCAGCCGGGCCACCAGCCAGGGCTTGCCGTCGCGCTGGAGGAAGAGTTCGCCGTCGCTGTGGATATCCAGGTCGTTGCCGTTCTCGAAGCTCACCCGGTAGCTGCCGCTGAGGCCGCCGGCCGCCGCCGGACGGCCCTGGACGTCGAAGACCTCGCGCAGCGGGTAGCGGCTGAACAGCGGCACCGCCACGCAGCGCCCGGCCTCCCGCGGCCAGGGCGCCGGCAGCAGCGCCCCCAGCGCCTCGGCATACTGCGCCAGCAGCGTCTTGCTGGTGCCGGGACCGGACACCCAGACCGGCGTGCCGTCCACCAGCCAGCCGGCGAAGCCGCCACGGCGCGCCTGCGGGTCGCGCTCGTCGAGCCAACTCCAGGTCTTCACCCGCAGGCGCCCGCCAAGGCTGGCCACGGCGTGGCCGTCGTCGGCGTTCACCACCACGTCGAGCAGCACGCGGCGCGCCTCGTCCTGGGCCGGCAGGCGGCCGAGGACATCCAGCAGCTCGGCCACCGGCACCTCGGTCTGCGGCTGCAACTTGTCCAGGTCCAACAACCAGGCCGGCGCCGCGTACGCCTGCCAGTACCGGCGCCAGGCCGCGGCGTCCAGGCCCAGGCGCGCCGGCTGGAAGTACAGCCCGCAGGATTTCACCAGCGCCTGGTCGCGGCCGATGCTCTGCCCCGCCGAGCAGCAGTAGACCTCCTCGCGGGACTGGCCCTTGCAGGCATAGGCCGGCTCCTGGCGCTGGTTGTCCACCAGCCAGGCGAAGACGAACAGCTTCCACAGGCTGCCCAGGGGCGTGCGCAGGTCCGCCGGCAGCGGCTCGCGGGCCAGCACCTGCTGGCGGTCCAGGCGCAGCAGCTGGTCGCCCTGGGCGGTGCGCCAGGCGAACTGCACGGGCGGCTGCGCCGCCGCGCAGAGCGGCAACAGGAGCAGCAGCCAGGCCAGGCGCTGTCCCATCTACTGCACCTTGACCCTGGCCAGCGCCGGGTTCTGTTCCAGGGCCTGCTCGGCGGGCGCGTACATGCGCACATAGCGCGCCGGCGGCAGGGCGAACTCGCCCTTCTGCGAGAAGCGCACCAGGTGGCGGAAGCGCAGCTCGCCGGCGAGGCTGTCCACCGGGATGCCGTAGTGCAGGTCGCCCGGCTCGTTGCGCGCGCGTTCCAGGCTGGTGGCCTCGGTGCCGCCCAGGCCGCTGACCTGGATGCCCCAGGTGGTGCGCTCGACGTCGGCGCCCGGCGGCAGCGGCACTTCCAGCATGCCGTAGCGCAGCGCGGTGGGCTGCTCGGTCTTGACCGTCACTTCGTCCAGGTACAGCTCGTCGCTGGACAGCGGCTTGTCGCCCAGTTCCTCGACCTTGAAGGCGAAGGCCTTGTCGCCCGGCACCAGGCGCAGCAGGCGGCGGCTGATGCTCACCGGCAACTGGCTGGCCGGAGCCTCGGCGCTGCGGTAGCTGAGCGCGGCGTTGAGCGGGCGCGACGGCGGGCTCTGCAGGGTCAGCTCGGCGGGCACGCCCTGGCCCTGCCACTGCCAGTAGCGCTCGCCGCTGGGGCCTTGCTGCTCGAGCCAATCCTTGCCCGGCTTCAGCGTTTCGGCCGCCGGCGCCTGGGCCAGGGCGCGCTGCAGCCAGGTCAGCGCCAGGGCGCGTTCCAGGGTCGACTGCTGCGGGCCCAGGCGCGCCAGCAGGGCGCGGGCGCGGTTGGCGTCGGGCGCCGCCAGCGACAGCTGCACCGCCTGGGCGAACGGCTGGTCGCTGTTGTTGACCTTGAAGCGCGCCCCATCCAGCTGCTTGGCGAAGGCCGCCGGCAGCGGCACCTTGGCCTGCTGCGCCAGGTTCGCGGCCAGTACCCGCGCCACCGCCAGGCCGAGGCTGGAGTCCGGCGCGGCCATCACCAGGCTGACTTCGGCGTCGGCCGGCAGTTTCGCGTCCTCGCCCTCCCCGGCCTTGGCCAGGTCGTCGAGCAGGCCGCCGACCAGGGTCTGCACCGGCAGCTGCATGTCGCGGGCGAAGCCTAGGATCAGCGCGCGTTGCAGCAGCGGCGTCTGCCCGGCCAGCTTGGCGTAGAGGTCGAGCACGCGCTGCCAGTGCTCCGCCGGCAGGCTGATCTGCAGCGCGCGGCTGGCGTGCCAGTCGGCGTAGTAGGCGTAGGCGGTGAGGAAGGCGTCGCTGTCGGTGTTGTCGCCCCACCAGGTGAAGTAGGCGTTGGGCCCGGCCATCTGCACCAGGCGCAGGCGGCTGTTCTGCATGATCAGGCGCAGGCGGTCGCGCACCCGCGGCTCGCCGCCGGCCAGCAGCGGGTAGGCCACGCTCAGCGGCAGCAGGCGGCTGGCGGTCTGCTCGACGCAGCCGTAGGGGTAGGCCAGCAGGTCGTCGAGGCTGCCGCGGAACAGCGCGCTGGCGCTGTCGTCCAGGCGCAGGCGGATGTCGCGGGCGTCCGCCGGCAGTTGCAGCGGGCTGTTCTGCCCGGCCAGTTGCAGGCTGCGCGCTTGCAGCACCTGCCAGCCGTCGGCGGCCAGGGCGAAGCGCACGCCCAGGCTGTCGCGCAACTGGCCGTCCTGGCGCAGCTCGGCGCTCCATTCGCCATCGCTCAGGGCCTGGGCCGGCAGGCGCACGTAGTTCACACCCCTGGCCAGCTCCAGCGCCTGGGTCTGCTCCTGGCCGGCGTAGCGCACCAGCAGCTCGGCCTTGACCGCCTGCTCGCCCTGGTTGAAGACGAACAGGCCGAGGTCCGGCCTGTCGCCGGCGCGGAAGCGCTGCGGGCCGCTCCATTTCAGGTACAGCGGCTTCTCCGAGCGGATGAACTGCTTCTTCTGGCCGACCTGGCCGTCGCCGTCCATGGCCCGCGCGGTGATGCGCCAGCGCGTCAGCGAATCGGGCATGCGGAAGCTGAAGCGCGCCTTGCCCTGGGCGTCGGTGACCAGCTTCGGCTCCCAGGCGGCGGTGTCCACGTCCTCGCGGCGCGGCCGCTCCAGCACCTTCACCCCGCGCTCGCTGCGGTTGCTGCGCCCCGGCGCGCTGGCGTTGCCCGGCAGGGCCACGTCGTAGCTGATGAAGGCCAGGCTGGCGCTGGTGCGCACGTTGTTGCGCCGCGGATGGTAGAAGAACTGGTCGATGCCCGGGGCGATCTCCGGTTGCAGGGCGTAGATCATCTCGTCCACCACGCCTACCGCCACCTGGCTGGACACCGGCTTGCCGGCGTAGCTGGTGGCCAGGTCCACGGTCACGGTCTCGCCCGGCTCGTAGCGCTCCTTGTCGGTGGCGATGGCAATCTCCACCTGCGGCACCGTCACCTTGATGCCGGCGTTCTGGAAGCTGTAGTCGCCGCCGCGGGTGTAGAGCACCGAGAAGGTCAGGTTCGGCGAGAAGTCCGGCTTCACCGGGATGCGCGCGCGGTACTGGGTGGGGTTGAGCTTCTCCAGCTTCAGCCAGTCGCCGCCCCTGGACAGCAGCGCGGTGGCCTCGACCTTGTCGCGCTCCAGCGAGAGCAGCGCGTCGTCCACCGGCTCGGGGAAGGTGATCAGCGCCAGGGCTTCGTCACCGGCCTGGTACTCGGCCTTGTCGAGGACGATTTCCACGGTGCCGGGCACCGCCTTGACGCCCTCCCCGCTCACCGAGTGGCCGGTGCCGCCGAGCAGTTGGCCCTGGGCGTCACGCAACTCGATGCTGTAGGTGCCGGGCTTGGCGAAGGCGATGGCGAACTTGCCGTCGCCGGCCTCGCCGTCACCCGTGGAGCGGTCTTCCAGGCGCACCCAGCGGTAGCGCTTGGGCTTGAGTTCGGTGGGCTGTTCGGGCGCGTAGCTGAACTCGACCTGGTCGCCCACCGCGCTGAAGCGCTGCGGCGCGGCCAGGCTGTAGCGCGCGGCGCCGCGCTCGATGAGGATTTCCTTGCTGGTCTTCACCCGGTAGGCGGCGCCGTCGCTGGCGAACACCGTCAGCAGGTAGCGGCTGGGCTTGTCCGCCGCCGGCAGCTCGATGGCGGCGCGGCCCTGGGCGTCGGTGGCAAGCTCGGTGCTGGTCAGCTCCACCGGGAACTGGCCGAGGTACTGCAGTTCGTTGTCCACCATGGACAGCTGCTGGGCGCGCAGGCTCAGTTGCAGCTTGGCGTTGGCCACCGGCTTGCCGTCCGGGTAGAGCAGCACCAGGTTGCCCTTCACCGCTTCGCCGGTCTTGAAGTCCGGCTTGGCCAGGTCGAGAGCGATCTCGAAGTGCGGCTTGATGTACTCGGCCACGCGGAAGGCGCTGCTGTAGGTCTGCCCGCGGTAGTCGAAGCGCAGCTCGTAGCCGCCGGCCACGGCGTTGTCCGGCAGCTGGAAGCGGCCGTTGGCGCCGGCCTTGGGGTCCAGCTGCAGGTCGAGGGTCTGCAGGGTGGTGCCGGCGGCGTCGATCACGCTCAGCTTCACCGGCGCCGCCTGGGGCGCGGCGGAGTCGCGGGCGTTCTTGAACTCGCGGCCGTAGATCTTCAGCGCCACCCAGTCGCCCGGGCGGTACAGCGGGCGGTCGGTGAAGGCGTAGAGCTTGGTGTCGTAGATCTCGCTGTCGTAGTAGAAGTTTTCCGAGACGAAGACGCCGCCCTCCTTGTCCTCGCCTATCACGAAGGAGCGCTCGGGGCTGGCGTGCTGCAGGCGCAGCAGGCCCTCGGCGTCGGTGCGGCCGCTGCTCATCACGCCCAGGCCGTCGGTCCAGAGCACCTGGGTGTCGGGCACCGGGGTGCCTTCGTGCTTGCGCGCCGACCACACCAGCAGTTCGTTGCCGGCGATCTTGCTCACCGCCACCGTGTTGGAGACGAATACCACGGTGGTGGCGCGGTACTTGCCCACCAGCGCCTCGACCAGGTACAGGCCGGGCTTGAGCTTGCCCAGGGGGATGTAGACGTTGCCCGGCGAGACGTTGATGAACTCGCTGGAGGAACCGGCCAGCTTGACGTCAGCTGGCGGTTCGATGGGCTTGGCGTCCCACAGCGGGTAGCGGAACTGCTCGACCATCGGCAGCCCGGGAATCGGCGCGTACTGCGGCTGCGCGTCGTAGGGCGTGGGCGCGCTCATGGCCTGGCCCATCTTCAGCTCCGGCACCACCTCGGTGACCTGCTTGCGCGACTCGTAGGAGAAGGCGCGCTGCATCACCCGCCGCGACTTGCGGTACCAGTTGTCCCACAGGTAGGCCAGGGTGTTGGCCAGGCCCTCGCCCTTGAACTGCCCCTCGGCCAGCACCCGGTGCAGGTTCTTCTGGCGCTTGAGGAAGTCCAGCGGCTGGTCGATGCGGTACACGCGCATGTCCACCCCGCCGTAGGCTTCCATGCGGTAGCGGCGGTAGTCGCGGCCCGGCGCCTCCAGGCGCACGCGGGCCTCTTCGTCGGTGGCGAAGCTGCTGTCGGCGAGCAGGAAGAAGGACTCGCCGCTGACCGGCGCGTAGTTGCTCGCCGGCACCTCGTCGTCGGCCCGCAGCGCCTGCGGTGCGCCCAGCAGCAGGCCGCCCAGGGCCAGGCCGGCGCACAGCGCGAGCAGCTTCATCGGGCGAGGAACGACAAGCGATACACGCCGACGAAGTTGGGGTTGGCGGGGTCGGGTATCCATCGGGTGTCCTTCCATGTCATGAGTTGTTGCAGGCTGACCGAGCGCATGCCGTTGTCGGTCGGCGTGCTGCTGCCGGTGTGGTAGGCGATGTGGCGGCCCATCCAGATCATCAGGTGCTGGTCGTCGCCCTGGTCGAAGAAGATCAGGTCGCCCGGCCGCGCCTGGTTGAGGTCGCGGCCGACGAGGGTGCTGTTGTACTGGATCAGCTTGATGGCATTGACGTAGGGGCCGAGCTGGCCGCCGCCCTGCCGCCAGTTCTGCGCCAGGGCGCGCTGCTCGTCGGTGAGCGCCAGCTCCGGCGGCAGGTAGCGGTTGGACAGGCCGTTGGCGCGCAGCCACCTGGCGTCGTGGGGCTTGAGCGCCTCGTTGGCGGCGAAGCGCACCAGGCCCGCGCAGTCCTGCTGGTGCCAGCGCGGGCTAGGGCCCTGGCGCAGCTGTTCCTCGGCGATGCGCACGAACCAGGCGCGGAATACCTGGGACTGCTCCGGGTCGAGCGCGGCGCTGCCGGCCTGGGCCGCCTGGGCGGCCCACAGGCCGAGCGCCAGCAGCAGCGCCCGTGGCCTCACAGCGCGCGCCACTGCAGCGGCAGCCATTGCCAGGGTTGTTCGGCGCGGCTGCCGGCGGGCAGGCCAAGGGCATAGCCGCCATGCCCGGCCAGGGCCTTCAGGCGCGGCAGCAGCAGGCTGTCGGCGGCGTTGCGGAACACCGGCTCCAGGTCCTGCGGCAGGCTCTCCAGGGTCTCGCGCTGCAGCAGCGTGGACAGCGACTGCGGCGCCAGGTAGGCCGGCACCAGGGCATCCCTGGGCAGCACGTCGGCCAGCGGCGGGAAGCGCTTGTCGAGGGTGCCCAGGGCCTTGTCCAGCAACTGGTCGTCGAGGGAGAACAGCAGGGTGCTGCCCTGCCGCGCCAGGCCGACACGGAAGAAGCCGCGGCCGCTGACGGCGTCCGGGTCGGCCGCATCGGCAGCGGCGTATTGGCCGAAGTTGGAGCTGACCTGGCGCAGCCACTTGCGCGTCTCGCCCTGACGCTGCTCGTCCACCGGGAAGTTGCCGCCCTCGGCGTTGGCCTCGTAGGCGCCCACCAGGCTGGCGAACAGCCGCCCCAGGTCGGCGTCCAGTTCGGGGCCGGGCGGCGCGCTGAGCGTGGCCACCAGCAGCGGGGTGTACAGCCGCGAGTCGGCGTACCAGCACAGCCCGGCGGCGCCGGACAGGTGCTCGGAAAAAGCCGCGGCCATCTTCTGCTCGGCGCCCAGGCGCACCAGCAGGCTGTCGTACAGGCCCGGGGTCAGCGGCAAGGCCACGCAGGCGCTGGCGCCCATGGGCATGGCCTGCCACACGGGGGTGAAGTCCAGGTCCGGCTGGCGCTCCACCGGGTTCAGCGCCAGGTAGCTGTTCCAGCCCTTGGCGTCCTTGTCGAAGCGCACCCCGGCGAAGGCCGGGATGAAGCGCTGGTAGCCCATGGTCAGGGCGCCGGCGCCGAGGCTGACGCGCTGGCTCAGCTCGCCGCGCGGGCCCAGGCCGAAGGCGCGGGGGAAGGCTTCGTCGTCGCCGCCCAGCAGCGCGGCCAGGTCGGCGCCGGCCTGGGCGTCGGCCTCGCCCATTTCATCGCCGGCGGCCCTGGGGAAGAGCATCTTCGGGTTGGACAGCAGCACCAGATAGTCGCCGCTGGAGGCGAACAGCAGGGTCTTCTGGCCGTTGTAGCGCAGGCGGTAGACGCCGGCGCCGCCCTTCAGCTCGCCGACCTTGCGCAGCTGGCTGTCGTCGGCGGCGAGGTGCGCCAGGGGCTCCAGCAGCCTGGCCAGGCCACCGCGCTTCATCACCACCAGGAAGTCGCGCAGGCGGCCGTCGGCGCCGCGCCACAGGGCGACCTGGGCCGGCTGGTCGAGCAACTCCTCGACCAGGTTGTCCTTCAGCGTCAGCTCGTGTTCGTAGACGATGCGCCGCAGGCTGCCGGCCAGGCCCAGGCGGTCGCCGTCGTTCTCGTAGTAGAAGACGAAGTCCTCGGTGAGGGTGTCGCGCAGCAGCGGCACCTCCAGCAGTTCCTTGGGCAGGCGGGCGAGCGAGGCGCTTTCGATCAGCGCGTCGGGGTGCCGGATGTCGCGGCCCTGGGCGTTGGCCGGCGGCGCCTCCAGGCCCGGCAGCGGGCCGCTGGGCGGCGCGGTGACGACGTAGCGCAGCAGCAGGCCGCCGAGGACCAGCAGCACCAGCGCCAGGCCGCCGATGATCAGCGGCCAGCGCTTCACGCCGGGGCTGTCGGCGGCGGGAGTGGAGGGACTGGGGGTGGTGTTGTCGCTCATGCGTGCTCGATCCTGTTGCATCCCTGGCAGGGGACGGCTCTCAATAGGTGAAGGTCTTGACCAGGACCAGGTCGCCGATGGTGCGCAGCGGCACCACGAAGGTCTCGCGCTTCTCGTCGACGCTGTTCTCGTTGAACACCAGGTTGACCTGGGCGGTGATGACCTCCTGCTGGTTGGCGCCGGCCTGGAAGTTATAGCCCTGGGCGCCGAAATTGCCCCAGTAGTTCACGTAGACCAGGTAGGTGCCGTGCAGCGGCGCGGCCATGCTGAACATTTCCGGGCCGGGGCCGTCGACGCCGTCCGGGTCCAGGCCGCCGCCGTTGTTCAGCCGCGGCCGGGCCCAGAAGGCGTGCTGGCCGTCGGGGGTGACGATGTGCAGGTCCAGCTCGGCCTTGGGGTCGTCCCAGCCCAGGGCCACGCGCACCCGCGGCGGAATGCGCCCGGCGTTGGCCTCGTAGAACTGCACGCGCCTGAGCGACTGGCCGTCGGCACTGGCCACCTCGACGCTGTTGGAGCCCGCGCCGAAGGCATAGGGCCGGACGAAGTGCCCCTGGGCATCGGTATACAGGGGCAGCGGGTTGCCGTTGACCACCAGGCGCTGGGCGCGCTCGGTGCCGGCGAGCTGCTTCAGGTCGCCCTCGATCAGGCTGCGGCCACGCTGGCCGCCGCGGTCGATGGGCGGGGTGGGATAGGCCACGCGCGGGCTGTCGAGGTCGTCGAGCAACCCCGAGTAGCGCCAGCCGCCGGCCGGGCTGGACAATTCGGCGCCCGGCCCGGCGTACGACGACGCCAGCCACAGCAGGCCGGGCAGCAGCGCGAGGCTGCGGGCGGAATCCTGGAAACGCATGAGCAATCCTTTGTCGCGCGTTGGAAGGGGTAAGTGTAACCGCCTGTAAAACAGCTTGAAATGGCCTTCGGGCAGAGCAAGTGATGCCGTCTGCGAATTCAGAATCTGCTTAGACCGTTCCCCAACAGGCGGCGGTTATCCAGGACGTAGGGCGCATAACGCCTACGGCGTTATCCGCCGTTTGACCTCGATCCCGGGCGCGCTTCGAGCCCGGTCACGGAGCGCCTCTTTCCGGGCACTCCGAGTTCGACTGCGACACCGGGCATAAGCTCGGTGTAACGGCGGATAACCGCGAACGGTTATACGCCCTACGCCGAGGGTGGGCTGGACGTAGGGCGCATAACGCCTCCGGCGTTATCCGCCGTTTGACCTCGATCCCAGGCGCGCTTCGAATTCGGTCACGGAGCGCCTCTTTCCGGGCACTCCGAGTTCGACTGCGACACCGGGCATAAGCTCGGTGTAACGGCGGATAACCGCGAACGGTTATACGCCCTACGCCGAGGGTGGGCTGAACGTAGGGCGCATAACGCCTCCGGCGTTATCCGCCGTTTGACCTCGATCCCGGGCGCGCTTCGAACTCGGTCACGGAGCGCCTCTTTCCGGGCACTCCGAGTTCAACTGCGACACCGGGCATAAGCTCGGTGTAACGGCGTATAACCGCGAACGGTTATACGCCCTACGCCGAGGGTGGGCTGGGCGTAGGGCGCATAACGCCTACGGCGTTATCCGCCGTTTGACCTCGATCCCAAGCGCGCTTCTAGCTCGGTCACGGAGCGCCTCTTTCCGGGCACTCCGAGTTCGACTGCGACACCGGGCATAAGCTCGGTGTAACGGCGTATAACCGCGAACGGTTATACGCCCTACGCCGAGGGTGGGCTGGACGTAGGGCGCATAACGCCTCCGGCGTTATCCGCCGTTTGAACTCGATCCCGGGCGCGCTTCGAACTCGGCCACGGAGCGCCTCTTTCCAGGCACTCCGAGTTCAACTGCGACACCGGGCATAAGCTCGGTGTAACGGCGTATAACCGCGAACGGTTATACGCCCTACGCCGAGGGTGGGCTGGGCGTAGGGCGCATAACGCCTACGGCGTTATCCGCCGTTTGACCTCGATCCCAGGCGCGCTTCGAACTCGGTCACGGAGCGCCTCTTTCCGGGCACTCCGAGTTCGACTGCGACACCGGGCATAAGCTCGGTGTAACGGCGGATAACCGCGAACGGTTATTCGCCCTACGCCGAGGGTGGGCTGGGCGTAGGGCGCATAACGCCTCCGGCGTTATCCGCCGTTTGACCTCGATCCCAGGCGCGCTTCGGGTTCGGCCACGGCGCGCCTGTTTCGGGGCACTCCGGGCTCGACCGCGACGCCGGACATGAGCTGGGTGTAGCGGCGTATAACCGCGAACGGTTATACGCCCTACGAACTTGCCGGCTGACGCTGCGGTTCGGGGGTTGGGCACCTCAGATCCACCCACCCCACTGCAGGATGAACAGCCCGATATTGGTGGTCAGCGCCGCCGCCAGGGTGGTGATGACGATGATCGAGGCCGCCAGCTCGGCGTTGCCCTGGGCCGCGCGCGCCATCACGTAGCTGGCCGCCGCCGTGGGGCTGGCGAAGTAGAGGAACAGCACGCCCAGTTCGGCGCCGCGGAAGCCGCACAGCCAGGCGGCGGCGGTGCACAGCGCGGGCAGCCAGACCATTTTCATCAGGCTGGCGCTCAGGGCCAGGCTGCCGCTGCTGCGCAGGGCCGGCAGCGACAGGGTGCCGCCGATGCAGACCAGCGCCAGGGGCAGGGTCATCTGCGCGAAGTAGTCGCCGGAGGTGAGCACCCAGGCCGGCAGCCGGATGCCCCACCAGGCGAACGGGAAGGCCGCCAGCACGCCGAGGATCAGCGGGTTGAGCAGCACCTGGCGGGCGATGCTCAGCGGGTCGGACTTCAGTACCGGGCTGTAGATCGCCAGGACCACCGTGGCCAGCGTGTTGTAGCAGAGGATCACCAGGGCCGCGAGCACCGAGCCCAGGGCCAGGCCGTGCTCGCCGTAGAGGCTGGTGGCCAGGGCCAGGCCGACGATACCGTTGTTGCCGCGGAAGGCGCCCTGCACGTAGACGCCGCGTTCCTCGCGCGGCACCCGCCAGAGCGCCCAGCCCCAGGCGAGGAGGAAGCCGCCGAGGGTCGCCAGGCAGAAGAACGTCAGCACCGCCGGGCTGGCCGCGCGGTGCAGGTCGGAATGGTAGATGCCGAGGAACAGCATCACCGGCATGGTGGCGTTGAACACCAGGGCCGAGGCGGTCTGGATGAAGCCCTGGTCGATCCAGCCGACGCGCCGGAGCAACACGCCGATGAACAGCATGGAGAACACCGGCGCGGTGATGCCGAGGGTCTGGAACAGCAGTGCGAGCATGGAGGGGAAACGCCGGCGGAAAAACTGCGGCGATCATAGCAAGGGGCACTGCTTCGCGTGCTAACGATTTGCCTCAGGCGGGCTCCGCTTCCTCGGCGCGCGCCCGCGGGCGCTCGGGCGCCGGCAGCTCCAGCGGGCGCTGTTCGTCCAGGCGGGTGAGCTTGCCGTCGACGCTGGCGCCGTTCTCCATGCTCAGCTGGCGGTAGTGGATGTTGCCGATGACGCGGGCGTTGGAATGCAGCTCCAGCAGGTGCTCGACGTACAGGTCGCCAACGATGGTGCCGTCGATGAGCGCGTCGTAGCTGCTCACGCAGCCCTCGATCCGCCCTTCCGCGCCCAGGGCCAGCAGGCTCTGGGTGCCCGGCTTGTGGCGCACGTTGCCCTGGATGCGGCCCTGGACCTTCAGGCCCTCCTCGAACTCCAGGTCGCCCACCAGCGCCAGGTTGCCCGACAGCAGGCTGGAAAACCTGTCCACCGCCACCTGCGGCCCCTTCTTCTTGCTGCTGAACATGTTCGTCCTCCTGCGGATCACTTGGCGGGTTTCTGCTGGCGGTAGAACGCCAGGTCGGTCTTGAGCTTCTTGAGTTCCCCGGACATCTGCTCGATGCGCCGCTCCAGCTGCTCGCGCGTGGCCTGCGCCTCGGCGGCCAGCAGGCGCTGGCGCTGCAGGTCGGCGGCCAGCGCGGCATTGCCGGCCTGCAGCTCATCGATGCGCTGCTGCGCCCCGTCCCGCTGCGCGCCGCGCCAGAAGTGCAGCGCGGCGAAGGCCACGGCCAGCGCCAGCGCGGCCCAGAGCAGCGGCCGGTAGCTGCGCGCCACCTGCGCCCGCGGCTGGTGCTCGGCGCGCAGCAGCTCGCGGGTGGTCGAGGGCCTAGTCCTGGGCCAGCGCATCGAGGGCCTTCTCCATGTCGCCCAGGGAGAGGAAGTGCTGCGGGTCGACGAACTCGCCGCGGTAGAGCACTTCGAAGTGCAGGTGCGAGCCGGTGGAACGGCCCGTGGAACCCATGGCGGCGATGCGCTGGCCGGGCATCACCACCTCGCCGACGCGCACGTGGAGCTTCGACAGGTGCGCGTAGCGGGTGAGCAGGCCGTTGCCATGGTCGATCTCCACGCGGATGCCGTAGGAGCTGAAAGGCCCGGCCGCGACCACCCGGCCGCCGGCGGCGGCCTGGATCTCGGTGCCGCTGGGCGCGGCGAAG
The DNA here is from genome assembly GCF_900187975.1 of Pseudomonas delhiensis. GTDB lineage: Bacteria > Pseudomonadota > Gammaproteobacteria > Pseudomonadales > Pseudomonadaceae > Pseudomonas > Pseudomonas delhiensis. The sequence continues at coordinate 117,838 of NZ_FZPC01000005.1, read as the reverse complement.
TCGAGCCCGGAGTGGAAGGCCAGGCGGCGGTTGAACGGGTCCACCCGGTTGCCGAAGGCCGAGCCCAGGCGCGCCTTGCCCACCGGGCGATGGGTGGGGATGGCGAGGAAGTCGGCGTTGCGCCGCGACACCGCGTCCAGCAGCAGGTCGAGCTGGCGGCGCAGGCAGCGGGCGGCCGCGGTGCCCTGCTGCACGTCGACCAGCGGCGCGGCCTGGCACGGCCGCGGCGGCAGCAGCAGGCCGCCCTCCCCGTCCTCATGCGGCGCCGCGGCGTCGCCGGGCACCAGGGCGGGGTCGATGCGCGCCAGCTTGCGAGCGATTTCCTCGTGGCCGTCGACCACCTTGAGCAGGTAGGCGGCGTCCTTCTCCAGCACCTGCAGGCGCCCGGCCAGCTCGCCCAGGCGCGCCACGGCGAAGCGCTGTTCCGGGGTTTCGCCCGGGGCGGCCTCGGCCACGGCGGCGGCGGGCGCCATCGCGCGGCCGAACCAGAGGCCGGCGGCGAAGGCCAGGGCGCCGAGCAGCAGGGCGAGGCCGGCGGCGGCCAGCAGCCAGCGACGCAGGTTGACCAGGCGCAGCGGCTCGCGGGTCAGCGCCTGCCAGGAAGGCAAGAGAACGTGCATTGGGGTACCCAGGCGACGAAACAGGAGAACCTTTTAGAGGAAAGTCGCCGAGGGTACCGGGTAGCAGGCCCGTTAGGCTGGCCTGATGAGCGAATCTGCCAACTGTTTATGAATTTTCCTACCCCGCCCGTGCAAGCCGTTGGCAAGATGTTTCACTACGGCGCCCCGGGCGGGGCAGGCCTCAGGCCGGCAGCACCGCCTCGACCTCGCGCAGGTGGCGATCCTCCAGGCGCAGCTGGCGGTCGTGGAAGCGCTTGAGGTCGGCGCGGTGGCCGACGCTGACCAGGGTCACGCCGGGCAGTTGCTCCAGCAGGGTCTGGTAGAGCGCGGCCTCGTCGTTGTCGTCCAGCGCCGAGGTGGCTTCGTCGAGGAACAGCCAGGCCGGCGCGTAGAGCAGCGCGCGGGCGATGGCCAGGCGCTGCTGCTCGCCCGGCGAGAGCAGGCGCTGCCAGTGCTGGGCCTCGTCCAGGCGTTCGCCCAGGTGCTCCAGGCGGCATTGCCGCAGCACCTCGCGCAGGCGCTCGGGTGCGTGCCGACCGGGCGCCTCGGGGTAGCTCAGGGCCTCGGCCAGGCTGCCGATCGGCAGGTAGGGCTTCTGCGGCAGGAACAGCGTGCGCGCCGCCGGCATCAGCACCTGCCCGGCGCCGAAGCGCCAGAGCCCGCTCATGGCCCGCAGCAGGGTGCTCTTGCCGGCGCCCGAGGGGCCGCTGACGAGAACCTGTTCGCCGGCCCGCAGGCTGAGGCTGGTGGGCTCCAGCAGCACGCTGCCGTCGGCCAGGCGCAGGCTCAGGTGGTCAAGCTGCAGGTTGTCGCCGGCGGCCCGCACCGCGATACCCTCGTGCTCGCCGGCCACCTCGTCCATGGCATTGCGGAAGCTCAGCAGACGGTCGCAGGTGGCGCGCCAGGTGGCCAGGCTGGCGTAGGCGTCGATGAACCAGCTCAGGCCGTCCTGGACGTTGCCGAAGGCGGAGTTGATCTGCATGAGCTCGCCGAGCTGGATCTTGCCGGCGAAGTAGCGCGGCGCGGCCACCACGATGGGGAAGATGATGGCGATCTGGGCGTAGCCGGAGCTGAAGAAGGTCAGGCGCTTCTGCACCTTCATCAGTTCCCAGAAGTTGCCCCAGACGTTGCGGAAGCGCGTCATCAGGCGTTCGTTCTCGCTGCCTTCGCCGTTGTACAGGGCGATGCTCTCGGCGTTCTCGCGGATGCGCACCAGGCCGAAGCGCAGGTCGGCCTCGTAGCGCTGCTGCTGGTTGTTCAGGCCGATCAGGCGGCGGGCGATCAGGTGCGTCAGCCAGCTGCCGACCAGGGCATAGAGCAGCGCGGCCCAGAACATGTAGCCGGGGATGGAGACGCCGAACAGCTCGATGCTGCCGGACACGCCCCAGAGGATCACCGAGAAGGACACCAGGCTGACCAGGTTGCGGATCAGCCCCAGGCCCAGGCTCAGGGTGGTGTCGGTGAAGCTGTTGAGGTCCTCGGACAGGCGCTGGTCCGGGTTGTCGGTGTAACCGCGCTGTTCCAGGCGGTAGTAGTGCTTGTCGGAAAGCCAGGCGGCGAAGTGCTTCTCGGTGAGCCAGCGGCGCCAGCGGATGGTCAGCATCTGCGTCAGGTACAGCCGGTACACGGCGACCAGGATGGCCACCGCGGCGATGCCGCAGAAGTACAGGATCAGGCGGACGAAGGCGTCCAGGTCCTTGTTCTGCAGGGCGTTGTAGAAGTCGCGGTACCAGGTGTTGACCCACACCGAGACACCGACGCCGACCAGCGACAGCGCGATCACCACGACCAGCAGCAGCCAGGCCATGCCCTTCTCTTCGCTGCGCCAGTACGGCGCCGTCAGTTTCCACACCTGGGAGAAGAATCGCTCGCGAACGGCATCGTTCGGAGCGCGATACTCGGCACTTTCGGTCATCGGGTCGGGCTCTGCACGGGCGGCACAAAAAAAAGGAGCGCCCAGTTGGCGCTCCCTGTCTTATGAATTCCTTAACGCCTCACCGGGCGCTTCTGCAGCTTACGCTGCAACGTCCGCCGATGCATCCCCAGGGCGCGGGCGGTGGCGGAAATATTGCCGTCGTGCTCGGCCAGCACGCGCTGGATGTGCTCCCACTGCAGGCGGTCCACCGACATGGGGTTTTCCGGCACCAGGCTGTCCAGGTCGGCGTGCTGCGAGAGCAGCGCGGTCAGCACGTCGTCGGCGTCGGCCGGCTTGCACAGGTAGTTGGTGGCGCCGCGCTTGATGGCCTCCACCGCGGTGGCGATGCTGGAGTAGCCGGTGAGGATCACCACGCGCATCTCCGCGTCCAGCTCCAGCAGCTTGGGCAGCAGCACCAGGCCGGAATCGCCGTCCATCTTCAGGTCCAGCACGGCGTAGTCGGGCAGGTCCTCCCTGGCCAGCGCCAGGCCTTCCTCGGCGGAGCCGGCGACCGATACGCGCAGGCCGCGGCGGCTCATGGCGCGCGCCATCACGCGGGTGAAGGTGGCGTCGTCGTCCACCAGCAGCAGGTGGGGTTGCTCTTCGCCTTCGAACAGGTTCTCTTCGCTCATGGGTACTTCCTCGCGCGTGGGTTCACACCACACCGTAACTGCGCGGCAGGCGCAGCTCGGTAAGCGTGCCGCCGTCTTCGTGGTTGTACAACTTCACCGTGCCGCCGGCGCGGGTGACGCTGGCCTGGCTGAGGAACAGGCCGAGGCCGAAGCCCTTGCCCTTGGTGGTGAAGAAGGGTTTGCCGAGTTGCTCGGCGATCGCCAGGGGCACGCCGGGGCCGTGGTCGCGGATGCTCAGGCAGATAGTGGAGGCGTCCCAGTCGACGCTGATCTCGAGGTCGTCCGGGCAGGCGTCGGCGGCGTTGTTCAGCAGGTTCAGCAGGGCCTGGGTGAGGTCGGTGGGCGGCGTCAGCCGCGGGGCGCTGCCGGGGCCCAGGTTCAGGTAGCGGTAGGTGGCTTCCGGGCGCATCAGGTGCCAGCGGCGCAGCACCGCCTCCAGCCATTCGTTGGCGCCCTGTTCCTGGATGGCCTGGCGGCGGTCGGCCTCGGCGGCGCGCACCAGTTGCTGCAGGGTGTCCTTGCACAGCTTGACCTGCTCCTGCAGCAGCGCCAGGTCTTCCTGCAGCAGCGGGTCCTTCGGGTGCGCCTGGCGCAGTTCCTTGAGCAGCACGCTCATGGTCGCCAGCGGCGTGCCCAGCTCATGGGCGGCGCCGGCGGCCTGGGTGGCCACGGCCAGCAGCTGCTGGTCGCGCATGCTCTCCTCGCGGCGCTGCGCGACTATCTGCTCCTGGCGGCGCAGCGCCTGGGACATGCGCGCGACGAAGAAGGTGATCAGCCCGGCGGCCAGGGCGAAGCTCAGCCACATGCCGTAGATCAGCAGGTAGTCGCGCTGCACCGGGGCCATGTCCAGCGGGTGGAACCACACCAGCAGCACCGTGTAGGCGGCCAGGGCCAGGCCGGCGAGAACGATGGTGTAGAGCCACGGCAGGGTCGCCGCGGCGATGGTCAGCGGCACCAGGTAATAGGAGACGAAGGGGTTGGACGAGCCGCCGGAGAAGTACAGCAGGGCGCTGTGGATGATCAGGTCGCAGCCCAGCTGCACCGAATACTCCAGCTCGGTCACCGGCCAGGGCCCGCGCAGGCGCAGGGCGGTGGCCAGGCACAGCACCAGGGACACGCCGAGGGTCACCCCCAGGGCCGCCCAGGGCAGCGCGAGCAACTGGGCCTTGTAGGCGATGCCCACCGAACCGGCCTGTGCGGCCAATACGAGAATGCGGATGAGCGTCAGGTGCAGCAGGTTCTGCCGGCTGGCGGATAACTGGAAAACCGGTGTGCGCATGGTGAATTCCGGAATTTGCGCGAGTATAGCCAAGCCCCTTCCCCTCTCGGTGCGTCATAGCGACACAGCATACGAGATAAAGGCTATCGCGATTCAACCCCTTTGAACGCCGACCTGCGTCAAAAGGTCTGACTGTCCATGTGCGGGTTCGTCTACCCTGCACCCGGGACTCATTCAGGACCAAGGAGTCGATCATGTCCGCATTTAAGAAAAGCCTCGCCGCCCTGGCCGCGTCCGTCGCCCTGGCCGCCACCAGCTTCGCCGCCCACGCCGACGAGCCGCGCTACAACCTGGTGTCGCTGCACGCCGAGGCCAGCCAGGAAGTGGCCCACGACCAGATGCACGTGACCCTCTTCAACGAGGCCCAGGCCAGCGACCCGGCCAGGCTCGCCGCCGAGACCACCGCCGCGCTCAACGCCGCGGTGACCGAGGCGCGCAAGGTCAAGGGGGTGACCGTGAGCCTGGGCAGCCGCAACAGCTACCCGGTGTACGACGACAAGGGGCAGAAGATCACCGCCTGGCGCGAACGCGCCGAGCTGCGCCTGGAAAGCCCGGACTTCGCCGCGCTGTCGCAGCTCACCGCCAGCCTGCTGGGCAAGCTGAAGATGGGCAACATGAGCTTCAGCATCGCCGACGCCACCCGCCAGCAGAACGAGGACAGCCTGATGAAGAACGCCGTGGCCGCGTTCAAGGCCCGCGCCCAGCTGCTGACCGACTCCCTCGGCGGCAAGGGCTACCGCCTGGTCAACCTGAACCTGAACAGCGCCGGCGCGCCGCGGCCGATGCCGGTGATGCGCATGGCGGCGATGAAGGCCGACGCCGGCTACGGCGCGGCGCCGGAGATCGAGGCCGGCACCAGCCAGGTCACGGTGACCGCCGACGGCACCATCGAAGTGCAGATGCCCTGAGCCGCGGGCCCGCCGCCTCGCCCATGCCCCGGCCATGGCGGCGGGCTTCTTGCGATATTGCGACATTCCCTTACGACTTCATCACAGCTTCTACACTGTGGCGGGTGTGGCCCTTGCGCCCGGCATGTGCCCTGCATAGTTTCAGGCGACACGCCCCACAAGGGCGTGCCTCGATGACAACCACAACAAACTGAGGTCAGCATGCGCAAGAATGCCGTCATCCGCTCCATGATCGCCGCTGGGTTGATCGCCAGTGCTCCCTTCGCCCACGCCGCCGGCAACCTGGTGTTCTGCTCCGAGGGCAGCCCGGCGGGCTTCGACCCCGGCCAGTACACCACCGGCACCGATTTCGACGCCGCCGCCGAGACCGTGTTCAACCGCCTGACCCAGTTCGAGCGCGGCGGCACCCAGGTGATCCCCGGCCTGGCCGAGAAGTGGGACGTATCCGATGACGGCAAGACCTACACCTTCCACCTGCGCCACGGCGTGAAGTTCCACACCACCGACTACTTCAAGCCGACCCGCGAATTCAACGCCGACGACGTGCTGTTCACCTTCAACCGCATGCTCGACAAGAACCATCCGTTCCGCAAGGCCTACCCCACCGAGTTCCCCTACTTCACCGACATGGGCATGGACGCCAACATCGCCAAGGTGGAGAAGGTCGACGACTACACCGTGAAGTTCAGCCTCAACGAGGTCGACGCCGCCTTCATCCAGAACCTGGCCATGAGCTTCGCCTCCATCCAGTCCGCCGAGTACGCCGACCAGTTGCTCAAGCGGAACAGGGCCAGCGACATCAACCAGAAGCCGATCGGCACCGGGCCCTTCGTGTTCAGCCGCTACCAGAAGGACGCGATGATCCGCTTCAAGGCCAACAAGGACTACTGGGTGCCCGGCGAGGTGAAGATCGACAACCTGATCTTCGCCATCAACACCGACGCCTCGGTGCGCATGCAGAAGCTCAAGGCCAACGAGTGCCAGATCACCCTGTTCCCGCGCCCGGCGGACCTGGAGTCGCTGAAGAAGGACGCCAACCTGAACATGCCCTCGCAGCCGGGCTTCAACCTCGGCTACATCGCCTACAACGTGCTGCACAAGCCGCTGGACAAGCTGGAAGTGCGCGAGGCGCTGGACATGGCGGTGAACAAGAAGGCCATCATCGACGCCGTCTACCAGGGCGCCGGCCAGCTCGCCGTGAACGGCATGCCGCCGACCCAGTGGTCCTACGACGACAGCATCAAGGACGCCGGCTACAACCCGGAAAAGGCCAGGGAACTGCTGAAGAAGGCCGGCGTGCCCGAAGGCACCGAGATCACCCTGTGGGCCATGCCGGTGCAGCGCCCCTACAACCCCAACGCCAAGCTGATGGCCGAGATGCTCCAGGCCGACTGGGCCAAGGTCGGCATCAAGGCGAAGATCGTCACCTACGAGTGGGGCGAATACATCAAGCGCGCCAAGGCCGGCGAGCACGACGCCATGCTGATCGGCTGGAGCGGCGACAACGGCGACCCGGACAACTGGCTGGGCACCCTGTACAGCTGCGACGCGGTCAACGGCAACAACTTCTCCAAATGGTGCGACCAGCCCTACGACAAGCTGATCAAGGAAGCCAAGCGCACCCCCGACCAGGCCAAGCGCACCGAGCTGTACAAGCAGGCCCAGCACATCCTCAAGGAACAGGTGCCGATCACCCCGATCGCCCACTCCACCGTGTACCAGCCGATGCGCAAGACGGTCGAGGACTTCAAGATCAGCCCCTTCGCGCTCAACTCCTTCTACGGCGTGGGCGTCGGCAAGTAAGGCAGGTGGCCGCCGCGAGGCGGCCGCTACGCCATGCTGCGCTGGCTACAGCCGCACCCTGAGCGACGACCGGGCCGCCCCACGTGGGCGGCCCTGGCGTTGCTGCTCGCCGCCGCGCCGGCGCTGGCCCGGCCCCTGGTGGTGTGCACCGAGGGCAGCCCGGAAGGCTTCGACATCACCCAGTACACCGCCGCCACCACCGCCGACGCCACGGCCGAGACGGTGTACGAACGCCTGGTGCAGTTCGCCCCCGGCAGCACGAAGGTAATCCCTGCGCTGGCGCAGAGCTGGGACATCAGCGCCGACGGCCTGGCCTACACCTTCCACCTGCGCCCGGGCGTGAAGTTCCAGCGCACCGACTACTTCACCCCCAGCCGCACCTTCAACGCCGACGACGTGCTCTGGAGCTTCCAGCGCCAGCTCGACCCGGCGCACCCGTGGAACAGGCTGGCCCCGCGCGGCTTCCCCTATGCCCAGTCGATGGGCCTGCCGGGGCTGATCGAGCGCATCGACAAGCTCGACGCGCTGACCGTGCGCTTCACCCTGCGCCACCCCGAGGCGCCCTTCCTCGCCGACCTGGCCATGGGCTTCGCCTCCATCTACTCGGCCGAGTACGCCGACCTGCTGCTGGCGGCCGGCAAGCCCGAGCAACTGAACAACCTGCCCCTGGGCACCGGGCCCTTCGTCTTCCAGCGCTACCAGAAGGACGCCCAGGTGCGCTTCGCCGCCAACCCCGACTACTGGGGCGGCACGCCGAAGATCGAGCGCCTGCTGCTGGCGATCACCCCCGACCCCAGCGTGCGCATCCAGAAGCTGCGCGCCGGCGACTGCCAGGTGGCCGTGTACCCGCGGCCCACGGACATCCCCGAGCTGCGCGGGGACCCGCGGCTGAAGGTGGAGGAACTGGACTCGCTGCTGGTCGCCTACGTCGCCATCAACACCCGGCACAAGCCGCTGGACGACGTGCGCGTGCGCCAGGCCATCAACCTCGCCTTCGACCGCGACGCCTACCGCAAGGCGCAGTTCGGCGAGGGCGGCGCCAGCCCGGCGGTGGCGCCCTACCCGCCGACGCTGTGGGGCTCGGACCCGGACCTGAAGGGCTGGCCGCGCGACCTCGAACGGGCCCGCCAGCTGCTGGCCGAGGCCGGCGTGCAACCCGGGCAGAAACTCAGCATCTGGACCCGCCCCGGCGGCGGCCCGACCAACCCCAACCCCGGCATAGGCGCGCAGATGCTGCAGAACGACCTGGGCAGGCTGGGCATCCGCGCCGACATCCGCGTCTACGAATGGGGCGAACTGATCCGCCGCGCCAAGCACGGCGAGCACGACCTGGTGTTCATGGGCTGGGTGGGCGACAACGGCGACCCGGACAACTTCCTCACCCCCAACCTGTCCTGCGCGGCGGCGCAGAGCGGCGAGAACATGGCCGGCTGGTGCAACGCCCAGTTCGACGACCTGCTGCGCCAGGCCCGCGCCACCACCGACCAGGACGCTCGCGCCGCGCTCTACCGCCAGGCCCTGGCGATCTTCCAGCGCGAGGCGCCCTGGATAGCCCTGGCCTACCCCAAGCAGTTCGTGGTGCTGAGCCCCCGGGTGAAAGGCTTCACCCTGAGCCCGCTGGGTTCGAACAATTTCACCCACGTCGAGCTGGGGCCCTGAGTCCTGCAAGACGGCACCAAGATGCTCGCTCCTACGAAAAGCCGTGCCCACCGGTTAAGGAGCGGACCTTGTCCGCGATAGCCGGACGCCCCGGCGCGATTCGCGGATGAGGTCCGCTCCGCAACCCCACCCACACCATTCCCATGTAGGAGCGGGCCCTGCGCGCGAAATCGCGGGCAGGGCCCGCTCCTACAGGTGGGCGCCAAGATTCCCACCACGCCACCTCAAAAAATTCCGCGAAGCCTCTATTCCGGGCATCGGCGAGAAGCGGCGTAGTGAAGCACCAGGCATTTTTTCATTGTCGCGGCCGCCAGGCATGGCTTAGCTTCCCTCCTGAAGGCCCGGCAGCCACGGCCCCCCACGCCTTCCACGGCACGGCAGACCCGCCGCTGCCGCCCCTGCGCCCGCCCCATCCGCTGCGGGCAGCCATGAGCCAGGTCCGACCGGCCATGCTCTTCCAACAATCATCCCACCTCACTCGCTTCCCGCCTTGCAGCCGGCCACCGGCCGTTCCCGGCGCGCGCCCAGGTGCCCGCCGTTGCACACAGCACTAGAAACGAGGAGCAATCAGATGACCAATCCACACATCCGCCCCACCACCATCGGCCTGGCACTGCTCGCCGGCATCACCGGCCAGGCCTGGGCGGCCGAAGAGGACGACAGGCAGCGGGGGCAGGCCGCCGCCAAGGGCTTCATCGAAGGCCAGAGCCTGACCCTGAGCACCCGCAACTTCGCCTCCCGCGAGCAGAAACATGGGCGCTTCGTCTTCAAGATCCCCAAGGACGACGGCTACGAACCCACCCACAGCCGGCGCACCTGGGTGCAGGGCAGCATCCTGCAGTACAGCTCCGGCTACACCCGGGGCACCGTCGGCTTCGGCCTCGACGTCGGCGCCTTCCATGCCCTCAACCTGGAGCGCGGCAAAGGCGTGGTCGCCGGCGGCAGCAACCGCACCCTGACCGACAGCGACGGCCGGCCGCTGGACGAGTGGTCCAAGCTGGGCGTGGCCAACCTGCGCCTGCGGCTGTCCAACAGCGAACTGCGCGCCGGCCGCCTCCAGGTCGAGACGCCGGTACTGGCCACCATAGACAACCGCGCCCTGCCCTCCACCTTCCGCGGCGTCGGCCTGACCAGCAGCGAACTCACCAGGCTCAAGCTGCAGGCCGGCAGCTTCGATCGCGTCAGCCCGCGCACCGGGGCCGGCGACGAGAAACTCACCACCACCTACGGCGACCGCAAGGCCAAGGGCGACCGCTACAGCTACCTCGGCGGGACCTACCGTGCGACGCCCAATCTCAGCCTCACCGCCTACGGCGGCGAGTTCGAGGACATCTGGCGGCAGTACTACCTGGGCTTCTCCCACGACCTCGGCGACCCCGACGTGCTGGCCCTGCACACCCGCTTCGACGGCTACAGCACCCGCGATGCCGGCAGCCGCAAGGCCGGCTACATCGACAACGACACCTGGAGCCTGGCCTTCACCCTCGCCCGCGGCGCCCATAGCCTGATGGCGGGCTGGCAGCAGGTCGATGGTGACGAGTACTTCGACTACGTCAACGAGACCGCGGCCATCTACCTGGTCAACTACCTGCAATCCGACTACAACGGCCCCAACGAGAAGTCCGCCCAGCTGGCCTACGGCACCGACTGGGCCCGCTACGGCATACCGGGGCTGAGCAGCACGCTGTGGTACGCCAAGGGCTGGGGCATCGACGGCACCCGCTACGACGGCGACCGCAACGGCGCCCACGGCAGCTACGCCGAGGTGCGCAAGCAGGACGGCGAAAGGCATCGCGAACTGGGCATGACGCTCGCCTACAAGATCCAGGACGGCCCGCTCAAGAGCAGCAGCATCAAGCTGACCTACCGGCGCCACCGGGCCAGCCAGAACCAGGCCGACGGCAGCATCGACGACGTGCGCCTGATCACCACCCTACCCTTCAACCTGCTGTAGCCCCCCGCTCCGGCGCCGCCCCGCCAGAGGCGGCGCCGGGCAGGTACGCGCCCTCCATCGCCCCGCGCCTAACCGAGGTGCTCGCTCCTACGAAAGGCCCTGCTCGCCGGTAGGGTAGGAGCAACTGTCTTGCAGGCTGCGCCGCCTCTTTCCAACCCGTAGGGCGCATAACGCCTACGGCGTTATCCGCCGCCGCCGTCGGGCACCGGCGTTCCGGCCGGCGGCGGATAACCGCGAACGGTTATTCGCCCTACGGTCGAGCACGGACGTAGGACTTTGTCCGCGATAACCGGAGGTTCCAGCGCGGTTCGCGGATGAGATCCGCTCCGCAACCCCACCCGCGCCATTCCCCTGTAGGAGCGCGCCCTGCGCGCGAAATCGCGGGCAGGGCCCGCTCCTACAATGCCCACCGATGCCGCTAGGCCCTAGCCCGCCAGACCGAACGGATCGTCGATGGAATGGCTCGGCCGGGTGAACCAGCGCGGGCCCTCGGCGCTCATGTAGAAATGGTCTTCCAGGCGGATGCCGAACTCGCCGGGCACGCAGATCATCGGCTCGTTGCTGAAGCACATGCCGGCCTCCAGCGGGGTTTCGTCGCCGCGTACCAGGTAGGGGCCTTCGTGGATGTCCAGGCCGATGCCGTGGCCGGTGCGGTGCGGCAGGCCGGGCAGGGCGTAGTCCGGGCCCAGGCCGCCGGCTTCCAGGCAGCGCCTTGCGGCGGCGTCCACCGCCTGGCAGGGGGCGCCCGGCACGGCGGCGTCGAAGGCGGCCTGCTGGGCGGCCTTCTCCAGGTTCCAGAAGGCGCGCTGGCGGTCGCTGGGGGTACCGAAGACGTAGCTGCGGGTGATGTCCGAGTTGTAGCCGTGCAACTGGCAGCCGGTGTCGATCAGCACCATGTCGCCCTCGCGCAGCGGGCGCGGTTCGCGCACGCCGTGGGGGAAGGCGCTGTCCTCGCCGAACAGCACGATGCAGAAGGTCGAGCCGGGCGCGCCGACACGGCGGTGCGCCGCCTCGATGAAGCGCACCACTTCGGTAGTGGTGATGCCTTCGCGGAGGATGCCGGCGGCAGCCTTGTGCACCTCCAGGGTCATGTCCTTGGCGCGTTGCAGCAGCGCCAGCTCGGCGGCCGACTTGCGCTGCCGGCCGTGGTCCACGGCGGCGCCGGCGTCCACCAGGCGCAGGGCGCCGGCGACCTCGCGCAGGCGCTCGACCATGCCGAACGGCAGGCTCGGGCACAGGCCGAGGCGGGCGTTGGCCGGCACGCCCAGCTCCACCAGCATGTCCAGCAGCAGGCGGTAGGGGCTCTGGTGCTCCTGCCAGGTGCGGATCGCCCCGGGCAGCACCTGGAAGTCGCGCACCGTGCCCTCCTCGAAGGCCGGGGCGAGGTACAGCGGCTCGCCGTCGGCGGGCACCAGCAGGCCGACCAGGCGCTCGCTGGGGTTCCACTTCACCCCGCTGAAATAGCGCAGGTAGCTGCCGGCATCGACGAAGGCCGCGGCCATGCCCTGCCCGCGCAGGCGCGCCTGCAGGCCGGCCACGCGGGCCCGGTATTCGTCCAGCCCGATCGGCTCGACGCCGCCGCTCATGTCATGCAGCCCCGCCAGTGCCTGCTCGGGGGTGCGGCCCCCAACGCCCAATGCCATCGCCCAGCTCCCGTGGTGAAAAATGCCGGCTGGATTTAAGCATTACTTAAAATCCGTGCCAAACGAATTTTAAGTCACACTTAAAACCACGAAGAAAGCGCCTACCCCCTGTCAACCTTGCCGACACTCTTCCGCCGCGATTCTTCACCGGTATACTGCCGGCATCCTCCAAGAGCCCAGCCAATGACCGTCGATCGAATCGGAGAGCGCCTGCGCCGTTATCGGCGCGCCGCGAAGAAGACCCTCAACCAGGTGGCCAGCGAATCCGGCCTCACCGCCAGCTTCCTGTCCCAGGCCGAGCGCAACCTCACCGGCGTTTCCATCTCCTCCCTGGCCAGCATCGCCAGGTCCCTGGGGGTGCCGCTCAACGAACTGTTCGACCAGCCGCAGCAAGCGCAGCCGGACACCCACCAGGGCGAGCGCGTGCGCTACGCCATCGAAGGCCAGCCGCTGGGCTACGAGCGCCTGTCCAGCACCTTCCCCGGCAACCAGCTCAACGCGGTGAAGATGAACATGCCGGTCGGCTACCAGTCCGAGCTGATTTCCCACGAAGGCGCGGAATTCGCCTACGTGCTCAGTGGCAACATCGTCTACACCATCGACGGCCGCAACTACCCCCTCGGCCCCGGCGACTCGGTGCACTTCGATGCCGGCAAACCCCACTGCCTGCGCAATGCCGGCGAGGAAACCGCCGAGGTGCTGACCGTCACCACCATGCCGCTGTTCGGCGAGCACCCGGGCACCTGAGTCCTTCCCCCGCCATCAGGATTCGTCTGATTTTTGCAGTGGCACTGAATTTAAGTTGACCTTAATTTCAGCCTGACTTAACTTCGCGTTCGACGTTCGCCGGCCACCCCCGGCGGCATCCGGCCATCGCCTCCGGGGGAGCGATGGCGCCCGAGCCGGCGCAGGCCCACAACGCCCAGCGCACGGCTCCCTCAGAAAAAGAACAACGAGGTTAGGCATGCGTATGAAGCGTCGTAACTCCATGCATTCACTGGTTGCCGGCGGCCTGCTGCTGGCCAGCTCGGCGAGCTTCGCCGGCAACACCCTGGTGTACTGCTCCGAAGGCAGCCCGGCCGGCTTCGACCCGGGCCAGTACACCACCGGCACCGACTACGACGCCACGTCGGAAACCCTGTTCAACCGCCTGGTGCAGTTCGAGCGCGGCGGCACCGAGGCCGTGCCGGCCCTGGCCGAAAGCTGGGAGACCAGCGCCGACGGCAAGGCCTGGACCTTCCACCTGCGCCCCGGCGTGAAGTTCCACAGCACCGACTACTTCAAGCCCAACCGCGCGTTCAACGCCGACGACGTGGTCTTCACCTTCCAGCGCATGCTCGACAGGAACCACCCGTTCCGCAAGGCCTACCCCACCGAGTTCCCCTACTTCACCGACATGGGCCTGGACCGCAACATCGCCAGGGTGGAGAAGCTCGACGAGCACAGCGTCCGGTTCACCCTCAACGAGGTCGACGCCGCCTTCATCCAGAACCTGGCGATGAACTTCGCGGCCATCCAGTCCGCCGAGTACGCCGACCAGCTGCTCAGGCAGAACCGGGCCAGCGACATCAACCAGAAGCCCATCGGCACCGGGCCCTTCGTGCTCGCCCGCTACCAGAAGGACGCGCTGATCCGCTTCAGGGGCAACAAGGACTACTGGAAGCCCGAGGACGTGCGCCTGGACAACCTGATCTTCGCCATCAACACCGACGCCTCGGTGCGCATGCAGAAGCTCAAGGCCGGCGAATGCCAGATCAGCCTCAACCCGCGCCCGGCGGACCTCGAGTCGCTGAAGCGCGACCCGAACCTGGACATGCCCTCGCAGCCGGGCTTCAACCTCGGCTACCTGGCCTACAACGTCACCCACAAGCCGCTGGACCGCGTCGAGGTGCGCCAGGCGCTGGACATGGCGGTGAACAAGCAGGCCATCATCGACGCCATCTACCAGGGCGCCGGCCAACTGGCGGTGAACGCCATGCCGCCGACCCAGTGGTCCTACGACGAGTCGATCAAGGGCCAGGCCTACGACCCGGAAAAAGCCAGGGCACTGCTGAAGCAGGCCGGCATCGCCGAGGACACCGAGATCACCCTCTGGGCCATGCCGGTGCAGCGCCCCTACAACCCCAACGCCAGGCTGATGGCCGAGATGATCCAGGCCGACTGGGCCAAGGTCGGCATCAAGGCCAGGATCGTCAGCTACGAGTGGGGCGAGTACATCAAGCGCGCCCACGCCGGCGAGCACGACGTGGCCCTGTTCGGCTGGACCGGCGACAACGGCGACCCGGACAACTGGCTGGGCACCCTCTACGGCTGCGACGCGGTCAACGGCAACAACGTCTCCAAGTGGTGCGACCCGGCCTACGACAAGCTGGTGAAGCAGGCCAAGGCCACCACCGACCACGCCCAGCGCGTCGCCCTCTACCAGCAGGCCCAGCAACTGCTGGCGCAGCAGCTGCCGATCAGCCCCATCGCCCACTCCACCGTGTACCAGCCCATGCGCAAATCGGTGCAGGGCTTCCTCATCAGCCCCTTCGGGCGCAACTCGTTCTACGGCGTGAGCAACCAGCCCTAGCCGCAGCCCGCGGTCCCACCGCGGGCAGGCCAGCCCGGCACAGACCGGGCGGCCCTTCGTTTCGCCACTGCCTCACTCCCAGCGTGCCAGCCCCGGCAGGCGCGGCGGGATGCGTTTGCCGTCTCGAACAACAACGAAGAAGAAAGAAGGAGCAACCCCATGCAGTGTCCCTACATCAAACCCACCGTACTGGGCCTGGCGATCGGCGCCGGGCTGCTCGGCCAGGCCTGGGCCGCCGAGGACGATTCGGACAAGGGCCAGGCCGGCGCCAGCGGCTTCGTCGAAGGCCAGAAGCTGACCCTGAGCACACGCAACTTCTTCTCCCGCGAGCAGATGCACGACAGCTTCGGCTTCCGCATCCCCAAGGAGGGCGGTTCGGAGTTCACCCACAGCCGCCGCACCTGGGTCCAGGGCACCATCCTCCAGTACAGCTCCGGCTACACCCAGGGCACCGTCGGCTTCGGCCTGGACCTGGCCGGCTTCAACGCCATCAACCTGGAGCGCGGCAAGGGCGTGATCGGCGGCGGCGGCAACCGCACCCTGACCCACGGCGACGGCGAGGCGGTGGACGAGTGGTCGAAGATGGGCATCGCCAACCTGCGCCTGCGGGTCTCCGACACCGAGCTCAAGGCCGGGCGCTTCCAGGTCGAGACGCCGGTGTTCAACAGCATCGACAACCGCGCCCTGCCGTCGAGCTTCAACGGCGTGGGGCTGGTCAGCGAGGAGCTGGCCGGCCTCTCGCTGCAGGGCGGCAGCTTCACCCGCGCCAGCCCGCGCACCGGGGCGGGCGACGAGGACCTCACCACCGAGTACGGCACGCGCCAGGTCAAGGGCGACCGCTACAGCTACCTCGGCGGCACCTACAAGGTCGCCGACAACCTCTCGGTGACGGCCTACGGCGGGCACTTCGAGGATGTCTGGAACCAGTACTACCTCGGCTTCTCCCACGACCTGGGCGATGCGCAGAGCCTGGCCCTGAACACCAGCTTCAACCTCTACAGCACCCGCGACACCGGCAACCGCGAGGCCGGCTACATCGACAACGACACCTGGAGCCTGGCCTTCACCCTCAGCCGCGGCGCCCACTCGCTGATGCTCGGCTGGCAGCAGGTCGACGGCAACGAGTACTTCGACTACGTGCACGAAACCTCGGCCATCTACCTGGCCAACTCGCTGCTGTCGGACTACAACGGGCCCAACGAGAAATCCGTGCAGCTGCGCTACGGCACCGACTTCGCGCCCTACGGCGTGCCCGGCCTGAGCACCGCGGTGTGGTACGCCAAGGGCTGGGACATCGACGGCAGCCACTACGACGGGGACCGCAACGGCGCCTACGGCAACTACGCTGAAGTTCGTGGCCAGGACGGCGAGAAGCACCACGAACTGGGCCTGATGGGCACCTACGTGATCCAGGACGGCCCGCTCAAGCGCAGCAGGTTCCGCCTGATGTACATGAAGCACCTGGCCAGCCAGAACCAGGTCGACGGCAGCGTCGACGAAGTCCGCCTGGTCAGCACCTTCCCCTTCGACCTGCTGTAGGAGAACCTGCATGCCCGTCCCGCGCTACCTGCCCCTGCTCCTGGCCCTCGGCGCCGGCCCCGCGCTGGCGCAGAACCTGGTGGTCTGCACCGAGGCCAGCCCGGAAGGCTTCGACATCGTCCAGTACACCGGCGCGGTCACCGCCGACGCTGCCGCCGAGACGGTGTTCAGCCGCCTGGTGGCGTTCCGCCCGGGCACCACCGAGGTAGTGCCGGCACTGGCGCAAAGCTGGGAGGTCAGCCCCGACGGGCTGACCTACAGCTTCCACCTGCGCCCGGGGGTGAAGTTCCACAGCACCGAGTACTTCAAGCCCAGCCGCACCCTCAACGCCGACGACGTGCTCTGGAGCTTCCGCCGCGCCCTGGACCCGCAACATCCCTGGCATGCCTCGGCGCCGCGCGGCTACCCCTACTTCGAAGCCATGGGCATGGGCGAGCTGATCAAGTCGGTGGACAAGCTCGACGACCTGACCGTGCGTATCACCCTCAACCACCCGGAGGCGCCCTTCCTCGCCGACATGGCCATGGGCTTCGCCTCCATCTACTCGGCCGAATACGGCGACCAGCTGCTCAAGGCCGGCAAGCCGGAGCAGCTCAACACCCAGCCCATCGGCACCGGGCCCTTCGTCTTCAGCCGCTACGCCCGCGACGCCCAGGTGCGCTACAAGGCCAACCCGGACTACTTCGGCGGCAAGCCGGCGATCGACAACCTGGTGTTCGCCATCACCCTGGACCCCAACGTGCGCATGCAGAAGCTGCGCCGCGGCGAGTGCCAGGTGGCGCTCTACCCCAAGCCCGCCGACGTGCCGCAGCTGCAGAAGGAAGCGGGCCTGGCGGTGGACAGCACCGACGCCCTGCTGACCACCTACGTGGCCCTCAACACCCAGCACAAGCCGCTGGACGACGTGCGCGTGCGCCAGGCCATCAACCTGGCCATCGACAAGCCGGCCCTGCTCGACGCGGTGTTCGGCCCCGGCGCCGCGACCCCGGCGATCAACCCCTATCCGTCCACCCTGCTGGGCTACAACGAGGCCCTGCAGGACTGGCCGCACGACCCCGAGCGCGCCCGGGCCCTGCTCGAGGAAGCCGGGGTGGACGGCCTGAAGCTGACGCTGTTCATCCGCAACGGCAGCTCGCCGACCATCCCCAACCCGGCGCTGGCGGCACAGATGATGCAGGCGGACCTGGCCAAGGTCGGCATCGCCTTGCAGATCCGTTCGCTGGAATGGGGCGAGCTGCTCAAGCGCTCCAAGGCCGGCGAGCACGACCTCTCGCTGCTCGGCTGGGCCGGCGACAACGGCGACCCGGACAACTTCCTCAGTCCGAACCTCAGCTGCGCGGCGGCGAAGTCCGGGGAAAACCAGGCGCGCTGGTGCGATGCGGCCTTCGAATCACTGATCCAGCAGGCCCGGCGCACCGACGAGCGGTCGAAACGGCAGGAACTTTATGAAAAGGCGACAAAGATATTCCACGAACAGGCCCCCTGGATTCCCCTGGCGCATCCTAAGCTGTTCAATGTGCGCCGCAGCAACATCGAGGGCTACACCATCAGCCCGCTGAGCAACAACAACTTCGCCGAAACCCGGGTGAAGTGACAAGAAAAAGCGGCGCCCGCCCTACCCCGGCGGGCAGCCGCGCGATGAGGAGTGCTCCACCACCATGCTGAGTTTCATCGCACGCCGCTTCGGCCTGCTCATCCCCACCTTCTTCGGCGTCACGCTGCTGACCTTCGCGCTGATCCGCATGATCCCCGGCGACCCGGTCGAGGTGATGATGGGCGAGCGCCGCGTCGACCCGCAGATGCACGCCGAGGCCATGCACCGCCTGGGCCTGGACGAGCCGCTGTACCAGCAGTACCTGGACTACATCGGCAACCTCGCCCAGGGCAACCTCGGCGAATCCCTGGTCACCCGCGACAGCGTCTGGCACGAGTTCCTCACGCTGTTCCCGGCGACCCTGGAGCTGGCCATCGCGGCCATGCTGTTCGCCGGCACCTTCGGCCTGCTGGCCGGGGTGATCGCGGCGCTCAAGCGCGGCTCGATCTTCGACCATGGGGTGATGACCATCTCCCTGGCCGGCTACTCGATGCCGATCTTCTGGTGGGGCCTGATCCTCATCATGCTGTTCTCCGTGACACTCGGCTGGACGCCGGTGTCCGGGCGCCTGGACCTGCTCTACGACATTGAGCCTGTGACCGGCTTCATGCTCATCGACACCCTGCTCTCCGACGAGCAGGGCGCCTTCCTCGACGCCCTGCACCACCTGGTGCTGCCGGCCATCGTGCTGGGCACCATCCCGCTGGCGGTGATCGCCCGCATGACCCGCTCGGCGATGCTCGAGGTGCTGCGCGAGGACTACGTGCGCACCGCCCGCGCCAAGGGCCTGTCGCCGGCCCGGGTGGTGTTCGTGCACGCCCTGCGCAACGCCATGATCCCGGTGCTCACCGTGTTCGGCCTGCAGGTCGGCGCGCTGCTGGCCGGCGCCGTGCTGACCGAGACCATCTTCTCCTGGCCGGGCATCGGCAAGTGGCTGATCGACGCCATCAGCCGCCGCGACTACCCGGTGGTGCAGAACGGCATCCTGCTGGTCGCCACCCTGGTGATCCTGGTCAACTTCACCGTGGACATCCTCTACGGCCTGGTCAACCCGCGCATTCGCCACCAACGCTGAGGAGCCCGCGATGAATTCCATGCAAAACGCTCCCGCCGGCGACCCGAGCCTGGTCTACCCCTCGCCCCTGAAAGAGTTCTGGCAAGCTTTCGCGCACAACAAGGGTGCGGTCGGCGGCCTGGCGTTCATGGTGCTGATCGTCTTCTGCGCGCTGTTCGCGCCCTGGGTGGCGCCCCACGACCCCAGCGAGCAGTTCCGCGACTTCCTGCTCACCCCGCCGGTGTGGCTGGAGGGCGGCAGCGGGCAGTTCCTGCTGGGCACCGACGAAGTGGGCCGCGACATGCTCTCGCGGCTGATCTTCGGCGCCCGCCTGTCGCTGCTGATCGCCCTGAGCTCGGTGGTCATCTCGCTGCTGCCGGGGCTGGTGCTGGGCCTGGTCGCCGGCTTCTCGCCGACCCGCCTGGGCCCGGTGATCATGCGCCTGATGGACATCATGCTGGCGCTGCCCTCGCTGCTGCTGGCGGTGGCCATAGTCGCGGTGCTCGGCCCAGGGCTGTTCAATACCGTGATCGCCATCGCCGTGGTCTCGCTGCCCTCCTACGTGCGCCTGACCCGCGCGGCGGTGCTCGGCGAGGTCAACCGCGACTACGTCACCGCCTCGCGCCTGGCCGGCGCCGGCATCTGGCGGCTGATGTTCGTCACCGTGCTGCCCAACTGCATGGCGCCGCTGATCGTCCAGGCCACCCTGAGCTTCTCCTCGGCCATCCTCGACGCCGCCGCCCTGGGCTTCCTCGGCCTCGGCGTGCAGCCGCCGACCCCGGAGTGGGGCACCATGCTGGCCTCGGCGCGCGACTACATCGAGCGCGCCTGGTGGGTGGTGAGCCTGCCGGGCCTGGCCATCCTGCTCAGCGTGCTGGCGATCAACCTGGTGGGCGACGGCCTGCGCGACGCGCTGGACCCGAAACTCAAGAGCGCGGCCTGAGGACGATCCCGATGAAGACTGCGCTTTTCGTAGGAGCGAGCTTGCTCGCGAACCTGCATCCCCGCCATACCGACGTTCGCGAGCAAGCTCGCTCCTACAGGAAGAATTCGCTGGAGACCGCCGTATGAGCCTCCTGGAAATCCGCAACCTCTCGGTGCGCTTCGGCGGCGCCGACGCCGTGCCCGTGGTCGACGGCCTCGACCTGAACGTCGACAAGGGCGAGGTGCTGGCCATCGTCGGCGAGTCCGGCTCCGGCAAGTCGGTGACCATGATGGCGCTGATGGGCCTGATCGACTCCCCCGGGCGCATCACCGCCGACACCCTGCGCTTCGACGGCAGCGACATGCTCAGGCTCAAGGGCCGCGAGCGCCGGCGCATCGTCGGCAAGGACATCGCCATGGTCTTCCAGGACCCGATGACCGCCCTCAACCCCAGCTACACCGTGGGCTTCCAGATCGAGGAAGTGCTCAGGCTGCACCTCGGCCTGCGCGGCAAGGCCGCGCGCCAGCGCGCCCTGGAGCTGCTGGAGAAGGTCGAGATCCCCGGCGCCGCCCAGCGCCTGGACGCCTACCCGCACCAGCTCTCCGGCGGCATGAGCCAGCGCGTGGCGATCGCCATGGCCATCGCCGGCGAGCCCAAGCTGCTGATCGCCGACGAACCCACCACGGCGCTGGACGTGACCATCCAGGCGCAGATCATGGAACTGCTGCTGAACCTGCAGCGCGACGAGGGCATGGCGCTGATCCTGATCACCCACGACCTCGCCGTGGTCGCCGAGACCGCCCAGCGCGTCTGCGTGATGTATGCGGGCCAGGCGGTGGAGATCGGCCAGGTGCCGGCGCTGTTCGACCTGCCCACCCACCCCTACACCGAGGCGCTGCTGAAAGCGATTCCCGAGCACAGTGCCGGCGAAGAGCGCCTGGCCACCCTGCCCGGCATCGTCCCCGGCCGCTACGACCGCCCGCAGGGCTGCCTGCTGTCGCCGCGCTGCCCCTACGTGCACGACGACTGCCGCGCCACCCGCCCGGCCCTGGAACCCCACGTCCGCGGCGCGGTGCGCTGCTACTACCCGCTGAACCTCAAGGAGGTGGTCTGATGGAAGCCGTACTGACCGCCCGCGACCTGACCCGCCACTACGACATCGCCCAGGGCCTGTTCAAGCCCCACGCCCTGGTCCGCGCCCTCAACGGCGTGTCCTTCGAACTGCAGGCCGGCAAGACCCTGGCGGTGGTCGGCGAGTCCGGCTGCGGCAAGTCCACCCTGGCCCGCGCCCTGACGCTGATCGAGGAGCCCACCTCCGGCTCCCTGCGCATCGCCGGGCAGGAGGTGAAGGGCGCCAGCCACGAGCAGCGCAGGCAATTGCGCCGCGACGTGCAGATGGTGTTCCAGAACCCCTACGCCTCGCTCAACCCGCGGCAGAAGATCGGCGACCAGCTCGGCGAGCCGCTGCTGATCAACACCAGCCTGTCGCGCGGCGAGCGCCGCGAGCGGGTACAGGCGATGATGCAGCAGGTGGGCCTGCGCCCGGAGCACTACCAGCGTTACCCGCACATGTTCTCCGGCGGCCAGCGCCAGCGCATCGCCCTGGCCCGCGCCATGATGCTGCAGCCCAAGGTGCTGGTGGCCGACGAGCCGACCTCGGCGCTGGACGTGTCGATCCAGGCCCAGGTGCTCAACCTGTTCATGGACCTGCAGGAAGAGTTCGGCACCGCCTACGTGTTCATCTCCCACAACCTGGCGGTGGTGCGCCACGTGGCCGACGACGTGCTGGTGATGTACCTCGGCCGCCCGGCGGAAATGGGCCCGGCGGACAAGCTCTACGAACGTCCGCTGCACCCCTACACCCGCGCCCTGCTCTCGGCCACCCCGGCCATCCACCCGGACCCGGGCAAGCCGAAGATCAAGATCCAGGGCGAGCTGCCCAACCCGCTCAACCCGCCCAGCGGCTGCGCCTTCCACAAGCGCTGCCCCTATGCGACGGAGCGCTGCAAGGTGGAGGTGCCGGCGCTGCGGCCGCTGGATGAGCGGCAGGTGGCTTGTCACCATGCGGAGCAGTTTCTGGGGTAGCCGGGGACGGTGGTGCTCGTGCTGGGTCCCGTTCCCTCTCCCCAGCCCTCGGCTGCGCGCCCCGCCCTGAAGGGAGAGGGAGCTTGTCCGTGCCGGCTGGAGGTAAGGTTTCAGCCGGATAGCACAGCGTCCGGCTAACGCCGAATTATCAGCGCACTCCGAACGGCCCCCTCTCCCTCCGGGAGAGGGCTGGGGTGAGGGGAACGGAGCATCCCTGTAATCCACAACGCCCCCACACACCCACCTCCTCTTGTAGGAGCGAGCTTGCTCGCGAACCCGCCCAACCCCACAGCCCCCGGCGAAATCCCTTCGCGAGCAAGCTCACTCCTACACCTCCCTCAACAATGCCAACCGCGCCCCGAACCCGATCAGCAGGGAAGCAAAAGCCCACTGCTGCACCCGCTGCGCCAAGGCATGCCGCTCCAGCCAGCGTCCCAGCCGGGCCCCGCTCAGCGCGTAGAAACCGTCGAAAGCCAAGCCCACCAACACCAGCACCGCCCCCAGCGCGCCAAACTGCAACGCCAACGGCCCCGCATCCGGCCGCACGAACTGCGGCAGCAGCACCGAACAGAACAACAACGCCTTGGGATTGAGCAGATTGGTCAACAACCCATTGCCAAAGGCCCGCCGCCAACTCCGCGCCTGGACCTCGGCCACAGGCTCGATACCAGCCAACGACGGCCGCGCCAGCAACATGCGCAGCCCCAGCCACGCCAGGTAGGCCGCGCCGGCCAGGCGCACCGCATCGAAGGTCCAGGGCACGCTGCGGAACAGCAGGGCCAGCCCGGCGCCGGCCAGCGCCACGTGGCAGGCCCGCGCCGCGGCCAGGCCCAGGGCGGTGACCAGGGCCGCGCGGCCGCCGCGGCTGGCGCCGGTGTGCAGCAGCAGGAGCATGTCCGGCCCGGGCAGCAGGTAGACCATCGCCAGGGCCAGCAGGAAGACGCCGAAATCCATGGTTCGCACTCCGCAGGAAGGGATTCCGGTCAAGGATTCTATGCCCGAAGGCCAGGGCAGGTGCTTGCGTATTCGGCTTGCCAACTCAGGTAGTTTTGGCATTATCTGCCAATCCAAACCCTGAAAGCTGGCCAGATATGCCAAACCACAAGCTTGACGCCTACGACCACCGCATCCTCGCCGCGCTGCAGCGCGACGGCCGCCTGAGCAACGTGCAGCTGGCCGAGGCCATCGGCCTGTCGCCCTCCCCCTGCCTGCGCCGCGTGCGCCTGCTGGAGGAGGCCGGGGTGATCCGCCGCTACGGCGCCGACCTGGACCGCGACCAGGTCGGCCTGGGCCTGACGGTATTCGTCGGGATCAAGGTGGAGCGCCACCACGAGGAACACGCCGAGGCCTTCCGCCAGGCGGTGATCGACCTGCCCGAGGTGATCTCGGTGCACCTGGTCTCCGGAGAGTCGGACTTCCTGCTGCAGGTGGTGGTGCCGGACCTGCGCGCCTACGAGCGCTTCCTCACCGGCACCCTGCTGAAGCTGCCGGGGGTGAGCGACATCCGCAGCAACTTCGCCATCAGCACCCTCAAGGAATCGGCGCCGCTGCCCCTGCAGCACCTGCCGCGCTAGCCGCGGAAGAAGCGGTAGAAGCGCCGCAGCTCGTCCTGGGCCGCTTCCAGGGTCGTCTCGGCGAAGCGCACCTCGGCGTGGGCCGGGCACTGCGCCAGGCGGCCCAGGTCCAGGGGGTGGACGAAGCCGAGCAGCGGGTAGCCGCCCATGCTCTGGTGGTCGGCCAGCAGGACGATGGGTTGGCCGTCCGGCGGCACCTGGATGGCGCCGCGGACCATGCCCAGCGACCACTGCCGGCGCGGCGCGCGCAGCGGCTCGCCGTGCAGGCGCGCGCCCATGCGGTCGGACTGCGGGCTGAGCTGCCAGGTGCGGCTGAAGAAGGCCGCGCGCTGCCCGGGTTCGAAGGCATCCGCATCGCCACCGTGCAGCACGCGCAGCACGGGCGTCTCGCGGTAGTCCGGCACGTAGGGCCAGGGCACGCTGGCACCGCGCGCGAAGGCTTCGCCGCAGGCCTCGCAGGGCAGCAGGTCGCCTTCCGCCAGCGCCCGGCCGTCGCCGTGCAGGCCGCCCAGCCCCTCACGGAGCTGGGTGGCGACGCTGCCCAGCACCGGTTCGACACGGAAGCCGCCCGCCACCGCCAGGTAGGCGCGCTGGCCGCTGGCGGCGAAGCCCAGTTCCAGTTCCTGCCCGGCATGCACGACGAAGCGCGACCAGCCGGGACGCGCTTCGCCATCCAGCCGAACCGGCACCTGCGCACCGCACAGCGCCAGCCAGCAATCGACTTCCGCCCGCAGGCGCAGGCCGCCCAGGGCCACTTCCAGCAGCGGCGTGCCCCAGGCATTGCCCAGCAACTGGTTGGCCCAGGCCGCGGCATGGATATCCACAGCCCCGCCCGGCGATACCCCGAGGTGCTGCCAGCCATGGCGGCCGGCGTCCTGCAACAGGCTCAGCGGCCCGGCCCTGAGCACCCGCAGGCCGCTCATGGGCAGCCTCCGGCGCGGCGGAAGGCAGCTTCGTCGATGGGCAGGAAGCGCACCCGGTCGCCCACCGCCAGCGGGCAGGGTGGCTCCTGATGCGGATCGAACAGGCGTTGCGCGGTGAGCCCCAGCAGGTGCCAGCCGCCCGGCGAGGCCTGTGGATAGACCGCGGTCTGCCGCTCGGCGATGGCCAGGCTGCCGGCAGGCACGCGGGTGCGCGGGTTGGCCCGGCGCGGCAGGGCCAGGCGCTCGTCCAGCTCGCCCAGGTAGGCGAAGCCCGGGGCGAAACCGATGGCGCCCACGCGGTACTCGCGGGCGCAGTGCAGCTCGATCACCTGCCCGGTGCCCAGGCCGCAGGCCCGCGCCACTTCCGCCAGGTCCTCGCCGGCGTACCACACCGGGATTTCATGCAGGCGCCCGGCGGCGTCGTCCGGCTCGGGGCCGGGCCAGCCCGCCAGCAGGGGCGCCAGGCGGCGCTGCAGGTCGAGGGCGTCGGTGCGGCGCAGGTCGTAATGCAGCAGCAGGGTGGTCCAGCCCGGCACCAGGTCGGTCAGCAGCTCGCCCAGGGCCGCGCGCAGGCGTTCGGCCAGGGCGGCGATGCGCAGCGGCAGGTGCGCGTCCGGGCGTTCGGCCAGGGTCAGCAGCAGGGCTTCGGCGCCGAAGGGCTCGACGCGGATCATGCGGCGTCCAGCAGGCCACGCAGGCGCCGCAGCACCGCCAGGGATTCGGGGTTGTCGCCATGCACGCAGAGGCTGTCGGCGCGCAGCCGCAGGGGGTTGCCGTCGATGTCCGGGAAGGGCTCGCCGCGGGCGATGGCCAGGGCCTGGTCGAGGATGCGCTGCGGCTCGTGGTGCACCGCGCCGGCCAGGCGCCGCGGGGCCAGTTGGCCGTCGGGCAGGTAGGCGCGGTCGGCGAAGGCCTCGAACATCAGCGGCACGTCGGCGGCGTCGGCCATGGCCAGTTCGCGGCGGTTGTCGGCCAGGGCCAGGACCATCAGCGGCAGGCCCTTGCGGTAGGCCGCGCAGGCATCGAGCACCGCGGTCAGCAGGGCGTCGTCGCGGACCAGGTCGTTGTACAGCGCGCCGTGGGGCTTCACGTAGTCGACGCAGGTGCCGGCGGCGCGGCAGAAGGCGTCCAGCGCGCCCACCTGGTACAGCACCAGGGCCTGCACCTCTTCCGGCGAGCAGCTCATGTGGCGGCGGCCGAAGCCGGCCAGGTCGGGGTAGGACGGGTGCGCGCCTATGCTCACTCCCTGCTCCACCGCCAGGCGCACGGTGCGCTGGAGGGTCAGCGGGTCGCCGGCATGGAAGCCGCAGGCCAGGTTGGCCTGGTCGATCAGCGGCATGGCGTGGACGTCGTCGCCCATGCGCCAGGCGCCGTAGCTTTCCCCCATGTCGCAGTTGAGCAGGATGCGAGTTGACTGATCGGTCATGATTCTGCCTCGACTTCGCCGGCGAGTTTCGGAAACACCCCTAGGGTAAACCAGAGGGCCATCATTTAGTCTTAGGAATATTCAGTAACGATTCAGGGGAGTAATATCCTCCGCCTCTTCCCGCCGAAAGCCATCGAATCGAAGATGAAAGCCCTGATCCTGGCGGCCTACGCGGCCTGCATCGCCTATGTGCACGTGCGTGGCAAGGTCCGTCACAAGCTGTCCCGGCAGTTGAGCGACCACTCCAGCTTCCTCGCCCCGCTGAACTGCTTCATGTACCTGTTCTCCAAGGTACCCAACACCCCCTACCTGACGCCCAACGCCTTCCCGGAGATGCAGAAGCTCACCGACAACTGGGAAGTCATCCGCGCCGAGGCCCTGCGCCTGCGCGAGGCCGGCAGCATCAAGCGCTCCGAGCAGTACAACGACGTCGGCTTCAACTCCTTCTTCAAGACCGGCTGGAAGCGCTTCTACCTGAAGTGGTACGACGACGCCCACCCCTCGGCCGACGTGGTCTGCCCGCAGACCACCGCGCTGCTGCGGGAAATCCCCTCGGTGAAGGCAGCGATGTTCGCCGAGCTGCCGCCGGGCTCGCGCCTGGTGCGCCACCGCGACCCCTACGCCGGCTCGCTGCGCTACCACCTGGGGCTGTTCACGCCGAACGACGAGGGCTGCTTCATCGAGGTCGATGGCCAGCGCTATTCGTGGAAGGACGGCGAGGCCGTGGTGTTCGACGAGACCTACATCCACTACGCCGAGAACACCACCGGGCACGACCGGGTGATCCTCTTCTGCGACGTCGAGCGGCCGCTGAAGTACCGCTGGGCGCAGGCCTTCAACCGCTGGTTCAGCCGCAACGTGATGGCCGCCGCGGCCTCGCCCAACGACGCCGGCGACAAGACCGGCGGCATCAACCGCGCCTTCGGCACGCTGTACAAGATCCGCCTGCAGGGCAAGGCGCTGAAGAAGCGCAACCGCAAGCTGTACTACCTGCAGAAGTGGGCGTTCTTCGGGGCGATCCTGGCGTTCATTCTCTGGATCTGAAGGTGCGGTGCTCTTCGTAGGAGCGAGCTTGCTCGCGAACCGGGCAGGCACGGAGCCGGGATTGGTTCGCGAGCAAGCTCGCTCCTACAGGTGATAACCGGGCATATCGGCGCGATTCGCGGATGAGATCCGCTCCTACGCTACCCCACCCATGCCATTCCCCTGTAGGAGCGCGCCCTGCGCGCGAAATCGCGGGCAGGGCCCGCTCCTACAGGTAGCTGGGAAACACGGCATTCTCCCCGTAGGAGCGGACCTTGTCCGCGATGACCGGGCATATCGGCGCGATTCGCGGATGAGATCCGCTCCTACGCTGCCCCACCCATGCCATTCCCATGTAGGAGCGCGCCCTGCGCGCGAAATCGCGGGCAGGGCCCGCTCCTACAGGTTGTGGAACACGCATGGCCGTAGAGACGTAGGGGAATAACCGTTCGCGGTTATCCGCCGTTATCGCTTGGCGCCGAGGCGGCGAATAACACCTGAGGCGTTATCCCCCTACATCCTGCAGCCTGCCGCCCTAATAAACATCCCGCCGATAGCGCCCCTCCTCCAGCAACGCCTCCACCGCCAGGTCGCCCAGCGCTTCGCGCAGCACCGCGTCCACGCCGCCGGCCATGCCCTCCAGGCTGCCGCAGACGTAGATGGCGGCGCCCTCTTCCAGCCACTGCGTCAATTCCACGGTGCGTTCGCGCAGCACGTCCTGCACGTAGACCTTTTCCGCCTGGTCGCGGGAGAAGGCCACGTCCAGGCGCTGCAGTTCGCCGCTGAGCAGGTAGTCCTCCAGCTCTTCGCGGCAGTAGAAGTCGTGCTCGCGGTTGCGTTCGCCGAACAGCAGCCAGTTGCGCCGGCGGCCGGCGCCGATGCTGGCGCGCAGCAGCGAACGCAGGCCGGCCAGGCCGGTGCCGTTGCCGATCAGCAGCAGCGGGCGGTCGTCCTCCGGCAGGTGGAAGCCGGCGTTGCGGCGCAGGCGCAGGGCCAAGCCGGCGCCGGGCTGCAGGTATTCGGTGAGCCAGCCG
This sequence comes from Pseudomonas delhiensis, assembly GCF_900187975.1. GTDB lineage: Bacteria > Pseudomonadota > Gammaproteobacteria > Pseudomonadales > Pseudomonadaceae > Pseudomonas > Pseudomonas delhiensis. The sequence goes on along the minus strand of NZ_FZPC01000005.1, from coordinate 89,676 downwards.
GAGCCCACGCCCAGGCTGCCGTCGGTGTGGCGTTCCTGGCGCACGATCAGCTCCAGGGCGCCGTCGCTGGGCAGCGAGGCGATGGAGTATTCCCGCGCCGCCAGCGGCACCAGGGCATCCACCACGGCCTGGGCATGCAGGCCGACCAGATGGCCGTGGGAAACCGGCAGTTCGCGCCCGGCCAGGGCATCGGCCAGGGCCACGCTGCCGCCCTCGACCGCGACGCGGGTCTGGCCGTCCAGGCCCAGGCGCGCCAGCCAGGCCAGCACGCGCTCGCGGGGATGCTGCGGGAGGATTTCCACCAGGTCGCCGGCGCGCCAGTCGGCGGCGCTGCCGGCCGGCGGCTGCAGGCGCAGCAGCCAGGTGGACTGGCCCTGGCTGCCGGGGTTGAGGTGTTCGCGGGCGGCCAGGCTCCACAGCTCGTATTGCGGCGCGGCAAAGGGCGCCGGCGCGGTCGTGCCGGTGAGTTGCGCCAGATGTTGCTGCCACTCGCGCAGGGCGGCGGCGTCGCCGTTGTCCACTTCCACGCCGTCGAACAGCGGCTGCGCGCCCTGCCCTTGCAGCCAGCCCTGCAAGCGCCGGGCGAAGCCGCAGAAGGCCTGGTACTGGCGGTCGCCCAGGGCGAGCATGGCGAAGCGCAGCTGGCCGAGGCCGGCGGCTTCGCCGAGCAGCTTGCGCTCGAAGCCGCGGGCGCTGTCCGGGGCCTCGCCGTCGCCGAAGGTGCTGACCACGAAGAGCGCGTTGCGCGTCTGCTCCAGTTGCTGGCGGTCCAGGCGCGCCAGGGGCTCGACGCGCACCGCCAGGCCCGCGGCCTGCAACTGCCCGGCGCTCTGCCAGGCCAGTTGCTCGGCGAAACCGCTCTGGCTGGCGTAGCCCACCAGCCAGGCATCGGCGCCGCCGGCGCCAGCCAGTTCGACGCGGGCGGCCTGGGCGGCCTTCTTCTTGCGCCGGCGGTCGAGGTAGAGCAGCCAGCCGGTGACGAAGAACAGCGGCATGGCCAGGCTCGCCAGCATCATCAGGATGCGCCCGGGCATGCCGAAGTAGCTGCCCACGTGCAGGGCGTAGACGCTGGTCAGCAGTTGCTTGCCGAAGCTGCTGTCGGCGTAGCGCTTGTCGCCCAGCAGGCGGCCGCTCTTCGGCTCGATGCGCATTTCGTTGAAGGCGCGTTCGTGGGCGGCGTCGTCCAGGCGGTAGAACACCGTGGCCGGCTGCCCGCCCACCGGCGGCAGGCGCAGGTTGTAGGCCGCAAGGCCGGGGCCGGCGGTGCTGCGCAGGGTGTTCCAGAGGGCGCTGTAGTCCACTTCCAGCGGCGGCCCCTTGGGCGCTTCGCCGCCACGGCCACCGCGGCCGCCCTGGCGCTGCTGGCCGGCCGGGGCGTCGTCGAGCAGCTTGAACAGCGCGCCGCGGTACCAGTCGTAGGACCAGTACAGGCCGGTCAGCGAGGCCAGCAGGTAGAAGGCCAGGCACCAGGTGCCGGCCACCGCGTGCAGGTCCCAGTTGAAGGCGCGGCCCTTCTTGCGCCAGTCCAGGGCCAGCCAGGCGCGCCAGCTGAGCAGCTTGCGCGGCCAGCGCAGGTACAGGCCGGAGAGGCAGAAGTAGATGAGGATCAGGGTGCAGGCCGCGGTCACCTGCTTGCCGAACTCGCCCAGGGCCAGGAAGCGGTGCAGCTGCATGACGAACATGAAGATGCCTTCCCCGGACGGCGCCGGCAGGAAGGCCGCGGTGTAGGGGTCGACGTAGCGCGACTCGCCGCGGCGCTGGCCCGGCGGAGGGGTGTAGAAGACGCGGCCGGCCTCGTCGCCGTCCACCGTGACCCAGACGAAGGAGACCTTCTTGCCCGGTTCGGCGGCTTCCACCCGCTGCACCAGCTCGTCCAGCGCCAGGGTGCCGCCGGGCTGCTTCTGCACGGTAAGGCTGGCAGGGTTGAAGGCGCGCAGCAGTTCGTCCTGGAACGACAGCGCCGCCCCGGTCACGCCCATCAGGGCCAACACCAGGCCGGCGCTTATGCCGAAGAACCAATGCAGCTGGAACCAGACTTTCTTCAACACCTTGCTCTCACCTCAGGCGCGGGGCGCCAAACATAGAAAACCCCGCCCGAAGGAGCAACGGGCGGGGTGCACGGAAGGCCGTGCGATCAGAAGTGCAGGTTCACCCCCAGCAGCGCGGTGCGGCCCGGGGCCACGTGGGCCATGTGGGTGCTGTAGACCTGGTCGAAGTAACGCTTGTCGGTCAGGTTCTGCACGTTCAGCTGCAGGTCGACGTTCTTGCTCAGCTTGTAGCTGGCCATGGCGTCGTAGCGCCAGTAGGACGGGATGTAGGTCGAGTTGGCAGTGTTGCCGAACTGCTTGTCCACGTAGGTGGTGCCGCCGCCGATGGTCAGGTCCTGGAGCAGCTCGTAGGTGGTCCACAGGGTGAAGTTGTTCGGCGCCACCTGCGGCATGCGGTTGCCTTCGTCGGACTGGGTGCTCGACTTGCGGATCTCGCTATCCAGGTAGGTGTAGCCGCCGAAGACCTTCCACTTGGGCGTCAGCTGGCCGCTGAAGCCCAGTTCCACGCCCTGTACGCGCTGTTCGCCGTCGAGCACCTGGAAGGAGCTGTTGTCCGGGTCGGCGACGCGGGCGTTGGTCTTGTCGGTGCGGAACACCGCGGCGTTCAGCGACAGCGCCTCGTCGAAGAAGTCCCACTTGGTGCCCAGCTCCAGGTTGCGGTTGCGTTCCGGGTCCAGGTTGGTGTTGGCCGCGCTGACTTCCTGGCCGCCCTCGCCTGCGGTCTCGCCGCTGGGGTTGCTGGAGGTGGACCAGGCCAGGTAGATGCTGCCGTTGGGCAGCGGCTTGTAGACCAGGCCGGTCTGGTAGTTCCAGAAGTGGGTGTTGCTCTCGCGCTTGAAGTTGCCCGGCGCCGAGCCGCGGCCACCGGTGCTGTAGCCACTGGACTTGGTGTCGAAGTCGTCGTAGCGCAGGCCCAGGTTCAGGTCCCACTGCTCGTTGAGCTTGAGGGTGTCGAACACGTAGGCGGCCGAGGTCTTGGTATCGGTGTCGGTATAGGCCTGGCTGTCGACGATGCTGCCGGTCCAGGGGTCCTTGGGCGTCGGGTTGGCCAGGCTGGTGCAGTCGCCGCTGGCCAGCAGGGCGGCGTTGCAGGTGTTGCCCGCGGCCCCCGGGGTCACCACGTAGGGACGGTTGTGCACGTCCTCGTAGCTGAACTCCAGGCCGGTCACCAGGCTGTGCTTGATGAAGCCGGTGTCGAAGCTGGCCTTCAGGTCGGTCTGGTTGACCCAGCCCTTGGAGGTGGAGTTGCGGTTCTTCGACGAGCGATAGACGTAGCCGTTGGCCACGTTGCCGCGGCTGTCGTCGGGGTTGCTGACCACGTAGTCGAGGGTGGTGCGGACCATGCGGAAGCTGTTGGACAGCGTCAGGTCGTCGTTGAGGTCGTGCTCGATGCGGAAGGTGCCGCTGTCGGTGGTGCTCTTGCGGTAGTCGCGGTGGGTCAGGCCGTAGAAGTTGTCGCGATCGACCGATGCCGGCTTGCTCGGGTTGTGCTTGCTGCGGCCGACGTTGGTCAGCGGCAGGCCGTAGTCCGGGATGTCGTCGGTATCCAGGTGGTAGTACGAGAGGGTCGCGCGGGTCGGGCTGTTGAAGCCGAAGGTGACGGTCGGCGCCACGCCCCAGCGGCTGACGCTGACGCCGTCGCGGCCGGCGACGTTGGCCTCGTGCTTCATCAGGTTCAGGCGGAAGGCCGCGTTGTCGCCCAGGGTGTGGTTGACGTCCAGGGTGGTGCGGTGGGTCTGGTCGGAACCGTAGGTGAAGCTGGCGTCGTTGAAGTCCTGCAGCTTGGCGGTCTTGCTGACCAGGTTCAGGCTGCCGCCGGTGGAGCCGGCGCCGGTGTAGGCCGAGCCCGGGCCCTTGCTGACCTCGATCTGCTCGATGTTGAACACCTCGCGGGTCTGCGAGGCGACGTCGCGCATGCCGTCCAGGAAGGTGTCGCTCTCGGCGTTGAAGCCACGGATGAACGGACGGTCGCCCGCCGGGTTGCCGCCCTCGCCGGCGCCGAAGGTAATGCCGGGGGTGGTGCGCAGGGCATCCACCAGGGTCAGGGCGCCGGTGTCCTTGATCACCTGCTGCGGGATCACGGTGACGGTCTTGGGCGTCTCGAGCAGCGGCGCGGTGTACTTCTGCGAGGCCGATTGCTGGACGTTGTAGGTTTCCTCGCCCGGCTGGCCGACGACGGTGTCGGCATCCAGCGACAGCACATCCTGCGCGGGCTTCTTCTCGGTGGATTCCGCCGCCTGGGCGAAGTGGCTGCCGGACATGGCGGTGATGGCCACACCGACGGCGGAGACCAGCAGGCGCGGAGCGCTGGTGGCTTCGACAGTTTGACGCGACATCGAAAGTTCCCTCCCCAGGGACTTGCTGAAGGCCGCGAAATCTAGTGCAAAACGAGAATATGTATCAATTAGTAAATATTATCAGACGCACTTTCTTTACAACATTTACATTTGCCCCGTGCGACCGTTCGCCACCTCCGCTATACGCTGCAAATGCAAATGTCTATCATCGGCGTCGGATTTTCATCTGACCGAGCCCCACCATGCTGCTGCACATTCCCGGCCTGTTCACCCGCGACGAGGTGACACGCATCCGTACCGCCCTGGAACAGGCCGAGTGGGGCGACGGCAAGGTCACCGCCGGCTACCAGTCGGCCAGGGCCAAGCACAACCTGCAGCTGGCCCAGGACCACCCGCTGGCCCGCGAGATCGCCGAGGCCATGCTCCAGCGCCTGTGGCAGAACCCGCTGTTCATGTCCGCCGCCCTGCCGCACAAGGTGTTCCCGCCGCTGTTCAACTGCTACACCGGCGGCGGCAGCTTCGACTTCCACATCGACAACGCCGTGCGCGACGTGCACAACGGCCGCGAGCGGGTGCGCACCGACCTGTCCTCCACGCTGTTCTTCAGCGACCCCGAGGACTACGACGGCGGCGAACTGGTGATCCAGGACACCTACGGCGAGCAGCGCGTGAAGCTGCCGGCCGGCGATCTGGTGCTCTACCCCGGCACCAGCCTGCACAAGGTCGAGCCGGTGACCCGCGGCGCGCGCCTGGCCTCGTTCTTCTGGACCCAGAGCCTGGTGCGCGAGGACAGCCAGCGCGCCCTGCTGTTCCAGATGGACCAGGCGATCCAGAAGCTCACCCGCGACGTGCCGGAGCACCCGGCCCTGGTCGAGCTGACCGGCACCTACCACAACCTGCTGCGGCGCTGGGTCGAGGTCTGACATGGCGTTCCTCCTGCGCCGGCGCGAAGAGCTCTCGGTGGAGCAGCTGCGCGCCCGCCTGGCCAGCGACCCGCGCCAGGCCGCGGCGGCCATCCTCGAAGCCGCGCGCCAGGGCGATGTCGAGGCCCAGGCGCTGCTCGGGCAGATCCTCCTCGACGGCCAGGGCATCGAGCGCGACCCGGCGCTGGCGGTGACCTGGTTCCGCATTGCCGCCGAACGCGGCCACGCCATGGCCCGCAACATGCTCGGGCGCTGCCTGGAGCACGGCTGGGGCGTGCCCGCCGACCCCGCCGAAGCGGCCGAACACTATGCCCGCGCGGCGGCCGTGGACCTCGACTGGGGCCTGTACAACCTGGCCAACCTGCTGGCCACCGGCCGCGGCGTGCCGCGCGACGCGGCCCATGCCCTGGCGCTGTACCGGCGCGCCGCCGACCTCGGCCACGCCAAGTCGATGAACCTGGTCGGCCGCCATCACGAGGAAGGCCTGTGCGTGCCGCGCAACCCCGAGCTGGCCCGCGAGTGGTACCGCCGCTCGGCCATCGCCGGCGACTTCCGCGGCCAGTTCAGCCACGCCGCGGCGCAGGCCGAGCAAGGCGAGGTGGAGGACGCGCGCTACTGGCTGCTGCGCGCCCTGGAAGGCGGCAACCTGAACTTCCTGCGGGTGGCCCGCGAGCAGCTGGAGCGGGCGCCGCAGCCGGAACTGCGCAGCCTGGCCCTGGCCTACTACCGGCGCGCCGCGGAGATCGGCGAGACGGCCGACGCAGACCTGTTCGCCGCCGCGCTCAAGCGCCTGTGAATGGCGTCTTGACGTTTTTTTCACATACCCTTGCCCCGCCCTTCACACGTGCCCCGCTAGGCTCGCAGCCCAACTGACCGCCCCGGACGGGCGGCCCCTGCAATGCGAGGCAAGCGTGTCGACTGCAACCACCCCCTCCCCCCGCAAGGTGGACTGGGCCGGCCTGGGCTGGCTGCTGCTGTTCTTCTGGTACTTCTCCGGCGTCACCCAGGCGCTGATCCTGTTCAGCGGCACCACCGGCTTCGCCGGCTTCCGCGACGCCTTCTTCCTCAGCAGCCTGTGGCTGGCCCCGGCCCTGCTGCTGCCGCGCTTCACCCGTGGCCTGGCGGCGCTGATCGGCCTGGTGCTGTGGGCGGCCTCGCTGGTGGGCCTGAGCTACTTCGGCATCTACCACCAGGAGTTCTCGCAGAGCGTCATCTTCGTCATGTTCGAATCGAACACGGCCGAGGCCAGCGAGTACTTCAGCCAGTACTTCAGCACCTGGCTGTGCCTGGCCCTGCTGCTCTACACGGCGGTGGCGGTGCTGCTGTGGCGACGCGTGCGCCCGCTGCGCATGCCGGCGCCGGCCCGGGTGGCCCTGGCCATGCTGCTGGTGGCGGCGAACCTGGCGTACCCCTTCTACAAGCAGATGGTCACCCAGGACCGCAGCTTCGCCGAGGCCCTGGAGAAGGTGCAGCAGCGCATGGAGCCGGCGGTGCCCTGGCAACTGGCCGTGGGCTATGCGCAGTACCGCCAGCAGCTGGACAACATGCAAAAGCTGCTCGACCGCAACGCCGCCCTGCCGCCGCTGAAGAACCTGCGGGACGGCAGCGGCGAGGCGCCGCGCACCCTGGTGCTGGTGCTGGGCGAATCCACCACCCGCGAACACATGCACCTGTACGGCTACGACCGGCCGACCACGCCGAACCTCGACGCCCTGGCCGCCGCCGACCGCAACCTCACGGTGTTCAAGGACGTGGTCTCGCCGCGCCCCTACACCATCGAGGTGATGCAGCAGATCCTCACCTTCGGCGACGAACAGCACCCGGACCGCTTCCTCACCGACCCGTCGCTGATCAACCTGATGAAACAGGCCGGCTACAAGACGTTCTGGATCACCAACCAGCAGACCATGACCAAGCGCAACACCATGCTCACCACCTTCTCGCAGCAGACGGACGAGCAGTTCTACCTGAACAACCAGCGCAACCAGAACGCCCGCCAGTACGACGACGTGGTCTTCGCGCCCTTCGAGCAGGTGCTCAGGGACCCGGCGCCGAAGAAGCTCATCGTGGTGCACCTGCTGGGCACGCACATGGACTACCGCTACCGCTATCCCGAGGCCTCGGCCCGCTTCAAGGACCGCCAGGGCGTGCCGGCCGGGCTCTCCGACGACCGGGCCGACACCTACAACGCCTACGACAACGCGGTGCTGCACAACGACTTCGTGGTCGCCAGCCTGATCAAGCGCTACGCCGCCAGCGAAGCGAACGGCTTCCTGGTGTACCTCTCCGACCATGGCGAGGAGGTCTTCAGCTCCGGCAAGCACGACCGCCTGGGGCGCAACGAGGGCGACCCGACGCGGCCGATGTACACCATCCCCTTCCTGCTCTGGACCTCGCCGAGCTGGCAGCAGGCGCACCCGCGCGACCTGCAGGCGATGAGCGGGCGGCCCTACAGCAGCTCGCACCTGATCCACACCCTGTCCGACCTGGCCGGCCTGAACTACGACGGCTACGAGCCGGGCAAGAGCCTGGTCAGTCCCGAGTTCGTCGCGGCGCCGCGCTGGATCGGCGACCCCTACGCGAAGAACGGCCTGCACGAGTTCGACAAGCTGCCGCTGGAGAACGCCACGGGCGACCAGCAGTTGGCCAAGGTCGGCAAGGCACCGGCCACCGCCCAGGTGCGCCAGGCCAACGAGGGTTGAGGCCGCGCGGGCCCTGCCCGCGAATCGCGCGCAGGGCGCGCTCCTACATGGAATGGCGTAGGTGGGGCAGCGTAGGAGCGGATCTCATCCGCGAATCGCGCCGATACCTCCGGCTATCGCGGACAAGGTCCGCTCCTACAGGGGGATACCGTGCCTCACGGCGAACTGTAGGAGCGGGCCCTGCCCGCGAATCGCGCGCAGGGCGCGCTCCTACATGGAATGGCGTAGGTGGGGCAGCGTAGGAGCGGATCTCATCCGCGAATCGCGCCGACACCTCCGGCTATCGCGGACAAGGTCCGCTCCAGGGGGATACCGTGCCTCACGACGAACTGTAGGAGCGGGCCCTGCCCGCGATTCGCGCGCAGGGCGCGCTCCTACATGGAATGGCGTGGCTGGGGTCGCGTAGGAGCGGATCTCATCCGCGAATCGCGCCGACACCTCCGGCTATCGCGGACAAGGTCCGCTCCACAGGGGGATACCGTGCCTCACGGCGAACTGTAGGAGCGGGCCCTGCCCGCGAATCGCGCGCAGGGCGCGCTCCTACATGGAATGGCGTAGGTGCGGCAGCGTAGGAGCGGATCTCATCCGCGAATCGCGCCGATACGTCCGGCGATCGCGGACGGAGTCCGCTCCTACGGAACAGGAAAAACGCCTTCGTAGGATGAGTGATACCCATCGCCATGGCCCCATGGGTCTAGCGCATCGCGGCGCACGAGCAACGAACGCCCAAAGAAAAAGCCCCGCATCGCGGGGCTTCTTCGACTCACCAGCGGCTTAGATGTAGAAGGCCTTCAGCGGCGGGAAGCCGTTGAATTCCACCGCGCTGTAGCTGGTGGTGTAGGCACCGGTGGACAGCCAGTACAGGCGGTCGCCGGCGGCCAGGTTCAGCGGCAGGCCGTACTTGTAGTGCTCGTACATGATGTCGGCGCTGTCGCAGGTCGGGCCGGCGATCACCACTTCTTCCATCTCGCCCTTCTTCTCGGTCCAGATGGGGAACTTGATCGACTCGTCCATGGTTTCGATCAGGCCGGAGAACTTGCCCACGTCGGCGTAGACCCAGCGCTCCACCGCGGTGCGCGACTTGCGCGCCACCAGCACCACTTCGCTGACCAGGATGCCGGCGTTGGCGATCAGCGAGCGGCCCGGCTCGAGGATGATCTCCGGCAGGTCGTCGCCGAAGTCTTCCTTGAGGAAGCGGATGATTTCCTCGGCGTAGGTTTCCAGGTCGTTGGTCTTGGCGATGTAGTTGGCCGGGAAGCCGCCGCCCATGTTGATCATCTGCAGGGTGATGCCGTCTTCTTCCTTCAGGCGCTCGAAGATCACCTTGACCTTGGCGATGGCCGCGTCCCACACCGAGATGTCGCGCTGCTGCGAGCCGACGTGGAAGGAGATGCCGTAGGGCACCAGGCCCAACTGGCGGGCGAGGATCAGAAGGTCCATGGCCATGTCGGTCTGGCAGCCGAACTTGCGCGACAGCGGCCAGTCGGCGGTGGTCGAACCCTCGGTGAGGATGCGCACGTAGACCTTGGAGCCCGGCGCGGCCTTGGCGATGTTGCGCAGGTCGGCCTCGGAGTCGGTGGCGAACAGGCGCACGCCCTTCTCGAAGAAGTAGCGGATGTCCTTGGCTTTCTTGATGGTGTTGCCGTAGCTGATGCGCTCCGGGCCCACGCCGGTCTTCATCACCTTGTCCAGCTCGTAGATCGAGGCGATGTCGAAGTTCGAGCCCTTGTCGCGCAGCAGCTCGGTGATCTCGGTGGCCGGGTTGGCCTTGACCGCGTAGTACACCTTGGCGAACGGGAAGCAGTGGGTCAGCTGGTCGTAGGCGTTGGCGATGGTCTGCTTGTCGATGACGACGAAGGGGGTTTCCTGCTTGTCGGCGAATGCCTTCATGCGCTGGAAGGTTTCAGGGGCGAAGTAATCCTCGACCTTGATGGACATGGTTGGGACTCCCAATGGCAAAACACATGGATACGTAGGGGTGAAGCTGAACGTCTAATCCGTTTCCCCACTTTGGTTCGCCTACTTCCCAAGGCATGTCGCCGAGGATCAGACCTCCGATGTTCCAGCGGCTACTGCAACCCTCTCATGGCTAGGCGCTTCGCCGCAGACAGTAGTGGACCTACGGCAAGGCGGAGCAACAACGCCAGGAGAGGGTTGCGGGAGTCGCAGGGCACCAGAGGCGACCTCTCGTCGTCAGTACTTGAGCCGGATGGATCGTTTCCAGCATGGACGTTCGGGCGCGAACTTTAGGACCTGAAGTCCGCGAGTTCAACCAGAAATTGCCGCTTTCCCGAATCCCTTTGTCGCCTGGCCGGTTGACTGTTCTAGATACTCGACAAAATGCACGGAATACCGCACAGCCTGGGCGTTCCAGGGGTATCGGACGCACGTTCGGATCGATCCGATCATCCCCCTTCTTTTTGACAGACCGGGGACAACGGCGAGGGTTCAGCCGAAGCGTCGCCATGCACCTTTCGTTGGGGAAAGTTCGCGCGCCAGCCTCGGAAACCCTACCCACGGGAGGAACCCATACTCCCCGCCCCTGTCGGACGAAACCCCGGCGTTCGCCAACGCGCCCGCCGTATCCGGTTATCATCCGGTTCCTTTTCCGCGTGCCCCCGACCCAGGGATAGGTCACTGGGGCCGGCCCGCTTGCCTTGCCAAGGAGTACCCGCATCATGCTCGACCTCGCCGCGGCGTTCATCACGCTCACCACCCTGCTCACCTACGTGAATTACCGCTTCGTGCGGCTGCCGCCGACCATCGGCGTGATGGCCACGGCGCTGGTGTTCTCGCTCATCGCCCAGGGCCTGTCGATGGCCGGCTACCCGGTGCTGGAGGTGGAGATGCAGGAGATCATCCGCCGCATCGACTTCTCCGAGGTGCTGATGACCTGGTTCCTGCCCGCGCTGCTGTTCGCCGGCGCCCTGCACGTGAACCTGGGCGACCTGCGCAACTACAAGTGGCCCATCGGCCTGCTGGCCACCGTCGGCGTGCTGATCGCCACCACGGTGATCGGCTACCTGGCCTACTACACCTTCGCCCTGTTCGGCTGGCACGTGGACTTCATCTACTGCCTGCTGTTCGGCGCGCTCATCTCGCCCACCGACCCCATCGCCGTGCTCGGCATCCTGCGCTCGGCCGGCGCGCCCAAGCCGCTGGCCACCACCATCGTCGGCGAGTCGCTGTTCAACGACGGCACCGCGGTGGTGGTCTTCACCATCCTCTTCGGCATCCTCCAAGCCGGCGAGGCGCCCACCGTCTCGGCCACCGCCTGGCTGTTCCTGCAGGAAGCGGTGGGCGGCGTGCTGTTCGGCGCGGCCCTGGGCTACGGGGTGTTCCTGATGATGCGCGGCATCGACCAGTACCAGGTGGAGGTGATGCTGACCCTCGCCCTGGTCATCGGCGGCGCCGCCCTGGCCGCGCGCCTGCACGTGTCGGCGCCGATCGCCATGGTGGTGGCCGGGCTGATCATCGGCAACCACGTCCGCCAGTACGCCATGTCCGACGAGACGCGGCGCTACGTCGACAAGTTCTGGGAGCTGATCGACGAAATCCTCAACGCCCTGCTGTTCGCCCTGATCGGCCTGGAGCTGCTCCTGCTGCCGTTCAACTGGCTGCACGTGGTGGCCGCCTTCGTCCTCGGCGGCGCGGTGCTGGTCTCGCGCCTGCTCACCGTGGCCCCGGCCATCCTGGTGCTGCGCCAGACCGAGGCCGGCGGCCGCCAGGTGCCGCGCGGGACCATCCGCATCCTGGTCTGGGGCGGCCTGCGCGGCGGCGTCTCGGTGGCCCTGGCGCTGTCGCTGCCGCTGGGCGAGCAGCGCGACCTGATCCTCAGCCTGACCTACGTGGTGGTGCTGGTGTCCATCCTGCTCCAGGGCCTGTCCATCGGCCCGCTGGTGCGCGCCATCTACCGTGGCGAGGCACGCCCGGCGGCGGACGAGCATTGAAGTCCGGCCTTGCGTCGCCGCGGCTGCTGGCGACGCAAGGCTTTGGGTTATAATCCCGCGCTTTTCCGGGCCGTCCGCGCCCGCCGTCACCGAACTCCAGCAGGCACGCACCCATGACCATCCAGGCCGCCGAAGTCGCCAAGCGCCGTACCTTCGCGATCATCTCCCACCCCGACGCAGGCAAGACCACCATCACCGAGAAGCTGCTGCTGATGGGCAAGGCCATCGCCGTCGCCGGTACCGTGAAGTCGCGCAAGTCCGACCGCCACGCGACCTCCGACTGGATGGAAATGGAGAAGCAGCGCGGCATTTCCATCACCACCTCGGTGATGCAGTTCCCCTACCGCGAGCACATGATCAACCTGCTCGACACCCCCGGCCACGAAGACTTCTCCGAAGACACCTACCGCACCCTGACCGCGGTGGACTCGGCGCTGATGGTGCTGGACGGCGGCAAGGGCGTGGAACCGCGGACCATCGCCCTGATGGAAGTCTGCCGCCTGCGCGACACGCCCATCGTCAGCTTCATCAACAAGCTCGACCGCGACATCCGCGACCCCATCGAACTGCTCGACGAGATCGAGGCGGTGCTGAAGATCAAGGCCGCGCCCATCACCTGGCCGATCGGCTGCTACAAGGACTTCAAGGGTGTCTACCACCTGGCCCAGGACAAGATCATCGTCTACGTCCCCGGCCACGGCCACGAGCGCATCGAGACCCAGGTCATCGACAAGCTGGACTCCGACGAGGCCCGCGCGCACCTGGGCGACCTCTACGACAACTTCCTCGAAGAGCTGGAACTGGTGCAGGGCGCCTGCCACGAATTCGACAAGCAAGCCTTCCTCAAGGGCGAGATGACCCCGGTGTTCTTCGGTACCGCGCTGGGCAACTTCGGCGTCGACCAGGTGCTCGACTGCATCGTCGACTGGGCCCCGCAGCCGCTGGCGCGCGCCACCCACGAGCGCGAGGTGCAGCCCACCGAGGAGAAGTTCACAGGCTTCGTGTTCAAGATCCAGGCGAACATGGACCCGAAACACCGCGACCGCATCGCCTTCATGCGCATCTGCTCGGGCAAGTACGAGAAGGGCATGAAGATGCGCCACGTGCGCCTGGGCAAGGACGTGAAGATCGCCGACGCCCTGACCTTCTTCTCCAGCGAGCGCGAGCAGCTGGAGGAAGCCTTCGCCGGCGACATCATCGGCCTGCACAACCACGGCACCATCCAGATCGGCGACACCTTCACCGAGGGTGAGAACCTGGGCTTCACCGGCATCCCGCACTTCGCCCCGGAACTGTTCCGCCGCGTGCGCCTGAAGGACCCGCTGAAGTCCAAGCAGCTGCGCCAGGGCCTGCAGGAACTGGCCGAGGAAGGCGCCACCCAGGTGTTCTTCCCCGAGCGCAACAACGACATCATCCTCGGCGCCGTGGGCGTGCTGCAGTTCGACGTGGTCGCCAGCCGCCTGAAGGAGGAATACAAGGTCGAGTGCGCCTACGAGAACATCAACGTCTGGTCGGCCCGCTGGATCGAGTGCAAGGACGAGAAGAAGCTCAAGGAGTTCAAGGACAAGGCCTTCGAGAACCTCTCCGTGGACGGCGGCGGCCACCTCACCTACCTGGCCCCCACCCGCGTCAACCTGAGCCTGATGGAAGAGCGCTGGCCGGACATCAAATTCCGCGCCACCCGCGAGCACCACTGAGTTCGGTGCCTTGCGAAAACGCCCGCCGTTGTGCGGGCGTTTTCGTTTGGGGTGGGTTCGCGAGCAAGCTCGCTCCTACGAAAAGCAGGTGCCACGCCCGACCTGTAGGAGCGAGCTTGCTCGCGAACCGCCCCACACACCTCCCTTCCCGGATAAATCCGATACCTCTTCCTGCCATGCTCCCAGCGTCACCCAAGCATGGAGCACCCCATGGGCTTCCACGGAAAGGACCTGCGCAAGGGCCGTCATTCCATATCCGGTCAGATTTACCTGGTCACAACGGTCACTCCCCATCGCGAGCGTCTCTTCGAGGACTGGGCGACCGCCTGCCAGGTCTGCCGGCAGATCCACCATGCCGAGGAGTTACGGACTCTGGCCTGGGTACTAATGCCGGATCACCTCCATTGGCTGCTCCAGCTTCAGGAAGAGAGCCTGGAACGCGCGATGCGACGCTTCAAATCACGAACGGCTATCGCCATCAACGCAGCCTCGCGGCGAACAGGAAAAGCCTGGCAATCCGGCTACCACGACCGAGCCCTGCGACGCGAAGAAGACCTCAAGGCCGTCGCCCGCTACATCATCGCCAATCCGATACGTGCCGGCCTGGTGAAACGCGTCGCCGACTACCCCTTCTGGAATGCCATCTGGCTGTGATGCCGCAGGGGCTCTTCGTAGGAGCGAGCTTGCTCGCTCAAACAGACTCCGCAGCGGGGCTGGTTCGCGAGCAAGCTCGCTCCTACGAAAAGCGGTATCGCGTCAGGGATCCAGCGCGCCGGAGCTCCAGGTGCTCGACGGCGCCGAGCCGGTGAACTTCGCCGCTATCGCCCCGCGCGGGATCAGCCGGTCGCGATAGCGGGTGACGAACAGGCCGCTCTGCGGCGCCCGCAGCACCACTTCGCTCTCCGCGTCCCCCGGCCTTGCGATGATGCGGGCGAAGCGTTCGCCCGCCTGCACCGCCTCGCCCAGCTCGCGCTCGAACACCAGCACCCCGGCCACCGGGGCGAACAGCGTTTCCATGAAGCCCATGGGCACTGCCACGCCCTTCCAGGCCGGCAGCTCCACCGCTTCGTCGATCACCCCGCGCCCACAGAGGAAGGCCCACAGCCCATCGGCATCCTGCTGCGCCAGCGCATCGCTGACGTCGCCCTGCCCGCGCAGCTCCACCGTGGCCACCAGGCGCCCGTCGAGGCGGCCCTCGGCCAGCCAGGGTTCGATCACCACCTCCTCGAAAGCGCCGTCGCTGTCGCCTTCCCAGATGATCGCCAGCTCGGCGCGCAGCGCCGCGGCCAGGTCCCGTGCCGCCGGCCACAGGCGCTCGTGGACGTAGAGGTACTGCAGCGCCTCGTCGTCGGTGTGCAGGTCCAGCACTATGTCCGCCGGCGCCGCCAGGGCGGCCAGCTGGCGTTGCCAGTCGGTGAGGTTGTCCACAGTGCCCGTGGCCTTCGCCGAGGCCGGGAAGCCGCGGTTGAAGTTGCGCGCCGTCGCTTCGTGATGGCGGCCGAGGATGCGCCCCTGGCGGAACTGGCCGCTGCCGAAGGGGTTGGCCTGGGGCACCAGGGTCACGCTGCCGTTGAGCCGGCCCTGCTCCGCCGCCTGGCGCAGCCGCGGCAGCAGCTGGTGCAGTACCAGCATGCCGGCGATCTCGTCGGCGTGCACCCCGGCCTGCAGGTGCACCCGCGGCCCCGGCCGGCCGCCGTCGATGCGCCAGGCCGGCACCGGCAGCGGCGCGCCGGAATCCCCCGTCACCCGCAGCGATACGTCTTCGATCATGCTTGCCTCCTCCCTCGTCGCGGGGCGTGGCAAACTTGCCCGGCGCCCCCTAGTATCGATTCCACCCACCGCGCCCCGGCGCCCCGCACAAGGAACTCCCCGCGTGGACAGCCCCCGCCAGAAAGCCCGCCGCGCCACGCCCGGGGAACGCCGCGACGACCTGGTGCGCGCCTGCCTCAAGTGCCTGGTCGCCGATGGCCACGCCGGCATCTCGGTGCGGCGCATCGCCAGGGAGGCGGGGGTGGCCGTCGGCCTGGTCAACCACCACTTCGGCAGCATCGAGGCGCTGGTGGCCCAGGCCTACGAGACCCTCGCCGCCGAGGTCACCCAGTCGCTGCGCGAGAGCGTCGCCGCTGCCGGCAGCGACCCCGCCGCGCGCCTGGACGCCTTCCTGGTCGGCTCCTTCTCGCCCGGCGTGCTCGACCCCGACCTGCTCAGCCCCTGGGTGGTGTTCTGGAGCCTCATCCGCCACTCCACGCCGGTCAACGACGCCCACGAGCGCGGCTACCGCGCCTACCTGCAACTGCTGGAAACCCTCATCACGGACCTGGCGCGCAGCGAGGGCTTCGCCATCGCCAACCCGCGCCTGGCCTCCATCGGCCTGTCGGCCATGCTCGACGGCCTGTGGCTGGAGTGGTGCCTGAACCCCACCACCTTCAGCGCCGAGGACGGCCTGCAGCTCAGCCGCCACTGGGTCGAGGGCCTGCGCCGCGGCGCCTACGCCTAGGCCTTCGCCTTGCGCCGCCAGAACAGGAAGCCGGCGCGCGAGCGCGGCGCGGTGGACTCGCGGCGCACCGGGGTGGCCCCCTCCAGCAGGTTGAACAGGCCCTCGATGATGAACGTCAGGCACACGTAGATGGCCGCCACCAGCAGCAGCGGCTGGTACACCTGGAAGGTCTGCGCGCGCACCACGTTGGCCGCGCCGAGCAGGTCGACCACGGCGATGGTCGAGGCCAGCGCGGTGGACTTCAGCAGCAGCACCGTCTCCCCGGCCAGGGTCGGCAGCAGCAGGCGGATGGCCCGCGGCAGCCACACGCGGTAGAGCACCAGGCGGCGGTGCATGCCGAAGGCCGCGGCGGCTTCCAGCTCGCCGCGCGGCACGGCCCTGAGGCCACCGCGCACCACCTCGCCGACGTAGGCCCCCACCGACAGCACCAGCGCCAGCACGATGTACCAGTAGCCGTCGCGCAGGTAGGGCCAGAGGAAGCTGCTGCGGATCGGCGGGTAGGTGGCGAACAGGCTGCCCAGGCCGTAGTAGCAGGTGTAGATCTGCACCAGCAGCGGTGTGCCGCGGATGACGCTGGTGAAGGCCAGGCTGGCCTTGGCCACGAACAGGTTGCGCGACATCCGCGCCAGCGCCACCAGCAGCGCCAGGGCGAAGCCGAGCACGGCGCTGACCAGCAGCAGCGACAGGGTGGTGCCCAGGCCGCGCAGCAGCAGGCTGCCGTAGGCGAATATCCAGTGATCGCTCATCGCGCGCCCCTCACACCGCCGGTATCCAGCGGCGGAAGCGCCGCTCGAGCCAGCCGGAGAACAGGTTGGAGAGCACCGTGAGCAGGTAGTACAGCGCCGCCGCGGTGAGGTAGAAGGTCAGGTAGCTGCGCGTCGAGCCGGCCGCCTGCTTGGCGGTGTAGAGCAGCTCGTTGGTGCCCACCACGCTGATCAGCGCGCTGTCCTTGATCAGGTTGACCCACAGGTTGGCCATGCCGGCCAGGGCGTTGGGCGCCATGATCGGCAGGGTGACCCGGCGGAACAGGCCGAAGCCGTGCATGCCGTAGGCCCGCGCCGCCTCGATCTGGCCGTAGGGGATGGCCTGGATGGCGCCGCGGAAGATTTCCGAGGCGTAGGCCCCCTGCACCAGGCCGAGCACGGCGATGGCGACCACGGTGCCATCGAGCTTGACGTCACCGTGGCCGAGCCAGGCGAACAGCTGGTTCAGGCCCATGGAGCCGACGTAGTACAGCAGCAGGATCAGCAGCAGCTCCGGCACAGCCCGGCACAGGGTGGTGTAGCCGCGGGCGATGGCGGCCAGCGGGCGCGAGCCGCTGAGCTTGGCGCTGGCGGCGCCCAGGCCGATGAGCATGCCGACCAGGAAGGCGCCGAAGGAAATCTGCAGGGTGACCAGCAGCCCGCGCAGCAGCGCCGGCCCCCAGCCCTGGGCGCCGAAGCCGACGAGGTCGAGATAGGATTGCATGGCGAATTCCTCGAACGACGGCGCCGCCCGGCGGGCGGCACCGGTTCATCACGGCTGCCTGGGCGCGACGCTCAGGCCGAAGTACTTGTCCGACAGCGCCTTGTAGTCGTCGCTGGCCAGCAGCTTGCCGATGGCCTCGTCCAGCTTCGCCTTCAGCGCCGTGTCGTCCTTGCGCAGGCCGGCGCCCACGCCGCGGCCGAACAGTGGGTCGTGGGGCACCTCGCCCTTGCTGACGATGCCCGCCGCCTGGGCATCGGGCGACTTGAGGAAGGTGTTCACGGCGATGCCGTCGGCCATCATCAGGTCGATGCGCCCGGCCACCAGGTCGGCGTTCACCGAGTCCTGGGTGTCGTAGTAGCGCACGTCGGCGATCTTCTCGTAGTACTTCTTCAGGTAGTTGGAGCTGACGGTGGAGATCTGCACGCCGATCACCTTGCCCTTCAGCCCCTCGGGGCTGACGACTATGTCGCTGGCGGCCGGCGCGGCCACCGCCACCGGGGTGTCGTAGTAGGGCACGCTGAAGGCGATCTGCTTCTCGCGCTCCTCGGTGATGGACAGGGAGTTGAAGATCACGTCGACCTTCTTCGCCAGCAGCGCCGGGATGATGCCGTCCCAGGCCACCTCGTCGATCTCGCACTGCGCCTGCATCTGCGCGCAGAGCGTGTGGATCAGGTCCGGCTCGAAGCCGCTCCAGCTGCCGTCCGGCTGCTTCACCGAGAATGGCGGGTAGGGCTCCGCCGCCAGGGCGAAGCGCAATGTCTCCGCCTGCGCGCTGGCCATGCCCGCCGCCAGCAATGCCGCACCCGCCAACCAACCGCAAAGACCCTGTCTGTTCATGATGCCCCTTCCGCTTTCTTGTGGTTTGTCGTGCTAGAAGCTTGTCAGGTGGCCGCGCCGCGGCCGGTTCAGCGATTCTGGTGCGCGTTGACGAACTGCCGGCAGCGCTCGCTGCGCGGCCGCGCGAAGACCTCCCCGGGGGTGCCCTCCTCCTCGATCAGGCCCTGGTGGAGGAAGGCCACGTGGCTGGAGACGTCACGGGCGAAGGCCATCTCGTGGGTCACCAGGATCATGGTGCGGCCCTCCTCGGCCAGCGAGCGGATCACCCGCAGCACCTCGCCGACCAGCTCCGGGTCCAGCGCCGAGGTCGGCTCGTCGAACAGCATCACCTTCGGCCGCACCGCCAGGGCGCGGGCGATGGCCACGCGCTGCTGCTGGCCGCCGGAGAGGAAGGCCGGGTATTCGTTGCGCTTCTCCGCCAGGCCCACCCGCGCCAGCAGCGCCTCGGCGCGTTCGCGGGCCTCGGCGCGGCTCTCGTGGAGGACGAAGGTCGGCGCCTCCATCAGGTTCTCCAGCACCGTGCGGTGCGGCCACAGGTTGAAGTTCTGGAACACCATGCCCAGCCGCGAGCGGATCCGCGTCAGCTGCTTCTGGTCGGCCACCCGCGGCTCGCCGTGGCGGTCCTGGTCGAGGCGGATGGTCTCGCCATCGACGCTGACGCTGCCGGCGTTGGGCACCTCCAGCATGTTGATGCAGCGCAGCAGGGTGCTCTTGCCCGAGCCGCTGGCGCCGATCAGCGACACCACGCCGCCCTCGCGGGCCGACAGCGACACGCCCTTGAGCACCTCGAACTGGCCGAAGCGCTTGTGCAGGTCGCGGACTTCGATCACCGGCTTGCCGGCGGGCTGTGCCGGTACGCTCTGTGTAGGAGCGCGCCCTGCGCGCGATTCGCGGGCAGGGCCCGCTCCTACAGGTTCAGGCAAGCCCTCGACGAAGGCGAGGATGCGCTCGCAGGCCTCGGCCAGGGTCTCGTCGGCCAGGGTGAAGGACAGCCGCACGAAGCCGTCGGCCTGGGGCCCGAAGGCGGCGGCGTCGAGCACCGACACGCCGCGGGCGCGGAACAGCTGCCAGGCGAAGTCCAGGGAGCTCAGGCCGGTGCCGCGCACGTCGACCATCACGAACATCCCGGCCTCGGGGCTCAGCACCTGCAACCGCGGGCTGCGCGCCAGGCGCTGCACGACCAGGTCGCGGCGGCGGCGGTAGACCTCGCGCATGCCGGCGGCCACCTGGTCGTGCTGCCGCACCGCTGCCAGGGCGGCCTCCTGCACGAAGCCGGGCAGGCCGTAGAGCATGTTCAGCGCCAGGTTCTCGATGTGCGTCACCAGCGTCGGCTCGGCGACTATCCAGCCGGCGCGCCAGCCGGTCATGGCGTGGGACTTGGATAGGCTGCCCAGGCTCAGGGTGCGCGCGGCCATGCCCGGCAGCGCGGCGAAGCTCTGGTGCGGCTGCTCGAAGGTCAGCGCCTCGTACACCTCGTCCACCACCACCCAGAGGTCGTGGCGCTCGGCGACGGCGGCGATGGCGCGCAGCTCGTCGGGGCGCATGACCACGCCGGTGGGGTTGTTCGGGTTGGCGAAGAAGATCGCCCGGGTGCGCGGGGTGATGGCCGCCTCCAGGGCCGCGGCGTCGAGGCGGAAGCCGTTGCCGGCGGGGGTCGGCACCGCCACCAGCTTCGCGCCGGTGGCCTTGAGGGTGGCTTCGTAGGTGACGTAGACCGGGTCGAAGACGATGACTTCGTCGCCGGCCTCCAGCAGGCACAGGGCGGCGGCGAACAGGGCGTTCTGCGCGCCGGCGAGGACGATGACGTTGTCCGCGCCCAGCGGCAGGTCGAAGCGTCGCCGGTACAGGTCGGCGATGGCCTGGCGCAGTTCCGCTCGCCCGGCCACGTCGCTGTAGTGGGTGTCGCCGGCCTGCAGCGCGGCCACCGCGGCGTCGGTGATGAAGGCCGGCGTGGCGAAGTCCGGATCGCCGACGCTGAGGACGATCGCATCCTCCCCGGCGCGTTGCGCCGCCACGGCGGCGTAGTGGATATCCCAGGCGGCTGCGCCCGGCCCGACCATCCTGTCCACAAGCGACGAATAACGCATGCACGGACCTCACCCGAATGACGGAGAACCCGTGGCTGGAACGCTGCCAGGCCGCGGGGCGTGGCATCACCATAACCACGAATGAACGAGTGTTCAACAGTGTTTTCCGGCCATTTCGAGCGATCGTTCAATTTGCCCCGCAATAGAGCGGCCGCGCCCTCCAGGCCCCGTTCCGGCGCCTGGCGCGGCAGGTGCCGACGAGCCTGGCGGAGCCCCCGAAGCGGCCCGCGCGGTCCCCATCACCCTGCCCCGCGAGGGTGCGGGCGGCGCCGCGACATTTTTCGAACACGCCCATAACGGGTTCTTAACGATCGCTCGGCGAGCATGAGCCCAGAGAATCGCCACCACCCCGTGAAGTGCATGGACAACCCCTTCCTCCCCTTCTCCCGGCCCAGCATCGGCGCCGAGGAAATCCAGGCCGTCAATGAAGTGCTCGGCTCCGGCTGGATCACCACCGGCCCGAAGAACCAGCTGCTGGAGCAGCGCTTCGCCGACTACGTCGGCTGCAGGCACGCCGTGGCCGTGGCCTCGGCCACCGGCGCCATGCACATCGCCCTGCTGGCCCTGGGCATAGGCCCGGGCGACGAGGTGATCACCCCGTCGCAGACCTGGGTGTCCACCGCCAACATGATCTGCCTGCTGGGCGCCACCCCGGTGTTCGTCGACGTCGACCGCGACACCCTGATGACCGACGCCGCGCGCATCGAGGCGGCCATCACCCCGCGCACGAAAGCGATAGTCCCGGTGCACTACGCCGGCGCCGCCTTCGACCTGGACCCGCTCTACGCGCTGGCCGAAAAACACGGCATCGCGGTGATCGAGGACGCCGCCCACGCCGCCGGCACCCGCTACCGCGGCCGCCACGTCGGCGCGCGCGGCACGGCGATCTTCTCCTTCCACGCGATCAAGAACATGACCTGCGCCGAAGGCGGGATGTTCGTCAGCGACGACGAGGCCCTGGCCAACCGCGTGCGCACCCTGAAGTTCCACGGCCTGGGCGTGGACGCCTACGACCGCCTGAGCCACGGCCGCAAGCCCCAGGCGCAGGTGACCGAACCGGGCTTCAAGTACAACCTCACCGACATCAACGCCGCCATCGCGCTGGTGCAGCTGCAGCGCCTGGACGCCCTCAACGCGCGCCGCGCCGAACTGGCCGAGCAGTACCGGGAGCGCCTGGCGCACCTGCCGGTGCAGCCGCTGGCCGTGCCCGGCTACCCGCAGCGGCACGCCTGGCACCTGTTCATCCTGCGCATCGACGAGCAGGCCTGCGGCATCGATCGCGACGCCTTCATGCAGGCCCTGCAGCAGCGCGGCATCGGCAGCGGCATCCACTTCATCGGCACCCACCTGCACAGCTGGTACCGCCAGCGCTTCCCCGGCCTCAGCCTGCCCGCCACCGAATGGAACTCGGCGCGCCTGTGTTCCATCCCGCTGTTCCCCGACATGACCGAGGCCGACCTGGCGCGCGTGGTCGGGGCCTGCGAAACCCTCCTGCGGTGAACCCCGTGAAACCTTACGCCATCGACTGCGTCTCCGTGGTCATCCCGGTCTACAACGAAGAAGCCAGCCTGCCCGAGCTGCTGCGCCGCAGCGAGGCGGCCTGCCGCCAGCTCGGCCGCGCCTACGAGCTGGTGCTGGTCGACGACGGCAGCCGCGACCGTTCCGCCGAGCTCATCCTGGAAGCCGCCGAGGCCCCCGGCAGCCACGTGCTGGCGGTCATCCTCAACCGCAACTACGGCCAGCACGCGGCGATCATGGCCGGCTTCGAGCAGTGCCGCGGCGACCTGGTGATCACCCTCGACGCCGACCTGCAGAACCCGCCGGAAGAAATCCCGCGCCTGGTCGAGCAGGCCGCGCAGGGCTACGACGTGGTCGGCACGGTGCGCGGCAACCGCCGGGACTCGGCCCTGCGCCGCTGGCCGTCGCGGCTGATCAACCTGGCCGTGCAGCGCTCCACCGGCGTGGCCATGAGCGACTACGGCTGCATGCTGCGCGCCTACCGCCGCGGCATCGTCAAGGCCATGCTGGCCTGCCGCGAGCGCAGCACCTTCATCCCGATCCTGGCCAACGGCTTCGCCCGCCACACCAGCGAGATCGTCGTCGGCCACGCCGAGCGCGAGCACGGCGAGTCGAAGTACGACTTCCTGCGGCTGATCAACCTGATGTTCGACCTGGTCACCTGCATGACCACCAGCCCGCTGCGCCTGCTCAGCCTGGTCGGCGGCGGCATGGCGGTGGCCGGCGTGGCCTTCGGCGTCCTGCTGCTGGCGCTGCGCCTGCTGTTCGGCGCGGCCTGGGCCGGCGACGGACTGTTCGTGCTGTTCGCCATCCTGTTCATCTTCACCGGCGCGCAACTGGTGGGCATGGGCCTGCTCGGCGAGTACCTGGGCCGCATGTACAACGACGTGCGCGCCCGCCCGCGCTTCTTCATCGAGCGCGTGGCGCGCGGTGCCGCCCTGCCCACCGCCGGCACCGCGTCGATCTCCCCTTCCCCTGTCGTCGAGTCCCTCGCCCAATGAGCGCCAAGACCCTCGTATTCGCCTACCACGACATCGGCTGCGCCGGCATCGAAGCCCTGCTGGCCGCCGGCTACCAGATCGACGCGGTCTTCACCCATGCCGACGACCCGCGGGAGAACCGCTTCTTCGGCTCGGTGGCGCAGCTGTGCGCACAGCGCGGCATCCCGGTGCACGCCTCGGAGGACGTCAACCACCCGCTGTGGGTCGCGCGCATCCGCGAGCTGCAACCGCAATACATCTTCTCCTTCTACTACCGCCACCTGCTCGGCGACGAACTGCTGGCCTGCGCCAGCCGTGGCGCCTTCAACCTGCACGGCTCGCTGCTGCCGCGCTACCGTGGCCGCGCCCCGGCCAACTGGGTGCTGGTCAATGGCGAGAGCGAGACCGGCGTGACCCTGCACCGCATGGTCAAGCGCGCAGACGCTGGCGCCATCGTCGCCCAGCAGCGCGTCGCCATCGACGAGGACGACACCGCCCTGAGCCTGCACGGCAAGCTGCGCGAGTGCGCCGCCGAACTGCTCGGCCGGGTGCTGCCGGCGCTGCGCGAAGGCGACTTCGTCGAACGCGAACAGGACGAGCGCCAGGCCAGCTACTTCGGCCGCCGCACCCCGGCCGACGGCCTGCTCGACTGGCGCCGCCCGGCCCGCGAGCTGCACAACCTGGTGCGCGCGGTGACCCAGCCCTACCCCGGCGCCTTCGCCCCGGTGGGCGAGCGCAAGCTGATCGTCTGGCAGTCGAAGGTGGTGCCCGGCAACCAGGGTCGCCCGGCCGGCGCCGTGCTGGGCGTGGAGCCGCTGCGCATCGCCTGCGGCGAAGACAGCCTGGAGATAGTCGCCGGCCAGCAGGGCGACGCCGGCCTCTACCTCGCCGGCCCGCAACTGGCCCGCGAGATGGGCCTGGTGGCGGGCTCGCGGCTGCATGCGCAGGCCAAGCCCAGGCGCAAGACGCGGGTGCTGATCCTCGGCGTCAACGGCTTCATCGGCAACCACCTCTCCGAACGCCTGCTGCGCGACGGCGGCTACGAGGTCTACGGCCTGGACATCGGCTCCGACGCCATCGAGCGGCTGAAGAGCAACCCGGACTTCCACTTCGTCGAGGGCGACATCGGCATCCACAGCGAGTGGATCGAGTACCACATCAAGAAGTGCGATGTGGTGCTGCCGCTGGTGGCCATCGCCACCCCGATCGAATACACCCGCAACCCGCTGCGGGTGTTCGAGCTGGACTTCGAGGAGAACCTCAAGCTGGTCCGCTACTGCGTGAAGTACGGCAAGCGGGTGATCTTCCCGTCCACCTCCGAGGTATACGGCATGTGCAGCGACGCCAGCTTCGACGAGGACAGCTCGAACCTGGTGGTGGGGCCGATCAACAAGCAGCGCTGGATCTACTCGGTGTCCAAGCAGCTGCTCGACCGGGTGATCTGGGCCTACGGCCAGAAGGGCCTGCGCTTCACCCTGTTCCGCCCGTTCAACTGGATGGGCCCGCGCCTGGACCGCCTGGACTCGGCGCGCATCGGCAGCTCGCGGGCCATCACACAACTGATCCTGCACCTGGTGGAAGGCACGCCGATCCGCCTGGTCGACGGCGGCGCGCAGAAGCGCTGCTTCACCGACGTGGACGACGGCATCGAGGCGCTGGCGCGCATCGTCGACAACGCAGGCGGACGCTGCGACGGGCAGATCGTCAACATCGGCAACCCGGACAACGAAGCGAGCATCCGCGAGTTGGGTGAGGAACTGCTGCGCCAGTTCGAAGCCCACCCGCTGCGCGCGCACTTCCCGCCCTTCGCCGGCTTCCGCGAGGTGGAAAGCCGCAGCTTCTACGGCGACGGCTACCAGGACGTGGCGCACCGCAAGCCGAGCATCGACAACGCCCGCCGCCTGCTGGACTGGGAGCCGAGCGTGCCCCTGCGCGAGACCATCGCCAAGACCCTCGACTTCTTCCTGTGCGAGGCCATCGCCGAACAGCGGCAGGCCGGCAAGCCGAGGCTCGCCAGCTGATGCAGGCCGGTCTGCGCATCGACGTCGACACTTACCGCGGCACCCGTGACGGCGTGCCGCGGCTGCTCGACATGCTCGACGAGGCCGGGATCAGGGCGACCTTCTTCTTCAGCGTCGGCCCGGACAACATGGGCCGCCACCTGTGGCGCCTGGCGCGGCCGCGCTTCCTGGGCAAGATGCTGCGCTCGAAGGCCGCCAGCCTGTATGGCTGGGACATCCTCCTGGCCGGCACCGCCTGGCCCGGCCGGCCCATCGGCCGCGACCTCGGCCCGTTGATGCGGCGCACCCAGGCGGCCGGCCACGAGGTCGGCCTGCACGCCTGGGACCACCACGGCTGGCAGGCCAACGCCGGGCGCTGGAGCGCCGAGCAGCTGCACCGGCAGATCGCCCTGGGCGTGGACAGCCTGAGCGACATCCTCGGCCGCCGCGTGGACTGCTCGGCGGTGGCCGGCTGGCGCGCCGACGAGCGCACCGTGCAGGCCAAGGAGGCCTTCGGCTTCCGCTACAACAGCGACTGCCGCGGCAGCGCGCCGTTCCGCCCGCGCCTGGCCGACGGCCGCCCGGGCACCCCGCAGGTGCCGGTGGACCTGCCGACCTTCGACGAGGTGGTGGGCACGGCGGTCCCCGCCGGCGCCTTCAACGACTTCATCATGGCCCGCTTCCGCCCGCAGGCGCTGAACGTCTACACCGTGCACGCCGAGGTGGAAGGCATCGTCATGGCCGACGCCTTCCGCCAGTTGCTGGGCCATGCCCGCGAGGGCGGCATCCACTTCCGCCCGCTCGGCCAGTTGCTGCCGGCCGACCCGGCGACGCTGCCGCTGGGCGAACTGCGCCGCGGCAGCCTGGCGGGCCGCGAAGGCTGGCTGGGCGTGCAGCGATGAGCCGGCGCTACGGGCTGCTGGCCGCGGCCGTCCTGCTGTTGTTCTTCCTGGTGCCGCTGGGCCTGCACGGCCTGTGGATACCCGACGAGGCGCGCTACGCCCAGGCCGCCCAGGAAATGCTGCGGCGCGGCGACTGGGTGGCGCCGCACTTCCTCGGCCTGCGCTACTTCGAGAAGCCCATCGCCGGCTACTGGCTGGTGGCCCTGGGCCAGGCGCTGTTCGGTGAGAACCTGTTCGGCGTGCGCGTCGCCTCGGTGCTGGTCAGCGCCTGCAGCACCCTGCTGGTCTGGCTGCTGGCCCGGCGGCTGTGGCCGCAGCCGGGCCGGGCGTGGACCGCCGCGCTGCTCTATGCCAGCTTCGCGCTGATCGCCGGCCAGGCCGGCTACGCCAACCTCGACCCGCAGTTCACCCTGTGGGTGAACCTGAGCCTGTTCGCCCTGTGGTTCGCCTTCGAGGCCGAAGCCCCCCGCACCCGCCTGGGCGCCTGGGCGCTGCTGGGCGTGGCCTGCGCCATGGGCTTCATGACCAAGGGCTTCCTCGCCGGCCTGCTGCCGGTGCTGGTGGCCCTGCCCTATGCGCTGTGGCGCCGACGCCTGGGCGAGCTGTTCCTGCTCGGCCCGCTGGCGGTGCTGGCGGCGCTGCTGGCCAGCCTGCCCTGGGCGCTGGCGGTGCACCTGCGCGAAGCGGACTTCTGGCATTTCTTCTTCTGGCACGAGCACATCCAGCGCTTCGCCGGCAGCGACGCCCAGCACGCGCGGCCGTTCTGGTTCTTCGTGCCGCTGCTGTTCGCCTGCGCGGCGCCCTGGACGCTGCTCGTCCCCGCCGCCTTCCAGCGCGGCTGGCAGGCGCGCCGCGAGCCCCATGCGGCATTCCTGCTGCTGTGGTTCCTGATGCCCTTCCTGTTCTTCAGCCTGGCCAAGGGCAAGCTGCCGACCTACATCATGCCCTGCTTCGCGCCGCTGGCCCTGCTGATGGCCGATGCCCTGGCCAGCGCCCTGGAGCGCGGACGCCTAGGGGCGCTGCGCCTGAACGGCGCGCTGAACCTGCTGCTGGGCCTGCTCGGCCTGGCCGCGCTGGTGTTCCTGCAGGCGAAGAAAGCGCTGTACCACCAGCAACTGCCGAGCCTGCTGCTGGTCGGCCTGGTCTGCGCCCTCTGGGCCCTGTGCGGCGCCCTGCAGTGGCTGCGCCCGCAGCAGCTGTGGGCTGCCCCGGCGCTGGCTGCCTGGCTGCTGGTGGCCGCGGCGCCGGCGGCGCTGCCCGAGCGCATGGTCAACAGCAAGATGCCCGACCAGTTCATCGCCCAGCACCTGGACGAGCTGGGCACGGCCACCACCCTGCTGAGCAACGACCTGGGCGCCGCCTCGGCGCTGGCCTGGCGCACCGGGCGCAGCGAGGTGTTCCTGCTCAACACCGAGGGCGAGCTGAAATACGGCCTCGGCTACCCCGACGCCAGTGGCCGGCGCATCGGCCTCGAACAGTTCCCCGCCTGGCTCGCCGCGGCGCGCCGCCAGGGCCCGGTGGGGGTGATCCTGCGCGTCAACAGCCCCGGCGACGAGGCCGAGCTGGCGCTGATGCCGCGGGACGCCACCAGCTACCGGGAGAACCACCTGGTCTTCCTGCTGATCCCGCAGGCCGCGCCATGACCGCCGCGCTGCTCGCCGCCGTGTGCCTGCTCACCTGCCTCGGCCAGGTCGCCCAGAAGCTCGCCGTGGAGGGCTGGCGCGAACGCAGCCTCAGCCTTGCGGGCAAGCTGCTGTCGCCCTGGCTGCTGCTGGCCATGGCCTGCCTGGGCGCGGCCCTGCTGCTCTGGCTGCTGGTGCTGCAGCGCCTGCCGGTGGGCCTGGCCTACCCGATGCTGAGCCTGAACTTCGTGCTGGTCACCCTGGCCGCGCGCCTGCTGTTCGGCGAGCACGTCGATGCGCGCCACTGGCTGGGCATCGCCCTGATCGTCGGCGGCGTGGCGCTGCTGGGGCTGCAGGCATGAGCCGGGTCCGCGGCTTCGCCCTGGCCCTGGGCAGCGTGGCCCTGGTCAGCGCTGCCCAGCTGGGCATGCGCTGGGCCATGGCGCGGCTGCCCGCCGCCGCGCAATGGCTGGAAGCGCCGGGCAGCCACCCCCTGCCGCTGCTGGGCGTGCTCGCCGCCGCCGTGCTGGCCTACGCCCTGTCGCTGTTGTGCTGGCTGGGCGCCCTGCGCCACCTGCCCCTGGGCCGCGCCTATTCGCTGCTGAGCATCAGCTACGCCCTGGTCTACCTGGGCGCGGCCGCGCTGCCCGGTTTCGGCGAGCCACCGAGCGCCCGCGGCGCCCTGGGCGTGGCCCTGGTGATCGCCGGCGTGCTGGCCATCAACGCGCCGCGCGGCAAGAGAACCGTAACGAAGCAGCGGCATGCTGGCTCCAGCGCCGGGCCGGCGCCCTCGAACCACCTGTAACCACTAGGGACACCACCATGAAAATCAGTGTATTCGGGATCGGCTACGTCGGCCTGGTGCAGGCCGCGGTCATGGCCGAAGTGGGCCACGACGTGGTCTGCATGGACATCGACCAGGCCAAGGTCGCCAAGCTGCAGCGCGGCCAGGTGAGCATCTACGAGCCCGGCCTGGCCGAGCTGGTGAAGGAGAACCTGGAGGCCGGCCGCCTGCGCTTCACCAGCGAGGTGGAAGTGGCCGCGGCCCACGGCCTGGTGCAGTTCATCGCCGTGGGCACACCGCCGCGCGCCGACGGCTCGGCCGACCTGGCCGCGGTGTTCGCGGTGGCCGAGGGCATCGCCCTGCACCGCAAGGCGCCGGTGGTGATCGTCGAGAAATCCACGGTACCGGTGGGCACCGGCGACCTGGTCAAGGCGCACGTCCACAAGGTGCTGAGCCAGCATGGCCGCAGCCTGGACTTCGATATCGTGTCCAACCCGGAATTCCTCAAGGAAGGCTCGGCCCTGGCCGACTGCCGCCGCCCGGACCGCATCGTCATCGGCTGCGAGCGAGCCGAGGTGCTGGACGTGATGCGCGAGATCTACGAGCCCTTCAACCGCAACCATGACCGCATCCTGTGCATGAACCTGCGCAGCGCGGAGCTGACCAAGTACGCCGCCAACTGCATGCTCGCCACCAAGATCAGCTTCATCAACCAGATCGCCGAGCTGGCCGAGCACCTGGGCGCCGACATCGAGGCGGTGCGCCAGGGCATGGGCGCCGACCCGCGCATCGGCTACCACTTCATCTACCCCGGCTGCGGCTACGGCGGCTCCTGCTTCCCCAAGGACGTCCAGGCCCTGATCCACAGCGCGGACGACGCCCACTGCTCCAGCGACCTGCTGCGCGCGGTGGAGGCCATCAACCAGCGCCAGAAGCACAAGCTGTTCGAACGCATCGACGCCTACTTCGGCGGCAACCTCAAGGGCCGCACCTTCGCCCTCTGGGGCTTGTCGTTCAAGCCCAACACCGACGACATGCGCGACGCCCCCAGCCGCGCGCTGATGGAAGCGCTGTGGGCGGCCGGGGCCAAGGTCCGCGCCTTCGACCCCGAGGCCATGCCCGAGGCCCAGCGCCTGTACGGCCACGACGAGCGCCTGACGCTGATGGGCACCCCCGAGGCGGCCCTGGGCGGCGCCGATGCGCTGGTGGTCTGCACCGAGTGGCAGCAGTTCAAGGCGCCGGACTTCGAACTGCTGGCCAGCCGCCTGAAGGCCCCGGTGATCTTCGACGGGCGCAACCTCTACGATCCGGAGCGGATGGCGCGCCATGGCTTCGAGTACTTCGCCATGGGCCGCGGCGACTCGCACCGCCTGCCGGTGCCGGCGCAGGAGCAGCCGTTGCGGCGCAGTGCCTGAGAGTGGCTCTTCGTAGGAGCGAGCTTGCTCGCGAACCGTGTTTCCCGGGGGCTGTGGTGTAGCAGGTTGACTCCGCCCCCTCTCCCCAGCCCTCGGCTGCGCGCCCCGCCCTGAAGGGAGAGGGGGCTTGTCCGTGCCGAGATGAGCATGGTTTTAGCCGGAAACTGCAGAGCTGCCGGCTGACTCTGAAATATCCGAGCACTCCGAACGGTCCCCTCTCCCTTCAGGGAGAGGGTTAGGGAGAGGGCGCTCTTGGAACTGGCACCGGTGCATTGCCCAACGGAATCACTCAGCAGCCCGCCCCGGCACCCCCACCATCCCCTGCACCTCATCCCGCTTGAGCACGGCATAAATCACCCCCGTCACCACGCTCCCCGCGACTATCGCCAGCAGGTACATCAGCGCGTGGTTCATCGCATTGGGGATCAGCAGCACGAACAGCCCGCCATGGGGCGCCAGCAGCTTGCAGCCGAAGTACATCGACAGCGCCCCGGTCAGCGCGCCGCCCACCACGCTGGCCGGCAGCACCCGCAGCGGGTCCCTGGCGGCGAAGGGAATGGCGCCTTCGGAGATGAAGCACAGGCCCAGCACCAGCGCCGCCTTGCCGGCCTCGCGCTCGCTGCGGGCGAACTTGCGCCGGGCCAGGAGGGTGGCCAGGCCCATGCCGATCGGCGGCACCATGCCGGCGGCCATGGTCGCCGCCATCGGTGCGTAGCTCTGCGAGGCCAGCAGGCCCACGGAGAAGGCGTAGGCGGCCTTGTTGATCGGCCCGCCGAGGTCCACGCACATCATGCCGCCGAGCAGCAGGCCGAGGAGGATGGCGTTGGCCGTGCCCATGCCGGCGAGGAAGTCGGTCAGCGCGCCCATCAGCCCGGCCACCGGCTTGCCCACCACGTAGATCATCACCAGCCCGGTGAACAGGCTGCACATCAGCGGGATCAGCAGGATCGGCTTGAGCGCCTCCAGGCTCTGCGGCAGCTTCAGCCACTGGCTGACCGCCCGCGCCGAATAGCCGGCCAGCAGGCCGGCGACTATGCCGCCGAGGAAGCCCGCGCCCAGGCTGCTGGCCAGCAGGCCGCCGATCATCCCCGGCGCCAGGCCCGGGCGGTCGGCGATGGACCAGGCGATGTAGCCGGCGAGCATCGGCACCATCAGCTTGAAGGCGCTCTCGCCGCCGATCTGCATCAGCGCCGCGGCCAGGGTGCCCGGCTGCTTGAACGCCTCGATGCCGAACACGAAGGACAGCGCGATCAGCAGGCCGCCGGCCACCACCATCGGCAGCATGAAGGACACACCGGTCAGCAGGTGCTTGTACAGCCCGTGCGCCTCGCCCTTGGCCGGCTTCGACGCAGCGGCGACGGTGCTTTGCGCAGAGCCTTCCTGCAGGGCCTTCTTCAGGGTCGCTTCGGGCTGCTTCAGGGCCATGCCGGTGCCACAGCGGAAGATGCGCTTGCCGGCGAAGCGCTCGGCGTTCACCTCGATGTCGGCGGCCAGCAGCACCACGTCGGCGGCGGCTATGTCCTCGGCCGACAGCGGGTTGCGCGCGCCCACCGAGCCCTGGGTCTCCACCCGCAGCTGCCAGCCCAGGCGTTCGGCGGCCTGCTGCAGCGCCTCGGCGGCCATGAAGGTGTGCGCCACGCCGGTGGGGCAGGCGGTCACCGCCACCACCCGCACCGCCCTGGCCTCGGCTTGCGGTTCGGCGGTGCCTTGCCAGGGCTGCGCCTCGGCGGCGGCGCGTTGCAGAAAGGCCGCGGGCTCGGCCAGGGCCTCGGCCGGGCGCGCCTGGAACAGCAGCTTGCCAGCGAAGCGGGACAGCTCCAGCGGCTGGCTGCTGACCACCAGCACCAGGTCGGCGGCGGCGATCTGCTCGGCGCTCAGGCGCGCCTCGGGGCGCTGCGGTTCGTTGCTCTCGACGCACACCGACCAGCCCAGGCGCTCGGCGGCGGCGCGCAGCAGGCGCGCGCTGAGCAGGCTGGTGACCTGGCCATTGGGGCAGGCAGTGATCAGGGCAAGATTCATCGTGGTACCTCTTGTCATGGCGCCGCCCGACGCAGCCGGGCGGGCGAATCAATCCAGCGCGCGCACCGCCACCTGCGCCTGCAGGCGGGCCAGGCGCTCGCGGTCGGCGATGCCGAAGTCGAACTGGGTCACCGCCAGGGCGGCCACCGCGGTGGCCTGGCGCAGCACCTGTCCGGCGGGCCGGCCGGCGAGCAGGCCGTCGACCATCGCCGCCAGCAGCGAATCGCCGGCGCCCACGGTGCTGGCCACCTCGACCTTCGGCGGCGTCGCCTGCCACAGCCCCTCCGGGCCGTACCAGCGCACGCCCTCGGCGCCCTCGGAAAGCACCAGGTGCTCGATACCGCCGGCGCGCAGGGCGCGGGCCTGGGCATCGAGGCCTCCCTCGCCCGCCGGGCCGCAGGCCTCGGCCAGCTCCTCGACGTTCGGCTTGACCAGCCAGGGCCCGGCCGCCAGCCCCTGGCGCAGGGCCTCGCCGCTGCTGTCCAGGGCCACGCGCAGGCCCAGGCGCTTCAGGCGCAGCAGCAGCTCGCGCAGCCACTGCGGCTCCACGCCGCGCGGCAGGCTGCCGGCCACCACCACCAGGTCCTGGCCGGCGGCCAGTTCGTCCAGGCCGTCGAGCAGACGCTGCCGGGCAGCGGCGTCCACTTCCAGGCCGGGACCGTTGAGATCGGTGATGCGCCCGCTGCGCTCGGCCAGCTTGATGTTGCTGCGCGTCTCGCCCGGCACGCGGACGAAGGCGTCGCGAAAGCCGCGGCGGCGGAACAGCGCCTCGAAGGCTTCGGCATTGTCGGCGCCGAGGAAGCCGCCCACGCTCAGTTCGTGGCCGAGGTCGGCGAGCACCTGGGCCACGTTCAGGCCCTTGCCGGCGGCCTGGGCCAGCACCGCCTCGCTGCGGTTCACCGCGCCCAGTTCCAGGCTGCGCAGGCGCACGGTGAGGTCCAGCGCCGGGTTCAGGGTAAGGCTGAGGATACGGGCCATCAGCGTGCCTCCCCCAGCGCCCGCGCCACCAGGGCGCGGACTTCCTCCGCCGAGGCCAGGCCGAGGGCGGCGCTGGCCAGCTCGCGGGCCCGGCCCATGTCCAGCTCGCGCACGCCCTGCTTCACCAGCGGGATGCTGCGCGCGGACACGCTCAGCTCGTCCACCGCCAGCCCCAGCAGGACCGGCAGCGCCTGGGCGTCGGCGGCCAGCTCGCCGCACACGCCCACCCACTTGCCGTGGGCATGGGCGGCGCGCACGGTCATGTCGATCAGTTGCAGCACCGCCGGGTGCAGGCCGTCGGCCTGGGCGGACAGCGTCGGGTGGCCGCGGTCGATGGCCAGGGCGTACTGCGTCAGGTCGTTGGTGCCGACGCTGAAGAAGTCCACCTCGCGCGCCAGCACCGGCGCCAGCAGCGCCGCCGAGGGCACCTCGACCATGATGCCCAGCTGCAGGTCGGCGCAGTCGTACTCCTCGCGCAGGGCCAGCGCCAGGTCGCGCGCCTGGCGCCACTCCTCGACCTGGCCGACCATCGGGAACATGATCCGCAGCGGCCGGCCGGCGGCGGCCTGCAGCAGGGCGCGCAGCTGCGTCTCGAAGATCTGCGGGCGCTGCAGCGTCAGGCGGATGCCGCGCACGCCCAGGTAGGGGTTGGCCTCGGCCGCGATCGGCCAGTACGGCAGCGGCTTGTCGCCGCCCACGTCGAGGGTGCGGACCACCAGCGGGCGGCCGCCGAGGGCGTCGAGCACGCGGCGGTACTCGGCCTCCTGGGCCGCCAGGTCCGGCGCGCGCGGGCTGTCGAGGAAGACGAATTCGCTGCGCAGCAGGCCCACGCCTTCGGCGCCCAGTTCCACCGCCTGGGCGGCGCCGGCGCTGTCGCCGAGGTTGGCGCAGACTTCCACCCCATGGCCGTCGCGGGTGCGCGCCGGCTCGTGGCGGCGCGCCTCGGCCAGGGCCTGGTGGCGCAGGCGCTCCTCGCGCTGGCGCAGGGCCTGTTCGAGCACTTCGTCCGCGGGCGCCACCACGAAGCGGCCGCGTTCGCCGTCGAGCAGCAACGGCGTGCCCGGCGGCAGCGCCAGCAGCCCTTCGCCGGCGCCGACCAGGGCGGGAATGCCCAGGGCGCGGGCGATGATGGCGCTGTGGGAAGTAGCACCGCCACGTACGGTGAGGATGCCGGCCACGCGTTCGGGGTCCAGCCGCGCCACGTCGGAGGGGCCGACCTCGTCCATGACCAGGATGTACGGCTGCGCCGGCTCCGCGGCCAGGCTCACCCCGCACAGGCGCGCCAGCACCCGGCGGCCGAGGTCGCGCAGGTCCGCGGCGCGCTCGGCGAGCAGGGCATCGCCCAGGGCCTCCTGCTGGCTGGCGGCCTGTTCGATCACCGCATGCCAGGCCGCTTCGGCGCTGGCGCCGTCGGCCAGTCGCACGGCCACCTCGGCGCCCAGTTCGGGGTCGTCGAGCAGGGCCTGGTGGGTGACGAAGATGTCGCGCACCGCCTTGCTCCGGCTGCTCTCCACCAGGGCCTCGATCTCCGTGGCGATGGCGGCCTTGGCCTCGGCCAGGCGCTGCGCCTCGATCTCGGGGGATTCGCCGCGGGCCGGGTAGTGGAAGGTCGGTTCCACCTGCAGGTGCGCCGGGCCGCTGGCGATGCCCGGCGCGGCGGCGACGGCGGCCAGCCATTCGCCCCGGGCCGGCTCGGGCTGCGGGGCTTCCGGCGCGGCGGGCGCCTCGGGCTCCACGGGCGCTTCCGCCAGCGGCAGGACCTCCTCGCCCAGGCCCTGCTCCACCGCCTCGCGCAGGGCCGGCAGGGCCGCCTCGGCGATCGCCGGTTCGGCGAAGAACTCCAGCGCCTGGCCGCGCCGCGCGCCCAGGCTGAGCAGCTTGCTCAAGCTGCGGATGGACACGGGCGCGGCGTCGCTGTCGGCGATGCGCACGCGGATTTCGCCGTCGAAGTCGCGGGCCATCTGCATCAGCACCTGCGAGGGCCGCGCGTGCAGGCCGTGGGGGTTGGCCAGGGGCACGCGCAGGCTCGGCCAGTCCACCGGCAGTTCGCCGCCCAGGGCCTCCAGCACCGCGCGCACCGAGGCGGCCCGCGCCAGCTCGCTGCCGCGGCCGTCCACCAGCAGGTCGCACAGGCGCTCCAGCGCAGCGCGTGCGGCGTCGCCGCGCTCGGCCAGGCAGAACAGCCCGCGCAGGGGCAGGCCGGCATGCTGCAGCTCGCGCTGCGGGGTGACGAAGGCCAGGCCGGGGCGGTTGACCTTTGCCCCGCCGCCCAGCCACCACAGGCCTTCGCCCAGCGGCAGCGCCTCGCCCTGCTGCAGCGCGGCGAGGAAGCCGCTTTCCACGCAGCCGGCGGCCTTGAGCCGGCGCGCGGCGAGCAGCAGCAGTTCGTCGAAGTCCTCGGCGCCCTGCCCCAGGGCCACCAGTTGCGCGTCCAGCGCCAGGGGCTGCGGCGCGCCGCGCAGCGCCTTCAGCAACTGCCCGGCGTCCTGCGCCTGGCGCAGCGCCGCGCCGGTGTCGCCCTCGCCCAGGGCGCGGGTCAGCAGTTGCAGCAGGTTCAGGTGCTCGTCCGAGCGCGCGGCGATGCCGATGGCCAGGTAGACGATCTGCCCGCCGCCCCAGTCCACGCCCTCGGGGAAGTGCAGCAGGCGCACGCCGGTGCGGCGCACCAAGTCGCGGGTCTGCGGGGTGCCATGGGGGATGGCGATGCCCTGGCCGAGGTAGGTGGAGCCCTGGGCCTCGCGATCCTCGAGCCCGGCGAGGTAGCCCGGTTCGACCAGGCCGTCGGCCTCCAGGGCCTGGCAGAGCAGTTCAAGGGCGGCCGGCTTGTCCGCGGCCCGCTGTTGCATGCGGACCTGCTGCGCGGTCAGTTCGAGCACATCGTTCTCCTCACCGGCCCGCCCGGGAGGAGGACCGGGTTGCCGGAACGGGGCGGTTATCCGCTTGTTGGGGTGAACAGCGAGGCTGTCCCTGGTGACCAGCATAGGTGGCCGCAGGCAGGGGGACAGTTTTTGCTGAATCGTTTCACCTATTGAGACTGGCACGTTACCCGATAATGCGTGATCCTTGGAAGCCTCCAGTTGTCAGTCAGCAGTGCCGGGGTATGCGTTGAAACTCAGTGATATCGCCCGTCTGGCCGGGGTCTCGGTGACCACGGCCAGCTACGTCATCAACGGCAAGGCCGTGCAGCGGCGCATCAGCGCGGCCACCGTGGAGCGCGTGCGCGCGGTGATCGAGGCCCACGGCTACCACCCCGACCAGCAGGCCGCCAGCCTGCGCCGCGGGCAGACGCGCACCCTCGGCTTCATCCTCCCGGACCTGGAGAACCCCAGCTACGCCCGCATCGCCAAGCTGCTCGAACAGGGCGCCCGCGCCCGAGGCTACCAGTTGCTGATCGCCTGCTCCGACGACGAGCCGGAAAGCGAACGCCAGGCCCTGAACCTGTTCCGCGCGCGGCGCTGCGACGCCCTGGTGGTAGCCAGCTGCCTGCCGGCCGACGACGACAGCCACCAACTGCTGCTGGACAAGGGCGTGCCGGTGATCGCCATCGACCGCCAGTTGGACCCGCAGCGCTTCTGCTCGGTGGTCAGCGACGACCGCGACGCCGCCCAGCGCCTCACCGCCACCCTGCTGGCGCCCGCCCCGCGGCACGTTGCCCTGATCGGGGCGCGGCCGGAGCTGATCATCAGCCAGGAGCGCAGCGCCGGTTTCGAACAGGCCCTGCGGGGCTTTCGCGGCGAGCGCTTCATCGAACAGGGCGCCAGCTTCAGCCGCGAGTGCGGCCGCCAGTTGATGGAGGGTCTGCTGCAGCGCCTGGGCTACCTGCCGGACGCGCTGATCACCACCTCCTACGTGCTGCTGGAGGGCGTCTTCGACGTGTTCCAGGCGCTGCCCGGCGGCTGGCCGCGCGACCTGCGCCTGGGCACCTTCGGCGACACCCAGCTGCTCGACTTCGTGCCGCTGAAGGTCAACGCCATCTCCCAGCAGCACGCGCTGATCGCCGCCCGCGCCCTGGAACTGGCCCTGGAGGCCGTGGAGCAGGAGCGCTACCGGCCCGGCGTGCACCCCATCCCGCGCACCCTCAAGCTGCGCGCCGGGTGACCGCCATGCGCCTGGTCGACACCCACAATCACATCGACTTCCCGGACTTCGACGCCGACCGCCCGGCGCTGCTGCAACGCTGCGCCGAACTGGGCGTGGAGCGCCAGGTGCTGCTGGGGGTGTTCCGCGAGAACTGGGAGCGGGTGCTGCAGTTGGCCGAGCGGAACGACGCGCTCTACGCCGCCCTGGGCCTGCACCCGATCTACCTGGCGCAGCACCGCCCCGAACACCTGCGCGACCTGCGCGAGCAGCTGCAGCGCCTGGTCGGCCACCCGAAGCTGTGCGCGGTGGGCGAGATCGGCCTGGACTACTACATCGAGGAACTGGACCGGGAGGCGCAGCAGGCACTGTTCGAGGAACAGCTGCGCATCGCCATCGACTTCGAACTGCCGGTGCTGCTCCACGTGCGCCGCGCCCACGCCGCGATGATCGCCACCCTCAAGCGCTTCCGCCCGCCGCGCCGCGGCATCGTCCACGCCTTCGCCGGCAGCCGCGAGGAAGCCCGCGAGTACATCAGGCTGGGTTTCCGCCTGGGCCTGGGCGGCGCGCCCACCTGGCCGCAGGCCAACCGCCTGCGCAAGACAGTGGCGGAGCTGCCGTTGGATTCGATCGTGCTGGAAACCGACGCCCCGGACATGGCCCCGGCGATGTTCCCCGGCCAGCGCAACAGCCCGGCGCACCTGCCGGCGATCTGCGAGGCGCTGGCGGAGTTGCGGGGGGTGAGCTCGGAGGAACTGGCGGAGGCTAGTACGCGGAATGCCAGGGAGGTGTTTGGCTGGACGTAGGGCGTACAACCGTTCGCGGTTGTACGCCGTTACACCGAGGCCCTAGCCAACGCCCAGGTCAACCCCTGAGCCGCCGGGAATCAAGGCCAGACGGCGGATAACGCCGTAGGCGTTATGCGCCCTACACCAGACCCACCCATAACGTAGGGCGCATAACCGTTCGCGGTTATCCGCCGATACACCGGAGCCACAGCCAGCGCCAAGGTCAACCCCGGAGCCGCCGAGGGGCGAGGCCAAACGGCGGATAACGCCGTAGGCGTTATGCGCCCTACGCTCCCGGCAACATCCTTTTCACCGACAACCCGGCACCCGCGAGATGGGGAAGCGTCCTTGCGCTCGCGCGGGGGCCGGGCTGCTGGCGAAAACCCCTTAGACCCTGAAGGCGCCGATCAGCCGCTTCAGCTCCACCACCTGCCCGGACAGCTCGCGGCTGGCGCGCTCGGTCTCGTTGGCGCCCAGGGCGGTGCGTTCGCCGGCCTGGTTGATCTGCACGATGTTCTGGTCGATGTCGTGGGCCACCGTGGTCTGCTGCTCGGCGGCGGCGGCGATCTGCTGGTTCTGGTCGACGATCATGCCGACCGCGCCGAGGATGTTGTCCAGCGCCTGCTGCACCTGCGCCGACTGGCTCACGGTGCCGTCGGCGGTCTGGTGGCTGCTGCCCATGGCCTTGACCGCCGCGCCCACGCCGTTCTGCAGGCGCGCGATCATCTGCTCGATCTCCTCGGTGGACTGCTGGGTGCGCTTGGCCAGGGTGCGCACCTCGTCGGCCACCACCGCGAAGCCCCTGCCCTGCTCGCCGGCCCGCGCCGCCTCGATGGCGGCGTTGAGCGCCAGCAGGTTGGTCTGCTCGGCGATGCCCTTGATCACGTCCAGCACACGGCTGATGGAGGCGCTGTCGGCGGCCAGCTGGTTGATCACTTCCACCGACTGGTCGATCTCCGCGGCCAGGCGCTGGATGCTGCCGACCTGGGATTCCACCAGGTCGCGGCCGCTGACCGTCTCCTGGTTCACGCTCTGCGCGCTGCCCACGGCGGCGGCGGCGCTGCGCGCCACTTCCTGGGCCGTGGCGGCCATCTGGTTCATCGCCGTGGCCACCTGCTCGATCTGGTCGCGCTGGCCGGCCACCGCCTGGTTGCTCTGCGCCGAGACCACTTCCACGCGGCCGGTCTGCCGCTCCACCTCGGCCACGGTGCGGCCGACCTGCTCGATCAGGTCGTGCACCCGGCGCACCGTCTCGTTGAAGGCCTGGCCCAGCTCGCCCAGTTCGTCGCGGCTCTGCGCCTGGTAGTTGACCGTCATGTCGCCGGCGGCGACGCGCTCCATCATCGCGCCCAAGCTCTTGAGCGTGGAGCGGGTGGAGACGTAGAAGCCGCCATAGAGGTAGACGATGGCGAGGAACACCACCAGCAGCGCCACCACCAGCAGGACCATCTGCGCCTGCTTGCCGGTCAGGCGCTGCTGCAGTTGGCCGTCGAGGTAGCCGAGCACCTTGTCGTCGAGCTGGTAGGTCTTGTCCATGGCCTGGCTGAACTGCTCGTAGAACTGCGCCCAGGGCATGTCGAGGGCGTCGGCCATCACCACCTTGTCCTCGACCAGCTTGCCCAGGCTCTTGAGCGTCTCGCGGCTGGCCGCGGCGTCGCCGGCCAGCGCCTGCTGCGCCGCGCCGCTGGCGCCGAGCACTTCCTGCAGCTTCAGGGCATATTCGGCGTGGAGCTTCTCCAGGTCCTGCAGCAGGTCGTCGAGCTTGCTGCTGGTGGAGGAATTGAGGAACCCCTGGCCCAGCGCCGCGGTGCCCAGCACGCGGCCGCGGCTGATGGTCTCGGTGACCGCCGGGGTGACGCTGCTGATCAGCTCGGCCATCTGCCGCACTTCGGCGCTGTCGTCCTGGCTCAGGCCGGACTGCGCGGCCAGCAGCTTGTTGAAGATCTGCACGTTGCTCAGCAGGTGCGTGGCCATGCCGGCCTTGCTCTGCATCGAGCCCTCGGCCTCCACGGCCTTGAGGGCGGCGACCAGCTCGTCGCGCTTGGCGGTGAAGGCCGCCACCTGCTCGCTGTCCCGCGCCACCGGCTGCAGGGCCGCGACCGCGGTGCGCAGGCGCTGCTGCAACTGGGCGATGCGGCTGTCCAGGTCGCCGGTGCCACGGCTCTGGCCGATGCCGATGTTGATCTGCAGGAGGTCGTTGTAGGCCTCGACGTCGCGGCGGACCTGCATGCCCGAGGCGATCAGCTGCAGGCTCTGCAGCTCGGCGCGAGTGCTGACGAACTGGCGGTAGGAATCACGCACCAGGTAGAAGTTGGTCACCAGCATCGGCAGGAAGAAAAGCACGCTGATGAGGCTGAACTTCATGCCGAAGCTCAGGCGGTTCATCAGTGCGATAGCTGGATAGAGCACGGTCTTCACGTAAGACGTCTCCTGTTCCCGTTGTTGTTCTTGTGTGGGACGGCCGGTGCGGGGCGCCGGGCCCGCGCATGGCGCAGGCCCCCTGTGTACCCCATATCGGCGGGACGTTCTGTAACTTAAGGTTAAAACGCCATCAGTGGCGACGTGCGGTACTCAAAGGAACAGGGCGCACAGGGCGAAAGCCGCGTACCAGAAGACCGCCGCCCGTACCAGCAACTGCCAGAGCGCATCCAGGCTGGCGACCCCGGCCGGGCCGGGCGTGGCATCGCACAGGTCCTCGCCGACGCAGGCGGCCTGGGCCAGCAGGCGGGCCGCCGGGACGTCCCAGGCCAGCAGGTGGTGCAGCAGCACCCGGGCCACGGCGGCGAAGTTGCCGACGAAGGCGAAACTCAGCGCCAGGGCCCGCGCCGGCAGCCAGTCGAAGGCATGGCGCAGCAGCGCGGCCCGCTCGCCGAGCCCCGAGGCCCGGCCCAGGTGCACCTCGGTCAGCGACAGCAGCCGGTAGGCCAGGGCCGCCGCCGGGCCCAGCAGGGCATACCAGAAGATCACCGCGAAGAAGCCCTGGAAGGCCTGCCACACCAGCATGCCCTGGACCTGGGCGAACAGCTCGGCATCGGAATCGGCCTGCACGCCCAGGTCGCGCTCGGCGACGTGGTAGGCGCCCTGCAGGTCCTCGCGGCGCCAGGCGTCGCGGAACGGCCCCATGGCCTGGTGCACGTCGCCGCGGCCCAGGCTCCAGACCAGCACCAGCAGGTGCACCGGCAACGCCAGCAGGCCGTAGGCCAGCGGCTGCAGCAGCGTCAGCACCAGCGCCAGCGCCAGCAGGGGCCCGAGCAGGGCCACCAGCAGCGCCAGCCAGGGCCGCGCCGCCACGGCCGGCAGCCCCTGCACCAGGCCCAGCCAGGCGAGCCAGGCGCCATCCTTCTGCAGGCGCGCGCGCCAGCCGGAGAACTTCTCTACCAGCAGGGCCAGCAGCAGTACCAGGAAACTCATGTCGACTCCTTGGAAAGAGCGGCGAGGAAACGTTGCCAGTCGAAAGCCGGGCCCGGGTCGGTCTTGCGCCCCGGGGCGATGTCGCTGTGGCCCTGTATGCGCTCAGGGGTAATGGCTGGATAGGCCCGCAGCAGTTGCCGGCCCAGCTTCGCCAGGGCGGCATATTGCGCATCGCTGTAGGGCTCATCGTCGGTGCCTTCCAGCTCGATGCCGATGGAGAAGTCGTTGCAGTTTTCCCGCCCGTCGAAGCGCGACACGCCGGCATGCCAGGCGCGGTCGTTGCAGGAGACGAACTGGAACACGCTGCCATCGCGCTCGATGAGGAAGTGCGCGGACACCGTCATTTGCGCGATGTCGGCGAAATAGGGGTGCTCGTCGGCATCCAGGCGGTTCTGGAAGAAGCACTGCACCTTGCCGGTACCGAACTGCCCCGGCGGCAGGCTGATGTTGTGGATCACCAGCAGGGAGACCACCTCCCCCTCCGGGCGGGCATTGAAATTGGGCGAAGGACAGTGGCTGACGCCCTGGCACCAGCCGCTGCGGGGATCGAACTGCATAGGGGCTCCTTGATTGGGCCCACTCTAAAGCAGCTTGCGGCGGAAGAGAACGATTGGGGTTGTTGTGCGGCTGTCAGCTCATTGCGGTTCTGCAGCCCACCGCGATGCATGGCCTTCCGTAGGGCGGATAACCGTTCGCGGTTATCCGCCGTTGACCGGAGCACTGGTGTCCGACACGGCGGATAACGCCGTAGGCGTTATGCGCCCTACGGCCTGCGGGCGAATCGCGGACGGAGTCCGCTCCTACAGGTCACTGTGAGGCAGGGCGTTTCCGCTGTGCAGGAGCGGACTTTGTCCGCGATAACCGGAGGTATCGGCGCGATTCGCGGATGAGATCCTACGGGTTGCATCAACACTGCGCCCATGTAGGAGCGCGCTGCGCGCGATTCGCGGGCAGGGCCCGCTCCTACAGTTTGCTGTGAGGCAGGGTGTTTCCGCTGTGCAGGAGCGGACTTTGTCCGCGATAACCGGAGGTATCGGCGCGATTCGCGGATGAGATCCGCTCCTACGGGTTGCCCCGACACCGCATCCATGTAGGAGCGCGCCCTGCGCGCGATTCGCGGGCAGGGCCCGCTCCTACAGTTTGCTGTGAGGCAGGGCGTTTCCGCTGTGCAGGAGCGGACTTTGTCCGCGATAACCAGAGGTATCGGCGCGATTCGCGGATGAGATCCGCTCCTACGGGTTGCATCAACACTGCGCCCATGTAGGAGCGCGCCCTGCGCGCGATTCGCGGGCAGGGCCCGCTCCTACAGTTTGTTGCGAGGCATGGTGTTTCTGCTGCGCAGGAGCCTTGTCCGCGATAGATGAGGGTACCGGGAGCGCGGAGCGTGCTCCCTGGGGAGGAAGGCTCAGGCGTTCTTCAACCGCCGCAGATTGCCGATCACCGACTCCAGCGCGCGGTCGAACAGCAGGGCGTCGTCCAGCAGGCGCACCGCGTTGCGGCGGAACTCCACGGCCAGGCCCATGCGGGTCTTCTCCAGCACCTTCATGCCGGTACGGTTGACGAAGATGTAGCGGCCGGTCGGCTTGATCACCGCGGCCAGCTTGCAGCGCAGCTTGTGCTCGGCATCCTCGTGGATTTCCACCCAGCTGCCCACGCGCAGCTCGTCGACCTTGCGCAGCGACTCGTCATCGTCCGCCAGCAACTCTTCCGGCTCTGGCGCACGTTCTTCGTCAGGCGTTGCCAGGACGATTTCTTCCACCACCGCGACCATCTCCGGCTGGCCGCCGGCCTGCGCCGCGGGCGCCTCGACGGGTTCGTCGAGCAGCGGGATGCCGTCCAGCAGGTCGTCGTCGGCCGCCGCTTCCTGCGCCTGCTTGAAGCGCTGGAAGGCTTGCACGTGCAGGCTCTCCAGGCGGCTGAAGAACTCGCCGGTGGAGAACGGATCGAAGGCCGCGCTGGTCAGGCCCTCGCGCAATGATTTGAGCAGTTGCGGGACCATTTCCAGCAGGCGCGTGCGGGACTCCGGGTCCTCGTGGGGCTCGACGCTCCAGATCAGGTCGTCCATGGTCGCCACGGCGTCGCGCCAGGGTTGCGAATCGCTGCCGTGCTTCAGGCAGGTCAGCAGCAGGACCTTGCTCCAGGCCTCGCGCAGCAGGCGCACCACCACCTCGGGCAGGGTACGGCCGAACAGCCGCTGGTTGAGCACCAGCGCCACCTCGCGCCGGGCCGCGTCGGCGCGGGCGCGGCCTTCCTCGGCGT
Organism: Pseudomonas delhiensis; assembly: GCF_900187975.1. Lineage (GTDB taxonomy): Bacteria > Pseudomonadota > Gammaproteobacteria > Pseudomonadales > Pseudomonadaceae > Pseudomonas > Pseudomonas delhiensis. Next base: position 46,418 of record NZ_FZPC01000005.1, on the reverse strand, counting down.
CGCGGGTGCGCTGCTCGAGCAGTTCGCTGCGGCGACGCTCGTCGCCGGTGTAGGCGATGAAGTCCTCCAGCAGCACGCCGAAGATCGCCGTGTCGTCGACAAAGTCGTTCAGCAGGCGCATCACCACCTGCTCGATCTTCTGGTACAGGCTGTCGCGCTGCAGGTCGGTCTGTTCCGCCCAGCCGAGCGCCGCCGAGGCGATCTCGTTGAGCAGGCGCCGGGCGGGATGGTTGCCGCGGCTGAAGAAGGTCTTGTCCAGCACCGCGACCTTGAGCATCGGGATCTGCATGCGGCCGATCAGGGCCTTGAGCGAATCCGGCAGGTTGCGGTCGTCGAGGATGAACTCGAAGAGCATGGACACCAGGTTGATGACGTCCTCGTCGACCTGCCCCACCACCCGCGAGCGCCCGCTCTTGTGGCTGACGCGGTTGAGCAGGTGGTCCAGGTGGTGGCGCACGTCCACCTCGTCCATGCCCTGGGCCGGCAGGTGGTCCTGCAGGTGCGAGAGCAGGCGCATCAGGTCGTTGCTGGAAATCGGCACCGCGTCGGCGGGCACCTGGCGGCGCGCGGCCAGGCTGCCGCGGACCTGGGACATCAACTCCTGCAGCGCGCCGAAGGCTTCCTGGCTCTCGGCATCCAGGTAGGCGCCGGAAGCGGCGGCCTGGGCGGCGGCACCGGCGTAGCCGGCGCTGGCCGGGGCCTCGGCGGCGGGACGGGGCGCGCGGCGCGCGGGGGCGGACTTCAGCTCGGGCAGCACGCCATGGGCGACGAGGATCTCGTTGGCCTCGGCATAGAGTTGCTCGAGCTCGGAAAGGACGTACTTCTCGAACAGCTTGAGGACGATCAGCTTGACCTTGATCTCCACGCCCAGGCCGCGGCAGGCCTCGAGGAAGGCCTCGCACAGCGGGCGCGGGCCGAGCGGGTTGGTCTTGTCCTCGACCTTGTTGCTGACCAGGGTGTTCAGGCGCGTGGTCAGGTGGCCCAGGGCCAGGCCGTCGCGGCTGAGCACCTTGCCGACCATGGCGTCCATCGCCACGGTCTCTTCCAGCTCGTCGTTCTGTACCAGCGACAGGTTGTCGAAGGAGACGGCGTCCAGCTGGGGCGCCTTGCCGATCTGGTACTGGTTGAGGTTGGCGAAGCCCTCGAAGAACTTCTGCACGAAGCCGCGCTCGATGCCCTTGCGCTTCAGGCGCAGGTCGCGCATGGCCTCGAAGAAGGCGCTCTGCTCGGCGTTGCTGGTGGCACGGTCGGCCATCTCGAAGAGGGTGTCGTCGGCATTGTCGAACAGCACTTGCAGGGCCTGGCGCAGCTGGACCGAAGCCTTGTCACGGACGTTGACCAGCGCCGCGGGCAGGCGCCCGGGGATAGCAGTCGGCGACTGGCCCTGGGCCGCCTTGTTCAGCGGCACTACGTTCGCGTCGTTCTGCATCGCAAGTCTCCTGCCGACGGGCCTGCCAGGGCTTCGACGGCAATGTTCGGGGGAGCGTTGTCCGTAACGTCAATCAGATGGCGTCAAAAATAAGAATCATCTCATTCATTATAGAGAACCCCCGATTACAACCAAGAGCCTTCAAGGGCATTCTTGATGAAATTCACACAAGAACAGCCACCGTTCGTCCGACTCCCGGCGGCCACCGCGGATGCACACGGCCGCCGCCGCGCCCCGTATAATCCCGCCACCGCGAATCAGGAGCCCGCCATGCCGAACCTCACCCTTGCCGACCTCACCGGGGAAATCCAGGCCAACGTCCGCGCCGCCCTGGCCGAAGACATCGGCAGCGGCGACATCACCGCGCAGCTGATCCCCGCCGAACGCGAGGCCCAGGCCCGCGTCATCACCCGCGAGGACGCCACCGTGGCCGGCTGCGCCTGGGTCGACGAAGTCTTCCGGCAGATCGACCCGCGCGTGCAGGTGCAATGGCAGGTGCGCGACGGCGAGCGGGTCAGCGCCGACCAGACGCTGTTCAGCCTGCAGGGCCCGGCCCGCGCCCTGCTCAGCGGCGAGCGCAGCGCCTTGAACTTCTTCCAGCTGCTCTCCGGCACCGCCACCCGCGCCCGCCACTATGCGGACCTGGTGGAAGGCACCGGCGTCAAGCTGCTGGACACCCGCAAGACCCTGCCCGGCCTGCGCCTGGCGCAGAAGTACGCGATCACCTGCGGCGGCTGCCACAACCACCGCATCGGCCTGTACGACGCCTTCCTGATCAAGGAAAACCACATCGCCGCCTGCGGCGGCATCGCCCAGGCCATCGCCGAGGCCCGGCGCATCGCCCCGGGCAAGCCGGTGGAGATCGAGGTGGAGGACCTGGACGAACTGAACCAGGCCCTGGCCGCCGGCGCCGACATCATCATGCTCGACGAGCTGAGCCTGGAGGACATGCGCACCGCCGTGCGGGTGACCGCCGGCCGCGCCAGGCTGGAGGCCTCCGGCGGGATCGACGAGAGCACCCTGCGCGGCATCGCCGAGACCGGCGTGGACTACATCTCCATCGGCACCCTGACCAAGGACGTCAAGGCGCTGGACCTGTCCATGCGGCTGAGCCTGTAACGGCGCCGCGGGTCAGATCAGTTCCACCAGTCCGACGGCCACCAGGAAGGGGAACGGCATTGCGGGTTTGGCATGAGAACCCACAATGCCGTTCCCAGCAAAGCCACAAGCGGGCCCTGCCCGCGATTTCGCGCGCAGGGCGCGCTCCTACAAGGGAATGGCGTGGGTGGGGCAGCGTAGGAGCGGATCTCATCCGCGAATCGCGCCGATATGCCCGGTCATCGCGGACAAGGTCCTACGGGGGAGGAATACCGTGCTTCCCGGCTACCTGTAGGAGCGGGCCCTGCCCGCGATTCGCGCGCAGGGGCGCCCTCCTACAAGGGAATGGTGCGAGTGGGGCGGCGTAGGCGACCCAGGGCTTTGCCTTTCCAGCAGGTTCCGTATACGTTACATGACACATGCCTTGTCACGTATTCAGAACATGGACTATTCCCTCATTTCAACCCGCCTGGGTGAGCAGATTCGACAAAGGCGCCTGAATCGCGGGCTGACCCAGGCCAAGCTTGCTTCCATGGCCGGGCTCACCCGACAAAAGATCATCGCCGCCGAGAAAGGCAGCCTGTCGGTCGCCATGATGGCCTATGCCCGCATCCTCGGCGCCCTGGACTGCGAGTTCGCGCTCGTACCGGCAGCGAGACCTACGCTGGAGGAAATCCAGGGAGTGTTCGACTGATGCCGGTGACGCTGAAGGTTTCAACGCCAGAAGGTCCGAGCGGAAGGCTTTTCAGTAGCGCAGATGACTACCTGTTTCGCTATCAGGAAGGGACGGATGCGCGCGCCGCGGTCAGCCTGCTCATGCCTGTGCGCCAGGAAGAGTATCGCCATCGCGAGCTGCACCCGATTTTCCAGATGAACCTGCCCGAAGGCTATGTCCTGGAACAACTGCGCAACCGCCTGGCCAAGCGGCCATTGCCAAGGCCATCCGGCTGTTCTGTCCTCCCGAGCATGTGCCGGCCTCCCTGGAACAGTTTTTTGGCATAGTGTCCCTGAGCTGCATCGTCGGCAATGGCGACGCACACCTGAAGAATTTCGGCCTGCTCTATTCGGATCCGACACAAGGCGACGCGCGGCTGGCGCCGGCCTATGACATCGTCAATACCACTGCCTATATCCCGGAGGACGTGCTTGCCCTGGACCTTGCCGGCAACAAGTCGCTGTTCGCGTCGAGGCAAGGGCTTCTGGACCTTGCCAGGGTATGTGATGTGGCCCGGCCGGCCGAAGTCATATGCGCGCAACTGCAAGCGGTGGAAAAAGTGCTGGCGCGCCACCCCGGGCTCTGCGAGCAAGCGCCCCGGGTGGTGGCCGCCATCCGGCACAGCGCCGAACCCTTCGCCAGGACCTTCGGCTAGGCCCGGCGCATCTGCGGTTGGGCCTGTAACGGCGCGGCGGGTCAGATCAGCTCCACCAGGCCGATACGCTCGTCTTCCAGGCTCCTTTTCAATTGCTCTGCCGAATTTGGGCGATCGCTTGGTTCGAACTGCTGCCCTTCTTCAGAAAGGGCAACATGCGCCGGGAAAGATTCTCGTCCAGCAGCAGCTTCATACCGCCTCGATCCTGGCCGAATGTTTCATGTGAGCTGCCGCGAAGGCCAGGCAAGCGAGAATGTCTTCACGCTCGAGCTCCGGGTAGTCAGCGATGATTTCTTCCGGGCTCATTCCGGCGGCCAGCCAGCTCAGGACATCCTCCACGGTTATCCGCAGCCCGCGCACACAGGGTTTACCGCCACGCTTGCCGGGCTCCAGAGTAATCCTCGATTCATCCGCCATGGCTCTGTCTCGACTTACTGTTCGTTCGATGATTCGGGAGCCATCCGAATCCCCTTCGCTTGCGCCTCAGCCGTGGTGCTGCAGGTACTCGCTCAGCGCCTGCCGGGTGAGGTCGTTCAGGCTCATGTGCTGCCGGTTGGCTGCCAGGCTCGCTGCCAGATGCAAGTCATGGCCGACCCGCACGTTGAACGATCCCTTGCAAGGCACTTCCGGCTCCTGCCCCTGCGCCTGGCATGTGGCCAGGTAGTCCTCCACCGCCTCGCGGAAAGCGGCCTGCAGTTCGGCCACCGTCTCGCCTTCGTAGTTGACCAGCGCGCGGATGAAGAGCAGCTTGCCGAACAGGCAGTTGTCCTCGGTGCTGGCTTCGATGGAGCCGTAATAGCCCCGGTATTGCAACAGGTTGTTCACGGAATCAGTCCCCCCGCCTTGAGGTGCTCGATGATCTGGCGCCGGACATAGGCTTTCAGCTCGTTGCCCGGGTGCGGCTTGTGAAGGTTGATCAACGCCTGCGGGTCGCCGTTGTCGAACTTGACCCGGCTCCCGCTGCCCTCCAACTGCCTGTAGCCCAGCCAACGCAGCAGTGTCACAAGCTCCTGCCAGGTAAAGCTGGTGCTTTCGTTGAGTAGCTTGGCCAGCAGTTTCTCGTTCCTGGACATGGAGCCTCCTTCATGCAACTAAAAATAGTTGCATGTCATTTGATCGTCAACAGTCCTCTATCCCAGGGACATGCTTGCCCCGGACCTTGCCAAGATATGTGATGTGGCCCGGCCGGCCGAAGTCATACGCGCTCAACTGCATGCGGTGGAAAAGAGTGCTGGCGAGCCCCAAGTGGTGGCCGCCATCCGGCACAGCGCCGAACCCTTCGCCAGGACCTTCGGCTAGGCCCGGCGCGCGGCGGCATCCAGCTCGGAAGCCAGGACGATGCGGTCGCGCCCCAGCCCCTTCGCCTCGTACAGCGCCTGATCCGCCCGGCGCAGCCACTCGGTGGCGTCGGGCATGGCCGGATCGAAGCCGGCGATGCCGATGCTCAGGCTGACGCGCAATTCCGGCACCCGCTCCCAGGCCTCCCCGGCCAACTCGCGGGACAGCCGCGCCAGCACCTCCCGCGCCGCCTCCGGCTGCAGCCCCGGCAACAGCACGCAGAACTCATCGCCGCCGTAGCGCCCGGCCAGGTCCTCGGCCCGCAGATGGCTGCGCATGAACTCGCTGAGGCGACGCAGCACCAGGTCGCCGATCACGTGTCCGTGGCTATCGTTGGTGGCCTTGAAGTGATCGACGTCGATCAATGCCAGCGAAGCCTGCTGCTGCGCCTGCCGGCAGTGCTCGAACTCCTGCTGCAGGCGCTCCTTCCAGTAGCCGCGGTTGAACAGCTGGGTCAGGCTGTCGGTACGGCTCAGGTCGCGCAGCGCCTTCTTGTGCCGCGACAGCTGGATGGCCAGGCGGTAGAGCACCAGGCCGATGGTCATGGGGTGGATGACCAGCATGGGAATGCAGGCGTACAGCTCGACCTGGGAGGTGTCGGGCGAGAAACCGAAGCCCAGCACCAGGCCGGACAGCACCATGCCCAGCGACTGCAACACGAAGCCCTGGACCACGAACCGCGCCCCGCCCGCCGCCGTGTTGTTCATCGCCAGCATGGAAAGCATCATCACCGAGGGCAGCACGTTGAACTGGATGGTGGCGATCCAGAACCCGCCCATCAGCGAATCGAACAGCACGAAACGCCGCTCCAGTTCCTTGGGCCGCGACGAGCGCGAGGTGACCTGGTAGGCCATCAGGGGCCACAGGTAGCAGAACCACAGCAGCAGCCCCCACAGCCACGCCGAATACCCCTTCCCCCAGAGCACACCGGCGACACAGAAGAACCCCACGGCCAAACCCACCGCGCGCGGCAAGAGCACGCGCTGGGCATAGGAACGGCTGAACCTGGCGGACTCACTCGACTGCTTCACAGACCGCTCCCTTCCTCACCGAAAGCTTCCCTGGGCAGCGGCAGTATAGTCCGGCGCCTGATGGCCGTTCGATAGCATCCATGGGGCAGACACGACGGTTTCGGAGCCGAAAAAGCAAAAGGCCCCGCCGAAGCGGAGCCTTTGCCAGAGATGGTGCCGGTAAGAGGAATCGAACCCCCGACCTTCTCATTACGAATGAGCTGCTCTACCGACTGAGCTACACCGGCGGGCGGGGCGTAAGCTAGCATTCTAATGAATGTAAAGCAATTGCTGGCAGGGCTTTTGCTTCTGCAACCACACAACCGCACAGCGTCCCTATCACGAGAGCGACATCACATATTATCGTATCCGCCAAGCCAACAATTCCCAGCACGAGAAAAACTCGCCAGAATAGCCCTACATACTAGTTGGAAGTATTCATGAGCATGCTTGAGCAACTTCAAACCAAAATATCTAACGGCACAGCAATCGTTGGCATATACGGCCTTGGATATGTCGGACTCCCACTTGCATTGCGCTTTTCAGAAGTCGGCATAAGGGTTATCGGATTTGATATTGATGAAAAAAAGGTTAATGCTCTAAACGCAGGGAAAAGCTATATTGAGCGCCTAGACTCAGGCTCAATAAAAAAAGCTCTAGCAAACGGATTCATGGCAACTTGTGACTTCGCACAAACACAAAAAGCCGATGCACTAATCATCTGCGTCCCAACACCGCTCACCTCTCATCACGAACCGGATCTTAGTTTTGTCATAAACACAGTGGAGTCTATTCTCCCACATTTTCACGAAGGGCAACTTATAAGCCTAGAGAGCACCACTTGGCCAGGTACTACGGAAGAGGAGCTGGCCCCTAGACTTGTACGACGCGGTTTCATCCCAGGAGAAAACTGTGCATTAGTCTTTTCACCTGAACGAGAGGACCCTGGAAATCCAAAATTCGATACCAAGAGTATTCCCAAGATAATTGGCGGCATGACGCCACAATGCCTTTCTTTAGGTAAAGCACTCTATAGCAAAGCCATAGAGGTAATGGTACCGGTCAGTAGTCCACGTGCAGCTGAAATGACCAAACTTCTGGAAAACATCCACCGAGCAGTCAATATCGGACTCGTAAATGAAATGAAAATAGTTGCAGACCGAATGGGCATCAACATCCATGAGGTCATAAAGGCGGCCGCAACAAAACCTTTTGGCTTCGTACGTTACAATCCAGGACCTGGGCTTGGCGGGCACTGTATTCCAATCGACCCTTTCTACTTAACATGGAAAGCCAAAGAGTATGGCATAAATACCCGCTTCATTGAACTTGCCGGAGAGATCAATCACTTTATGCCAAAATGGGTAGTACAGAAGGTAACAGATGCACTCAACGATAGATGCAAATCTATTAAAGGCAGTCGCATTCTAATCTTGGGAATTGCCTACAAAAAGAACATTGACGACTCTCGAGAATCACCGGCAATCGAAATAATGAAACTTCTTCGCGACAAAGGCGCCGAAGTAGAGTACTCAGATCCACATATTCCGAACTTCCCTGAAAAACGCGACTACTCATTCGAACTCAACTCCATTGAATTGGGCCCAGGAATTATCGAGAAATTTGACTGTGTCGTATTAACCACAGATCACGACATATTCAACTACTCAGACATCACAAAACGCGCCAGACTAATTGTTGACACACGAGGGGTTTTTCCATACGACAAGGCCGTACAAGCTTGAGGGTCCCATAATGCAAAACCCTCAAAGTTTGGATTGGGAAAAACTCTATCTAGACAATGTCAGTACCTATAAAAAAGGCCGCCCCAAAAGAGCAGAATTCATAATAAGTCATCTAAAACAAATAAACTTATTAGATGAAATTGAAAGCTTCTTAGAAGAAGGAGCTTTCAGCGCCAAGGACTTGAGCTACCTAGCAAAGAATCTCTCCAAAAAAATCTTCGTAGCAACAGATCTTAACGAACTATCAATGGTCAATAGAAAAACCGAAAATATACTTAACTGCGCGGCAGATGCTTTTAATCTTCCTTTCCGTGACAGGCACTTCGGCGTCACTTTTCACTCCGGCCTGATAATATACTTCAACAACTCCGACGCCATAAAAATAATTCAAGAGCAGACACGAGTAACAAAATCAATCGCCTATATATTTGCACATAACAAGCACAACTACCTAGACACGCTAATAAGCAATGGGAAACGCATCATGGGAAATAGGTTATTCTCTTTTCGCAGATACTCAAAGGGAGAGCTTATTGAGATAGGGACGGCGATTGGCTGCCCATTCGAAATAGTGCCGCATGACAATATGCTCGAGAATTTTTCACAAAGAAACTGCCGCTGGCTTTTGCCAGTCATTCAAAAACTCGGCCTTCACAAAAGCCTTTTCTTTGCGAACGAATTGACTCTAATAATAAAACCATGAGCCACATCATTCTCGGCGGAAGTGCAAATGCACTAGCCATTGCCAGGCTACTAAAAGCCCCCAACTCTATCATTCTAGACTTCAATGACTGCTCACCAGCAATGTCTACAAAATATGCGAAGGGACTGAGGCTTCTCTCAAAAAACGAGCAGGAAGTTCTAGAAACATTACTTTCATTAAAAGCCCCCCCCCCCAAGACTCTATACCCCACAAGCGATTACTGGGTTGAGTTTATTGCAAAAAACTCTTCCACACTTCAAGAACATGGTTTTTTATTCTTTAAAACTCCCTATAACTGCTCAGAAACAATTTTAGACAAGCTCAAATTCTTCCAAATAATGTCGCCATGCTTTCCGACTCCCCTAACGCGGCTTGCCGATAAAGCCCCTACTAGATCGGAAGAAATAATAAAACCAAGAAAATCCTTTATCGACTCCAGCCTTGTAGATAAAGGTTTTTTATACACAACAAAATATGTTAGAAATGCATCAACCTACGTAAAGCAACAGAGACTAAACTCTAATATATACAATCATCTTTCCATTGCTGGACTTTTCTTAGCGGGAAAACTGCACACAGTAATATACACGCGAAAACTGCTGGAATACCCTCACCCAGGAGGAACAGCAGTAATGGTATCAACGATTGATTCAGAAGAAATAAGAGCGCGCCTTAGAAAATTAGCGGAGAGCGCTCTCCGGCACATTAGCTATGAAGGAATTTTTGAATTAGAGGCTATTCTGGAAGATGAAACACTGTGGCTAATTGAGATTAACGGCAGGTTCTGGCTACAGCATGCAATTGGTGAGCAGCTTGGCATAAACTTCCCAAAGCTTTATCATCAAGCATTAACTGGATGCATTACACCAACAGAGGCTAAGAGCAGAGTCACCGCGCTATGGATTCATGAAGGCTTGCCTCTTGCCTTTCTTAAGGCCCCCTCATACATGAAAAAAATAGTGTTGAAAGAGCTATTGAAAAAAAGAAACTGGGCTTTTGCTCATATAGACCTCAAAGACCTCACCCCTTTCATCAAATTTATTCGATGCAAATTAAAAAAATAGTAAAAAAACTAGCCCCCGTCGTTATATCAATTATATTTGCGGGCTACTGCTATCTGCATAGAGGTGACCTCTACGCTCTATTAAGCTTTCCTAGGGAAAACCTTTTCATAATCTTGATTCTCTATATAGCGTTTCACCTAATCAATGCCCTAATAATAAAGTCATTAACCGACAAAATCACTCCAACAAAATCTATAGCATTCTTCATTGGCGTCAATCAAATATCTAGCGCCCTCAACTACATAGCTCCATTCCGTCTTGCACAGTTCACCAGCCGCGCAGCTATCTTAAAAAAATATCTCTCCATTTCGATAACTACGAGCGCAGCACAATTCTTAATTTCATCTGTTTTTAATATTCTATGCAGCATATTGATCACAATGGCGATCATAGGCTACGCGCCAAAACTTATACCTAATAGTTTAGCCCTATCGGCCATTAGCCTAGGCCTACTTGGAGCGATCGCACTAACTCTATACGTTATACGAAAAAGCAAACCAAGGCCTTGGTTAACAAGTCTGACCGAGCCCTTTAAAAGTCTAACCATTAGAGACACATTACACTTATCCATACTTAATATACTACAAATAGCCATCGCAAGCGCAATTACTTACCAGCTATTGGATGGTACAGGGATGTCGTTTAAACTTACGGACTGCATTCTTTTATCCACAGCCAGCGTCCTACTCTCCATTGCTTCATTAACACCGGGAAACCTTGGATATAAAGAGCTCTCACTGACGGCGCTTGGTGTTTGGCTAGGGTTAGATCAAGGGACACTTCTAGCTGTACTTATATTAGATAGATCTATTCAGCTAGTCTTAACCTTTGTCTTAGCATCTTTCTTTACGCTTGCTTTCAAGCATATAACCCCACATAAAATCTTATAAGACCAGTTCGCTCATGGTAACTATTTCTGCCTGTTCTCTTAGAGCACAGACAAATTGGGAAAATACCTGTTTTCCCTTCCCTGCAATAAAGCAGGGATGCGAATAATAAACCCCAAACCCATCCTCACCAATGCTTTGCTCAATTGCATTTTCCAACGGGCTACTTGCACCCGAGGCGACATACCACTCTAGAAAATCGACAGTATTCGCTGCACTAAGCGTAACGGGAACGTCGGGCAATCCACATGGGGAACATCTTACTCTCCCTGTACAATCAATGAAGTCAGACAGATAAGCACACCCAGCCCCCGCCAGAATCTCATATGCAGGCTGGCTACTCTTGAATCCAGGGCTAGAGAAACCAAAGGAGTTGTAACCTAAGATATTTTGATAGTGCTCGATAGCCGGGGTCAGAAATCTATGCATTTGATCAGCGTCCATAGAGCTAGCTGCAAAGTGCCATAAACTGTGATTTAACCCACCATGCAACCCAATTTCATGGCCACTGTCGCGTGCCTTGAGCAATGCATCAGCAGAGAGCCTGTGCAACTCAGGGTTTATCAGAATACTCTCCAGAATACCTTTCCATCCAATCTTATCGCGTATTGACAGCTTCATCATCGGCTCTGTCGGATTACCCCGAACTGATCGTTGAGATAATCGCCGTAAAAATGCAGCTGACAAACTTACAGAGCGCCCCATATTGGCAAAGATGGTGAATTTAACTCCCAGCCTATTTCCAAGCTCAACAACATCGATCAGCTTGCGCGCACAAACCGTCGTATCAATATCGAGGCGAACTGCATACTTTCTCGTCATTCCACACAGTACTCTTCACAAACATCAACGATCCGAGCAGATGGTGAACCCAGTAATTCATTAGGCATAGTGGGTTGACGCTCCCGTAACGACTCCATGAATTCCTTAACCTTCACTGGTGCATACTCCGAAAGCACACAGTTCTTCCCCAATCCTTCCTGACGTTCGGTTGCAGCACGTAACAGTAAAAGAGGCTTATCTAGATAAAAGCACTCCTCTTGGTTACTTCCACCATCACTAATAACAAATTTTGCAGCCATCACCAAGCGCATAAACCTCAAATAGTCGTAGCGATGCCGAAACTCCACCCCCGGCAAAGCGGACAGCCTATCAAATAGTCCAAACTGCCGAAGCTTACGTTCGGTAGGCTTATGAAGAATGAACAACAGCGAAAACTGACCAGCAATAAGCTCAATTAACTCTACAATTCTTAGTAGAGAACGCTTGTCCTTAATATTTTCAAAACGATGAATACTGACGACCCCAAACTCCTCGTCGGGGATCGGTAGATCAAGACTCGAATGTCTGCTCAAAATTATCCTAAGCGAGTCCTGCAAAGTGTTGGCTCCAATATCAACGTTTCGTCCCAGACGGTACCCTGAAACATTTTGAACTGCCCACTGACCAGGGCAAAACCTGATATCGGCAAGGCGGCCAACTGCTATTCGTATCAACTCCTCGGGAAAAGGATGAAAGTAGTTGTAGGAGCGTAGTCCGGCCTCCACATGGCCAACCTTCTGCCCCGCCAGCTTGGCAATCAATGCTCCCAATAGGGTCGAGGCGGTATCACCATGCACAAGTACCAAACCGTCATTTTTAGGAAATAATGCTTGGCGAGAACGGAACGCACGAGCAACTACCTTAATCCCCCAAGCCAGCATCTGTCGGATCGAAACAATATCACGCCCCTGATGCAGCACCATTTCCGGACCTGGGATCTGAAAATTGGCCAAGATATCATCTGTCGTTTCCTTATGTTGTCCTGTTGAGATAAATTTATACTCAAGTCCTCGGTTACGTAGCTCCATGATGACAGGAGCCATCTTAATTAACTGCGCCTTAGTTCCAAGCAAAACATAAATCATTTCATTCCCCAGCACGACTGTAAAGCAGATTAGTAATCTGCTCAGAAACAAGCCCCATGAGAAAAACCATGATAGATGTAGTAAAGAGCAGAGCGCTCATGTTCGTAAACCGAGAATACTCAATAAATGTATAAAGATAGTAGCCCAACCCTAATAAGAACAAGCTTCCACTGATTGGAAGAAAAATCTTCAGAGGCGAATATAAGGTTCCAATCTTGAAAATAATCATTAAGAAGCGAATACCGTCTCGAATCAGGCGGATGTGGCTTTGGGTACCAGCCAGACGTTGCTGGACATCTACGGGCACGTAAGCTACCGAATACCCTGCACGGAAGAAACACATAGTAGTTGTTGTCGGATAGGAAAAACCATTAGGTAGCAAAGAGATGAACTCCTCCACCAACAAGCGACGCATCGCACGAAACCCTGATGTCAGATCGTCAACCTGCTGCCCCACCATCCAACTGGCCAGGCGATTGTAGAAGGCATTAGCCAAACCACGATGACCACTAGCCTGCCCCGATCGTCGACGAGCGCCCACAACCATGTCATACCCCTGCGCCATCTTATCTAGGAGAATATGAATATCCTCCGGGCGATGCTGCCCATCGGCATCCATGCAAACTACGGTATCCCCTGTAGCTCGTCTGAGACCTGCTTTTATTGCCGCACCATTACCTTTGCTATAATGATGGAAAATTCGAGAGACTTGTAGGGATTCACAAACCTCTTCAGTCCGGTCATTCGAGCCATCGTCTACAACAATAATCTCAGCATCAGGATAAAGTATCTTCAGGCGAGGCAGAATTAGTGACAACCCCTCAGCTTCGTTCTTGGCAGGCAAAATAATGCTAAGTTTTCCCAATCCATCTTCAATGTTCTGCATTGTTTCCCCTCCTATCAAGCATCTCTTTGACTTTTGCTCGTTCTGAACGGATCCATTGAGCATTGACCGCGAACTTGTCCAAAGCTTCAGCTTGATCCAACTGTTCTTGGGCCTCAGTGCTACGCCCCTGTAAACGTAGCACCTGAGCCAGCATCAAACGAGCCCCTGCATGATCGCTATTAGCAATAGCGTCCCTGATGAACTCCTCCCCTTTGAGGGTATCGCCAATAGACTCAATGAAATAACGCCCCAGCAGTAGATATACTTGACTTTTCCCCCATGCCGACGCCCTAGGGTTATCCACTGCCGAGGCCAATAGTCCGACTAAATCCGGCCCTGACATTTGGCAATGCCCATCTAACTGACACTCAACCAGAGCCCTCAAGAAACCAACATTACTATTGTAAAAAGGTAAAGATCGCAGACGCTCGGCGAGGGTGCTCACCAACTCTTTTTCTGGTTGCTCTTTTAGGTAATATGCTAGGTGGATTTGAGCGAAATAAGCTCCATTGCCTGGCTCATAGGACTCGGAAGCTTTCTTGAAATACTCGCGGGCTTTATCTCCGTACTCTTTGTTCTTAGTGGAGTCCAGAAGCTTCAAATAAATTCGCCCCATCTGATAATTAGCACGATCTGATTTTGGGTGCATAACGGCTTCGAACGCAGCGTGATCTACTAGGTTAGACCAAACTACTGACCTATTATAAGTAACAAAGGAGTACAATAGAAAAACCCCTCCACCTAGGACAATCATAAACAACTTAGCTCTACCATGCAGCTTAATCACCCCACCAACGAATAAGCAAAATAAACCTATGCTGGCAAAATAATTTCGATGTTCATGAACTAGCTCAAGTGAAAATACAGTTGACTCTAATATATGTGATATAAAAAACCATCCCAAAGCAAACACTAGCATCCGACAACGATTCCACAACAAAATCATCGTTAACAGAATCACCAGAAGGGCTGCAGAGGAAATTAGAGTTTGAATGGGATCGAAGAGCGATCTAGATATCAAAAAATCGTCATGATAAAGACTTAAACCGGAGAGTGTCGGATAAAAAATCATCCCCAGATACATAAAGATTACTCGACTCTCGGTCAGTAACCGCTCCACCAACGTGAAATCCCGCTGAACAAAAGCAGCTGGGGAGATCATCGGCGGAATTATCCATATAGCTGCTATTAGACTCAGAATAGCAACCACTGCCACTACTATTGACTGGACCGACCACTTACCAATCCGCAGGGTATTTCCATTAACCCTAAATTCGAAAACACAAAGTTCCGTCCATAGAATAAGAAGAACAAAAAGAATTCCAGACTCTTTGCAAAGCAGCGATAGCACCAAGCTTAACAATACTCCGAATACCACTAGACTCACTCGTCCAATTCCTACGCCCCCCTGTGTATCTTGTCGCAGCCATGCGTACAGCCCTAAAGCTACAAACCCGAACAAAGCGGAAAGGCTGGTCATCCTTTGAACTATGTAGAGAACACTAGTGAGATTGAGTGGATGCGCCCCCCACATCGCAGCAACCGCCAAGCCAGCAAACAGGGATATACTAGGATTTAGTTTGTAGACTCTTCGCAAGAGAAGTGAAGAAAACACAGCCACTAAAGCAACGTTGGCTAAATGAATTAGCAAGTTCACCAACTTGAAGTAGAAAGGCTGTATCCCAAAAAAGAAGATATTCAGTGCAAAAGTCAGAAGCGTAACAGGTCGACCAGTCGGTCCGGCATCTCCCGAAAAGGCAGCCGAACGCAATTGTTCTATGCTCAAAGAAGATACATATAGAGCCTGATTCTCGACAATATTCCCCAAATCATCAAATTCAAAATCCCCCCAAAGACCTGGAGAGTACAGAAAAGCAATAAACAAGAGGAGAAAAGCAAGCAACAAAAAGAATAAAATTCGACCTCGCAAAATAAAACTCCTCACATATAAAAAAGGCCCCTACGCGGGGCCTTTTTTATCAAAAAAATTATCGGCAGTTGGACGGACGATACTTGCTATCCAAGTTACCACCAGTGCAATCCCAAGTCACGGCGCCACCATCAGAAGCAGAACCTTTCAGAATCAAGGTTGCAGCCGGCGAAACCTTGGTATTGTAGGTGATAGTAATTTGAGAACCGTTTACTGCTACGCTGCTCACCGCATTACCGGTAATAGAGCTGGCACTAGCAATTCCGGCCGTACCGTTACCTGCCGGCCATTCACCTTTAGTCGAGTAGTACTCAGTGACAGCAGTCTTAGCTCCCGATGCCAACGACAGACCTTCAGTAACATGCGAGCGTTTGGTGTAGTCCTGATAGGCCGGCAGAGCGATAGCAGCCAGAATGCCGATGATCGCCACAACGATCATCAACTCGATCAGGGTAAAGCCTTTTTGAGCCTTCATGAAACTCTCCTTGAAATGGGAAGAGGTCTATCGACCTGTCAGAAAAAAAGCACAGATCGTGCCAGACCTATCCACGGCCGTAGGCAGAGGCGTACAGCCATTAGCCTACAACCTGAGCATCACCTGAGGGCATGTTCTGACAAAAAATGGCACTCCCCATGATGGACATTTGGCACCATCGCCCCCGTGCGTTATAAGACCCATCCAACTCAACTCGCATATCGCCCCCAATGAACGATCAAGTCGTGCTTTCCGGTCTCGCCCGCCAACTGGTGATCGCTGAACTGCTGGACGAAAAAAGCGCTCAACAGGCCCAGCAGCAGGCTCAACGAAACAAGCTTTCGTTGGTGACCTACCTGGTGCAGAACAAACTGGTGAGAAGCCGGCCACTGACCGAGTTAGCGGCGGATCAGTTCGGTATAGCCTTCTGCGATCTTGGCGCTATCGACAAGGAAGGCCTCCCGAGGGAACTGATCAGTGAAAAGCTGGTTCGCCAGCACCGCGTCATCCCATTGTGGCGCCGAGGCAACAAGCTATTTGTCGGCATCTCCGACCCGACCAATCACCAAGCCATCACTGATGTCCAGTTCAGTACAGGCCTGACCACCGAAGCCATCCTGGTTGAGGATGACAAGCTCGGTGACGCGATCGAGAAGCTCTTCGAGAGCGCTACCGGGGGGCTGGACGACCTGGGCGACGTCGATCTGGAAGGCCTGGACATCGAAAGCGGCGACGCTGAGCGCAAGGAAGAGACCATCGGCGGCGACGCAGATGACGCGCCGGTGGTGCGCTTCGTCAACAAGATGCTGCTGGATGCCATCAAGGGAGGCTCGTCCGACCTGCACTTCGAGCCTTACGAGAAAATCTACCGGGTGCGCTTCCGTACCGACGGCATGCTGCATGAAGTGGCTAAACCACCGATTCAGTTGGCCAGCCGGATTTCCGCGCGCCTCAAGGTAATGGCGGGCCTGGATATTTCCGAGCGGCGCAAGCCCCAGGACGGCCGCATCAAGATGCGCGTGTCCAAGAGCAAGTCCATCGACTTCCGCGTCAACACCCTGCCTACGCTGTGGGGCGAGAAAATCGTGATGCGGATTCTCGACTCGGCCAGCGCACAGATGGGCATCGATGCGCTGGGTTATGAGGAGGAGCAGAAAGAGCTTTACCTGGAAGCCCTCAAACAACCCCAGGGCATGATCCTGGTAACCGGCCCTACCGGCTCGGGCAAAACGGTATCCCTCTATACCGGCTTGAACATCCTCAACACCCCGGACATCAATATCTCTACCGCAGAAGACCCGGTGGAAATCAATCTGGAGGGCATCAACCAGGTCAACGTAAACCCCCGCCAGGGCATGGACTTCGCCCAGGCCTTGCGCGCCTTCCTGCGCCAGGACCCTGACGTGATCATGGTCGGTGAGATCCGCGACCTCGAAACCGCCGAGATCGCCATCAAGGCCGCGCAGACCGGCCATATGGTGATGTCCACCCTGCACACCAACAGCGCCGCGGAAACCCTCACGCGCCTGCTGAACATGGGCGTGGCCTCCTTCAACCTGGCTACCTCGACCAACCTGATCATCGCCCAGCGCCTGGCGCGCAAGCTCTGCGCCCACTGCAAGAAGGAACACGATATCCCGCGCGAAACCCTGCTTCACGAGGGCTTCCCCGAGGAGCGGATCGGCAGCTTCAAGCTGTACTCCCCCGTGGGGTGCGAAAATTGCAAGAACGGCTACAAGGGCCGCGTGGGTATTTATGAAGTGGTTAAAATCACGCCGTCGCTGCAGCGGATTATCATGGAAGAAGGCAACTCCATTCAGATCGCGGAGCAAGCCCGCAAAGAAGGCTTCAATGACCTGCGCACCTCGGGCCTGCTCAAGGCCATGCAAGGCATTACCAGCCTCGAGGAAGTCAACCGCGTGACCAAGGATTAATCCATGGCGGAAAAAGCGTTGAAAACCAGTGTCTTCCTTTTCGAAGGCACGGATAGGAAAGGTGGAAAAGTCAAAGGGGAGCTTTCCGGCGCCAACACAGCATTGGTCAAGGCGCAACTGCGCAAGCAGGGCATCAATCCGACCAAGGTGCGCAAGAAGGGAATTTCACTGCTGGGCAAGGGCAAGAAGATCAAGCCCATGGACATCGCCCTCTTCACCCGGCAAATGGCGACCATGATGGGTTCGGGCGTGCCCCTGCTGCAGTCCTTCGACATCATTGCCGAAGGCTTCGACAACCCCAACATGAAGAAGTTGGTGGAGGACATCAAGCAGGAAGTAGCTGCGGGTAACAGCCTGGCCAACTCATTACGTAAAAAGCCCCTCTATTTCGATGACCTTTACTGCAATCTAGTCGATGCGGGCGAGCAGTCCGGTGCATTGGAAACACTGCTGGATCGTGTAGCGACCTACAAGGAAAAGACCGAATCGCTGAAGGCAAAGATCAAGAAGGCGATGACCTATCCCATAGCGGTCATCGTCGTGGCAGTAGTCGTTTCAGCAATTCTGCTGATCAAGGTTGTGCCTCAATTCCAGACAGTATTTTCGAGTTTTGGAGCTGAACTACCAGCCTTCACCCAGATGGTTATCGGCCTGTCAGAAATTCTGCAAAAATGGTGGTTCATTATCCTGCTCGCTCTGTTTGCGCTGGCCTTCGGACTCCGCGAAGCACACCGTCGGTCCGAGAAATTCCGCGACTCGGCTGATCGACTGATTCTGAAGATTCCTATTATTGGCGGAATTATTTACAAGTCCGCTGTAGCCCGTTATGCCCGCACACTTTCTACTACATTTGCGGCCGGTGTCCCCTTAGTAGAGGCGCTGGACTCCGTATCCGGTGCCACAGGTAACGTGGTATTCCGCAGTGCGGTGAGCAAGATCAAGCAGGACGTTTCCTCGGGAACCCAACTCAACTTCTCCATGCGCACCACCGGTGTTTTCCCCTCCATGGCAGTGCAAATGGCCGCCATCGGCGAGGAGTCCGGCTCCCTGGACTCGATGCTGGACAAGGTTGCCAGTTACTACGAAGAAGAAGTCGACAACGCCGTCGACAACCTCACCACACTGATGGAGCCCATGATCATGGCTGTCCTCGGCGTACTGGTCGGCGGCCTGATCATCGCCATGTACCTCCCCATCTTCCAACTGGGTTCCGTCGTCTAAGCATGCCTGTACTCGACTTCCTGGCCAGCCACGCGCTGGCCTTTGTTTTATGCGCCGCCCTGCTCGGCCTGCTGATCGGCAGCTTCCTCAACGTGGTCATCCACCGCCTGCCGAAGATGATGGAGCTGGAATGGCAACAGCAGGCGCGGGATGCGCTTTCCCTGCCCCAGCCCGAGCAGAAGGCCACCTACAACCTGGTCCTGCCCAACTCCCAGTGCCCGCATTGCGGCCATGAGATCCATGCCTGGGAGAACATCCCCGTGGTCAGCTACCTCGCCCTGCGCGGCAAGTGCTCGGCCTGCAAGGCGCCGATCAGTGCGCGTTATCCGCTGGTCGAGCTGGCCACTGCCCTGCTCTCCGGCTTCGCTGCCTGGCACTTCGGTTTTACCTGGCAGGCCGGGGCCATGCTGTTGCTGACCTGGGGGCTGCTGGCCATGAGCCTGATCGACGTCGACCACCAGTTGCTGCCGGATGCGCTGGTCCTGCCGCTGCTCTGGCTGGGGTTGATCGTCAATTACTTCGGGCTTTTCGCCAGCCTGGGCGATGCGCTCTGGGGGGCGGTGCTCGGTTACCTGAGCCTGTGGTCGGTGTACTGGCTGTTCAAGCTGCTGACCGGCAAGGAAGGCATGGGCCATGGCGACTTCAAGCTGCTGGCCATGCTCGGCGCCTGGGGCGGCTGGCAGGTGTTGCCGCTGACCATCCTGTTCTCGTCCCTGGTCGGGGCCGTGCTGGGGGTCATTCTGCTGCGCCTGCGCAATGCCGAGACCGGCACGCCGATCCCCTTCGGGCCCTATCTGGCCATCGCCGGCTGGATTGCGCTGCTCTGGGGTGATCAAATAACCACTACCTATCTGCAGTTCGCCGGCTTCCGGTAATCCTGCCCGAGCGCTGCCCCTCCGGCCCGGCGTTCGCGGGACGACGGGGAGCCAGGCGCGAGGAGTACGATGAAACCCTGGATCCTTGGCCTCACCGGCGGCATCGGCAGCGGCAAGAGCGCCGCCGCCGCCCACTTCGCCAACCTCGGCGTGCACATGGTGGATGCCGACCATGCCGCGCGCTGGGTCGTCGAGCCCGGCCGGCCGGCGCTGGCGAGCATCGTGGAGCGCTTCGGCGAAGCCATGCTGCTGCCCGATGGCAGCCTCAACCGCGCGGCCCTGCGCGAGCGCATCTTCCAGTCCGCGGAGGAGCGCCGCTGGCTGGAGCAGCTGCTGCACCCGCTGATCGGCCAGGAGATCGCCAGCAACCTGGCGCAGGCCGAGTCGCCCTATGCCATCCTGGTCTCGCCGCTGCTGGTGGAGTCCGGGCAGCACCGCATGGCCCAGAGGGTGCTGGTGGTGGATACCCCCGAGCACCTGCAACTGGAGCGCACCGTGCGTCGGGACAACGTCCCCGAGGAACAGGTGCGCGCCATCCTGCAGGCGCAGGCGCAACGCGACGACCGCCTCAAGCATGCCGATGACATACTGCTGAACGACCGCGATCTCGGCCACCTGCAGCGCGAAGTGGAGCGCCTGCACGATTTCTATCTCAGCCTGCGCGGAGGACGCCCATGAGCCAACCCCTGACCGTTGAATGCCCGACCTGCGGCGCCCCGGTGGAATGGAGCGCCAAGAGCCTCTACCGCCCCTTCTGCTCCGAGCGCTGCAAGCTCATCGACCTGGGCGCCTGGGCCGCCGAGGAGCATGCGATTCCCGGCAACGACCTGGAGGACGACGTGTTCTCCGCGGAGCTGGATGCACCGCCGCTGCGGGGGCATTGAGGGTTCGCGAGCTGGATGGGCCGGCCTGTTGGCCGGCATCGCGGATGAATCCTACGCGGGCCGAGCCATGCCATTCCCCTGTAGGAGCGCGCCCTGCGCGCGAATCGCGGGCAGAGCCCGCTCCTACGTCCGTGCTTCCCTGGAACCGTACAAGCGGACTCCGTCCGCGATCATGGCGGATAACGCCGTAGGCGTTATGCGCCCTACGAACTATCGCGAACACGGAAACCCAGGGTTCGCGAGCAAGCTCGCTCCTACGAAGAGCAAAAGCGGCTCTTGATTTTGGATTTCCAGAGAAATATCCGAGCGCACCGGAACGCCCCTTCAGAAGGCCGAGCGAAACCGGCGCTCAGGAGGTCATGCGACATGGATGTCGCGAGAGCCCCGATCAATACAGGGACGTGCTGTCGGGGCGGGCCTCCGTGGCGGGGGAATTCGTGAGGGTAGCCCGGCTCCATCGGGCCCGTATGTCGGGGCAAGCCTTCTTGGTTACTTCTTTGGCGTTTGAAAGAAGTGACTCGCCCGAGGGGGCGAAACGAGAGACATCCACGCACTCGGAGCGGCGCGCTACACCCAAACCCAATAGACAGTTGCTCCTACAATGGGGCGACATGGGAGACGCGAATTTTGATCCAGTCACCCCCGCGAGCGAGGGAGCCTAGAAGACAGTTGCTCCTACGGGTGTAGAAGAAACTCCATCGCCATGGCCGCAGGGTTTCTCCAAGGCTCAACCCATCCTGCGAAGAGCGCTCGGCTCAGGTGGCTCACCGTTGCGCCTATGCGGTCGCCGCACAACATATTCCTGGTAGGAGCGAGCTCGCGAATGGCTTCTGCCTCGGGGCTTGATTGCGCTGTTGTGCTCGCTACGGATTTCGGCACATGAACACACAGGCACATAAACACCTATTGCAGGAAATCATCATGGAAACCGTTCGCTGGAACGTCGCCGTCTCGGCCGATACCGACCAGGCGCTACGCATGTTCCTGGCCAGCCAGGGCGGAGGGCGAAAGGGCGACCTGTCGCGTTTCATCGAGGAGGCGGTGCGCGCCCATATCCTGGAACTGAGCGCCGAACAGGCCAAGGCCGCCAACGCCCAGCGGAGCGCAGCCGAACTGGCCGGTGCGGTCGACGAAGCGCTGGCCTGGGCACGCAAGCGCTGATGCGGGTCGTGCTGGATAGCAACATCCTGTCCAGTGCCCTCATCTCGCCCCATGGCGCGCCCGACGCCATCTATCGCGCGTGGCGGGCAACATTGCGGGCCGTGGCAAGCTCATCGACCTCGGAGCCCGGGCCGCCGAGGAGTCGAATGCGTCGCCGCTGCGGGGGCATTGCGGATGAATCCGCCCGGCGGGGACAGGCTTAGCCTGTTCGCGAATGAGCCTCACTGCGGAATCTGCTCGCGAGCAAGCTCGCTCCTACGAAGAGCATCTCGGTGCAGGTTGTTTCGACAGTGCCCGCACGACCCCACCATCAACAGCAAGGACGGCATTCCCCGCCATCCGGTGCCGGCGATGGGTATCGCTTCGCTCCACCCATCCTACGAACGGACTCGGGGCAACGTCACGGCCGCATGAACGCGTAATCGCGCTCCTCGTCGAGGTTCTCGGCCAGGAAGTGCAGTTCGTGCGCCAGGTCTTCTTCCGTGCGCACCTGGGCGTTGGCCCGCACCACCGAGCTGAGCAGGGCGCGCAGCACCAGTTGCGTGTCCATGCCGGCCGCCTCGGCTTCCACCAGCAGTTCGTGAAGGCGCTGTTCGGCCCAACTGTGAATGCTCATGCCGTTCTCCATCGCTGTGGGGCAGCAGAGTGTCCCGGCGTGGCGATTGCGGCGAACTGACCTGGATCAATCCGAGGAAAGGGATGACATCTGCGAATCGGCTGTCATCAATGCCGATCATCCTCGTCGTCCCTGCCCTCGTCCTTCTTCTCTTCCTTCCAGGGCGCCTGCAGGTAGCGGGTGCGGTTGAAGGTTTCCAGCCAGTCCGGGTAGAAGACCACCAGGCCGGTGACCACGGTGCCGTTGATGAAGGCCTCGGGGAACATGATCAGCCACAGGTAGCCGATGAAGTCGTCCAGCCAGGGCGGCATCGGGAAGATGCCGTCCACCCACAGCAGGCCCAGGCCCAGCAGCATGCTGCACAGGGCCGCCAGCGCCGCGGGGAAGAAGCCCGAGCAGAAGATGTAGACGAACAGGTTGCGCGGCTGGCGGCGCTCGACGAACAGCGCCGCCATTTCGGTGATGAACACCGGCACCAGCACCAGCAGCACGCCGTTGACGCCGATCGCCGCCCAGTCCTGGCGCCCCAGCAGGCACAGGCCGAGCTGCGCCACCAGGCCGACGAGCAGCGCCAGCGGCCAGTCCAGCAGCAGGGTCACCGCGGTCATGCCGATGAAGTGGAAGGACAGCCCCGAGGCGAAGTCCCTGCGCACCAGCCACAGCAGGAACAGCGCCAGCATGGTGCCGAACACCAGGTGCTGGCGGCGGAAGTCGCTGACCAGTTCCACCCAGGGCGTGCGCCACGCGGCAAGCGCCAGCGCGGGCAGGTAGAGCGCCCAGCCCAGGGCCAGGCTCTCTTCCGAGAGCAGTTGCGCGGCTATCACGGGCGGACCTGCTCCAGGGCCTCACGCAGCGCGGGCGCGGAATCGTAGGCCTGGGTGGCGGCCACCCTGCCCTGCTGCAGGCTTATCCACAGCAGGCTGTCCGCCGGTACCTGGAAGTGACTGGCCACCCGCGGCTCGCGGTCGAGCAGCACGCGGTAGTTGTAGTCGCGCATGGCCGGCACGGCGAACATCTTCGAGACCAGCGAGGGCATGCGGCTGATGTCGGCGACGAAGACCGCGTGCCGCCGTTCCAGGTAGCCCTGCGGGCGGCCTTCGAGCGCCGCCTTGAGCAGTTTGCCGCCGGCCATGTCGCGGGCGACCAGCAGAACCTTCAGGTCGTCGTTCTGGGTGTAGGGCTTTTCGTACTGGTCGAGCAGCGTCCACCCCGCCGGGGCGCCCTCCTCGCCAGCGGCCAGGCCCAGCAGCGGGACCAGGGACAATAATAGTGCGGCACACAGGCTTCTCATGCTCAGGCTCCAGCGGAATAGACCAGGATGTCGTCGCGCCGCCCCCAGCCGGCCTGGCCCTCCCAGAAGGCCAGGGCTTCGGGCGCGTCGCGCAATACGAAGACATGGGACTTGCCGATGCCCAGCCGAGCCAGGCGTGCCAGCGCCTCGTCGAGCAGGCGCCGGGCCAGCCCGCGGCCCCGGTAGGGCGCATCCACCACCAGGTGCTGCAGGTAGCCGCGGCGGCCGTCGTGGCCGACCAGCAGGCTGCCGATCAGTTGCCCCTCGGCCTCCAGCACCAGGCTGAGGCCGGGGTTGCGCGCCAGGTAGGCGGCGAAGGGTTCGAAGTCGTCGTCGCGGCGCAGCTGGATGCCCGGCGTGCGCGCCCAGAGGGCGATGAGCCGCGGGTGATCGGCGGTCGATGCGCTGCGCAGGAACATGCTGAAGGGCTCCGGGGAAGGATCGCCACAGTGTACACAGGGCGCCGCCAACTCCGGCACTTTTGCCCGGCCATGGGGTGAGGCGCCATGTCGCAGCGGGACCGAAGCGCCAGCAGCGGCTAAGCTGTTGATATGAATGAAACCGATTACCTGCACCTGCTCCGGCGCCAGGCGGAACTGGCCAATGAGTTCCTCTCCAACGCGCGCAAGTGGGACCGGGAGTGCTGGGCCTGCGAGCGCCTGCTGCAGACGCTCAAGGTACCCTTTCGCCAGGAGGAGTTCATCGCGCCGGAACAGCAGCCGCCGGACGTGCTGTTCCGCGACGCCTGCTTCGAGGTGTTCTTCGTCCTCGACGAGGGCCGCCGGCTCAACGAGGAATGGCGCGAGGAGCTGCAACGCCGGCGCCTGGCCCAGAGCCTGCGCCAGTTGATCCGCCGCGAGCAGAAGCCGCGGCGGATCAACTGCAGCGAGCTGCAGCGGCGCCTGGCGCCGACCCTGCGCAAGAAGGCGCACAACTACAGCGAGCGCGGCATCGACCCGGGCGAGCTGGACCTGCTCGCCTTCGTCAGCCTCAAGCGCGAGACGCCGGACTTCAACACCCCTTTTCCGCCGCCCACGGAGTTCCTGCGCCAGGGCTGGCGTTCGCTGTCGCTGGTGGGGCCGAACTTCGCCCGGGTGATCTTCGCCCACGAGGACGCCCCGGATTTCCTGCGCAGCCAGCTCGGCCGCGTGGTGCTGCTCGACAATGGCGTCGGGCTCTGACCGATGGGTCGGATTGAGCGCGAGCCAACACCCGACTAGAATGCTCGGCATTAGAAACGGAGGCCGCCCATGCCCAGTCGCTTGAGCCCCGAAGACCAGCAGAAGGTCGAGCAGTACCTCAGCTCGCCCGTTCACCAAGTCGAGCGTGCACCTTTCAAGCCCTGGCTGATGATGGCCGGGCTCACCCTCGTGGTCATCGTCCTGGGACTGCTCAGCCGCCTCCTGGCCTACCTCGCGCACTGAGCGCCGCCGGCCCGCACAGGATTCCCTAGCTATGAGTACGTCCCATGTCCCATCGTATCGTGATCGTCGGCGGCGGCGCCGGCGGGCTGGAGCTCGCGACCCGTCTCGGCCGCACCCTGGGTAAAAAGGGCCGCGCCCAGGTCACCCTGGTCGACGCCAACCTCACCCACATCTGGAAACCCCTGCTGCACGAAGTGGCCGCCGGCTCGCTCAACTCCGCGGAGGATGAGCTGAACTACGTCGCCCAGGCGAAATGGAACCACTTCCAGTTCCAGCTCGGCCGGATGAGCGGGCTGGACCGCGCGACCCGGCGCATCCAGCTGGCCGCCACCCTCGACGAGGACGGCAGCGAGCTGCTGCCGGCGCGCACCCTGGGCTACGACACCCTGGTCCTGGCCATCGGCAGCACCACCAACGACTTCGGCACCGCCGGGGCCGCGCAGCACTGCATCTTCCTGGACACCCGCGAGCAGGCCGAGCGCTTCCACAAGCAGTTGCTCACCCACTACCTGCGCGCCCACGCCCGCCAGGGCGAGGACGACCAGATCAGCGTGGCCATCGTCGGCGCCGGCGCCACCGGCGTCGAGCTGTCGGCCGAACTGCACCATGCCGCGCAGGAGCTGGCGGCCTACGGGCTGAACGGCATCCAGCCGGAGAACATGCGCATCACCCTGATCGAGGCCGGCCCGCGGGTGCTGCCGGCGCTGCCCGAGCGCATCAGCCAGCCGGTGCACCGCACCCTGGAGAAGCTCGGCGTGCGCGTGCTGGTCGGCTCGCCGGTGAGCGAGGTGACCGCCGAGGGGCTGAAGACCGCCAGCGGCGAGTTCATCCCCGCCAGCCTCAAGGTCTGGGCCGCCGGCATCCGCGCCTCCAGCCTGCTCAAGGACCTCGACGGCCTGGAGAGCAACCGCATCAACCAACTGGCGGTGCGCCCGACCCTGCAGACCACCCGCGACGACGACATCTTCGCCTTCGGCGACTGCGCCGCCTGCCCGCTCGGCGACGGCAGCGAACGCACCGTGCCGCCGCGCGCCCAGGCCGCGCACCAGCAGGCCTCGCTGCTGGCCAAGTCGCTGGTGGCGCGCCTGGAGGGCAAGCCGCTGGGGGAATACCGCTACACCGACTACGGCTCGCTGATCTCGCTGTCGCGCTTCAGCGCGGTGGGCAACCTGATGGGTAACCTGATGGGCAGCGTGAAGCTGGAAGGCTGGCTGGCGCGGATGTTCTACATCTCGCTGTACCGCATGCACCAGATGGCGCTGTATGGCTTCACCCGCACGGCGCTGATGATGATCGGCGACCGCATCGGGCGCAGTACCGAGCCGAGGTTGAAGCTGCACTGACGCGCCGGGAAACGGCGGATAACCGCGAACGGTTATGCGCCCTACGCCAGGGGGCCCGTACACCTGTAGAAGCGGATTCATCCGCGATCCGCTCCGTGCTCCCTGTAGGAGCGGGCCCTGCCCGCGATTCGCGCGCAGGGCGCGCTCCTACAGGAAGGGTCGGCGGTGGGCCTATTGTTCGCGAGCAAGCTCGCTCCTACGAAAAGCCGTGCGTGATCGCAGCGTAACGTTCGCGATGTTTTCCCAGGCATGAAAAAGCCGCCCCGAGGGGCGGCTTTTTCGTACCACTGGCTTGCCTTACAGCGCGGCTACCAGCGCCGGGGCCGGCAGGCCCTGGAAGTCGATCGACATCATCAGGCTCAGCACGCTGATGGCGATGATGGAGAACGCGAACAGCTTGCGTGCCCACAGGCGATCGTCTTCGGCGCGGAAGCCCGAGACGGCGATGAACAGCCACCAGGCGCTGACCGCCAGGGCCACCACCAGGTAACCGTAGCCGGCGAAGCCGGTCACGGTCAGCAGCAGGGTGGCGGCGCCGAAGGCCAGCACGTAGTAGAGGATCTGCCGCTTGGTCGCCTCGATGCCGCGCGCCACCGGCCACACCGGGATGCCCGCCGCCTTGTAGTCGTTCAGGCGGAAGATGGCGATGGCGTAGGAGTGCGGCATCTGCCACAGGCAGAAGATCAGCAGCAGCACCGCCGCGCCCATGTCGAAATGACCGGCGGCGGCGCAGTAGCCCACCACCGGCGGCATGGCCCCGGAGAGGCTGCCCACCAGGGTGCCGTAGATCGACGTGCGCTTGAGCCAGAGGCTGTAGAAGCCGACGTAGACGACGAAGCCGAACGCCGCCATCAGGGTCGCCTGCACGTTGGTCTTCCACCCCAGCAGGCCGAAGCCGGCCAGGCCGAGCACCACGCCGTGGGCCAGGGCGGCCTTCAGCGAGATCTGCCCAGTCACGGTCACGCGGCCGCGGGTACGCTCCATGTGGCGGTCGATGTCACGGTCGATGCAGTTGTTCAGCACGCAACCACTGGCCACCACCAGCGACAGCCCGATCACCGTCGCCAGCAGCAGCATCGGGTCGACACTGCCGCGCGCGGCGAGGAAGAAGCCCCCCGCCACGGCGATCAGGTTGCCGAAGATGATGCCCGGCTTGGTCACCAGGAGATAACGCTTCAGCTTCACGTCGTCAGCCTCAGTTCACCATCGGCATCATCAGGCCATCGGCGCTGAAGATGATCCACAGCGACAGGCCCACCACCAGCAGGATGACGATCACCGTGAAGATGAACGCCATCACGTTCCAGCGGCCTTCCGAGGACATGTTCATGTGCAGGAAGCACACCAGGTGCACCACCACCTGCACCAGGCCGAGGATGACCATGGTGAGGATGGTCGCGTGGCGGGTGAAGCCGCCGTCCATGACCATGTAGAACGGAATCGCGGTGAGGATGATCGACAGCACGAAACCGATTGCGTAGGAACCCAGGCTGCCGTGGCCGGCGCCGTGGTTGTCGTGTGCAGCGGCGCTCATTACACGGCCCCCATCAGGTAGACGACTGTGAATACGCAGATCCAGACGATGTCCAGGAAGTGCCAGAACAGGCTCAGGCACATCATGCGGGTGTTGTTCTGCGCGGTCAGGCCGCGGGTGCCGATCTGCGCCATCAGCACCAGCATCCACAGCAGGCCTGCGGTCACGTGCAGGCCGTGCATGCCGACCAGGGTGAAGAAGGACGACAGGAAGGCGCTGCGGCTCGGGCCGAAGCCTTCGACGATCAGGTGATGGAACTCGTTGACTTCCATCGCGATGAACGCGGCGCCGCAGAGGAAGGTCACGCCCAGCCAGGCGATGGCCTTGGCCTTGGCGCCCTTGTGCGCGGCCAGCATGGCCAGGCCGTAGGTGCAGCTGGAGATCAGCAGGATCGCGGTTTCGACGGCCACGTAGGGCAGTTCGAAGATGTCCTTGCCGCTGGGGCCGCCGGCCGTATGGCCGACGAGCACAGCGTAGGTGGCGAAGACACTGGCGAACAGGATGCAGTCGGTCATCAGGTACAGCCAGAAGCCGAAGACCGTCATCTCACCCGAGTCGTGGTGTTCGTGATCGTGGTCATGCCCCGCTTCGTGGGCGACCGAGTGTTTGCTCAATACTGCCGTAGACATGGATCAGACCTGTTTGGCGAGTTGCTGGAAGTGGCGGTTCTCGATGCGCTCGATCTCGTCCGGCTGGACGTAGTAGTCCAGGTCGGTGACGTAGCTGCGCACGATGACGGAGGCGATCATGCCGACGAAGCCGATGCCCGCGAGCCACCAGATGTGCCAGATCGCAGCGAAGCCGGAGATGAAGGCGAACAGCGCGATGGAGAAGCCAGCGGCGGTGTTCTTCGGCATGTGGATCGGCTTGTAGGACGCCGGAGCCTGGTAGGCGCGGCCGTTCTGTTTCATTTCGTGGAAGGCGTCGACGTCGCGCACCACCGGCAGCTCGGCGAAGTTGTAGTACGGCGGCGGCGAGGAAGTGGACCATTCCAGGGTGCGGCCGCCCCACGGGTCGCCGGTCACGTCGGCCAGTTGCTTGCGGTTCTTGATCGAGACGAACAGCTGGATCAGTTGGCTGAGGATGCCGAACAGGATCAGCACGGCGCCGAAGAAGGCCACCACCAGGTACGGCTTCCACAGCGGGTTGTCGTAGTGGTTCAGGCGACGGGTCATGCCCATGAAGCCAAGGATGTACAGCGGCATGAAGGCCATGTAGAAGCCGACCAGCCAGCACCAGAACGAACGCTTGCCCCACTTCTCGTCCAGCTTGAAGCCGAAGGCTTTCGGGAACCAGAAGACGAAGCCGGCCAGGTAGCCGAACACCGCGCCACCGATGATGGTGTTGTGGAAGTGGGCGATCAGGAACAGGCTGTTGTGCAGCAGGAAGTCAGCACCCGGGATGGCCAGCAGGACGCCGGTCATGCCACCGATGGTGAAGGTGATCATGAAGCCCAGGGTCCACAGGATCGGGGTGTCGAAGCGCAGGCGGCCACGGTAGATGGTGAACAGCCAGTTGAACAGCTTCACCCCGGTGGGGATGGAGATCAGCATGGTCGCCACGCCGAAGAAGCCGTTGACGTCGCCGCCCGAACCCATGGTGAAGAAGTGGTGCAGCCACACGGTGAAGCCGAGGAAGGTGATCGCGGCGCTCGCCCACACCATCGAGGTGTAGCCGAACATGCGCTTGCCGGCGAAGGTGGCGGTGACTTCGGAGAAGATACCGAAGGCCGGCAGGATCAGGATGTACACCTCGGGATGGCCCCAGGCCCAGAAGAGGTTGATGTACATCATGGCGTTGCCGCCGAGCTCGTTGGTGAAGAAGTGCATGTCCAGGTAGCGGTCCAGCGACAGCAGGCCCAGGGCCGCGGTCAGGATCGGGAAGGACGCGACGATCAGGATGTTGGCGAAGGTGCAGGTCCAGGTGAAGATCGGCATCTGCATCAGCTTCATGCCCGGGGTGCGCATCTTGAACACGGTGACCAGGAAGTTGATGCCGGTCAGCAGCGTGCCCATGCCGGATATCTGCAAGGCCCAGATGTAGTAGTCCACACCCACGCCCGGGCTGTAGGCCAGCTCGGACAGCGGCGGGTAGGCCACCCAGCCGGTACGGGCGAACTCGCCCAGGCCCAGGGACACGTTGACCAGCATCGCACTGACCACCAGCAGCCAGAAGCTGAGGGAGTTCAGGAACGGGAAGGCCACGTCGCGGGCGCCGATCTGCAGCGGCACCGCCAGGTTCATCAGGCCGGTCATGAAGGGCATGGCCATGAAGATGATCATGATCATGCCGTGGGCGGTGAAGATCTGGTCGTAGTGCTCAGGCGGCAGGAAGCCGTGGTTGGCGCCTTCGGCCAGGGCCAGCTGGCCGCGCATCATGATGGCGTCGGCGAAGCCGCGCAGCAGCATGATCAGGGCGACGATGATGTACATCACGCCGATTTTCTTGTGGTCGATGGAGGTCAGCCATTCGGTCCACAGGTAGGTCCACTTGCGGTAGTAGGTGACCGCGCCGACGACGCCGATGCCCAGCAGGGCAACGACCGCCAGCGTGACCATGATGATCGGCTCGTGATAAGGCACGGCCGACAGAGTCAGTTTCCCGAACATCTGCGCGGTTACTCCTGGATACTCGGATTGGATTGCGATTCTGCTTCGCCTTCGGCGTGCTCGGCCTTGCCCTTGCCCATGGCCAGACCGGCACGCTCGTGCTTGGTCAGGATGTGCTGGAACAGGTCCGGGGTGACCGAGGAGAAGTAGGTAGCCGGCACGTTCTCGCTCGGCTTGGCCAGCGCGGGGAAGCCTTCCTCGGTGAGGCCGGCCTGGGCGGACTTGACCTTGGCGACCCAGTCCTGGAAGCCCTGCTCGGAAGTGGCGATGGCCTTGAACTTCATGCCGGAGAAGCCGGCGCCGCTGTAGTTCGCGGAGATGCCGTCGAACACGCCTTCTTCGTTGGCGATCAGGTGCAGCTTGGTCAGCATCCCGGTCATCGAGTAGATCTGGCTACCCAGCTGCGGGATGAAGAAGGAGTTCATCACGGTGTCCGAGGTGATCTGGAAGTTCACCGGGGTGTCTTTCGGGAAAGCGATCTCGTTGACGGTCGCGATGCCCTGCTCCGGGTAGATGAACAGCCATTTCCAGTCCAGCGATACGGCCTGGATGGTGATCGGCTTGACGTCGGAATCCAGCGGGCGGTAGGGGTCCAGCTTGTGGGTGGATTCCCAGGTCAGCCAGCCGAGGATGGCGATGATGATGCAGGGCACCAGCCACACCACCACCTCGATGCGGGTGGAGTGCGCCCAGTCGGGCATGTAGGTGGCCTTGGTGTTGGAAGCGCGGTACTTCCAGGCGAATGCCAGGGTCATGACGATGACCGGCACCACCACGAGCAGCATCAGCAGGGTGCAGGTGATGATCAGCGACTTCTCGTCGACGCCGATCTGCCCCTTGGGGTCGAACAGGACCATGTTGCAACCGCCCAGCGAGAGCAGGGGGAGCAGCACGGACAATCTCTTCAGGTATCCAGAGTACTGGTCTATTTTCATCTTGCGGCCTTAATGGATGAACATAGCTACACCGCCCATGAGATTTACCCACGCAGGGTTCATGCTCGACGAACTGCCCGCCGCGCCTTCCGAGGCGAGACGTGTTGGTGGATCCATGGGGTAGCGAATCGGCGCTGCAAGAAAACAAGGCAAAAGGAACCCAGCCCGGCTTTCGCGTAGCGAAACCGATCCGTGTGCTGATTCGTTCCGTGTTATTCAGCGTGTTGGCGCCTGCCCTGCCGCTCCCTTGGGAAGCCTGCCTGGCCGACACCTGTTCACGAGCGGATTGCCCTACTCGTTGTTGAGCGGAAACCCACCACAGTCAGCCCCTCGTTGTTATTCCAGCACCGCCTGCGGCGGGTGCCTGCCAAGGTTCTGCGACGCTGGAACCGAGGCGCTATGGGGTCAGGAATGGGCGGCCGATATTACAAGACATTTCAGAAACCACTGGCAAGGCCCCGCCCCTTCATTTTTAACAAGACATTTTCTCGCCAGGGTTAAGAATGGCCGCCGCGGCTGCTCGAAAAACGATCAATTCCCGCAGGAAATGCAAGGTTGGAAAAGCGCTTTCCGGCCCCCTCCTGCAGCCATCGCCAAGTCGCCTGAACGCCCCGCCTGGCGCGGTATGCAGCCGCATTGGAGACTGCCTGCGAAAGACGCCTTAAACCAGCTTCGCAAGACTGAAAATGACGCCGATCAAGCCGATTGAAAATGTGCTCGCAAATGCCCCGCGCAGAGTGCGACACATCGCCGCAGCAAGTGATTCGAGGGGGAAAAGCGTTTCAGATTCTGACGGGATGGCCGTTTTTGACTGGGCAAAAACCGGCCGGATATGACTGATTTCACGATGAGTACAAACGGCGAAAAACATTAGCCCGGCGAAATGTCAGCCTCATTACGGATGGCTCGGCTTTTCGTAGGAGCGAGCTTGCTCGCGAATGGGGGATTCCGAGAGGGTTCTCAAGAGCCCCTCTCCCCAGCCCTCTCCCTGAAGGGAGAGGGAGCTTGTCCGTGCCGAGATAGGGAATGGTTTCAGCCGGAAATTGCCTGATAACCGGCTAACGCCACAGCACCAACCCCTGCCCAACGGTCCCCTCTCCCTTCAGGGCGGGGCGCGCAGCCGAGGGTTAGGGAGAGGGAGCGGAGTTGACCCCGAGCGCAGACGTCACCCGCCGGTTCGCGAGCAAGCTCGCCCCTACGAAATCGAGCAAGCCCCGCCTACCGCCTCGAATGCCACAGCCATGAAACGAAAAAACCCGCGATCTCGACGAGACCGCGGGCTTTTCGTTGCCGTTCGCCTGGGCGACCGGCTGGAAGATGGTGGGTCGTGTAGGATTCGAACCTACGACCAATTGGTTAAAAGCCAACTGCTCTACCGACTGAGCTAACGACCCTCGATATGGTCGGGGTAGAGAGATTCGAACTCCCGACATCCTGCTCCCAAAGCAGGCGCGCTACCGGACTGCGCTATACCCCGCTTGGAAGTTGGCTCCGCGACCTGGACTCGAACCAGGGACCCAGTGATTAACAGTCACTTGCTCTACCGACTGAGCTATCGCGGAACGACGAGCCTTCCAATCCCTTCTACGTTTCGGCGTTGCCGTTTCCCGTATCAGAGGCGCGCCATTTTACGGGTCTCGAACGGACTGTCAACCCTCTGATCCAAAAAGTTTTTCTTCTTTTTCTTTGCAGGCCGGCAGGCAGATTGCTATATCTGCATAAAACCCAAGTTGCCTCGCCCGCAGGCGATGAGATCACGGACAGGATCGCCCATGAGTTCGAAGGACACCCCGCCGTCTTCCAACGTCGCCAGCCGGGCCATCCAGCCACGCTTCGGCGAGCTGGTACAGGGCTGCCGGCAATTGGCGATGAACCACCTGGCGGAACTCCTGGGCGCGGTCTTCGCGCAGGTCGACGACACCCTCTTCGAATGCGCCGAGAAGGCCGAGAACAACCAGGTGCAGGCGCTGTTCTTCGACAGCATGCGCGAGATCCGCCGCCAGCGCCCCACCCTCGAGCGCCTCTACCACCAGCGTTTCGCCAAGGGCCTGAGCGACTTCATGCAGGGCACCCTGCCCTCCCGGGCGCACCTGGAGGAGCTGGACGTCGAGCAACTGTCCCTGGTCGGCAACGAGGAATACGAGGAAACCCTGCTCGTCACCAACATGGTGAACCAGGTCAAGGCGCAGTGCGCGCAGTCCCTGTTCGCCCTGGACCAGCGCCTGGCCCTGCTCAACAACGGCAGCAAGCTGGCCGAGGACAGCAACCCCTTCGGGCCCCAGGCCATCGCCCAGTGCTTCCGCGAGATGCTCGCGGAAAGCCGCTTCGCCCTGCGCATCAAGACCGTGCTCTATGTATTGTTCGACCAGCAGGTGATGCGCAACCTGCCGCCTCTGTATGAACAGCTGAACCGGCGCCTGACCGAGGCCGGCATCCTGCCCAACCTGCGCTACCGCCCCCAGCAGAGTTCGCACCCGGCGCCACGCCCGGCGTCACAGGCCCCCGGGCAGGCCGCGCCAACGCCGCCGACCGGCGCCGCCGGCGGCCATGCCACGCAGCCCCAGGGCGCCTCCAGCACGGCCGAGGCGCCGCCGCTGGACTTCAGCGAGCTGCCGCCCTACCCGCCCAGCGACCAGCAGGCCCTCTATGGCGGCCTCAATACCCTGCTCGCCGAGCACCGGCGGCGCGGCCTGGACAACTTCGGCAACAGCGACAGCATCGTCCGCCTGACCCCACGCGGCGCCACCCGCACCTACAGCGCCGGGGAACTGCTCGACGCGCTCAACCGCCTGCAGCGCATCTCCGCCCAGGACCTCGCCCGGCGCATCCGCCAGCCCCAGGCGGTGCAGCAGTTCAAGGAAGAGCTGCACCAACAGCTGGAGGCCAGCAGCGACCACCCCGGGCAGAACAGGCTGACCGACCAGGAAGCCGACGTCATCGACCTGGTGGGCATGGTCTTCGACTTCATCCTCGATGACGAGAGCCTGCCGGACAGTTGCAAGACCACCCTCTCGCACCTGCACACCCCCTTCCTCAAGGTGGCCCTGCTGGACAAGGCGCTGTTCACCCAGCACCACCACCCGGCCCGCCGCCTGCTCAACGCCATGGCCCAGGCCGGCTCGCTGTACGGCGGCGACGGCGAGGAGCGCGGGCTGCTGGCGAAGATGCACTGGGTGGTGGAACGGGTGATCCAGGACTTCGCCGGCGAGCTGCGCCTGTTCGACGAGCTGCTCGGCGACTTCAACGAATACATCGCCAACATCCGCCAGAAGGCCGAGCTGCGCGAACGCCGCGCCACCGAGGCGGCCCGCGGCCGCGACCGCCTGCTGGGCGCGCGCGAGCAGGCAATCGAGGTCATCCGCCGGGCCACCGCCGAGCGCGAGCTGCCGCAACTGGTGCGCAACTTCCTCGACCTCAGCTGGGCGGACGCCCTGACCTTCATCCTCCTGCGCAACGGCGACGACAGCGACGAATGGCGCCGCGCCTGCGAGATCGCCGAGCAGCTGGCCTGGAGCGTCACGCCCCAGGACGGCGCCGGCCGCGAGCGCCTGCAGGCCCTGCGCCCGGCGCTGCTGGAGGACCTGCGCAAGGGCCTGGAAGTGCTCGGCGGCTACCATGAGGACGGCATCCGCCGCCTGCTGCAGGACCTGGTCGCCTGCCAGCACGCGATCCAGGCCCAGCAGCCGGAAATCGCCGCCAGGCTGCACCCCGAGCTGCCGGAAAGCCCGCTGGGGGCGATGCTCGACGGCGAAAGCGTGGCCGAGCGGCAGACCGAGGAAAGCCTGTCCATCCGCGCCCGGGCGATCATGGAGGAACTGCGCCGCATCGAGTTCGGCACCTGGTTCGAGTTCACCGACGGCACGCCGCCACGGCGCCTGAAGCTGTCCTGGTTCAGCCCCACCACGCGCAACTACATGTTCGTCGACCACCTGGGGCAGCGCGTCGCGGTCAAACCCATCGGCCAGTTGGCACTGGAGATGGAACAGGGCAAGGTACGCCTGGCCGGGGCTGGACAGCAGCCCCTGGTCGACCGCGCACTGGGTGCCATCTACCGCATGTTGCAGCGCTTTGCCGGGCGCCCCAACAGCCCATCCGAGGAGTAAGCGATGGACGAACGCCGCCAGCACGACCGGCACCGCACGGACCTGAAGGTCGAGGTCTTCGACCGCCACACCGGGCGCAGCCTCGGCCGCCTGGCCGACCTGTCCATCGAAGGCTTCATGCTCTGTGGCGTCGACGTGCCGGCGGCGGACTCGGTGCTGGAATGCCGCCTGGTGCCCCTGCCGCCGCTGCACGAGGTGGGCGAGATAACGCTGGGCGCCGACTGCCTGTGGAGCCGCAAGGGCACCGACGGCCAACTGGACTGGGCGGGTTTCCACATCATCGACCTGGCGGACGACCAGGCGAAGGCGCTGGAGGAGTTGATCGCGCATCTTTGAGGGCGCTTCCGCCCCGTAGGGCGCATAACGCCTACGGCGTTATCCGCCATCATCCCTGAGCAACGATGTTCCGGCCGACGGCGGATAACCGCGAACGGTTATTCGCCCTACGCGGGTCGCGGACGGAGTCCTCCTACGCTGCCTGAGCCATGCCATTCCCCTGTAGGAGCGCGCCCTGCGCGCGATTCGCGGGCAGGGCCCGCTCCTACAAGGGGGCGAGATGGGAGACGCGAATTTCGATCCAGTCACTCCCGCGAACGACGGAGCCCAAAAGACAGTTGCTCCTACGTCGCCTCACCCACACGACGCCCTGTAGGAGCTGGCCCTGCCTGCGACATGAAAAAGCCCCGCAACGCGGGGCTTTTCTATAGGCACCAAGATCAGGCAAACACGATCTCGTCGTCCTCTACCTTGGCGTGGATCTTCGCGCCGGGGAGGAACTTGCCGGCCAGGATCAGCTGCGCCAGCGGGTTCTCGATCCAGCGCTGGATCGCGCGCTTGAGCGGGCGGGCGCCGTACACCGGGTCGAAGCCGACGGCGATCAGCTTGTCCATCGCCTCCGTGCTCAGCTCCAGGCTCAGCTCGCGCTCGGCCAGGCGCTTGCGCAGGCGGCCCATCTGGATCTCGGCGATGCCGGCGATCTGCTCGCGGGCCAGCGGCTCGAACACCACCACCTCGTCGATCCGGTTGATGAACTCCGGACGGAAGTGCGCGTTCACCGCGTCCATCACCGCCGCGTGCTGCGCGTCGCGGTCGCCGACCAGTTCCTGGATCTGCGCCGAGCCGAGGTTGGAGGTCATCACCACCACGGTGTTGCGGAAATCCACGGTGCGGCCATGGCTGTCGGTCAGGCGGCCGTCTTCGAGCACCTGCAGGAGGATGTTGAAGACGTCCGGGTGGGCTTTCTCCACCTCGTCCAGCAGCACCACCGAGTACGGCTTGCGGCGCACGGCCTCGGTCAGGTAGCCGCCTTCCTCGTAGCCGACGTAGCCCGGCGGGGCGCCGATCAGGCGGGCCACCGAGTGTTTCTCCATGAACTCCGACATGTCGATGCGCACCAGCGCTTCCTCGGTGTCGAAGAGGAACTCGGCCAGGGCCTTGCACAGCTCGGTCTTGCCCACCCCGGTCGGGCCGAGGAACAGGAAGGAGCCGCTGGGCCGGTTGGGGTCGGCCAGGCCGGCGCGGGAACGGCGCACGGCGTTGGATACCGCGACCACCGCCTCGTGCTGGCCGATGACGCGCCTGTGCAGCTCGTCTTCCATGCGCAGCAGCTTCTCGCGCTCGCCTTCGAGCATCTTCGACACCGGGATGCCGGTCCACTTGGACACCACCTCGGCGATTTCCTCGTCGGTCACCTTGTTGCGCAGCAGCTGGTTCTCCGCCTTGCCGTGCTGGTCGACCATCTGCAGGCTGCGCTCGAGGTCGGGGATCACCCCGTACTGCAGCTCGGCCATGCGGTTGAGGTCGCCCTTGCGGCGGGCCAGCTCCAGCTCGGTCCTGGCCTGCTCGATCTTCTGCTGGATCTGCGCCGAGCCTTGCACCTCGGCCTTCTCCGACTTCCAGATCTCTTCCAGGTCGGCGTATTCGCGCTCGAGCTTGGCGATGTCCTCTTCCAGCTTGGCCAGGCGTTTCCTGGTGGCCTCGTCGTCTTCCTTCTTCAGCGCCTCGCGCTCGATCTTCAGCTGGATCAGGCGGCGCTCCAGGCGGTCCAGTTCCTCCGGCTTGGAGTCGATCTCCATGCGGATGCGGCTGGCCGCCTCGTCGATCAGGTCGATGGCCTTGTCCGGCAGCTGGCGGTCGGTGATGTAGCGGTGCGACAGCTTGGCCGCGGCGATGATGGCGCCGTCGGTGATGGTCACCCCGTGGTGCACCTCGTAGCGCTCCTTCAGGCCACGCAGGATGGCGATGGTGTCTTCCTCGCTGGGCTCGTCCACCAGCACCTTCTGGAAGCGCCGCTCCAGCGCCGCGTCCTTCTCGATGTACTGGCGGTACTCGTCCAGGGTGGTGGCGCCGACGCAGTGCAGCTCGCCGCGGGCCAGGGCCGGCTTGAGCATGTTGCCGGCATCCATGGCGCCCTCGGCCTTGCCGGCGCCGACCATGGTGTGCAATTCGTCGATGAACAGGATGATCCGGCCTTCCTGCTTGGACAGCTCGTTGAGCACCGCCTTCAGGCGCTCCTCGAACTCGCCGCGGAACTTGGCGCCGGCGATCAGCGCGCCCATGTCCAGGGCCAGCAGGCGCTTGTCCTTGAGGCCGTCGGGCACCTCGCCGTTGACGATGCGCTGGGCCAGGCCCTCGACGATGGCGGTCTTGCCCACGCCGGGCTCGCCGATCAGCACCGGGTTGTTCTTGGTGCGCCGCTGCAGGACCTGGATGGTCCGGCGGATCTCGTCGTCACGGCCGATCACCGGGTCGAGCTTGCCGTCCTCGGCGCGCTTGGTCATGTCCACGGTGTACTTGTCCAGGGCCTGGCGCGATTCCTCGGCGTTGGGGTCGTTGACCGCCTCGCCGCCGCGCAGGTTGTTCACCGCGTTCTCCAGGGCCTTCTTCGACACGCCCTGGCCGAGCAGCAGCTTGCCGAGCTTGGCGTTGTCGTCCAGGGCGGCGAGCAGCACCAGCTCGCTGGAGATGAACTGGTCGCCCTTCTGCTGGGCCAGGCGGTCGGCCTGGTTGAGCAGGCGCGCCAGGTCCTGCGAGAGGTTCACGTCGCCGGTGGGGTTCTGGATCTTCGGCAGCGCGTCCAGCTCCTTGTTCAGGGCCGCGCGCAGGGCCGGGATATCGAAGCCGACCTGCATCAGCAGGGGCTTGATGGAGCCGCCCTGCTGTTCGAGCAGGGCGGAGAGCAGGTGCACCGGCTCGATGGCCGGGTGATCGTGGCCAACGGCCAGGGACTGGGCATCGGACAGCGCCAGTTGCAGCTTGCTGGTCAAACGGTCGATTCGCATGGAGTTCGTCCTTCCTTCTAGATAGCGGGTCGGAGCGATACCTGCCCCTGGTGAAGAAACAACCCGCCGGGATGCCAGTTAGATAAGGTCGATTTTGGCTGCTTCAAGCCATTTGGCCATGACGCCGGTCAGTTCGTGCCGGCGTAGGGCCACCACGGCAGCGGTATTCACCTGTAGGAGCAGGCCCTGCCTGCGATTCGCGCGCAGGGCCATGCGCGGGAGACTGTAGGAGCGAGCTTGCTCGCGAACAGGTTCCGCAGCGGGGTTCATTCGCGAGCAAGCTCGCTCCTACGAAAAGCCAGGCCTACGGCGGCGTCAGGCCAGCCACACCAGGCTGGCCTGGCGGCCGGTGCGCGGATTGCGGCGGTAGGAATAGAAGCGTCCGGTGTCGCTGAAGGTGCACAGGCCACCGCCGTAGACGGCGCTGACGCCACGCGCGGCCAGGCGGATGCGCGCCAGTTGGTAGATGTCGGCCATGTAGCGGCCGGCATTGGCGCTGGGCACGAAGGCCGCCGCGGCCCCGGCGTGGTCGGCGAGGAAGGCTTCGCGCACCTCGGG
Source organism: Pseudomonas delhiensis (assembly GCF_900187975.1). GTDB lineage: Bacteria > Pseudomonadota > Gammaproteobacteria > Pseudomonadales > Pseudomonadaceae > Pseudomonas > Pseudomonas delhiensis. Next base: position 6,807 of record NZ_FZPC01000005.1, on the reverse strand, counting down.
GCCGACCTCGAAGGCCTGCGGGCCGATGGCCGGGCCGAGCCAGACCAGCACGTCCTCCGGCGGCACCGCCAGCTTGTCCAGGGTGGCCTCCAGCACGCCGCCGGCCAGCCCGCGCCAGCCGGCATGGGCCGCCGCCACGCGGGTACCGGCGCGGTCGCAGAACAGCGCCGGCAGGCAATCGGCGGTGAGCACCGCGCAGGCGATGCCCGGCGTGGCGCTCCAGTTGCCGTCGGCGGTCGCGACGCGGGACGGGGCGGCTTCCACCACCTCGATGCCGTGCACCTGGCTCAACCAGGCCGGCCGGCAACCCTGCGCCTGCTCCAGGCGGCGGCGGTTCTCGGCCACCGCGGCGGGATCGTCGCCGACGTGGTCGCCGAGGTTGAAGCTGTCGAACGGCGCCTGGCTCACCCCGCCGGCGCGGGTGCTGACGCAGGCGCGCACGTTGGCCGGGGCCGGCCAGTCGGGGATGAGCCAGGGCGTGGTCATACGAAGGACTCGTTGTCCTGGCGCAGCAGGCTGAGCAGCCAGGTGAAGTCGTCGGGCAGCGGCGACTCCCACTTCATGCGCTCGCCGCTGGCCGGGTGGTCCAGTTCCAGGAAGCGCGCGTGCAGGGCCTGGCGCGGGAAGTCGCGCAGCGACTCGACCAGGGTCGGGCTGGCTCCCGGCGGAATGCGGAAACGCCCGCCGTAGACCGGGTCGCCCACCAGCGGGAAGCCGATGTGCGACATATGCACGCGGATCTGGTGGGTGCGGCCGGTCTCCAGCTTCACCCGGGCGTGGGTGTGCGAGCGGAAGCGCTCCAGCACCCGGTAATGGCTGATCGCCTGCTTGCCGGTGGGCACCACCGCCATCTTCTGGCGCATCACGCCGTGGCGGCTGATGGGCGCGTCGATCTTGCCGCCGGCGACTATCACCCCCACCACTATGGCCTCGTACACGCGGCTGACGCTGCGCGCCTGCAGCTGGGCGACCAGGTTGGTGTGGGCTTCCAGGGTCTTGGCCACCACCATCAGGCCGGTGGTGTCCTTGTCCAGGCGGTGCACAATGCCGGCGCGCGGCACGTTGGCCAGGTGCGGCACGTGGTGCAGCAGGGCATTGAGCAGGGTGCCGTCCTGGTGCCCGGCGGCCGGGTGGACCACCAGCCCCGCGGGCTTGTCGAGCACCAGGATGTGCTCGTCCTCGAAGACGATGTCCAGCTCGATGTCCTGGGCCTTCCACTCGCCCTGGGCCTCCAGCTGCACCTCCAGCGCCAGGCGCGAGCCGGCGTGGATGATGTCCTTCGGGCGCAGCACGGCGCCGTCGACGGTCAGGTGGCCGTCCTTGATCCAGCCGGCCAGGCGCGAGCGGGAGTGTTCTGGGAAGAGTTGCGCGGCGACCTGGTCGAGGCGTTGGCCGCCCAGGTCGAACGGCACTTCTGCCGCCAGTTGGATGAGATCGGACATGATGGGACACAGTAGGCGCGCCACCTTTTGGTGGGCGGCACGCTGTGGTTAAATACGGGGCCTTTGTCCCAGGGGTTCGCCTGGGGCGCCAATCATAACAGACGGATGCGGCCGCGACAGCCGACCGTCCAGGGACGCAAGCCGCCATGCAAGTGAAACACCTGCTGCTGATCGCCACCCTCGTCTTGGTCTCCGCCTGCTCGTCCAAGGGCGACAAGGTCGACGAGAACCTGAGCGAGAGCCAGCTGTACCAGCAGGCGCAGGAAGACCTCGGCAACAACAGCTACACCAACGCCATCAACAAGCTGAAGGCGCTGGAGTCCCGCTACCCGTTCGGCCGCTACGCCGAGCAGGCGCAGCTGGAGCTGATCTACGCCAACTACAAGAACGCCGAGCCGGAAGCCGCGCGTTCGGCGGCGGAACGCTTCATCCGCCTGCACCCACAGCACCCGAACGTCGACTACGCCTACTACATGAAGGGCCTGGCCTCCTTCGACCAGGACCGCGGCCTGATGGCGCGCTTCCTGCCGCTGGACCTGACCAAGCGCGACCCGGGCGCGGCGCGCGACTCCTTCAACGAGTTCGCCCAGCTCACCAGCCGCTTCCCCAACAGCCGCTACGCCCCGGACGCCAAGGCGCGCATGGTCTACCTGCGCAACCTGCTGGCGGCCTACGAGGTGCACGTCGGCCACTACTACCTCAAGCGCAAGGCCTACGTGGCCGCCGCCAACCGTGGCCGCTACGTGGTGGAGAACTTCCAGGAGACCCCGGCCGTCGGCGATGGCCTGGCGATCATGACCGAGGCCTACCAGCGCCTGGGCCTGAACGACCTGGCCGACAGCAGCCTGCAGACCCTCAAGCTCAACTACCCGGACAACCCCAGCCTGAAGGACGGCCAGTTCGTACCCCGCGAGGACGACGACAGCAGCCGCTCCTGGCTGGCCAAGGCCACCCTCGGCCTGATCGACTCCAACACCGCGCCGCCGCAGATGGAAACCCAGGCGAGCAAGGACGTGATGCGCCAGTACGAGGACGCCCGCCAGCAGATCCCGCGGGAACTGCAGCCGGAGCACCAGGACGAGGAAGTCGAGAAGCCCGACACCAGCGGCAAGAAGAGCCACTCCTGGTGGCACTACCTGACCTTCGGCCTGGTCGACTGATCGACCCGCCATGCAGAGGGAGGCTCCGGCCTCCCTTTTTCATGCCCGCACGGATCCTCCGCACAGTAGCGGGCAGCGCGACTTGTACGCCGTGGTGGCTCGGATAAACTGCGGCTCTTCGAGACAAAAGGGAACGCCATGGTCCGCCTGCTGTTCTGGATCCTCCTCATCGCCCTGATCTGGTGGCTGTGGCGCAAGGCCACCCGCCCGCAACGCCCGCCCCAGGCGCCGCCGGACGACCAGGCCGAGCCCATGGTGCGCTGCGCCCAGTGCGGCGTGCACGTGCCGCGCGCCAAGGCGTTGCAGCACGAGCAGCGCTGGTATTGCAGCCAGGCCCACCTGCAGCAGGACAGCCAGCGGCATGGCTAGGGCCATCCCCATCAGCGGCCAGCAGGGGCAGCGCATCCTCCGCCTGTACCACCTGTACCGCCTGAGCATCGGCCTGCTGCTGGTGCTGCTGATCTCCAGCGACCTCGACGACCGGGTGCTCAACGTCGGCCAGTCCGCGCTGTTCCATGCCAGTTGCTGGAGCTACCTGATCGTCAACATCCTGATCGCCGTGCTGATGCCGACGCCGCGCCAGCTGCTGCCGATCTTCCTGCTGGCGCTGTTCGACATCCTCGCGCTGTGCGGCCTGTTCTACGCCGCCGGCGGCGTGCCCAGCGGCATCGGCAACCTGCTGGTGGTGGCGGTGGGCATCGCCAACATCCTGCTGCGCGGGCGCATCGGCCTGCTGATCGCCGCCGTCGCCGCGATCGGCATGATCTACCTGACCTTCTACCTCAGCCTCAGCCAGCCCACGGCGATCAACCACTACGTCCAGGCCGGCAGCCTGGGCGCCCTGAGCTTCGCCGCCGCCCTGCTGCTGCAGGGGCTGGCGCGACGCCAGCAACTCACCGAGCACCTGGCCGAGGAACGCGCCACCACCGTGGCCAACCTCGAGGAACTCAACGCCCTCATCCTGCAGCGCATGCGCACCGGCATCCTGGTGCTGGACAGCCGGCACCGCGTGCTGCTGGCCAACCAGAGCGCCCTGGGCCTGCTGGCCCAGCCGGACCTGGTGGGCCAGCTCGCCACCGCGCAATGCCCGGAACTGCTGGAAAGCCTGCAGCAGTGGGTACAGAACCCCTCGCTGCGCCCGCCGAGCCTGCAGGCGCCCGAAGGCGGCCCCATGCTGCAGCCGAGCTTCATCTCGCTGCGCCGCGGCGAGGAGCAGCACACCCTGGTGTTCCTCGAAGACATCTCGCAGATCGCCCAGCAGGCCCAGCAACTCAAGCTGGCGGCCCTGGGCCGGCTGACCGCCGGCATCGCCCACGAGATCCGCAACCCCCTGGGCGCCATCAGCCACGCCGCGCAACTGCTGCAGGAATCGGACGCGCTGGACGCCCCCGACCGGCGCCTGACGCAGATCATCCAGGACCAGTCGCGGCGCATGAACCTGGTGATCGAGAACGTCCTGCAGCTGTCGCGGCGGCGCCAGGCCGAACCGCAGCAGCTGGACCTCAAGCAGTGGCTGCAGCGCTTCACCGACGAGCAGCGCGAAGGCCTGCGCGGCGACCAGCAGATCCACCTGCAGCTGGGCGGCGGCGAGATCCAGACGCGCATGGACCCCAGCCAGCTCGCCCAGGTGCTGGGTAACCTGGTGCAGAATGGGTTACGGTACAGTGCGAGGCAGAACGGCAGCGGCCAGGTGTGGCTGAACCTGTTCCGCGACAAGGACAGCGACCTGCCGGTGCTGGAGGTGCTCGACGACGGCCCCGGCATCGCCCCGGAGCAGCTGGGCAAGCTGTTCGAGCCCTTCTTCACCACCGAGAGCAAGGGCACCGGGCTGGGCCTGTACATTTCCCGCGAGCTGTGCGAAAGCAACCAGGCCCGCATCGACTTCAAGAACCGCGACGAAGGCGGTGGCGGCTTCCGCATCACCTTCGCCCACCCGCGCAAGCAGAGCTGACAGAAAAGAGCATGAGCCGGCAAAAAGCCCTGATCGTCGACGACGAACCGGATATCCGCGAGCTGCTGGAAATCACCCTCGGCCGCATGAAGCTGGACACCCGCAGCGCCCGCAACGTCAAGGAAGCCAAGGAATACCTGGCCCGCGAACCCTTCGACCTGTGCCTGACCGACATGCGCCTGCCCGACGGCACCGGCATGGACCTGGTGCAGCACATCCAGCAGCGCCACCCCCAGGTGCCGGTGGCCATGATCACCGCCTTCGGCAGCCTGGACACCGCGGTCAACGCGCTCAAGGCCGGCGCCTTCGACTTCCTCACCAAGCCGGTGGACCTCGGCCGCCTGCGCGAACTGGTGGCCACGGCCCTGCGCCTGCGCTCGCCGGGCGCGGAGGATGCGCCGGTGGACAACCGCCTGCTCGGCGATTCGCCGCCGATGCGGCAGATGCGCAACCAGATCGCCAAGCTGGCGCGCAGCCAGGCGCCGGTCTACATCAGCGGCGAATCCGGCAGCGGCAAGGAACTGGTGGCCCGGCTGATCCACGAGCAGGGCCCGCGCAGCGAAGTGGCCTTCGTTCCGGTGAACTGCGGCGCCATCCCCTCCGAGCTGATGGAAAGCGAATTCTTCGGGCACAAGAAAGGCAGCTTCACCGGCGCGGTCGAGGACAAGCAGGGCCTGTTCCAGGCCGCCAACGGCGGCACCCTGTTCCTCGACGAGGTGGCCGACCTGCCGTTGCCGATGCAGGTGAAACTGCTGCGCGCCATCCAGGAAAAGGCCGTGCGCGCGGTGGGCGGCCAGCAGGAAGTGGCGGTGGACGTGCGCATCCTCTGCGCCACCCACAAGGACCTGGCCGCGGAAGTCGCCGCCGGCCGCTTCCGCCAGGACCTCTACTACCGCCTGAACGTCATCGAGCTGCGCGTGCCGCCGCTGCGCGAGCGCCGCGAGGACATCCCGCTGCTCACCGAGCGCGTGCTCAAGCGCCTGGCCAGCGACAGCGGCCTGGCGGCGGCCCAGGTCAGCGCCGACGCCCTGGAGAAGCTGAAGAGCTACCGCTTCCCGGGGAACGTGCGCGAACTGGAGAACATGCTCGAGCGCGCCTACACCCTGTGCGAGGACGACGTCATCCAGCCCCAGGACCTGCGCTTCGCCGAGGCCACCGGCAACAGCGAAGCCGGCGAGGCCAGCCTGGCGCAGATCGACAACCTCGAGGACTACCTCGAAGAGATCGAGCGCAAGCTGATCATGCAGGCCCTGGAAGAAACCCGCTGGAACCGCACCGCCGCCGCCCAGCGCCTGGGGCTGACCTTCCGCTCGATGCGCTACCGGCTGAAGAAGCTCGGTATCGATTGATCAAGTGCCCTACGCAAATCCCACCCACGGCGTAGGGCGGATAACGTTCCACGTTATCCGCCGCCTAGCCTCGCTCCCCGGCCGTTTCGGGATTCGACCCTGGCGTGGGCGCTGACCCCAGGCGGCTCCAAGCTTGACCTTGGCGTCGACTATCGCATGGGATAAACGGCGGATAACCGCGAACGGTTATTCGCCCTACGCAAATCCCACCCATGACGTAGGGCAATGAAATGGACTCCTCCCTCCTACGGCATCTAGGTGCCAGACTGATGGTGTTGGCAACAGTCCCGGAGGGGGAGTCACGATGAACATTAAACGCATTGGCTTGGATCTGGCAAAACAAGTCTTCCAGGTGCACGCGGTCGACAGCCACGAACAGGTGGTGTGCCGGCGCCAGCTCAAGCGCGACAAGGTCCAGGATTTCTTCCGCCAGTTGGCGCCATGCCTGGTGGCGATGGAGGCCTGTGGCAGTGCGCACTACTGGGCGCGCGAACTGCGCCAGCTGGGACACGAGGTCCGCCTGATCGCCCCGCAGTTCGTCAAACCCTACGTCAAGGGCGACAAGCACGATGCCCACGACGCCGAAGCGATCTGTGAGGCGGCCAGCCGCCCGAGCATGCGTTTCGTGCCGGTGAAGAACCCGGAGCAGCAAGCCATTCAGGCGGTGCACCGCATCCGTAGCCGTCTGGTCCGTGCGCGCACGGCCCTGGTCAACGAGATCCATGGCTTGCTTGCCGAGTTCGGCCTGGTGACCAGCCGCCGTGGGCGGGCAGCGGCGGCTGAGCTACTGGAAGCCGTCATCAAGGGAGAGCACGGCCGACTGCCAGCGCCGATGGGCAGGCTGCTGGTGGGGTTGAAAAAAGAGTGGCAGGGGCTGGATACGCGCATCGATCAACTGAATGACG
>NZ_FZPC01000001.1 GCF_900187975.1 Pseudomonas delhiensis | reverse complement strand
GGCGTTGCCGGGGCGTTCGGTGTCAGCCTGGAACATCGGTTCGAATACGCAATCGTAGGGCGCATAACGCCCCAGGCGTTATCCGCCGTCGGCCCCACACCAGGCCCACCGGCGGATAACCGCAAACGGTTATTCGCCCTACGTCTGACCGAAATCCGCTGCCGTCGGCCCCCACACCAGACCCACCGGCGCGACCGTGATTGCCCCTCAGTTCAACTCGACCTTCTCCCCCTTCGCACTCAACTGCTCGAACGCCTGGTCCAGGCGCTGGCGGAGCTGTTCGGCGTCGGGCGTGCGGCGGGAGACGATGAGCTTGAGCGGCAGGCGGTAGAGGGTGTCGTAGGCCAGCGGCGGCAGGCCGGCGGCGTTGCGGGCTTCTTCGACCGGGGCCTGGTAGTCCAGCAGGTAGTCGCCGCGGTCGCGCAGCAGCATCTGCAGCGCTGCGTTGTGGGTGGTGGTGCGGTGCACCTCCAGGTTGAGCCGGGGGTCGTCCAGCAACTGGGTGGCGGGCCGCCAGTAGCTGTAGCCGCTGATCAGGATCACCCGGCTGCCGGCCAGCCCCTGGGGCAGGTGAGGCGCGGGTTGGGAGGCCAGGCGATAGAGGTTGAGGGTGACCTGGCCGAGCACGTGCTCGCACTCCAGGGTGCTTTCGGCCAGCTCGGGCTTGCCGGGGGCGCCGGCCCACAGCTGGACGCTGCCGTCGCGCAGGCCCTGGTAGAGGCGGGCACTGGGCAGGGCCCGGAGCTCGGCGCGGTAGCCGGCCTGGCGCAGCAGCTTGCGGATCAGCTCGGCACCTTCGCCCTGGGTGCTGCCGTCATCGTCGGTATAGATGTACGGCGGGAACTCGTAATAGCCGACCGCCAGCGACTGGGGGCCGCCGGCAGGGCCTGGCAGGGCATGGGCCAGCGACGCCGGAAGCAGCGACGAGGCCAACGGGAACAGGAGTTTCTTGAGCATTGCTGCGCCGCACCTTTATCGTTCTTGTGTTGGTGTCCGCATTGAGCATGAGTCGCCAACCGGGGCTTGTCCAGTCCGTGGCCGGCAAAGCGGCGGCGACATTTCCGGGCTGCGACCAGCGGCACAGGTGGCGGCCGGCCGAGCCTTCGTCGCGCTCCCCGGGGGGCTATGCTTGAGGGGCGCCCGGCACCGCCGCGGCGCCTGGCCGAGGGCTCCGCACATGCCACGCAAGGTCTTCTCCAGCAAGGTCTACCTGCACAAGACGGTCCTGGTGACCGGTGGCTGCTCGGGCATCGGCCGTGCGCTGGTCTTGCGTTTCGCCCAGGCGGGCGCCCGGCCGGTGATCCTCGACCTGGACCAGGCCGCGCTCGACAGCCTGGTGCAGCACCTGCAGCAACACCTCAACGTCGAGGCCCTGGGGCTGCGTTGCGACATCACCGACCCCGCGGCGGTGGAGCAGGCCGTGGCCGGGGCCATCGAGCGCTTCGGCGGCATCGACGTGCTGGTCAACAACGCCGGCATCACCCACCGCAGCCTGTTCGCCGAGACCGACCTGAAGGTGTTCCAGCGGGTGATGGCGGTGAACTTCTACGGCGCCCTGCATTGCACCCGGGCGGCGTTGCCCAGCCTGATCGCCCGCCGGGGGCAGATCGTCGTGCTCAGCTCGCTCACCGGCTTCGCCCCCTTGCTCTATCGCAGCGCCTACAACGCCAGCAAGCACGCCCTGCACGGCCTGTTCGACACCCTGCGCATGGAGCTGGAAGGCACCGGCGTCTCGGTGACCCTCGCCTGCCCCGGCTTCACCGCCACCGACCTGCGCAAGAACGCCCTGGTCGGCGACGGCTCGGTGATCCGCCAGCCGGCCGCGGTCCTGGGCAGCGAAGTGGCCTCCCCGCGCGACGTGGCCGAGGCGATCTACCAGAGCGCCCTGCAGCGCAAGCGCTTGCTGGTGCTGTCCAACGTCAACTGGCGCGCGCGCCTCCTGGCCCGCTACTGCCCCTGGCTGTTCGAACGCCTGCTGGTGCCGCGCCTGTCCGGGCTGAAACCGGGCTAGCGCTGAGCCGCGCCCCTCAGTGGGTGTGCGGTATGGCCTTGCCCAGGTCCCAGAAGGTGGCCTCGACCTTGTGCCCGTCCGGATCGCGGACGAAGCAGCCGTAGTAGGGTTCGCCATAGTGCGGGCGCGGGCCCGGCGCGCCGTCGTCGTGGCCGCCGTGGGCCAGGGCTGCTGCGTGGAAGGCATCCACCGCTTCGCGGCTGCCGGCGATGAAGCCTATGTGGGTACCGTTGCCGACACTGGCCGGCGCGCCGTCCAGCGGCGTCTGCACCCAGAACTCCGGGAACTCGCGGCCATAGGCCACGGCGCCGGGGTGCTCCATCACCCGGCGGCAGCCGAGCGTGGCCAGCACCGCGTCATAGAAGGCGCGGGCACGGTCGTAGTCATTGGTGCCGATGGAAACGTGGGAAATGCAGCTCGGCGGGATGAGGTCGTCGCTCATGGCAGCTTCCTGGCGCGGTCGGGAGGGACAAGGTTAGCCGCCCGCGCCGGAGTCTGCCTCAGGCTTCCTCGCGCTCGGGGCCGAGGATGTAGATGCGGTAGGCGGCGACGGTCAGCAGCAGCTGGAAGAAGCCGCTGAGGGCGCTGAGCGCCAGGCTGTAGCCGAGGGCGTTCTCGCTCAGCTGCTCGATCCAGCCCTGCAGGGCCCAGGTGGGGGCGAGGATCACCAGCACGGTGGTGAGCAGCAGGAAGAAATGCCCGCCGGTGAGGCGGAAGCTCTCGCGCATGGCGTCGATAGGGCGCAGGCCGCGCTTGACCAGCAGCACCTCGGCGAAGGCCAGCTTGATCATCACGTAGATGCCCGGCAGCACCATCAGCGACAGGCCGATGACGATCAGCAGCGAACTCAGCGCCGAGAGCAGGGCGAAGGCCGGCCACAGGCGCAGCGCCGCGCGCCACAGCTCGCCGACGCCGCGCTGGCGGCCCTCGCCGAAGTCCACCAGGTAGAGCAGCAGGCTGGCGGTGTAGATGGGGTAGAAGATCAACCCGGCGGCCATGCCCCAGGGCGCGAACTGCTGGGAATTGGCGGCCATGCTCAGCTGCTGCTGGGTGAGCGTCTCCAGGACGATCCAGGGCAGGCAGAGCGGCAGCAGCGTGCCGATGTGGCGGCTGAAGAAGTACCAGGTGTCGCGCAGGATGGAGATGGGATTCATCGGCTCGTCTAGAAGGCCAGGTGGCAATCGACTCTAACCCAAGCCCGGCGGCCCAGGCCAGAGCCCCCGATAGCGCGGATGAAGAAGATTTCATCGGCCGGAACTTGTTTTTTCGCCGGCCGATCCAATCTTGTGATCGTTCCCACCCCCGGTGCTCACTCGAGGCCCCAGATGAATTCCGAAGAGCAAACCCTGATCGATGGCCTGTTCACCCGCCTGCAGGAAGCCGAGCGGCAATCCGCGCCGCGCGACGCCCAGGCCGAGGCGCAGATCAACCAGCATCTCGTGCGCCAGCCGGCCGCGCCCTACTACATGGCGCAGGCGATGCTGATCCAGGAAGCGGCGATCAAGCGCCTGGACCAGCGCGTGAGGGAACTGGAAGCCCAGGTCGCCAGCCTGCAGCAGAACCGCCCCAGCAGCGGCGGCTTCCTCGCCGGCCTGTTCGGCGGCGGCCAGCGCGAGGCGGCGCCGCAGCCGCAGCAGGCGCAGCAGCGCCCGGACGGCTGGGGCCAGACGCGCTTCTCCCAGCCCGGCGGCAATGCCGGCTACGCCAGCAACCCCAACGACTTCCGCCCCGCCGCGCCGCAGGCCGCGCCCGCCCAGGGCGGCGGCTTCCTGCGTGGCGCCCTGCAGACCGCCGCGGGCGTGGCCGGCGGCATGGTGGTGGCGGACCTGCTGACCAACATGTTCCACCACTCGCAGCCGCAGGAAATCGTCGAGGTGATCCAGGAACAAGTGCCGGCCGAGCAGCCCGCCGGGCTGGACGACTCCGGCCAGTCCTTCCTCGACGGTGACCGCTATGCCGACAACGGCTTCAGCGACACCAACTACGACGATGGCGGCTTCGCCGACGACTCCAGCTTCTTCGACGACGACGGCGACATGTTCAGCTGAGTGGATGCCCCGCGCCGACGACGCGGGGCTGGCGGCGCGGCGGTGGGCTGCGATAATGCGCGCCCACCGCCTGATCCGGAGCCGCCGTTGAAAACCCTCGCCCTGTTCGCCGATGTGCAGAACCTCTACTACACGGTTCGCCAGGCCTACGGCTGCCATTTCAACTACGCCGCCCTGTGGGCCGAGTTGAGCCGCGAAGGCCGCATCGTCGAGGCCTACGCCTATGCCATCGACCGTGGCGACCCCCGCCAGCAGCAGTTCCAGCAGATCCTCCGCAACCTCGGCTTCGAGGTGAAGCTCAAGCCCTACATCCAGCGCAGCGACGGCTCGGCCAAGGGCGACTGGGACGTGGGCATCACCATCGACGTGCTCGACGCCGTGGCGCGGGTGGACGAGATCGTCCTGTGCTCCGGCGACGGCGACTTCGACCTGCTGCTGCAACGCGTCCGCGCCCAGGGCAAGACGGCCACCGCCTATGGCGTGCCCGGCCTGACCGCCCAGGCGCTGATCCGCTCGGCAACGCGCTACGTGCCCATCGAAGGCGAGCTGCTGCTGCGCCACTAGCGGCTACAATGCCGGCCATTCCACCTTCCGTTGCGTGAGTGCTCCATGACCTTCGCCGCCCTCGGCCTGATCGAACCCCTGCTGCGCGCCCTCGACGGCCTCGGCTACCAGAACCCGACCCCGGTGCAGGCCCAGGCCATCCCGGCGGTGCTCAAGGGCCGCGACCTGCTGGCCGCGGCGCAGACCGGCACCGGCAAGACCGCCGGCTTCGCCCTGCCGCTGCTGCAGAAGCTGCTGCAGGAAGGCCCGCAGGTGGCCGCCAACTCGGTGCGCGCCCTGGTGCTGGTGCCCACCCGCGAACTGGCCGAGCAGGTGCACGACAGCTTCCGCGCCTACGGCCAGCACCTGCCGCTGCGCACGGCGGTGGCCTACGGCGGAGTGAGCATCAACCCGCAGATGATGAAGCTGCGCAAGGGCGTCGACCTGCTGGTGGCCACCCCCGGCCGGCTGCTCGACCTGTACCGGCAGAACGCGCTGAAGTTCGGCCAGCTGCAGGCGCTGGTGCTGGACGAGGCCGACCGCATGCTCGACCTGGGCTTCGCCCGCGAGCTGGAAGAGGTCTTCGCCGCGCTGCCGGCGCGGCGCCAGACCCTGCTGTTCTCCGCCACCTTCTCCGAGGTCATCCGGCAGATGGCCAAGGGGCTGCTGCGCGACCCGCTTACCATCGAGGTGGCGCCGCGCAACACCGCGGCGAAGACGGTGAAGCAGCACCTGGTGCCGGTGGACAAGAAGCGCAAGGCCGAGCTGTTCCTGCACCTGCTGCACAGCCGGGGCTGGCGCCAGGCCCTGGTGTTCGCCAAGACGCGCAAGGGCGTCGACGAACTGGTCGGCGTGCTCCAGGCCGAAGGCATCGCCGCCGACTCCATCCATGGCGACAAGCCGCAGCCGGCGCGCCTGCGCGCGCTGCAGCGGTTCAAGGACGGCGAGGTGGACTTCCTGGTGGCCACCGACGTCGCCGCCCGCGGCCTGGACATCGACCAGATGCCGCTGGTGGTCAACTTCGACCTGCCCATCGTCGCCGAGGACTACGTGCACCGCATCGGCCGCACCGGCCGCGCCGGCGCCAGCGGCCAGGCCCTGTCGCTGGTGTGCGCCGACGAGGTGCAGCAGCTGGCGGCCATCGAGACGCTGATCGGCCAGACCCTGCCGCGCCGCGAGGAAGAGGGCTTCGAGCCGGACCACCGGGTGCCGCAGACCGCGCCCGGCGGCCAGGTGCTGAAGAAGCCGAAGAAACCCAAGCAGCCCAAGGTGCCCGAGGCCAGGCCGGGCAAGATCCACCTGGGCGACCTGCTGGCCGACAAGCCGCAGGTGAAGGCGGTGCGCAAGGCGCCGGGCTTCGCCAGGGCGCCGGCGGGCAAGGGCAAGCCGAAGGGCCGCTGAGGGGCGGGGCGCATCGTGCTGGTGCGCCGGCCCGCAGGCCTTCGCGCTGCGGGCCGCGGCTGGCGGGCTTTCAGGATACTGGCGCAAAACCTGCATTTCCGTGCGCAATTCTGAACGCCTATAGTGTGTGCACCGCGCACACAACAAGAACGACAGCCTATGCGCCACAAGGAACTCAAAGCCTGGACCGGCGGGCTCGCCCAGCTGCTCCCGCTCGCCCCCGGACGCCCGCGCCTGCTCGGCCTCAGCCAGTGGCTGCAGCAGGCCTGCCCGGTGGACCACTTCGTGCTCTTCGTCTACGAGGGCAACCACCGCCCGCTGGATTTGTTCGACACCTTCCCGGCGGACGTGCGCCACGTCTACGTGCAGGACTACCAGGTCGGCCCCTACCTGCTCGACCCCTTCTACCTCGCCTGCACCCGCAACCAGGCGCCGGGCCTGTGGCGCCTGCGCCAGTTCGCCCCGGACCACTTCTACCTGGGCGAGTACTACCAGACCTACTACCAGCAGACCGGCCTGACCGAGGAGATCGCCTTCTTCGTCGACCTGGCCGGCGGCGCCAAGGCGGTGCTGTCGCTGATGCGCAAGGCTTCGAGCCCGGCCTATAGCCGCGACGAGATGCAGTTGCTGGACTGCGCCCGGCCGGCGGTGGAGCAGGTGGTGCGCGAGGCCTGGGAACTGCGCCGCGCCCAGCCGCGCCCGGCGCAGGACCTGGACTACAAGATCCGCGAGGCCTTCGACCAGTTCGGCGCGCAGCTGCTCACCGCGCGCGAGCAGGAGATCGTCCAGCTGCTGCTGCGCGGCCACTCCAGCGCCTCGGTGGCCGAGCAACTGGACATCAGCCCCGGCACGGTGAAGATCCACCGCAAGAACATCTACGCCAAGCTCGGCATCGGCAGCCAGTCGGAGCTGCTGGGCCTGTTCATCCGCGAGCTGGCCGGGCAGGACGACGCCGGCGAGATGCGCGCCACGGGCTGATAGCCCGCGCCATGCCCATGTAGGAGCGCGCCCTGCGCGCGAAATCGCGGGCAGGGCCCGCTCCTACAGGTAGGCCGTGTGCGCGGCATCTATCCCCCGAGGGATATATACACCCCGAAAGCCCCATTGCTAGCGTGACCGGCAACAAGAACAGCCACCGAAGGGGCGTGCGGCGATGGATTCCAGCCAGGCTTTCGACATCGAGTTCCGCAACGTGGTCAAGCGCTACGGCAGCGTGCAGGCGGTCAACGGCCTGAACTTCAGGGTGCGCCGCGGGGCCTTCCATTCCTTCCTCGGCAGCTCCGGCTGCGGCAAGACCACCACCCTGCGGATGATCGCCGGCTTCGAGCAGCCCAGCGAAGGCGAGGTGCTGCTGGCCGGCCAGGCGGTGGCCGGGGTGCCCGCGCACCGGCGCCCGGTGAACATGGTGTTCCAGCACTACGCGCTGTTCCCGCACCTGAGCGTGGCCGAGAACATCGCCTACGGCCTGCGCTACCGCACCCCGCGCCCGGACCGCGCCGCGCAGCGCCGGATGGCCGACGAGGCGCTGGAGATGGTGCGCCTGTCCGGCTTCGGCGCGCGCAAGCCCCACGAGCTGTCCGGCGGCCAGCAGCAGCGCGTGGCCCTGGCCCGCGCGCTGGTCAACAAGCCCACCGTGCTGCTGCTCGACGAACCCCTGGCGGCGCTGGACCGCAAGCTGCGCAAGGAGATGCAGTCGGAGCTGCTGCGCCTGCAGCGCGAGGTCGGCATCACCTTCGTGCTGGTCACCCACGACCAGGAAGAGGCGCTGTCGATGAGCGACAGCATCAGCATCATGAAGGACGGCCTGATCATCCAGACCGCCAGTCCCGAGGCCCTCTACGAAACGCCGGCGAGCCGCTACGTGGCCGACTTCATCGGCGAATCCAACCTGTTCGGCGGCACCGTGCGCCGCGTCGACGGCAGCCGCGTGGTGCTCGCCACCGCCGCCGGCCTGGAGCTGAGCAGCCCGCAGACGCCCACCGGCCCGGCCCTGGCGCCGCAGAGCGAGGGTTGCATCGCGGTGCGCCCGGAGCTGGTCGGCATCGCCGCCGCCGGCGCCGAGCTGGCCCGCGAGGTGCGCCTGGGCGGCAGCGTGGAAGACCGCATCTACCTGGGCAACCTCACCGAATACCGGGTGCGCACCGAAGCCTTCGGCATCGTCTGCGTTCGCGTGCCGCGGCAGGGCGCCGAGGCCGGCGCGGCCTTCGAGCACGGCGCGCGGGTACAGGTCGGCTGGAACCAGGCCAGCGGCCTGGCCATGGGCCTCTGAGCAATGCGGCTGCGCCCGGCGCGGCCCTGGACGATCCAACCATAACCACAGCAGACAGGCGGGGAGTGACGATGGACAAGAAGAGTTTCATCAAGACGATGCGCAGCTGGGAAAACGGCTCCATCACCCGCCGCGAGTTCCTCGGCCGCACCGGCCTGGGCCTGGCGGCGGCGGCGGTGGCGGCGAACACCCCGGGCCTGCTGCTGGGCAAGGCCTATGCCGGGCAGAGCGGCAACCTCGGCGACCGCGTGACCCTGGCCACCTGGCCGAACTACCACAGCCCGGAGAACTTCGAGGCCTTCGCCAAGGCCACCGGCGCGCGGGTGCAGATGAACGTGTTCGGCTCCAACGAGGAGATGCTCGCCAAGCTGCAGGCCGGCGGCAGCGGCTGGGACGTCTTCGTGCCGACCAACTACACCATCAGCACCTACGTGAAGCTGGGGCTGATCGAGCCGCTGGACCTCTCGCGCATCCCCAACTTCGACGCCAAGGCCTTCGAGCAGCGCTTCATGGCCCAGGGCACGGTGGACGGCAAGGTCTACGCGGTGCCGAAGAACTGGGGCACCACCGGCATCGTCTACGACGCCAGCCGGATCAAGGACAGCCTCGATTCGTGGAAACAGTTCTGGGACCTGACCCTGACCAGCGCCTCGGGCCGCACCATCGTCCACGACTACCAGCTCACCGCCATCGGCAACGCCCTGAAGTACTACGGCTACAGCTTCAACTCGGTGGACGAGAAGGAGCTGGCCGACGCCGAGAAGCTGCTGATCAAGGCCAAGCCGCACCTGTTCGCCATCAACTCCGACATCCAGCCCTCGCTGCGCAACGGCGACGCCTGGATGGCCATGGCCTGGACCGGCGACGCCTCGCAGCTGCACCGCGACAACCCGGACATGACCTTCGTGCTGGGCAAGGAGGGCGGCGAGATCTGGAGCGACTTCTTCGCCATCCCCAAGGGCGCCGAGCACCGCGACGCCGCCTACGCCTTCATCAACTACCTGCTCGACCCGCAGCACAACAAGCTGGAGGTCCTGGCCCACGGCTACCCCAGCGGCGACAAGCGGGTGGACGCGCTGCTGCCCAAGGAGATGCTCGACGACCCGATCATGTACCCGGCGGCCGAGCGCCTGTCGCCCCTGGAGTTCGGCGCCGCGGCGACCCTCACCAGCCCGGCGCGGGCCGAGCTGATGGCGCGCTTCAAGGCCGCCTGAGGACGGCCCTCCGTAGGAGCGAGCTTGCTCGCGAACCGCTTCGGCATGGCGATGTTCGCGAGCAAGCTCGCTCCTACAGGGGAGGGCCCATGCAACTCAATGCGTAGGGAATCGAACATGAACATCGCTGTCAGCGCCCCCCAGCAGGCCGCCGCGACGCCCGCGGCCGCACCGGCGAGAAGCCTCGGCCGCCGCGTCACGCTGCTCCTGCTGCTGCCTTCCACCCTGTGGTTCCTGCTGTTGCTGCTGATGCCGCTGGTGATCATCCTGGTCTTCAGCTTCGGCGAGCGCAGCGCCGTGGGCGGCTACGGCGGCGGGCTGACGCTGGAGAACTACCTCAACCTCGGCTCGCGCGCCCAGGCCTTCTGGAACACCCTGACCCTGGCGCCGCTGGGCACCCTGGCCTGCCTGCTGGCGGCCTACCCGCTGGCCTACTTCCTGGCGGTGAAGGTGCGGCGCAACAAGTCGCTGCTGCTGACCCTGGTGATAGTGCCGTTCTGGACCAGCTTCCTGATCCGCACCTACGCCTGGATCTTCATCCTCAGCGGCCGCGGCATCCCGGCGCTGCTGGAGAGCCTGGGCATCGCCGACGTGCGCCTGATCAACACGCCCTGGGCGGTGCTGATCGGCATCGTCTACGGCTACCTGCCGCTGATGGTGTTCCCCATCTACGTGACCCTGGAGAAGCTCGACAAGCGCCTGCTGGAAGCCTCCGGCGACCTCGGCGCCAGTGCCTTCGAGACCTTCCGCCGGGTGACCCTGCCGCTGTCGGCGCCGGGGGTGATCACCGGGGTGATGCTGGTGTTCATCCTGCTCATGGGCGAGTTCCTGATCCCGGCGATCCTCGGCGGCGGCAAGGTGTTCTTCGTCGGCAACGCCCTGGTCGACCTGTTCCTGCAATCGCGCAACTGGCCGTTCGGCAGCGCCGTGGCCATGACCCTGGTGGCGATGATGCTGGCGATCATCGGCCTGTACCTGAAACTCGCGGCGCGCTTCGGCGGGCCGCGCAACGACGGGGTGCTCTGAGATGTGGCTGCGCGGCTATTCGACCTCGCTGTACCTGTTCCTCTACGCGCCCATCGCGCTGATCATGCTCTTCGCCTTCAACGCCGGGCGCAGCGGGCTGAGCCTCCAGTGCTGCTCGGTGCAGTGGTTCGGCCGCGCCTTCGGCAACCCCTTCATCATGGAGGCCCTGGGCAACAGCGCGCTGATCGCCCTGTGCTCGGCGCTGATCGCCACTTTCTTCGGCACCCTGGCGGTGTTCGGCCTGCAGCGGGTGGGCAAGCGCGTGCGCCTGCTGTTCGATGCGCTGACCTACTGCGCGATCATCGTCCCTGGGATCGTCATCGGCATCGCCACGCTGATCGCCTTCATCACCCTGTTCGACGTGCTCAACCCGCTGCTGCTGGCGCTGGACATGGGCCTGCCGAAGCTGCGCATGGGCTTCCCCACGGTGGTGGCGGCGCACTCGCTGTTCACCATGGCGCTGGTGATGGTGATCGTGCGCACCCGCGTCGAGGCCATGGACAAGGCCCTGCTGGAAGCCTCCGCCGACCTCTACGCGCCGCCGCTGGAGACCTTCCGCCGGGTGACCCTGCCGCAGATCGCCCCGGCCATCCTCGCCGGCTTCCTGCTGGCGTTCACCTTCAGCTTCGACGACTTCATCATCGCCTTCTTCGTCGCCGGCTCCGAGACCACGCTGCCGATCTACATCTTCTCCTCGATCCGCCGCGGCATCACCCCGGAGATCAACGCCATATCCACCGTGATCATCTGCGCCTCGCTGGCGCTGCTGTTCACTTCCCGCTACCTGCAGAACCGCCGCGCCGGCGTTCAGGCCGCCTGATGGCCGCAGACAAGGAGACGTGCGATGCGTGACCAGCTGTACATCAATGGGCAATGGGTCAGCCCGGACCTGGGCGGGACCTTCACCAGCTTCGACCCGGCGACCGGGCGGCCGCTGCGCGAGGTGCCGGCGGCCACCGAGGAAGACGTCGACCACGCCGTGCGCGCGGCGCGCCAGGCCTTCAACCGCGGCTGGGGGCAGAGCCGCGGCGGCGAGCGCGCCGAGTGGCTGGAGGCGCTGGCCGACGAGCTGGAACGCAACGAGGCCGCCCTGGCCGAACTGGAGGTGCGCGACAACGGCAAGCCGCTGCCCGAGGCACAGTGGGACGTGGCCGACGCCATCGGCTGCTTCCGCTACTACGCGGAGCTGGCGCGCGAGCTGGACGGCCGCCAGGACCAGGCGCTGGCCCTGCCCGACGAGCGCTTCCGCTGCCGCATCCGCCACGAGCCGGTGGGCGTGGCCGGGCAGATCATTCCCTGGAACTACCCGCTGCTGATGGCCGCCTGGAAGGTCGCCCCGGCCCTGGCGGCCGGCGCCACCTGCGTGCTCAAGCCCTCCGAGCTGACGCCGCTGAGCGCCCTGGAACTGGCCGCCGCGGCCGACGCCATCGGCCTGCCGGCCGGCGTGCTGAACGTGCTGCCGGGCCTGGGCGGCGAGGCCGGCGGGCCACTGGCGCAGCATCCGGGCGTGGACAAGCTGGCCTTCACCGGCAGCGTGCCGACCGGGGCGAAGATCATGTCGGCGGCGGCCCGGGACATCAAGAACATCAGCCTGGAGCTGGGCGGCAAGTCGGCCTTCATCGTCTTCGACGACAGCGACGTGGAAGCGGCTGTGGAGTGGATCCTCTTCGGCATCTTCTGGAACCAGGGCCAGGTGTGCAGCGCCACCTCGCGCCTGCTGGTGCAGGAAGGCATCGCCCCGCGGCTGCTGGAACGCCTGGTGGAAGCCACCCGCGCCATCACCATCGGCAACGGCCTGCAGCCGGGCGTGCTGCTCGGCCCGCTGGTGAGCCAGGGGCAGTACGACAAGGTGCTGGGCTTCATCGAACAGGGCAAGGCCTGCGGCGCCCGCCTGCTCACCGGCGGCCGGCGCCCGGCGGGACTGGACGAGGGCTGGTTCGTCGAGCCGGCCATCTTCGACGAGCCGGCGGAGAACGCCATTGTCTGGCGCGAGGAAATCTTCGGCCCGGTGCTCTGCGTGAAGCGCTTCAGGACCGAGGCCGAGGCCCTGCGCCTGGCCAACGACAGCCGCTTCGGCCTGGCCGGCGCGGTGATGTCCGGCGACCCGCAGCGTGCCGCGAGGGTGGCCGACGGGTTGCGCGCGGGGATCGTCTGGGTCAACTGCTCGCAACCGACCTTCACCCAGGCGCCCTGGGGCGGCATGAAGCAGAGCGGTATCGGCCGGGAGCTTGGGGTGTGGGGGCTGGAGAACTACCTGGAGGTGAAGCAGGTGACGGAGTATGTCTCGGATGAGCCTTGGGGGTGGTATCTGTAGGGGGGCTTGACCGGTAATACCTGTGCTCTGGTTCAGCCCCGCTCCCTCTCCCTAACCCTCTCCCTGAAGGGAGAGGGGACCGTTCGGTGTATTCTGGTATTCCTGAGTTAGCCGGCTAGCATAGGGTTGCCGGCTGAAACCTAATTTCTCTCGGCACGGACAAGCCCCCTCTCCCTTCAGGGAGAGGGCTGGGGAGAGGGCGCTCTTGAGGATACACACCGAACCACCCGGCAGAATGCCGTTCGCGAGCAAGCTCGCTCCTACGAAAAGCCGCGACCCCGCTCAATCAAGATTGTGGCCGATACGCCAAAGCACCCCGCTCGGATCATGCAAGGTGAAATCCCGCATCCGCCAAGGCTGGTCCTCCGGCTCCCCCAGCCGCACCCCGTAGCGCCCGGCGATATCGATCTCGCGCAGGCGCTGCCACCAGGCATCGGCGTCCTCCACCAGCAGGTGCAGCATCAGGTTCTCGGCGAATTCCTTGACGTAGAAGTTCTGCAGCAGGAAGGCGCAGCGGTCGCCGTGGTGGAAGTAGCTCAGCTCCTCGGAACCCCAGGGATTGGCGAAGCCGAGGTCGCGGTAGAAGGCCTGGGACCGGGCGTAGTCGCGGGCCGGGACGAAGACTTTCAGTTCGACGCTGTTCAGGTCGCTCATGGCGCTTCCTTGTCGTGGCACTGGCCGGCACGGTGGCGTTGCCGCCTCTGCGGGCGGCTGGCGCGCAGTCTAGCGCAGGCTCAGAGGGCGCGCTGCATGTAGCGGTGGCTGGCCACGCCGGGCAGGTCGGAGGTGCGCTCGGCCTGCACCACGAAGCCCAGGCGCTCGTACAGCGCCTGGGCCCGCGGGTTGGCCACCGACACGTCGAGGGCGGCCATGGGCAGGCCGGCCTGGCGGCCGCGTTCGAGGAAGTGGGCGATCAGCTGGCTGCCCAGGCCTTCGCCGCGCAGTTCCGGCGCCACGCCGAGGTGGGCGAGGTACAGCGTCCGCTTCGGCGGCGGGCAGATGATGCGCTCCAGTTGCAGGCCATGGTGGATCACCGGCAGCGCGCCCGGGCCGAAGAAGCCGAGGATCTGCCGGCTGGCGGCGAGCAGGTAGCCGAGGTTGGCCTCGCCGCCGAACAGGGTCCCCACCGCCACCACCCGCCCATCCAGTTCGCCCACCGTGTGCTGGCGCCAGCCGAACTGGCCGCCGCCCTGGACGAAGGCGTGGCGCAGGAAGTCCTGGGCACTGTTGCGGCCGGGGCGGGCGAAGGCGTAGTCGAAGGCGTCGGGGCCGGAACTGTAGATCAGCGGGACGGCGGCATCGACGTCCCCGGCGCGGGCCGGACGGAAGCTCAGGGGCATGGCGCGGACTCTGCCGGAAGGGAGTCCGCAATCTAGCACTAGGGTTCCAGTTTCAGCCAGCGCAATGCGCCCAGGCCGGCGGCGCGGCCGCTGGCGAAGCAGGCGGTGAGCAGGTAGCCGCCGGTGGGCGCCTCCCAGTCGAGCATTTCGCCGGCGCAGAACACCCCGGGCAGGGCGTCCAGCATCAGCTGCTTATCCACCGCCTCGAAGGTGACGCCGCCGGCGCTGCTGATGGCTTCGTCCAATGGGCGGGCGCGCACCACGCGCAACGGCAACGCCTTGATCAGCGCGGCCAGGCGTTGCGGCTCGGCATAGTCCGCGGCTGTGGACAACTCGCGCAGCAGGCCGGCGCGCACGCCGTCCAGGCCCAGGCGGCCGCGCAGGTGGTTGGCCATGGACTTGGAGCCGCGCGGCTGGGCCAGGGCCTTGGCCACCTGCTCGGCGCTGCGGCCCGGCAGCAGGTCCAGGTACAGGGTGGCCGAGCCGTCGCGGGCGATGCGCTCGCGGATGGCGGCGGACAGCGCATAGACCAGGCTGCCCTCGATGCCGCCGGCGGTGACCACGAACTCGCCCTGGCGCGGCGCCTCGCCGTCCAGGCCCAGGGCCACCGGCTTGACCGGCGCGCCGGCGAACTTGTCGCGGAAGAACTCGCTCCAGGCCTCGACCTCGAAGCCGCAGTTGGAGGGACGCAGGGGCGCGACTTCCACGCCCCGCGCCTGCAGCAGCGGCACCCAGGCGCCGTCGGAGCCCAGGCGTTGCCAACTGCCGCCGCCCAGGGCGAGGACGGTGGCGTCGGCCCGCAGCGCCTCGCGGCCGGCGGGGCCGTCGATGAGCAGGCGGCCCTGGTCGTCCCAGCCCTGCCAGCGGCTGCGGGTGTGGATAACTACGCCTTTTTCGCGCAGGCGCTTGAGCCAGGCGCGCAGCAGGGGCGCGGCCTTCATGTCGGTGGGGAAGACGCGGCCGGAGGTGCCGACGAAGGTGGTTATCCCCAGGCCGTGGATCCACTCGCGCAGGGCCTGGCCGTCGAAATCGGCGAGCAGCGCGCCGACTTCCCCGCGGCGCGAGCCGTAGCGGCCGACGAAGGCCTCGTGGGCTTCGGAGTGGGTGATGTTCATGCCGCCGACGCCGGCCAGCAGGAACTTGCGCCCCACCGAGGGCATGGCGTCGTACAGCGCCACGCGCACGCCGGCGCCGGCCAGCACTTCGGCCGCCATCAGGCCGGCGGGGCCGCCACCGATGACGATGGCGCTGCGGGAGGACGAGGGGCTGGAGCTGGTCATGGGCTGGGCATGGTCGGTGGAGAGGGCGCGCATTCTAGCCTAGCCGCTGCGGCGGGCGGCTGGTCAATTTGCCGGCAGCCGCGGCGAAGCCTTTGCTTACGGGCGGCCGGCGCGCTTGTTCCCAGGATATCCACAGGGGGCTCCACAGCATCCGTGGACAAGCCGATGCCTCGGGCTCTTGTAGGAGCGAGCTTGCTCGCGAACCCCCATTCCCTCCGCGGCGCCCTTCGCGAGCAAGCTCGCTCCTACGAAGAGCGCCCTGGTCATATTTTGTTCATTGGGCTGGAGGGCTTGAGGGGCGTGGCCTGCAGCGAAGGCCCCGCAGCTTATCCACAGTGGCTTCCACAGTATCCGTGGACAAGGCTCCGCTGCGTGCAAGCTTGCCTGGTCATCTTTCACCCAGCCGGCTGTGCCCCAGGCCGGGCGTGGGCCAGGGCAGACTCCCCGCAGCTTTTCCACAGGTTGTTCCACAGCCTGCGTGGACAACTCAGCCCAGGCCGAGGCGCTGCCAGACCCGCTGCGCGCTGTGGTGGAGGATGCCGTGGCGCCGCGCCAGGGCCGCGCGGTCCCTGTCGTAGCCGCCGCCGATCACCCCCAGCACCGGGACGTCGCGGGCCAGGCAGCGTTCGATCACCCGCTCGTCGCGGGCGGCCAGGCCGGCGTCGGTGAGGTTCAGGTAGCCCAGGGCGTCGTCCTTGTGCACGTCCACCCCGGCGTCGTAGAGCACCAGGTCCGGCTGGTACAGCGGCAGCAGGTAGTCCAGCGCCTCGTCCACCACCCGCAGGTAGTCGGCGTCGCCCATGTGCAGCGGCAGGGGGATGTCCCAGTCGCTGTGCGCCTTGCGCGCGGGGAAGTTCTTCTCGCAGTGCAGCGACACCGTGACGGCGTCGGGGACGTTTTCCAGGATGCGCGCGGTGCCGTCGCCCTGGTGCACGTCGCAGTCGAAGATCAGCACCCGCCCGGCGCGGCCGCTCTCCAGCAGGTAGAGGGCGATCACCGCCAGGTCGTTGAAGATGCAGAAGCCCGAGGCGTGGTCGTGGTGCGCGTGGTGGGTGCCGCCGGCCAGGTGGCAGGCCAGGCCGTGCTTGAGCGCCTGGTCCGCGCCCAGCAGCGAGCCGCCCACCGCGCGCACCGTGCGCCGGGCCAGGGCCTCGCTCCAGGGCAGGCCGAGGCGGCGCAGTTCCTCGCGGCTCATGTCGCCGCTGCAATAGCGCTCGATGTAGCCGCGGTCGTGGGCCAGGGCGAGGATGTCCGCCGGGCAGGGCTCGGGGCGCAGCAGCGCCGCGTCGCAGGTCAGGCCGCTGGCCACCAGATGCTCCTTGAGCAGGCGGAACTTCTCCATCGGGAAGCGGTGGCCGGCGGGGAAGGGCGGGCTGTAGTCGTCGTGGTAGACCAGGGGCAACGGCATGGGACGGGGCTCGGGCTGTTCAGCGGCAAGGGTAAGCCGGCCCCGCGGCCGGGCGCCAGGGCCGCGCATGGGGCACAATAGGCAACCGACGAACACCGCCGAGGCGAACCATGCACCTGCCCAGCCTGAGCACTCCGCGCCTGCTGCTGCGCCCTTGGCGCGACGGCGACCTGGAGGCCTTCGCCGCCCTCAACGCCGACCCCGAAGTGATGCGCCACTTCCCCGCCTGCATGGGCCGCGAGGACAGCGACGCCCTGGCCGCGCGCATCCACGCGCACTTCGCCGAGCACGGCTTCGGCCAGTGGATAGTCGAGCGTCGCGACGACGGCGCCTTCCTCGGCGTGCTGGGCGTGCAGCACGTGGGCTTCGAAGCCGCCTTCACCCCGGCGGTGGAGATCGGCTGGCGGCTGAACCGGGCGTTCTGGCGCCAGGGCTATGCGTTGGAGGCGGCGCGGGCGGTGCTGGAATACGCCTTCGCACAGCTGCGCCTGACCGAGGTGGTGGCCTTCACCGTGCCGGCCAACCTGCCGTCCCAGGGCCTGATGCAACGCCTGGACATGCGGCGCGACGCGGCCGCCGACTTCGACCACCCGCGCCTGCCCGAGGGCCATGCGCTGCGCCCGCACGTGCTGTTCCGCATCAGCCGCCAGCAATGGCTGGAGGCGCAGACATGAACGCCGCCGAGGCCGTGCGTGCCTACCACGCCCTGAGCTGCCACGCCCCGGAGCGCTTCGCCCCGGGGCCCGGCCAGCTGGACTGGGCGACCCAGCCGGCACCCTTCCGCCGCTATGCCGGGGCGCGCTCGATCAAATTGCTGCACCGCCCGCAGGAAGAATCGCCGGGCTACGACGGCGTGTTCGCCGGCCCCCTCGGCGAGCCGGCGCCGCTGGGCCTGGAAAGCGTCTCGCAACTGCTCTACGACAGCCTGGCCCTCTCCGCCTGGAAGGAAGCCGGCGGCAGCCGCTGGGCGCTGCGGGTCAACCCTTCCAGCGGCAATCTGCACCCCACCGAGGCCTACCTGCTGCTGCCGGCCGGGGCTGTGGACAAGTCCGCCGTGCTGGCCCACTACACGGCCGACGAACACCTGCTGGAGGTGCGCGCCGAACTGCCGCCCGCCCTGGCCGGGCAGCTCCCCGGCGACGGCCTGCTGCTGGCGCTGGCCAGCATCCCCTGGCGCGAGGCCTGGAAGTACGGCGAGCGCGCCTACCGCTACTGCCAGCACGACTTCGGCCATGCCCTGGCGGCCCTGGCCATCGCCGCGGCCATCCAGGGCTGGGAAGTGCGGCTGCTGCGCGCGCTGGACGAACGCAGCCTGGACGCGCCCTTCGGCCTGGACCGGGAAGGCTTCCACGAGCGCGAGGCGGTGGATGCGTTGCTGTGGATAGGTCCACCGCAGGACCGCGAACCCCGCGTGCCCGATGCGCTGCTGCGGGGGCTGGCGGCGCTGGAGCTGCAGGGCGCGCCCAACCGCCTCTCGCGCAGCTACCGCCACTGGCCGGAGCTGGAGCGCGTCCATGCGCTGTGCCGTGCGCCGGCGCTGGCCCCCGCCGACTGGCGCCTGCCGCGCGCCGAGGCGACCCAGGACAACCCCGGCCTGCCGCTGCGCCCGATCCTCCACCGCCGGCGCAGCGCGCAGAGCCTGGACGGCCGCAGCGGCATCCACGCCGAGCTGCTGCTGGCCTGGCTGCGCCGCCTGCTGCCGGAGCACTCGCCGGTGCCCTTCGCCTGCACGGGCGAGCCGCCGCGCCTGGACCTGCTGCTGTTCGTCCACCGCGTCCAGGGCCTGGCGCCGGGGCTCTACTGGCTGGGCCGCGGCGGCCGCGCGCCGGGCGGCCTGCGCGCGGACTTCCAGTGGCGCCGGGCGGACGCCGGGCTGCCGCTGTACCTGTTGCTGGAAGGCGACGCCCGCCAGCTCTCGGCCTTCCTTTCCTGCGGCCAGGACATCGCCAGCGACGGCTGCGTGGCCTTCGCCATGCTCGCCGACCTGGACGCGGCGCTGGCCGAGGGCCCCTGGACCTACCCGCGGCTGTACTGGGAGGCGGGGCAGATCGGCCAGTTGCTCTACCTGGAGGCCGAGGCCGCGGGGCTCTCGGGCACCGGCATCGGCTGCTATTTCGACGAGGCGCTGCGGGAATTGCTCGGCGAGGGACCGGACCGCCCGGTCAGCCTCTATCATTTCACCATCGGCCGCGCGGTATGGGACACTCGTCTGAGCAGTTCGCCCGCCTACCCCCAGCCGCGCCGCCCGCATCCCATTCGCAGTACCGATTTCGAGGAAACGTCATGACCCAGATACTGGACAACCTGGTGGCTTTGCTGAGCCTGGAACCCATCGAGGAAAACCTGTTCCGGGGCATCAGCCAGGACCTCGGCTTCCGCCAGCTGTACGGCGGCCAGGTGCTCGGCCAGGCGCTGTCGGCGGCCAGCCAGACGGTGGAGCCGGCGCGCCACGTGCACTCCATGCACGGCTACTTCCTGCGCCCGGGCGACGCCAGCATGCCGGTGGTCTACCAGGTCGACCGGGTGCGCGACGGCGGCACCTTCAGCACCCGCCGCGTCACCGCCATCCAGAAGGGCCAGCCGATCTTCGCCCTGAGCACCTCCTTCCAGTACGACGAGGAGGGCTTCCAGCACCAGATCCCGATGCCCGACGTGGTCGGCCCGGAGAACCTGCCCACGGACCTGGAGCTCAAGCAGCGCAGCATCGCCCAGTTCCCCGAGCGCATCCGCGACAAGCTGCTGTACCCCAAGCCCATCGAGATCCGCCCGGTCACCCAGAACGACCCCTACGACCCGCAGGTCGGCGAGCCGATCAAGTACCTCTGGCTGCGCGCCGACGGCAAGCTGCCGGACGTGCCGGCGCTGCACAAGTACATCCTCGCCTACGCCTCGGACTTCGGCTTCCTCACCACCTCGCTGCTGCCCCACGGCCGTTCGGTGTGGCAGAAGGACATGCAGGTGGCCACCATCGACCATTCCGTGTGGTTCCACCGCGACCTGCGCGCGGACGAGTGGCTGCTGTACGCCATCGACAGCCCCTGGGCCGGCAACGGCCGCGGCTTCGTGCGCGGCAGCATCTTCAACCGCGACGGCCAACTGGTGGCCTCGGCGACCCAGGAAGGCCTGATCCGCCGCCGCGAGGACTGGGCATGAGCCCGGCCGAAATCCGCCACTGGGTGTTCGACATGGACGGCACCCTGACCCTGGCGGTGCACGACTTCCCGGCGATCAAGCGGGCCCTGGGCATTCCCCAGGAAGACGACATCCTCAGCCACCTGGCGGCGCTGCCGGAAGCCGAGGCGGCGGCCAAGCACGCCTGGCTGCTGGAGCACGAGCGCGAACTGGCCCTGGCCTCCACCGCCGCCCCCGGCGCGGTGGACCTGGTGCGCGCGCTGCACGAGGCCGGCTACCGCCTCGGCATCCTCACCCGCAACGCCCACGAGCTGGCGCTGGTGACCCTGCAGGCCATCGGCCTGGGCGACTGCTTCGCCAGCGCGGACATCCTTGGCCGCGGCGAGGCCCGGCCCAAGCCCAACCCCGACGGCCTGCTGCACCTGGCCGAGCGCTGGGGCGTGCAGCCCAAAGACATGCTGATGGTCGGCGACTACCGCTTCGACCTGGAATGCGGCCGCGCGGCGGGCAGCTACACGGCGCTGGTCAACCTGGCGGAGAACCCCTGGCCGGAGCTGAGCGACTGGCACGCCGTGGATTGCGCGGCGCTGGGGCGGCTGGCGGGGGTGTTGGCGTAGGGCGAATAACGCTCCGCGTTATCCGCCGTTCAGCGGCGACCCCCGGCGGCGCCAAGGTTGGCCTGGGCGTCGTCCGCCCTGCCGGCGGAATCGCGGGCAGGGCCCGCTCCTACAGGGAAATGCCGTGCCTCATGGCGAACGTAGGGCGAATAACGCTCCGCGTTATCCGCCGTTCAGCGGCGATCCCCGGCGGCGCCAAGGTTGGCCTGGGCGCCGTCCGCCCTGCCGGCGGAATCGCGGGCAGGGCCCGCTCCTACAGGGAAATGCCGTGCCTCATGGCGAACGTAGGGCGAATAACGCTCCGCGTTATCCGCCGTTCAGCGGCGATCCCCGGCGGCGCCAAGGTTGGCCTGGGCGCCGTCCGCCCTGCCGGCGGAATCGCGGGCAGGGCCCGCTCCTACAGGGAAATGCCGTGCCTCATGGCGAACGTAGGGCGAATAACGCTCCGCGTTATCCGCCGTTTAACGGCGATCCCCGGCGGCGCCAAGGTTGGCCTGGGCGCCGTCCGCCCTGCCGGCGGAATCGCGGGCAGGGCCCGCTCCTACAGGGAAATGCTGTGCCTCATGGCGAACGTAGGGCGAATAACGCTCCGCGTTATCCGCCGTTCAGCGGCGATCCCCGGCGGCGCCAAGGTTGGCCTGGGCGCCGTCCGCCCTGCCGGCGGAATCGCGGATGAATCCGCTCCTACGGGTGAGAATGCCATGCCTCACGGCAACCTGTAGGAGCGGGCCCTGCCCGCGAAATCGCGCGCAGGGCGCGCTCCTGCATGGGCCGATACCTACAACTCCGGCGTCCAGGTCAACGCCAGCAGCGCGGTGCGCCCGGCTTCCTTGTAGTGGAAGGTCTCGCTGGGGAAGCCCATGGGGTCGGTCGGGCGCTGGTAGCTGGCGCGGGCGTAGTCCTTGTCCAGCAGGTTCTGCAGCTTCAGGTCCCAGCGCAGCGTTTCGCTGAACTGCCAGCTGCCGCGCATGTCGAGCACGCCGTAGCCGCCCAGGCGGTCCTGGTTGGCCGCGTCGGCGTAGCTGTTGCTCAGCGCGCGCCAGGTGCCGCCGACGCCGAAGGCGCCGAACTGGCGGTCCAGGTCCAGGCTCAGGGTGCGCCGGGCGCGGCGCGGCAGGGTGTGGCCGGTGTCGCGGTCGCGCGGGTCGATGATGCTCAGGCCGAGGTTGGCCTGCCAGCCGAGGACCTCGCGGGCCAGGCTGGCCTCGAGGCCGTCGATGCGCGCCTTGGCGATGTTCTGCGGCATGTTGCTGGCGCTGTCCCAGGCGATCAGGTCGTCTACTTCCGTGCGGTATAGCGCAGCCTCCAGATGCGTGCCGGCGAAGTCGCCGCGCCATTGCAGCTCGTAGGTCTTCGAGGTCTCGGCCGCAAGGTCCGGGTTGCTGGCGCCGGGGTAGTAGAGGTCGCTGAAGGTCGGCGCGCGGAAGCCCTCGCCGTAGCTGGCGATCCAGCTCTGGCTATCGCCCACCGGCAGGGTGAAGGCGGCGTTCCAGCTGTGCTGCGAACCGTAGCGCTCGTTGTCGTCGTGGCGCAGGCCCAGCTCGGTGGAGAAGGCCTCGCCCTTGAAGCTGTGCTGGGCGAAGAAGGCGTGGTTGGTGCGGCTGTCCTCGGCGAAGGCGGTGCTGCCGTCGACCCGGTCCTCGTACCAGTCCGCGCCCAGGGCCAGCTGGTTGCGCGCGTCCAGTTGCAGGCGGTTGAACCAGCTGGCGGAATGCCGGGTGGTTTCCAGGGTGCCGTTGTTCCACGCCTCGGCGGCGCCCACGGCCTTGTTGCGGTCGAAGCTGCGGCCCAGTTCCAGGCGGCTGTTCCACATCGAGGTCAGCTGGCCTTCGAGGTAGCCGCTGTAGCTGCTGACGCGGAATTCGTCGTGGGGCCCGGCGGGGGCGTAGCTGTAGGCGTCGTCGTATTCGCTGTCGCCGCGCTGGTCGTTGAGGCTGAAGCCGGCCTTCCAGTCCTCGTTCAGGCGGTGGTCAAGGTTCAGGTGCACGGCCTTGTTGCGCTGGCCGTCGTGGTCGCTGTCGGCGCCGACGTTGTCGCGGGTGTAGTCGTAGCCGCGGCTCTCGTCGAGGCTGGCGCCCAGGTCGAAGCGGGTGCGCTCATCGCCGCCGGCGAGCGAGGCGCTGCGCTGGAAGGTGCCGTTGCTGCCGGCGGCCAGGCGCACCTGCGGGTGCAGGCCGGCTTCGCCGCGGCGGGTGAAGATCTGGATCACCCCGCCGATGGCGTCGGCGCCGTACAGCGCCGAGCGCGGGCCGCGGGTCACTTCCACGCGCTCGATGTTGTCGAGGTTCAGGTAGTCCAGGCGGGCGATGCCGCTGCTCGCCGAGGCGATGCGCTGGCCGTCCACCAGCACCAGGGTCTGGCCGGGGTTGGTACCGCGCAGGAAGTAGCTGGTCAGGCCGCCGGCGTTGCTCAGCTGCACGCCGGGCACCCGTTGCAGCAGCTCGGGGACGCTGCGCGCCTGCAGGCGCTCGATGTCGTCGCGGGTGAAGACGGTGTTGGCCGAGGTGGCCTGGCCGCGGGGTTCGGCCTGGCGCGCCGAGGTGATGACCATCGACGGCAGCTGGTAGGCCTGTTCGGCATCGTCGGTGGCGAAGGCCGCCGCGGGCAGCACGGCGGCGGCCAGGGCAAGACGGGAAAGTTTCATCGCTGGGGTTCCTCAAAAGTGGACTTTCGAGGAGGGCTGGGCAAGGGCGGGAGTGGCCGCGCTTGAAGGTGCGGCCCTCCGCAACACCTGTCATGCGTGTCGAGGGCGGTCTCCGGGCTGCCGACTCGCACGCTCCCGGCCTTCCCATGCGTGGCGCACAGTGGCGGGTTGGAGCGCGGCAGGCGCAGGCCTGCGGTCGGTTACCGTTGCGGGGGCAGCGCAGGTCTTCCACCTGCTTCCCGTTACCTCGAACGAAAACGTGCGCACCTTACGAACAACGCGGCGGCCGGGCAAGTCGGGCCGACGCGGAACCTGTCCGTCAGACGCCCCTTTCTTCTGCGGCCCGTCACGTCCATGGCGGCGCCCCGCCTGTGCCCGGACGCTTTCCGGCGGCTGCGACAAAGTCACTCAGCAGGGCGTCGGCCGCGGGTTGCAGGCTGTGGCCAGTAACCTTCGATGCGGCGTCCTGCGGGCGTTCCAGCGGTTTCGCGTAGGAGTTTTCCGGTCTTGCGGGGCGGCGGAAAACTTTGCCGGATTTTGATAGGGCCACCGTCCGGGCACTTGTTAGCTTCCTAAGCAGTTAGAGGAGCAGAGCCCGTGTCCAAAGAGCGCATCATCCAGGAGTTCGTCCCCGGCAAGCAGGTCACCCTGGCGCACCTGATCGCGCACCCCCAGGAGGAGCTGGCGGGCAAGATCGGCGTGCCCGGGGCCGAGGCCATCGGCATCATGACCCTGACCCCGGGCGAGACCGCGATGATCGCCGGCGACTTCGCCACCAAGGCAGCGGACGTGCGCATCGGCTTCCTCGACCGCTTCAGCGGCGCCCTGGTGCTGCACGGCAGCGTCGGCGCGGTGGAGGAGGCGCTGGCGCAGACCTGCGCCGCCCTCGGCCGGCTGCTCGACTACAGCGTCTGCCCGGTGACCAGGAGCTGATGATGAGCGCGCAGCGCTATGCCCTGGTCGGCGGCGTCGGCGCCGGCAAGACCACCCTGTTCAACGCCCTGTGCGGCAACCCCGCGGCGGCGCGCAAGACCCAGGCGCTGGAGTACGACCCCAGCGGCGCGCTGGACACCCCCGGCGAGTTCGTCAGCCACCCGCGCCTGTACCGCGCGCTGATCACCAGCACCGACGACGTCGACACCCTGGTCTACGTGCACCCCGCCGATTCGCTGGAATGCCGGCTGCCGCCCGGGCTGCTCGACATCCACGCCGGCAAGCGGCTGATCGGGGTGATCAGCAAGTGCGACCTGCCCGGCGTCGACCTGCCCGCCATCGAGCGCCTGCTGCGCAGCCACGGCATCGACGGCGAGATCGTCCGCACCGCCAGCGACGACCCCGCCAGCATCGAGCGCCTGCGCGCGCTGTTGAACGCACGGAATCCGATCGAGGACCTGTTGAGATGAAGAAGCTGATTACCGCCAACGACATCCGTGAAGCCATCGCCGCCGGGCAGAGTTCCCTGGCCGTGGAACTGCCGCGCTGCATCGTCACGCCGGAGGCGCGCACGGTGGCCGAGCAGGTGGGCCTGGCGCTGGTCGAGCGGGTGGCCGGCAGCCCGGAGGCACAGGAGGCGCAAGCGGCCGGGCCCAGCGAGGACGAACTGGCGCGGATCCGCGCCGAGGTACTGGCGCGACTGCCCGCCGAGGTGGACGCGCAACTGGTCGACCAACTGGTGCGCAAGGCCGCGCAGCAGGGCGGCGCCAGCGTGGCCCGGGCGGCCTTCGAGGCGCGCACCGGCGCCGGCGGGATCAAGCTGGTGAAGGGCGACAGCGTGCGCTTCGGCCGCCTCGACGGGGTGCCGGGCGACTGCCAGATCGGCATCACCGACGTGGTCGGCGCCGAGGACGGCAGCAGCATGGGCGCCGGCTTCATGCAGTGGGAGAACGCCTTCTTCCCCTGGACGCTGAACTATGACGAAGTGGACCTGGTGCTGGAGGGCGAGTTGCACATCCGCCAGAACGGCGAGACCCTGGTGGGTCAGCCCGGCGACCTGCTGTTCATCCCCAAGGGCAGCGCCATCGAGTTCGGCACCCCCAGCCGGGTGCGCTTCCTCTACGTGGCCTGGCCGGCCAACTGGCAGGAACAGTGAGGCGGCCATGAGCACTTTCATCACCGAAAGCTGGCTGCGCGAGCGCCACGGCCTGAGCGAAGGCACCGAGCTGCGGCTGCCCGCCGACGCGCGGTTGACCCCCGCCGCCCGCGCGCTGATCGACGAGCGCCACCTGTCGCTGAAGTTCCATGACGAACAGGGCCGCCTGTACCGGGCGACCGAAGAGCCGGACGCGGACGGCGCGCCGTGCCTGCAGGCGGTGCACGGGCTGACCGGCAGCGCCCGGCGCGTCGCCGCGGCCTGCCAGCTGTGCGGCGAGACGCCGGCGCACAAGCCCGCCGGCATGACCCACCTGAACGCCCACGAACTGGTGGCCAAGAACGACCCGCGCCTGCAGTTCCGCGCCCAGCTGGACGCGGCCATCGCCCTGGCGGTGTGGCTGCAGGTGGAGCTGCCGGAACCGGCCGGGCTGGCCGCCTGGCTGGCCGACATCCGTTCGCTGCTCGGCCAGCTGATGCGTGCCGACGTGCTCGGCGAGGAACTGGCCGGGTTCGCCGTCGGCGGGCTCGACGAGGCCGTGCTGCATCGCCTGTCCCACGCGCCGCTGCAGTACCTGGGCCACGACCACCTGGTGCCCGAGTGCGGCCACGGCCGCGCGCCGGCGCTACTCAACCTGCTGCGGGCCAAGGTGCGCGAGGTGGAAATCTGCGCCGCCCAGGTGTTCATGGAGGCCGGCTTCAGGCTGCGTCGCCCGGACCTGCTGCATGCCCTCAACCGGCTTTCCAGCGCGCTCTACGTGGCCATGCTGCTGAGCCTGCTGCATCTGCGCGGGCAACCCTGGCCGAGCGCCGCCGAGCTGAACCGGCGCGTGCAGGGGGAGGCGCCATGAAGCTGTTCGACGAATGCCGCCGGGTAGCCCGGCAGAACCCGCCGCGGGTGGTCTTCCCCGACGCCCTGGACCGCCGCGCCATCGAGGCGGCGCAGTACCTCAAGCGCGAGGGCCTGGCCGAGCCGCTGCTGCTGGGCAACCCCTTCGCCCTGCGTGGCTATTGCCTGGAGCGGCACATCCGCCTGGGCGACCTCGGGCTGATCGACCCCTCGCGCTCGCCCTGGCTGCACGGCTTCGCCCAGGACCTGGCGCAACGGCAGAACAAGCTCGGCCCCGAGCAGGCCCTGGAGCAGCTGCACGACCCACTGTGGTTCGGCGCGGCGCTGCTGGCGGCCGGCCAGGTGGACCTGTGCATCGCCGGCAACCTCAGCGCCACCGCCGACGTGCTGCGCGCCGGCCTGCGGGTGGTCGGCCTGGCGCCGGGCAACCGCACGCTGTCCTCGGTGTTCGTCATGCTGCCCGCGGATGGCGGCGCGCCCCTGGCCTTCGCCGATTGCGGCGTGGTGCCGCGGCCGACGGTGGAGCAGCTGGCGGACATCGCCATCGCCTCGGCCGCCAACTTCGAGCGGCTGACCGGCGAGCCGGCGCGGGTGGCGATGCTGTCGTTCTCAAGCCACGGCAGCGCCCGGCATGCCGACGCCGAGGCGGTGCGCCAGGCCTGCGAGCTGGTGCGCGAGCGCCAGCCAGGCCTGTGCGTCGACGGCGAGCTCCAGTTCGATGCCGCCTTCGTGCCCGAGGTGGCCGCGCTAAAGGTGCCCGGCAGCCCGCTGGGCGGGGCGGCCAACGTGTTCGTGTTCCCAAGCCTGGAGGCCGGGAACATCGGCTACAAGATCGCCCAGCGGCTCGGCGGCATGAACGCCATCGGCCCGTTGCTGCAGGGCATGAACGCGCCGCTGCACGACCTGTCGCGCGGCTGCACGAGCGAGGAAATGATCCAGACGGTGCTGCTGGCCAACAAGATGGCCGGCGGCGCCGAGGCTGTCGGGCGAGTCGCCTGAGCCGGACGGCGGCCCCCGCCGTCCGGGGGTAACGCGAGTGGCTAGCCACTCCGAAGAGGCCCTGCGAAGGGCGATCGATTGTTCGAGGAGAGTGAGATGGAAGCATTAGGCATGATCGAAACCAAGGGCCTGGTGGCGCTGATCGAGGCCTCCGACGCCATGGTCAAGGCCGCCCGGGTGAAGCTGGTGGGCGTCAAGCAGATCGGCGGCGGCCTGGTCACCGCCATGGTCCGCGGCGACGTCGCGGCCTGCAAGGCGGCCACCGATGCCGGCGCAGCCGCCGCGCAGCGCGTCGGCGAAGTGGTGTCGGTGCAGGTGATCCCGCGCCCGCATTCGGACCTGGAGGAAGTCTTTCCGATCAGGCTGGCGGGGGATCGCCCGGTGGATTGAGCGGTTCGCCGCGACTGTCCGAGCGGTGCCTGAGCGCGCCCTGCGCGTGCCGGGCACCGTCACCGAGGATCCATGCGTACGCCGCGGGGAACGCGGCCCGACGAGGTAACAGGCGATGAAACTGGCGATTGTCGTGGGGCAGGTGGTGTGCACCGTGAAGCATCCGGGCATGGGCCTGGACCGGCTGCTGCTGGTCGAGATGCTCGACCGCGCCGGGCAGCCCGGCGGTGAACGGCACGTGGCCAGCGACAGCCTCGGCGCCGGCAACGGCGAGTGGGTGATGCTGGCCAGCGGCAGCGCCGCGCGCCAGGCCCTGGCCGAGGAACGCGCGCCGATCGACCTGTGCGTGGTCGGCATCGTCGACGAAGCGGTGCTCGACGGCAGCCTGCTCTACCGCAAATAGGCCCGCCCCCGGCGGTCATTCACGACAAGCGTCCTCCACCGGCCCGCGCCAGGTGGAGTGGCCCGGCTCATCCCTGAATTCTGTGAGGCACGACGTGGACATCAACCCGAAGGAAATCGAACAGGTGGTCAAGGCGGTGCTCGCCTCCATAGGGGCGACCTCCACGGCCGAGGGTTCCGCGCCGGGCGCGACCTGCGCCCCCGGCGTGTTCGTCGAACTGGACGCCGCCGTGGCCGCCGCCGCGCAGGCGCAAAAAGCATTGCGCTCGGTGGCCATGCGCGACCGGGCCATCGCCGCCATCCGCGCTGCCGGCGAGCGCCACGCCCAGGAACTGGCGGAACTGGCGGTGGAAGAAACCGGCATGGGCCGGGTGGCCGACAAGGCCGCCAAGAACATCGCCCAGGCCCGCCATACCCCCGGCACCGAATGCCTGCAGGCGCAGGTGCTCAGCGGCGACCGCGGGCTGACGCTGATCGAGAACGCGGCCTGGGGCGTGATCGCCTCGGTGACGCCCTCGACCAATCCTGCGGCCACCGTCATCAACAACGCCATCAGCATGATCGCCGCCGGCAACGCCGTGGTGTTCGCCCCGCACCCGGCGGCCAGGCGCGTGTCGCAGCGCACCGTCAGCCTGCTCAACGAGGCCATGGTCGCGGCCGGCGCGCCGGCCAACCTGATCACCACCGTGCAGCGCCCGGACATCGAGACCGCCCAGCGGCTGTTCCGCTACCCCGGCATCGGCCTGCTGGTGGTGACCGGTGGCGAGGCGGTGGTGGAAGCCGCGCGCAAGCACACCGACAAGCGCCTGATCGCCGCCGGCGCCGGCAACCCGCCGGTGGTGGTGGACGAGACCGCCGACCTGGCGCGCGCCGCGCGCGACATCGTGTTCGGCGCCTCGTTCGACAACAACATCATCTGCGCCGACGAGAAGGTGCTGATCGTGGTCGACAGCGTGGCCGACGCCCTCAAGGCCGAGATGCTCAAGCACCAGGCCGTGGAACTGAGCGCCGAGCAGGGCCGGCAGTTGCTGCCACTGCTGCTGCCGAAGGTCGACGAGCAGGGGCGCGGCACTGTCGCGCGCGACTGGGTTGGCCGCGACGCGGCGAAGATCGCCGCCGCCATCGGCCTGCAGGTGCCGGAACAGACGCGCCTGCTGCTGCTGGAAAGCGCCGCCGACCACCCCTTCGCCATCACCGAGATGATGATGCCGGTGCTGCCGATGGTGCGGGTGGCCAACGTCGACCAGGCCATCGCCCTGGCGGTGAAGCTGGAAGGCGGCTGCCACCACACGGCGGCCATGCACTCGCGCAACCTCGACCACCTGGATCGCATGGCCAACGCCATGGACACCAGCATCTTCGTCAAGAACGGGCCATGCCTCGCCGGCCTGGGCTTCGGCGGCGAGGGCTGGACCACCATGACCATCACCACGCCGACCGGCGAGGGCGTGACCTCGGCGCGCACCTTCGTGCGCCTGCGCCGCTGCGTCATGGTCGACCACCTGCGGATCGTCTGAGGCGGCCATGCAACGCGATCTCGAAAACTGGCTGCTGCCGCGCCTGGAACGCGCCGCCTACTGCCTGGCGCACCCCGTCGCGCAACCGGGCGACCGCGGGCCGCTGAGCCTGGGCATCGACCTGGGCACCAGCGCCGTGGTGTCGGTGGTGCTCGACGCCCAGGCGCTGCCGGTGGCGGTGCGCCTGGACTGGGCCGACGTGGTGCGCGACGGCGTGGTCTGGGACTTCTTCGGCGCGGTGAAGCTGGTGCGCAGCCAGCTGGAAAGCCTGGAGCGGCAACTGGGCGTGTGCTTCCAGCGCGCCGCGACCTCGTACCCGCCGGGCACCGAGGCGAGCATTTCCACACACGTGCTGGAGGCCGTCGGCCTGGAAGTCGGCTGCGTGATCGACGAGCCCTCGGCGGTGGCGCGGATGCTGCGCCTGGACCGCGCCGCGGTGGTGGACATCGGCGGCGGCACCACCGGCGTGGCCGTGGTGCACGACGGCGAAGTGACCTATTCCGCCGACGAACCCACCGGCGGACATCACGTCAGCCTGGTGCTGGCCGGCCACCTGGACGTGTCGCTGGAGGAAGCCGAGCGGCGCAAGCGCAAGGAGGGCGCGGCGCTGTGGCCGCTGGCGCGCCCGGTGTTCGAAAAGATGGCCGACATCGTCCGCACGCACCTGCAAGGCCAGGCCGTGGACGCCATCTACCTGTCCGGCGGCTCCTGCACCCTGCCCGGCGTACAGCCGCTGTTCGCCGCGGCCTTCCCCGATCAGCGGGTGATCCTGCCCGCGCCGCCGCTGTTCACCACGCCGCTGGCCATCGCCGCCTGCGGCCTGCAAGCCGAGGAGGAACGCTGACATGCACGAGCAGGAGGTCGGCCGGGTGATCCATCGCGCCCTGGACATGCTCAATGCCCGCGCGGTGCGCGAATTCCGCGTGCCGCCCAGCACCTACATCGGCCCCGGCGCCACCGTGCGCACCGGCGAGGCCTGCGCGGCGCTGGGCATCCGCCGGCTGTTCGTGATGGTCGACGGCCGATTGCACGAGCAGCGACTGGACCAGGGCCTGCTGCGTTCGCTGGACGACGCCGGGCTGGCCCACGAATGCCTGGTCTATGCCGGCGGCGAGCCGCACAGCGAAGTGGTGGAGGCCGCCGGCCGGCAACTGCTGGCCGCGGATTGCGACGGCGTGCTGGCCTTCGGCGGCGGCTCGGTGCTGGACGCGGCCAAGGCCACGGCGCTGCTGGCGGCCAACCCGGAGCGCCGGGTGAGCGATCTCGGCGAGGGCCCGGCGCTGCGCCGGCGCATGCCGCTGATCGCCGTGCCGACCACCGCCGGCACCGGCTCCGAGGCCACCAACGTGGCGGTCATCACCGACAGCCAGCGGCACCTGAAGCAGGTGCTGGTGCACACCGACCTGATTCCGGACCTGGCGATCATCGACGCCTGCCTGACCCTCGGCGTGCCGCCGGCGGTGACCGCCGCCACCGGCATCGACGCGCTGACCCACGCCATCGAGGCCTACGTCGCGCCGCACGCCACGCCGCTGACCCAGGGCCTGGCCCTGCGCGCCGTGGCACTGATCGGCGAGGCCCTGCCGCTGGCGGTGGGGCAGGGCGGCAACGTCGGCGCCCGCGAGTCGATGATGCTCGCCTCGTACATGGCCGGCATGGCCTTTTCCAATTCCGGCCTGGGCCTGTGCCATGCCACCGCGCACCCCCTGGGCGCGCGCTACGGCATTCCCCACGGCCAGGCCAACGCGCTGATGCTGCCGGCGGTGATGCGCTTCAACCAGCTCGTCTGCAAGCGCGCCTATGCCGACATCGGCCACGCGCTCAGCCGCGAAAGCCTGGATGCCGAACGCAGCATCGCCGCGGTGCAGCGCCTGATCGACGAAGTCGGCGCCGCCGGCCGCGACCTGCAGGCCCACGGCGTGCGCCGCGAGGATTTCGCCGCGCTGGCCGAGGCGGCCCTGCAGGACATCTGCCTGGCCGGCAACCCGCGCAGCGCCTGCGCGCAACAGATCACCGCGATCTACCAGGATGCCTGGCAGCGCTGACGCGCCTGCCGTGAAGGAAACGACGTTGTTCAGGAGTAGGTGTCATGAGCGTTAACGAAATCATCCTCTACGTGATGATGGTCTTCCTGCTGATCGGGGCGGTGGACAGGGTATTCAGCCAATTCGGCGGTTCGGAGAAAGTCCTCGGCTACCTCGGCCTGGGCTGGCTCGGGCGCGGCATCGGCGGCTCCGGCGGGCAGTTCGAGGAAGGCTTCATGGCCATGGGCGCGCTGGGCCTGGCCATGGTCGGCATCACCGCCCTGGCGCCGGTGCTGGCCAACCTGCTGGGGCCACTGGTGATCCCGCTCTACGAGAGCGTCGGGGCGAGCCCGGCGATGTTCGCCGGCACCCTGCTGGCCAACGACATGGGCGCCTTCTCCCTGGCCAAGGAGCTGGCCGGCGGCGACACCGCCGCCTGGCTGTACTCGGGGCTGATCCTCGGCGCCATGATGGGCCCGACCCTGGTGTTCATCATCCCGGTGGCGCTGGGCATCATCGACCCGTCCGATCGCCGCTACCTGGCCCTGGGCACCCTGGCCGGGATCGTCACCGTGCCGCTGGGCTGCATCGCCGGCGGGCTGGTGGCGATGTACTCGGGCATCGAGGTCAACGGCGAGCCGGTGCAGTTCAGCCTGGCGATGATCCTCGTCAACATGATCCCGGTGCTGGTGGTCGCGGTGCTGATCGCCCTGGGCCTGAAGTTCTGCCCGGAGAAGATCATCGCCGGCTTCG
Source organism: Pseudomonas delhiensis (assembly GCF_900187975.1). Classification (GTDB taxonomy): domain Bacteria; phylum Pseudomonadota; class Gammaproteobacteria; order Pseudomonadales; family Pseudomonadaceae; genus Pseudomonas; species Pseudomonas delhiensis. The sequence goes on along the minus strand of NZ_FZPC01000001.1, from coordinate 394,673 downwards.
AGGTGTTCGCCAAGCTGCTGGTGGGGCTGATCACTCTCGGCCTGGCCGCCGCGGTGGTGCAGTTCACCGTGGGCTGGACGCTGATCCCGGGGATGGACCCGATATTCATGAGCGAGGGCGACGAGCCCGGCGCGGTGATGCGCGCCATGGAGGTGATCGGCTCGATCGCCTGCGTGCTGCTCGGCGCCTACCCCATGGTGCTGCTGCTGACCCGCTGGTTCGGCACCCCGCTGATGAAGGTCGGCGGCCTGCTGGGCATGAACAAGGATGCCGCCGCCGGCATGGTGGCGACCCTGGCCAACGTGATCCCGATGTTCGGCATGTTCGGCAAGATGGATGCCCGCGGCAAGATCATCAACTGCGCCTTCGCCGTGTCCGCCGGCTTCGCCCTGGGCGACCACCTCGGCTTCACCGCGGCGAACATGTCCGCGATGATCTTCCCGATGCTGGTCGGCAAGCTGTTCGGCGGTGTCACCGCGGTGGTGGTGGCGCTGCTCATCGCGCCGAAATCCGAAGCCCAACCCGAGCCGGTGGCGTTGACCGACGCCGACCTGCAGCGGGCCGAGTAAGGGCACGGCCATGAGCAGGCGCGAGTTGCGCAGCGTCGGCATCGACGTTGGCACCACCACCACGCAGGTGATCTTCTCGCGCCTGGTGCTGGTCAACCGCGCCTCGCTGTCGCAGGTGCCGCACTACGAGTTCGCCGCGCGGGAGGTCACCTACGTCAGCCCGGTGGCCTTCACCCCGATCGATTTCGAGGGCCACCTGCGCGAAGAGGAACTGCTCGCCTTCATTCTCGACCAGTACCGTGCCGCGGAGCTGGCGCCGGAACAGGTGGAATCCGGTGCGATCATCATCACCGGCGAGACCTCCAAGGCGCGCAACGCGCGCCCGGCGGTGCTGCGCCTGGCCGAGCGGCTGGGCGACTTCGTGGTCGCCAGCGCCGGGCCGCACCTGGAATCGGTGATCGCCGGGCGCGGCGCCGGCGCGGCGGAGCTGTCCGCCGACTGCGCCGGGCGGGTGCTGAACATCGACATCGGCGGCGGCACCGCCAACTACGTGCTGTTCGAGGCCGGCCGGGTGATCGGTTCGGCCTGCCTGAACGTCGGCGGGCGCCTGGTGGAGACCGACAGCCGCGGCGCGCTGCTGCGCCTGCACGCGCCGGCGCGGGCGATCTGCCGCGAGCTGTTCGGCAGCGAGCCGCAGACGCTGTCCGGCGAGCAACTGCGCGCGCTGGCGCGGCGCATGGCGGCGCTGCTGTTCGAGGTGATCGACGGCACGTTGTCGCCGCTGGCCCGGGAGCTGCTGATGACCGAGCCGCTGCCCGCGGTCGGCCGGTTGCAGGCGCTGACCCTCTCCGGCGGCGTCGGCGAATGCTACTACCACGGTGCGGGCCAGGCGCCGTTCCGCTTCGGCGACATCGGCCCGCTGCTGGCGGAGGCGCTGCACGGCGACCCCGGCTTCCAGCGCCTGCCGCTGGTGGAGCCGAAACAGACCGTGCGCGCCACCGTGATCGGCGCCGGCGCCCACAGCCTGTCGCTGTCGGGCAGCACCATCTGGCTGCGCGAGATGCAGCTGCCGATGCGCAACGTGCCGGTGGTGCCCTGCGCGACGAACTGGGCCGGCGGCCAGGGCGCGGGCCTTGCCGACGGCTGGCTGCAGAACCTGCTGCGCATGGACCTGCGCGCCGGCGAAGACCTCTACGCCCTGGCCCTGCCGGCGGACCTGCCGGTGGCCTACCAGGCCATCCAGCGTTGCGTGGAAGAACTCGCCGGGTTCCAGCAGCGCAACCCCAGCCCCCATCCATTGCTGGTCGTCGCCGTCCAGGACCTCGGCAAGGTGCTCGGCATGCTCCTGCAGCCGCGCCTGGCCGGCCGCGCCCTGGCGGTCATCGACGAAGTGGCGACCAGCGATGGCGACTACATCGATATCGGCAGCCCGTTGTTCGACGGCGAGATCCTCCCGGTCACCGTCAAGTCACTGGCTTTCCCTTCCTGAGGTGGTGTTATGAAGCTCAAGACCCAGTTGTTCGGCAAGACCTATCAGTTCAAGGACGTCAAGGAAGTCCTGGCCAAGGCCAACGAGCCGCGCTCGGGCGACGTGCTCGCCGGCGTGGCGGCAACCACCGCGCAGGAGCGGGTGGCGGCCAAGCAGGTGCTGTCGGAGCTGACGGTGGCCGACGTGCGCATGAACCCGGTCATCCCCTACGAGGAGGACAGCGTCACCCGGCTGATCCAGGACGGCATCAACGAGAGCGCCTACGCGCGCATCGCCCAGTGGCGCATCGGCGAGCTGCGCGAGTACATCCTCGCCGACGACACCGGCGCCGACGACATCGCCTTCCTGCGCAAGGGCCTGAGTTCCGAGGTGGTGGCGGCGGTGGCGAAGATCTGCTCCAACGCCGACCTGATCTATGGCGCCAAGCGTATGCCGGTGGTGAAGAAGGCCAACAACACCATGGGCCTGCCCGGCCGCTTCAGCGCGCGCCTGCAGCCCAACGACACCCGCGACGACGTGCAGAGCATCGCCGCGCAGATGTACGAGGGGCTGTCCTACGGCATCGGCGACGCGGTGATCGGCGTCAACCCGGTGACCGACAACGTCGAGAACCTCACCCGCGTGCTGCACACCGTCTACGAGGCCATCGACAAGTTCGCCATCCCCACCCAGGGCTGCGTGCTGGCCCACGTCACCACGCAGATGGAAGCGATCCGCCGCGGCGCGCCGGGCGGGCTGATCTTCCAGAGCATCTGCGGCAGCGAGAAGGGCCTGCGCGAATTCGGCGTGGAACTGGAGATGCTCGAGGAGGCGCGCGCGGTGGGCGCCGAGTACAACCGCATCGCCGGGCCCAACTGCCTGTACTTCGAAACCGGCCAGGGCTCGGCGCTGTCCGCCGGCGCCCACCACGGCGCCGACCAGTTGACCATGGAGGCGCGCAACTACGGCCTGGCCCGGCACTTCGACCCGTTCATGGTCAACACCGTGGTCGGCTTCATCGGCCCGGAGTACCTGTACAACGACCGCCAGATCATCCGCGCCGGCCTGGAAGACCACTTCATGGGCAAGCTCAGCGGCATCTCCATGGGCTGCGACTGCTGCTACACCAACCACGCCGACGCCGACCAGAACTCCAACGAGAACCTGATGATCCTGCTGGCCACCGCCGGCTGCAACTTCATCATCGGCATGCCGATGGGCGACGACATCATGCTCAATTACCAGACCAACGCCTTCCACGACACCGCCACCATCCGCCAGTTGCTGGGCCTGCGCCCGGCGCCGGAGTTCGAGCGCTGGCTCGAGCGCATGGGCCTGATGAGCGAAGGCCGGCTGACCGCCCGCGCCGGCGATCCATCCATTTTCTTCTGAGGGAAGCGACATGCATCAGCAGCAGATCGAGGACATCGTCCGTTCGGTATTGAATGAACTCCAGGCCCGCCCCGCGGCCGCGCCGGCCAGCGCGCCGACGCCCGCCGCGAGCGCCGTGGAAGACGGCCTGTGCGCCTGGGACCTGGGCTCGGAACAGGCCCGGCAGTGGATCGGCGTCGAGGCCCCGCAGCGCCCCGAGGTGCTGGAGGAATTCCGCAAGGCCACCGCCGCGCGGGTGTGCCTGGGCCGCGCCGGCGTGCGCCCGCGCACCCAGGCGTTGCTGCGCTTCCTCGCCGACCACTCGCGCTCCAAGGACACCGTGCTCAAGGAAGTGCCCGCCGAGTGGGTGGCCCAGCAGGGCCTGCTGGAAGTGCAGTCGGAAATCGACACCAAGGACCAGTACCTGACCCGCCCGGACATGGGCCGCCGCCTCGGCGAGAAGGCGGTGGCGACCCTGCTGGCCGAGTGCAGGAAGAACCCGCAGGTGCAGGTGGTGATCTCCGACGGCCTGTCCACCGACGCGGTGACGGTGAACTTCCAGGAAATCCTCCCGCCGCTGCTGGAGGGCCTGAAGAGCGCCGGGCTGGATGTCGGCACGCCGTTCTTCGTGCGCTACGGACGGGTCAAGGTCGAGGACCAGATCGGCGAACTGCTCGGCGCCCAGGTGGTGATCCTGCTGGTGGGCGAGCGCCCCGGCCTGGGCCAGTCCGAGAGCCTGTCCTGCTACGCGGTGTACAAGCCGACCCTGGCCGGCACCGTGGAGGCCGACCGTACCTGCATCTCGAACATCCACCGCGGCGGCACGCCGCCGGTGGAAGCGGCGGCGGTGATCGTCGACCTGGCCAGGCGGATGCTGGACAAGCAAGCCTCCGGCATCGCCCTGAACCGCTGAGCCCCATCCTGAGGAGCAACCCGACATGAGTATTCTCGATCCGATCAAACCGAGCGTCACGGCCATGCGCCTGATCGCCTCGTTGCAGGAAGACTTCCGCCGCGAGCTCAAGGTGGGCGAGCACATCCGCAGCCTCGGGCTGATCAGCGTCGACTCCGACGACGTCGCCTACATCGCCGCCGACGAGGCGACCAAGCAGGCCCAGGTGGAAGTGGTCTACGGCCGCTCGCTGTACGCCGGGGCGGCCAACGGGCCGTCGCCGACCGCCGGCGAGGTGCTGATCATGCTCGGCGGCCCCAACCCCGCCGAGGTGCGCGCCGGGCTCGACGCCATGAACGAGGTGATCGAGGCCGGGCCGAGCTTCCGCTGGGCCGACGACGCCCACAGCGTGGCCTTCCTCGCGCACGTGGTGTCGCGCACCGGCAGCTACCTGTCGGCCGGCGCCGGCATCGCCCTGGGCGACCCCATCGCCTACCTGGTGGCGCCGCCGCTGGAGGCCACCTACGGCATCGACGCCGCGCTCAAGGCCGCCGACGTGCAACTGGTGACCTACGTGCCGCCGCCCTCGGAAACCAACTACTCGGCGGCCTTCCTCGCCGGCAGCCAGGCGGCCTGCCGCGCCGCCTGCAACGCCTTCTCCGAGGCGGTGCTGGAGATCGCGCGCAACCCCATCCAGCGGGCCTGAGGAGGTGAGCGCCATGATCGATGCCCTGGGGTTGCTGGAGGTCAGGGGCCTGGCCTGCGGCATCGAGGCCGCCGACGCCATGCTCAAGGCGGCGTCGGTGCGCCTGCTGCGCCAGGCCGTGACCAACCCGGCGCTGGTCACCCTGGTGGTGGAGGGCGACCTGGCCGCCTGCCGCGCCGCGCTGGACGCCGGCGCGGCGCTGGCCACCCGGCGCGGCTGCCTGGTCGGCCGCAAGGAGATCGGCCGCCCGGAAGACGACACCGCCTACCTGCTGGATACCCTGCTGGACGCCGGGCAGGAGCCGGCGCCGCGCCCTGCGCCGGCGCCGGAGGAGGCGCTGCTCGGCCTGCTCGCCCGGCGCAGGCAGGGCTACAGCGCCAGCGAGGTGGCGGCGGCCTTCGACATCCCGGTGGCGCAGGCCAGGGCCTGGCTGGAGGGCCTCTTCGCCCAGGGCCGGCTGCGCCGCCGCAGTAGCCGCTACCGCCTGCCGGGAGGGGCGCCGCGATGATCACCGTGCAGGCCCTGGCGCCCGACGAGATCCGCCGCCGGGTGTTCGCCGCCGGCGTGGTGGGGGCGGGGGGCGCGGGCTTCCCGACCCACGTCAAGCTGCAGGCCGAGGCGGAGATCTACCTGGTCAACGGCGCCGAGTGCGAGCCCCTGCTCAAGGTCGACCAGCAGCTCGCCGTGACGCAGGCCGAATGGCTGCTCAAGGGCCTGCTCCACGGCATGGCCGCCACCGGCGCGAAGGAGGGGATCATCGCCCTCAAGGCCAAATACCAGGCGGCCATCGACTGCCTGCAACCGCTGCTGCCCGAGCGTGTGCGCCTGCACATCCTGCCGGACGTCTACCCGGCCGGCGACGAAGTCATCACCATCTGGCTGGCCACCGGCCGGCGCGTGCCGCCGGCGGCGCTGCCGCTGGCCATCGGCGTGGTGGTGAGCAACGTGCAGACGCTGATCAACGTCGGCCGCGCGGTGGAACGGCAGCAGCCGGTGACCCACCGCACGCTGACCGTGAACGGCGCGGTGCGCCGGCCGCTGACCCTCAGTCTGCCGCTGGGCACGCCGCTGCGCGAAGCCCTGGCCCTGGCCGGCGGCAGCACCCTGGAACGCCCCGCCTTCATCAACGGCGGGCCGATGATGGGGCGCCTGCTGGACGACCTCGACGAGCCGCTGAGCAAGACCACCGGCGGGCTGCTGGTGCTGCCGGACGACCACCTGCTGGTGCGTCGCCGCCGGCAGGGCATGGACTCGGTGCTGGCCATGGCCCGTTCGGTGTGCGAGCAGTGCACGCTGTGCACCGAACTGTGCCCGCGGCACATGATCGGCCACGAACTGCCGCCGCACCTGATCGTACGCGCCACCAACTACCGGCACGTGGCGCAGCCCAGCGTGCTGCTGTCGGCGCTGACCTGCTCCGAATGCGGCATCTGCGAAGCCTACGCCTGCCCGGTGGACATCTCGCCGATGCGTCTGAACCAGGCGCTCAAGGCCCGCCTGCGCGAAGAGGGCGCCCGCTACCAGGGCGAACTGCGCGCCGCCGACCCCATGGCCGAGTACCGCCTGCTGCCGGTCAGCCGCCTGGTCTCGCGCCTGGAACTGCAGGCCTACAACCACAAGGCGCCACTGCTGGCGCAGGAACACCACCCCGCCGAGGTGCGCCTGGCGCTGCGCCAGCACATCGGCGTGGCCGCCCGGCCCTGCGTCGCCGTGGGCCAGCAGGTGGCATTGGGCGAGTGCATCGCCGAAGTGCCCGAAGGACAACTCGGCGTGCCCCTGCACGCCAGCATCGCCGGCCGCGTGGCGGAGGTCGGCGACGGCCACATCCGCCTCGTCGCCAACCCGCCAGGAGAAGCTTCATGCACCACGCCATAGGTTTGATCGAACTGACCAGCATCGCCCGCGGCGTGCAGCTCGCCGACCTGATGCTGAAGAGCGCCGACGTGCAGCTGCTGGCGGCCAAGACCATCTGCCCCGGCAAGTACATCGCCATGGTCGGCGGCGAGGTCGCCGCGGTGCGCCAGGCGGTGCAGGCCGGCGCGGCCGAGGGCGGGCAGATGCTGGTGGACCAGTTCGTCCTGGCGAACATCCACGAATCGGTGCTGCCGGCCATCAGCGGCGTCAACCCGGTGGACGAGCCGCGCGCGCTGGGGGTGGTGGAGACCTTCAGCGTGGCGGCCTGCATCGAGGCCGCCGATGCCGCGGTGAAGGCGGCCAACGTCACCCTGGTGCGGCTGCACATGGCCTTCGGCATCGGCGGCAAGTGCTACCTGGTGCTGACCGGCGAGATCGCCGACGTGGAGGCGGCGGTGCGGGTGGCCTGCGCCAGCGCAGGGGAAAAGGGCCTGCTGGTGCACGCCATGACGGTGGCCAGGCCGCACCTTGACCTGTGGCAACACCTGCTCTGACGAATTCTTCACAGTGTGAGGCAGCCACAGAGCTACCCACCTGGCCGTGCCTTGCAGAGACAACCCGACCCGCTCGCGCGGGTCCCTGAAGTCATCGGGCAAGGCGTCATGTCGGACAAGAAAAGCGCAATCGATCTGCATCACCTGTGGGCGTGCGAGGGCACGCCGGGCGGGCTGGACGAACCCCTGGGCCACGGCGACGGCGTGCGCCGGCGGCAGACCGGCGACGTCTACGCCCACGCCTGCAACATCACCGCCTGGCAGCAGCTCTACGACCAGCTCGACCCCGGGCCCTTCCGCGGCGAGCTGACCGAGGTCTGGCTCGACGGCCTGCAGTTCTTCCGCGAATACACCAGCCACGCGCTGCACCAGTCCTGCATGGTCTGGCCCGGCGCCTTCTGGTTCGGCATCCCCTACGGCGACAAGGACGTCGGCTACATCGGCCGCGACTGCATCGACGCCCAGGCCATCGCCGTGCGCCCGGGCGGGCGCGAGTTCGAGCTGAGCACCCCGGACGACTACAACATCCTCGGCCTGGTGGTGGAGCGCGAGGCGCTGCTGGAGCACCTGGAGCTGGAGGAGCTGCGCCACCTCGGCCTGCTGCTGGAGGAGTCGCGCCTGCTGCAGGTCGAGCCCGGCGCCCGGCGGCGCCTGTGCGACTTCATGCGCGCCGCGCTGGCGCTGGCCCAGATCGAGCCGCTGAGCCTGCGCGAGCCCGCGGTGGCGCGGCAGCTGAACCACGACCTGCTGCTCTGCCTGCTGGACCTGCTGCAGGGCGCCGAAGCGGCCCGCCACGCCTGTTCCCGCACCCTGCTGCGCAAGCACTGGGTGGTCGCCAGGGCGCGCGAATACGTGCTGGACAACCCCGCGCGGCCGGTGAGCGTGCTGGAGCTGTGCCGGCTCCTGCACGTCAGCCAGCGCACGCTGCGCAACTGCTTCCTGGACGTGCTCGGGCGCAGCCCCATCCACTACCTCAAGGCCGTGCGCCTGAACGCCGTGCACCGCGAGCTGGGCAGCCCCCACTCGCCCTACGCGACCGTGCAGGACGCCGCCATGGCCTGGGGGTTCTGGCACATGGGGCAGTTCGGGCGCGACTACCAGCGGCTCTTCGGCGAGCGCCCCTCGGCCACCCTGGCCAACCGCGAACGCCTGAGCGCGGCCTGGTAGGCCGCACCTCTTCCTCCCGGCGCGCCCGTGCCCGGCCCTTCGCGGTCCGGGGCGGCGCGGCGCGCCGGGCTCTCCCTTGTCCTGCAGGAAACCCTTCCATGCCCGACCGAAGCATCCTCGTCATCAACTGCGGCAGTTCGTCGATCAAGTTCGCCCTGGTCGACGAAAGCGCCCCCGAGTTCCGCGCCAGCGGCATCGTCGAATGCCTGGGCACGCCCCAGGCCAGCCTGCGCATCGTCGACGCCGGCGGCCGCGCCGACCTCGCCCTGCCCAACGCCGACCACCGCCAGGCCCTGGCGCGCCTGCTGCCGCTGGTGCAGGTGGCCGCCGAAGGGCGCCTGCGGGGCATCGGCCACCGCGTGGTGCATGGCGGCGAGCACTTCAGCCAGGCCTGCCGCATCGATCCGCAGGTCATGAGTACCATCCGCGACACCGTCGCCCTGGCGCCGCTGCACAACCCCGGGGCCCTGGCCGGCATCGAGGCCGCCCTGGCGCTGTACCCGCAACTGCCGCAGGTGGCGGTGTTCGACACCGCCTTCCACCAGAGCCTGCCCGAGCACGCCTACCGCTACGCCCTGCCGGAAAGGCTGTACCGCCATTTCGGGGTGCGCCGCTACGGCTTCCACGGCACCAGCCACCGCTACGTCAGCCAGCGCGCCGCCGCCCTGTGCGACCTGCCGGCGGAGGACAGCTGCTGGTTGTCGGCGCACCTGGGCAACGGCTGCTCGACCTGCGCCATCGTCGATGGCCACAGCCGCGACACCAGCATGGGCATGACGCCGCTGGAAGGGCTGGTGATGGGCACGCGCAGCGGCGACGTCGACCCCAACCTGCACGGCCACCTGATCCGCAGCCTGGGCTGGAGCATCGAGGAAGTCGACAGGATGCTCAACGAGGACAGCGGCCTGCTCGGCCTGTCGGGGTTGTCCAACGACATGCGCACCCTGGAGCAGGCGCGTGCCCGGGGCCATGCGGGCGCGGCCCTGGCCATCGAGGTGTTCTGCTACCGCCTGGCCAAGTCCCTGGCGGCGATGGGCTGCGCCATGCCGCGCATCGACGGCCTGGTGTTCACTGGCGGGATCGGCGAGAACTCGCCGCTGGTGCGCGCCAGGACCCTGGCCCACCTGGCGTTTCTCGGTTTCGCCGTCGACGAGGCGGCCAACGACGCGTGCGTGGGCGGCCGCTGCCGGGCCATCCACCGGCCCGGCTCGCCGCGGGTGCTGGTGGTGCCCACCGCCGAGGAGCGCATGATCGCCCTGGACACCCTGGCGCTGCTGGGCTGACGCGGTCCGGCGCCGCGCGCCGGGGCTCAGGCCTCGGGCGCGGGGGTGGCCAGCTGCGCCAGGCGCGCGGCGATGGCGCGCTCGATGCCGGCGGCGTCCAGGCCGCATTCGGCGAGCATCTGCGCCGGCTTGGCGTGTTCCACGTAGTAGTCCGGCAGGCCCAGGTGCAGCAGCGGCAACTGGCGGTTCTCGCGGGCGAGGAACTCGCCGACCGCGGCGCCGGCGCCGCCCATCACGGCGTTCTCTTCCACGGTCACCAGCAGTTCGTGGCTGTCGGCCAGTTCACGCACCAGGGCCTCGTCCAGCGGCTTGACGAAGCGCATGTCGGCCACAGTGGCGTCGAAGCGCTCGGCCACCTGCAGGGCCTCGGCCAACTGCACGCCGAAGGCCAGGATGGCGACCTTGCCGGCCTTGCCCTGGCGGCGCAGCACGCCCTTGCCGATTTCCACCGGCTCCAGCGCCGGGTCGATCGGCGTGTTCGGGCCGCTGCCGCGCGGGTAGCGCACCGCCGCCGGGCCCTGGAACAGGTAGCCGGTGGTCAGCAGCTTGCGCAGCTCGTCCTCGTCGCTGGGGGTCATCACCAGCATGCCGGGGATGCAGCGCAGGTAGGAAAGGTCGAAGCTGCCGGCGTGGGTCGGGCCGTCCTCGCCCACCAGGCCGGCGCGGTCGATGGCGAAGAGCACGTCGAGGTTCTGCACGGCGACGTCGTGGATCAGTTGGTCGTAGCCGCGCTGCAGGAAGGTGGAGTAGATCGCCACCACCGGCTTGATGCCGTCGCAGGCCATGCCGGCGGCCAGGGTGACCGCGTGCTGCTCGGCGATGGCCACGTCGAAGTAGCGCTCCGGGAAGCGCTCGGCGAAGGCCACCAGATCGGAGCCTTCCTTCATCGCCGGGGTGATGCCGACCAGGCGCGGGTCCTGCGACGCCATGTCGCACAGCCACTGGCCGAAGACGTTGGAGTATTTCGGCCCGCCGGCCTTCTTCGGCGCGGCGCCCGCCGGCTCCAGCTTGGTGATGGCGTGGTAGCCGATGGGGTCGGCCTCGGCCGGGGCGAAGCCCTTGCCCTTCTTGGTCACCACGTGGAGGAACTGCGGGCCCTTGAGGTCGCGCATGTTGCGCAGGGTGGCGATCAGCGTGGGCAGGTCGTGGCCGTCGATGGGGCCGATGTAGTTCCAGCCCAGCTCCTCGAACAGGGTGCCGGGGACCAGCATGCCCTTGGCGTATTCCTCGGTGCGGCGGGCGATCTCCCAGGCCCCGGGCAGGCGCGAGAGCACCTTCTTGCTGCCCTCGCGCATGCTGCTGTAGGTGCGGCTGGAGAGGATCTTGGCCAGGTAGTTGGACAGGCCGCCGACGTTGTGCGAGATCGACATGTCGTTGTCGTTGAGGATCACCAGCATGTCGGCCTGCACGTCGGAGGCGTGGTTCAGCGCCTCGAAGGCCATGCCGGCGGTCAGCGCGCCGTCGCCGATCACCGCCACCGACTTGCGCCCCGAGCCCTGCATGCGGGCGGCGATGGCCATGCCCAGGGCGGCGCTGATGGAGGTGCTGGAGTGGCCGACGCCGAAGGTGTCGTACTCGCTCTCGGCGCGGCGCGGGAAGGCGGCCAGGCCGTCCTTCTGGCGCAGCGTGCCCATGCGCTCGCGGCGGCCGGTGAGGATCTTGTGCGGGTAGGCCTGGTGGCCGACGTCCCACACCAGGCGGTCGTCCGGGGTGTCGAAGACGTAGTGCAGGGCGATGGTCAGTTCGATCACCCCCAGGCCCGCGCCGAAGTGGCCGCCGGTCTGGCCGACGCTGTAGAGCAGGTACTGGCGCAGTTCGTCGGCGAGGGTGACGAGCTCCGCCTCGCCCAGCCGGCGCAGTTCGACCGGCGTGCCGGCGCGGTCGAGCAGGGGAGTGGCGGGGCGCTCGCGGGGAATCTCGTGGAACGTCGTGGGCATCAGGCTGATCGTTATGAGAGGCAAAGATGCGGCAGTTTACCTGATGCTTCTGACAGGCCCAAGCAAGGTGGTCGTGCCGTTTGCCCGAGAAAGCGGGTGGTTTGCGTCCGGTTGTTCGTGTGGGGTGGGGCAGGGCTTTGCTTGCGGACCTAGGTCCTTCGCCCTGCCACGCCGGCGAAGACGGCAACCTAGAGCCGTCGAAGCGGGTATGGCGCGCTCCTGCAGCTCCAGGGAAACACGGTCGTAGGAGCGGACTCCGTCCGCGATTGGTCCCCGCCACGCCGGACACCCCGGTGGCACGGCCAGCGGCGGATAACCGCGAACGGTTATGCGCCCTACGTCATGGGTGGGCCTGGCGTTATCCGCCGGATCGCGGACGGAGTCCGCTCCAACGCGGGCCGAGCCATGCCATTCCCCTGTAGGAGCGCGCCCTGCGCGCGAATCGCGGGCAGGGCCCGCTCCTACAGTTCCAGGGGAGTGCGGTTATAGGCGAAACGACCGGTCGGTCAGTTGCGCCGCTCGACGATGTAGCGGGCCAGGTCGCGCAGTGGCTCGGCGCCGTCGCCGAAGCCTTCCAGGGCCGCCAGGGCCTGGTCGCGCAGGGCCAGGGCGTAGGCCTTGGCGGGGTCCAGGCCGAGCAGCGCGGGGTAGGTGGGCTTGTCGTGGGCCTGGTCCTTGCCCTGGGTCTTGCCCAGGGTGGCGGTGTCGCTTTCCACGTCGAGGATGTCGTCCTGCACCTGGAACGCCAGGCCGACGGCACCGGCGTAGCGGGCCAGGGCCTCCAGGCGCGCGGCGTCGGCGTGGCCGCTGGCCAGGGCGCCGAGGCGCACGCTGGCCTCGATCAGCGCGCCGGTCTTGTGCCGGTGCATGGTTTCCAGGGCCGCCTGGTCGATGCGCCGGCCCACCGCCTCGAGGTCGATGGCCTGGCCGCCGACCATGCCGGCGGAGCCGGCGGCGCGGGCCAGGGCGCTGACCATGGCCAGGCGCGTCCCGGCGTCCTGCGGGTTCAGCCGGGCGTCGGCCAGCACCTCGAAGGCCAGCGCCTGCAGGCCGTCGCCGGCGAGGATGGCGCAGGCCTCGTCGAAGGCGATGTGGGTGGTCGGCTGGCCGCGGCGCAGGGCGTCGTCGTCCATCGCCGGCAGGTCGTCGTGGACCAGCGAGTAGGCGTGGATCAGCTCCACCGCGCAGGCCGCGCCGTCGGCCCGGGCGGGGTCGCCGCCGAGGGCCTCGCAGGCGGCGTAGGCCAGCAGCGGGCGCACGCGCTTGCCGCCGTTGACCACGCTGTAGCGCATGGCCTGGTAGAGGCGCTGGAGGTCTTCGCGGGGCGGGGTGAACAGGGTTTCCAGGGCGGCATCGACGCGCGCCTGGCAGCGCGCCTGGTAGGCGGCGATCATGCGTCTTCGCCTTCGCTGTCGAAGGGCGCCTCGCTCAGTTCGCCGTCGCGCTCCAGCAGCACCTGCACCTTCTGCTCGGCTTGGCTCAGCGCCGCCTGGCATTCGCGGGTCAGGCGGATGCCCTGCTCGAAGGCGCCGAGCGAGTCCTCCAGGGACAGCTCGCCGCTCTCCAGGCGTTCCACCAGGGTTTGCAGTTCGGCGAGGGACTGTTCGAAATCGACGGCTTTCTTGCGGGCCATGGGACATCTCGGCGGGGTATTCGGAACCCGGCGACACTAGCAGAGACGGGCCTTGCGGGCAAATCGGCGGGCCCGCCCGCACCCCGCCGCGGCCGCTTTCGCGCTAAGCTTGGACGATGAACTACCTCGCCCATCTCCACCTCGGCGGCTCGCAGCCGGCGCAGCTGCTCGGCAGCCTCTATGGCGACTTCGTCAAGGGGCCGTTGGCCGGGCGCTGGCCGGCGGACGTCGAGGCGGCCATCCGCCTGCACCGGCGCATCGATGCCTTCACCGACAGCCATCCGCTGGTGCACGCGGCGAAGCTGCGCTTCCCCGCCGGGCGGCGGCGCCTGGCCGGGGTGCTGCTGGACGTGTTCTTCGACCATTGCCTGGCCCGCGACTGGGACACATTCAGCAACGAGCCGCTCAGCGAATTCACCCGCCGCGTCTATGGTGTACTGAACCAGACCCCGCAGCTGCCCGAGCGCCTGGCGCGCATCGCCCCGCGCATGGCGGCGCAGGACTGGCTGGGCAGCTACCGCGACTTCGCGGTGCTGCAGGACGTGCTCGCCGGCATGGCCCGGCGGCTGTCGCGCCCGGGCCTGCTGGACGGCGCCTGGGAGGAACTGGCCGAGCGCTACCAGGTGCTGAGCGACGACTTCCGCGCCTTCTACCCGCAACTGCTGGCGCTGGCCGGGCGGTGCGACGATTTGCCGGCGGATCGCCCCCGGCTTGATATGCATCAAACGTAGGAAAGCCTTGAAAGGATGCAATAGAACCCACGACGGAGAGGGAGGTGCTGCATGCTCAAATCATTGATGATCGCCACGGACTTGTCGTCGCGCTCGGAGAAGGCCCTGCAACGCGCCGGGGCCCTGGCCAAGCGCTTCGGCTGCCCGTGGACGGTGCTCTGCGTGGTCGACGAGGACCAGCCGGCGGCGCTGGTCGAGCAGGAGGCGACGCAGGTCCGGCTGCTGCTGGAGGCGCGCCTGGTCGAGCTCACCGCCCTGGGCGGCAGCTGCCCGCGCATCCGCGTCGAGGTGGGCGACCCGAACCAGAAGATCGTCAGCTGCGCGCTGGAGGAGGACGTCGACCTGCTGGTGATGGGCTCGCACCGTAAGAGCGTATTGCGCGACATCTTCGTCGGCACCACCGTGGAACGGGTGGTGCGCGCCGGCAAGCTGCCGGTGCTGATGGTCAACCAGCCGGCCGCCGGCGAATACCGCGACCTGCTGCTGGCGCTGGACACCTCGCCGGCCTCGGCCAACGCGGTGCGCGTCGCCGAGCGCCTGGGCCTGCTGCAGGGCGCGGTGCGCCGCGCCATCTACGCCTTCAGCCCGCTGGCCAAGGGCATGATGCAGTACTCCGGGGTCAGCGAGGAGCGCATCGACGAGTTCGTCGGCACCGAGACGCGGCAGGCGGTGGACGAGTTCAAGGCGTTCCTCAGGGACCAGCAGCTGGAGCCCTGGATCGACGAACAGCTGGTCGCCGTCGGCCTGCCGGGCAATGTGCTGGAGCGCATGTCCGAGAAGCACCGGCCGGACCTGCTGGTGATGGGTACCCGGGGCATGGGAGGGATCAAGCGTGCCCTGATCGGCAGTGTTGCCGACTACGCCCTGCGCGAACTGGATTGCGACATCCTGGTCGTGCCGCCGGAAGCCGGCGCATAGGGCGGCGCCGCGCAGGCCCCGCGCGCCACTGGAACGACGGCGCCCGCCAATGGCGGGCGCCGGTCTTTCCGGGGGCCGCGGCCTGCGCCGCCGTCCGGGGCGGAACCTGCCAGCCGTGGCGCCCGGCAGGTTCGACTTCCTTCCTGTTTCAGGCGGCCTGCGCCTGTTCCCGCGCGATTCCCCCGTAGATCACCGTGCCGATGGCGGCGTGGGCCTGCTGCGCCAGCTGGGCGCGGTCGCGGCCCTGGCTGGGCAGCGGCGCGAGCAGGTGGATCTCCACGCAGCCGCGGTCGTTGCGCAGCAGCCGCAGCAGGTGGCTGAGCAGGTCGTCGTCGCCGATGAAGGGCGCCAGCGGGTCCGGTTCGCCGTTGCGCAGGTAGCGCAGGGCCACCGGCTGCAGCGGCACCCCGGCATGGATGGCGCCGGCCAGCAGGCGCGGGTGGAAATTGCGCAGGCCGCGGCCGTCGGTGGTGGTGCCTTCGGGGAAGATCAGCGTCGAGCGGCCCAGCAGCAGGGCCCCGGCGATCTGCTCGCCGAGGCGGCTGCCGTCGCCCGAGCCGCGGCGGATGAACAGGGTGCCGGCCTTTTCCGCCAGCCAGCCGGCCAGCGGCCACTGGCGCACCTCGGCCTTGGACAGGAAGGTCAGCGGGGCCAGGGCGCCGAGCAGCGGGATGTCGAGCCAGGACACGTGGTTGCTGACCCACAGCGCCGGGCCCCTGGGCAGTTCGCCATGGACCGTCACCCGCAGCGGCAGGGCGCGGCGCAGGTGGGCCAGCCACCAGCGCGTCAGGCCCTGGCGCAGGGCGGTCCAGTCGTAGCCGGGCAGGCGTTCGAGCAGCGCCACCGCGGCGGCCAGCGCCAGGCCCAGGCCGACCACCGCCAGCAGGCGGGCGCTTCGCCAGGCGCCGCGCATCACACGGCCGCCTTGAAGTGGCGGGCGTAGCGCGGGCACAGCTCGTCGCGCTTGAGCAGGATGAACACGTCGGCGACCTGGAAGTCCGGGTCCCAGCAGGGCTCGCCGCAGATCTTCGCGCCCAGGCGCATGTAGGCCTTGAGCAGCGGCGGCAGCTCGGCGGTGAGGTTGTCCGGCAGTTCCCGGGCCGGCAGCGGCGTCTTCGGCTCGGCGCGCAGGTGCTCGCGGCACAGGTAGCGCTCGCGCAGGCGCTGCATCACCGCCAGGGCCTGGACGCCGCCGTCGCGCATGGGGATGCTGGCGCAGCCCATCAGGTAGCCGTAGCCGCCCTCGTTGAGCACCTCGGCCAGTTCGCCCCAGAGCACGGCGATGGTGGCGCCGTTGCGGTAGGCCGGGTCGACGCAGGTGCGGCCGATCTCCAGCACCGGGCCCTGCAGCTCGGCCAGGCCGTCGAGGTGGAACTCCTCCTCGCTGTAGAAGCGCCCCAGGCGCCCGGCGGCGCGGTGGTCGAGCAGGCGGGTGGTGGCCACCAGGGCGCCGCTGGCCAGGTCGCGCACGCCGATGTGCAGGCAGTGGCTGTCGTAGTCGTCCAGGTCCAGGCCGAGTTCGGCCCCCTTCAGGCGTGCCTCGAACTCGGTGCTGAACACGCGGAAGCGCAGGGCCTGGGCTTCGCGCAGGGCGCGGGCGCCGCGCAGGCGCACGGCCTTGAGGCGGCGTTCTTCGCGCGGGGTGTCGCAGGCGTGGGCGGTCTGACTCATGCGGAGGCCTCCATGGGCCGGCCAGGCGGGTTGCGGCCGGTCGCCTTTGTTGTGCAAGCTCAGGCTAGGAAGCGGCGGTGTCACGCTCGTGACCCTGGCGTGATGCTTGTATGACAACCACCCCAACCGGATGAGGATCGCCCCATGCCCTGGAACCGCCTGCTCGGCCCGTTGGAGCCACTGCCCGCCGGCCTGGCCCTGGAGGACTGGTACGCCGAACTGCTGGCCTGCGCCGACGGCGCCGGGCCGCTGGAGCTGGCGGTGCTCGCCGGGCGCCTGGCGGCCACCCCCGGCCTGGCCTTCCTCGGCGGCTACCAGGCGGCCCTGCGCGCCCTGTGGCCGGCGGCCCCGGCCGGCCTCGGCGCGCTCTGCGTCAGCGAGGGCAGGAGCCTGCGCCCGGCGGACCTGGCCACCCGCCTGGACGGCCTGACCCTGCACGGCCGCAAGGACTTCGCTACCGCCGCCGACAGCGCCGCCTGGTACCTGGTGGCGGCGCGCGACGAGCCGGCCGGCGACGCCCCGCACCTGGCGATGACCGTGGTGCTGGCCGGCGCCCCCGGCGCGCGCCTGGAGCCGATGCCGGCCATGCCGCTGATCCCCGACATCCCCCATGCCCGGCTGGTCCTCGACGGCGCCCACTGCGAGCGCCTGCCGGGCGACGGCTGGGACGCCTACAGCAAGCCGTTCCGCGGCCTGGAGGACCTGCACGTGATGGCTGCGCTGCTGGCCTGGCTGTACGGCGTGGGCCTGGCCAGCCGCTGGCCGCGCGAGCTGCCGCTGCGCCTGGCGGGGCTGCTGGCCGGCTGCGCGGAGGTGGCGCGGCACCCGGTCGGCGACCCGGCCACGCACCTGCTGCTGGGCGGCCTGTTCGCCCAGTTCGACGCCCTGACCCCGGCGCTGGACGCCGCCATCGCCCAGGGCCCGGAGCACTGGGCGCAGCTGTGGAAGCGCGACCGCGCGGTGCTCGCCCTGGGCGGCAGCGCCCGCGCCAGGCGTCTGGACAAGGCCTGGGCGGCACTGGGGCTTGACCCAGGTCAGTGAGGCCCGCGCCCGCGCCTGGGTACCCTGCGCGACATTCCGCCGCCCACCGGCATGATCCGCAGGAAGCTCCATGCGTCGCGAACCCATAGTGCTGTTCGACAACGGCACCCACCAGTGCCTGTGCTTCGATGACCTCGTCACCGGCGACGGGGTGCAGTCCAACCAGTTCCTCATCGTCGACCACGGCCAGTACCTGCTGCTGGACCCGGGCGGCGACCTGACCTACACGCCGCTGTCGCTGGAACTGTCGAAGCTGATGCCGCTGCAGGAGCTGGACTACATCTTCGCCTCGCACCAGGACCCGGACATCATCGCCGCGCTGGACAAGTGGCTGCTGCACACCCGCGCCAAGGTCATCTGCTCCAAGCTCTGGGCGCGCTTCCTGCCGCACCTGACGGCCAGCTACCTGGCGGTCAGCCACGGCATCTCCACCTACGACCGCGTCATCGCCGTGCCCGACCGCGGCCAGTCGCTGAACCTCGGCCGCTGCCAGCTGAATATACTGCCGGCGCACTTCCTGCACTCGGTGGGCAACTTCCAGATCTACGACCCGGTCAGCCGCATCCTCTTCTCCGGCGACATGGGCGCCTCCCTGGTGGACGACGCCAACCCGGTGCAGGACTTCGCCGAGCACCTGCCGCACATGCTCGGCTTCCACCGCCGCTACATGGCCAGCAACAAGGTGTGCCGGCTGTGGGCGGACATGGTGCGCGGCCTGGACGTGCAGATGATGGTGCCGCAGCACGGCCGGCCCTTCGCCGGCAGGCCGATGATCGATGCCTTCCTCGACTGGATAAGCGGCCTGGAGTGCGGCATGGACCTGCTCGGCCCGGCCGACTACCAGGTGCCGCGCTGAATCCGTCCGCCATTACGGCGTGATCGGCGCTTATGGCCGTCATGGCAGCGTGCTAGGGTTCCGCCGGAGCTGAAAACAAGAGGCCCGCCGATGCCCATGCCCTGCCTGCGCCCGCTGCTGCGTGGCGCCACCCTGGTCGCCAGCCTGTGCCTGCTGGCGCCGGTCCACGCGCAAACCTGGCCGGAGGCCGACTGGCAGCCCGGCCCCGCGGCCAGCGGCCCGGCGTTGCAGGCCTTCGAGGCCTATGCCTTCCCGGCGCGCGACGACGCCACCCGCCAGGGCGTGCGCAGCGACGCCGTGGTGGTGATCCGCGACGGCCAACTGGTCTACGAGCGCTATGCCGGGCCGACCCGCGCGCAGACCCCGCACCTGGCCTGGTCCATGAGCAAGAGCATCATGGCCTGCGTGCTCGGCGTGGCCTACGGCGAGGGCCGCTTCCAGCTGGACGACGCGGTGGCGCAGCACTTCGCGCCCTTCGCCGCGCACCCGCAGGTGAAGATGCGCCACCTGCTCAACTGGGCCTCGGGCCTGGCCTGGGAAGAGGACTACGAATACGCCCCGCTGAAGTCCTCGGTGGTGGCCATGCTCTACACCCGCGGCCGCGACGACATGGCCGGCTTCGTCGCCGGCTTCCCCGCCGACGCCGAGCCGGGCCAGCGCTTCCGCTACTCCAGCGGCGACAGCAACGTGCTCGCCGCCAGCCTGAAGCAGATGGTCGGCGAGGCCTACGCGGACTACCCCTGGACCGCGCTGTTCGAGCCCCTGGGCATCCGCTCGGCGGTGTGGGAGCGCGACGCCAGCGGCACTTTCGTCGGTTCCTCCTACGCCTACATGACCGCCCGCGACCTGGCGCGCATCGGCCTGCTGATGCAGCGCGGCGGGCGCTGGAAGGAACGCCAGCTGCTGCCCCCGGCCTGGATGCAGTTCGCCCTCACGCCGTTCGCCAACTACCACCCCACCGCGGAGGACGCCGCCGACGGCGTGCCCGGCGGCCAGTGGTGGCTGAACCGCGCCCCCGCCGGCGCCGACCTGCCCTGGCCGAACGCCCCGGAGACCACCTTCGCCGCCCTCGGCCACTGGGGCCAGGCGCTATACGTGCTGCCCGACCAGAAGCTGGTGATAGTGCGCTACGCCGACGACCGCGACGGCAGCTACCGCCACGACGACTTCCTCAAGCGGGCCCTTGCGGCCTTCGTCCAGCCGGAGGCCAAGCCATGATCCGCCGCCACCCGCTGCTCGGCCTGCTGCTCCTGCTGCTGGTCGCCCTGGCCGGCTGGGCCTGGGCCAACCGCGTGCACCTGGAATCCTTCCCGCCGATCATCGGCGCCTACACGGCCAAGGAGTACTGCTCCTGCCGCTACGTCATGGGCAACAGCGCCGAGTACTGCCAGGGCTACACCAGGCAGTACGTGCCCACCAGCGCCTTCCTCGACGACGCCGAGCACAAGCGGGTGACCGCCCGCGGCCTGGGCAGCACCCAGACCGCCGCCTGGCTCGGCCCGCGCGAGGGTTGCCGGCTGCTGCCCCAGGCGGATGCTTTGTAGGGCGAATAACGCCTACGGCGTTATCCGCCGCTTGGCCTCGGTCCCCGGCGGCTCCGGGGTTGATCTGGGCGTTGGCCATGGCCTCGGTGTATCCGGCGGATAACCGCGAACGGTTATGCGCCCTACGTTCTCGCCTGGGATTGCCGCGCTGCTGGCCGACTGAACCATTGGCGCTGCCGCCTGCCCAATGGGCTCGCCGGTCGGCCGGTTTGCAAGGCGGCGGCGGGCCGCTATCGTTGGCTTGATCCAGCCGTTTTCCATGTAAGGGACTCCATGCGCTCGCTGTTCGCTTTCCTCCTCGCGGCCTGCTTCGCCGCTTCCGCCCAGGCGGCCTGGTACCTCGACTACGAATCCTCGCGGTTGAACTTCGTCACCGGCCGCGGCGCCGCCGGCGCCGACAACAACCGCTTCCTGGTCATGCACGGCAGCGTCGACGACCACGGCAAGGCCAGCCTGCGCATCGAGCTGGACTCGGTGCTCAGCGGCGTGCCGCTGCGCGACGAGCGCATCCGCGAGCTGCTGTTCGAGACCGAGCGCTATCCCGAGGCCACGGTGGACGCGCAGCTGGACCTGGGGCCGATCTTCGGCCTGGCCAACGGCGCGCAGCTGGAGATGCCGCTGCCGCTGCGCCTGGACCTGCACGGCGCCAGCCGCGCGTACCGCGCCGAGGTGCTGGTGACGCGCCTGGACGAACGGCGCTTCCAGGTGGTGACGCTGTCGCCGCTGATCCTCGACGCCGCCGACTTCGGCCTGGCGCCGGGGGTTGAGAAGCTGCGCAAGCTCGCCGGCCTGCAGACCATCAACCTGGCGGTGCCGGTGGGCGCCGTGCTGATCTTCGCCCAGCGGTGAGCGGGCCGGTCTTCCCCTGGCGCAGCGGCAACCGCTTCGCCCTGCTGGTGGACGGGGAGAACTTCTTCCCGAGCATGCTCACGGCCATTGCCCGGGCGCAGCGCCAGGTGGACCTGGAGCTGTACCTGGTGGAAGGCGGCACCTGCGCCGAGCTGCTGCTGGAAACCCTGATCGACGCCCTGCGCCGCGGCGTGGCGGTACGCTGCCTGTTCGACGGCTTCGGCGCCCTGCGCCTGGGCAGCGCCTGGGGCCGCCGGCTGCGCGAGGCCGGCGGCGAGCTGCGGCTGTACAACCCGCTGCGCTGGCGCGGCGGCTGGCGCAACCTGTTCCGCGACCACCGCAAGCTGCTGCTGGTGGACCAATACGTCGGCTACGTCGGCGGCGCCGGCGCCACCGACGAGTTCTGGTCGGTGCCGGAGAACGCCAGCGCCTGGCACGAGGTGATGGTGCAGATGCAGGGCCCGGTGCTGGCCGACTGGCTGGTGCTGTTCGAGCGCCAGTGGCACGCCTGCCTGCAGGCCAAGGCCTGGTGCCCGCTGGAAGCGGTGCACCCGGCGCGCCTGCCGCCCACGCCCATCGGCGGCAGCGGCCAGGGCCGGGTGGCCTACGCCGACGCCCGCCAGCACCGCGACATCCTGCAGTCGCTGGTGCGCAGCCTGAACGGCGCGCAGCAGCGCATCTGGCTGGCCACGCCGTATTTCCTGCCCACCTGGAAGGTCCGCCGGGCCCTGCGCAAGGCCGCGCGGCGCGGGGTGGAGGTGCGCCTGCTGCTGACCGGGCGGCTCACCGACCACGCCCCCGTGCGCTATGCTGGGCAGCGTTATTACCCGCGCCTGCTGCGCGCCGGCATCCGCATCTTCGAGTACCAGCCGCGCTTCCTGCACATGAAGGTGGTGCTGGTGGACGATTGGACGAGCGTCGGTTCGTGCAACTTCGATCATTGGAACTTGCGGTTCAATCTGGATGCCAATATCGAGATACTGGACGCCGACTTCACGGCGGCGGTGGCCGATTGCCTGATCGCCGACTTCGCCGCCAGCCGGGAGATCGATTTCACGCTGTGGCACGGCCGCTCCCTGTGGATGCGCCTGCACCAGCGGTTGTGGGGCTGGCTCGACCGGGTGGTGGTGAATTTCCTCGACCGCCGCCGCTGAGCCGCCCGCCGGGGCAGGCACCCGGGGAAACGGGAGAAGGTCGTGAACAAGATCCGCAAGGAAAGGTTCATCGGGCTGGAATGGTTGCGCTTCCTGCTCGGGATGTACGTGGTGGTCTACCACACCCTGCACGTCTACCCGGCGGAGCAGAAGTTCCGCGGGCTGGACGAGCTGACCAGCCTGGGCTTCTTCGCCACCAGCACCTTCTTCGTGCTCTCCGGCTTCCTCCTGGCCCACGTCTACGTCACCGACGGCCAGCTGCGCGAGAGCCCGCGCAGCTTCCTCACCAAGCGCTTCTCCAACCTCTACCCGATCCACATCTTCTCGATCCTGCTGACCATCGGCGTGCTGCTGCTGATCAGCCAGCTGGGCATCGGCCCGGACCTGGACCAGGCCACCCCGCGCTTCGTCGTCTACGACACCCATGACCACCTCGGCCAGACCCACCCGGAACTGTTCCGCCACTGGATGAGCGACCGCGAGCTGCTGTTCAACAGCATCCTCCAGCTGACCATGCTGCAGGCCTGGAACCCGCTGTACCTGACCTTCAACGCGCCGCTCTGGTCGCTGTCGACGCTGTTCTTCTTCTACCTCTGCTTCCCGGCGCTGGCGCCGCGGCTGATGCGCATCGGCAACAAGCGGCGGGCGCTGCTGGCGCTCTGGCTGCTGTACCTGGTGCCGCCGCTGCTGCTGGCGCTGCACCAGCAGTACGGCATGCCCTGGACCGGCCTGCTGCACCGCAACCCCATCCTGCGCCTGCCGGAGTTCCTCGGCGGCATCCTCGCCTACGGCCTGTTCCGCGAGCACAAGGACGGCGGCCGCCTGCCCGGCACCGGCGCGGTGCTGGCGCTGGGCGGCTTCGTGGTGGCCAACTTCCTCGCCGCCGACTACCTCTACACCCAGGGCGCGCGGCACTGGTACTTCCTGCTGCACAACGGCCTGCTGCTGCCGGCGCAACTGGTGCTGGTGTACATCAGCGCCTTGCCGCGCGACCCGCACAGCCCGGCGATCCGCCACTGGTCGCCGCGCCTGGGGGCGGCCTCGCTGTCGCTGTTCGCCCTGCACGTGCCGCTGTTCACCCTGTTCTCGCGCACCGAGAAGCTGATCCGCGCGCCGGGCGACTGCCTGGCCGACTGGGCCTACTGCATCACCGCGGCCACCGAGCAGCAGCTGTCGCTGTGGCTGTACCCGCTGTTCCTGCTGTTCATGGTGGTCAGCTGCGTGCTGTTCCAGGAGCGCTTGGTGGTACCCACGCGCAAGTGGCTGGTGCGCCACCTGTTACCGCAGGCGGCGCAGCGGCGCCCGGCGACCCTGCCCTGAGGCGCCGCCACCCGGACTTTCGGCGGGTGGCTCGGCGGCCAGCGCTGGTTATGCTCGCAGCATGACCACAAGAAGGGACTGACGCATGTTGCGATCGCTGCTGGGCCTGGTTCTCCTGCTGCTGGCCGGCTGCAGTTCCCCCGGCGCCTTCTTCGGCGCCACCGACGGCCAGGCCTTCGCGCCGCTGCAGCCCAGCGATGCGCGCCACGCCCTGGTCTACCTCTACCGCCCGCAGAACCAGTGGGCCGACGAGGAGCTGGAAGCGCCCGGGCTGTTCCTCAACAACGAGCTGATCGGCAGCCTGCCGAGCAACGGCTACCTGGCCCTGGAGTTCGAGCCGGGCAGCTTCAAGCTGGAAATGCGCCGGCCGCTGTTCGGCAGCTTCTGGACCTTCTTCGCCGACGGCCCGCTGGACTTCACCCGCATCGCCAGCTTCATGCTCGAAGCCAGGGCCGGCGGCGTCTACTACCTGCGCTACGACGAGGACCGCGTGCCCGCCAAGCGCAGCCACAGCGAGGGCGACGGCCCGCTGCAGCTGATCGAGGCGCGCCTGGCCGAGCCGGAGATCGCCCGCACCCGGCTGGTCCAGGAACCGGCGCAGATCGCCGCCAGCGGCTACGAGGTGCGCCGCCAGCAACGCTTCTGGCAGGGCGTGGGCAAGGCCCTGGACAAGGTCGGCATCTGATCGCCCCGGTTATGAGTTGAACTCATAGCTCCTTGAGTTTTTATGCTTACCGGCCCGCAACGGGCCGGTGCTAAAAAATTGCGCAACGGCTCCCGACAACAACAACGAGCGATTGCGCCATGCCTTTCTTCCCTCTGCTCCCCCGCTTCCCAGCCCCGTCGCGAACCGATCACTGAACCCGGCTGCCCCGCAGCCCTGCGCACGGACCTTCGCGGCCCGCGCCTCCGCTCGCCCCGACTATCCCACGAGGTACCCATGAAACAGCTCGCTCTCTACATAGGTGAAGGCTTCGAAGGCCCCGGCGTCAACGCCGCGCACATCAACATCCTGCTCGGCCCGCGCAACGGCCCGGCCGGCCAGGCCTTCGCCGGCAGCCTGGCCTCGCCCAGCCAGGGCCATTGTCCGTTCATGGTGATCGCCCAGCCGAACATCCCGGTCAAGCCGATGACCCTCTACGTGAACAAGGCCCCGATCGGCGGCGACCTGCACGCCAACGCCACCTGGGGCGCGTCCCAGGCCGGCATCGCCAAGGCCGTCACCGAGGCGCTGCTGGACGGCACCCTGCCGGCCGAGGCCGAGGACGAGTGGGCCATCGTCACCGCCAACTGGGTCAATCCGGCCTGCGACGACCTGGATGCCGTCTACCTGAACAACTACAACGCCTGCCGCACCGCCATCCGCGCGGCGCTGGCCTGCAAGCCCGAGCGCGCGCAGCTGGCCGACGTGGTGCAGCAGATCGCCAACCCCT
This sequence comes from Pseudomonas delhiensis, assembly GCF_900187975.1. GTDB lineage: Bacteria > Pseudomonadota > Gammaproteobacteria > Pseudomonadales > Pseudomonadaceae > Pseudomonas > Pseudomonas delhiensis. Next base: position 369,782 of record NZ_FZPC01000001.1, on the reverse strand, counting down.
TCTACACCCCCAAAGCCTGAGGTCGCCGCCATGCAGTACATCCGTCTCGGCAACTCCGGCCTGCAGGTCTCCAAGCTGTGCCTGGGCACCATGAACATGGGCACCCCGGACTGGAAGCCATGGATCTTCGACGAACAGAAGAGCGGGCCGATCGTGAAGCACGCCCTGGACGCCGGGGTGAACTTCATCGACCTGGCCGACTTCTATTCCGCCGGCGTCGGCGAGGAAGTGGTCGGGCGCATCCTCAAGCGCCTGGTACGCCGCGAGGACATCGTGGTCACCACCAAGGTCGGCTACGGCACCCGCCAGGGCATCAACGCCAGCGGCCATTCGCGCAAGCACATCATGGACAGCATCGACGCTTCCCTGGCCCGCCTGGGCATGGACTACGTCGATATCTACATGCTGCATTTCTATGACCTGAACACCCCGGTGGAAGAGGTGATGGGCGCGCTGAACGACATCGTCCGCGCCGGCAAGGCCCGCTACATCGGCGTGTCCACCATGCTCACCGGGCAACTGGCGAAAATCCTCATGGCCTGCGAGCGCAACGGCTGGGTCAAGCCGATCAACATGCAGTTGCAGCTCAACTGCGCCTACCGCGAGGAAGAGCGCGAGATGATCCCCTTCTGCCGCGACCAGGGCCTCGGCGTCTCGGTATTCAGCCCGCTGGCCCGCGGCCTGCTGACCGGCGATGCGCAATCGACGCGCAACCAGACCGACTTCTTCACCCAGCAGATGTACGCCGACGAGGCCTCCTTCGAGATCGCCCGCTCGGTGCAGCGCGTGGCCCGGCGCCGCGGCCTGAGCAACGCGCAGATCGCCCAGGCCTGGGTGCTCAACCACCCCGGCGTGGACTGCATGCTGGTCGGCGCCGACAGCACCGCGCAGTTTGACAGCGCCCTGGCGGCCCTGGAAACGCGCCTGGACGAAGAGGAGCTTTACGAGCTGGAACGCAACTACACGCCCTGCGACGTCATCAACGACTACACCGCCGGCAAGCGTATCCTCCGCGTGGCCCGGCCGATGCGCGAGACCTTTTCGCTGACGGAGGCCGTGGCATGAGCGAACTGCTGAGAGCCGGCCACTACATCGACGGCCAATGGCGGGCCGGCGGCCCCACCTACGCGGTGCGCAACCCGGCCAACGACGAGGTCATCGCCCAGGTGCCGCGCGGCGGCGCCGAGGAAACCAGCGCCGCCATCGCCGCCGCCGAGCGTGCCCTGCCGGCCTGGCGCGGGCTGCTGGCCAAGGAACGCGCGGCGCTCCTGCGCCGCTGGGCCGAACTGATGCTGGCCAGCCAGGACGAACTGGCGCGCCTGCTCAGCCGCGAGCAGGGCAAGCCGCTGGCCGAGGCGAAGGGCGAGGTGGCCTACGCGGCCAGCTTCCTCGACTGGTTCGCCGAGGAAGCCAAGCGCGTGTACGGCGACGTGATCCCCTCGCACAAGACCGACGCGCGCATCGTCGTCACCAAGCAGCCGGTGGGCGTGGTGGCCGCCATCACGCCCTGGAACTTCCCGCTGGCGATGGTCACCCGCAAGGTCGGCCCGGCGCTGGCGGCCGGCTGCACCCTGGTCCTCAAGCCCTCGGAAGAGACGCCGCTGTCGGCCTTCGCCCTGGCCGTGCTGGCCGAGCGGGCGGGCATCCCTGCCGGGGTGTTCAATATCGTCTCCGGCGATGCCGTGGCCATCGGCGGCGCGCTGCAGGCATCCCCGGTGGTGCGCAAGCTGACCTTCACCGGTTCCACCCGCACCGGCAAGCTGCTGATGCGCCAGGCCGCGGACACCCTGAAGAAGGTCTCCCTGGAACTGGGCGGCAACGCGCCCTTCATCGTCTTCGCCGACGCCGACCTGGACGCCGCGGTGCGCGGCGCCATGGCCTCGAAGTTCCGCAACACCGGGCAGACCTGCGTATGCGTCAACCGCTTCTACGTGCAGGACGAGGTGTACGAGGCCTTCACCGCCAAGCTGGCCGAGGCGGTACGCGCGCTGCGCGTGGGCAGCGCCCTGGAGGGCGAGACCGAGCAGGGCCCGCTGATCAACGCGGCGGCCCTGGCCAAGGTCGAGCAGCACGTCGGCGACGCCCTGGAGAAGGGCGCCCGGCTGCTCTGCGGCGGCCAGCGCCACGCCCTGGGCGGCACCTTCTACGAACCCACGGTACTGGCCGAGGCCAACGCGGACATGCTGATCGCCGGCGAGGAAACCTTCGGCCCGGTGGCCGCCTGCTTCCGCTTCCGCGATGAGGCCGAGGTGCTGCGCCTGGCCAACGACACGCCCTACGGCCTTTCCGCCTACTTCTACAGCCGCGACATCGGCCGCGTCTGGCGCATGGCCGAGGGCCTGGAGGCCGGCATGGTCGGCATCAACGAAGGGATCATCTCCACCGAGGTGGCGCCCTTCGGCGGCATCAAGGAATCCGGCCTGGGCCGCGAGGGCTCGAAGTACGGCCTCGACGACTACCTGGAGATCAAGTACCTGCTGCTCGGCGGCCTGGCCGACTGACGCCGCCGCGCACGCAGCCGCGGCCACGCCGCTAAGGAGTTCCGCCAACCGCCGCCGCCCCGACCGGTGCGGCGGTCACCCTTCCGTTCAGACAACAAGAAAAAGACTCGGAGACGATCATGTCGGGTAACACAGCCAGAATCGACGACCTGCCCATCGGCAGGTTCCACATCAAGATCGCCGGCCTCACCTTCGGCGCCCACTTCACCGACGGCTACATCCTCGGGCTGATCGGCATCGCCTTCACCCTGATCAACCCGCAGCTGAACCTCGACCCCTTCTGGCAGGGCCTGATCGGCAGCTCGGCGCTGCTCGGCCTGTTCTTCGGCAGCCTGTTCTTCGGCTGGATTTCCGACCACCTGGGGCGGCAGAAGATCTTCCTCATCAGCTTCGTGCTGATCACCCTGGCCTCGCTGCTGCAGTTCTTCGCCGAGACCGCGCTGCAACTGTTCCTCTGCCGGGTGCTGATCGGCATCGGCCTGGGCGGCGACTTCAGCGTCGGCCACGCCATGCTCGCGGAGTTCTCGCCGAAGAAGCACCGCGGCGTGCTGCTGGGCTCCTTCAGCGTGATTTGGACCTTCGGCTACGTCGCCGCCACCTTCGTCGGCACCGCCATGCTCGGCCTTGGCGACGACGCCTGGCGCTGGATGCTGGCGTCCTCGGCGATCCCCGCGGCCATGATCCTGATCGCCCGCATCGGCACCCCGGAATCGCCACGCTGGCTGGTGCACAAGGGCCGCATCGAGGAGGCCCGGGCGATAGTGCGCAAGCACCTGGGCGCGCACGTGGTGCTCGACGACGAGATCGCCGAGGAACACAAGGGCGGCTTCCGCCAACTGTTCAGCGCGCAGTACCGCAAGCGCACCGCGTTCAACTGCCTGTTCTTCATCTGCATCGTCATGCCGTACTTCGCCATCTACACCTTCCTGCCGTCGATCCTGCAGAAGATGGACCTGGCCGAGGGCTTCGGCACCGAGATGCTGCTCAACGCGCTGCTGGTGGTGGGCGCCCTGGTGGGCATCTGGTGCACGGTGAAATTCACCCGCCGCGGCTTCCTCATCGGTTCCTTCCTGATCCTCTCCGCCGCGCTCTTCCTGCTGGTGCTGCTGCCCGGCAGCCTGGCCTGGCTGATGGTGGCGACCTTCGGCCTGTTCACCCTGGTGCTCTCGGCGGTGAGCAACCTGGTCGGCGTCTACCCGGCGGAAAGCTTCCCCACCGAAGTGCGCGCCGGCGGCATCGGCCTGGCCACCGCCGCCAGCCGCCTGGGCTCGGCGCTGAGCACCTTCCTGCTGCCGGTCAGCGTGGCCGGCATCGGCCTCAACCCGACCATGGCCATCCTCGCCGGCATCCTCCTGTTCGGCGCGCTGATCTCCATGGCCTGGGCGCCGGAGACCAAGTACCTGACGCTGACGGATGCGGGGAAGGGGGAAGGCGAGGGCGACGCGCAAGGGCCGGTGCGCAAGGCGGCACTGGTCTGATCCGTAGCCGGGGCGGACGCCTTCGTTCCGCCCTGGCTGGTAACTGCAACAAGGAGCAAATAACCCTAATTCGGCTCATTATCCATACCGCTACCAAGTCTGCTCTTTTGAGCTCCGGCAGTTGTCTTGCCCTGGTCGGCATGTTTGGGAGCCTCATCATTCAAGTCCCCAAGCTCTGGATATATTTAATCGGGTGGGCACAGGAAACCGGTGTGGTTGCCTTCTGGAGTGCCTGGGGACGTACGTTCCTGGCGGTGTCGCTGCTGGCCTGGTTGGTTTTGCTGTCCACCAAACTCAAATTGAAGCCCTGCGCTGGAATGGGCCTTGCTCTCGTGCTTAGAGCTTGCGGCCATCGTCCGGGTTGTTGCCTGGGTTGTGGCCGGATATTCGTTTGATTCCTTCCTAGAGCTTTCTTCCTATCAGTTGGTGGCATGGGCACTGCTCCATTTGCCACTCGCTTTGGGCCTGGTCGGTATCCTTATTGGGCCAAGTTCGTGCTCGCCTGTTTCTGTGTCGCTTTCATGGCTTTTGTCATCCAAGCGGGCTGGTTAAAAGCCCTTGGATAGGGGCTGGTTGGCGAAGGGGCGCCTAGGCGAATCGTTTCTGCTCCCAATTATTGACTGCGGCCGAGTTCCACCCGCCGCAGTTCAACATGTAGCCTTGCTAGCTGGTTCACTGAACCGGTTGGCTGCTCGGCTTCTCGATGATCGCCTGCAATTCATTGGACATGGGGAATTCCAGGTTCAGTCCCTTTGGTGGAATGGGCTCTTCGAACCAGCGCCGATAGATGCTGCGGATCTCGCCGGAGGCATAGAGATCAGCCAGTACGTGGTTGACCAGATTGAGGAACTGCGGGTCGTTCCTGCGCACCATGCAGGCGTAAATCTCCCGCGAGTACGGTTCGCCTACTACTACCCAGGCATGCGGGTCGCGCGCCTTGGCGCGCTCGCCATAGAGCAATGCGTCATCCATGAAGAACGCCACAGCCCGACCGGATTGCAGCATGAGGAAGGCCTCGCCGTGGTCCTTGGCGCTGATTACGTTCATGCCCAAGCTGTGGTTGGCATTGTAGACTTTGAGAAAGCGCTCATTGGTAGTTCCGGCGGTGGTCACCACGTTCTTGCCCTTGAGATCGTCGAGGTCGTCGATGCCGCTGTTTTTGGCCGTCAGCAACTGGCCCTTCACGTAGATGAAGCCGTAGGAAAATGCCACCTGCTTCATGCGCTCGCCAGTGACTGCAGTGGAACCGCACTCCAGATCTACCGTCCCGTTCTGGACCAGGGGGATGCGAGTCTGTGAGGTCACCAGGTTGTGCTTCACCTTCAGTTCCGGACGCCCTAGCTTCGTCTTCAAGTGCTCGACCACCTTGTTCGCGAGGTCGACCGAGTAGCCCATTGGTTGAGTGGTGTTATCGCCCAAGTAGGAAAAGGGAACCGAGGCATCGCGATAACCCAGGGTTATTTCCCCGCGATCGGCCACCTTCTTCAGCGTGCCTTGCAGTTCCTCGTTGGCCTGCGCTACGCAGCAAAATAGGCTGGTCGCCGCAAGCACTCCCAGTGCGAGTCGATTCATGGATTCCGTGCCTCTCTTGTGGTTGTTGGATGGAGTTCCGTTCAGGGCCGGGCGGCGATCACCGTGATCTCTACCCGGACCGAAGGCCGCGCCAGTTCGGCTTGCACTGTGGTGCGGGTGGGGGCATGGCCTGCCGGCAGCCAGGCCGACCACACCTCGTTCATAGCTTCGAAGTCGGTGCCTATGTCCTTCAGGTAGATGGTCGCGCTGAGAAGATTCGCCTTGTCCGTGCCTGCCTCGGCCAGCAGAGCGTCTATCTTGCCCAGCACTTCGCGGGTCTGTCCGTGGATGTCGGATGCCACCCCGGGCACCTGACCGGAGAGGAAAACCAGCGAACCGTAGGCAATTGCACTGGAAAGACGTTCGTTGGTGGATATACGCGTCAATTGCATGCTCGTCTCCTGCTGTTCATGGGGATGTCAGCCGGCCAGGCGTGGGGCCTACCCCGCGTCATCGATACTCGGGGTACGCCGGGCAATTCGCTCGGCAATCAGGCGGCCGCTGCCGCAGGCCAGAGTGAACCCCAGGGCGCCGTGACCGAGATTGAACCAGAGGTTGCGCGGCCCCCCGGGTCCCACCAAGGGCATGCCGGTAGGCGTGGCCGGGCGCATGCCGGCCCATTCGCTGGCGGCGGCATAATTCCCGGCTCGTGGCAGGGTGTCCTGGGCCTGTGTCCGCAGCAACGCTAGGCGTCGCGGTTCCAGGCTAGGGTCGAAACCAACGATGTCCACCATGGCTGCTACTCGCAGGCGATCGCCGATGCCGGCAAAAACAACCTTGCGGTCGTAGTCGGTGAGGCTGATGGTGGGGGCCTGATGCTCCGGCCCAATCGGTGCTGTCAGGCTGTATCCTTTCAGCGGGTATAGCGGCAGCCGTGGCCCGTCGGGCAGCAGCGTGGCGCTGCGGTAACCGGCGGCAAGCACTACGTGCTCAGCCTCGATCGTCTCGCCCCCCGCCTCCACGCCCTTCACGGCGTTCCCCTGCATGAGCAGGCGCGACACCGGGCTTGCGTAGCGGATCCGGCAAGACCCGTAAGTCAGCAGGCGCTCGACCAGGCGCAGGCAGAACAGATGGCAGTCGGCAACTTCTTCGTCCGGGGTGAGGATGCCCCCGACGAAGGGAGTTTCCGCCAACGCCGGATCGAGTTCCCGGCACTGTCGCGCGTCGAGCACGAACTGCATCGCTGGGTCGGACAGGTTGCGCTGCGCACCCTGGAAGCTAGACGCTTCGCGGAACGCCACGAGCTTGCCGTTGCGACGCCAGTCGAAGCCCTCCAGGCCATCCTCGCGCCACTGCGTCAGGGTGGCCTGGCTGAACAACGCCAAGCGCAGGAGGCGGGCGGCATTGCGCTGGTTCACCGAGCGCCGGCAGGCGCCGAGGAACGCCAACATCCAGCGCCACTGCTGCGGGTCCAGGCGCGGGCGCAGGCGCAGTGGCGCGTCGTCACGCAGCAGCCAGCCCAGCGCCTGCAATGGCACGCTTCGGTCCGCTAGAGGCGCCACATAGCGATAGGACAATTGACCGCCATTGGCGTAGCTGGTTTCCAAACCGGCCTGGTCGCGCGCCTCGAGCACAGTCACCTCGAACCCTTCGCGAACCAATGCGTAGGCGGTCGCCAGACCAACCACCCCTGCCCCGATGATGCAGACCTTCTGTGCCATTCCATCCCACCATGCTGCGGTTTCTAGGCCACGACCTTAAGCGCGGATGACAGGCGACAGACAATCAATAAAAATGGACAACCTATAAATCAAGGTTATATGTCTCTGCGAAGCCCCCGCCGGAGAGTCCTATGCGGTTGCGTCACATAGAAGTGTTCCAGGCCATTCGCGAGACCGGCTCGGTCAGCGGCGCCGCGCAGTTGCTGCATGTCTCGCAGCCGGCAGTTACCAAGGTGCTGCAGCACGCCGAGCAGCAACTGGGCTTTCCGCTGTTCCTGCGCGTGCGCGGCAAGCTCCAGCCCACGCCTGAGGCCCTGGAACTGGAACGCGAAGTCGCCAAGGTCAGCGAAAGCCTGCAGGGCGTGCGACGGTTGGCGCAGAGCCTGCGCAACTTGCCCGAGCATCGCCTGCGCGTAGGCGCGACACCGGCCATGGCGCTATCGCTGCTGCCCTCGGTGATCCGCGAATGGACCGACCGCTACCCACGCAGTAGCTGCGAATTGGCGACCCTGCATTCACGGGAGCTGGTACAGAGTCTGCTGATGCGCGAACTGGACCTCGCCCTCACACTGCAGCCGAGTGAGCATCCGGGCCTGCGAGCCCTGCCCATAGCCAGTGGGCCACTGATAGCGCTGGCCCCTCGCGGTCACTGGCGTGAGGAGCAACTGGGACGACCCCTGCCGCTTGCGGAACTGGCAGGTGAGCCGATGATCGGTCTGTCAGCCTCCGATCCGCTCCGTGCCCGCCTGGACGGTCACCTCGGCATGCTGGAGCCGCCCCCGAGGATACGCATTGCAGTACAGACCTACGCGCTGGCACGCACGCTGGTGGAGGCCGGCGCGGGGCTGGCCCTGGTCGATCCATTCACCGCACAGGGGGCCGATGACCGCCTCACGGCACAGCGCCCCTTGTCACCGACGGTGAAGGTCACGCTGTATGCCCTCAGCCGTTGCGACGAGACACCACCGCACACCCAGGCGCTATTGCTGGAAATCCTGGTGCGACATGCCGAGCGTCAGTTGGAGTCGTGGAAGCCGGTAATTGGACGGTAACGGCGGAAGCATTTTCATCTTGGACGTGGGGAGCTGTGCGAGCTCTCCTTCAGCCAGGCGCACAGCCACCGAGGTAGCCCGAGGTCAACCGGGTACAGCTGATGGCCTGAAGGTGGTCACCATCGGAATGGCATACCAGTGCCAGGGGGGCCGGAATCAAGCGAGATGAGCTAGGAGTGGTTATCGGATGACTCGGTCTCTGCCGGGTATTCGCGCTTTTGGCTATGGGCATGAGTTTTTTTCAGAGGCCGGCAATGTGACGCGGCTCTTACCATGCGACCGCCCCCCTCGGTTCGCCGCGCTTCTTCGCGGTGCCGGGTGCGCGGGAAGCCCCTGGGCTTCCCCCTTGAAGCAGGTTCCTGGCGGAGAACAGCATGAAAAGAACAAGAACCGACGGTGCGTCCCAGCAGCCGCGGAAACTGGCACTGACAATCGGCATGGCCCTGGGCGGCGTGTTGCCGGCCCATGCGGCAACATTCAACATCGGGGAGATCGAGGGTCGCTTCGATTCCAGCCTGTCCATCGGCGCCAGTTGGGCCATGGACAATCCGGACAGGAAATTCATCGGCAGCCGCAATGGAGGCAGCGCCTCCAGCGCTACCTCCGACGACAACAGGCTGAACTTCAAGAAGGGCGAGGCCTTTTCCACGCTGTTCAAGGGCGTGCACGACCTGGAGCTGAAATACCAGGACACTGGCGTGTTCCTACGCGGCAAGTACTGGTATGACTTCGAGCTGAAGGACGGTCACCAGCACCTCTACGACATCGACGACAGCGGCCGTGACCAGGCCGCGCGCTCCTCCGGCGCGCAGTTGCTCGACGCCTTCATCTATCACAACTACAACCTGCGCGACCTGCCAGGTACCGTGCGCTTGGGCAAACAGGTGGTGAGTTGGGGCGAGAGCACCTTCATCCAGAATGGCATCAATAGCATCAACCCGGTCGACGTCTCGGCCCTGCGCCGCCCTGGCTCCGAGGTCAAGGAGGCGCTGATCCCGGTGAACATGTTCTATTTCAACCAGGGCATCAGCGACTCGCTCTCGGTGGAGGTCTTCTACCAGTTGGAGTGGGAAAAGACCGTGGTGGACAACTGCGGCACTTTCTTCGGCAGCGACATCGTCGCCCAGGGCTGTGACATAGGCATGGCGATCAACGGTAGCGACTTCGACCGCGACATCGACGGCACCGGGATCAAGGGCGGCTATGGCTACGTACCGCGCCTGGGCGACAGGGACGCCCGCGATGGCGGCCAGTTCGGCGTGGCCCTGCACTGGATGGCGGAGTCGCTGAACGATACCGAGTTTGGCCTCTACGCCATGAACTACCATAGCCGCACACCCTACAGCAGCTGGGTTGTCGGCAAGGGCGCGCTGGCCGACCCGGTCGGCGGCCTGTTCGGCCAGGGGGGGCGCAGTACTGCGCGCTACTTCCTGACCTACCCCGAAGACATCCGCCTGTACGGCCTGAGCTTCAACACCACGGTGGGTACCGCGGCGCTCTCCGGCGAAATAAGCTACCGGCCGAATATGCCGCTGGGACTCAATGGCACCGACATTTCCGCTGCAGCCACCCTCGGCTCTGCGTCCACCAACCCGGCGGTCAACGCTGGCCTGCCGATCTTCGCCAGCGGCTGGGCCGACTCGGCCTATGGTTCGCTGATCCAGGGCTACCAGCGCAAGCCGGTGACCCAGGCGCAGGTCACCCTGACCAACACCTTCGACCAGATCAGCCTGATCCGCGCCGACCGCCTGACGCTGATCGGCGAGGTCGGCCTCAGCCACGTCAGCAACCTCGGCCCCACCGACGGTACTGCCCTGCGCTTCGGCCGCAGCAGCGTCTATGGCAATGGCGAGCTGGGCGCGGCCGGCAGCTCGTCGCTGCTCGGCCTGGCGGGTAACGCACTATGCACCGGGGTGGTCAACACCACCAACCCTGACGAGTGCAATAGCCATGGCTTCTACACCGCCAACTCCTGGGGCTACCGTCTGCGTGGCCAGCTTGAATACAACGACATGATCGGTGGCGTCACTCTGAAGCCCAACCTGTCGTTCTCCCACGACGTTCAGGGCTACGGCCCGACCTTCAGCGAGGGCGAGAAAGCCCTGAGCATCGGCCTGGACGGCGAATACCTGAGCAAATACACCGCCAGCATCAGCTACACCGACTACTTCGGCGGCGACTACAACACCAACACCGACCGCGATTTCCTCGCCGTCAGCCTGGGCGTCAGCTTCTGACGCCCTCCGGAGAACTCCTCATGAAGCACAAGCTCCTGATGAAGGCCGGCTGCCTCAGCCTTGGCCTGCTCGCCGGCCAGGTCATGGCCGCCGTATCAGCCGACCAGGCTGCGCGCCTGGGCGCCGACCTGACGCCGCTGGGCGCCGAGAAGGCCGGCAACGCGGATGGCAGCATCCCAGCTTGGACCGGCGGCCTCGCCGCCAGCGCCGGTGCCCTCGACGCCGCCGGCTTCCTCACCGATCCCTACGCCGGCGAGAAGCCGCTGTTTACCATCACCGCGCAGAACGTCGAGCAGTACAAGGCGAAGCTGACGCCCGGACAACTGGCGATGTTCAAGCGCTTCCCGGACAGCTATCGCATCCCGGTCTACCCCAGCCACCGCAGCGCTGCCTACCCGGCCGAGGTACTTGCCGCCGTAAAGGCCAACGCCAGCGCCACCCGCCTCGTCGAGGGCGGCAACGGCCTGGAGAACTTCAAGGTCTCGATTCCCTTCCCGATCCCGCAGAACGGCTTGGAGGCGATCTGGAACCACGTCACCCGCTACCGCGGCAAGACCATGCTGCGCACCACCGCGCAGATGAATCCGCAGACCAACGGCGACAACACCATCAGCTACATGAAGGAGCAGTTCGCCTTCCCCTTCGGACTGAAGGACTACGACCCGGCGAAGATGGGCAACATCCTCTACTACTTCCGCCAGGAGATTCTCTCGCCGCCACGTCGCGCAGGCAGCGTGATGCTGGTGCTGGAGACCATCAACCAAGTCAAGGAGCCGCGTATGGCCTGGATGTACAACGCCGGCCAGCGCCGCGTGCGCCGGGCCCCACAGGTGGGTTACGACAGCCCCGGAGCGGAAGGCATGCGAACCTACGACGACTTCGACATGTTCAACGGCGCGCCCAACCGCTACGACTGGAAGCTGGTGGGAAAGCAGGAGCTATTCATCCCCTACAACAGCTTTGCTCTGGACTCGCCCAAGGCCAAGTATGCCGACATCGTCAAGCCAGGCCACCTGAACCCCGACTACACCCGCTACGAGCTGCACCGCGTGTGGCACCTGGAGGCGACACTGAAGCCGGGCCAGCGTCATGTCTACAGTAAGCGCGACCTGTATATCGACGAAGACAGCTGGCAGATCGCCGAGGCCGACGCCTACGACGGCCGCGGCAACCTCTGGCGCGTTTCCGAGGGCCACTCGCGACCGTTCTACGACCAGCAGTTCACTTGGCTGACCGCCGAAACCCACTATGACGTGGTCTCCGGACGCTACACGGTGTCTGGCCTGCGCAACGAGGAGAAGGGGGCGTACCAGTTCAATATCGAGTCCACCAGCAACGACTTCACTCCCAGCGCCCTGCGCGCGACCGGGATTCGTTGAAACGACAGGGCAACTCCATTTCAGGCGGTCGGATGTCCGCCTTTTTGCTCTGTGTGCAAGGCGGAGGTGCTCTTCGTGTGGGTGAGGGATATCACGTGGTCTCGTGGTCGTTCGCGAGCACGCTCGCTCCAGCAGGCAAGGCGAGCGCCACGCGCGCTGCCAGGCTTCTCACGTCCTTTCCCATGCTTCGACAAGCTCGGCCATGCGCCGCAGATCCAGGGCCCGCAGGCATTACATGCCGCCCCTCTGAAGGGCCTGGTCGAACCTGCGTGGCGGCCACTCAGGCCGTCGCGCGCAGCCCACTCAACGCCTGGTCGACTGCCACTCGGGATTGCTCCAGCACCTGCTGCTTCCAGTCGTCCGCGTCGACGTAGAAGGCGTCGCGCAGTTGCCGCTTGATCCGCGCGGCCTTGTCCGCCGGCACCTGTGCAGTGCACTCCAGCCACTGTTCGGCGCGCAGTGCGTCGAGCACTTGCAACCCGGGCAGTGTGCCGAACTCTAGAGTCATGGGAGTCAGCCGCGCCTGCGGACACTCCTCCAGCGCAGCGTGAGCCATCTTGCCGCTGAGCCGCACCGAAACGCTGTTGCCCTCCTCCGATGAGCGCAACGCCTCGCCCCACCAGGCGCGAGCGCGGTTCAGCGATTCGGCGGTAGGCTCGCCGGAATGGATGTACTCGCCATGTCCGCGTGGTCCCAGGCCCGTGTGCAGGTCGATCCAGGCCAGTTCTCGGCACTGCTGGCCGTGCCGGCGCAGCACCGCGCGCACCGCGCGGTTGCTCCAGGTGGGCTCGGAACCGACGTAGAACAGCCCGCGCGGGTGGCTGGCCTGTCCTGCCGAGATTGCCGCCTGCAGGCTCTGTCGCCCATGGCGCAGGGCATGCAGCAGCAGGCGCGCGTGACTCATCCGGGCCGGCCAGTGAGGTGGGATCAGCAGCGGGTCGAGCGCCTGGTAGCCGGGGTTCTGCGGAGGTGGGGTGGAGAAATCTAGGAAGTTGCGGTTGAGGTCGACGTTCTCGTGGGTCCAGCGCCGCCACCAGGAGAAGCCATAAGGGTTGGCCGCGTGCAGGAACAGTACCGCGCAGTCGCCGGCGAGTGCATCGGCCAGCCATTGCGCGTCGCGTAGCAGGGCTATCTGCACGGCGGAGCCGCAGAAGCCTTCAACGCCGTGGCAGCCGCTGCTGACGATCAGCAGGTGGTGGGAGTGCGCGGGGCCGGCACGGGCCACGTCGAGGGCCAGTAGCTCACCGTCGCGACCGGGCAGCGGGTGGATGTGGGACTCCACGTCCAGGCCAGCGGCGGTGCAGGCCGCGAGGAACTTGCCACGCGCCTCGGCGTAGCTCTGGGAGAAGCAGGCGGACGGGGTCATCGTCTCTCCGGAATGAGCGCAACCGGAACGCGGGCACCGGGCCCGCGCCCGGCATGCGCGAGTGGTATGGGATCAGGGATATTGGCGGTTGGCCCGTGAGCGGTGGCAGTGGCTCATGCCGTGGCGGGAATGTCAGACGGGGCGCTGTTGTGCAGCGCCTGGCGGGTGCGCTCGGGGGAGATCAGGCGCAAGCCGAGTAGCGCGCAGAAGATCACCGCCACGCCGATCAGGCCCAGGCCCAGTTCGAAACCCTGGGCGATGTTGCCGCCCTTGTGTTCCACTAACTGGCCGATGAGCCAGGGTGCGAGCATGCCCGCGCTGGTCAGGCCGCCGATGTGGATGGCCAGCATGGAACCACGCTGAGCCGGTGGCGCGATGTGCGCCACTATGGTGTTGCAGAAGGTCGGCAGCAGGTTGATCAACACGCAGCCGGTCAGGTACAGGCCGATTACCGCCGGCAGGTTGCCGTGGAAACCGCCCAGGCCGACAAAGGCCGCGCCGGCAAGGATGGCGCAGAGCACTGGCAGGCGCACCAACGCTGTTTGTATCGGCACGCCGCGCTTGAGCAGACGTTGCGACCAGGCCGAAACGGCGAGGTTGAAGACGATCACCCCGAGGGTCGCCGCCATCACCGTGTAGCCCGATTGCAGCGGCGTCATGCTCAGGCCCTTCTGCAGGTACACCGGCACCCAACTGTAAACCAGCGCGTTGGGCAGGTAGCCTAGGAAGCCCAGCAGGGTGATCCATAGGAAGGTGCGGTTGAGCAGCAGGCGTCGGTACGACAGGTGCTGACTACCGTCCTCACCGTCCACCTCGGCATGGCTGCCTTCACGGCCGAAGGCCAGCCAGGCGAGCATCCATAGTAGACCTATGAGCGCCATCGCCAGGTAGGCCATGCGCCATCCCAGGTACTGGATGGCCAGTGGGAGGGTCACCGCACCGAGTACCGCACCGAGCATGATCGATACCTGGACCAGCGACGATGGCAGTACCCGCTCGCGTGGGCCGAACCACTTGAATACCGCGTGCTGAGTCACAGCGGTACCCGGCCCGGTGCCAGCCCCCAGCAACAGGCGGCTAGCTACCAGCGCAGCGAAACTGCTGCTGAAGCTGACCAGCAACTGCGCCAGCATCCACACCAGCGACATGCCGAGCAGAATCCAGCGGGTCGGGAAGCGGTTGGCAAGGAAGCCCACCAATACCCCGGAGATCGAGTAGAGGAAGAAGAAGGCGCTGCCGATGAAGCCGAACTCACTCGGCGTCAGCTTCAACTCGTCGATGATCTGCGCTCCGGCGAAGGCGAAAATGGTCTTGTCCATCACGCTGATGACCATCACCAGCATCAGCAGAATCAGCACCAGGGTACGGCGTGGGTTACGCATCGTTGCTCCATCGGCCATCAGGCGCCCAGGTAGGTCTCGACAAGGCGTACCCAGAGACTGGCGCCGAAAGGGATGGCCGCGTCGTTAAAGTCGTAGCCGGGGTTATGCACCATGCAGCCGCTCGGCCCGCTCTGACCGTTGCCCAGGGCGATGTAGCAGCCTGGCCGTCGCTCGAGCATCCAGGCGAAGTCCTCGCTGCCGATGAGTCCCGCCGGCGGCTCGGACAGCAGCCGCTGCGGGCCCACCAGCTCACTCGCCACCTGGCGTAGCAGGCGCGTTTCCTCCGGCGTGTTGATCAGCACCGGGACCAGTTCCTCATAGTCCAGCCGGGCCTCGATGCCATGCACCGCGGCCACGCCCTGGGCCACTTCGCCGATGCGCTGCTTCAGTAGCCGGCGTACCTCGGGGCAAGTCGCGCGAACGCTCAGGCGCAGCTCGGCCTGTTCGGGAATCACGTTGGCTGCCTCGCCGGCGTGGATCGCGCCGACGGTGATCACCCCGACCTCGGTGGATGGCACGTTACGCGAGACAATACTCTGCAATGCCAGCACCAGCTCGGCGGCGGCCACCACCGGGTCCTTCGCCAGGTGCGGCATGGCGCCGTGGCCGCCGATGCCAAGCAGGCGGATGGTCGCCCGGTCGCTGGAGGCTGTGAGCGCCCCCTCGCGGGTTAGGAAGCAGCCCACCGGCAAGCCCGGCGCGTTGTGCAGGGCGTACACGGCATCACAGGGAAAGCGTTCAAAGAGACCGTCGTCCATCATCGCCAAGGCCCCGCCCAGGGATTCCTCGGCGGGCTGGAATATCAGATTCAGGGTGCCGTCGAAGGCACGCGTCTCTGCAAGGTAGCGCGCTGCGCAGAGCAGGATGGCGGTGTGCCCGTCATGCCCGCAGGCGTGCATCTTGCCGTGTTCCTGGCTGCGGTGGGGTACGCCACTGGCTTCCTCGATGGGCAGCGCGTCCATGTCGGCGCGAATGCCGATACTGCGCGAACCCTTGCCCTGGCGCAGCACGCCTACCACGCCGGTGCCGCCGACGCCTTCGTGCACTGCGTAGCCCCATTGGCGCAGATAGCCGGCCACCAGCTCGCTGGTGCGTTTCTCCTCGAAGCCGAGTTCAGGGTGCTGGTGAATGGCCCGGCGGATATCTGTAAACGCCTCCTGCCATTGCTGGATTCGCGCGAAGGCTGTGGCGCTGGCCTGGGTCATGGCCCTAGTCCTTGTTGTGGTGACGACGGCCGGTAGCATGCCTCAGCGGCGTCGGGCTGAATAATGACCTCTGGACATGCTTATCCAGGCTGGTTATGTCAGCCGGCGGGCTTGTGCAGGTGTGGCCCCTTGAAGGCATAGATCAGCTCGTCGACCAGCATCTGCGCTTCGCGGGTCATCAGCTCGGGCGGGCGCGAGACAAGCGAGATGTCGGTGCCTGGTACCCGCTCGGCGATCTGCAGCGGCTCCAGAGTGCTGCTGACCACCGGCAGGTCGAATACGCGCCGTGACCAGAAGCTCACCGCATCGGTATTAGCCGCCAGCTCGGCATAGAGCACCACCGAGGCACACTCGATAATGCTCTGCGGCGGTGCCACCTGGTGCTCGCGGAACATCTCCCCGGCCAGGGAAATCTCCAGGGAGTCGGGCAGCAGCCATTCCTGCTCGAGCAGCTCGTGCAACGACTTCGCCTCACGCAGCGGGTGACCTTTGCGTACCGCCAGGGTGGTGGGCTGGGCGTACAGTTCCTGCCATTGGAAACCGTCGACATTGCGCGATGCTGGCTGCGAGGTCAGCACCAGGTCCAGTTGCCCTTCGCGCAACCCTTCCAGCAGTTTGGCCGGGCGCAGTTCGTTGATCTGCAGTTGCACCTTGGGGAAGCGCTTGCGGTAGCGCAGTAGGCAACTGGCGAACTGCTGGCTGGGCGTGACCGGCGATACACCGATGGCCACGCGCCCATCCATGGCGCCCTTGAGCGTCTCGATTTCATCGCGCGCACGGCGCACTTCTTCCACCACCAGCCGCGCCCGACGCACCAGGCGCTCGCCGTATACGGTGGCGGTGATGCCGCGATTAGAGCGCAGCAGCAAAGGTACGCCCAATTCGGCTTCGAGCTCCTTGATGCTCTTCGATAACGCCGGCTGGGAGATATGCAGTAGTCGCGAGGCTTCCTGGATACTGCCACTCTCGCAGATGGCGACCATGGCGCGCAATTGATGCAACTTCATGGTGGGATGATGACGACTCGATTCGGCAGGGTTCCTGCAGAGTAAAGCAAAAACCGGGTTGAAAGGCAGCTGGAATTGTATAAAGCCAATTCAGACGCTGAGCGGACGATCATCACTAGATTAGCCAGTGTGCCTCGAATCCTAGCGCAATCCATGCATTTACTCCATCTGCAATCCATCAATTTTTCAGCGGGCTATAGCTACTATTTAATTGATATTTGCACTCGAAATATACTCTAAGGCCTTTCCAGGCTAGGATGGTCCCGCATTAACGATTGTGATGCAGCCGTTAGCGGGGGCATGATGGTAGTGACGGTGCCTTCCTTCTCCTCTTGACTACTCATGCGGATGTGTCTGTCCATATGGTCGTTGTCTAGTGCTTGATTCAGATTCTGATTGCAGAAAAGGGCCAGTTATTCAGTATACAGAAACCCAGGCCAGGCCTGGGTTTCTGTATGAATGTGTCGACCGTGATTATGGTTGTATTTGGCTTAATATTCTTCCGCCTGATTGGCTCTTTCTGAAGACTTTTAGTTACTAGCAGAATGCTGTGTTAAGCTTGATAGTGGAGACAGGATTTCTTTCCAAACCTTATCGCGCAGGTGCGGAAGTTGATTTTTTTCAATGTCAGTCAGTCCGTACGCATCTGGGTTATTCAAAACATCATGGAATTTTACAATGCGACAATTAAAATCTCCGCCTCCTAGGTCCTCATTTACTATGTAAATTGGCAGTGCTTTAAGTCCGCGCAGGAGTGAAGTTTCGGTGTTGTATTGGAGGATTTCGAATTTTACTATGTAGGAAAGTTTTGAGTTTCGGCTTTCTGGATGATAGCTAACGAAGTCGCCAAAGCTGTAGATGACTAGTTTGTCATTTATTATTTCAGCAGGCTGGCTGACGTGTGCATGGTTGCCAAGGATAGTATCTACACCGCACCCTAAAATATCATGTGCCGCTTGGCGAATGTTGACATGAGGGTACATCTCAAACTCCCACCCCCAGTGGCAATAAGCAATGATCCAGTTGGCGCCTCTATCTCTTGCCATCTGAACCTGTTTTTTTAGTAGTGAGTAGTTTGGCCCTGGGTTAACGTCGTTAAATCTTATCTCATTAACCAGATATGGTTGATCAGGTGGAGTGGAGTAGCCATTAAGGTCCATGGTGAATGCCAATAGAGCGATACGGACTCCATTCTTCTCAAAGATAACTATTTCATCTTGCTCGGCTTGGCTCGCAGCGGTTCCTGCGTAGAGTGCACCAGAATTCTTAAGTACATTTAATGTGGCGTGGACTCCATCCGGTCCCCAATCCATTGCGTGATTTGTTGCAGTGCTAAAGAAGTTTATTTTCGCTTCAGAGCAAAATTTCTGGAACATTTCCTCGGACGTGTTCATCCGGGCTGGTTGCCCCGGTTCTTGGTAACGCCCAATAGGACTGTTCTTATCTACAGTCGACTCTAGATTGGCGCTAACAATATCTGCATTGCTATAAAAATCAGTGATTCCATCGAATAGGTGAGTTGCGTTTTCCGGTTTCAAAGCATCAACCGCAAGTAGATCTCCTGCACATGTGATGGTAACAAATCTTGTTTCTGGCGGCGACTCTATTGTAAAGCGATCTAGATTCTGGGATGCGAATAAGCTCTCAAGTCCTGACCCTTTTTCAGCAACCTCAAGCTGATTGAGCCAATAACGATAGACCCATTTTAGTTTCTCAAAAGGATCATTTGCTATGTCGTAGGTGCCTGCCCCGGCTTGTGGGTAGTGGAATTCTTCATAAAATATGTAACTCATCAGCATCACTGCTTGTCTAGACATTGCCCTCTGATCAATGTTTTCACTGGAGAGAGGGGTATGTTTTGAAAGCTCAGGATCTTTAAGTAAATTACCCAGCGCGACTCTTTGGCTTTCCGTGGAAGCGCCAATTAATTCTCTCTCAACCTTGATTAGAATTCTCTGCAAGTCTAAGCCTACAACCCACCCGCAAAGCCTTTTAAATATTTCCGCCTCCTCGGGAGTAACCGTCTCAATTATAGGTAGCTCACCGCTCGCGACATCCTTAAGCGTTGCGATTACCTCTTCTAGGTTTTCTTCGAGGTGGGCTTTAAGTCTCTCAACAATCTCTTGAAGATCTTCTATCAGGTATTCTGTCATGATCTTTTCTCTTCTAGTTTCTATATGGAGGGCAAGATATGTCTGTCGAATTTTAGCTATAGGCCGAAAATACCCCTGATACAGCTGAAGCTGGCGAATCAAAGGTTCGGTGCTCCAGTCCTGGTTAATATTGGTTTTTTCAGTATAGATACCGGTCAGGCTCTACCAATTTCCTTTTGGTTATAGATATAACTGTATTTATCTAATATTTCGGACGAGTCCTCTACCAAATCTCAATTTGGTCTCAGGGAGGGGTGCCAGAAGGCAAAGGAGACTTCTATTGAGCCCCGGCGATTTCGACCACGTTCAGGTCGATGGACTGCACCATTCTCTGCACCCTCGGATCTAGGCCGAGCGTTCGTGCGTTGAGATACCTGTAGCAGTTCACATCCACGATCTTGGCGGTGTACTTGCCGGTATCGCTGATCACCAGCACCACGCGCTGGTTGTTCAGCGAAAAGTGGATTTATTTTCCTGCTCTAAAGCTGACTAATTGGAGGGATATAGAATATATGGAATAAATCTGTCCTCATTTCGCACTTGTCCCCATTTCGCACTGGCGGATGCGGGAAAGGGGGACGGCGAGACGGTGCCGGTGCAGCCGTCGGCGAAGGTGGTGACGGTGCTCTAGCCGGCCGTGTCAGGGAGCCTGCGGTGAAGGGGCTCCCTGTTCCGGTTGGGAGGCGAAATGGCTTTTCTCCCATTCGCGATCGGGACGGTTCGGACATGGGGCGGGGATGCATGCGCTGTATGAGTCTGTGCAATAATTGAGCACCGCACGAGGTGCCTCAAGACTGCGAAAGCGAAGATGGAGAGGGAAAAGAAGGGGAACCAGCCCCCAGCTTTGCGGAGTTTCCAACACAGCAGCAGTCGGATTGCTAGCGCCTTGTCCGTGGCGGTGAGGGGCCATGACATGGCGATGCCCCAGGCGGGGGATGCGTCGCGGGCTACAGATCGACTCGCCTCCTGCGGTGAGACGGTTCTGAATGTTCGGCGGGCGCTGGACATGCTGGAGAATCCACCGAAGGCTAACAGGGCCTTGAAGAAGATCCTCTCGCTGCGCTGACTGCTGGCGCTAAAAAAGTCCAGAGATTAAATCCGTCTCCTTTCCTGCCTGCGGAGCGAAGCGTCATCCGGCAACGGCGGATAACGCTTCGCGTTATGCGCCCTACGGTGGGGGCGTTTCTATGCGGTGGCATGCAGCCTCTCGGCATCGGTCGTCAGGTATTCCGGCGCGCTCCGGAAACGCGGGCGCCGATCACCGCTGGCCCTGCCGATCTTCCCGAGCCTGTACCTCATGCCCTGCCGCTACGCCGGAAGCCGGCGCCTGCCGTTCCGCGGTGGCGCTGGCGGCTGGCGGGGGTTGGGCCAGTCGCCTGGCCAGTGGCAGCGCCTGTTCGCCGAGCAGCATGCCCAGCAGGCCGAGCAGCGCTATGGCCGGTGGCGCCGGCGAGCGGACGCCGCTCAGGGAATAGATGACGCCCACCAGCAGGCCGACGCCCAGGGACAGCAGATAGGCTTTCATGGCGTGCTTCCCGATGGGGCGGCGGGTGGCCCGCCGCCGGGTGTGCCGGGCTCAGCCCTGGTGGCCGCCGAGCATGCTTTTGGCGTACTGGATGCCGATGCCGAAGGCGCCGCCGAACTCGATCGAGATGCCGGTGGTGAGGTCGTAGGTCTCCACCCGCGCCCAGTCGCGCTGCAGTTCCAGCAGGTAGGTGAGGGCGGTGATCGGCCGGGCGCCGGCCTGGAGCATGCGCTGCACCGCGCGCTCGTGGGCCTCGGCGGTGCAGTCGCCGCAGGCGTCGGTCACCACGTAGACCTCGAAGCCCTGTTCCAGCGCCGAGAGCACCGGGCCGTTGCAGCACACCGAGGTCCACAGGCCGCACATCACCAGGCGCGCCTTGTCGGTGGCGTTGATGGCGGCGATGAAGGGCTCGTCTTCCCAGGCGTTGGAAGTGCTGCGGTCGATGACCTCGGCGTCGGGGAAGGCTTGGCTGACTTCGGGGAACAGCGGGCCGGCGAAGCTTTCCCGGGAGATGGTCGAGATGACCGTGGGCACGCCGAAGCCCTTGGCGGCGTTGGCGAGGATCGCGGTGTTGGCGCGCAGGCTGGTGATGTCGATGGACTTGGTGTTGAAGGCCATCTGCGACTGGTGGTCGATCAGTACCAGGGCGTGGTCGTGGGGGCTGAGCAGGGAACGGGCGGGCTTGGCGGACGCTTTGACGCTCATGGGGGAGTCCTCCTCTGGTGGGATGCCGGCGGCCGTGGCTGCCGATCTCCGCCGAGTCTATGGACCTGGCACGGCGTGCGGGTGTGCGTTTGCGCGGAGTCGAATCCGCAGGATTGCGGACGGCCTCGGCGCTAGCGGTCGGGCAGGGCGAGGGAGGCGGGGCGCGGTTCGCGGCCTTCGATGAAGTCGCGCTGGCGGACGATGGCCTCGGCGCAGTGGGTGAGGAAGGCGTATACCCGGCCGGACTTGCGGATGTCCGGGTGGGTGAGCACCCAGAGTTCGTCGTGGACCTCCGGCTGCACCGGGCTGATGCGCACCAGGCCGGGCACCAGGTCACCGTGCATGCAGGGCAGGAAGCCGATGCCCATGCCGGCGGCGATGGCCGCGGCGACGCCGGCCACCGAGTCGCTGCGGTAGCCGATCCGCTGCGGCGCGACGCGCTGCTCGACGAAGCCGTAGGCGCGCAGGCCGGCCAGGCCGCGGCCGTAGGACACCCATTGGCGCTGCCAGAGTTCGTCGAGGGCGGGGGAGTGGCCGACGTAGTCGACGCGGCGCCCGTAGATGGCCCAGGCCACGGTGGCCACCTTGCGCCCGAACAGGTTCTCCGGCGGCACCAGGGTGGCGCGGAAGGCGACGTCCGAGTCGCCGCGGGCCAGGTTCAGCGGCTGGTTGCTCACCAGCACCTCGATGTGGATTTCCGGGTTGGCCGCCTGGAAGCCGGCGATGATGGGGGTGAGGAAGTCCAGCAGCAGGGCGTCGCTGGTGGTGACGCGCAGGTCGCCCTTGTAGCCCTGGGCATGGCTCGACACCCGCCGCGCCGCGCTGAGGATGTCCTGCTCCAGGCGCGCGCCCAGCTCGACCAGCTCGGCGCCGGCGGCGGTGGGGGCGTAGCCGCTGCGGCGGCGGTCGAAGAGGGCCACGCCGAGGGTGCCTTCCAGGGCCGCCAGGCGCCGCGAGACGGTCGAGTGGTTCAGCCCCAGCGCGGCGGCTGCGGCGACCAGGCTGCCGCCTTCGCCGATGGCCTTGACGATGCGCAGGTCGTCCCAGGAAAGCTTGTGCAGGGGATCGGTCATGGGGCTCCTCGGCGGGCTCTGTGGGCTACGGACCTGGAAAGGTAGCAGCAAAAAGCCCGGCGATCGCCTGCCGGCCCCGGCGCAAGCCTGGGTTCAGGAGCTCATCAGCCCGCGGATCCGCGTGGTGAGGCTGTCCAGCTGGCGGAGGGTGCCCACGTCGTGGGCGCGTTCGTCCTCGGCCTGCGACAGGCCCAGGGCGACGTTGGCCAGGGCGTGGACCCGCGCCGGCTCCACGCCCAGCATATGGGCGACGCGCTTGGCGGTGGCGGTGTCGTTGAGGGCTTCCTGGGCGGCGTCGAGCAGCTCCTTCAGCAGCCGCTCGTCCAGCAGGTTCAGTGTGTGCTTGATAGACATGGTCTTGTCCTTGCGGTGGAAGTTTCCGGCGTCCGTGAGCGGGGGCGGACTCCAGCGCATGATCTTGGACCTGCGGGCCCTTGGGAGGAGCCCGAAGGCCTGTGCAATTCCTCCGAGTCGGGCGGGGGAGATTTCCCCGCATGGCGCGAAGCTGTCGGCAAATCCTTAAACGGCTAGGGGTTGCTCACCAATTCCAGCCACTCCTGGAAGCGCTGTACCTTGGACAGGCCGCGCTTGTCCGTGGGGATGTCCAGCCAGTAGCCGTAGGGGCCGATCACTTCCACCGGGGTGATCGGCAGCAGGCTGCCGGCGGCCAGTTCGCGCTCGATCATCTGTCGGTCGATCACCGCCAGGCCGCCGCCGCCCAGGGCGGTGTGGATGACCTGGTCGAGGGTGCTGAACTCGATGCCGCTGCCGGCGTCGACGTCGTTGCGGCCCACGGCTTCCAGCCAGTTCTCCCAGACCTTCAGGCGCTTGCCCTCGTGGAGGATGTGCAGCAGCGGGTGGGCGTCCAGCTCCGGCGCGCGCTCGCCGTCGAACAGCTCCGGGCTGGCCACGGCGATGTGCCGTTCCATCACCAGCAGGTGGCTGTGGCAGTGGGGGGCGGCTTGCAGGCCGAAGCGGATGCGGCAGTCCAGTTCGCCGGGGTTGTCCGGGTCCTGGGCGTTGGTCACGCTCAGGCTGATGTCCGGGTAGCGCTGCAGGAAGCTGCGCAGGCGCGGCGACAGCCAGCGCGTGCCCCAGGTGGGCGGGGCGAGGATGCGCAGGCGCTGGCGCAGGTTGGGCACGCGCACCGCCTGCAGGGCGCGCTCGATGCGCTCGAAGGCCTCGCCCAGGTGCGGCGCCAGGGCGCCGCCGGCCTCGGTGAGGCTCAGGCCGCGGGGCGTGCGCACGAACAGGCTGACGCCCAGGTAGTCCTCCAGTTGCTTGATCTGCCGGCTCACCGCGCCCTGGGTGACGTTGAGCGCCTCGGCGGCGCGGTTGAAGCTGCGGTGGTGGGCGACTTCCTCGAAGACCCGGAGCATGTTCAGGGGCGGCAGGCTGCGCATGGGGCGGCTTCCGAAAGGGGGGCGCGGGGTGGCGCGCGCGGGCTGGTCGTGGTGCGTCGATTCTAGCGCCGGGGCAGGTCCCACAAACATGCGTTTTTCTCCGGTTCGCCCGGCGATTTAGTCGTTTGTGCGCGGTTCGCGCCAGCGGCTAGTTTCGGCCGCGCACAAGGTGTGGGGGGAGTGTCCGCGCCGGGTGCGCCGAATAACGACAAGAACTTCGCCGAGGCTTTCCATTGTGGCCATGTTTCCCCTGCCGCGCCGCTGTGCGCACCTGCTGTTTCCCGTCCTGCTGACCTGCAGCGCCGCCGCCCTGGCGGTGCCGGTGACGGACGAACTCGACGTCGGCGGCGCCATCCGCGCGCGCTTCGACCACGACCCGGACCGCGACATCGACAAGGCCGGCTTCGACACCCTGATGCTGCGCGCCACCTATACCTCCGACAGCTGGATAGGCGCGGCGCGCTACCGCTTCTACGGCAAGCAGTACCCCTACCAGTACACCGACCACATCGGCGACGTCGCCTTCGCCGAATATGCCTGGGTCGGCTACCGCTTCGATGCCGATCGCCAGGTGCAGGTCGGCCTCAACCAGGTCCCCTTCGGCCTGCAGCCGTACTTCGGCAGCACTTTCTACGAGACCCTCGGCAACGTGGTGGGCCTGGAGGACGTCTCGGCGGTGGGCGCCAAGTACATCCAGCAGCAGGGCGACTGGAACCTGCAGGCGGGTCTGTACGGCCGCCCGGCCTGGCCGGGGCGCGGCACCAGCAACGGCAGCACCTACTCGACGGTGGTGACCTCCGCCGACGACTACGTGCCCGAGGGTACCCGCAACCAGGAGCGGCAGATCGTGGTGGCCCGCCTGGCGCGCTCGCTGCAGCTGGGCGAGTGGAAATCCGAGGTCGGGGTTTCCGCGCTGACCTCGCGCCTGGAGAACAAGGACACCCACGACGCCGGCCGGCGCAACGCCTACGCCCTGCACTACCTGGGGCAGAACGGCCCCTGGAGCGTGCAGCTGCAGGCCGGGCGCCAGCAGATGTCGCCGCGCAACCCGGGCAGCGACGAGGTGGTCAGCTTCGGCGGCTACGACGGCACCTTCAACGTCGCCAGCCGCGGCAACCTCTACGTCGGCGACCTCAGCTACAGCTTCCCCGGCACCTTCGTCGGCGGCTGGGTGAGCGGCATGAAGGTCTACGGCAACTACAGCCGCTTCGACAAGTCGGCCACTGGCTTCGACGCCTCCGAGCGCTTCATCCTCGGCACCTCCTTCTCGGTGCGCTCCTTCTACATCGCCGTGGAGTGGCTCAACGGCCGCAACGACCCCTACATCGGCGGCAGCAGCTACACCGACAGCCTGGCCCGGGGCGGCACCGACCACTGGGAGAACCAGCTGTACGCCAACGTCGGTTATTACTTCTGAGTGAGCCTCGGCGGCGGTCCCGGTGACTCCGGGGCCGCTGCCATACTCCAATGCGCATGCCGCGTCCAACGGGGGGCGCGAGGGGAGGGCCAGCGATGAAGCGCAAGATCCCGGCGCTCAATGCACTCAAGGCGTTCGAGGTGGCCGGCAGCACCGGCAGCTTCACCCGTGCCGCCGAATTGCTCAACGTCACCCAGAGCGCGGTCAGCCGCCAGGTGCGCCAGCTCGAGGAGCAACTCGGCGAGCCGCTGCTGCAGCGCCGCCACCATCACCTGCAGCTGACCGACGCCGGGCGCATGCTGCTGCGCGCGCTGCAGCAGTCGTTCGACCGCATCGAGCTGACGGTGCGCGGCATCCAGCAGCGCCAGCACCTCAACCGCCTGCGCCTGAACGCCCCGCCGACCTTCGCCAGCCGCTGGCTGCTGCCGCGCCTGGGGCGCCTGCGCGAGGCCCACCCGGGGCTGGAGGTCACCCTCACCACGCACCTGCAGGACAGCCTGGCCGAGACCGGCACCCTGGACTGCGCCATCCGCTTCGGCAACGGCGAGTGGGAGGGCCTGGACAGCTCGCTGCTGATGCACGAGAAGCACATCGCCGTGTGCGCGCCGGGCCTGCTGGCGCAGCGCGAGGAACAGGGCCTGGAGCTGAACGGCATGACCCTGCTGCACGTGCTGGCCCGCGACGACCAGCGCTACCTGACCTGGCGCCACTGGCTGGACGCGGCGAAGATCCAGGGCGTCGACCTGCAGGGCGGCTACGAGTTCGACCTGCTGGACATGGCCATCCGCGCCGCCATCGATGGCCTGGGCGTGACCATGGCCGACCGCCAGATGGTGGCCCGCGAACTGGTGGCCGGGCAGCTGGTGCAACTGCTCGACGTGCAGGTGGATGGCCACCAGTCCTACTGGTGGGTGAGCCGCCCGGGGCAGGAACTGCCGGAGCACGTGGAGCGCTTCCGCGACTGGCTGCTGGAGGAGGTGCGCCTGGCCGAGCGCAGCCTGGACAACGCCGCGCACATCGTCAGCCCGCGCTGAAGCGCCGCCGGGTAACATGCGAAAAATGCAGGTTACCCGGCGTTATTAATCGTTTGTCCGGCCTGCTGCGCCTGTCGAAACTTGGCCCATCCAAGAACGACAAGAGTGTTGCCCCATGCCTGCCCGCACCCGCCTGCCGGCGCGGCTTCGCGCCCGCCCCGCGCTCCGCCTGTCGTTCCTCCGCCACCGCGCTGCTTGAACCACAGGAATGCCCATGCGTACTGACCAGAACTTCATCGACGGCCGTTTCCACGACTGCGGCGTGGCCGCGCGCATCGCCGTGTTCGACCCGGCCACCGGGGCCTGCATCGCCGAAGTGCCGGCGGCCACCGAGGCCGAGGTGCTGAGCGCGGTCGAAGCCGCGCAACGCGCCCAGCGCGACTGGGCCAGGCTGCCGGCCATCGAGCGCGGCGAGCACCTGCGGCGCTTCGCCGAGGCCATCGAGCGCAACGCCGCGGGCATCGGCGCGGCGCTGGCCCGCGAGTCCGGCAAGAGCGTGCAGGACGCCACCAGCGAAGCGTTCTACGCCGCGCAGATCACCCGCTACCACGCCGAGTGGGCGCGGCGCATCGAAGGCGAGGTGATCCCCAGCGACTCGCGCGACGAGACCATCCTGCTGCAGCGCGAGCCGATCGGCGTGGTGGCCTGCCTGATCCCCTTCAACTATCCGGTCTACACCCTGCTGCGCAAGGTCGCCCCGGCGCTGATCGCCGGCAATACCGTGGTGGTGCGGCCGAGCAACAACACCCCGACCTCGGCCTTCGAGATCGCCCGCGCCGCCGCCGAGGCCGAGCTGCCAGCCGGCGTGTTCAACGTGCTGACCATGGTCCACGAGGTGGCTGCCAGCCTCTGCCAGCACCCGGCGGTGGGCATGATCACCCTGACCGGCAGCGTCGGCGCCGGGCGCACCGTGCTCGACTACTGCAAGGCCAACATCGCCAAGCCGTCCCTGGAGCTGGGCGGCAAGACCCCGGCGATCATCGAGGCCGACGCCGACCTGGAGCAGGCCGCCAGCGCCATCGCCGCGTCCAAGACCACCCACTGCGGCCAGCTGTGCACCGCCATCGAGCGCGTGTACGTGCAGGCCGGCGTGCACGACCGCTTCCTCGCCCTGCTGCGCGAGAAGCTCGCCGCCGTGCGCATCGGCGACCGCGCCGAGGACGCTTCGCGCATGGGCCCGCTGGTCAACGCCCGCGCGCGCCAGGACGTCCACGCCAAGGTGCGGCGCGCCCTGGCCGAAGGCGCGCGCCTGGAATGCGGCGGCGTGCTGCCGGAAGGGCCGGGGCACTTCTACCCGGCCACCCTGCTGAGCGAGTGCCGCCAGGACATGGAGATCGTCCAGGAGGAAATCTTCGGCCCGGTGCTGCCGGTGCTGCGCTACGAGACCCTCGACGACGCCCTGGCCATGGCCAACGACCACCAGTTCGGCCTGGCCTCGGTGCTCTACAGCGAGAACTACCGCACGGCGATGAAGGTGGCCAACGCCATCGAGGCCGGCGAGCTGTACGTCAACCGTACCCCCGCCGACCCCTACCAGGGCTATCACGCCGGCTGGAAGCGCTCGGGCCTGGGCGGCGACGACGGCAAGCACGGGATGCTGGAGTTCACCCAGACCCGCCTGGTGGTCCTGAAGTACTGACGAGCCGCGCCGGGCGCCTGCCTGCGCCCGGCGCGCGCCGCGCTTTTCCGACAACCCGCCGGTGCCCGCGCCGGCCACGAGACGCATGATGAAAAAAACAATAAGTGCAGAGGCCATGCCCATGGCCGTTCCGTCCAGCGCCAACCTGTCCCGCTACCTGCAACTGGCCCTGCTGGTGCTCGCCGCCGGCGCCATCTACCCCATGCTCTACCTACGCCAGGTGTACCAGAGCACCATGCTCGAGGCCCTGGCCATCAGCAACAGCGAGCTGGGCTACCTGTATTCCATCCTCGGCACCGCCTTCCTGCTCAGCTACCTGCCCAGCGGCTGGCTGGCCGACCGCATCGCCCCGCGCTTCCTCATCGGCTTCTCGCTGCTGGGCACCGGCGCGCTGGGCCTGTGGTACGCGCAACTGCCCGGCTTCCCGGCGCTGCTGGCGATCTTCTGCGGCTTCGGCATCAGCACCGGGCTGACCTTCTGGGCCTCGCTGATCAAGCGGGTGAAGATGCTCGCCGGCGACGACGAGCAGGGCCGCTTCTTCGGCGTGCTCGACGGCGGCCGCGGGCTGGTGGAAGCGCTGCTGGCCACCGTGGCCATCGCGCTGTTCGCCTACGTCACCGAAACCCGTGGCGAGCGCAACGCCGAGGGCCTGCAACTGGTCATCCACTTCTACGCCGCCTGCTGCATCGCCCTCGGCGCCGCGCTGATGCTGCTGCGCGACCCCCGGGGCGCGCGTGGCGAAGCGGCCATCGAGAAGGGCAACCTGTGGCAGGACCTGCGCACCCTGGCGCGCATCCCCGAGTTGTGGCTGGTGACCGCCATCGTCTTCTGCGGCTACCACTTCTTCTGGGCCACCTACAGCTTCTCGGCCTACCTGCAGGAAGGCGGCTTCGGCCTCAGCGCCACCATGGCCGGGCTGATCACCACCATCAAGCTGTGGATGCGCCCGCTGGGCGGCATCGGCGGCGGCTGGCTGGGCGACCGCTTCTCCCGGACCGGCGTGCTGACCTGGGCCATGCTGCTCTCGGCCCTGGGCATGCTCGGCCTGGTGCTGCTGCCGAGCCTGCACGTGCTGGGCGTGCTGGTGTTCCTGGTGATCTTCATCGGCCTGATGACCTACGCCATCCGCGGGCTGTACTGGGCCATCCTCGACGACTGCCACATCCCCCTGCGGGTCACCGGCCTGGCCATCGGCATCATCTCCCTGGTGGGCTACTCGCCGGACGTCTTCCTGCCGCTGCTCAATGGCTGGATCACCGACCGCTTCCCCGGCTTCGTCGGCTACCAGATCTACTTCTCCTACGTCGTGGCGGTGGGCCTGCTGGGCGTGGTCGCCACCCTGATCCTGAAGAAACGTATCGACAAGAGAGCGCGCCAAGCATGAAAGTCGTCTCCCTGCAGACCCACGTGGTCGCCGTCCCGCCGCCGCATGTCGGCGGCATGTACTGGCTGTTCGTGACCCTCAAGACCGACTGCGGCATCGAGGGCGTCGGCGAGATCTACGCCGCCACCTTCCACCCCAGGGCCATGGTCCCGGTGATCGAGGACGTGTTCCAGCGCTACCTGCTGGACCAGGACCCGCACCACATCGAGCGCTTCTTCCGGCGCGCCTATTCCAGCGGCTTCACCCAGCGCCCGGACCTGACCATGATGGGCGTGGTCAGCGGCCTGGAAATGGCCTGCTGGGACATCATCGGCAAGGCGGCGAACAAGCCGGTGTACGAACTGCTCGGCGGCAAGGTCCACGAACGCCTGCGCTCCTACACCTACCTGTACCCGAAGAACGCCCGGGGCGAGTACGACTACTCCGACCCGGACCTGGCCGCCGAATGCGCGGTGCAGAACATGAACCTGGGCTTCACCGCGCTGAAGTTCGACCCGGCCGGGCCCTACACCGCGTTCTCCGGCCACCAGTTGTCGCTGGAGGTGCTGGAGCGCTGCGAAACTTTCTGCCGCAAGGTCCGCGAAGCGGTGGGCAACCAGTGCGACCTGTTGTTCGGCAGCCACGGACAGATGGTGCCGTCCTCGGCCATCCGCCTCGCCAGGCGCCTGGAGAAGTACGACCCGCTGTGGTTCGAGGAGCCGGTTCCGCCGGGCCAGGAAGAGGCCATGGGCCAGGTCGCGGCCAAGACCAGCATCCCCATCGCCACCGGCGAGCGGCTGACCACCAAGTACGAGTTCTTCCGCCTGTTGCAGGCCGGCGGCGCCTCCATCCTGCAGATGAACCTGGGGCGCTGCGGTGGCCTGCTGGAAGGCAAGAAGATCGCGTCCATGGCCGAGGCCTTCTACGCGCAGATCGCCCCGCACCTGTACAACGGCCCCATCGGCGCCGCGGCCAGCTTCCAACTGGCGGCCTGCACGCCGAACTTCCTGATCCAGGAAAGCATCGGCACCTGGGACGGTTTCCACGCGGAAATCCTCAAGCAGCCGCTGCACTGGGAAGACGGCTACATCATCCCCTCCAGCGAGCCCGGCCTGGGCGTGGAGCTGGACATGGACGTGGTGCGCCGGCATTCCCCCTACACCGGCGAGCGGCTGCACCTGCAGATGGGCCCGGACCCGGTGGACGTCAAGGACACCGCCCCGGCCAAGGGCTGACCCCGCGCCCGCGCCGGCCGGCGCGGGCCCCCTCACTTGCGGTACGAGATTCATGAAATACGACTACATCATCGTCGGCGCCGGCTCGGCCGGCTGCATCCTGGCCAGCCGCCTGAGCGAATCCGGCGAGCACAGCGTCCTGCTGCTTGAAGCCGGCGGCAAGGACGCCTCGCCCTGGTTCAAGGTGCCGGTGGGCTTCGCCAAGCTCTACTACAACCCGGCGTACAACTGGATGTACTACAGCCAGCCGCAGGCGCAACTCGCCGGTCGCCAGCTGTACGCACCGCGCGGGAAAGTGCAGGGCGGCTCCGGCTCGATCAACGCGATGATCTACGTGCGCGGCCAGGCCCACGACTTCGATGACTGGGCGGCGGGCGGCAACGACGGCTGGTCGTTCAAGGAGGTGCTGCCGTACTTCCGCAAGCTGGAGTCCCACCCGCTGGGCGACGGCGAGTACCACGGCGCCAGCGGGCCGATCCGCATCAGCCCGATGAAGGGCCACACCCACCCGATCTGCGACGCCTTCCTCAAGGGCTGCGGGGAACTGGGCTACCCGCGCAGCGAGGACTTCAACGGCGAGCACTTCGAAGGCGCCGGCATCTACGACGTCAACACCCGCGATGGCCAGCGCTGCTCCAGCAGCTTCGCCTACCTGCACCCGGCGCTGGGCCGGCCGAACCTGCACATCGAGCACCACGCCCTGGCCGAGCGCATCCTGTTCGACGAGCACAGGCGCGCCATCGGCGTCAGCATCAGCCAGCACGGCGTGCAGCGCGAATTCCATGCCCGCCGCGAAGTCATCCTGGCGGCCGGCGCGGTGGATTCGCCGAAGCTGCTGCAACTGTCCGGCGTGGCCGACCGCGAACTGCTGCAGGAGCACCGCATCCCCGAGGTGCTGCACCTGCCGGCGGTGGGCAAGAACCTGCAGGACCACCTGTGCGTCAGCTACTACTACAAGGCCGGCATCAAGACCCTCAACGACGAGTTCGGCTCGCTGTTCGGCCAGCTGAAGCTGGGCCTGGAATACCTGCTGACGCGCAAGGGCCCGCTGTCGATGAGCGTCAACCAGAGCGGCGGCTTCTTCCGCGGCGACGACAGCCAGCGGCACCCGAACCTGCAGCTGTACTTCAACCCGCTGTCCTACCAGATCCCCAGGAGCAGCAAGGCCAGCCTCAAGCCGGAGCCTTACTCGGGCTTCCTGCTGTGCTTCAACCCGTGCCGCCCGACCAGCCGCGGCGAAGTGCGCATCGCCTCGAAGAACCCGGCCGACGCGGCGCTGATCGACCCCAACTACCTGAGCACGCAGAAGGACATCGACGAAGCCATCCAGGGTAGCCGGCTGATCCGCAGGATCATGAGCGCGCCGGCGCTCAAGGCGGTGACCGTGGAAGAGGTGCTGCCGGGTGCGGCGGTGCAGTCCGACGAGGCCATGCTGCGCTATTTTCGCGAGAACTGCGGCTCCATCTACCACCTGTGCGGCAGCTGCGCCATGGGCGCCGACCCGCAGACCTCGGTGGTCGACAAGCGCCTGCGGGTGCACGGCATCGAGGGCCTGCGGGTAGTGGATGCGTCGATCTTCCCCAACGTCACCTCCGGCAACACCAACGCGGCGGTGATGATGGTGGCGGAGAAGGGCGCCGAGCTGATCCTGGAGGATGCCCGCCAGGTCCGGGCCGAAGTGGCGCAGCGCCTGGCGGTGTAGTAGCGGCCTATTACCCGCCGCGGCGGGGAGTGGCTAACCTGTCTGGCATGCCCGGCCGCCCATGGCCGGGCCCTGCCCGGAGGAATGCCGCGATGGCCGCGAAGAAGATCCTGATGCTGGTCGGCGACTACGCCGAGGACTACGAAACCATGGTGCCCTTCCAAGCGCTGCAGATGGTCGGCCACGTCGTCCACGCGGTGTGCCCGGACAAGAAGGCGGGGCAGAGCGTGCGCACCGCCATCCACGACTTCGAGGGCGACCAGACCTACAGCGAGAAGCCGGGACACAACTTCGCCCTCAACGCCGACTTCGCCGGCGTGCGCGCCGAGGACTACGACGCCCTGCTGATCCCCGGCGGCCGCGCCCCGGAGTACCTGCGCCTGAACGCGAAGGTGATCGAGCTGGTGCGGGCCTTCGACGCCGCGAAGAAACCCATCGCCGCGGTCTGCCACGGCGCCCAGCTGCTGGCCGCCGCCGGCGTGCTGAAAGGCCGCGCCTGCAGCGCCTACCCGGCCTGCGGCCCGGAGGTGAAGCTGGCCGGCGGCGAGTACGTGGACATCCCGGTGGACGCCGCCCACGTCGACGGCAACCTGGTCAGCGCCCCGGCCTGGCCGGCGCACCCGGCGTGGCTGGCGAAGTTCCTCGAAGTGCTCGGCACGAAGATCAGCCTGTAGACTGGCATTCGCATCGATAAAGGAGGCGGAGCATGTGCGAGCTCTACGTGAAGGCTGACCCCATCCTCTACGAGTCCCGCTCGCGCTCCCTGCGCATTCGCGGCGTGGTCACCACCCTGCGCCTGGAGAACCAGTTCTGGGACATCCTGCGGGAGATCGCCGAGGTCGACGGCATGACCACCAACCAGCTCATCGCCAAGCTCTACGACGAGGTGATGGACTACCGCGGCGAGGTGGTCAACTTCGCCTCCTTCCTGCGCGTGAGCTGCACCCGCTACCTGGCCCAGCGCCGCGACAACATCGTGGAGCTGAGCCGGGTGCCGCGCAGCGCCTGAGCCCCGACCCTGTAGGAGCGGGCCCTGCCCGCGATTTCGCGCGCAGGGCGCGCTCCTACATGGGAATGCCGCAGGTGGGGCCAGCTCACGTATAATGGAATTTCAGCCCCTGAAGCGAGGCATCGACTGGTGAAAACCCCCAGCCTGGAAGCCAAGAAAGCCTACTGCGCCAAGACCCGTCGTTCCAACTACGCGGCCAGCCTGCGTCTGGAAGGCTACGAAGTTACTGAGAGCGACGCCGCCCGCGAATTGCCCAGCCGCGAAGCGGTCCTGCGCGCGTACCGCAAGCAGGCCTGAGCCTGGACAAGTACGGCGCCGGCCAGGACCCGTACTGCTATCCGGGTACGAGCGTCCTGCGCAATCACCTCGATCTTCACAGCGATGACCTGCTGTCCCGCGCCGAGCGCGACCTTTCCGAAATCGCCGCCAGCCATCTCGACTTCGAACCACCGCCTTACGACTTGGCGTACCTGAAACGCATCCACCATGCCCTGTTCCAGGACCTCTACGACTGGGCCGGGCAGATTCGCAGCGTGGATATCTCCAAGCGCGACACCCATTTCTGCAACGTCAATCGCATCGAACCGGAAGCCGACAAGATTTTCCGCACCATGGCGCGAGCCAACTGGTTCGAGGGCTACGAGCGTGAGCGACTGATAGTGGCCGTGGCCGAGCATTACGGCGACCTCAACATGATCCACCCGTTTCGCGAGGGCAATGGCCGGGCCCAGCGCATTCTGTTCGAGCACCTGATCGTCAACGTCGGATTCGAGGTCAACTGGTGGGCGGTGGAAGAGAACGAGTGGATCGGCGGCAACATAGACGCAGTGCTCTGTGATTACAGAGCGCTGGAACGCATCTTCGCGCACTGCATCGGCCAACCCATCGGATCGTAGGGCGGATAACCGTTCGCGGTTATCCGCCGGTGGCGTTGGCGTCGAGGCCTGTAGGAGCGAGGGAGCCGCCTGGTTCTTGTTCGCGAACGAGCTCCGCGGCGGGACATCAGGTTCGCGAGCAAGCTCGCTCCTACGAAGATCTGTCGCGCGGGCATGAAAAAGCCCGGCACATGGCCGGGCTTTTTCCTGGCGCGAAAGCGAAGGCTTACTTCACTTCCACCGCCAGGCTGTGGGCGATCTTGTCTTTCCAGATCGCAGGGCCGGTGATGTGCACCGACTCGCCGTTGGTGTCGACCGCCACGGTCACTGGCATGTCCTTCACCTCGAACTCGTAGATGGCTTCCATCCCCAGTTCGGCGAAGGCCAGGACCCTGGACTTCTTGATCGCCTGGGCCACCAGGTAGGCGGCGCCGCCCACGGCCATCAGGTACACGGCCTTGTTGTCCTTGATCGCCTCGATGGCGATGGGGCCGCGCTCGGACTTGCCGATCATGCCCAGCAGGCCTGTGCTTTCGAGAATCTGGCGGGTGAACTTGTCCATGCGGGTGGCGGTGGTCGGGCCGGCCGGGCCCACCACTTCGTCGCCTACCGGGTCGACCGGGCCGACGTAGTAGATGAAGCGGCCTTTCAGGTCCACCGGCAGTTCTTCGCCCTTGTTCAGCATGTCGACCATGCGCTTGTGCGCGGCGTCGCGGCCGGTGAGCATCTTGCCGTTGAGCAGCAGGGTCTCGCCCGGCTTCCAGCTCTGCACTTCTTCCGGGGTGATCTTGTCCAGGTCGACGCGGCGCGCGGAGGGGCCGGCTTCCCAGACGATTTCCGGATAGGCGTCCAGCGGCGGGGCTTCCAGTTCGGCAGGTCCCGAGCCGTCGAGCACGAAGTGGGCGTGGCGGGTGGCGGCGCAGTTGGGGATCATGCACACCGGCAGCGAGGCGGCGTGGGTCGGGTAGTCCATGATCTTCACGTCGAGCACGGTGGTCAGGCCGCCCAGGCCCTGGGCGCCGATGCCCAGCTGGTTGACCTTGTCGAACAGCTCCAGGCGCAGTTCCTCGATGCGGTTCTGCGGGCCACGGGCCTTCAGCTCGTGGATGTCGATCGGGTCCATCAGGACTTCCTTCGCCATCACCGCGGCCTTCTCGGCGGTACCGCCGATGCCGATGCCGAGCATGCCCGGCGGGCACCAGCCGGCGCCCATGGTCGGGACGGTCTTGAGCACCCAGTCGACGATGGAGTCGGACGGGTTGAGCATGGCCATCTTCGACTTGTTCTCGGAGCCGCCGCCCTTGGCCGCGACGTCGACCTCGACGGTGTTGCCGGGGACGATGGAGTAGTGGATCACCGCCGGGGTGTTGTCCTTGGTGTTCTTGCGGCTGCCTGCCGGGTCGGCCAGGATGGAGGCGCGCAGGACGTTCTCCGGCAGGTTGTAGGCGCGGCGCACGCCTTCGTTGATCATGTCGTCGACGCTCATGGTGGCGCCTTCCCAGCTCACGTCCATGCCGACGCGGACGAACACGGTGACGATGCCGGTGTCCTGGCAGATCGGGCGGTGGCCGGTGGCGCACATGCGCGAGTTGATGAGGATCTGCGCCATGGAATCGCGGGCGGCCGGCGATTCTTCGCGCAGGTATGCCTCATGCATGGCCTGGATGAAATCGACCGGGTGGTAGTAGGAGATGAACTGCAGGGCATCGGCGACGCTCTGGATGAGGTCGTCTTGCTTGATCACGGCCATGGAGCACGGTCCTCTTCAGGCGGGTATGTCAGGCGGGAATCTCAGGCGGCTAAGCCACGTACACCGAACGCGTCCGGTCAGGCACCGGCGCAAAAAGGGCGCCGTAGTATAGCGCCGTGCCAGGGCCGGGCGCACGCGCCGGCGATCCGACCTTGGTCGGCAGGGGTGGCAAGCGCCCACTTTCCGGTCGGCTAGGCATGCTGTGGCTTTGATAGTAGAGTGAGGGCCAAGTGCCATTACGGGATGGAGCCCCCATGAGCACACCGAGTTCCCCGCTGAAGCAGCGCGCCCTCCAAAAGCTCTTGATCAGGCGGTTCGGCATGGCCCTCGGCACCTACGCGATGGCCCTGCTGCTGCTCTGGCTGACCGTGATCGGCGACTTCTACCATGGTTCCCTGGCGTTGGCGGTTTCCGCCAGCCTGTGCGCCGTGGCCAGCCAGGCGGTGTTCCTCTGGCTGTTCGTCAGCGGCCGCAACCAGCGCTTCGCCGACGCCAGCCTGACCGAGCCGCAGGTGCTGGTGGCGCTGGTCTGGACCACCTTCTTCCTGGCCCACGTCGACAGCGTGCGCGGCACCCTGATGGTGCTCTACGTGCTGATCCTGCTGTTCGGCGTGTTCCAGCTGCAGCCGCGGGTGTTCGCCCGCTGCGCGGGGCTGGCCTTCATCGCCTTCGCCGGCCTCAACCTCTGGGAAGCCTTCCGCCAGCGCCTGGAGCTGCCCGGGCAGGCCGTGCTGCAGTTGCTGGTGCTGTTCAGCGTGCTGGTCTGGCTGACGCTGTTCGCCGGCTATGTGCAGGCCCTGCGCCAGCGCATGCGCCAGCGCCGCTACGCGCTGCAGGCGCACCAGGACACCCTGCGCGGGATGATGCGCCAGCTGGAAGACCTGGTGGCCACCGACGAACTCACCGGGCTGTTCAACCGCCGCCACTTCCTGCGCCTGGCCGGGCGCGCCCTGGACGACATGCAGGCGGACCAGCGCCACGGCCTGGCGCTGATCGACCTCGACCACTTCAAGCGCATCAACGACATCCACGGCCACTCCGCCGGCGACCGCGTGCTGCAGACCTTCGCCGCGGTGGCGCGGGCCTGCCTGCGCCAGGGCGACGTGCTGGCGCGCTACGGCGGCGAGGAGTTCGTGCTGCTGCTGCCCGACGCCGACAGCGACCGCCTCGCCGCCTGCTGCGAACGCCTGCGCCTGGCCTATGCGGCGGCCGAACCGATGGGCGTGGAAGTGCCGGTGCTGAGCCTTTCCGCCGGCATGACCCTGCTGCAATGCGGCGACGACCTCGACGAGGCCTTGCAGCGGGCCGACCAGGCGCTCTACCGTGCCAAACGCAGCGGACGCAATCGCTGCGAGGCGGCATGGGAGGAGAGCGATGCCTGAACTGCGTGCCGGCGGCCGGCACTGGGAAGTGGCCGCCGGGAGCAACCTGCTGGACGCCCTGCGCGCCGAGGGGATCGCCATTCCCTACAGTTGCCGCGCGGGCAGTTGCCATGCCTGCCTGGTGCGCTGCAGCGGCGGCGAGCTGCTCGACGAGCGCCCCGAGGCGCTGGACGCCGCGCGCCGCGCCGAGGGCTGGCGCCTGGCCTGCCAGTGCCGGGTGGTAGAGGACTGCGCCGTGGAGGTCTTCGACCCCCTGCGCGACGGCCTGCCAGCGACGGTCGCCGAGCTGCACTGGCCGGCGGCGGACGTCCTGCGCCTGCGCCTGCAACCCCGGCGGCCCCTGCGCTACCGCGCCGGCCAGCACCTGGTGCTGTGGCTGGGCGAGGTGGCGCGGCCCTATTCCGTGGCCAGCCTGCCGGACGAGCCCTGGCTGGAATTCCACATCGCCTGCCAGGCCCCCGGCGCCTTCTGCGACGCGGCGCGCAACCTGCGGGTGGGCGACGAACTGCACCTGGGCGAGCTGCGCGGCGGCACGCTGCACTACGACCCCGAATGGCAGGAGCGCCCCCTGCTGCTGCTGGCCAGCGGCACCGGCCTGGCGCCGCTGTGGGGCATCCTGCGCCAGGCCCTGGCCGAAGGGCACGAAGGGCCGATCCGCCTGCTGCACCTGGCGCGCACGCCGGCCGAGCACTACCTGGCGGCGGAGCTGGCAGCCCTGGCCGCGGCCCATCCCGACCTGCAGGCGAGCCTGGCGCTGCCGGCCGATCTGGACGCGCATCTGGCGCAATTCCGCCTTGTCTCGCGGCGAAGCATCGCCTTACTCTGCGGCCAGCCCGCCAGCGTCGAGCGCTTCGCCCGCCACCTGTACCTGGCCGGGGTGCCGCGCGGCCAGACCCTGGCCGACCTGTTCCTCTCCCACGCCTGAGCCGGGCCCGCGAACCCGGCCGCCACAGCCTGCTGCCAAGGAGTTGCCATGAGCCAACAGATTCTCGTCGAGCGCGAACAGGGCCTGCTGACCCTGCGCCTGAACCGCGCGGACAAGATGAACGCGCTGACCCGGGAGATGTACGCCGCCCTGGCCGACGCCCTGGAGGCCGCCGAGCACGACCGCGGCGTGCGCGTGGTGCTGATCGCCGGCAACGCCGAGTGCTTCACCGCCGGCAACGACATCCACGATTTCCTCCAGTACCCGCCCTGCGGCCAGGACAGCCCGGTGTTCCGCTTCATGCGCGCGCTGATGGAGTTCAGCAAGCCGGTGCTGGCGGCGGTGGCCGGCCCGGCGGTGGGCATCGGCACCACCCTGCTGCTGCACTGCGACCAGGTCTTCGTGGCCCGCGGCGCCAAGCTGAAGATGCCCTTCGTCAACCTCGGCCTGTGCCCTGAATTCGGCTCCAGCTTCCTGGTGCCGCGCCTGCTCGGCCACGTCCGCGCCGCCAGCCTGCTGATGCGCGGCGACGGCTTCAGCGGCGAGCAGGCGGTGGCCTACGGCATCGCCAACGAGGCCCTGGCCGACGGCGCCGCCGCCCTCGAACGCGCCCGCGAGGCGGCCCGGGCCCTGCAGGCCCTGCCGCCGGCGGCCCTGGCGCTGAGCAAGCGCCTGCTCAAGGCGCCGTACATCGAGGAGCTGCGCAAGGTGGTGGCCCAGGAGGGCGAGCTGTTCGTCCAGCGCCTGAGCTCGCCGGAAGCCCTCGAGGCCCTGGGCGCCTTCACCCAGCGCCGCCAGCCGGACTTCTCGCGCTTCGCCTGAGCTGGCCAGCTGCCCACAGAAACTGTGGGCAGAGCTGTGCATAACCTTGGGGCCAACTGCCCGGGCGCCCGTCGGGCCTGGGTTGCGCGGCGTTGTGCGGTATTTGATCCATCGCCCGTTGCGCCGTCCTCCCGGTTCGTCGCAAGTGCATGATTTCGTGGGATTGTCCGACAGCCGGGCAGCAGGCCGGGCTGTGCGATCAGCGCACGGCGCTTGCCCACAGTAACTGTGGGAAGGGCTGTGGATAAGCTTGGGGCGGAAGCGTTGGAGGCGCGTGGTTGCTGGGTTGCGCGGAGCTGTCCGGGTTTTGACCAGCGTGTCCTGGATGGGGCGGGTTTGCGAAGCCCGTGGGCCGTGGCGATGGGTATCGCTTCGCTCCCTCTATGGCTCTGGCGCGGGGGCGGCGGCGGATAACGCCTGGGGCGTTATGCGCCCTACGGTTCCAGCTTGCGCGCTGCTCTGCCGTAGGGCGCATAACCGTTCGCGGTTATCCGCCGATGGTTCTGGCACCGTTTTCCGCACAATGAAAAAGGCCGCCCGAAGGCGGCCCCTGTATTGCACTGCGCCGATCAGACCAACAGGTCCCCCACGTGCAGCACCTTCATGGTGTTGGTGCCGCCCTGGGTGGTGTAGCTATCGCCCTTGGTCAGGATCACCCAGTCGCCCTTGGTTACCACGCCGCGCTGCAGCAGCGCGTCCACGGCTTCCTGGCTGACGCGCTCCGGCGGCAGCGCGGCGGGGTCGAAGGGGATGGTCTCGACGCCGCGGAACAGCGCCACGCGGGCCTGGGTCTCGCGGTGCGGGGAGTAGGCGAAGATCGGCACCGAGGAGCGGATGCGCGACATGATCAGCGGGGTGTAGCCGCTTTCGGTGAGGCAGATGATCGCCTTGATGCCCGGGAAGTGGTTGGCGGTGTACATGGCCGCCAGGGCGATGCTCTCGTCGCAGCGCTCGAAGGTCTGGCCCAGGCGGTGGCTGGATTTCTGGGTGGTCGGGTGCTTTTCCGCGCCCTGGCAGATGCGCGCCATGGCCTTGACCGCTTCCACCGGGTATTCGCCGGCGGCGCTCTCGGCCGAGAGCATCACGGCGTCGGTGTAGTCGAGCACGGCGTTGGCCACGTCCGAGACTTCCGCGCGGGTCGGCATGGGGTTGTGGATCATCGACTCCATCATCTGCGTCGCGGTGATCACCGCCTTGTTGTAGCGGCGGGCGTGCAGGATGATCTTCTTCTGGATGCCCACCAGCTCGGCGTCGCCGATTTCCACGCCGAGGTCGCCGCGGGCCACCATGACCGCGTCGCTGGCGCGGATCAGGCCGTCCAGCGCCTCGTCGTCGGCCACCGCCTCGGCGCGTTCGATCTTGGCCACCAGCCAGGCCTTGCCGCCGGCCTCGAGGAGCAGGCTGCGGGCGTATTCCATGTCCTTGGCGTCACGCGGGAAGGACACGGCGACGTAGTCCAGGTCCATGCTCGCGGCCAGCTTGATGTCGGCCTTGTCCTTCTCGGTCAGGGCCGGCGCGGTCAGGCCGCCGCCGCGGCGGTTGATGCCCTTGTGGTCGGACAGCGGGCCGCCGATCAGCACTTCGCAGACCA
This sequence comes from Pseudomonas delhiensis, assembly GCF_900187975.1. Classification (GTDB taxonomy): domain Bacteria; phylum Pseudomonadota; class Gammaproteobacteria; order Pseudomonadales; family Pseudomonadaceae; genus Pseudomonas; species Pseudomonas delhiensis. The sequence continues at coordinate 329,339 of NZ_FZPC01000001.1, read as the reverse complement.
GCTCGTCGGCCTTCACCTGCTTCACCACCATGACCACGCGGCCGTCGTCCAGCAGCAGCTCGTCGCCCACGCCGCAGTCCTTGACCAGGTCCGGGTAGTCGATGCCCACGACTTCCTGGGTGCCGGCGTCGCGCGGGTGGCTGGTGGAGAAGCGGAAGCTGTCGCCCACGGCCAGTTCGATACGCTTGTTGGCGAACTTGGCGATGCGGATCTTCGGCCCCTGCAGGTCGCCGAGCAGGGCGACGAAGCGGCCATGCCTGGCGGCCAGGTCGCGCACCAGCTGGGCGCGGGCACGGTGCTCGTCGGGGGTGCCGTGGGAGAAGTTCAGGCGGGCGACGTCGATCCCGGCGAGGATCAGCTGCTCGAGGACTTCGGGGGACTGGCTGGCTGGGCCGAGGGTGGCGACTATCTTGGTGCGGCGGACGGACATGCGGGACTCCTTGGAAGACGAGCGTGCGGGCCGGCGGCGGGAGCCGGGCCGGCCCGGCGGCCATCTTACCCCTTTTCCGATGACGGTTCGCGTGCCGGCTTGAGCACCAGCAGGTCGCACTCGATTTCTTCCAGCACGCGCTCGGCGGTGTGGCCGATCAATGCGCTTTCCAGCTGGCCACGGGCCACTGCGCCCATCAGCAGCAGGTCGATGCCCTGGTTGCGGACGAACTCGGGGATCACCTCCTCGGGGAAGCCCTGCAGCAGGTGGGTGTCGCCGGCGGCCATGGCCGGGTGGGCGGCCATCAGCAGGTGCAGGGCCTGGCGGTGGTGCGCCTCGGTGGCCTTCAGGTGCTCGTCGTAGCTGCCCAGTAGCTGGGCGTCGAAGGCCAGGGTCTGCGGCAGCGCCACGTAGGCGTGCAGGTAGCTGGCGTGCAGGCCCAGGCGGCGGTTCAGCTCCAGCGCCGTGGCGATCAGCCGGCGGTCCAGCGCCGCCGGCTTGTCGCCCTCGTGCAGCGGGTCGAGGGCGGCGCACAGCTTGCTGCCTTCCCAGGCGCCGTGGTGGACCAGCCACAGCGGCGTCTCGCAGTGGCGGATCAACTGCCAGTCGGTGTTGGTCAGGAACAGCCGCTTGAGCAGGCCGTGGCGGCTGCTGGACTTGAGCACCAGGTCGGGTTGGTGCTCGGCCACGGCGGCGAGTATCTCGCGGTACAACGGCTTGCCCCAGCGGGTGTGGCAGCGCGCGTCGATGCCGGCCTGGCGCAGCGGCGCGGCCAGCTTGTCGAGCCAGTCCAGGCGCTCGGTCTGCTGCAGGATGCGCACCCGCTCCAGCTCGTGCTGCGGGATCAGCAGGCCGTTGTCCAGCGCCGGGTTGTAGTCGCACACCAGCAGGGCCACGCTGGCGCCGCTGCGCTCGGCGATCCACTGGGCGCGGGTGAGGGCGGGCTGGTCGTCGCGGGTGGGGTCGATGACCACCAGCAGGTGCTGCAGTTTCATGGTCGGCTCCTCGCTTGGCTGCTGCCATTGCAGTGCAAGCGTAGCCGGCCCGGCTTGACCTGCGTCAGTCGCCGCCCTGGTTCAGCGCCTGGTCCAGGTGGCGTGCGGCCTTGTTCGCCAGCTCGCCGTCGGGGTAGTCCACCAGCAGGTGGCGCAGGTAGCCGATGGCCTTGCTGCGGCTGGGGTGCGGGTTGTCGGGGGCCATGTGCATCAGGCCCAGCTGGTACAGCGCCTTCTGCTTGATGTCGGCGGGGATGGCCGGGTCGTTGACCGCCAGCAGGTACAACTGCTCGGCCTCGGCGACGCGGTCCTTGAGCACGGCGCGGCGCGACAGCAGGGTCATGTCCGGGTCCAGGCTGGTCTTGTTCAGGTCCAGGTTCTGCTGCGGCTTCCAGGTGGCCAGCAGCTCGCGGGCGTTCTTCTGCACCGGTTCCCTGGCGCGCTGGCGGATCATCAGGATGCGCGCGTCGGCATGGCTGGCCGCGGCGGTGCCGGGGAACTCGCGGTCGATGCGCTGGAAGTAGTCCAGGGCCTTGGCGTCGTCGCGCTGGTCGTTGTAGCGGCTCATGTAGATCAGGCCGATCTGGTACAGGGCGATGGCGCGCACGTCGGGGCTGTAGCGGGTATTGTCGTAGCCGGTGAGGTAGAGCTTCTCGGCCTCGGCGCTCTTGCCGTCGCGGATGGCCTGGGCGCTGTAGGTGAGCAGGTCGCCTTCCTCTTCCACCGCGGCGGTCATGCGGTCGCTCTTGAGCTTCTTGTACTCGGCGACTTCGCCGGTGGTGACCTGGGCGACGAACAGCGGCGTGGTCGGCGAGCAGGCCGCCAGCAGGCCCAGCAGGGCGACCAGGGGCAGGGCGGGGTGCGAGCGCATGGCATCTCCTTGGCGCCGGGGCGTATTCCCTGCGCAGTCTAGTGATGCCCTTCAGCGCGGCCAAGGCGCGCCGATACAGTTCCCAACGGAGGATATGCCCCATGCGAATACTGTGTGTCCTGGCCCTGGCGGCGAGTGTTACCGGCTGCAACAGCTGGTCGACCAACAAGAACCTGGACAGCGCCTACCGCGCCTACGAGCGTGGCGACTGCGAGCAGGTGATGCTCGACCTGTCGCGCGCCGAGCGCAAGAGCCGCGCGCGGCCCTGGCTGCAGCCGGAAATCTCGATGCTCCGCGGCCTGTGCCTGGAACGCCAGAAGTACTACGTCGACGCCGCGCAGACCTACGACTTCATCATCGCCCGCTACCCGGCCAGCGAGTACGCCTACCGCGCCAAGGCGCGCCTGGAGACCCTGCGCCTCAACGGGCGGCTTGGCAGCGGGGCGGCACAACCGTTGCCGGCGCGTCCGTGACCGTCGGTCGTTGCCGGCTTGAGCGGGGTGGGCCGCTCGCTAAGCTCAGGTAGCTGGCTTCAAGGAGGAGGTTGCGATGCGTTCGTTGCTGTGCCTGTGTATGGCCCTGGCCCCCTTGCTGGCAGCGGCCGACATCTATCGCTGGACCGATGCCCAGGGCAAGGTGCATTTCAGCGAAACCCCGCCGCCGGGGGCGCAGCGCGTCGAGGTCAGGCCGCAGGTGGTCGAGCGCGATGCCGCCACGCGCGAGCGCGAGGAGCGTACCCGCCAGTTCTACCAGGCGCGCAGCGAGGAACAGGCCGCCGCGCGCAGCCGCGCCGCCGAGCAGCAGGCCAAGGCGGGCGCCGAGTGCGAGCGCCTGCGCGACCAGTTGGCGACATTGCAGCGCGGAGGTCGCTACTACTCCACAGATACCCGGGGCGAACGCCTCTACTATAGCGACGAGCAGATCGATGCCGCTCGTCGCTCGCTGGCCGCGCGGGTGGCCGAAGGGTGCCGTTAGTGCTGGCCGTGGCGGGGTTGCATCGTCATACTGGGTAAAAATCATAGCGAATAGCCATTATGCGTCATCAACGACACATAGAGCGCCATCAGCTGCCGTACTACCTGAAGGTGTTCAATAGCATCACCGACAAGCCCATGGGCTACCTGGGCAACGTATCGCTGGACGGCATGCTGCTGATCAGCCAGCTGCCGATGCTGGTGGGCGGGCGGTTCGACATGCGCCTGAAGATCCCCGGGCAGGACGGCAAGGTCCAGCACATCGACTTCAGCGGCACCTGCCAGTGGTGCCACGAAGACGTCACCCCGGGCAGCTTCGATTCCGGCTTCAGCCTGGTGGCGCCGCCGCCGGAGTATGTCGAGCTGGTCGAAGCGCTGCGCCGTTATTTCAGTTTTCGCCGCCAGGTGGAGTCGGTCTGAGCCGCGGGATGCGCTGAACCGACCTGGGCGGTAGTTGAAGGAAAGGGAAACATCGGCGGTACGCGAATGATACGTGTAGGAGCGGGCCCTGCCCGCGATTCGCGCGCAGGGCGCGCTCCTACGACGGCCGTGCCACCGGGGCGTCCGGCGGGGCCGGTGAATCCAATCGCGGACTCTGTCCGCGATCATCCGTCGTTGAAAACGGCGGATAACGCCGTAGGCGTTATGCGCCCTACGGGTTTCCAGAGAAACCTCCGAGCGCACCGGAACGCCCCTTCAGAAGGCCGAGCGAAACCGGCGCTCAGGAGGTCATGCGACATGGATGTCGCGAGAGCCCCGATGGGCTACAGGGACGTACCCTCGGGGCGGGCCTCCGTGGCGGGGGAATTCGCGAGGGTAGCCCGGCTCCATCGGGCCCGTATGGCGGGGCAAGCCTTTTTGGTTCCTTTTGTGGCGTTTGACAAAAGGGACTCGCCCGAGGGGGCGAAACAAAAAATCTCCGCAGACTCGGAGCGGCGCGCTACACCAAGCCCCCATGTTTTGTGAGGTTCCCGCGAACGCGGGAACCCAATAGACAGTTGTTCCTACGTTACCGGTTAGCAGCGATTTTCGTAGGACGAGGGGGACGCCTAGTTCTTGCTCGCGAACAAATATGGTGCCATGCGGTTCGCGAGCAAGCTCGCTCCTACGAAGAGCACCTCGGCGCGGCCTGCAAGACAGTTGCTCCTACATCCGTGTTTCCCTGGAACCTACGCGCAATGCAAGGCGCCCGTCACAGCGCTCCGGCGCGTTTCCAGCCCAGGTAGCGGCTGACCAGTTCCGGGCCCAGCTGGCTGGGGCGGGCGTCCAGCACCGGCACGCCGTTGGCCAGCAGCTTTTCGTGCAGGCCGGCGCGGGCGTTCAGGTAGTCCAGGGCGCCGCAATAGGTCAGGGCCTCGTCGTAGCCTTGCACCGGCGCCTGCCGCAACTGGTCGAGCACTTCCTCGCGCAGGCTGGCGACCAGCACGCGGTGCTGGCGGCCGAGGCGGCGCACCGCGCCCAGCAGTTCCTCGTCGTCCTCGTCGCGCAGGTTGGTCACCAGCACCACCAGGGCGCGGCGGCGCTGGCGCGTGAGCAGGGCCTGCACGGCTGCCGCGTAGTCCGCCGGGCGCTGGCTGCTGTCCAGGTCGTACACGGCGTTGAGCAGCGCGCCCAGCTGGGCGTTGCCCTTGGCCGGCGGCAGGTGCCGCGGGCGTTCGCCGGCGAAGGTCTGCAGGCCGACCGCGTCGCCCTGGCGCAGGGCCACGTAGGCCAGCAGCAGGCTGGCGTTGAGGGCGTGGTCGAAGTGCGAGAGGTCGCCGTCCTTGCTGCGCATGTGGCGGCCGCAGTCGAGCAGGAAGAGGATCTGCTGGTCGCGTTCGTCCTGGTATTCGCGGGCGATGGGCGTGCGCTTGCGGGCGGTGGCCTTCCAGTCGATCTGGCGCAGGGTGTCGCCGTCGCGGAACTCGCGCAGCTGGTGGAATTCCAGGCCCAGGCCGCGGCGCTGCCCGGGGCGCACGCCGATGCGGCTGAGCCAGTGGTCCACGGCCATCAGCTCGGCGCCGTAGATGCGCGCGAAGTCGGGGTAGACGCGGGTTTCGTCGCGCACCTCGAGGAAGCGCCGGCCGCGCCACAGGTGCAGCGGGCTGGGCAGTTCCAGCTCGCAGCGGGGGAAGACGAAGTGGCCGCGCTGCAGCGGCCGCACGCGGTAGCCGACCTGGGTGGTCTCGCCCGGGTGCAGTTCCACGGCCAGGGGCAGGTGCTCGAAGTCCATGCCCGCGGGCAGGTGGTCGAACAGCGTGACCCGCAGGCGCTGGCGGAAGCCGTGCTGCAGTTGCAGGCGCACCTCGCTCCAGCGCCCCAGCGGCAGGTTGCCGGCCAACTGGCGTTGCAGGCGCGGGCTGGGCAGGCGGCGCAGCCACAGGGCATCGCCCAGGGCCAGGCCGAGCAGGGCCAGCAGCAGGCCCCACCACAGCTCGTGCAGCCAGGCCGGCGCCGGGCTGCCCAGGGCCGTGGCGCTGCCCAGGCCGATGGCGGCCAGGGCCAGCGCGGCGAGCAGCGCGAGCAGGACGCGCGAGGGCTTCATAGGCGCGGCGCCGGTACCTGGTCGAGCAGCTGTTGCAGCACCTGGTCCACCGACAGGCCCTCGATGTCCAGCTCCGGCGACAGCCGCACGCGGTGGCGCAGCACCGCCAGGGCGCAGGCCTTGACGTCGTCGGGGAGGACGAAGTCGCCGCCGCGCAGCAGCGCGCGGGCGCGGGCGCAGCGCACCAGGGCGATGGAGGCGCGGGGGCCCGCGCCCAGGGCCAGGCCCGGCCAGCTGCGGGTGGTGCGGGCGATGCGCACGGCGTAGTCGAGCACCTGGTCGTCGATGGCCAGGTCGGCGGCGATCTTCTGCAGCGCCAGCACGTCCTTGTCCTTGAGCAGCGGGCGCAGCGGCGCCACCTCGAGCATGTCGCTGCGCGCCGAGCGCGTCACCTGGCTCACCAGGGTCTGTTCCTCGGCCTCCTGCGGGTAGTCCATGCGCAGCTTGAGCATGAAGCGGTCCAGCTCGGCCTCGGGCAGCGGGTAGGTGCCTTCCTGCTCGATGGGGTTCTGCGTGGCCAGCACCATGAACGGCTGCGGCACCGGCAGGGCGCGGCCCTCCAGGGTGACCTGGCGTTCCTGCATGACTTCCAGCAGCGCCGCCTGGGTCTTGGCCGGGGCGCGGTTGATCTCGTCGGCCAGCAGCAGGTTGGTGAAGGCCGGGCCCTTGCGCAGCTTGAACTGCTCGCTGGCCAGGTCGTACACGGCGTGGCCGGTGACGTCGCTGGGCATCAGGTCGGGGGTGAACTGGATGCGCGCGAAGGCGCCGTCGAAGCAACGGGCCAGGGCGCGCACCAGGAGGGTCTTGCCCAGCCCCGGCACGCCCTCGACCAGGATGTGGCCGCCGGCGAGCAGGGCGGTGAGCACGTCGTCGATTACCCCGGCCTGGCCGATCAGGGCCTTCTGCAGTTCGTGGCGCAGGGCCTGGGCCAACTGGCTGGCGCGCTGGCGCTGGGCCGCCGGGTTGGCGGGCGGGGTGGCGCTGGGTTCGGGCGTCTGTTCGCTCATAGGGCATTCCTGAGGCTTTGCAGGTGGGCGACCTGGCGGGTGAATTCGGCGGCGCTCATGCGGGGCGCCGGGTAGGGCCGCATGGCCTGGCTGATGGCGCTGACCGGCAGGCGCGTCATGCGCCCGAGCAGTTGCCACTGTTCGGCGATCGGCAGGCGTTCGAAGCCCGGCTGGCGTTGCCGGGCGCGGCGCAGCACGTCGCGCTGCAGGCCTTGCACCAGGGCCACGTGGCCGCGCTGGCGGAGCAGGAAGTCGGCGCCGGCGCGCAGGTGCTCCACCAGTTGCCGGCGGGCGCGGCTGGGCACCGGTTGCAGCGGGCCCTGGCGCAGGCCGGCGCGCCACAGCGCCAGCGCCAGCAGCAGGGCGAGGGCCAGCAGCGCCTGGGGGTAGTTGCGCAGCAGCAGGTTCAGCAGGCTGTCGCCGTCGGCGCGGTAGACCAGGGTGACGGCGCTGTCCTGGGTCAGGTACCAGAGCAGCCAGGCGTTGTCGTAGGCGTCGAGGTTGGCGGTCTGCCAGATCCAGTTGTCGGTCAGCACCGTGACCAGGCCGTCGCCCAGCTGCAGTTGCAGCAGGTGGGTGGCGTCGTGGCTGTTGGCCCAGGCGTAGGCCAGGTTCTTCGAGTCGTAGAGGTGGTACTCGGTGTCGAAGCCGATGTAGGCCGGGGCCTGCTCGTTCTCCAGGTAGAGCTTGGTCAGGTCCGGGTAGCTGTCCTCGTCCTCTTCTTCCTCGGCCTTGGCCGGGTCCGCCGCGGGGGACGCTGGCTGCTCGACGCCCTTGGGCGGCGGCACCTTGCCCGGCGGCGCGGCCTCGCCGTCGGCTTCGGGCTTGTCGGCGCTGGCGCCCTTGTCCAGGTCCTCGGTGAGGTACTGCTGGATGCCCAGCGGGTCGAGCAGCAGGTCGCCGCTCTTGCCGTCCTTCTCGTCCCACAGACGCTCGGCGGTGACGATCAGGTGGCCGCCGCGGCGCGTCCAGTCGAGCAGGGCGCGGTTCTGCGCGGGGGTGACGTTCTCGCGGCTGCCCAGCAGGACCAGGGTGTGGCCCTGGCTGGGCAGGCCGTCGAGCACTTCCAGGCCCTTGGCGCTGTCGACCTGCAGGCCGCGGCCGCGGAGGAAGCGTTCGGCGGCCAGGTAGGGGTTGGCGCGGGCCTCGGGGGAGGCGCCGTGCTCGATCTTCTCCGGGTAGGGCCGCAGGTTCTGGTACAGGTACCAGGCCACGGCGGCGCCGACCAGCAGCGCCAGCGCGCCGAGCAGCCAGCGGGTGGAGCGGCTCATGCCGGCGCTCCCGGGCCGAACAGCCGGCGCCAGCCGTCGCACAGCGCCTGGCGCAGCTCGCCGGGCGGCGGGCGGTGGCCGTAGGCGAGGGCCTGCCAGTGCAGGGTCAGTTCCCGCGCGTAGCGGTCCAGTTCGGGCTGCTGCAGACCTTCCACCTGGCCCAGCACCTCGCCTTCGGTGCTGGAGTCGCGCAGCGGCACCCGGTAGTCGTGCAGCAGGCGGCTGAGCAGGGCGCGGTAGAGCAGGCCCAGGGCCAGGCGGGGCTGTTCGTCCCAGAGCCGCTCGGCGGCGCCGGCGACGTCCTCGGGCAGGCTTTCGGGGGCCAGTTCCAGGCCGAACAGCACCGCCGGCGTCTCGCGCCGGGTCTTCTGCGGCAGGCCCAGGCGGGTGGCGAACAGGCGCAGCCATTCGCGGTAGCGCCACAGCAGCAGGACCACGGCGGCGATCAGCGCGGCCCACAACAGCGTCTGCAGCGACTGCAGGACCAGGCCCAGCGGCCGCCAGTGGGCCAGGGCGTCGAAGAAGGCCTTGAGGTCGTCCTCGTTGCCCTTGCCGGCCTTCTCCTTGGGCGGCTCGCCCAGGCGCCAGCGGGTGACCGTCTCGCTGTTGCGGAAGGGCGGGGCGTCGAGCAGGGCGTCGACGGCCTGGCGCGACTGCTCGCTGGTCAGCTTCTGGTGCAGCAGGCGCGCGGCCTCGGGGCCGTTCGGGTCCTGGTTGGGGAGGGGGCAGCTGGTGGCGCTTTCCGCGGCCCAGGGCGCGCTGTCGGGCAGCAGGGCCAGGGCGCCGGCGCACACCAGCAGCAGGGCGTAGGCGCTGCCGACCAGGCGCTGGCGCAGGCGGCGGAACACCAGTTCGATGTCCCAGGCCTCCAGCTCGGTGCGGCGGTTGAGGTAGAGGGTGAAGCCGCAGGCCACGTAGACCGGTTCCCAGACCACCAGGACCAGGGCGTAGAGCAGGTTGGACAGGTGCTCCAGCCATTGCCAGTCGCCCTGCAGGGCGTCCAGCAGGGCCTGCCATTTCCAGTCCGACAGCCACTGCTGCGGCAGCATCAGGTAGAGCAGCGCCATCAGCCCCAGGTACAGGGCCAGCTCGAAGTGCATGCCGACCACCGTCAGCCAGGTGGCGCCGCCGGCGTTGCGCTGGCCCAGCACCACCAGGCGCTGGCTGCGCGCCTGGCCGGCGAGGCCTTCGAGCTGCAGCACCGGCAGGTCGAAGCTGCGCGTCGGGCTGAAGCGCCGCCACAGCAGGCTGGGCAGCAGCTGGCGCCGGAGCAGGCCGGGGAAGGCGCGCAGGGCCTGGCGCAGCGTCGGGGTATCGGCGAACAGGGCGCGGGAGAGGATGTACAGCGGCAGGCGCTCGAAGGCCGGCTTCAGCCACCAGAAGACCAGGATGGCCAGGCTGGAGTAGTCCCACAGCAGCAGGCTGAGCAGGGCGAACACCGGCAGCGTCACCAATGCCCAGCTGGCCATCAGCAGCCCGGCGTGGCGCCGCGCCAGGAGCACGCCGAGGTCCAGCGCTTCCCAGGCGCTGCGCGGGCGGATCGCCACGCTGGCGTCAGTCAGGCGCATGGCGCTGGCGTCCGGCGAACAGGAAGTAGCTGCCCACCAGCAGCCAGAGCGCGGCGCCGACGCCGTACTTGACCGTGGCCGGGAAGCGCGTGAGCGAGGACCAGTAGCCCTCGACGAAGGCGGCGGCGAGCAGCAGCAGTATCACCCCGGCGACCAACTGGATGGCCTTGGCCGCCGCCTGCCGCAGCGCCTCGCCGCGGCCCAGGCGCCCGGGGGCGAGCAGCGCCCAGCCGAGCTTGAGCCCGGCGGCGCCGGCGAAGGTGATGGCGGTCAGCTCGAAGGCGCCGTGGCCGATGACGAAGGACCAGAAGGTCTGCACGTAGCCGATCTGCGTCAGGTGGCCGGCCACCGCGCCTATCATCAGGCCGTTGAAGAACAGGAAGAACAGGCTGCCCAGGCCGAACAGCAGGCCGCTGGCGAAGGTCTGGAAGGCGATGCCGATGTTGTTCATCACGTAGAAGGCGAACATCTGCCAGTTGTCCCCGGCGCCGCGCTCGCCGAGCGGGCCCAGGCGCGCGGCGTCGGGGGCGTACATGCTTTCCATCTCCGCCACCCGCTCGGCGCTGAGCACGCTGTAGACCAGGTCGGGGAAACAGTACACCAGCAGGCCCATGACCAGCAGGCTGCCGTAGAACAGCAGGCTGGCGACGGCGATGGCGCGCCACTCTTCGCGCACCAGGCGCGGGAAGCCGGCCAGCAGGAAGCCGATCAGCCGCGCGCCCAGGTGGCTGCGGTGGCGGTAGAACTGCTGGTGGCCGCGCATGGCCAGTTGCTGCAGGTGGTCGATCAGGTGGCTGCTGTAGCCGCGGTCCTGGGCCAGGGCCAGTTGCTGGCAGAGGCTGCGGTAGTCGCTGGCGAAGTCGCCGTCGCGGGTGGATTCCTCGCGCTTGCCGCCCTCCAGCTGTTCCAGGCGCTTGGCGAAGCGCTTCCAGTCGTTGCGGTGGCGTTGCTCGAACAGGCTCTGCTTCATGGCGCCAGGCCTCCGCCGAGCAGGCCGCTGGCGATGCCGGCCAGGCGCGCCTCGGCCTGTTCCGCGGGCACGCCCAGGGGCTCGGCGAGAATCCCCGCCAGTTCCTCGCGGCGTGCCGCCGACAGGCCCGCGGCGCGCTCGCTGAAGCCGGTGACGGCGCGCTGCTCGGCCAGGCTCAGCGGGCACGGCGGCAGCAGCGGCGGCACCTGCGGGACCTGCGGCCGGCTCGGCGGCGGGTCGCGGTAGATCACCAGGGTGCCGGCGGCCAGGTCGCCCAGGCGCTTGAACGCCGGGTTGGACAGGCAGGCCAGCAGGCCCAGGGTGTAGCCGAAGGGCAGGATGTCGGCGAAGCGCAGCAGGTTGCGCAGCAGCGAGGCGGACCAGCCGACCGGCGTGCCGTCGTCGTGGACCACGCGCAGGCCCATGACCTGCTTGCCGGGCGAACGCCCCTGGTTGAGCACTTCGAACAGGACCATGTACCACCAGGTGACGAGGAAGGTGAGCAGCAGGCCGAGGCCGGTGCCGAGCTGGCCGAGGAAGGCCAGCAGGATGTACATCACCAGCATCAGCAGCACGCGGATGCCCAGGTCGATCAGGTAGGCCAGGGCGCGGGCCACCGGCCCGGCCGGGCGCAGCAAAAGGTCGATGCCTTCCGGGGTTTCCACCTGGTAGCGGGTGTCCAGCGGCGGGCTGGCGGGGCGTGGTGGCGCGGCGGCGATCAAGGGCGTTGGCAGTCGCTGAAGGGAAATCCAGATGCTAGGGGCTGTTGGCGTTCCTGCGCAACCCGCTGCGTGTCGAAACGCCAAGCGCTCCGAAAAGCGCCGCCCCGGCGAGGTCGCCGGGGCGGCGCGGGGCTCAGTTGGCCGGCGGCAGCACGCCGAAGATGGTGCGGTAGAGCACGCCGATGGCGATGAAGGCCAGCGGCAGCGTCCACACCAGGCCGACCAGCAGCGGGATGGCGCTGAGCATCATGATCAGGCCGAGCGCCAGGAACAGGCCGAAGACCTTGAACCAGTGCTGGCCGATGGCCTTGCGCGAGGCCTCCATGGCTTGCCAGGGCGTCAGCCCGCGCTCCACCACCAGCGGGATGGCCAGGGCATAGGAGACGCCCAGGTAGATGCCCGGCAGCACCAGCAGGATCAGGCCCAGGTAGGTCAGCACGGTGATCGCAAGGCCGGTGACGAGCAGCGGGACGAACAGGCCGAAGTAGGCGAACAGCTCGTTGATGGTCGCCGGCTGGTCGGCGGCGCGGCGGATGCCGATCATGTTCAGCCCGGCCAGCAGCGGGTAGCAGAGCGCGCCGGCGAGGACGCTGACGAGTATCTGCAGCACGCTGGCTTCGGCGCCGTCGATCAGGCCCAGCAGGCCGAGGACGAAGCCGAGGACGAAGCTCAGCAGGTTGACCGCCACGGCGTAGATGATGGCCGCGACCACCAGCGTGCCCTTCATGCCCTTGACCTTGCGCCAGGCTTCGCCCAGCACGTCGCCGATGCGGAAGTCATAGCCGCGGGCGAGGGCTTCCTCGATGCCGGGCGCGCCCGCGCCCGTGGGGTTCTGTTGCAGCTGGCTGGCCGGTGTCGCGTAGGGGTTCTGTTCGAGTTCCTGGTTCATATGAGCCAATCCTTGGTGATGGTGAAAGAAACCGCGCCTACACCATAACCGATAGCGAGCTTCCGGGCAGCCCATGGCGGGGTGATAGACTGCCCGGCCAGGCCAAGGGAGAGCGCCATGACCGCCAGCATCTTCTGGTACGACTACGAGACCACCGGCATCGATCCACGCCGCGACCGCCCGTTGCAGGTCGCCGGCATCCGCACCGACGAGGCGCTCAACGAGATCGAGGCGCCGCTGAACTTCTACTGCCGCCCCAGCGACGACATTCTGCCGCACCCGGCGGCCTGCCTGATCACCGGCATCACCCCGCAGCGCCTGGAAGAGCAGGGCCTGGGCGAGGCCGAGTTCATGACCCGCCTGCACGCCGAGCTGTCGCGCCCGGGCACCTGCGTGGCCGGCTACAACACCCTGCGCTTCGACGACGAGGTCACCCGCTACAGCCTCTACCGCAACTTCTTCGACCCCTACGCCCGCGAATGGCAGGGCGGCAACAGCCGCTGGGACCTGATCGACCTGGTGCGCACCGCCTACGCGCTGCGCCCGGAAGGCATCCAGTGGCCGCTGAACGAGGAAGGGATGGTCACCCTCAAGCTGGAGCGCCTCACCGAGGCCAACGGCCTGGAGCACGGCCAGGCCCACGACGCCCTGTCCGACGTGCGCGCGACCATCGCCATGGCCCGGCTGGTCCGCCAGCGCCAGCCCAAGCTCTACGACTTCCTCTACCGCCTGCGCGGCAAGCACGCGGTGCTCGACCAGGTGCAGCTGCTCAAGCCGCTGGTGCATGTGTCCGGGCGTTTCTCGGCGGCGCGCAGCTTCCTGTCGCTGGTGCTGCCCCTGGCCTGGCACCCGCGCAACCGCAATGCCCTGATCGTCTGCGACCTGGGGCTGGACCCGGCGCCGTTGCTGGAGCTGGATGCGGAGGCCCTGCGCCAGCGCCTGTACACCCGCCGCGAGGAACTGGGCGAGGGCGAGCTGCCGGTGCCGCTGAAGCTGGTGCACGTCAACCGCTGCCCGGTGCTGGCGCCGCTGTCGGTGCTGCGCGAGCAGGACCAGGCGCGCCTGGGCATCGACCTGGCGGCCTGGCGCGAACGCGAACGGCTGCTGGTCGAAGGTAAACCGCTGTGGCAGGACAAGCTGGCCGCGATATATGCGCAGGAGAACTTCGCCGGCAGCGAGGATCCGGAACAGCAGCTATATGACGGTTTTATCGGCGACCGTGACCGTCGGCTCTGCGAACAGGTGCGCCAGGCGGACCCGGTGCGCCTCGGGCGAGAACAATGGCCGTTCGACGATCCGCGCCTCGTGGAACTTCTGTTCCGTTATCGCGCGCGGAATTTTCCGGAAACTTTGTCTGCCGCGGAGCAGGAACAATGGCGAGAGTTCTGCCGTTGCCGTCTGATGCTCGACGAGTACGGCGCGCCCAATACCCTCGCGAACTTCGAAGTGGCTTTGGCTGAACAGCTCGAAAATACTGGGCTGCAGGGCAGGGCATTGCTGCAGGAGTGGCAGGCATATGCCGCTGTCTTGCGTCAGCGTTATTGCCTTTAGTGTTCCGCGAGTTGTTCGCGGGCAATAAAAAACGCCAGCCGAAGCTGGCGTTTTCGCCTGGCGCGGGGTTCAGCCCAGCAGGGTGGCCCAGCTCTCGACGGTGTCGGCGCCCCACTTGGCCTTCCATTCCTTGAGCGTCTTGTGGTTGCCGCCCTTGGTTTCGATGACTTCGCCGTTGTGCGGGTTCTTGTATTGCTTGACCTTGCGCGCGCGCTTGCTGCCGGTGGCCTTGGCGGCACGCGGGGCCTTGCTCAGTTTGGCGTCCGGATCGAGCAGCGCGAGGATGTCACGCAGGGACTTGCCATAGCCACCCATGAGCGTGCGGAGTTTCTCTTCGAACTCCAGTTCCTTCTTCAGCTTGTCGTCCTTCTCCAGGGACTTGAGGCGCTCTTGAAGTTCCTTGATGGCTTCTTCGGTGGCGCGGTACTCATTGATCAGTGACATGTCGGCGTACCTTGTCTTGAGGTCAAGCGTGGCTGGAATATTAGTATTCCCAATAATAGTCAGGCGATTTGTTTGAGTAAACCATCAAGTAAAGTTTTCTCACTACTTAACGTAATATTTAAGTTGCCCGGATAGACGCATTGTCCCCGCAGTTAAATCCGGACGCGTCCGAATGTCCCTCGCCGGCGGTCGCGGTTTTCCCGGGCAGCCGCTAGAATGGCGGCCTTCGCGAAGTATCTGGAGCTACACCCATGCGCACTTTCCGACTGGTGATCGCCTGCCCCGACGGGGTCGGCATCGTCGCCAAGGTGAGTAATTTCCTGGCCACTTACAACGGCTGGATCACCGAGGCCAGTCATCACTCCGACAACGACAACGGCTGGTTCTTCATGCGGCACGAGATTCGCGCCGACTCCCTGCCGTTCGACCTCGACGGGTTCCGCCAGGCCTTCGCCCCCATCGCCCGCGAGTTCAACATGGTCTGGCGCATCACCGACTCGGCGGTGAAGAAGCGCGTGGTGCTGATGGCCAGCCGCGAGTCGCACTGCCTGGCCGACCTGCTGCACCGCTGGCACAGCGGCGAGCTGGACTGCGAGATCCCCTGCGTGATCGCCAACCACGACGACCTGCGCAGCATGGTCGAGTGGCACGGCATCCCGTACTTCCACGTGCCGGTGGACCCGAAGAACAAGCAGCCGGCCTTCGACGAGGTGTCGCGGCTGATCGACGAGCACCAGGCCGACAACGTGGTGCTGGCGCGCTACATGCAGATCCTGCCGCCGGACCTGTGCCAGAAGTACCGCCACCAGGTGATCAATATCCACCACAGCTTCCTGCCCTCTTTCATCGGCGCCAAGCCCTACCACCAGGCCTCGCTGCGCGGCGTGAAGCTGATCGGCGCGACCTGCCACTACGTCACCGAGGAACTGGACGCCGGCCCGATCATCGAGCAGGACGTGGTGCGCGTCAGCCACCGCGACAACGTCGAGGAGATGGTGCGCCTGGGCAAGGACGTGGAAAAGATGGTGCTGGCGCGCGGTTTGCGCTATCACCTGGAAGACCGCGTGCTGGTGCATGACAACAAGACCGTGGTGTTCGACTGAGAACCTGTCTACGATCTGCTGCGCGTCGGCATAACTGCGTTAAAAACAGGCGAGCGATGCTCATTTAGCGGACTAAACTGCGCTCTCTCGCCTGTTTTTGTCTTGTTCTGCTCTAGCTCGCGAGATCGTAAACAGGCCCTGAGCCACGCCGGCCGGGCGAACCCGCGATGCAGGAGAGCCCGGCCATGGCCGACGAAAAAGCCCCCGGTACCGCCACCCCGCCGCCCACCCTGGGCGAGGGCTGTACCAGCCGTTACGACCTCGATGCCCTGAGCGAGGAGGACGGCACCGAGTTCCCCGGTGCCGCCGAGCTCTGGCGCGAGCTGCAGGACGCCGATGCGCCCGCCGGGGCGCCGCCGAAGAAACCCTGATCGACCAGCCCTGTGCGGAGGTGAGCCATGCGCGCCATGGTGCTCGAACAGGTGGGCCAGCCGCTGCGACTGCGCGAGCTGCCCGTGCCGCAACCCGGCCCCGGTGAGCTGCGTGTGCGCGTGGCGGCCTGCGGGGTCTGCCGCACCGACCTGCACGTGGTCGACGGCGAGCTGCCGGCGGTGCCCCTGCCGGTGATCCCCGGGCACGAGATCGTCGGCTACGTCGACGCCCTGGGCGAAGGCGTCGAGGGTTTCGCCCTGGGCCAGCGGGTCGGCGTGCCCTGGCTGGGGCATACCTGCGGCCACTGCCCGCCCTGCACCCATGACAGGGAAAACCTCTGCGACGCGCCGCAATTCACCGGCTACACCCGGCCGGGCGGCTATGCCGAATACGTGGTGGCCGACGCGCGCTTCACCTTCGCCCTGGGCGAGGCGGGCGACGACGCCGGGCTGGCGCCGCTGCTGTGCGCCGGGCTGATCGGCTGGCGCTCGCTGGTCAAGGCCGGCGACGGTCGGCGCCTGGGCCTCTACGGCTTCGGCGCGGCGGCGCACATCGTGCTGCAGGTGGCGCGCTGGCAGGGGCGCGAGGTCTACGCCTTCAGCCGGCCCGGCGACCACGCCGCCGAGGCCTTCGCCCGCTCCCTGGGCGCCGCCTGGGCCGGCCCGTCCGACCAGGCGCCGCCGCAGCCGCTGGACGCGGCGATCATCTACGCCCCGGCCGGCGAACTGGTGCCCGCCGCGCTGCGCGCCGTGCGCAAGGGCGGCCGGGTGGTCTGCGCCGGCATCCACATGAGCGACATCCCCAGCTTCCCCTATTCCATCCTGTGGGGCGAGCGCGAACTGGTCTCGGTGGCCAACCTGACCCGCCGCGACGGCCTGGAGTTCTTCCCCGTGGCCGGCCGCGCCGGGGTGCGCACCGAAGTGCAGCGCTACCCGCTGGAACAGGCCAACCAGGCCCTGGACGACCTGCGCCACGGGCGCTTCCAGGGCGCGGCGGTGCTGGTGCCGTAAGAGTAGCGGCATGGTGTGGATGCCTGGCCATCGCGGACGGCACCACCGCTGCCCCACCTGTAGGAGCGCGCCCTGCGCGCGAAATCGCGGGCAGGGCCCTACGACCATGCTCGACCGTAGGGCGAATAACCGTTCGCGGTTATCCGCCGCCGGCCGGAACGCCGGTGCCCGACGGCGGCGGCGGATAACGCCGTAGGCGTTATGCGCCCTACGAGTTGCAAGGGGGCGGCATAGGAGGGGTTGGGCTTGCAATACCAACTGCCCCACCCGCGCCATTCCCCTGTAGGAGCGCGCCCTGCGCGCGATTCGCGGGCAGGGCCCTACGACCATGCTCGACCGTAGGGCGAATAACTGTTCGCGGCTATCCGCCGCCGGCCGGAACGCCGGTGCCCGACGGCGGCGGATAACGCCGTAGGCGTTATGCGCCCTACGGGTTGCAAGGGGCGGCATAGGAGGGGTTGGGCTTGCGATACCCGGCTGCCCCACCCGCGCCATTCCCCTGTAGGAGCGCGCGCGAATCGCGGGCAGGGCCCTACGACCATGCTCGACCGTAGGGCGAATAACCGTTCGCGGTTATCCGCCGCCGGCCGGAACGCCGGTGCCCGACGGCGGCGGCGGATAACGCCGTAGGCGTTATGCGCCCTACGGGTTGCAAGGGGGCGGTATAGGAGGGGTTGAGCTTGCGATACCAGTTGCCCCACCCGCGCCATTCCCCTGTAGGAGCGCGCCCTGCGCGCGAAATCGCGGGCAGGGCCCGCTCCTACGGTTGTCGTGAGGCATTGAGTTTCCTCGCAGGAGGACTCCGTCCGCGATACCGCCGGCAGGGCCGGCGCCTAGGCGTCGCGGTTGCGCAGGCCGACCAGGCGGCGCAGCAGCGGGCGGCCGGCCATGATGGCGAACACCGGCGCGCCCGCCACCAGGTAGAAGTAGTAGGTCACCACCCGCCAGACCAGGATGGCCGCGGCCGCGGTCGGCTTGCCCACCAGCGGGCTGAGCAGCGCCAGCGAGGTCAGCTCGGTGCCGCCGGCGCCGCCCGGCAGCAGGGTGGCCAGGCCGGCGGCCAGGGACAGCAGCTGGATCAGGAAGGTCCAGGCCCAGTGCAGTTCCACGCCCATGGCCTGGAGGATCAGGTAGAGCACCGAGAAGCGCAGCAGCCAGTGGCAGCTGGTGAGCAGGAACACCAGGGCCAGGCGCCGGCGCGGCTGCTTGAGGCTGGTGACGATGCTGTCGCGGAAGTGCAGCAGCTTGCGCGCCAGGTGCAGGCGCCGTCGCGGCCCGACGTGCAGGCGCGCCAGCAGGCGGCCGTTGGCGCGGATCACCCGGCGCTGGAAGCGCGCCAGCAGCACCACGCCGGCGAGGATGCCGCCCAGCAGCACGGCGCTGACCAGCAGCGAGGATTCCAGGTTCGGGCTCAGGCTGTGGGACAGCGTGTAGCACAGCACCACCAGCAGGGCGCCGAGGAAGAACAGCAGGTCGCTGAGCTGGTCGACGGCGAAGATCGCGCTGCTCTGTGCCGGACGCAGGCCGCGGCGGGCCAGCAGGGCCATCAGCGTCAGCGGCGCGCCGCTGCCGCCGGGGGTGGCGTAGAAGGCGAACTCCGAGGCCATGATGATGCCGATCGACTGCCGCTGGCTCAGCGGCCCGGCGCGGCCGGCCAGCAGCACGCGCAGCTTCTGGGCATTGATCAGCCAGCACAGCAGGATCATGCCGAGCAACAGCAGCAGGCTGTCCAGCGGGAAGCGCGCCAGTTGCTCGAGCATCGGCCGGCCGCCCAGCACCAGCGGCACCAGCGAGGCGCCGAGCAGGGCGATCAGCAGCCACCAGGCACGGCTCACGGCCGGGCCTGCGGGCGGTTGGGGCGCGTTCCGTTCAGGGCGGGGCGCAGGGCGTTACGGCAGACGGAAATGACATTTACCTCCGGGACTGTGCGCTTCCCTCTTCTGTGGACTACCAGCTCTGGCAGGCGTTCGCAGTCGCTGAGGGGAGTCTACGGCAGCCTCGGCAGTGGCGCCCCGGTCCTTTCGTCGGTCCGGGGCGCCCGGGGCTCACGGGTGTTCGCTCTCTTTGGCGCCTTCCTCCAGCGCCTTGTTCTGCCAGCCTTCCTCGCCGGGCAGGATCAGGTTCAGGAGGATGGCGACGATGGCGCACAGGGCGATGCCCTTCAGGCCGAAGTCGTCCGGGCCCGTGCCCGAGCCGATCAGCACGCCGCCGATGCCGAACACCAAGGTCACCGAGACGATGCACAGGTTGCGCGCCTGGGACAGGTCAACCTTGTGGCGGATCAGGGTGTTCATGCCCACCGAGGCGATGGTGCCGAACAGCAGGCAGAGGATGCCGCCCATCACCGGCACCGGGATGCTCTGCAGGATGGCGCCGAACTTGCCGACGAAGGCCAGGCCGATGGCGAACGCCGCCGCCCAGGTCATGATCTTCGGGTTGTAGTTCTTGGTCAGCATCACCGCGCCGGTGACCTCGGCGTAGGTGGTGTTCGGCGGGCCGCCGAACAGGCCGGCGGCGGAGGTGGCGATGCCGTCGCCCAGCAGGGTGCGGTGCAGGCCCGGGGTCTTCAGGTAGTTCTTGCCAGTCACCCCGCCCACGGCGATCACTCCGCCGATGTGCTCGATGGCCGGGGCCAGGGCCACCGGGACGATGAACAGGATGGCCTGCCAGTTGAATTCCGGCGCGGTGAACTTCGGCAGTTCCAGCCAGGGCGCGGCAACGATCTTGGCCACGTCGACCACGCCGAACACGAAGGACAGCGCGTAGCCCACCAGCACGCCGCTGATGATCGGCACCAGGCGCAGCATGCCCTTGCCGAACACGGCGACGATCAGGGTGGTGATCAGCGCTGGCATGGAAATCAGCATGGCGGTGCGGTAGGGGATCAGCTCGGTGCCGTCGCCGGCCTTGCCCATGGCCATGTTGGCGGCGATCGGCGCCATGGCCAGGCCGATGGAGATGATCACCGGGCCGATCACCACCGGCGGCAGCAGGCGGTCGATGAAGCCGGTGCCCTTGATCTTCACCGCCAGGCCCAGGAAGGTGTAGACGAAACCGGCGGCGACCACCCCGCCCATGGTCGCGGCCAGGCCGAACTGGCCCTTGGCGAGGATGATCGGGGTGATGAAGGCGAAGCTGGAGGCCAGGAACACCGGCACCTGGCGCCCGGTCACCAGCTGGAACATGAGGGTGCCGAAGCCAGCGGTGAACAGCGCCACGTTCGGGTCCAGGCCGGTGATCAACGGCATCAGCACCAGGGCGCCGAAGGCCACGAAGAGCATCTGCGCGCCGGAAATGACCTGGCGCCACAGCGGGTCATTGAATTCGTCGGCCATGGATCAGGTGTCCTTCTGCTTGGTGCCGAAGATCTTGTCGCCGGCATCGCCCAGGCCGGGGATGATGTAGCCGTTCTCGTTCAGCCCCTGGTCGATCGAGGCGGTATAGATGATGACGTCCGGGTGCGCGTCGGCCACCGCCTTGATGCCCTCGGGCGCGGCCACCAGCACCATGGCGCGGATTTCCTTGCAGCCGGCCTTCTTCAGCAGGTCGATGGTGGCGACCATGGAGCCGCCGGTGGCCAGCATCGGGTCGATGATCAGCGCGCGGCGCTCGGCGATGTCCGGCGCCAGCTTCTCCAGGTAGGTGTGCGCCTGCAGGGTCTGTTCGTTGCGCGCCACGCCCACGGCGCTGACCTTGGCCCCGGGGATCAGGCTGAGCACGCCGTCGAGCATGCCGATGCCGGCGCGCAGGATGGGCACCACGGTGATCTTCTTGCCGGCGATCTTCTCCACCTGCACCGAGCCGGCCCAGCCGGGGATCTCGTAGTTCTCCAGCGGCAGGTCGGCGGTCGCTTCGTAGGTCAGCAGGGCGCCCACTTCCTGGGCCAGCTCGCGGAAATTCTTGGTGCTGATATCGTGGCGGCGCATCAGTCCGATCTTGTGGCGGATCAGGGGATGGCGAATCTCGTGCACGGGCATGGACGGGTCTCCGGGAGGGGGCTGGCAAAAAATTGCGGTAGCGTAAAGCATCTTAGGGGCAGTTGGCAGTCGGTGCGCGACAAATAGCCGCCGGCTACCGGCTGCGGGAACCCGCCTGGCCTGGCGCGGGATTGTCGGCGACTTTCGTCCGCCGGTACTTGCTCCAGGGCAGAGGGATGGGTACCTTTGCGCACTTTTTCCGGGAGAGCCCGCCAATGTCCGTCGATCTCGCGCACATCCGCCAAGTCATGGCCGAAGCCGATTGCCTGTACAACGACGCCGAAGTGGACGCCGCCATCGGCCGCGTCGCCCAGGCGATCAACGCGGACCTGGCCGAGCGCAACCCGGTGGTGTTCTGCGTGATGAACGGCGGGCTGATCTTCTCCGGCAAGCTGCTGCCGAAGCTGGACTTCCCCCTGGAGCTGTCCTACCTGCACGCCACCCGCTACCGCAACGAGACCACCGGCGGCGAGCTGTTCTGGAAGGCCAAGCCGGAAATCTCCTTCATCGACCGCGACGTGCTGATCGTCGACGACATCCTCGACGAAGGGCACACCCTCTCGGCGATCATCGACTTCTGCCGCCACGCCGGCGCCCGCGAAGTGCACACCGCGGTGCTGATCGACAAGGACCACGACCGCAAGGCGCGCCCGGACCTGAAGGCCAACTACGTCGGCCTGTCCTGCGTGGACCGCTACATCTTCGGCTACGGCATGGACTACAAGGGCTACTGGCGCAACGCCCCGGGCATCTTCGCCGTCAAGGGCCTCTGAGCCGTGGCCGGGCCGCGTTTCCTCGACCAGGCCCTGTTCGCCGAATTGGCCGGGCAGGCGGCCGCCAACCCGCGCCGCCGCCAGCATCACAACCTGCACGCGATGGACGAGCCCTGCCACCGGCTGCTCAATGCGCTGCAGCCGGACACCTACGTGCAGCCGCACTGCCACCGCAGCCCCGACAAGGCCGAGAGCATCATCGTGCTCAGGGGGCGCCTGGGCCTGCTGGTCTTCTCCGAGGCCGGCGAGCTGCTCGCCACCCGCGAGCTGTCGCCCGAGGGCGACTGCCCCGGCGTGGACCTGCCGCCGGGCACCTTCCATGCCCTGGTGGCGCTGGCGCCGGACAGCCTGATCTTCGAATGCAAGGCCGGCCCCTACCAGGCCCTGGCCGACGACGAGCGCGGCGCCTGGGCCCCGCGCGAGGGCGAGCCCGGCGCGGCCGGGTACCTGGCCTGGATGCGGGCGCAGTTTTCGGCCTGACACCCGCGTCATGCGGGGGCTTTTCGTAGGAGCGAGCTTGCTCGCGAACGAACCCCCGCTGCGGAATCCGTTCGCGAGCAAGCTCGCTCCTACACATCGACAAACCTCGATGCATGCATGCGTCGATATGCATTTTTGCCGATCCATTCCCCGCCTATCCTGCCGGCCTCGCTGAAACCACCCCGAGGTCACCATGCGCACCCAGCTCTACATCGACGGCCAGTGGCGCGACGCCGCCAGCGGCGCCACCCTGCAGCCGATCAACCCCGCCACCCGCGAGCCGCTGCCAGCCGTGGCCGCCGCCGGCGCCGCCGAGGTCGACCTGGCCGTGGCCGCCGCCCGTCGCGCCTTCGCCAGCTGGCGCGAGACCCGCGGCGCCGAGCGCGCGCGTTACCTGCGCGGTTTCGCCGAGCAGCTGGAAGCCCGCCGCGAGGCGCTGGTCGAGTTGCAGATGCGCGCCAGCGGCAAGCCGCGCCTGGAGGCGGAGAACGACGTCGGCGACGCCATCGCCACCTTCGCCTATTACGCCGAGTTGGCCGATGGCCTGGACGCCCGGCAGAACGCCGAGGTGGCGCTGCCCGACGCTGGTTTCCGCTCGCAGACGCGCTTCGAGCCGGTGGGCGTGGCCGGGCTAATCGTGCCTTGGAACTTCCCCCTGGTGACCAGCGCCTGGAAGGTCGCCCCGGCCCTGGCCGCCGGCTGCACGGTGGTGCTCAAGCCGTCGGAGATCACCCCGCTGATCGAGCTGGTGCTGGGCGAGGTCGCCGACGCCATCGGCCTGCCCGCCGGCGTGCTGAACCTGGTGCCGGGCCTGGCCGATGCTGGCGCCGCCATCTCCGGCCATGGCGGCATCGACAAGCTGTCCTTCACCGGCAGCAACGCCGTCGGCCGCAAGGTCATGCAGGCCGCCGCCGCGCGCACCCTGCCGGTGGGCCTGGAGCTGGGCGGCAAGTCGCCGATCCTGGTGTTCGCCGACAGCGACCTGGACGACGCCGTGCAGTGGATCATCGCCGGCGTGTACTGGAACGCCGGGCAGATGTGCTCGGCCACCTCGCGCCTGCTGGTGGCGGAGGGCATCGCCGACGAACTGCTGGCGCGCCTGAAGGTGGCGGTGGAGGCGCTGCGCGTCGGCGACCCGCTGGCCGGCGAGACCGACATGGGGCCCATGACCAGTGAGGCGCAGTTCCGCAAGGTGCGGGACTACTTCGCCATCGCCCGCGACGAAGGCCTGGCCTGCCTGACTGGTGGCGAGGTGGGCGAGGGCTGGTGCATCCGCCCGACCGTCTACGTCGACGTGCCGGAAGACAGCCGCCTGTGGCGCGAGGAAATCTTCGGCCCGGTGCTCTGCGTGCGCCGCTTCCGCGACGAGGCCGAGGCCCTGCGCCAGGCCAACGACTGCGACTTCGCCCTGGCCGCCACCGTGGTCAGTGCCGACCTGGCGCGCGCCCAGCGCGTCGCCGAGCGCCTGGAGGCCGGCCACGTCTGGCTGAACTCGCCGCAGGTGGTGTTCCCGCAGACCTCCTGGGGCGGCGGCAAGGCCAGCGGCATCGGCCGCGAACTGGGGCCCTGGGGCCTGTCGGCGTTCCTCGGCGTCAAGCACATCACCGCGCTGCGCTGACGATCGAGGCATTCGGTCCCGGGGCCAACGGCGGATAACCGCGAACGGTCATGCGCCCTACCTGCCCCGCCCACATCGTTCCCCTGTAGGAGCACGCCCTGCGCGCGAATCGCGGGCAGGGCCCGCTCCTATTGCGCCGAGGTGCTCTTCGTAGGAGCGAGCTTGCTCGCGAACAAACGCGGTGCCATGCGGTTCGCGAGCAAGCTCGCTCCTACGGGA
Source organism: Pseudomonas delhiensis (assembly GCF_900187975.1). Taxonomy (GTDB): domain Bacteria; phylum Pseudomonadota; class Gammaproteobacteria; order Pseudomonadales; family Pseudomonadaceae; genus Pseudomonas; species Pseudomonas delhiensis. The sequence continues at coordinate 305,571 of NZ_FZPC01000001.1, read as the reverse complement.
AGCTGGGATGCCCCGGCGCGATTCGCGGATGAGATCCCTAGGGCAGGGACACGCCATGCACTGCGCAAAGGTCCTCCACCAGCGCCTGCAGGGCCTGGTTGTGCCCCGTGTCGTCGCGCAGCAGCAGGCTGTGCTCGATGCCGTAGCCGAGCCGCCCGGCGAGCAGCGGGCGCATCTCGCCCAGGTCCACCCAGCGCTGCGCATAGTGCGTCGGCAGGTAGCCCAGGTGGGTGCCGGCGCGCACGGCGTGCACCACCGCTTCCATGTTGCCGGCCAGCGCCGTGCTGCGCCGCGGGTCGGCCGGCAGCTGGACGTCGGCCTGGGCGTGGCCGTACTGCACCCAGGCGCAGGCCTCCAGGTCGGCCTGGCTGGGCGCCTGGTGGTCGAAGAGCGGGTGCCCGCGGCCGCAGAACACCGCCACCCGTTCGCTGTACAGCGGGCGGTAGCGCAGGTTCGGCAGATGCCGGCTGGAGCAGGCGATGGCCAGGTGCAGCTCGCCGCCCAGCACCTGGCGTTCCAGCTCGGTGGACGAGCCGATGGACAGCTGCAGGCGTACCTCCTGGTCGCGCCGGCCGAAGCGTGCCAGGGCCTCGTGGATGCGCGCATCGGGCAGGGTGGCGATGTTGTCCGCCAGGCCGATGCGCAGCTCGCCCACCAGGCGCCCGGCCAGGGATTGCACCTGGTCGCGGAAGTCGCCCAGGGCGGCGAACAGCGCCTGGCCGTGCTGCAGCACCAGGGCGCCCTTGTCGGTCAGGCGGAAGCCGCTCTTGCCGCGTTCGCACAGGCGGTAGCCCAGGCGCGTCTCCAGGCTGGCGATGTGCGTGCTGATGGTCGACTGGCCCATGCCCAGTTCGCCCTGGGCGGCGGAAAAGCCGCCGCAGCGCACCACGGTGGCGAAGATGCGCAGCAGGCGCAGGTCGAGGTCGGAGACGTTGTGCAGCATGGGGCTCCTGCATCCACTTCGTGGCATGTGAATGGGCGAATGCATCGAATTTTATCAATGCATCGAAACCCTCACCAAGTGCCTGTACGAGTGCCGGCGGCCCCGTGCTAGAGTGCCGGACGAGTTTTCCCGCGGGGTTCACGATGACGTTGCGCCACCTGTTCTGCCTGGCCGTCCTGGCCTTCTCCGGGCCGCTGTTCGCCGCCGATGCGCCGGTGGCCCATGCCCAGTTCCTGCCGCCGGACGACAACAACCTGCGCGGCGAGGCGCCGGAGCAGCAGCAACTGCTGCAGGTCACCGAATACAGCGTGGTGCTGGGCAACCAGCGCCAGTCCAACCAGCAGCCGATCCCGATCACCACCCCGGCGCTGCTGCGCCTGAAGGGCAAGCCGCTGAACAAGGGCGGCGCCGTGACCCAGGTGCTGATCAGCTTCGACAGCGAAGGCAAGAGCCTGAAGAAGCCCACCTACGACGCCGCCAGCCGTACCCTGAGCCTGTCGTACCCGGCCGCGTCCTACACCCAGTTGCTCGACCTGCTGCGTCACGGCCCGGTGTACTGCCAGTTCCTCAGCTACCCCAACGGCCACGTCTGGGCCGACCTGCACAGCGGCGCCGTGCGCCTGCGTTGAGCCGGCGCCCGCAGCGGGGTTACACTGCCCGCCTTTGGTGACGGCCGGGCCGTCGACTGGTGCCGTAGAGAGAAGCGAGCGATGCGTAAAGACAAGAAGCAGGTGATTGGCGAAGAGATCGGCGACGAGTCGATCAAGCTGTTCCTCGAGGTCGAGCCGGCCGACGATACCCCGCCGTCGCTGCACAAGCTGATCAAGGCCTACCGCGGCCTGCGCATCGACGATTTCGAGCGCTTCGTGAAGTTCTTCGTCGAGGCCGGCTACGACCTCGGCGCCAGGGATGCCAAGGGTCAGGACTTCGTCGCGCTGATCCGCGACCAGCGCCAGGCCGAGCCCTACATCGAGGTGATCGAAGCCGCCCGCGGCTGATCGGCCTCGCTGTGAAGAAGCCCGCCGCGTGCGGGCTTTTTCGTGCCTGATGCCTGGCCCCGCAGGATGGGGGGAGCGAAGCGATACCCATCGCCATGGCCACATGGGTTTCGCAAGCTCAGCCCATCCTACGAAGAGCGCATCGGCGCAGACCCTCCGCCCCCCGCCTAGACTTGCAGGTAGAACAACGACAAGGTGAGGACGCCGACATGCATGTACAGCCCTATCTGTTCTTCCACGGCCAGTGCGACGAGGCCATCGCCTTCTACCAGCAGGCGCTGGGCGCGCAGCTCAACGCGCTGATGCGCTACGAGGAGGCGCCGGGGCCGCTGCAGGTGCCCGACGGCTGGTGCGAGAAGGTCATGCATGCCAGCCTGCAGGTCGGCCAGAGCGAGGTGCTGATGTCCGACGGCCGCGGCGAGCACGAGGCACCACCCGGCGGCTTCAGCCTGCACCTGGCGCTGCACAGCGTGGTGGCGGCGGAGAAGGCCTTCGCCGCGCTGGCCGAGGAGGGGCGGGTGGACATGCCGCTGGAGAAGACCTTCTGGGCGCAGCGCTTCGGCATGCTCCACGACCGCTTCGGCGTCGGCTGGATGATCAGTTGCCGCTGACGCCGCGCCCCGGAAACGAAAAGGCCCGCCGAATGGCGGGCCTTCTGCGTCAGGGCCGGATCACTGATCCAGCTGCAGCTTCTGCCAGGTGTAGGCGTTGATCTCGCGGTAGGCCGAGGCGTCGCTCTCCAGCTGCTTCTCGCGGGCCGGGAAGATCTCCCGGAGCTTGGCGCCCCAGGCTTCGGACTTGTACTGAGCGGGGAAGCAGCGCTCGAGCAGGCCGAGCATGATCGACACGGTCACCGAGGCGCCCGGGGAGGCGCCCAGCAGGGCGGCGATGGTGCCGTCCTCGGAAGCCACCAGCTCGGTGCCGAACTGCAGGATGCCGCCTTTCTTGGTGTCCTTCTTGATGATCTGCACGCGCTGGCCGGCGGTTTCCAGGCGCCAGTCCGCCGGGTTGGCCAGCGGGTAGAACTTGCGCAGGCTTTCCAGGCGCTGGTCCATGGACTGCATGACTTCGCGCACCAGGTAGCGGGTCAGGTCCATGTTGTCGCGGGCGACCGCCAGCATCGGCATCAGGTTGCTGCCGCGGACCGACAGCGGCAGGTCGAGGAAGGAGCCGTGGCGCAGGAACTTGGTGGAGAAGCCGGCGTAGGGTCCGAACAGCAGGGACTTCTTGCCGTCGACCACGCGGGTGTCCAGGTGCGGCACGGACATCGGCGGGGCGCCGACCTCGGCCTGGCTGTAGACCTTGGCCTGGTGCTGCCTGACCACTTCGGGGTTGTCGCAGCGCAGCCACTGGCCGCTCACCGGGAAGCCGCCGAAGCCCTTGCTTTCCGGGATGCCGGACATCTGCAGCAGCGGCAGCGCGCCGCCGCCGGCGCCGAGGAAGACGAACTTCGTGCGGATCTTGCGCGACTGGCCGTTCTGGGTGTTCTTGATGTCGACGATCCAGTCCTGGCCGTCGCGCTCCAGGCCCACGACCCTCTGGAAGTAGCTGATCTTCGCGCCTTCCTGCTTGCCCAGGCGGGCCAGCAGCTGGTTGGTCAGGGCGCCGAAGTTGACGTCGGTGCCATGCTCCACGCGGGTGGCGGCGACCTGCTCGTCGGCCGGGCGGCCGGGCATGGTCAGCGGCGCCCACTGGGCCAGCTGCTCGCGGTCCTCGGTGTAGACCATGGACTCGAAGGCATGGTGCTGGCTGAGGGTTTCGAAGCGCTTCTTCAGGAAGGACACGTCCTTGCCACGGACGAAGCTCAGGTGCGGCACCGGGTTGATGAAGTTGCGCGGATTGCCGAAGCCTTCCTTGTCCACCAGGTGCGCCCAGAACTGCTTGGACACCTCGAACTGGGCGTTGATCTGCACCGCTTTCTTGATGTCGATGGAGCCGTCGGCGGCCTGCGGCGTGTAGTTCAGCTCGCAGAGGCCGGCGTGGCCGGTACCGGCGTTGTTCCAGGGGTTGGAGCTCTCGATGGCTCCGGACTCCTGCAGTTCGACGATCTCCAGTCGGGTGTCGGGTTCGACTTCCTTCAACAGGGTCGCCAGGGTTGCGCTCATGATGCCGGCGCCAACCAGCAGCACATCCAAAGCTTCGTGTTCGTTCGCCATTCTCGCTCGCCACACTCTCGTGAAGTAGTGAAAAACCTTCAAATCACGCTCTTATGGAGACGTGAAGCTCAAAGGGGGTCGTCGCTGCGGGCGGGTCCGGACTCGGTTCGGAGGGGACTCGCGGCAATCCTTGCCTGAAAGTGTCGTCGCAACGATCGGTACAAAGCGCGAGGCCGGTGGCCACGGCGCAATTGGCGACTCTCTAGGAGGGTGTGACAGGCCGGCAGGCGCGAGGCTGCCGGGCTGTGGGACCCGATCAGGAGGCGTCCTTATAATCGGGGCGCGATTATAACGACGAAATGCAAAAAAAGCCCTCGGGCTTAGACTTTTTTCCGAGTTCCGGTCACTGGATTTCCTGTTTTTGCACCAGATTGGTGCGTCTTGCCCTCGCGCGCGTCGCCGCCAAGGAACCTGTAACAAAGTGCCAGCGTCCAACTTGCAGAGCGCTATCAGGGCGCTCCGACGGCCGGTATACTGCCCGCCGTTCCGAGCCCAACCCATGGAGACACGAACATGTTGCAGCGTCTGTTGCTCAGTCTGATCGCCGCCGGCACCCTGGCCTTGTCCGGCTGTGCCCTCAGCCCGCAACAACTGAACCCGGACCCGGTGTTCAAGGGCCAGCCGGTCGCCGTCGGCCAGGGCCAGCCAGTGGTGGTGAAGGTGGTCGACGGCCGCCAGAGCACCGAGCTGGGCACCCGTGGCGGCCTCTACTCGGAGACCAGCGCGGTCACCGTGCGCAGCCAGGACGTGATTCCCAAGCTGCAGGCCCAGACCGAGGCGGCGGTGCGCCTGCTCGGCTTCACTCCCTCGCCGAACGCCTACAACGCCCCGACCCTGACCCTCACCCTGGCCGAGCTGAAGTACCAGTCGCCCAAGGACGGCGTCTACGTCACCGAGGCCACCATAGGCGCGACCTTCCGCGTCGACGTGCAGGCCGGCGGGCGCCGCTACAGCGGCCGCTACGGTTCCTCGCTGAACCAGCGCTTCGGCATGGCGCCGAACCAGCAGACCAACACCAAGCTGGTCAGCGACGTGCTCAGCGACACCCTGGACCGCGTGTTCAAGGACCCGACCATCGGGCAGACGCTGAACCAGCGCTGATCGCTTCGGCGTGAACGAAAAAGCCCGGCACTGGCCGGGCTTTTTCGTGGGTGCGGGAATTCAGGCGGCGGCCTGGCGGAACGGGTCGGTCTCGTAGGCCGGCTGGCGCTCGTCGGCTTCCGGCAGGTCCAGGTGTTCGTGGCCGCAGGCCTGGCAGTACACCAGCCAGTGGTCGTCCTGGACGTTGAAGGAGAGGTCGGTGACCACGGCTTCGATCTCATCCAGGTGTTCGATCAGGTAGGCGCTTTCGTGGGGTACGATTTCGAGCATGGCGAATCTCCTAGGCGGGATACCGGATGGCGAAAGGTGACTAGCCAGTCATGTGCCAGGTGGTGGAAAAGGCTTAGAACCCTTCTCGATAAGGCTGACGTTCGTCGTGAATAAGACGACCGAACTGGCTGTGCCGTCCTCCTGACGGATACAATCGGCCGTCTTTCTTTCAGTTGCGTGACGTACCCGCCGCGGTTCGTCGCTTCGTACAGAACTCGGCCTTGGCGCTTTCTTGCTTCCTGGCGTGCAGTCCTGAAGTGTGGAGGTCGTGATGTCGCTGCAGGCGCTCTGGAATCTGTTCCAGGCCCATCCCGCCCGGGTCCTCAACGACCTGGCGCTGTTCTTCGCCCTGGCCGGCGCCTGGCTGCTGCTGGCCACCCGCCGGCGCGAGCGCCAGGCCCTGCAACGCCTGGTCGCCGGTGGCGATGGCGCGTCCGCGCCGCTGGCCGAGGCCGAGGCCGAGCCCTCGACGGCGAAGATCAACCGCTTCTTCTACCTCTTCGGCTTCGCCTGCCTGGCCCTGGCCGTCGCGCTGAGCCAGTACAGCACCCAGCTGCCGGGCTGAAAACGCACCGTCACGATGCAAAAGGGCGCCCTCGGGCGCCCTTTTCGTTCATGCGGTGGCTCAGGCCTGCTTGAGCCGGTACTGGTTCAGCACCGGGTTGGCGTACTGCAGGACCAGGTAGGGGCGGTGCTCCGGCGGGCAGCCCTGCAGGCGCTGCTGCCACTGCTCGCGGGCCCGGCGCAGCTCCTCGGCGCCGAACAGGCTCCCGGCAGCGGGCACGGCCAGGGCCGGGTCGCGCAGCTCGGACATCTCGTACGCCAGGTAGTGCACCGGGAACAGCCGGTAGTTGCCGAGTATCTGCCGGTCCAGGGCGGCGGCCAGTTGCTTGGCGTCGGCGTACTCGCCGTCCATCTCGGTGCCGAAGTTGATGTGCACGCGGCCTTTGTAGCCGGTGATGCCCTGGGCGATGCTGGCATCGTCCTCGCCCGGCGCCTTGCGGTATTCGCCGGTGCTGGCGCGGGTGTACAGCTCGCGGGCCTTGGCGGCGTCGCAGGGGTCGTACTCGTAGCTGATCGACACCGGGATCAGGTGCAGCTCGCGGGCCACCTGGGCGAAGGGCTCGTCCTTGCGGCTCATGTGGAACATCTTGAGGATCGCCGAGTCGGTGCGGTCGTCACCGTCCTTGGCGCGGCCCTCGGCCTGGGCGATCCACACCGACTCGCCGTCGTGGCGGATCGAGTGGTTGATGTAGGCCGAGAGGGTGTTGTAGGCCGCCAGCTTCTCGCGCCGGCCGCTGATCGAGCGGTGCACGATGAAGCTCTTGTTCAGGCGCATCAGGTCGCTGACGAAGGGCCGCTGCAGCAGGTTGTCGCCGATGGCGATGCGCGGCGTCGGCAGCTTGGCGTGGTAGATGGCGTAGTTGCAGAACGCCGGGTCCATCACGATGTCGCGGTGGTTGGCGATGAACAGGTAGGCGCGGCCGGGCTTGAGGCTCTCCACCCCCGAGTAGGTCACGCCGTCGGTGGCGTGCTCGATGGTGCGGTCGACGTAGGGCTCGAACTTGTCCTGCAGGGCCACCACGCTGCGGATGCCGGTGACCTCGCGGGCCAGGCGGTGGGCGATCAGCGGGCGCAGCAGCCAGCCGAAGGGGCGCGACAGGCGCGGATAACGATAACGCGCCAGAATACCCAGGAAGGCGTCGTCGCTCAGCAGGCGCTGGAGAACGGCCGGGACTTCGGCGTCGTTGTACGGTCGGATGGCTTCGAACTCGCCCATCATGCTCTCTTGTTCATGGGTGTAACTGGCACGGCACGCGTCTGGCGCGGGCCTCTCCCCCGGAAAACCGGCCATGCCCGCGGGCCTGGCCGGATAAAAAGACCGCGGGAGTATAACGGAAGTCACAGGGGACCTTCAGATGCTCGAGACCCAGGCTTACCGCTGCCCCTACTGCGGGGAACCGGCCGAGGCCGTGCTAGACCTCTCCGGCGGCGACCAGAGCTACTATGAAGATTGTCCGGTGTGTTGCCGGCCCATCCTGTTCCAGCTGTACACCGACGGCGCCCAGTGGTCGCTGGAGGTTCACCGGGAGGACGACTGATGCAGCGAGTCTACGAACCGGCCGACCTGGCCGAGGCCGAGTTGCTGGCCGGCATGCTGGCCAGCGAGGGCATCGCCTGCCACCTCGGCGGCCGCCACCTGCTCGGCGGCATCGGCGAGTTGCCGCTGCACGGCCTGCTGCACCTGTGGGTCGACGACGAGGCCGCGCAACAGGCGCGGGAGCTGATCCAGGCGTACAATGCCGCGCAGCCGTTGCCCGGCCCCGCCGACGAGTTCGGCCCGGCCAGCGGCGTCCTGCTCTGTTGAGGCCGCCCTGGAGCGCCGATGACCGCCCGCTTTGCCCTGTTCCGCTGGACCCGCGAGCTCGCCGAGCTGCCGGGCTTTCCCAAGGACCACCCGCCGCACTGGAACCTCGCCCCCGGCGCGCAGCTGCTGATGCTGCGCGAGGAGGCCGGCGCGCGCCGCGCCGACCTGGCCCGCTGGGGCCTGACCCCGGCCTGGCTCACCGACCTGTCGCGCACCCCCGCCCACGCCCGCGCCGAAACCCTGGCCGAACAGCCGATGTTCCGCGAGGCCTTCGCCCGCCGTCGCTGCCTGGTGCCGGCCAACGGCTTCTACGAATGGCGCGGCGTGCGCAAGCGCCCCTACTGGGTGGCCGGCGCCAGCGGCCTGAGCTACTTCGCGGCGGTCTGGGAGGCCTACCCGGTGGATGGCCACACCTGGCTGAGCCTGGCCCTGGTGACCCAGGCGGCCGGCCCGATGCGCCGCCCGCTGCTGCTGGAAAGCGAGGAGGAGAGGGCGCTCTGGCTGGGGGACGAGACGCCGCTGCCCAAGCTGCTGAGCCTGCTGGCGCGGCCACAGGTGCGGCTGCGGGAGCAGGCGCTGGCGAGCATAGTCAACGATCCGGCTTGCGATGGACCGGAGTGTTTGACGCCGGCTTAGTACGGGGGCGTTGAGGGGGCTTTCGTAGGAGCGAGCAAGCTCGCTCCTACGAAAAGCCTTCCCACCATCCGCCTTATCATCCAGAGGCCGCCACTCGCATTCAGCTGCCTGATAGTGCGCGCCAGTTTCCCCCGCACTTGCCTAAGCTGCAGGCCACCCCTTCGCTCTGGCCGCGTTGGCGGCGAACAGGAGTTCGGCATGCACAATAACAACAACGGCTACCCCTCCAGTGCCGTGGCCTGGTCCACGGTGGCGATCCTCATGGTCGCCTATGTCCTGTCGTTCATCGACCGGCAGATCCTCAACCTGCTGGTCGGGCCGATCCGTCGCGACCTGGTCATCAGCGACACCCAGATGAGCCTGCTCATGGGCCTGTCCTTCGCGCTCTTCTACACCCTCTGCGGCATCCCGCTGGGGCGCATGGCCGACAGCCGCAGCCGCCGCGGGCTGATCACCGTCGGCGTGCTGATCTGGAGCGCCATGACCGCGGCCTGCGGCCTGGCCCGGCAGTACTGGCAGTTCCTGCTGTTCCGCGTCGGTGTGGGCGTGGGCGAGGCGGCGCTGTCGCCGGCGGCCTATTCGCTGATCGCCGACAGCTTCCCGGCGCAGCGCCGGGCCACCGCCATCAGCGTGTATTCCATGGGCATCTACCTGGGCTCCGGGCTGGCCTTCCTGCTCGGCGGGCTGGTGATCAAGTTCGCCTCGGCCCAGGGCGACGTGCACTTGCCGCTGCTGGGCGAAGTGCGGCCCTGGCAGCTGATCTTCCTGATCCTCGGCGCCGCCGGGGTGCTCTTCACCCTGCTGATGCTGGCGGTGAAGGAGCCGCAGCGCCACGGCGTGGGCGCCGGCGTCGAGGTGCCGATGCGCGAGGTCGGCGCCTACCTGCGGGCCAACCGCAAGACGGTGATCTGCCACAACTTCGGCTTCGCCTGCATCTCCTTCGCCAGCTACGGCAGCGGCGCCTGGGTGCCGACCTTCTTCGTCCGCACCTACGGCTGGGACGCCGGCCACGTCGGCGTGGTGTACGGCAGCATAGTGGCGGTGTTCGGCTGCCTGGGCATCGTCTTCGGCGGGCGCCTGGCCGACCGCTGGGCCAAGCGCGGCAGGACCGACGCCAACATGCGCGTGGGCCTGCTGGCGGCCTGCCTGGCGCTGCCGCTGTCGGTGATCTTCCCGCTGCTGGACGACGCCAACCTGGTGGCCATGCTGATGGCGCCCACGGTGTTCTGCCTGAGCATGCCCTTCGGCGTGGCGCCGGCGGCGATCCAGGAGATCATGCCCAACTCCATGCGCGGCCAGGCCTCGGCCATCTACCTGTTCGTGGTCACCCTGTTCGGCCTGGGCGTCGGCCCCACGGCGGTGGCGCTGGTCACCGACTTCGTGTTCCACGACGACATGGCCCTGCGCTACTCGCTGCTGATCGTCACCAGCCTGGCGCTGCTGGGCGGCGTGCTGCTGCTCGGCCTGGGCCTGAAGCCCTACCGCCAGAGCCGCGAGCACCTGCAGAACTGGAGCCTGCAGCGCGAGGCCGGGCAGGACAAGGGCGGGATGCAGCGGCAGCCGGCGTAGGGCGCCATTTCCCGGTCAGCGCCTTGGCCGGGGTCGGGCCATCGCGGACGGAGTCCTACGTCCGTGCTCGACCGTAGGGCGAATAACCGTTCGCGGTTATCCGCCGTTGGCCGGAACGCCGGTGCCCGACGGCGGCGGCGGATAACGCCGTAGGCGTTATGCGCCCTACGGGTTGGAAAGAGGCGGCGCAGCCTGCAAGACAGTTGCTCCTACGCCCCCACCTGCACCGCCCCCATGTAGGAGCGCGCCTTGCGCGCGAATCGCGGGCAGGGTCCGCTCCTACAGTCTTTGGCGAGACACGGTATCGTCCGTTCAGTGCGCCGGCGTCGGTTCGGCCGCGGGCGCCAGGTCCTTCTTCGCCAGCAGCGTGTACACGCAGGGCAGCACGAACAGGGTGAAGAGGGTGCCCACGCTCATGCCGGTGGCGATCACCACGCCGATGTCGAAGCGGCTCACCGCGCCGGCGCCGGTGGCCAGCAGCAGCGGGATCACCCCCAGGACCATGGCCGCGGTGGTCATCAGCACCGGCCGCAGGCGGATGGCCGCGGCTTCCTCGATGGCCTCGCGCACGCCCAGGCCGCGCTCGTGGCGCAGCTGGTTGGCGAACTCGACGATGAGGATGCCGTGCTTGCTGATCAGCCCGATCAGCGTCACCAGGCCCACCTGGGTGTAGATGTTCAGGCTCGACAGGCCGAGGAACAGCGGCACCAGCGCGCCGCAGATCGACAGCGGCACCGTGACCATGATCACCAGCGGGTCGCGGAAGCTCTCGAACTGCGCCGCCAGTACCAGGAAGATCACCGCCAGGGCCAGGGCGAAGGTCAGCATCAGCGCGTTGCCTTCCTGGACGAACTGCCGCGAGGCGCCGGCATAGTCGAAGGCGAAGCCGCGCGGCGACTCTTGCTCGGCTATCTGCTTCACGCTGTCGATGGCGTCGCCCATGCTCACCAGCGGCACGCCGGAGATGATCGCCGAGTTCAGCTGCTGGAACTGGTTGAGCTGGCGCGGCCGCGCGCGCTCGTGCAGGGTCACCACGGTGGACAGCGGCAGCAGCTCGCCGCGGCCGTTCTTCACGTAGTAGCTGCCCAGCCAGCCGGGGTTCTCGCGGAAGTGCCGCTCGACCTGGGCGATCACCTTGTAGCTGCGCCCGTCGATGGTGAAGCGGTTGATCTCGCCCTCGCCCAGCAGGCTGGCCAGGGTGACGCCCAGGTCCTGCATGGACACGCCCATCTGCGCGGCCTTGGCGCGGTCGATGTCGACCACCAGCTCCGGCTTGTCGAAGGCCAGGTCGAGGTCGAGGAAGGCGAACTTGCCGGATGCCTCGGCGCGCTTCTTCACCCGCTCGGCCACCTGCAGCAGCGACTCGTAGTCGCTTGCGGTGTTGATCACGAACTGGAACGGCAGGCCTTCGCCGGTGCCCGGCAGCGACGGCAGGTTGAAGCCGAAGATCTGCAGGCCGGGGATCTTGTCCAGTTCCGCCTGCACCGCGTGGAGCAGTTCCATCTGGCTGCGCTGGCGCTCGTCCCAGGGCTTGAGCAGCATGCCGCCGATGCCGGTCTGCACGCCGTTGTAGCCGTTGATCTGGAACGCCGAGTAGTACTCGGGGAAGGTGCGGAAGATGCCCTCGAACTGGCTGGTGTACTTGTTCAGGTAGTCCAGGTTGGCGGTCTGCGGCGCGTTGGCCATGAGGAAGACGATGCCCTGGTCTTCCTCCGGCGCCAGTTCCTTGTGGGTGAACACCAGCAGCAGCGGGATGATCGCCAGCACCAGCACGCCGAAGGTCAGCACCACCGGGCGGTTGTCCAGGGTGGCGTGGAGGCTGCGCTGGTAGCGCCGCTTCAGGGCCTCGAACATCAGGTCCAGGCGGTGCGCCAGGCCGCTGGGGTTCTCCTCGTGGCGCAGCAGGCGCGAGCACATCATCGGCGACAGCGTCAGCGCCACTATGCCGGAGATGATCACCGCGCCGGCCAGGGTGAAGGCGAACTCCTTGAACAGCGCGCCGGTCAGGCCGCTGAGGAAGCCGATGGGGGCGTACACCGCGGCCAGGGTGATGGTCATGGTGACCACCGGCACGGCGATTTCCCGCGCCCCTTCGATGGCGCCCTGGAAGGGCGACTTGCCGTCCTCGATGTGGCGGTGGATGTTCTCCACCACCACGATGGCGTCGTCCACCACCAGGCCGATGGCGAGCACCATGGCCAGCAGCGTCAGCAGGTTGATGGAGTAGCCCATCAGCTGCATGAAGAACAGCACGCCGATCATCGACAGCGGGATGGTCACCACCGGGATCAGCACCGAGCGGAAGGCGCCGAGGAACAGGAAGACCACCACTATGACGATGAGGATGGCCTCGCCGAGGGTCTTCACCACCTCGTCGATGGAAGCCTGGATGAAGCGCGTGGCGTCGTAGGCGATGGACACCTTCAGGTCCGGCGGCAGCTGTTCCTCCAGCTCGGGCATCTTGGCGCGGACTTCCTTGATCACGTCCAGCGGGTTGGAGCTGGGCGTGCCCTTGATGCCGATGTACACCGAGGGAATGCCGTTGAACGAGCTGACCGAGTCGTAGCTGGCCGCGCCCAGTTCGACCCGCGCCACGTCGCTCATCAGCACGCGGCGATCGCCGAGGGTCTTCAGCGGGATGGCGGCGAAGGCCTCCGGCGACTTCAGGTCGGTGGCGGCGTTGACGCTGGTGACCACCAGCTCGCCCTTCACCTCGCCGGCGGCGGAGAGGAAGTTGTACTTGCGCACGGCGTCGTCGATGTCGCTGGCGGTGATGCCGTAGGCGGCCATCTTCACCGGGTCCAGCCACAGGCGCATGGCGAACACCTGGTTGCCGAGGATCTCCGCCTCGGCGATGCCCGGCAGGGTGGCGAGCTTGGGCTGGATCACCCGCGACAGGTAGTCGGTGATCTGCGGGTTGTCCATGTGCTCGCTGTAGAAGCTGATGTACATCAGCGCCGAGGCGTCGGCGGCTTCCTTGTCCAGCACCGGGTCCTCGGCGTCGGGTGGCAGCTGCGTCTTCACCTCGCCGATCTTCGACAGCAGCTCGGTCACCAGGCGGTCGGTGTTGGCGCCGATGTGCGCGTAGATGGAGATCACCGAGTAGTTCTGCCGGCTCACCGAGGTCATGTAGTCGATGCCCTCGGCGCTGGCCAGGCTCTGCTGCAGCGGCTGGGTGATGTAGCCCTGGATGGTCTCGGCGTTGGCCCCGGCGTAGAAGGTGGTGACGGTGATGAGCGCGTTCTCCATCTGCGGGTATTCGCGGATCACCAGGCGGCTGAAGGCCTGCATGCCGAGCAGGACGATCAGCAGGCTGACCACCGTCGCCAGCACCGGGCGGCGGATGAAGGGATCGGTAAAGGCCATGGTTCCAGTCCTTTGTCGTTGCGCCCGCGCGGCCGTGGCCGGGCGGGGTTCGGCGGCCGCGGGGGCCGCCCTGTGCATCGGTTGCGGTCAGCGCACGTCGTCGACGATGGCCACCGGCGTGCCGCTGTCCAGCTTGAGCTGGCCGCTGGTCACCACCGGCTCGCCGGCCTTCAGGCCGTCGAGGATCACCGCCTTGCCTTCGCGGCGCTCGCCGACCTTGACGAAGCGGCGCTCCACGGCCAGCAGCGGCTGGCCCTTGGCGTCGTTCTGCGGCTTGCCGTCCTGGTCCTGTTTGGGCACCACCACGTACACCGAGTTGCCGTACAGGGTGAAGGCGATGGCGGTTTCCGGCACCACCACGCGCTGCGCGGTTTCCGGCAGCTGCACCTCGAGGCTGGCGAACATGCCTGGCAGCAGCTTGCCGTCGGGGTTGGCCATGGCCGCGCGCACCTGCAGGTTGCGCGTCTCGTTGTCCACCCGCGGGTTCAGCGCCTGGATGCGCGCCTCGAACACCTGGCCTGGGTAGGCCGCGACCGTGACCAGCACGCGCTGCCCGACCTGCAGGCGGGGGAAGTCCTGTTCCGGCAGGAAGAAGTCCACCAGCAGGGTGGAAAGGTCCTGCAGGGTGGCGATGGGCGTGCCCGGCGAGACGTAGTCGCCGACGTCCACCTGGCGGATGCCGATGGTGCCGTCGAAGGGGGCGAGCACGCGCTTCTTCGCCAGCGCCGCCTTGAGCTGCGCGACCGTGGCGCTGGAGCGCTGCAGCTGCGCGGCCAGGCGGTCGAACTCGCTCTTGGAGATGGCCTGGCGGCCGACCAGGCTGCGGCCGCGCTCGAATTCCACCTGGGCCAGGTTGAGGTCGGCCTCGGCGGTGCGCAGGGTGGCGGCCTCGACGTCGTTCTCCAGCTGCACGATGGGCTGGTCGACGCGGACCTTCTCGCCGGAGGCGAACAGCACCTGGCGCACGGTGCCGGAGGCTTCGGCGGTGAGCACCACGCCCTGGTTGGCGCGCAGGGTGCCGATGGCCGGCAGGCGGCTCTGCCAGGTGAGCGCCTCGGCCTTCACCGCGGTGACGCTGACCGGCGGGCGCGGCGCGGTGAACTGGGCGATCTGCTTCTGGATGGAGAGATACTTGGAGCCGGCGAGCACCGCGACTATGACGGCGACCGCGCCGAGCATGATCAGCATGCGGCGCAACATGTTCCTGTTCCTTGGTGAGTGCCTGGCGGCTCTGCGCCGCGAGAGGCCCGCTCCTGCATGGCCGGCCCTGCGTTCGCGGGACTGCATCGCTTCCCGGAGCCTGTCGGGAATGCCCCGTTGCGGGGCAGAAGTGCGCACATTAGATGGAGTTCGCTTCCGCGTCAAAGTACCTTGATTGCAGGACGTTTCCCCCGCCGGGGGATTTAGCGCGCCCCCGCAAGGCGAGCGCGCCCTCTGCGCCGAGGGCCCGCCGGGCGCGGCTCAGGAGGCCAGGTGCAGGTGGTTGTCCCAGAACGCCGGGGGCAGTTGCAGCGGCTGGGCGGCGATCTTCTCGCCACGGCAGTCGTAGAGGCGGCAGCGGCCCTGGCCGGAGGTGACCACGAAGCCGTCCTTCACCGCGCCGACGCCGGCGCAGTCGGGCAGCGGCGCGTCCAGGCGCAGGGCGCCGCTGTCCAGGTCCCAGATGAAGAAGCGGTTGCCGCGCGGCGCGGTCAGGGCCACCAGGCGCAGTTCGTCGTGCACCGCCACGCTGGCGGTGTACTGGACCATGGCCTGGCGTTGCTCCTCGCCCAGCGGGAAGCCCTGGAAGGCCTGCCCCGGGCGCTTGATGGCGAGCAGCTCGGCGGCCTCGTGGGCGTCGCCCATGAACTGCTGGCAGGCGACGATGGTGCCGTCGGCGGCGATGGCCAGGTGGCGCACGCTGTTCATCTGCTGGGCCAGGGTTTCCTTGGAGATCAGCGCGCCGTCGCGGCGCATCAGCACCAGGCTCGGCTCCATGGCGTCGAGGTTCATCTCGACCCGGCTCTCGGCCTCGGTGCGGATGCCGCCGTTGGCCACCACCAGGGTCTCGCCGTCGGGCAGCCAGGCCACTTCGTGGGGCCCCAGGCCGTGGGTCGGCACTTCGCCGGCGTGCGCCAGGCGCTCGCCGTCGAAGCGGTAGATGCCGAGCAGGCCGCGGCCCGGGTCGGTGGTGTCGTTCTCGGTGGCGTAGAGCCACTCGCCGTCCCCGTGCCACACGCCGTGGCCGTAGAAGTGGCGGTCCGGCTGCGAATCGAGGGTCTGCAGCAGGCGGCCGTCCTCCAGGCTCACCAGGTAGCTCTGGCGCCCCGGGCGGCGGGCCACGAACAGCGCCAGCGGCAGGCTCGGGTGCTGGACGATGGCGTGGCAGCGCAGGCCCACCTCGGTGGCGAACGCGCACTTGCCGTCCAGGCGGTAGCCCACCGCGTAGTGCTTGCCGTCCGCGTCGTCGCGGGCGGACAGCAGCAGGGGCTCCCGGCCCTTGCGCGACAGCGTCCAGCCGCCGAAGGAGAGGGCGCCGAGCAGCAGGCTGCCCAGGCCGATCACGTGACGTCGCAGCATGGCGTTCACCTCTTTCACATCGTTGCCTTGACCTGGCGAGCTGGCGCCAGGCGTCTCTCCAACGACGCCTGGCCGACGCCCGGCCGGTCAGTCGCCGTCGTTGGCGTTGAAGCCCAGCTGCACGCCCAATGCCTTGGCCAGCTCGCCCTCGTGCAGGCGGTGGACCACGTTCAGGCTGTCGTACAGCTCGTTGAGCTGCTTGATGCCGGCGTCGTCCTTGAGCAGTTCGCCCAGGGGCTGCCTGAGCGCGGCGAACTTGCCGTGGACGTCGGCGTAGGCGGCGTCGATCTTGCCGGCCAGGTCCTTCTGCTCGCCCGGCAGCAGGGCGCGCAGGCCCTTGCCGTCGGAGCCCTTCCACAGCGCCTCGGCGCCGTTCAGGCTGGATTCCAGGCTGGCCAGGGAGGCGTCGCTGCGCCAGTTCTCGGCCTGGAACGGCTGCGGGATGCCCTTGCTCTGGCGGCCCAGCGGGGTGCCGAGCTTCTTCTTCAGCATGTCCAGGGCGGTGACCTGCACACGGAGCATCTCGGCGATGGCCTCGTGGGCGTCGGCGTAGCGCTCGTTGGGGAACTTGCTCATCTGCGCGAGCATGCCGTTGTCGGCCTTCCAGCGCGCCAGGATGTCCTGGGCCAGGGCCTGCTGGTGTTCGCCGATGGCTTCCAGCAGCGGGCAGTAGCGCGCGCGGGTAGCGGCGTCTGCCAGGTCGATCCTGGCGTCGAAGAGGATGTACTCGTAGGCGGTCAGGCCCTGCACCACCACGCTGGACTTGGCCAGGGTGGCGGGGGTGATCTGCGCGCCGCCGCTGAGCAACTGCTCGACCTGGCGCGCCACCAGGTTCTTCTTGTCCGGGTAGAACTGCACCTGCCAGGCGCGGTTGCCCTCGGCCAGCGGGCCGATCAGCAGCGGCTGCAGCTCGGCCCAGGCCTTCTGCGCGGCGACGAAGTCGGCGCGAGCCTTGGCCAGTTCTTCCTTGCCCTGGCAGAAGGCCAGGGAACTGGCGGCCAGCGCGCGGTCGGCGTCGACCCAGCGGCCGTAGGCCGGCAGGATCACCTGCTGGGCCAGCGCGGCGCTGGTGGTCGCCTGCGGGTCCTGCGGCGAGCAGGCGCCCAGGGCGATGGCGAGGCTGGTGAGCAGTAGTCGGGGGCGGAACATGTTCGGCTCCTTAGAGTGAATTCAGGAAGTCCAGCAGGGCGCTGCGCTGCGCGGCGTCGAAGGCCAGTACCCGCTGCCTGGCCGCCTCGGCCTCGCCGCCGTGCCAGAGCACGGCTTCCAGCAGGTTGCGCGCGCGCCCGTCGTGGAGGAACTGGGTATGGCCGTTGACCACCTCGGTCAGGCCGATGCCCCACAGCGGCGGGGTGCGCCAGTCGCGTCCGCTGGCGAGAAATTCCGGGCGATTGTCCGCGAGTCCCTCACCCATGTCATGTAGTAGAAGGTCGCTGTAGGGGCGGATCACCTGGTTGGCCAGTTCCGGCTCGGCGGCGTCGGCCCCGGTGGTGAACTTCGGGGTGTGGCAGCCGGCGCAGCCGGCCTGGTGGAACAGCGCCTTGCCGGCCAGCACCTGCGGGTCGTCGACCTTGCGCCGCGCCGGCACCGCCAGGTTGCGCGCGTAGAAGGCGACCTGGTCGAAGATGCGCTGGCTGACCTCGGGCTTGCCGCCGTCGACGGCCTGGCGGCAGGCGACCTGGGCTTCGGTGCAGTCGTCGGCGGCCAGCAGGGGGCTGGTCAGGCCCATGTCGCCGGAGAAGGCGTGGGCGTTCTGCTGCGCCACGTCGGGCTGCCCGGCCTTCCAGCCGAAGCGGCCGAGCACGGTCTGCTGGCGGGCGTCGTCCCAGACGCGGTTGGCGCGGCCGCGGATGCCGTCGCCGTTGCGGTCCCCGGGGTCGGCGTTGGCCAGGATGGCGGCCTCGGGGATGGCCTCCAGCAGGCCCAGGCCGATCATCGGCGGGGCGACGCGGGCGGAGAACTGCGTGTCCGGGTGCATGGGGCCGTAGCCCAGCTCGGTCAGGCGCAGGATCGGCTTGCGCAGCTCGACCTCGGTGCCGTCCCTGAAGCTCACCTTCACCGGCTCGTAGTCCACGCGCACCCGCGCCTCGGGCGCCACGCCGGGGATCGCCGAGTCCTGCAGCTGGCCGCCGTAGACCGGCTCGGGCACCACGCCCAGGCGCTTGAGGGTGCGGGCGTCGCCGGGCCCGGCGGGGATCGACAGGCGCACCAGCATGGACACCGCGTTGATGTCCTTGGGCCCCGGCGGATGGCCGCGGCCATCCTTGATGTGGCAGTTCTGGCAGGCGTTGGTGTTGTACAGCGGCCCCAGGCCGTCGCGCGCGGTGGTGGTGGTGGGCGCGATCACCCAGGGGTTGCGGAAGAAGCTGTTGCCCACGCTGAAGTCCAGGCGGCGGCTGGGCGTGAGGTTGCCCGAGGGCATGGAGTAGGCGTTGCGGTCGGCCTGGTAGACGGTGGCGCCGCCGCCGGACAGCGCCTCGCCCGGTTCGGCCACCGCCCTGGGCTCTTCGCGACCGCAACCGGCGAGGGCGAGGGTGGCGAGCAGGGCGGCGAGGGTGGCGGTTGGACGGCGGTACATCGAGGCGATCCAGGCTGAAAAACGGGCGGGCCATCTTAGCAGTTGGGCAAATGCAAATATTAAAAATTTGTATTCGCTATTGCCGCGTCGGCCCGGATGAAATGCCAAGGCCCCGGCTAGCGGGGCCTTGGCTCAACCGGCATGCGCCGCGGCGGGTTGCCGCAGCGCGGGCGTCGATCAGAACTGGTGATCGGCGTTGTCCGGCTTCAGGTCCTGGATGCCCAGGGCGGCGGCGGCCTTCTCGATGGCGCCGGTCTGCTTGACCAGGGAGGCGATGGTGTCGCTGATGATCTTGTGGTCGGCCTCGTCGGCCGGGGCGATCATCTGGTCGAAGTGCACGCCATCCTTTTCGGCGCGGTCGACGATGGCCTGCATCCTGGCCTGGGTGGCGTCGAGGTCGGCCTTCAGGTCGGTGTTGGCCTGGGCATCGGCCTTGGCCACCAGGTCGGCCACGCTCGGGCCCTTGACCACGCTGCCGTCCACGCGCTTGTACTCGCCCAGGTAGATGTTGCGGATGCCTTCGGCGTTGAAGTACAGGGTGTGGTGGGTGTTGTCGCTGAAGCAGTCGTGCTCGTCTTCGGTGGAGTTGGCTTCCAGGGCCACCTTCATGCGCTCGCCGGCCAGCTCGCCCAGGGACAGGCTGCCCATGCCGAAGAAGATCTTGCGCAGGTTGGCGTCGGCGCCGTCGGCTTCCAGCTTGGCGCGGTAGTTGTCGGCGACGCCGGCCTTCCAGTTGCCGACCATTTCCTCCAGCTGGGTGACCAGCAGGTCGGTGACCGCCTTCAGGTAGGCCGCGCGGCGGTCGCAATGGCCGTTGGTGCAGTCCTTGCCCTGGACGTAGTCGGTGTAGGGGCGGTTGCCGGCGCCGGGCTTGGTGCCGTTGAGGTCCTGGCCCCAGAGGAGGAACTCGATGGCGTGGTAGCCGGTGGCGACGTTGGCCTCGGAGCCGGCCACTTCGTTCAGGCTGGCCAGCTTCTCGCCGGTGATTTCCTTGACGTCGATCTTGTCTTCGCCGACCTGGATCTCGGTGTTGGCGACGATGTTGGCGCTGGCGGCCGGGTTGCCCTCGGCGTGCTGGTAGTCCTTGGCGACGTAGTCGATCAGGCCTTCGTCCAGCGGCCAGGCGTTGACCGCGCCTTCCCAGTCGTCGACCACCTTGTTGCCGAAGCGGAAGGCTTCGCTCTGCGAGTAGGGCACGCGGGCGGCCAGCCAGGCCTGGCGGGCGGCCTTGAGGGTTTCTTCGCTGGGCTTGGCGAGGAAGGCGTCGACGGCTTTCTGCAGGTCCTTGGCGGTGCTCAGGGAGTCGCTGAAGACGGCCTCAGCCATGTCCGCGTAGTTCTTCACCACGGCCTTGACCGCGGCCTCGTCGACCTTGGCGGCCGCCGGGGCGGCGCCCTGGGTGCTGGCGGCCGGCGCGGCTGCCTGGCTGGCCGGGGCGGAAGCTTCTTTCTTGTCGTCGCCGCAGCCGGCGAGGGAGATGGCGATGGCCAGCAGGCTGGCGGTGGCCCAGGGCATACGAGTCATGACGGGTTCCTTAGCATGGGGTGGCGCGAAAGTGTATGCGCAGAGAAAGCGGCAACATAATGCGAAAGATTTGCATTTTTGAAAAGGCCGTGCGAGCAATTCGCCAGCCATTGGCCAGCGCGGCTTCTTTTTCAGGGGTTGGCCGGGGCCTCAGCGCCGCTCGATGCTGGAGCTGCCGGCGGCCTCGGCCAGGCGCCGCGCCTGCTTCAGGTAGAGGGTCAGCTCGCGCGCCGGCAGCGGCTTGCTGTACAGGTAGCCCTGCCCCTCGTGGCAGCCCTGGGCGATGATGTACGCCTCCTGCTCGAGGGTCTCCACGCCCTCGGCGATGACCTGCATGCCCAGGCTCTTGCCCAGCTGGATGATGGCCCGGACGATGGTGGCGTCGTCGTCGTCCTGCAGCAGGTCCTGGACGAAGCTCTTGTCGATCTTGATCTTGTCCAGCGGCAGGCTCTTCAGGTAGCTGAGCGAGGAGTAGCCGGTGCCGAAATCGTCGATGGCGATCAGCGCGCCGGCGCGGCGCAGGCTGAGCAGGTGCTGGGCGGCGGTGGAGATGTCTTCCATCAGGCCGGTCTCGGTGACCTCCAGCTCCAGCGAGCGCGGCGGCAGGCGGTGGATCTGCAGCAGGTTGCTGACCACCCGCGGCAGGGCGTTGTGGCGCAGCTGCACGGTGGACAGGTTGACCGCCAGGCGCAGGTCGTCGAAGCCCTGGTCGTGCCATTCGCGCAATTGCTTGCAGGACTGGTCGAGCACCCATTCGCCGATGGCGAAGATGCTGCCGTTCTGCTCGGCCAGAGGGATGAACAGGTCCGGCGCGACCCAGCCCTGGGTCGGGTGCTGCCAGCGCAGCAGGGCCTCGACGCCGACCACGCGGTGGTCGCGGTAGTCCACCTGCGGCTGGTAGACGATGTGCAGTTCGTTGCGCGACAGCGCCTCGCGCAGGTCCTTCTCCAGCTCGCGGCGGCGGCGCATCTCGCTGTCGACGCTGGCGATGTAGAACTGGTAGCGGTTGCGCGAGCGGGTCTTGGCCAGGGTCATGGTCTGCTCGGCCTTCTGCAGCAGCTTCTCGGTGCTCTCGCCATCCTCGGGGTAGAGGGTGATGCCGATGGTGGCGCGCAGCTGCACCGGCTGCTCGTCGAGCTGGAAGGGCAGCTCGAGGTCGTCGAGGATCTGCTGGGCCAGCTCCGCCGCCTCGTAGGGCTGCTCGACGTCGGCCTGGACCAGGGCGAACTGGTCGCCGCCCAGGCGCGCCAGGGCGCCGAGCTGGGCGCTGTGGCCGCGCAGGCGGTCGGCCAGGGCGATCAGCAACTGGTCGCCGAACTGGTAGCCGTGCTGCTCGTTGATGCCCTTGAAGTCGTCCAGGCCCAGGCACAGCACCGCCACGCGGCGCTGCTCGCGGCCGGCGTCGGAGAGGATCTGGTCCAGGCGCTGCTGCAGCAGCTTGCGGTTGGGCAGGCCGGTGAGGAAGTCGTACTGGGAGATGCGCAGCAGGCTGTTCTCCGCCTCGCGGCGCAGGTGGCCGTTGCGCTCGATGGATTCGAGCAACTGGTTGGCGGTGTTGATCCACAGCCCCAGTTCGTTGTGCTCGTGGCCGGCCAGCATCGGCAGCTTGTGCTCGCCGGGGCGGTCGGGGTTGATGCTGGTGAGGTGGTCGATGATACGCCACAGCGGCTTGGTCAGCAGCCAGTGGTAGACCAGGAACAGCACCAGGCCCATGGCCAGGGCGCGGAGGATGCCGGAGAGGAAGATGATCACCGAGGTGACCACGAAGTCCTGGCCGTAGGGCGCGGTGTCCAGGGTGATCTTCAGGTCGCCGTAGTATTCGCCGGGCTCGCCGCGGCCGACCAGGCGGATGGAATAGTGCTGCTCGGGGCCGAGGATGGGGTCGGTGAGCCAGCGGGTGGGCGAGTCCAGCAGCGGGCGGGATTTTTCCGCCAGCATGGGCTCGTCGGGGTGGCCGATGGCTGCGTAGCGCACCGCTTCATGCTGGAACAGGCCTTCGAGCACCTGCATGGCCATGTCGCGGTCCAGGCTGTAGACCGCCTGGGTCGACGGGTCGCGGACCATGGCGAGGATCCGCTGGGCGTCGTTGTGCACCGCCTGCCGCGCCTTGTGGGCGTCGAAGACGATCTGCGCGCAACTCAGGACGACCCCCACCACCAGCGCCGCGAGCAGTACGACGCGCAGCAGCTTGAGGGAGAGCCTGTGCCGGGGGTCCAGTTTCAAGGGTGCTTTCCTTGTTCATCGCCATCCGGCGAAAGACTGGTCTGAGTATTGGCAAACGGAGCTTTGACGTCAAAGGGCCATCACCCTTTTTCCGACCAAATCCGCACCTCAGGTTAGCCGAGCCTTGCCCTTCTGGCGCGCAGAAAGCAGAAACCCGGCTCCAGGCCGGGTTTCCGCGGGTGAGCCGAGGGTATCAGGCAGCGAAGTTCTTCGCCACGTAGTCCCAGTTCACCAGGTTCCAGAACGCCTCGACGTACTTCGGACGCAGGTTGCGGTAGTCGATGTAGTAGGCGTGTTCCCACACATCGCAGGTCAGCAGCGGGGTGTCGCCGCTGGTCAGCGGGTTGCCGGCGCCGATGGTGCTGGCCAGGGCCAGGGAGCCGTCGGCCTTCTTCACCAGCCAGGCCCAGCCGGAGCCGAAGGTGCCGATGGCGGTCTTGGTGAACTCTTCCTTGAACTTGTCGAAGGAACCGAAGGCGGCGTTGATGGCGTCGGCCAGGGCGCCGGTGGGCTGGCCACCGCCGTTGGGAGCCAGGCATTCCCAGTAGAAGGTGTGGTTCCACACCTGGGCCGCGTTGTTGAAGATGCCGCCCGAAGAGGTCTTGACGATGTCTTCCAGGCTCTTGCCTTCGAACTCGGTGCCGGGGATCAGGTTGTTCAGGTTGACGACGTAGGTGTTGTGGTGCTTGTCGTGGTGGTATTCCAGGGTTTCCGCGGAAATGTGCGGCTCGAGGGCGTTCTTGGCGTAAGGCAGCGGCGGCAATTCGAAAGCCATGGTGTCTCTCCTATCTTCCTCAGGTCAGGGCTAGCGCGGCGAACGCGCGACCGGTACACGGGGCCGGTTCGGTGATTGTCGCGGCATCGTACGTAGCGCCCCTGTTCCGCAGAACGGGGCGCGCGTCGGGTGCGTCCAGCAGGCCTGGCAGGCTGGCGCCGCGAAGGTCGGATCATAGCACCCGCCCCCCGGCATATCCACGCAGCAACTGTAGGGGCAAAGCCGCGCGCCAGCGCCGGTGCGCGGCGTTCCCGTGCACTGGGGTGGACTGCCGTGGGGCCCGGGGGTTCGATCCGTTTCGCCGCCGGGGCTCAGGCGGCGAACACCAACTGGCTGGCCATGCCCAGCATCATCACCGCCACCATCAGGTCGACCAGGCGCCAGGTGGCCGGGCGCGCCAGCCAGGGCGCGAGCCAGGCGGCGCCCAGGGCCAGGGTGAAGAACCACAGCAGCGAGGCGCTGGCCGCGCCCATGGCGTAGGCGCCGGGGGCGGCCTGCTGGGCGCCGAGGGAGCCGATCAGCAGGACGGTGTCGAGGTACACGTGGGGGTTGAGCAGGGTCACCGCCAGCGCCGCCAGCAGCACCGCGCGGCGCGAGCGCGGGCCGGTCTGCCCGGCGTCGGCCATGGCCTGGGGGGCGATGGCGCGGCGCAGGGCCTTGGCGCCGTACCAGACCAGGAAGATCACCCCGCCCCAGCGGGCCACGGCCAGCAGGGTGGGGTTCTCCGCCAGCACCTTGGCCAGGCCGAACACCCCGGCGCTGACCAGCACGGCGTCGCACAGCACGCAGAGCGCGGCCACCGACAGGTGATGCTCGCGGCGCAGGCTCTGGGCCAGGACGAAGGCGTTCTGCGCGCCGATGGCGATGATCAGGCCGGCGGCCACCAGCAGGCCGTTGAGGTAGCTCTGCCACATGTTCAGGCCCTCCCCTGGCGGCGCTGCAGCGAGGGAACGGGGATGGTCACGCCAGGCATGGTCGGGCTCCGGTGGGTGGGTTCGGGGGGAATGCCTGGCGAGTCTGGGGCCTGTGCCTGTATAAGGAAAACGAATCCTGTTGATGGCTCATTAGGAAAACTGATGTTCGACTACAAATTGCTCGCGGCCCTGGCCGCCGTGGTGGAGCAGGGCGGCTTCGAGCGCGGCGCCCAGGCCCTGGGCCTGTCGCAGTCGGCGATCTCGCAGCGCATCAAGCTGCTCGAGGCGCGCGTCGGCCAGCCGGTGCTGGTGCGCGCGGCGCGGCCGCAGCCCACCGAGCTGGGCCGCCGCCTGCTCAACCACGTGCAGCAGGTGCGCCTGCTGGAGGGCGACCTGCAGCAGTGGGTGCCGGCGCTGGACGAGGGCGGCTCGCCCGAGCGCCTGCGCCTGGCGCTCAACGCCGACAGCCTGGCGACCTGGTGGGCCGATGCCGTCGGCGACTTCTGCGCCGAGCGCAAGGTGCTGCTGGACCTGGTGGTGGAAGACCAGGAGGTGGGCCTCAAGCGCATGCGCGCCGGCGAGGTGGCCGGTTGCCTGTGCGCCAGCCCGCGGCCGGTGGCGGGCGCCCGCAGCGAGCCGCTGGGGGCGATGCGCTACCGCGGCCTGGCCAGCCCGGCCTTCATCGCCCGGCACTTCCCCGGGGGCGTGCGGGCCGAGGCGCTGGCGCGGGCGCCGGCCATCGTCTACGGCCCCGACGACCAGTTGCAGCACCGCTACCTCGCCGACCTGGGCGTGGACGGCACCTTCATCTACCACCTGTGCCCCTCGTCCGAGGGCTTCGTGCGCATGACCTGCGGCGGCCTGGGCTGGGGCCTGGTGCCGGAACAGCAGGTGCGCGGCGAGCTGGCCCGCGGCGAGCTGGTGGAGCTGCTGCCGGGCCAGGTGATCGACGTGCCGCTGTACTGGCACCACTGGCGCAACGGCGGCGAGCTGCTCGCCGCGCTGACCGCCCACCTGCTGCGCCGGGCCGCGGCCAGCCTGGTGCCGATCAGCCGCGGATGACGATGCGCCCGCTGCCCGGCAGGGCCTCCACGCAGCGCGGGCCGAACAGCTGCGACGGAGTGAAGTAGCCGCCGGGGCCGTGGTGGCCGAGCAGGTGGCGCACGGCCAGGAGCACGCCGTGCACGGTGACGTCGTAGCCGTTGGCGGTCTCCAGGCGCGCCGTGCGCCGCTCGCCGCGGCCGTTGCGCGCCTCGCCCCAGACCCAGGTGCGCAGCCGGCTGCGCGCCTGCTCGTCGGGGCCCTTCACGCGCCGCTGCACCTGCTGCTTGAGCCAGTGCTGGACGCCGTCGCGGCCCAGCAGCGGGCGCAGCGGGTCGATCAGGCGCATGCCAAGGGCCGCCAGCGGCGGCGCCGGCAGGTACACCTCGATATTGGGGATGCCGGTGCTGTAGAAGGCGGTGGCGACGTCGCCCCAGGGAATGCTCACGGCGTGCTTGAGGCCGCGGCCGAAGTCGATGTCGCGGCGCTTGTAGCCCAGCGGCACCTCGACCAGGCGGCCGTCGCGGCGCACCTTGCCGCCCAGCTTCAGGCCTTCCACCGTGGTCTTGGCGGTGCCCGGCGAGAGCCCGCTGCCGGTGTCGAAGCCCAGCGCCAACTGGGTGGCGTCGGGCAGCGCCTCGGCCAGGCAGGCGGCGACGCAGTCGGTGGGGATGACGTCGAAGCCGACGCCGGGGCAGACCACGCAGCCGGCGGCGCGGGCGCGCTCGTCGAGGCCGTGGGCGTGTTCGAAGACGCCGATCTCGCCGGTGATGTCGACGTAGTGCGTGGCATTGGCCAGGCAGGCCTCCAGCAGGGGCGCGGCGGTGGCGGAGAAGGGGCCGGCGCAGTTGGCCAGCACGGCCACGTCGGCCAGGGCCCCGGCTGCGCCGTCGGCGCCGAACACCCGGCACTCCAGGCCCAGCACGCTGCCCAGCGCCTGCACGGTGGCGGGGTCGCGCCCGCCCAGCAGCGGGCTCAGGCCCTGGCGCCGGGCCTCCTCGGCCACCAGGCGGCCGGTATAGCCGTTGGCGCCGTAGATCATCCAGTAGGGCTTGCTCATTCGGAGGCCTCGCACAGGGAACGGGGAAGGATCGCCGTGGTTCTAACCGGCCGCGACACGGCTTGTCACCCGGCCGCGAGTCGGGCGGCCGGCAAGGACGCTGTTCTGGCGTGCGCGGCCAGCGTGGCCGGGCGGGTGGCCTGCTAGAGTCGGCAGACAACAACTATAGAGGTGCGTGCATGAAGATTCTGGTCACCGGCGCGAGCGGGTTCATCGGTGGGCGTTTCGCCCGCTTCGCCCTGGAGCAGGGCCTGGCGGTACGCGTCAACGGCCGCCGCGCCCAGGCCCTGGAGCCGCTGGTGCGGCGGGGCGCGGAGTTCATGCCGGGCGACCTGGCGGACGCGGCCCTGGTGCGGCGCCTGTGCGATGGCGTGGACGCCGTGGTGCACTGCGCCGGCGCGGTGGGCGTGTGGGGCCCCTACGAACACTTCCACCAGGCCAACGTGGTGATGACCGAGAGCGTGGTCGAGGCCTGCCTGAGGCAGGGCGTGCGGCGCCTGGTGCACCTGTCCTCGCCGTCGATCTACTTCGATGGCCGCGCCCACGTCGGCCTGAACGAGGACCAGGTGCCGACGCGCTTCGCCAACCACTACGGCGCCACCAAGTACCAGTCGGAAAAGGTCGCCCTGGGCGCCGCCGAGTTCGGCCTGGAGGTGCTGGCGCTGCGCCCGCGCTTCGTCACCGGCGCCGGCGACACCAGCATCTTCCCGCGGATGATCGCGGCGCAGCGCAAGGGCAGGCTGAAGATCATCGGCAAGGGCCTGAACAAGGTCGACTTCACCAGCGTGCAGAACCTCAACGACGCCCTGTTCAGCGCGCTGCTGGTCACCGGCACGGCGCTCGGCCAGGCCTACAACATCAGCAACGGCCAGCCGGTGCCGCTGTGGGACGTGGTCAACTACGTGATGCGCCGCCTCGACCTGCCGCCGGTGACCGCGCACATGCCCTACCCCCTGGCCTGGTCGCTGGCGGCGCTGAACGAGGGCCTCTGCTACCTGCGCCCGGGCCGCCCCGAGCCGGTGCTGACGCGCATGGGCATGGCGGTGCTGGCCAAGGACTTCAGCCTGGATATCGGCCGCGCCCGCCAGTTCCTCGGCTACGAGCCGCGCGCCAGCCTGTGGGACGCGGTGGACGAGTTCTGCGACTGGTGGAAGGCCAGCGGCCTCTGAAGCGTCCGTCGCGGCTTCCATCGCTTTCGTAGGATGGGTGGGGCGCAGCGAAACCCATCGCCCGGGATATTGCTGCGCTCGACCCCGGCGTCACCCGCGCAACGGTCCCGAGTAATGCCGTTGCCCGGACTCGCTGGGCAGGAAGCTCGGCTCCTGCACCACCCGCGGCAGGCGCACGCCGCTCAGTTCGCTGAGGCGCTGGCCCAGCTCGCGGGTGCCCTCGCGGCTGGAGCCCTCGCAGGCGTGCAGCATGAGCGCGATGGCGTCGGCTTGCTGGAACTGGATGTCCAGCGCCTGTTCCTCGCGCAGACGGCGGCGCAGTTCGCGCATGCAATCCAGGATGGCCTTGTTGAATTCGATCACCCAACTCCCTCCCCCGCAGTGGGCGCCAGGGTGGCGCCGGTGCTGAGGCGGAGCAAGGCATATGCCATACTGTCGCCTCGCCACTATTTCCGCGGCCTGGCGGGAACCCCGGCCGCGCCGGCGTGGTCTCTGCCAGGGCCGGCGCGCGCCGCCGCGGTGCGCCGCGCCCCCCGATGGCGCGCTGTCCAAGGTCCCGGCGCGAACGGATATACTGCGCCCTGCGCAGGCGCCATGCCGCTTTCCCTCCACAGGTTTCCTTCATGCGTAACGACAGTTTCGACGACTTCGACGATGTGCCCAGCCTGACCACCGACGCCGCCGACCGCGACGAGTTCGGCCACCATCCGCGCCGCGTCTACGAGCCCGACGGCAAGCGCCTGGCGCCCCAGCCCAAGGGCGGCGCCAGCACCGGCCCGCTGTGGGCGCTGGTCGCGGCCATGGCCATCGCCCTGGGCGCCGTGGCCTGGTGGAGCCACCAGCAACTGGCGCTGATGGAGCAGCAACTGATCGCCACCCAGGAAAGCTTCGCCAAGATCAGCGAGGAAGCCGCCGGCCGCCTCGACGACATCCGCGGCAAGTTCGTCCAGAACGAATCCTCCGTCACTAGCGAGCGCGAGCAGCTCAAGCTGCAGGTCAAGCAGTTGCAGGGCCGGCTCGCCGACCAGGCGCGCCAGCAGCAGGACTCGCTGTCGCAGATCGACGGCCAGCAGGCCAAGCGCCTCGACCAGTTGAGCAACGAGCTCAAGGCCCAGCAGGACAGCGCCGCGCAACTGATCGCCCAGCTCGACGGCAAGATCAAGTCGCTGGCCGACGAACAGGCGAAGGTGAAGAGCCTGCAGGGCGACCTGGCCAGCGCCAACGCGCAGATCCAGAACCTGAGCGCCGACATCGCGGCGCTGAAGAAGCGCGGCGACCAGAGCCAGTCGATCAAGAGCATCCAGGACGACCTGCTGATCCTGCGCAGCGAAGTCGAGGGCAAGCAGGGCCAGCAGGGCGGCAGCACCGCCGAGTTCGACGCCTTCCGCGCCCAGGTCACGCGCAACATCAACGCGCTGCAGGCGCAGGTGCAGAACCTCCAGCAGCAGCTGACCAACCGTTGAGCATCCGTGTAGGAGCGGGCCCTGCCCGCGATTCGCGCGCAGGGCGCGCTCCTACATAGCTTCTGAACGGTATTCACTGGCGGCTTTCGTGCTTTGGGTTGGCTCCGTTCCCTCTCCCCAGCCCTCTCCCTGAAGGGGGAGGGCTGGGGAGAGGGGCTCTTGGCTCTTCGCATACGAAAAGCGCCACGCCACAAACGAAAAGGGCGCCTTCAGGAGGCGCCCTTTTCTTCATGCCCAGCCCTTACAGCCGCGGGTAGTCCAGGTAGCCGACCGGGCCCTTGGCGTAGAAGGTCTCCGGGTGCGCCTCGTTCAGCGGCGCGTCCTTGGCCAGGCGCTCCACCAGGTCCGGGTTGGCGATGAAGGGGATGCCGAAGGCCACCGCGTCGGCCTTGCCGCTGGCCAGCCATTCGTTGGCACTGGCCTTGGTGAAGCGCTCGTTGGCGATGTACGGGCCGCCGAAGATTTCCTTCAGTTTCGGGCCGATGCTGTCCGGGCCCTCCTTCTCTCGGGTGCAGATGAAGGCCACGCCGCGCTTGCCCAGCTCGCGGGCCACGTAGCCGAAGGTGGCCAGCGGGTCGGCATCGCCCATGTCGTGGGAGTCCATGCGCGGCGCCAGGTGCACGCCGACTCGGCCGGCGCCCCAGACTTCGATGGCGGCGTCGGTGACTTCCAGCAGCAGGCGCGCGCGGTTCTCGATGGCGCCGCCGTAGCGGTCGCTGCGCTGGTTGGTGCTGCTCTGCAGGAACTGGTCGAGCAGGTAGCCGTTGGCGCCGTGGATCTCCACGCCGTCGAAGCCGGCGGCCTTGGCGTTCTCGGCGCCCTGGCGGTAGGCCTCGACGATGTCGGCGATCTCCTCGGTCTCCAGGGCGCGCGGGGTGACGTATTCCTTCAGCGGGCGCACCAGGCTGACGTGGCCGGCCGGCTTGATGGCGCTGGGCGCCACCGGCGTCTCGCCGTTCAGGTACAGCGGGTCGGAGATGCGGCCCACGTGCCACAGCTGCAGGAAGATGCGCCCGCCGTTGGCGTGCACGGCCTTGGTCACGTTGCTCCAGCCGCGCACCTGGTCGTCGGACCAGATGCCGGGGGTGTCCGGGTAGCCGACGCCCATGGGCGTCACCGAGGTGGCTTCGCTGAGGATCAGGCCGGCGTCGGCGCGCTGGGTGTAGTACTCGGCCATCAGCGCGTTGGGCACGCGGCCCTCGTCGGCGCGGCAGCGGGTCAGCGGGGCCATGATGATGCGGTTCGGCAGTTGCAGGTCGCCGAGGGTGATGGGGTCGAAGAGCGTGGTCATTGCTGCGGTGCTCCGTTACGGGGTTGATCCGGGGTTCGGTCGAGGACGGGTTGCGTCTGGTTGGGCCTGCCGCTGAAGGCGATCATTACCGCGATCAGCGCCAGCACTGCGAGCAGGGCGCCGGCCAGGGGCACGCGGGTCAGGCCCAGGCCGTGGTCGATGACGCTGCCGCCGACCCAGGCGCCGACGGCGTTGCCGACGTTGAAGGCGCCGATGTTCAGGGTGGCGACCAGGTTGGGCGCGCCCTGGCCGACGCGCACCACGTTGACCTGCAGGGCCGGCACGGCGGCGAAGGCGGCCGCGGCCCAGAGGAACAGGGTGACCTCGGCCGGCAGCAGCGAATGGCTGGTCCAGCTCAGCGCCGCGGAGACCACCGCCATGGTGGCGAAGACCCCCGCCAGGGTGGTGCCCAGGCGCCAGTCGGCGAGGCGGCCGCCGAGGATGTTGCCGAGGGTCAGGCCCAGGCCGATCAGCACCAGGGTCCAGGTCACGCCGCGCGGCGACACCTGGGTGACCTCGCCCAGCAGCGGGGCGACGTAGGTGAACAGGGCGAACACCGCGGCGGAGAACAGCACGGTGGTGCCCAGCGCCAGCCACAACTGGCCGCTGCGCAGGGCCGCGGCTTCCTGGCGCAGGTCCACGGCTTCCTCGTCATGCCCGGCGGGCAGGATGCGCCACAGGCCGATCAGCGCGAACACGCCGATGACCGTCACCACCCAGAAGGTCGAGCGCCAGCCGGCGGCCTGGCCGAGGGCGGTGCCCAGCGGCACGCCGAGCACGTTGGCGAGGGTCAGCCCGGTGAACATCAGGGCCACGGCGGAGGCCTTGCGGTTGGCCGGCACCAGGCCGGCGGCGACCACCGAGCCGATGCCGAAGAAGGCGCCGTGGCAGAGCGCGGTGACGATCCGCGCCAGCATCAGCATGCCGTAGCTGGCGGCCACCGCGCAGAGGAAGTTGCCGAGGATGAAGATGCCCATGAGCATCAGCAGCGCGCGCTTGCGCGGCAGCCTGGCGGTGAGCAGCGCCATGATGGGCGCGCCCACGGCCACGCCGAAGGCATAGCCGCTGACCAGCCAGCCGGCGCTGGGGATGGAGACGGCGAGGTCGCCGGCGACGTCCGGCAGCAAGCCCATGATGACGAATTCCGTGGTGCCGATGGCGAACGCGGACAAGGCGAGGACGAGAAGCGGAAGGGGCATGCGCCTGCTCCTGGAAAAGAGTGGGATGTTCTAGGCAGTTCGCTGCGGCTACAGCGCTTCGCTCAGGTGGCGAACAAAGGCCGCGATGGTTTCCTCATTGCGTTTGAAGAAATGCCACTGGCCGATTTTCCGACTGGTCACCAACCCGGCGCGCTGGAGGGTGGCCAGATGCGCCGAGACGGTGGATTGCGACAACCCGGTGCGCTGGTCGAACTTCCCGGCGCAGACGCCGATGGCGAAAGGCTGGTGCTCCTGCTCGTCGAAATAGCGCTCCGGGTCCTTCAGCCAATGCAGCATGTCGCGCCGCACGGGGTGGGCCAGGGCCTTGAAGATTTCGTCGAGGTTCAGTGCTTCGCTCATCGCTGCCTTTGTGTGTATCGCTTGGGAACGAACTATATATCGATGAAAAGCGATATGAATTCGTTTGGGTCGATGATGATGATCGATGGGGTTGATAGTAGGCGGCCGCGGCCGGTGCCGGGAGGCACGATGGGCCGATGGCAATCCGAGTAGCCGGCGATGCGTTCCAGGGTAACGCTCGCGTCGGGAAGCGCCCTCGGACAATGGGAGGGCTTCCGCCAGAGTACTTGGCAAATGGACTGGGAGCGCCCGGCCGGCGTCATGGCCTCGGTGAGTTCGCCGAGGCCTTTCGCTTTTCCAGGGGAAGCATTATTGCTCATGGCCCAGGAGGCCGTGAGGGCGCCAAGGCAGCAGTAGGAAAAGTCGAGCCTTGAAATTAAAAAAGCCAGCTTGTGGCCGGCTCTTCAGGGGGTGGCCCGTCCTTACTTCTGGTAAGCCGCGACCGCCTTTGAATTCTGTGGACGCGGCTCTGGCGCCGGCGTCGTGGGCGCGCACTTTAGCAAATTCGGCCGGGCTTGCCTAATGGCATTTCCGCCAGGGCGCCGTCGTTGCGACGGGCGTGCCTTTCGCGCGCAGAAAAAAGCCCCGCGCGGGGCGGGGCTTCTTCGTGGCGGGTCACCCCGCGACCATCACTTGGCCTGGAAGGCGGCGACGGCCTTGGTGATGTAGGAGCGAGCCTCTTCGGCGTTGCCCCAACCTTCGACCTTGACCCACTTGCCCTTCTCGAGGTCCTTGTAGTTCTCGAAGAAGTGCTTGATCTGCTCCAGCAGCAGGGCCGGCAGGTCGGTGTATTCCTTCACGTCCTGGTACAGCACGCTCAGCTTGTCGTGCGGTACGGCGATCAGCTTGGCGTCGCCGCCGGCTTCGTCGCTCATGTTCAGCACGCCGACCGGACGGGCGCGGATCACCGAACCCGGGGCCACCGGGTAGGGGGTCACGACCAGCACGTCCAGGGGGTCGCCGTCGTCGGCCAGGGTGTTGGGGATGAAGCCGTAGTTGGCCGGGTAGAACATCGGGGTGGCCATGAAACGGTCGACGAACAGGCAGTCGGTGTCCTTGTCGATCTCGTACTTGATCGGCGCGTGGTTGGCCGGGATCTCGATGGCGACGTAGATGTCGTTCGGCAGGTCTTTGCCAGCCGGGATGCTGCTGTAGCTCATGGACGACTCCAAGGGGGTTGGTCGGGCCGAAAAAGTGCGGCGGATTATAGGCAGATTGCCGTGGCCAAGCCACAGACATCGCTCAGTGCGCCGGAGTTTCCTGATAGTCGGGGTGCTCGCGCTGCAACCGCTGCAGGCGCGCAAGCGGATCTTGCCGGTAGAACAGCGCCAGTTGCTCGTAGACCTTCGGATAGGCCTGGTGCAGCAGGTCGGGGGCGGTGAAGAAGTATTCGCTGGTGACGGCGAAGAATTCCGCCGGGTTCTCCGCGGCGTAGGGGTCGATGGCGGTGTGCGCGCCGGGATGGCGGTCGAGCTTGCGGTTCATCTCGTCGTAGGCCGACTTCATGGCCGCCGACCAGTCGCCGATGCGCATGTCGCGGTGCAGCGGCGGCAGGCCGTTGGCGTCGCCGTCGAGCATGTCCAGCTTGTGCGCCAGTTCGTGGATCACCAGGTTGTAGGCGTCCCAGCCGCCGCCGTTCTCCACCCCGGGCCAGGCCAGCACCACCGGGCCCTGCAGCGAGGTCTCGCCGCTGCGTTCGTCGTCGAACTCGTGGATCACCCCGGCCGGGTCGCGGTGCTTCTGCGGGCTGAGGAAGTCGTCGGGGTAGAGCACCAGTTCGTGGAAGCCGCCGTACCAGTTCAGCTCCGGCAGGTGCAGCAGCGGCAACTGGGCCTGGGCCGCCAGCAGCAGGCAGCGGAAGTCGTCCAGCTCGACGCCGGGCAGGGCGGTCAGGTGCTTGTCGCGCAGGAACAACAGCGCCCGCTCGCCGAGCAGGCGCAGTTCCTCTTCGCCCAGGCCGTCGAGGATCGGCAGGCGCCGCAGCACTTCGGCCCACAGCTGCGCGTCCAGCGGGTGGCGGGCGAGGAAGCGCCGGCGGCGCCAGGCGCTGAACGACCACATTGCGGTATCAGCGCTCCGAGGCCTGCGGCTTGGTGGGGCGCGCCAGCTTGTGGCGGACCACGCCGATCAGCATGGGCACCAGGGAGAAGGCGATGATGGCGATGATCATCACCGACAGGTTCTGCTTGATGAAGGGCACGTTGCCGAAGAAATAGCCCAGGGTGACCAGGCCGCCGACCCAGGCGATGCTGCCGGCGACGCTGAAGAACAGGAAGCGCAGGTAGGGCATGTAGGCCATGCCGGCGACGAAGGGCGCGAAGGTGCGCACGATCGGCAGGAAGCGCGCGAGGGTCACGGTCTTGCCGCCGTGGCGCTCGTAGAAGGCGTGGGTCTGATCCAGGTAGTCGCGGCGGAACACCTTGGAGTCCGGGTTGCTGAACAGCCGTTTGCCCAGGGTGCGGCCGATCACGTAGTTGGTGCTGTCGCCGCTGATGGCCGCGAACAGCAGCAGGCCGCCGAGCAGCCACGGGTCCATGCCGCCGGTGGCGCAGATGGCGCCGGCGATGAACAGCAGGGAGTCGCCGGGGAGGAAGGGCGTTACCACCAGGCCGGTTTCGCAGAAGATCACCAGGAACAGGATGGCGTAGATCCAGGCTCCGTAGTTGTTGACCAGCAGCGAGAGATAGGTGTCGAGGTGCAGGACGAGGTCGATCGGGTTGAAATCCATGAAGAGCCTTGAAAACCGCGTGGTGAACTGCCGAGCCCGGCATTATAGGCGCCCCCGTGTTGCAGTGGGGGGCGCTTTGTCGCGGGCCTCTGCCCAGGACAGGTTGCAGGATATTACACGTCGGCATGAAGGCTGCAGTCCCGCCGGGGAAATCCCTGTCGGAACCTTGCCCCATGTCCCTGCATCCCGCCCATTCGCCCCTGCCCGGCGTCGCCCTTGGTGCCGGGCCCGACCTGCCGGCCCAGGCCGCGCGGGTGCGCGCCGAGTGGCTGGGCGGGCGCCAGGGGCGGCCGGCGGTGTTCATGCTGGGGCTGCTCTGGGGACGCGGCTGCCCCAATCTGGTGCGGGAACTGGAGGCGCAGCTGGATGCGCTCTTCGCCGATTTCGCCTGCGCCCCCGAAACCTGGTCCGAGGCCCAGGCCGTGCGCCAGGTGCTGGCGTCGCTGAACATGCTGAACTTCCGCCGCGCCCGGGCTGGCCGGCCGGGCGCCGAACTGGCCGCGGGGGTGCTGCTGGTCCAGGGCGGGCAGGCGCATTTCCTGCGCTGTGGAAACATCGGCCTGCTGCGTTACCGCGCGGGCGAGCTGCAGGGCCTGCCCGGCCGCGAGGATGGCAGCCTGGGCGGCCAGGCCGAGCTGCCGCTCACCCAGCACAACCTGCCGCTGCAGGCGGGCGAGGCCTTGCTGATGGCGCCGCAGCCGCTGCTCGAGGTGATCGATCGGCGGCCGCTGCTGGAGGGGCTTGGACGGCCCGCCGAGGTCGAGCTGCCGGCGCTGCTGGAGCCGCTCCTGCAGGCACCGGGAGCCGCCGCGCTGGTGCTGCCGGAGCGCCTGGTGGCGCAGCCGGGCCTGCCGGTGCCCGCCGGCTGGCCGGCGCCGCCGGTGCTGCGGCCGGGGATAGCGCTGGAGGGCTGGCGGCTGCTGGAGGCCTGCCCCTACGGGCCCGAGGGGCGGCTGTTCCGCGTGCGCCACGAGGACGGCCGCGAGGCCTGGCTGCTGGCCGCGGCACAGGCCGCCGACCAGGCCTTCTGGCTGCGCGAGTGGGCGTTGCGCGGCTGCAAGGTGGCGAGCCTGCCCGACGTGCTGTCGCCCCGCGCGCCGCGCCAGCATGCCTACCAGCTGTTCGCCCTGCCGGCGGGGCGCTGGCGCAGCCTGGCGGATTGGCGCGGTGCCTGGCGCAAGCCGGCGCCGGCGGAGCTGCTGGGCCTGCTGCGGCAACTGGTGCAGGCCCTGCGGGCGCTGCAGCGGCGCGGCATGCAGGGGCTGTGGATTTCCCCCAGGCAGATCGTGGTGGACGACCGCGGGCACCTGCTGCTGTTGCCGGAGCTGGCCGCGACAGTGCCGGGCTGCCCGCGCCAGGCGCTGCCGGCCGACGTGTTGCCGATGGCGCCGGAACTGCGCGCGGGCGGCGCCCTGGACAGCCGCGCCGAGCAGTTCGTGGTGGCTGCCTACGCCTACTGGCTGGCCAGCGGGCGCTGGCCGGAGCCGGCGCTGCCGGAGGCGGGGGCGGCGGTGCGCTATCAACCCCTGGCGGACCTCGGGGTGGCCGTGCCGCCCGGCTGGGATGGCTGCCTGGCGCGGGCCCTGGCGCCGGAGCCGGAGAACCGCTTCGAGGCGCTGTCGGAACTGGTCCAGGCCCTGGAGGCCGGGTTAGCGCAGGCTCGCCTGCCAGTCCAGGGTTGGCGCCGCTGGGCTGTTGTCGGCGCCTTCGCGGGCGCGGTCGTGGCCGCCAGCGCCTGGTACCTGCTCGGCTAGCGGGTGTTCGGCCACGGCGCGGATGCCCTGGGCCGTTTCCAGGTGGGCGTCGGCGATCAGTTGCTGCAGGCGCCCGCTCTGGCGCAGCGTGCGCAGGCCGCGGTCGAGGTTGGCCGCCAGCGCCTCTCCGCCGGTGCGGGCCTTGGGAATCAGCACGTAGAGGGGCTTGATCTCCAGCGGCGGCTCGATGAATTCCAGCTGTTCGCGCAGCGCCGGGGCATTGCGCGCCAGCAGGTGGTAGCCGGTGTAGCGGTCCACCACCGCCAGGTCGAGGCGCCCGCGCAGGAGCTTTTCCAGGTTCTGCCAGTCGTTGTTGACCACTTCCCTGGTGAGGAAGTCGGCGTTGTCGAAGTCGGCCTGGTTGACGTAGCCGCGCACCACGCCGATGCGGTAGGGGCGCAGGCTGTTCAGGTCGCCGGCGCGGTAGGCGATGGCGTGGTCGCGGCGGTGGAAGAAGCCCAGCTGCGAATCCAGCAGCGGCATCGAGGTGTAGAAGTCGCGGCTGCGGTCGGCCGACAGGTAGGCCGGCATCAGGGCGTCGTAGCGGCCTTCGCGGGTTTCGTTGAGGGCCCGTTGCCAGGGCAGGAACACCCGTTCGGCGCGGTCGCCGTTGAGCGCCAGGGCCTCGTCGAGGATGCGGCTGGCCAGGCCCTGGCCGGGCAGGTCGGCGCCGACGTAGGGCTCCCAGTCGAGGGTGGCCACGCGCAGGGTATCGGCCTGGACGGTGCCCAGGCCGAACAGCAGGAGCAGGGAGAAGTGACGCAGTAGACGCTGGGGAATGCCCATGGAGCCCCTTAGCCGCCGAACGCCGGGCGGCACGTGCGATGCTTCACTGTAATGCTGGCTTTACGCTATTGCCAGCGTGATGCGCCCCCGGCTTAGACCAGATCGTCGCTGATCGGGAGGATATAGTTCT
Organism: Pseudomonas delhiensis; assembly: GCF_900187975.1. Classification (GTDB taxonomy): domain Bacteria; phylum Pseudomonadota; class Gammaproteobacteria; order Pseudomonadales; family Pseudomonadaceae; genus Pseudomonas; species Pseudomonas delhiensis. The sequence continues at coordinate 268,610 of NZ_FZPC01000001.1, read as the reverse complement.
TGAACTCGGTGTCCTCGCGGAAGCCGATGGACTCGTAGACCTTCTGCGCCACCTCGTTGTTGGTGCTGGTGGACACGCGCATGCGCACGGCGTTGGTTTCCCGCGCCATCTGCCGGGCGTGCTGCAGCAGGTGGTCGGCCACCAGCTGGCGGCGGGCGTCCTCGGCGACGTAGATGTCGTTGAGGATCCACACGCGCTTGAGCGACAGCGAGGAGAAGCTCGGGTAGAGCTGGCAGAAGCCCAGCAGCTTGTCGTCGCTGTCGTCCGGCAGCGCCAGGTAGATCACCGACTCCTTGCGCTTGAGGCGCTTTTCCAGGAATTTCCGCGAGGATTCGGGGTAGGGCAGCATCCCGTAGAACTCACGGTACTTGACGAACAGCGGGGCGAGCAGGTCGAGGTGATCGAGGGTGGCTTGCACGATGCGCATGGGCGGATCTCTGCGTTCGGTGAATGGGCTGCTGTCACGATGCAGGTGCTGTGCCAGCACAACACTGCCCTGGATGCTGCACCAGAAATCGTTGAAAGCGCAATCCAAGCGAGCGTTTGATCGAGAGCGGCGCGTCGGCACGCCCTACGGTGCCAGTTGCGTAGGGCGCATAACGCCTACGGCGTTATCCGCCGGATCGCGGACAGCGTCCGCTCCTACGGTTCCAGGAAGCACGGTTGTAGGCGCGGACTCCGTCCGCGATTGGATTGACCGGCCACGCCGGATGCCCCGGTGGCAGGACCTGCGGCGGATAACCGCGAACGGTTGTTCGCCCTACGGTTCCAGTCAGCCCCTGTTCCGAGGCTCAGCGCCCGGCCAGCAGGAAGTTGGCCCCAGGCCCCTGGCCCTCCAGCGTCGGCAGCTCCGCCTCGTCCTTCAGGTTCACCCCCGAGAGCTGGCGGCGGCAGGCTTCGCGCATCAGGTACAGCAGGCGGTGGGCGGCCATGCCGTAGCTCAGGCCTTCCAGGCGGACGTTGGAGATGCAGTTGCGGTAGGCGTCGTTCAGGCCCACCTTCGGCGCCCAGGTGAAGTACAGGCCGAGGCTGTCCGGCGAGCTGAGGCCGGGGCGTTCGCCGATGAGGATGACCACCATCTTCGCCCGCAGTAGCTCGCCGACCTCGTCCGCCACCGCCACGCGGCCCTGTTGCACCAGGGCAACCGGCGACAGGCTCCAGTTCTCGGCCGCGGCCATTTCCTCCAGGCGTTCCAGGAAGGGCAGGGCGTGGCGCTGCACGGCCAGGGCGGAGAGGCCGTCGGCCACCACCACGGCCAGGTCGTAGCCCGCCGGGTTGGCCTCGGCGTGGCGGCGCAGCAGCGCTGCCGAGTCTTCATCCAGGCGGCGGCCCAGGTCCGGGCGCTGCAGGTAGGTGTGGCGGTCGGGGGCGGCGCTGTGCAGCAGCAGGCTTTCGCGCCCGCGTTCGGCCAGGGCGGCGCTCAGGCCGGCGTGGTCGAAGCTCAGGTGCACGGCGTCGCGGGCCTGGGCGTGGGCGAACTGGAAGTCCAGCTGCGCGCGGGTCGGCAGGCTGGTGCCGGCGCGGCCCAGGGCGATGCGCGCGGGGGTCAGGCGGCGCAGTTCCTGCCAGGGGTTGGGGGTGGCCTCTTCGCTCATCCGCGCGTCCTCAGTTCAGTTGCGCCAGGGCCGGGCGGAACGCCGGCGGCAGTTGCTCGGCCAGGCGCACCCGGCCTTCGCGTTGTTGCAGGATGTGCATGCGCTCCAGCCACTGCTCGAACTCCGGCGCCGGGCGCAGGCCCAGGGCCTGGCGGGCGTAGAGGGCGTCGTGGAAGGAGGTGGTCTGGTAGTTGAGCATCACGTCGTCGGAACCGGGGATGCCCATGATGAAGTTGATGCCGGCCACGCCCAGCAGCGTCAGCAGCATGTCCATGTCGTCCTGGTCGGCCTCGGCATGGTTGGTGTAGCAGATGTCGCAGCCCATGGGCACGCCCAGCAGCTTGCCGCAGAAGTGGTCCTCCAGGCCGGCTCGGATGATCTGCTTGCCGTTGTACAGGTACTCCGGGCCGATGAAGCCGACCACGGTGTTCACCAGGAACGGCTTGAAGTGCCGCGCCACGGCATAGGCGCGGGCCTCGCAGGTCTGCTGGTCGACGCCGTGGTGGGCGTTGGCCGAGAGGGCGCTGCCCTGGCCGGTCTCGAAGTACATGAGGTTGTCGCCCAGCGTTCCACGCTTGAGCGACAGGCCCGCCTCGTAGCCTTCCTGCAGCACCGCCAGGCTCACGCCGAAGCTGGCGTTGGCCGCCTCGGTGCCGGCGATGGACTGGAACACCAGGTCCAGCGGCGCGCCGCGGTTGATCGCCTCGATGGAACTGGTGACGTGGGTCAGCACGCAGGACTGGGTGGGAATCTCGTAGCGCTGGATGATGGCGTCGAGCATCTCCAGCAGGGTGCAGATGGAGTGCAGGCTGTCGGTGGCCGGGTTGATCCCGAGCATGGCGTCGCCGTTGCCGTAGAGCAGGCCGTCGAGGACGCTGGCGGCGATGCCGGCGGGGTCGTCGGTCGGGTGGTTGGGCTGCAGCCGGGTGGACAGCCGGCCGCGCAGGCCCTGGGTGTTGCGGAAGCGGGTGACCACGCGGATCTTCTGCGCCACCAGCACCAGGTCCTGCACGCGCATGATCTTCGACACCGCCGCCGCCATTTCCGGCGTCAGCCCCGGGGCCAGGGCGCGCAGGCTGGCTTCGTCGGCGGCATCGCCGAGCAGCCAGTCGCGGAAGTCGCCCACCGTCAGGTGGCTGACCGGGGCGAAGGCGGCGCGGTCGTGGCCGTCGATGATCAGGCGGGTGACCTCGTCGCTTTCGTAGGGGACCAGCGCCTCGTCGAGGAAGCGCTTGAGCGGCACCTCGGCCAGGGCCATCTGCGCGGCCACGCGCTCGGCGTCGCTGGCCGCGGCGATGCCCGCCAGGCAGTCGCCGGAGCGCGCCGGGCTGGCCTTGGCCATCAGCTCCTTGAGGCTGTCGAAGCGCCAGGTCTGGCCACCGACGCTGTGGGCGTATCCGGGCATGGGAACTCCTTGTGCTCAACGGCGCCGGACCTCGCGGCCCGGCGCGGGTGGATCAGCCTTCGCTGGCGAAGCTCGCCGGCACGCCACGGCGCGCGGCGATGACCAGGTTGCAGCCGATGTAGCCGGCCAGCATCAGCGCCAGGAATACCATGGCGATCACCTGGTTGTACCACAGCATGGCCGCCAGGCAGACCAGCGCCAGGCCCAGGGCGATGCCCGGCACCACCGGGTAGCCGGGGGCGCGGAAGCTGCGTTCCAGGTGCGGCTCGCTGCGGCGCAGCTTGAACAGGCTGAGCATGCTCATGATGTACATGACGATGGCGCCGAATACGCTCATGGTGATCATCGCCGCGGTCAATGTCATGCCCTGCAGGCTGATCAGGTTGTCGCTGAAGATTGCCGCGATGCCCACCACGCCACCGGCGAGGATGGCCCGGTGCGGGGTCTGGAAGCGCGACAGCTTGGCCAGCCCTGCGGGCAGGAAGCCGGCGCGGGCCAGGGCGAAGAACTGCCGCGAGTAGCCGAGGATGATGCCGTGGAAGCTGGCCACCAGGCCGAACAGGCCGATCCACACCAGCATGTGCATCCAGGTGGAGTCGTTGCCGACCACCGCCTTCATGGCCTGCGGCAGCGGGTCGTTGATGTTCGACAGTGCGCGCCAGTCGCCTACGCCGCCGGCGAAGACCATCACGCCGATGGCCAGGGTCACCAGGGTGAGGATGCCGGCGATGTAGGCGCGCGGGATGGTGCGTTTCGGGTCCTTGGCTTCCTCGGCGGCCATGGCCGCGCCCTCGATGGCGAGGAAGAACCAGATGGCGAAGGGGATCGCCGCGAAGATGCCGCCGATGGCCGCGCCGCTGAAGGTGCTGGAGCCGGCCCAGCCGTTGAGCACGAAGTTGCTGAAGCTGAAGCCCGGCGCCACCACGCCCATGAACACCAGCAGCTCGGCAACGGCCAGCACGGTGACCACCAGTTCGAAGGTGGCGGCGATGCTCACGCCGAGGATGTTCAGCGTCATGAAGATGGCGTAGGCGCCGGTGGCCGCCCATTTCGGGTCCAGCGCCGGGAACTGCACGTTGAGGTAGGCGCCGATGGCCATGGCGATGGCCGGCGGGGCGAAGACGAACTCGATCAGGGTGGCGATGCCGGCGATGCTCGCGCCGGTCTTGCCGAAGGCCCGCAGGCTGTAGGCGAAGGGCCCGCCGGCGTGGGGGATGGCGGTGGTCAGCTCGGTGTAGCTGAAGATGAAGCAGGTGTACATCAGGGCCACCATCAGGGTGGTGACCAGGAAGCCCAGGGTGCCGGCGGTGCCCCAGCCGTAGCTCCAGCCGAAGTATTCGCCGGAAATCACCAGGCCCACGGCCAGGCCCCAGAGGTGCAAGGTTCCCAGCGTCGGTTTTAGTTGTGATGCGCTCATTGTGGACTCCTCTGCCCCTGGGGGCGTGGATGGGTTGCCTGGCTTCGATGGTAGCGACGCAGGCCGCCCAGGACTTGACCCTGGAACCCGGCGTGCGGCCTCTGCGGTCAACTTGCAACAGGGTGTTACCCATCGCCCCAGGATGGCGCGGGGCCTGCTCGGGAATGACGCAACGCCTCAGTGAAAACACCCCGGTGATGGGGGCTGGCGGGCCCTGGAGGCGAGGCACGGTAATTGCTTCGTCGTTTTGTCGAATAAGTGATCAATAACGAGCGTGCCCATGAACCCGTCCCTGTTCTCCAGCGCAGTCGCCATGCCTTCGGCGAGCAACCTCGGCGTGCTGTCCGCCGCCGCCAGCGGACTGGATGGCTTCATCACCGCCCAGGGCGGCGACATCGACCGCGTCTTCGGCCGCGCCGGCATCGACCCCGAACGCCTGCGCCACCCCACGCTGAGCCTGGCCCTGACCAACTACTGCCAGGTGCTGGAGGAGGCCGCGCGGCAGTCCGGCTGCGACAACTTCGGCCTGCGCTATGGCCAGCAGTTCCAGCCCCGTGCCCTCGGCCTGCTGGGCTACGTCGGGCTGTGCTCGGAAACCCTGGAGGACGCCCTGCGCAACTTCGCCGCGGCCTTCCCCTTCCACCAGCACAGCACGCTGATCCGCCTGGTGGACTGCGGCGAGTGCTACCGCTTCGACTACCAGGTGCAGCACGGCGCCATCCTCGACCGCCGGCAGGATGCCGAATTGACCATGGGCATGGCGCTGAACCTGCTGCGCCACGCCCTGGGCCAGGACTGGACGCCGCGCGCGGTGGGCTTCGAGCACGCGCGCCCGGAGGACTGGCAGGAGCACGCGCGGGTCTTCGGCGCGCCGGTGCACTTCCAGCGCGGCTGCAATTCGCTGCTGGTGCCCAAGGCCGACATCAAGGGCCGGCTGATGCCCGAGCGCGACGCCAACCTGCTGTTCCTGGTGCAGGACGTGATCCGCCGCCTCGGCGAACAGGGCCGCGGGCCGGACCTGCTGGAAGACGCCGGCACCCAGATCCGCCTGGCCCTGAGCGAAGGCGAGCCGGTGCTGGAACTGATCGCCGAGCGCCTGGAACTGACCACCGCCGGCCTGCAACGGCGCCTGCGCGAGGCCGGGCTGAGCTTCAGCCAACTGGTGGAGAACACCCGCCGCGAACTGGCGGTGCACTACCTGCGCCAGCGCCAGCGGCCGATCTCCGAACTGGCGCCGCTGCTGGGCTATTCCGAGACCAGCGCCTTCTCCCGCGCCTTCCGCCGCTGGTTCGGGGTGAGCCCGCGGCAGTGGCGTAGTCATGGGGACTGATCCGGGCGCATGACCGTTCGCGGTTATACGCCGATACACCTGCCCCTGCGCTCCTGAGCCGCTCATGTATCTGTAGGAGCGGATCTTATCCGCGAAACGCGCCGGAGTGTCCGGCTATCGCGGACAAGGTCCTACGCTGCGCCGGCCATGGAGTTTCACTGTAGGAGCACGCCCTGCGTGCGAATCGCGGGCAGGGCCCGCTCCTACAGGTTGAGGCCGAATATCCGGCTCATTCCGAACGGTTATTCGCCCTGCTTTTCCGAGGCAAAAAAAGCGCGGCCCGAAGGCCGCGCAGGAAGAGAGTCGGAAGCCCGGGTGGATCAGAAGAAGCCCAGCGGGTTGATGTCGTAGCTGACCAGCAGGTTCTTGGTCTGCTGGTAGTGGTCGAGCATCATCTTGTGGGTCTCGCGGCCCACGCCGGATTTCTTGTAGCCGCCGAAGGCGGCGTGCGCCGGGTACAGGTGGTAGCAGTTGGTCCACACGCGGCCGGCCTTGATGCCGCGGCCCATGCGGTAGGCGCGGTTGATGTCGCGGGTCCAGACGCCGGCGCCCAGGCCGTATTCGGTGTCGTTGGCGATGGCCAGGGCCTCGGCTTCGTCCTTGAAGGTGGTGACGCCCACCACCGGGCCGAAGATTTCCTCCTGGAACACGCGCATCTTGTTGTTGCCCTTGAGCAGCGTCGGCTGGATGTAGTAGCCGGTGGCCAGGCTGCCTTCGAGTTTCTCCACCGCGCCGCCGGTCAGCACCTCGGCGCCTTCCTTCTGGGCGATGTCGAGGTAGGAGAGGATCTTGTCGAACTGCTGCTGCGAGGCCTGGGCGCCGACCATGGTGTCGGTGTCCAGCGGGTCGCCGCGCTTGATCGCCTTGACCTTCTTCATCACCACTTCCATGAACTGCGGGTAGATGGATTCCTGCACCAGGGCGCGGGACGGGCAGGTGCACACCTCGCCCTGGTTGAAGAAGGCCAGCACCAGGCCCTCGGCGGCCTTCTCGATGAAGGACGGCTCGGCCTGCATGATGTCTTCGAAGTAGATGTTCGGGCTCTTGCCGCCCAGTTCCACGGTGGACGGGATGATGTTCTTCGCCGCGCACTCGAGGATGTGCGAGCCCACCGGGGTGGAGCCGGTGAAGGCGATCTTGGCGATGCGCTTGCTGGTGGCCAGCGCCTCGCCGGCTTCCTTGCCGAAGCCCTGGACGACGTTGAGCACGCCCGGTGGCAGCAGGTCGCCGATGATCTCCATCAGCACGCAGATGCCCAGCGGCGTCTGCTCGGCCGGCTTGAGCACCACGCAGTTGCCGGCGGCCAGGGCCGGGGCCAGCTTCCAGGCGGCCATCAGCAGCGGGAAGTTCCACGGGATGATCTGCCCGACCACGCCCAGCGGCTCGTGGATGTGGTAGGCCACGGTGCTGTCGTTGATCTCGGCGGCGGAGCCTTCCTGGGCGCGGATGCAGCCGGCGAAGTAGCGGAAGTGGTCGGCGGCCAGGGGGATGTCGGCGTTGAGCGTCTCGCGCACGGCCTTGCCGTTGTCCCAGGTTTCGGTGACGGCCAGCACTTCCAGGTTCTGTTCGATGCGGTCGGCGATCTTCAGCAGGATGTTCGAACGCTCCTGCACCGAGGTGCGGCCCCAGGCGTCGGCCGCGGCGTGGGCGGCATCCAGGGCCTTGTCGATGTCGGCGGCGTCGGAGCGGGGGAACTCGGCGATCGGCTGGCCGTTCACCGGCGAGGTGTTGACGAAGTACTGGCCATTGACCGGGGGTACGAACTCGCCACCGATGTAGTTGCCGTAGCGGGACTTGAAGGAAACGACAGCACCTTGGCTACCGGGTTGGGCGTAACGCATGGTGGATCTCCTGGCTCTTGTGCTTGTTGGGGAGGACGCGTTTGTGGTCTGACAAGCGTAGAGCAAGGGCCGGGCCATGCCAGCGGGAACCGCGTGGTTGCTGGGCCGGTGGTCGGCTGGCGGGCAGCCGCCGACGGGCGGTGTGGCAACGGCGGTACAGGTCGGGGTGACAGTTTGTAGCGTATCCGGCACAGCGGCTGACCGGCAGGTCACCGAGGCATTGCATTGCGCGGCGCACTGGACGATGCTGCGGGGACGGTCGCCCCGGGACTGCCTGCCGTCCCTTCCGTGGAGAACCATAACAATGAGTGCGAACGCCATGAGTCGCCACGCCCGCCAGGTCATGACAGTGGCCCGCGGGCAGCAACCGGCCAGCGGCCCCGCCGCCGATCCGTCCATCGCCCGTTCCTGGCTGCGCTGCCTGGAGGAATACCACCTCGACCCGGCGCAGACCCTGCCGCCCACGGTGCTGGAGCACCGGCGCATGCTGGAGCGCCGCGAGGGCCTGCAGCAGGTGCTGGAGATCGCCAGCGGCGAGATGACCAGCCTGCGCCAGCAGCTCGCCGGCGCCGGCCACGCGGTGCTGCTCACCGACGCCCGCGGGGTGATCCTCAACCGCGTCTGCGACGAGGCCGAGCGCGCCACCTTCGAACACGCCGGGCTGTGGCTGGGCGCCGACTGGAGCGAGGCCCGCGAGGGCACCAACGGCATCGGCACCTGCCTGGTCGAGCGCCAGGCCCTGACCATCCACCGCGACGAACATTTCCGCAGCCTGCACACCGGCCTGACCTGCTCGGCGAGCCCGGTGTTCGACCCCCACGGCGAACTGCTGGCGGTGCTCGACGTGTCCTCGGCGCGCCGCGACCTGTCGCGGCAGAGCCAGTTCCACACCATGGCGCTGGTCAACCTCTCGGCGAAGATGATCGAGAGCTGCTACTTCCTGCGCCGCTTCGAGGGCCAGTGGCTGCTGCGCTTCCACCTGCAGGCCGAGTACGTCGGGTTGTTCAGCGAGGGCCTGGTGGCCTTCGACGGCGCCGGGCGCATCCTCGCCGCCAACCAGGGCGCGCTGAACCTGCTGGACCGCCCGCGCGACGGCCTGCTCGGCCGCTGCGTGGAGGACTGCTTCGACATCCGCCTGGACGACCTGCTCGGCCGCGCCAGCGCCCAGGCCGGCCTCAGCTGGCCGCTGCGCAGCCATGCCGGGCGCCAGTTCCATGCCCAGTTGCGTGGCGAGCCGCGGCCGCTGGTGGTGCCCGTGGCGCGCCCGGCGCCGGCCGCCCCGGGGCTGTGCCTGGGCGACGCGCGCCTGGCCGCGGACTTCCGCCGCGCCCTCAAGGTCTACGCCCACGACGTGCCGCTGCTGCTGCACGGCGAGACCGGCTCGGGCAAGGAGGCCTTCGCCAAGGCCGTGCACCAGTCCGGCGAGCGCGCCGGCAAGGCCTTCGTCGCGCTGAACTGCGCGGCCATCCCGGAGAGCCTGATCGAGAGCGAGCTGTTCGGCTACCGCGGCGGCAGCTTCACCGGCGCGCGCAAGGAAGGCATGCGCGGCAAGCTGCTGCAGGCCGACGGCGGCACCCTGTTCCTCGACGAGATCGGCGACATGCCCCTGGCCCTGCAGACGCGCCTGCTGCGCGTGCTGGAAGAGCGCCAGGTGGTGCCCCTGGGCGACGGCGTGGCGCAAGCGGTGGACCTGCGCCTGATCAGCGCCACCCACCGCAACCTGGATGAGCTGGTGGCCGCCGGCAGCTTCCGCGAGGACCTCTACTACCGCCTCAACGGCCTGGTGCTGCAACTGCCGGCCCTGCGCGAGCGCGAGGACAGGCCGCAGTTGCTGGCGCAACTGCTCGCCGAGGAATCCCGGGGCCGGCCCATCGTGCTCGACGAGGACGTGCGCCAGGCGCTGCTCGACCACCCCTGGCCGGGCAACGTGCGCCAGCTGCGCAACGTGCTGCGCACCCTGGTGGCGCTCAGCGAAGGTGGCCGCGTGCACCTGGCCGACCTGCCGGTGGACATCCGCCGCGCCGCGCAGCCCAAGCCGGTACCCGAAGCGGAGGCGCCCACCGACAGCCTGCTCGATGCCGAGCGCGGCGCCCTGCTGGCGGTGCTGGAAGCGCAGCGCTGGCACATGAGCCGCACCGCGCAGCAGCTGGGCATCAGCCGCAATACCCTGTACCGCAAGTTGCGCCGCCACGGCCTGAGCCGCTCCGTGCCGTAGGGCGTACAACCGTTCGCGGTTGTACGCCGTTTGACCTTGGCCCCAGGCGGCTCCGGGTTCGACCCTGGCGGAGGGTGAGGGTTGGGTGTATCGGCGGATAACCGCGAACGGTTATTCGCCCTACGCCGGGCCTACCGCCAGCGTGCGCGGAACCCCCGGCGAATGGCGCCGTCTGATGCATCCAGCCACCCCGCCGGCACCCGGCGCTGTGCTAATCTGCCGCCCATTCGAAGCGCCTTCCCAGGCTTGATTGCAGGAGTCTGCATGCATATCCACATCCTCGGCATCTGCGGCACCTTCATGGGCTCGCTGGCCGTGCTGGCCAAGGAACTGGGGCACCGCGTCACCGGTTCCGACGCCAACGTCTACCCGCCCATGAGCACCCAACTGCAGGCCCAGGGCATCGAGCTGATGCAGGGCTACGAGCCCGCCCACCTGGAGCCGGCGCCGGACCTGGTGGTGATCGGCAACGCCCTGTCGCGCGGCAACCCGGCGGTGGAGCACGTGCTGAACAAGGGCCTGCCCTACGTTTCCGGCCCGCAGTGGCTGGCCGACCACGTGCTGCAGGGGCGCTGGGTGCTGGCTGCGGCCGGTACCCACGGCAAGACCACCACCAGCAGCATGCTGGCCTGGGTGCTGGAGCATGCCGGCATGAGCCCGGGCTTCCTGATCGGCGGCGTGCCGCAGAACTTCGGCGTCTCCGCGCGGCTGGGCGGCACGCCGTTCTTCGTGGTGGAGGCCGACGAGTACGACAGCGCCTTCTTCGACAAGCGCTCGAAGTTCGTCCACTACCGCCCGCGCACCGCCATCCTGAACAACCTGGAATTCGACCACGCGGACATCTTCCCGGACCTGGCGGCCATCGAGCGGCAGTTCCACCACCTGGTGCGGACCATCCCCGGCGAAGGCCTGATCATCCACCCCGAAAACGAAGCCGCGCTCAAGCGCGTGATCGGCATGGGCTGCTGGACGCCGGTGCAGACCACAGGCATCGGCGGCCAGTGGCAGGCGCGCCTGCTCAGCGCCGACGGCTCGCGCTTCGAGGTGCTGTTCGACGGCGCCGCGCAGGGCACCGTGGAGTGGGAGCTGACCGGCCAGCACAACGTCGCCAATGCCCTGGCCTGCCTGGCCGCGGCGCGCCACGTCGGCGTGGTGCCGGAGCTGGGCTGCGCCGCGCTGTCGGCGTTCAAGAGCGTCAAGCGGCGCATGGAGAAGGTCGCCGAAGTGAAGGGCGTGACCCTCTACGACGACTTCGCCCACCACCCGACCGCCATCGCCACCACCCTCGACGGCCTGCGCAAGCGCGTCGGCGACGCCCCGGTGATCGCCGTGGTGGAGCCGCGCTCCAACTCCATGAAGCTGGGCGCCCACCGCGACGGCCTGGCCGACAGCGTGGCCCAGGCCGACCGGGTGTTCTGGTACGCGCCGCCGAACCTGGGCTGGGACCTGGCCGCCACGGTGGCCGGCTCGACCGTGCCGACCCAGGTGTGCGACTCCCTGGACGCCATCATCGAGGGGGTGAAGGCCGTGGCCGCCCCGGGCACCCAGGTGGTGATCATGAGCAACGGCGGCTTCGGCGGCCTGCACGGCAAGCTGGCCAAGGCCCTGGAGGACTGAGATGGCAGGAGCCGAACGCGTCACCCTGGCGATGACCGGCGCTTCCGGCGCCCAGTACGGCCTGCGCCTGCTCGACTGCCTGGTGCAGGAAGACCGCGAGGTGCACTTCCTGATCTCCAAGGCCGCGCAACTGGTGGTGGCCACCGAGACCGACGTGACCCTGCCGGGCAAGCCCCAGGCGATGCAGGCCTTCCTCAGCGAATACACCGGCGCCGCGCCCGGGCAGATCCGCGTGTACGGCAAGGAGGACTGGATGGCCCCGGTGGCCTCCGGCTCCGGCGCGCCCGGCGCCATGGTGGTGGTGCCGTGCTCCACCGGCACGCTGTCGGCGATCGCCAGCGGCGCCTGCAACAACCTGATCGAGCGCGCCGCCGACGTCGCCCTGAAGGAGCGCCGCCAGTTGATCCTGGTGCCGCGCGAGGCGCCGTTCTCCAGCATCCACCTGGAGAACATGCTCAAGCTGTCCAACCTGGGCGCGGTGATCCTGCCGGCGGCGCCGGGTTTCTACCACCAGCCGCAGACCATCGACGACCTGGTCGACTTCGTGGTGGTGCGCATCCTCAACCAACTGGGCATCCCCCAGGACATGCTGCCGCGCTGGGGCGAACACCACCTTGTCAGTGACGAATAAGCTCCTCGCCGCCCTGATGCTGCTGCAACTGGGCGGCTGCGCCACGGTGAAGACCCTCAACGCCAACAAGCCCGGCGCCCCGCTGATCTACGCGGGCACCCGGCTGGACTGGTACTCCATCAACGGCGGCTGCTGCCCCCGGGACCACTACGGCACCGAGGCGCCAACCTACCCACGCCTGGACCTGCCGGGCAGCGCGTTGCTGGACACCGTGCTGCTGCCGCTGTCGATCGCCGCGGAGCTGGGCATCGGCCTGCAGGTGTGGGGCGGGAATTGACGCCGCGGGCCTTGCCCGCGATTCGCGCGCAGGGCGCGCTCCTACAGGTGGGCGTTGCGTAGGAGCAGATCTCATCCGCGAACCGCGCCGGAGCCTCCGGCTATCGCGGACAAGGTCCGCTCCTACAGGGGAGTGCCATGCCTCATACCGAACTGTAGGAGCGGGCCCTGCCCGCGAAATCGCGCGCAGGGCGCAACAGGAAACACCGTCGTAGGATGGTGTTGAGCGAAGCGATACCCATCGCCACGGCAGCATGGGTTTCGCTGAGGCTCAACCCATCCTACGAAGAGCATCTCGGTGCAGCTGGGGTTATTTGCCTAGCCTGCGCAACTCATCCGACTCGACGAAACGCACGCCCTTGCCGGTCTCCAGGGCCAGGCGCCAGAGGGCGCGGGCCAGGGCGCAGGCTTCGATGCCGTGGAGCTTGCCGGGGAGGATGCGGGCGAAGGGGGCGGCGAGCAGTTCGGCCAGGCGGATCTCCTCGCGCTGGCCCAGCAGCAGGGAGGGGCGGGCGATGGTCAGTTGCGGCCAGCCCTGTTTCTGCAGGGCCTCTTCCAGCTCGCCCTTGACGCGGTTGTAGAACAGCGAGGACTTGCTGTCCGCGCCCAGCGCGCTGACCACCACGTAGTGCCGCGCACCGAGCTTGAGGGCGTGTTCGCCCAGGGCCAGCGGCAGGTCGTGGTCCACCGCCTTGAAGGCCGCTTCCGAGCCGGCTTCCTTGAGGGTGGTGCCCAGGCAGCAGAACACCGTGTCCACCGGCCCTGCCAGGTTGGGGATGAGTTCGGCCAATGGGCCTATGGGGTTCTCCAGGCGCGGGTGGGCGGCCAGTGGCCGGCGGGTCGGCGCCAGCACGCGCTTGACCGTCGGCTCGCTGAGCATGCGGTCGAGCAGGTGCTCGCCGGTGAGGCCGGTGGCGCCGGCGAGAAGGACATGCGTCGGTGTTGAATACATCCTGGTTTCTCCGCTGACACAGTTACAAGCGTAGTTGCCGGGCTAACGTTTTTCCTGCACGTGCCCCGCATCGGCGCTCAGGGCCCGGCTGGCCTGGCCTGCGCGCAAGGTGTTCCAGCGCTGCAGGACGGCCGGTGGCGCCCACAGCTGCGGTTCGGAGGCGTCGAAGCCGTCCTCCGCCTCGCGCCGGGCGACCTCGGCGCTGGCCTGCTGGAAAGCCTGCTGCAGGTCGTCGGTGGCGTTCAAGGCGTTGGCGAACAGGGCTTGGCCGAAATAGGTGAAGTCCGCTTCCTCGGAACAGCCGAAGGACACCCGGTCGCTGCGCGCCGCCGTCATGATCAGCGTCCTGTCGTCCTTCAGGGGTTCGATGAAGCCTCCGCTGTAGCAGGCCGAGATCACCAGAACCTTGTAGCGGTCCTTCAGCGGCGCGAGCAGTTCGGCGAGGTCGGCGGCGGGCAGGTTGTCCAGGCGGATGCCGGGCATGTCGAGGACCAGTTGGTGGTCGTGGCTGCCGTGGCTGGTCAGGTAGATGAACACCAGGTCTTCCGGGCCGCTGCTGCGCGCCAGGGTGCGGACCGCCCGCGCCAGGCTCTCGCGGGTGGCCATGGGGCGGTCGTCGGCGTGGTTGCGGTTGTTCACCAGGGTGACCACGCCGCGCGCGCCGAAGCGCTGGCCGAGCAGGCGGGCGACGTAGTCGGCCTCGCGCAGGAACACGCTCTGCTTGCCGTCGCCGCCCACGCTCAGGGCGTACAGCTCCACCTGCGGCGTGGAGGGCGGCAGCGCGGCCAGGGCGCGGTCGAGCAGGCGGCCCTGTTCCAGCAGGCCGACCTCCACCGGGTTGGGCAGGCGCCGGCCCTGTTCGTCGCGGCGCAGCAGGCCGTTGCTCCAGGTGCCGGCCTGCAGGCGCCCGTCGGCGCCGCGCAGGCTGCCCTTGCCGGCGAACTTGCCGTCGGCGAACTGGCCGCGGTAGACCTGGCCGTCGGCCTGGGTCAGCACGCCTTCGCCGGCGAAGCGCCAGTCCTTGAAGCCGCCTTCGTAGCGGCTGCCGTCGCGGCCCTCGTACTTGCCCGGGCCGTTCAGCGCGCCCTGGCTGAACTGGCCGCTCCACACGTCGCCGTCGGCGTTGACGAAACGCCCCTGGCCACTGAACTCGGTGTTCTCGAAGCCGCCCTCGTAGCGGTCGCCGTCGGCGTCGCTGAAGCTGCCCTTGCCGCGCAGCTGGCCGTTCTCGAAGGTGCCTGCGTACTCGTTGCCCTGGCCGTCGTCCAACTGGCCCTGGCCATGGTAGAGGCCTTCGCGGAAACCGCCCTGGTAGTGGCTGCCGTCGGCGCCGTGCCATTCGCCCTGGCCGTCGAACAGGCCCTGGGCGAAGCGGCCCTGGTACCAGGCGCCGTTGCCGTATTCCAGGCGCCCCTCGCCGTGCAGGCGGCCCTCGACGAGGGCGCCGTGGTAGCGCGCACCGTCGGGCAGCACCAGGTCGGCCGGGGGCTGGGCGGGGCCCTGGTCGCAGGCGGCGAGGGCCAGGATCAGGGCGAGGAGGGGAAGGTGCAGGCGCATGCGGCAGGGTCGGTCACGGCGGTTTTGCACCAGTGTGACGCAAAAAAGCCCGCGGGCGCGGGCTTTTTTGTGGGAGGCCGGGGGCCGGCGTCAGACGAAGGCCAGGCTCAGGGACTCGGCGATGTAGGCCGGCTTGGGCAGGCCCTCGATCTCCAGGGTGCAGCGCGCCTTGATCAGCCACTGCCCGGGGTTCTTCTCGGTGACGTCGAGAATGGTCACCTGCAGGCGCACCCGCGAGTCCACCGGCACCGGCTGGATGAAGCGCACGCTGTCCAGGCCGTAGTTGACCACCATCTTCGGGTTCTCCGGGAGCACCAGCAGGCCTTCGCAGAGCTTGGGAATCAGCGACAGGGAGAGGAAGCCGTGGGCGATGGTGCCGCCGAACGGGGTCTTCTTCGCCTTCTCCGGGTCCACGTGGATGAACTGGTGGTCCTCGGTGCACTCGGCGAACTGGTTGATGCGGTTCTGGTCGACGGTGAGCCAGTCGGAATGGCCCAGGTCCTTGCCAATGTAATCCTTGAGGGTGCTGACGGGAACGAACGGCATGTTTTCCTCCGCGAACGCGTGTTGTTGTTTTCGGCGTGCGATGCAGCATGGCACAGGTGGATGGCGGCTGCGCACCTATGCTTGAAGCGAATGCCGTGCCATAGGCCGGGCGTACTTGGGCATAATGTCGGGCTTTTTCACAGGAGGTTGCCATGCTGCTTCGCGGCCTGACCTGGCTGGTGCTGTTCCAACTGCTGGGCACCGGCCTGAATGTTCTCATCCTGCCGATGATCCCCGGCCCCATCATTGGGCTGGTGCTGCTGCTGGCGTTCCTGCTGGTGCGCGGCGAGGTGGGCGAGCCGATCACCGAGGCGGCGTCCTCGCTGCTGCGCTACCTGCCGCTGCTGCTGGTGCCGCCGGCGGTGGGGGTGATGGTCTACGGCCGCCAGCTGCTGGCGGACTTCTGGCCGCTGGCCGGGGCCCTGGCGCTGTCCCTGCTGGGCTCGTTCCTGTTCGCCGGCTGGCTGATGCAGAAGCTGATCGACCGCCAGCGCGGCCGCAAGGAGGCCCGCGATGCTTGACTGGCAAGGCGCCTGGCAGGCGGTCATCCACCACCCGCTGTTCTGCATCGGCATCACCCTGGCGGCCTACCAGCTGGCGCTGGCCGGCTACGAGCGCACGCGCTGGGTGTTCCTGCAGCCGGTGCTGGTGTCCATGGCCATGGTGATCCTGGTGCTGCTGGGCACCGGCATCGACTACCAGGCCTACAGCGCCGGGGTCAGCGTGCTGACCGTGCTGCTCGGCCCGGCCACCGTGGCCCTGGCGGTGCCGCTGTTCCTCAACCTCAGGCGCATCCGCCAGTTGTTCTGGCCGACCCTGGCGACCCTGCTGGTGGCCGGCCTGCTGGCCACCGTGGCCGGCATCGGCCTGGGCTGGCTGTTCGGCCTGCGCGGCGAGCTGCTGATGAGCCTGGCGCCGAAGTCGGTGACCTCGCCCATCGCCATGCTGGTGGCCAACCAGATCGGCGGCGTGGCGGCGCTGGCGGCGGTGTTCGTGCTGATCACCGGGGTGCTCGGCGCCATCCTCGGCCCGGAGCTGCTGCGCCGCATCGGCGTGCGCCACCCGGCCGCCCAGGGCATGGCGCTGGGCATGACCGCCCATGCCGTGGGCACTTCCCGGGCCCTGCAGGAGGGCGAGGAATGTGGCGCCTTCGCCGCCCTGGCGATGAGCCTGATGGGCGTGGCCACCGCAGTGCTGCTACCGTTGGCGGTAGCCTTGATCGCCTGAAGCAGGAAGATTCACATGAAGTTGCCGCTCTTCCCCCTCAACACCGTGCTGTTCCCCGGCTGCCGCCTGGACCTGCAGATCTTCGAGGCGCGCTACCTGGACATGATCGGCCGCTGCATGAAGCAGGGCGGCGGCTTCGGCGTGGTGTCCATCGTCGAAGGCCGCGAGGTGGGCGAGGCCCCCGAGGCGTTCGGCAAGGTCGGCTGCGAGGCGCTGATCCGCGACTGGCAGCAGCTGCCCAACGGCCTGCTGGGCATCCGCGTCGAGGGTGGCCGGCGCTTCCGCGTGCTGGATACGCAGGTGCAGCCGGACCAGTTGCTGGTAGCCGACGTGGCCTGGCTGGAGGAGCTGCCCGACCAGCCGCTGACCGAGGAGCACGACGACCTGGCGGCGCTGCTCGGCGCCTTGTCGCTGCACCCGATGGTCGCCACCCTGGAGATGGGCGGCGAGGTCAGTGGCCAGCAGGAGCTGGCCTGCCAACTGGCCTACCTGCTGCCCTTCGAGCCGGAGCAGAAGCAGGTGCTGCTGGAGATGGACGACCCCACGGTGCGCCTGGCGCGCATCCAGGTGCTGCTGGAGCAGCTGCAGGGGGATCTGCTGGCCTGAGCGTTGTGGCTGCCCCGTAGGAGCGGATCTCATCCGCGAATCGCGCCGTTGGTTCCGGCTATCGCGGACAAGGTCCGCTCCTACGGGGAGAGAATGCCATGCCTCACGGCAACCTGTAGGAGCGGGCCCTGCCCGCGATTCGAGCGCAGGGCGCGCTCCTGCAAGAGCGCTTCAGATCACCAGCAAGTCCATGAACCTGTGCACCGGCGTGGCCTCCAGCTGCGCCGGGTCGTTGCACAGCGCGGCTATCCGCGCGCAGCGCTGCGGGGCGAAGCGGGTGGCCAGGGCGTTGCGGAACTTGGCTTCCAGCAGCGGAATGCCTTCGGCGCGCCGGCGGCGGTGGCCCACCGGGTATTCCACCTCGATCTTCGGCGTGCTGCTGCCGTCGCTGAAGAACACCTGCACGGCGTTGGCGATGCTGCGCTTGTCCGCCTCCAGGTACTCGCGGCTGTAGCGCACATCCTCCACCACCTCCATCTTCTCGCGCAGGCGGTCGATCAGCGGGTGCGCGGCGTGGAAGGCGTCCTCGTAGTGTTCCGCTTCCAGGGTGCCGTAGATCAGCGGCACGGCGACCATGTACTGGATGCAGTGGTCGCGGTCGGCGGCGTTGGCCAGCGGGCCGGTCTTGGAGATGATGCGGATCGCCGATTCCTGGGTGGCGATGACGATGCGGGTGATCTCGCTGATGCGGTTGCGCACCAGCGGGTGCAACTGCACCGCGGCTTCCACGGCGGTCTGCGCGTGGAACTCGGCGGGGAAGCTGATCTTGAACAGCACGTTCTCCATCACGTAGCTGGCGAAGGGCTGCGGCAGGCGGAACCGGCGCTGGTCGTCGGGCTTGAGCGCCAGGTCCTTGTTGGTGTGGCTGAACAGCACGTCGTAGAAGCCCCATTGCGGCGCGCTGAGCACGCCGGGGATGCCCATCTCGCCGCGCAGGGCGATGTCCGCCAGGCGCAGGCCGCGGCTGCTGGCGTCGCCGGCGGCCCAGGACTTGCGCGAACCGGCGTTGGGCGCGTGGCGGTAGGTGCGCAGCGCCTGGCCGTCGACGCAGGCGTGGGAGAGGGCGCAAAGCAGCTGCTCGCGGTCGGCGCCGAGCAGCCGCGCGCTCACGGCCGTGGAGGCCAGCTTGACCAGGAACACGTGGTCCAGGCCGACGCGGTTGAAGGCGTTCTCCAGGGCGAACACGCCCTGGATCTCGTGGGCCAGGACCATGGATTCCAGCACGTCGCCCATGCTCGGCGGCGGCTCGCCCCTGGCCTGGGCCAACTGCGCCAGGTGGTCGGCGATGGCGAGGATGGCGCCGAGGTTGTCCGACGGGTGGCCCCATTCGGCGGCCAGCCAGGTGTCGTTGTAGTCCAGCCAGCGCACCAGCGCGCCTATGTCCCAGGCGGCCTTGACCGGGTCCAGGCAGAAGCGCGTGCCCGGCACCCGCGAGCCGTGGGGCACCACCGTGCCGTCCACCTGGGGGCCGAGCAGCTTGGTGCATTCGGGGAAGCGCAGGGCCAGCAGGGCGCAGGCCAGGCTGTCCATCAGGCACAGCCGCGCGGTGTCACGGGCCTCGGCGGAGTCGACGCGGTAGGTCAGGACGTAGTCGGCGATCTGCTGCAGGACGACGTCGTAGTCGGGGCGGGTGTTCGGATCGGCGTTGGTGCTCATGGCGTGCTCCTTCGCGGTAATCCGGGAGAGTCTAGACGCTGGAGGCGGATACCCTTGGCAACGGAGCCATCACGGACGTAGGGCGTATAACCGTTCGCGGTTATACGCCGCTACACCGACCTCGTGCCCTGCTCCTCGGCCGAGCCCGGAGTGCCTTGAAACAGGCGCTCCGTGGCCAAACCCGGTACGCGCCTGAAACCAAGGTCAAACGGCGGATAACGTGGAACGTTATCCGCCCTACGCTCAGAAGGCGTCGCCCGGCACCCGCACCCAGCCTTCCATGAGGATGCGCGCGCTGCGGCTCATGATGGCCTTGGTCACGGTCCATTCGCCGTCCACCCGTTTGGCCTCGGCGCCCACGCGCAGGGTGCCGGAGGGGTGGCCGAAGCGTACGGCGGTGCGCTCGCCGCCACCGGCGGCCAGGTTCACCAGGGTGCCCGGCACGGCGGCGGCGGTGCCGATGGCCACGGCGGCGGTGCCCATCATGGCATGGTGCAGCTTGCCCATGGACAGCGCGCGCACCAGCAGGTCGACGTCGCCGGCCTGCACCTGCTTGCCGCTGGAGGTGCGGTAGTCCTTGGGCGGGGAGACGAAGGCGATCTTCGGCGTGTGCTGGCGGGTGGCCGCCTCTTCCGGTGTCTTGATCAGGCCCATGCGCAGGGCGCCGGCGATGCGGATCTGCTCGAAGCGCGCCAGTTGCTCGGGATCGGAGTTGATGTCCTCGCGCAGTTCGGTGCCCTGGTAGCCGATGTCCTCGGCGTTGACGAACACGGTGGGGATGCCGGCGCTGATCATGGTCGCCTTGAAGGTGCCGACGCCGGGCACTTCCAGGTCGTCCACCAGGTTGCCGGTGGGGAACATGGAGCCGCCTTCCTCGCCGTCGTCGGAGGGGTCGAGGAACTCCAGCACGATCTCGGCGGCGGGGAAGGTCACCCCGTCCAGCTCGAAGTCGCCGGTCTCCTGGACCTGGCCGCTGGTCACCGGCACGTGGGCGATGATGGTCTTGTGGATGTTGGCCTGCCAGATGCGCACCACGCAGGTGCCGTTGTCCGGGATGCGCGCCGGATCGACCAGGCCGGCGTGGATGGCGAAGGCGCCGGCGGCGGTGGAGAGGTTGCCGCAGTTGCCGCTCCAGTCGACGAAGGCCTTGTCGATGGAGACCTGGCCGTAGAGGTAGTCCACGTCGTGGCCGGGCTGGCTGCTTTTCGACAGGATCACGCACTTGCTGGTGCTGGAGGTGGCGCCGCCCATGCCGTCGATGTGCGCCGAATACGGGTCGGGGCTGCCGATCACGCGCATGAACAGCTTGTCGCGCGCTTCCCCCGGCACCTGGCAACGCTCGGGCAGGTCCTGCAGGCGGAAGAACACGCCCTTGCTGGTGCCGCCGCGGATGTAGGTGGCGGGGATTTTCACTTGGGGTACGTGGGGCATGGGTCAGGTCCTGTGGGCTTTTCGTAGGAGCGAGCTTGCTCGCGAACGGCCCCGCAGCGGGGATGGGGTCGCGAGCAAGCTCGCTCCTACAGGATTGGTGCCGGCCCGCCGCTCGTGCGGGCCGGAGCCGTTACATCACGCCGCGGACGACTCGAGGAAGTCCTTGGCGAAGCGCTGCAGCACGCCGCCGGCCTTGTACACGCTGACGTCGGCGGCGGTGTCGAGGCGGCAGGTCACCGGTACCCGGACCACTTCACCGTTGCGCCGGTTGACCACCAGGGTCAGGTCGCAGCGCGGCGACAGTTCACCTTCGATGTCGTAGGTCTCGGTGCCGTCCAGGCCCAGGGTCAGGCGCGTGGTGCCCGGCTTGAACTCCACCGGCAGCACGCCCATGCCCACCAGGTTGGTGCGGTGGATGCGCTCGAAGCCCTCGGCCACGATCACTTCCACCCCGGCCAGGCGCACGCCCTTGGCCGCCCAGTCGCGGGACGAGCCCTGGCCGTAGTCGGCGCCGGCGACGATGATCAGGTTCTGCTTGCGGTTCATGTAGGTCTCGATGGCTTCCCACATGCGCATCACCTTGCCTTCGGGCTCCACGCGGGCCAGCGAGCCCTTCTTCACCTGGCCATCGACCACGGCCATCTCGTTGACCAGTTGCGGGTTGGCGAAGGTGGCGCGCTGCGCGGTCAGGTGGTCGCCGCGGTGGGTGGCGTAGGAGTTGAAGTCCTCCTCCGGCAGGCCCATCTTGTGCAGGTACTCACCAGCGGCCGAGTTCATCAGGATGGCGTTGGACGGCGACAGGTGGTCGGTGGTGATGTTGTCCGGCAGGATCGCCAGCGGCAGCATGCCCTTGAGCGTGCGCTCGCCGGCCAGCGCGCCTTCCCAGTACGGCGGGCGGCGGATGTAGGTGGACATCGGGCGCCAGTCGTACAGCGGGCTGTCGGCTTCCTTCACGCTGCCCAGGTCGAACATCGGGATGTACACCTGGCGGAACTGTTCCGGCTTCACGCTGCTGGCGACGATGGCATCGATCTCTTCGTCGGACGGCCACAGGTCCTTCAGGGTGATGGGGTTGCCGTTGGCGTCGGTGCCCAGCGGGTCCTGCTCGATGTCGAAGCGCACGGTGCCGGCGATGGCGTAGGCCACCACCAGCGGCGGCGAGGCGAGGAAGGCCTGCTTGGCGTAGGGGTGGATGCGCCCGTCGAAGTTGCGGTTGCCCGAGAGCACGGCGGTGGCGTACAGGTCGCGGTCGATGATTTCCTGCTGGATCTTCGGCTCCAGCGCCCCGGACATGCCGTTGCAGGTAGTGCAGGCGTAGGCGACGATGCCGAAGCCGAGTTTCTCCAGCTCGGTCAGCAGGCCGGCCTCTTCCAGGTACAGCCTGGCGACCTTGGAACCCGGCGCGAAGGAGGTCTTCACCCAGGGCTTGCGCACCAGGCCCAGCGCGTTGGCCTTCTTCGCCAGCAGGCCGGCGGCGACCACGTTGCGCGGGTTGGAGGTGTTGGTGCAGCTGGTGATGGCGGCGATGATCACCGCGCCGTCGGGCATCAGGCCATGGGCTTCTTCATCGCGGCCGGACTCCAGCTTGGCCTCGTCGGCGATGCCGCGCTCGGCCAGCGCCGAGGTCGGCAGGCGGCGGTGCGGGTTGGACGGGCCGGCCATGTTGCGCACCACGCTGCCCAGGTCGAAGCTGAGCACGCGCTCGTACTCGGCGGTCTTCAGGGCGTCGGCCCACAGGCCGAGGGTCTTCGCGTAGTTCTCCACCAGCGCCACCTGCTCCGGCTCGCGGCCGGTGAGCTTGAGGTAGTCGATGGTCTGGCCGTCGATGTAGAACATCGCGGCGGTGGCGCCGTATTCCGGGCACATGTTGGAGATGGTCGCGCGGTCGCCGATGGTCAGGCTGTCGGCGCCTTCGCCGAAGAACTCGACGTAGGCCCCCACCACGCGCTCCTTGCGCAGGAACTCGGTCAACGCCAGGACGATGTCGGTGGCGGTGATGCCGGGCTGGCGCTTGCCGGTCAGCTCGACGCCGACGATGTCGGGCAGGCGCATCATCGACGGGTGGCCGAGCATCACGGTCTCGGCTTCCAGGCCGCCGACGCCGATGGCGATCACCCCCAGGGCGTCCACGTGCGGGGTGTGCGAGTCGGTGCCGACACAGGTGTCGGGGAAGGCCACGCCGCCGCGCGCCTGGATCACCGGGCTCATCTTCTCCAGGTTGATCTGGTGCATGATGCCGTTGCCGGCGGGGATCACGTCGACGTTCTTGAACGCGGTCTTGGTCCACTCGATGAAGTGGAAGCGGTCCTCGTTGCGACGGTCCTCGATGGCGCGGTTCTTCTCGAAGGCCTCGGGGTCGAAGCCGGGGGCTTCCACGGCCAGGGAGTGGTCGACGATCAGTTGCGTCGGCACCACCGGGTTGACCTTGGACGGGTCGCCGCCCTGGTCGGCGATGGCGTCGCGCAGGCCGGCCAGGTCGACCAGCGCGGTCTGGCCGAGGATGTCGTGGCAGACCACGCGCGCCGGGTACCAGGGGAAGTCGAGGTCGCGCTTGCGGTAGATCAGTTGTTCCAGCGCGGCAGTCAGCAGTTCCGGCTCGCAGCGGCGCACCAGTTGCTCGGCCAGCACGCGCGAGGTGTACGGGAGTTTGTCCCAGGCACCAGCCTGGATCTCTTCGACGGCCGCGCGGGCATCGAAGTAGTCCAGTTGTGTGCCGGGCAGGCTTTTACGGTATTGGCTGTTCATGAGGCTATTCACCATTGTTCAGGGGCGATCCTTGAGCGGCACGAACTTCAGGTCCTCGGGACCGGTGTAGTTGGCGCTCGGGCGGATGATCTTGCCGTCGATGCGCTGCTCGATGACGTGGGCGGACCAGCCGGCGGTGCGGGCGATCACGAACAGCGGGGTGAACATGGCGGTGGGCACGCCCATCATGTGGTAGCTGACGGCGCTGAACCAGTCGAGGTTGGGGAACATCTTCTTGATTTCCCACATCACGCTTTCCAGGCGCTCGGCGATGTCGAACATCTTGCTGTTCTTCTGCTCCTCGGAGAGCTGCCGGGCGACTTCCTTGATCACCTTGTTGCGCGGGTCGGACACGGTGTAGACCGGGTGGCCGAAGCCGATCACCACTTCCTTCTTCTCGACGCGGGCGCGGATGTCGGCTTCCGCCTCGTCCGGGTTGTCGTAGCGCTTCTGGATCTCGAAGGCCACCTCGTTGGCGCCGCCGTGTTTCGGGCCGCGCAGGGCGCCGATGGCGCCGGCGATGCAGGAGTACATGTCCGAGCCGGTGCCGGCGATGACGCGCGAGGTGAAGGTGGAGGCGTTGAACTCGTGCTCGGCGTACAGGTTCAGCGAGGTGTGCATGGCGCGCACCCAGGACTCGCGCGGCTTCTCGCCGTGCAGCAGGTGCAGGAAGTGGCCGCCGATGGAGTCGTCGTCGGTCTCCACGTCGATGCGCTTGCCGTTGTGGCTGTAGTGGTACCAGTACAGCAGCGCCGAGCCGAGGGAGGCCATCAGCTTGTCGGCGATGTCGCGGGCGCCGGGGTGGTTGTGGTCGTCCTTCTCGGGCGACAGGCAGCCCAGCACGGAGACGGCGGTGCGCATCACGTCCATCGGGTGGGCCGAGGGCGGCAGGGTTTCCAGGGCGGCCTTGACGCCCGCCGGCAGGCCGCGCAGGGCCTTCAGCCTGGCCTTGTAGCCGGCCAGCTCGGCCACGTTCGGCAGCTTGCCGTGGACCAGCAGGTGGGCGATTTCCTCGAATTCGCAGCGATTGGCGAAGTCGAGCACGTCATAGCCACGGTAGTGCAGGTCGTTGCCGGTGCGGCCGACGGTGCACAGGGCGGTGTTGCCGGCGGCGGTGCCGCTCAGGGCCACGGATTTCTTCGGCTTGAAGCCGGTGGTGGTTTCGGCGGTAGCGCTCATCGTATCTCTCCTCACGAATCCGGTTGCTTGTTCTTGTTCCGCAGGCACTGCGGCCTGGCATTTCGAGTCGGTGGCGGCAGGCCGGGCGCTTTGTCCTGCAGCCTATAGCCTGCCGCCTGAAGCCGCTTTACTTCTTGTTCGCCGCGAACAGCGCGTCGAGCTTCTGCTCGAAGGCGTGGTAGCCGATGCGGTCGTACAGCTCCGCACGAGTCTGCATCAGGTCGATGACGTCTTTCTGATGGCCCTGCTGGCGGATCGCGGTGTACACCGCCTCGGCGGCCTTGTTGGCGGCGCGGAAGGCCGACAGCGGGTAGAGCTGGATGGCCACGCCGACCGAGGCCAGCTCGTCGCGGGTGAACAGCGGGGTGGCGCCGAACTCGGTGATGTTGGCCAGCACCGGCACGCCCAGGGCCTCGACGAAGCGCTGGTAGGTCGGCAGGTCGTAGGCGGCCTCGGCGAAGATGCCGTCGGCACCGGCTTCCACGTAGCGCAGGCAGCGCTCGATGGCGGCGTCCACACCCTCGGCCTGGATGGCGTCGGTACGGGCGATGAGGAAGAAGTTCGGATCGGTCCTGGCGTCGGCGGCGGCCTTCACGCGGTCGGCCATTTCCTCGGTGGAGACGATTTCCTTGCCCGGACGGTGGCCGCAGCGCTTGGCGCCGACCTGGTCCTCGATGTGCGCGGCGGCGGCGCCGGCCTTGATCAGGCTCTTGACCGTGCGCTCGATGTTGAAGGCGCTGGGGCCGAAGCCGGTGTCGATGTCCACCAGCAGCGGCAGGTCGCAGACGTCGGTGATGCGGCGCACGTCGGTGAGCACGTCGTCCAGGGTGTTTATCCCCAGGTCCGGCAGGCCCAGGGAGCCGGCGGCGACGCCGCCGCCGGAGAGGTAGATGGCCTTGAAGCCGGCGCGCTTGGCGAGCAGGGCGTGGTTGGCGTTGATCGCACCGATCACCTGCAGCGGTTTCTCTTCGGCAAGGGCGGTACGGAAACGCTGGCCGGGGGAAAGCAGACTCATGACTCACCTCGTTCGTTGGCTGTCTTGGCTTGGGCGTCCAGGTAGTGACGCTCGATGTTGCGCTTGGAGGCGCCGATGTGACGGCGCATCAGCAGTTCGGCCAGTTCGCCGTCACGGTCGGCGATGGCATCGAGAATGCGGTGGTGCTCGGCGAAGGCCTGGCGCGGCCGGTTCGGCGTGGCGGAGAACTGCAGCCGGTACATGCGCACCAGTTGGTACAGCTCGCCGCAGAGCATGCGGGTGAGGGTGCGGTTGCCGCTGCCCTGGATGATCCGGTAGTGGAAGTCGTAGTCGCCTTCCTGCTGGTAGTAGCCGCGCCCGGCCTGGAAGGCCTCGTCGCGCTCGTGGGTGTCGAGCACCCGGCGCAGCTCGTCGATCTCGGCCTGGCTCATGCGTTCGGCGGCCAGGCGGCAGGCCATGCCTTCCAGGGATTCGCGGATCTCGTACAGCTCGATCAGCTCGGCGTGGCTCAGCGACACCACCCGCGCGCCGACGTGGGGCACGCGCACCAGCAGCTTCTGCCCTTCCAGGCGGTGGATCGCCTCGCGCAGCGGGCCGCGGCTGATGCCGTAGGTGCGCGCCAGCTCCGGCTCGGAGATCTTGCTGCCCGGGGCGATATCGCCCTTGACGATGGCCGACTGGATCTTGCGGAACACGTGTTCCGAGAGGGTCTCGCCGTCGCCTTCGACGTCGCTGGGAAGGAGCAGGGATTCGTTCATGGTGTCGACAATCCACATCGGGTGCGGCGAAAACTAACCTCGAATATTTGTCCGGTCAAGGGGATTGTCGACAATCGTCTAATGGGCGGCCGGGTTATGCGCAAAGCGTCCAGGGAATCCTGCGGATGGCCGAAAAGCCCCGCGCGGCGCGGCCTGCACTGCGCTAGGCTGGGCAAAACCGCAAGGGGGGAAGACGATGGGTGTCTACGACCGCTACCTGCTGCCACGGCTGATCGACTGCGCCTGCGGCATGGGCCAGGTGATGAAGCAGCGCTCGCTGCTGGTGCCGCGGGCCCGCGGCCGGGTGCTGGAGATCGGCATCGGCACCGGGCTGAACCTGGGTTTCTACGATGCGGGGAAAGTGTCGACAATCGTCGGCGTCGACCCGGCGGCGCAGATGCAGGGCCTGGCGCGCAAGCGCGCGGCGGGCATCGGCATCCCGGTGGAGATGGTGGCGCTGGAACTGGGGCAGATTCGCGCCGATGCCGGCAGCTTCGACTCCGTCGTCTGCACCTTCACCCTCTGCAGCATCCCGGACGTGCTGGCGGCGCTGCGGGAGATGCGCCGGGTGCTCAAGCCGGGCGGCGAGTTCCTCTTCTGCGAGCACGGCCTGGCGCCGGACGCCGGCGTGCGCGCCTGGCAGCACCGCCTGACGCCGATCTGGAAGCCCCTGGCCGGCGGCTGCCACCTGGACCGCGACATCCCGGCGCTGATCGCGGCCGGCGGCTTCCAGGTGCGCGAGCTGAGCCGCGAGTACCTGCCGGGGCCGCGGCCGATGACCTATGTCTACAAGGGGATGGCCGACTGAGGCGGCCTCAGGCTGGCACCGGGCCCAGGGCCATCACCCGCAGGATGTGCACGCTGCGGATGAACAGGTCGGCCACCGGCCCGCGGCGGTCGGCGCGGCAGTCGTCCAGGCGCACCAGGCTGGGGGCGCAGCCGGCCAGCAGGTCGAAGTAGTCGCGCAGTTGCATGCGCCCGCGCAGGCGGTGCGGGCGCTGGGCGTTGTCCAGGGTTTCCAGTTCGACCCAGAGGGTGTCTTGATCCGGTTGCATGGTGGGCTCTCGCACGGCGCTGCTGCCGAAGGCTGCGTAGGAAGTTGCCGAAGATTCCTCTGTGACTGACGCCACGGCGCCCGGTTCCCCGGGCGCTTGTGAATCGTGGCGATATTCAGCTTCGGTTCAGCCAGGCCCGCGCCCGGGCACGTTTAGGCGCGGCGCCTAGGCGGCTGCGTCGCTGTCGTCGGTGCGGACCACCCAGCGGATGTTCACCCCGCGGATGAACAGGTCGCCCTGGCCATGCAGGTCCGTCAGGCGCACCAGGGCGGGCGTGTCGCCCAGCAGCAGGTCGTGGTAGTCGTTCAGGCTGATGCGCCCGCGCAGGATGCGCGGGGCGTGGTTGGGCAGGTGGGTTTCGAGTTCCACCGGCAGGCTGTCGTGATCGTGGGGCATGGCGGGCGCCGCTGGGTGCAATGAGCCCGCAACTGTAGGTTCGGCCCGGCGCCCGGCCTAGTGGAGATTCACCGCTGCTTCTGTAGGAAAAAGCCTGGGTTGCGTGTCGGCTCAGAGACCTTCGTCATCACGCACCAGCACGCAATGGCAGCCATCTTCCTCTTCGTGCCAGTCGTGCAGGAAGTACATCTGCACCTTGTCCGGGCTCGGCATCACGGCGACGAAATCACCGATCTCCGGGACGAAGAAGGCCTTGCTGCCGGGCTCGGCCTCGCACTCCACCAGGGCGCTGAAGAAGGCCGCCGGGTCGGCATCCTCGAAGAACGCCTCGCGCTCGGCGGCGTCCCAGTCGGCGGGCGCCTCGAAGGGGCCGAGAATGAGCACCCTGGCGTCGCCCAGGTCCAGTTCCTCGGCGTCCGGGTCGTTGTCGTCGGGGCGGTAGAAGCAGGCATCCACCGCCTTCGCGTCGGCCAGGATGGCCTGGCGTGCGGCCAGGCGCCGCTGCGGATCGACGCCGGCGTCGGCGCAGAGCTGGTTCCAGAAGGCTTCGGATTTGGCGGACATGGGGTGGCTCCGGCGGGGCGGCGATGGGGAAGGCGGGTAGTGTCCCGGAGCTTGCGTGGGAGTGCAATGCGGCAGGCTGGAATTAACCAAGTTGCTAAATGGTCAGGGTTTGTCTAGCCTTGCTCGATGGAGAAATCGACGCCTCATTGCCGTCTCGACCGAGTCAAGTCGCTGCTTGCCCGGGGCAGGGTTCGCGCGACCTATTCCGCGCTCTCCGGCGGCGCGGCGCTGGGGTTGGACTTCGCCGACATGCTGGCGGTCATCGAGGCCCTGGCGCCCCGTGATTTCCACAAGAGCATGACGACTCACGCCGATCATCGTGTCTGGCAGGACGTCTACCGACCTTCGACCGCCGTGGGTCGGATCTATCTGAAGTTGACCGTCATAGACGATGTGCTTGTCGTGTCCTTCAAGGAGCTATGAGCATGAAATGTCCCCTCTGCGGTGGAGCCGAACTGCTCCACGAGACCCGCGACCTTCCCTATGCCTACAAGGGGGAGAGCACCCTGATAACAGCTGTGCGCGGTGAGTTCTGCCCGGCCTGTGGCGAGGCGGTGCTGGACGCCGACGAGTCGGCGCGGGTGAGTGCCCAGATGCTGGCCTTCAACAAGCGGGTGAACGCTTCGATGGTCGATCCGGGGTTCATTGCCGCCGTGCGCAAGAAGCTGGCGCTGGACCAGCGCGAGGCCGCGGAGATCTTCGGTGGCGGCGTGAACGCGTTCTCCCGCTACGAGAATGGCAAGACGCGCCCGCCGTTGGCGCTGGTCAAGCTGCTCAAGGTGCTCGACCGCCATCCCGAATTGCTGGAAGAGGTGCGCTCGGGGTAAGGAGCCTCTCCTACACCTTCCGGCAAATATGACACCCCGTAGGATGGGTTGTGCCGATGGGCGGTTCGGTGCGATGGGGCGGGCAATCGCGGACAGAGTCCGCTCCTACGTTGCAGGCGAGCATGGCTTCTCGTAGGAGCGAGCTTGCTCGCGAACAAAGACGGTGCCATGCGGTTCGCGAGCAAGCTCGCTCCTACAAAGAGCATCTCGGCGCGGGCCACAAGACAGTTGCTCCTACGTCCGTGCTCGACCGTAGGGCGAATAACCGTTCGCGGTTATCCGCCGCCGGCCGGAACGCCGGTGCCCGACGGCCGCGGCGGATAACGCCGTAGGCGTTATGCGCCCTACGGGTTGGAAAGAGGCGGCGCAGCCTGCAAGACAGTTGCTCCTACGCCCGTGCTTCCCTGAAACCGTAGGAGCGGACTCCGTCCGCGATTCGCTGGTTTCCGCCCTACGCCAACCCGTACTTCTTCACCTTGTCGAACAGCGTGGTCTTGGCCATGCCCAGGGCCGCGGCGGCCTGGCTCAGGTTGCCGGCGTGGCGTTCCAGGGCGGCCTGCAGCAGGCTGCGTTCGAAGGCTTCCACGGCTTCGGCGAAGCGCGGTTCGCTGGCGTCCGGGCCGAGGCCGCTGGCGGCCAGCACCGGCAGGCCGAGGGCGAAGCGTTCGGCGACGTTGCGCAGTTCGCGCACGTTGCCCGGCCAGTCGTGGGCCATGAGGCTGGCGGCGGTGGCGTTGTCGATGGCCGGCGCCGGGCGGTCGAAGCGCAGCGAGGACTGCTGCAGGAAGTGCTCGAAGAGCATCAGGATGTCCTCGCGCCTCTCGCGCAGCGGCGGCAGTTGCAGGGTGATGACGTTGAGGCGGTAGTAGAGGTCGCTGCGGAAGCCGCCTTCGCGGCCCATGGCGGCCAGGTCCGACTTGGTCGCGGCTATCACCCGGCAATCCACCGGGATCAGCTGGTTGGAGCCCAGGCGCTCCAGCTGGTGTTCCTGCAGCACGCGCAGCAGCTTGATCTGCAGGTTCAGCGGCATGCTCTCGATCTCGTCGAGGAACAGGCTGCCGCCGTCGGCGTGCTCGATCTTGCCGATGCGCCGCTTGCCGGCGCCGGTGAAGGCGTGGGCCTCGTGGCCGAAGATCTCGCTGTCGATCAGGCTCTCCGGCAGGCCGCCGCAGTTCAGCGCGACGAAGGCCTTGGGCTGGCGCCGGCTGTAGTCGTGCAGGCAGCGGGCGACCAGTTCCTTGCCGGTGCCGGTCTCGCCCTCGATGAGCACGTTGGCCGAGGTGTCGGCGACGTTGGCGATCAGCTCGCGCAGCGCCTGCATCGCCGGCGAGCGGCCGATCAGCCGGGCTTCCAGGGCCTGGCGCCCGGCCAGCTGGCGGCGCAGCTGGCCGATCTCGCGGCTGAGCCGGCGGCGTTCCAGGGCGCGCCGCGCCACGTCCACCAGGCGCTCGGGGGCGAAGGGCTTTTCCATGAAGTCGTAGGCGCCGTCGCGCATGGCCTGCACGGCCATGGCGATGTCGCCGTGGCCGGTGATCAGCACCACCGGCAATTGGGCGTCCTTCTCGCGCAGCCGGGCCAGCAGTTGCAGGCCGTCCATGCCGGGCAGGCGGATGTCGCTGACGACGATGCCGGGGAAGTCGGCGCCCACGCGCCGCAGCGCTTCCTCGGCGCTGGCCACGCCGTCGCTGTCGATGTCTTCCAGGGCCAGGGCCTGCTGGCAGCCGAGCAGCACGTGGGGGTCGTCCTCGACCACCAGTACGCGGAGTTTTTCGTCGCTCATGGCGTGGGTTCCTGAGTGGGCAGCAGGGGCAGGCTGAGTTCGAAGGCGGTGCCGCCGGCCTCCGGGTGGGCCACGCCCAGGCTGCCGCCGGCGGCGGTGGCGAGGCTGGCCGAGAGCGTCAGGCCCAGGCCCAGGCCGTGCTCGCCGGGCTTGGTGGTGAAGAAGGGTTCGAACAGGTGCTCGCGGGCATCCGGCGGGATGCCCGGGCCGTTGTCGCGCACCGTCAGCAGGTACTGCGCGCCCTCGCTGCGGCCGCTGAGCCAGAGCTGGCGGTCGGCCTGGCCGCTCATGGCGTCCAGGGCGTTGGCGACGAGGTTGACCAGTATCTGCTCCAGGCGCGTCTGGTCGATGCCCAGGCAGGCGTCGTCGAATTCGCGGTGCAGCACCAGCGGGCAGTCCTTCAGGCGCACCTGCAGCACCCGCAGCGCGGCGTCCACCGCCTTGCCCAGGCGCGCCTGGCCGTGGTCGTCGGCGCGCCGGGCGAAGGCGCGCAGGCTGGCGGTGATGCGGCCCATGCGGTCGACCATCTCGTTGATGGCCTCCAGGTTGCTGCTGGCGGTGTCCAGGGCGCCGCGCTGGAGGAAACGCACGGTGTTGCCGGAGAGGGTGCGCAGCGCCGCCAGCGGCTGGTTCAGCTCGTGGGCGATGCTGGTGGACATCTGCCCGATCACCGCCAGCTTGCCGGCCTGGACCAGGCGGTCCTGGGCCTTGCGCAGGGTGTCCTCGGCCTGGCGGCGCTCGCGGATCTGCTCGCGCAGATGCTGGTTGCTGGCGCGCAGGTCGGCGGTGCGCTCGGCGATGCGCCGCTCCAGTTCGTTGTTCGCCTGTTGCAGCGCCTCGCGGGCCGCCAGGCGGGTGGCCAGGACCTTGCGCCGCTCGTTCCAGGCGATCAGCAGGAACGCCAGCAGGGCGAAGCCCACCGCGGCCAGGGCGCCGTGGATCATGGCCTCGCGGCGCACGTCCCGCAGCGGGCTGAGCAGGGTGAAGTCCCAGGGCGTGTCGCCCAGGCGGCGGGTCTGCTTGAGGTACAGGTGCTCGGCGTGGGCCGCGCCGTTGGCGTCGTGGTCGCGGAAGCCGATTTCCTCCACGCCCTCGCCCAGGGCGCGGCGCGAGCTGGGCTGCCATTCGTTGAGCGCCCACCAGTAGTATTGCAGGCTGCGCGCCAGGCGCTCCTTGTCCGCGGCGCTGAGCGGGCGCACCGCCTTCAGGCGCAGCTGCGGGTTGCTGGAAAGGATGACGATGCCGTTCTCGTCGCTGACGAAGGCCTGCAGCTGGGCCTTCTCCCAGCGCTCCTCCAGGGCCTCCATCTTCACCTTGACCACCGCCACGCCGACGATGCGCCCGCCGTGCACCAGGCCGTGGGCCAGGTAGTAGCCGGGCTCGCCGACGGTGCTGCCGATGCCGTAGAAGCGCCCCGGGCGGCCCTGCACGGCGTCCTGGAAGTAGGCGCGGAAGGACAGGTCCTCGCCCAGGTAGCTGTCGGCGTCCTGCCAGTTGCTGGTGGCCAGCACCCGGCCGGAGGTGTCCAGCAGGTAGATGGCGCGGCTGCCGGCGCGGCGGTTGAGGCCTTCCAGGTAGGTGTTGACCTGGTCGCGGCGATAGGGCGTGGGCTCCAGCAGCAGGCGGGTGACGCCGCTCTCCAGCTCCAGCAGGCTGGGCAGGTAGGTGTAGCGGCTGATCTCGCTTTCCACCCCGCGTGCGTGCAGCTCCAGCTGGCGTTCGCCGCTGGCGACCAGGGCGCGGGTGCCGGCGCCGGCGCTGACCAGGTAGCCGCCATAGCCGAAGCCGAGCATCAGCAGGATCAGCGGGATCGGCAGCAGCAGGTTGCGCACGAGGCTGGGCTTCACGGTCGGCGGTGGCAGGGTCAATGGCTGGGCGGGCATTGCATCACAGTCGTCGGAAGCGGGCCAGCCCGGCGCCGGGGCCGAGCCGATGGAGAGGCTCTTCGTAGGAGCGAGGGGGACGCCTAGTTCTTGCTCGCGAACGAGCCCCGCCGCGGAATCCGTTCGCGAGCAAGCTCGCTCCTACGAGAGGCCTGTCGGCTTCTCAGTGGGTGAGGATCTTGGCGAGGAACTGCCGGGCGCGCTCGGAGCGGGCCTCGAGGTCGCCGAAGAATTCCTCCTTGGCGCAGTCCTCGACGATCTGCCCGCGGTCCATGAAGATCACCCGGTCGGCCACCTTGCGGGCGAAGCCCATCTCGTGGGTCACGCACATCATGGTCATGCCTTCCTGGGCCAGCTGGACCATCACGTCGAGCACCTCGTTGACCATCTCCGGGTCCAGCGCCGAGGTGGGTTCGTCGAACAGCATGACGATCGGGTCCATGGCCAGGGCGCGGGCGATGGCCACGCGCTGCTGCTGGCCGCCGGAGAGCTGGCCGGGGTGCTTGTGCGCGTGAGCCTTCAGCCCGACGCGGTCGAGCAGCGCCAGGCCCTTCTCGGTGGCCTCGTCCTTGCCGCGGCCGAGCACCTTGACCTGGGCGATGGTCAGGTTCTCGGTGATGGTCAGGTGCGGGAACAGCTCGAAGTGCTGGAACACCATGCCCACCCGCGAGCGCAGCCTGGGCAGGTTGGTCTTCGGGTCGGCGATGGAGGTGCCGTCGACCACGATGTCGCCCTTCTGGAACGGCTCCAGGGCGTTGACGCACTTGATCAGCGTCGACTTGCCCGAGCCCGAGGGGCCGCAGACCACCACCACCTCGCCCTTGCTCACCGAGGTGCTGCAGTCGGTGAGGACCTGGAAGTCGCCGTACCACTTGTTGACGTTCTGGATGGTGATCATAGGGCTAACCCTTTCTGCAGGCGCTTGACCGCGAAGGATGCGGTGAAGCTGACGATGAAGTAGACGAGACCGGCGAAGATCAGGAATTCGTGGGGCTGGCCGATGATGTCGCCGCGCGAGCGCGCCGCGTTGAGGAAGTCCATCAGGCCGACGGTGTAGACCAGCGAGGTGTCCTGGAACAGGATGATGCTCTGCTGCAGCAGCAGCGGGGTCATCTTGCG
This sequence comes from Pseudomonas delhiensis, assembly GCF_900187975.1. Lineage (GTDB taxonomy): Bacteria > Pseudomonadota > Gammaproteobacteria > Pseudomonadales > Pseudomonadaceae > Pseudomonas > Pseudomonas delhiensis. Next base: position 235,026 of record NZ_FZPC01000001.1, on the reverse strand, counting down.
GAACGCCTGGGGCAGGATGATCAGCCGCATGCACTGGCCGTAGGTCATGCCCAGGGCCTGGGCCGCGCCCATCTGGCCCTTGGGAATGGCCTGGATGCCGGCGCGGACGATCTCGCAGAAGTACGCCGCCTCGAACATCACGAAGGCCACCAGGCAACTGGTGAAGGCGCCCACCGGGGTGTCGCTGCCGGTGATCCAGCGCAGGATGTAGGGCACCGCCAGGTAGAACCAGGTGATCACCAGCAGCAGCGGGATGGAGCGGAAGTAGTTGACGTAGAAGCCCGCCAGGTTGCTCAGCAGGCGGTTGTGGGACATGCGCATCAGCGCCAGCAGGGTCCCCAGCACCACGCCGCCGGCCACGCCCAGGGCGGTCAGCTGCAGGGTCATGGCCATGCCGTCCCACAGGCCCGGCAGCGCCGGGACGATCGAGCTGAAATCCATCACTTGCCCCCCACGGAAATCAGGCCGGGCAGCGCGACCTTGCGCTCCACCAGGCGCATGAACAGCATCAGGCTCATGTTCAGGGTGAAGTAGATCAGCGTCGCCAGGGTGAAGGCCTCGAACAGGTTGGCGCTGAATTCGGCGGTCTGCTTGGTCTGCGCCAGCAGCTCCATCAGGCCGATCAGCGAGGCCACCGAGGAGTTCTTGAAGATGTTGAGGAACTCCGAGGTCAGCGGCGGGATGATGATGCGGAAGGCCTGCGGCAGCAGCACGTAGCGGTACACCTGGGGCAGGCTGAAGCCCATGGCGCGGCCGGCGGCTATCTGCCCGGGGGGCAGGGCCTGGATGCCGGTGCGCACCTGTTCGCACACCCGCGCCGCGGTGAACAGGCCCAGGCACACCACCACGCTGATGAAGGCCGAGGTTTCCGGCGCCAGGCCGAGCTTGAACCAGTCCTGCAGCGGCTGCGGCAGCAGGTCCGGGACCAGGAAGTACCAGAGGAACAGCTGCACCAGCAGCGGCACGTTGCGGAACAGCTCGACGTAGCCGGTGCCGATGGCCGACAGCCAGCGGTTCGGCGCGGTGCGCAGCACGCCCAGCGCCGAGCCCAGCGCCAGGGCGACCAGCCAGGCGGTGAGGGCGACGGCGATGGTCCAGCCCAGGCCGGTGAGATACCAGTCCAGGTAGATCTCGTCGCCGATCCCGGTGGACTTGAAGAACACGCTCCAGTCCCAGTTGTAGTTCATGCAGGTTTCCCTCGAAGGCCCCCGTGAGGGCGTCGAAACGGTCGGAACGCGGCGCGCGGGCGCCTGCGCCCGTGGGTGATGGGCGTGTTCCGCAGGTGGATCAGGAAAAAAGGAAGAGGAGGCCGGGAGCGCCGCCGGCGCTCCCGCTCCCCGCCGGCCCGCGCCTCGTGAGCGCGGGCTGGCGCCACCGTTAGAGCCTGTTTACGATCTCGCGAGCTAGAGCAGAACAAGGCGAAAACAGGCGAGGAAGCGCAGTTTAGATAGCTAAATGAGCATTACTCGCCTGTTTTTAACGCAGTTATGCCGACGCGCAGCAGATCGTAGACAGGTTCTTACATCTGCTCGGCAGACTTGTCGGTGGGACTGGCGATCAGCTTCTTGAGCGTGTCGCTCATCGGGAATTCGAGGTTCAGGCCCTTGGGCGGCACCGGCTGGGTGAACCACTTGGCGTAGATGTCGTTGATCTGCCCGGAGGCGAAGGTGTCGGCGATGGCCTTGTCGACCACCTGCTTGAAGCCCTCGTCGCCCTTGCGCACCATGCAGCCGTAGATCTCGTAGGACTGCGGGGTGCCGACCACCGTCCAGTCGTCGGGCTTCTTGGCCTTGGCCATTTCGCCGTAGAGCAGCGCGTCGTCCATCATGAAGGCCACGGCGCGGCCGGATTCGAGCATCAGGAAGGACTCGCCGTGGTCCTTGGCCGAGATGATGTTCATGCCCATCTTTTTCTCGGCGTTCATCGATTTGAGCAGGCGCTCGGAGGTGGTGCCGGCGGTGGTCACCACGTTCTTGCCCTTGAGGTCGGCGAAGTCGCTGATGCCGCTTGTCTTCTTGGTCAGCAGGCGGGTGCCCACCTCGAAGATGCCGAGGGAGAAGTCGACCTGCTTCTGGCGCTCCAGGTTGTTGGTGGTGGAGCCGCACTCGATGTCCACGGTGCCGTTCTGCACCAGCGGGATGCGCGTCTGCGAGGTGACCAGGTTGTAGCGCACCTTGAGGTCGGGCATGCCCAGCTGCTGCTTGACCGCCTCGACCACTTTCAGCTGCAGGTCGTGGGAATAGCCCACCGGCTGGCGCGGGTCGTCGGCCAGGTAGGAGAAGGGAATGGAGGCGTCACGGTGGCCGAGGACGATGGTGCCGGAATCCTTGATCTTCTTCAGGGTGCCGGTGAGTTCCTCGGAAAGGGCCGGAGTGGCGAACAGGGCGGCGACGATGGCCACGCCCAGCACACGGGGTGCGATACGCATTGATGCTTCCTCGACTTGTTCTGGTTGTTGTCGATCCTGCGGCAGGCGTACCCGGCGGCTGGCCCTCCTGGCGCCCGACGGGCAAGCGCGGCGCTGCCGCATGCTCACGGGAAGCTAGAGAGCAGGGACCGTGCCAGTCCCTGGCTATTCAAGTAACTTGCTGATTTTTAATGGTTTATATCTGGCGATGGCGCGCCGTCGAGGACGTCGGCGTTCGGTCTTCCGGATAGATGCCGTTTGTGCGTTCGGTTTTCCGAACGCGGCTGGGCCCACTCCAGTTCCAGGGAAGCATGGTTGTAGGAGCGGGCCCTGCCCGCGAATCGCGCGCAGGGCGCGCTCCTACAGGGGAATGGCATGGCTCGGGCAGCGTAGGAGCGGACTCCGTCCGCGATCAGGCGCATAACGCCGTAGGCGTCATGCGCCCTACGGGCCTAGGCCGCCGGTGCCTGCCGGGCGTCCAGGCGGTGGAAGCCACCCCACTCGCCGCGCCGGAACGGCTTGTCGCGGTCGGCCATGTAGGCGGCGATGCGTTCCAGCACCTGGTGGGTGGGCGCGCGCACGCCGGTCATGCCCTGCAGCGAGGCCAGCAGCAGGACCATGGCCAGCAGCAGCGGCGACAGCGACGGCAGGCGGCGCTGCGTCAGGCAGAGGAAGGCGCCGCTGGCGGCCAGGCCGACAGCCAGCCCGCCATAGACCTCCGCCGGCGAATGCACGTTGATCTGCAACCGCGACACCCCCACCAGCACCGCCAGCACGGCGCCGCCGGCCGCGGCAGCCAGGCGCCAGGTGGATCGGGCGGGCACCAGCAGGCTGCAGAGCACCGGCAGGACGCTGGCGGCCAGCATGCTGTGGCCGGACAGGCCGGTGAAGTTCCACGCGGGAATGCCGATGCCCCAGCCCATGAAGGCCAGTTTGGAGACCAGGGTGGCGCCGGCTGCGAGGCCGAACAGCAACAGCCAGCAGTGGGCGTTGCGGCTTTCCCGGCGCAGCAGCAGCCAGGCATAGATGAACAGCGCGCAGGGCAGCAGCAGGGAGCTGTCGCCGAAGCGGGTGATGAGGTTCCAGAGGTTCATGGGTTTGCAGGCGGTCCTTCGAGGGGCCGAACCATAGCACAGCAGAAGGCTCTGCCATGGGCCCGGCCGATCGGAGGCGGCTCAGGCGGGCTCGTCCTGGCGCGCCGCCCGGCCCTCGCGGCGCAGCAGCTCGTGCTTGCGTTCCAGGCCCCAGCGGTAGCCGCCGCTGCCGCCGTCGGCCGCCACCACCCGGTGGCACGGCACCAGCAGCCCCACCGGGTTGCTGGCGCAGGCGCGGGCGATGGCCCGGGGGTGGCTGTGCAACTGTTCGGCCAGTTCGCCGTAGCGCCGCGTCTGGCCGCTGGGAATCTGCGCCAGGGCGTGCCAGACGCGCAGCTGGAAGGCGCTGCCGTGCAGGTCCAGGGGCAGGCCGGCGGTGCGTTCGGGCTGCTCCAGCTGGCGCAGCACCCGGCCCAGCCAGTCGCCCAGGCCGGCGTCGTCGCGCTGCAGCTCGGCGGCGGCGAAGCGCTGGCGCAGTTCCGCCTCCAGTTGCCCCGCTTCGTCGCCGAACAGCAGGGCGCAGACGCCCCGCGGGCTGGCGGCCAGCAGCACCTGGCCGAGCGGGCAGGGGGCGATGGCGTAGCGCAGCCGGGTGCCGGCGCCCTTCTGCCGGCGCTGTGCCGGGCTCAGCGCGGTGGGGGCTTCGTAGAGCGCGCGGGTGCCGGAGTAGCCCGCCTCCAGGGCGGCGTCGAGCACCGAACGCGCCTGCGGCAGGGCGGCGGCCAGGCGTTGCTGGCGGCGGGCCTCGGCCCAGGCCCGGGGCGTCAGGCCGGTGCGGGCCTTGAAGGCGCGGGCCAGGTGCGAGGCCGAGAGGCCGATGCGGGCCGCCAGCTCTTCCATCGTCAGCGGGCGCTCGGCCTGCTCCAGCAGCTGGCAGGCGGCGGCGACCAGGGCGTCCAGGCGTTGCGCCGGGCTCTCGCCGTCGGGCGTGCAGCGCCGGCAGGGGCGGAAGCCCGCGGCTTCGGCGGCCGCCGCGTCGGCGTGGAAGCGCACGTTGGCGCGGCTCGGCCGCCGCGCCGGGCAGCTCGGCCGGCAATAGACGCCGGTGGAGCGAACGGAAAACACGAAACGCTGGTCGAAGCCGGCGTCACGCTCGCAGACCGCCTGCCAGCAGCGTTCATCATCGGGAAGTGAGGGCATGGTGCTCTCCGTGGAGGACCAGGGACATGGGTAAATTGTCGGCGCCACCCGGCGGGCGGGCAATCCGTAATCGCTTTTCAAACTGCCGGCTACGCTTGCAGGAGGTCCGTCGAGAGCCCGCCATGCCCTGCCGCCGACTCCTTCACCACTGCCTGTTGCTCTGCGTGCTGCTGTGCCCGCCGCTGTGGGGCGCGGAACTGACGCTCAGCCCCCGCGAACGCAGCTGGCTGGAGGCCCATCCGACGCTGCGGGTGGGCATTTCCCGGGACGGCTGGCCGCCGTTCGAGATGGTCGACGCCCAGGGCGGGTTCCAGGGCATCAGCGCCGACTACCTGAACCAGGTCGCGCAGCGCCTGGGCCTGAGCCTGCAGACGCAGACCTTCGACGACTGGGCGCAGGTGATCGAGGCGGCGCGCAACGGCCAGGTCGACCTGTTGCCGACCGTGGCGCGCTCGCCCGAGCGCGAGCAGTTCCTCGCCTTCAGCCAGCCCTACCTGAGCACCAGCAGCCTGATCTTCGCCCGCCGCGACAGCAGCGTGCGGATGCTCGACGACCTGTCCGGCAAGCGCGTCGCCGTGGAGCGCGACTTCGCCGTGCACGACCTGCTGCGCACGGCGGTGCCGGGGGTGTCCTTCGTCATCGTCGACGACACCGCCGAGGCGCTCAAGGCCGTGGCCTCCGGGAGCGCGGACGCCTACGTGGGCAACCTCATCTCGACCAACTACCTGATCGGCCGGCTCAACCTGAGCAATCTCGAGGTGCGCGGCGACAGCGGCCTGGACAACAGCCAGGTGCGCTTCGCCGTGCGCCACGAGCTGGCGCCCCTGGTGCCGCTGCTCGACCGCGCCCTGGCCAGCATCGACGCCGACGAGCAGGAGCGCATCCGCCAGCGCTGGCTGCCGCAGATCGACGCCTTCGACTGGATGCAACTGCTGCAGGCGCTCTGGCCCTACGTGGCGGGCTTCTTCGCCCTGCTCACCTTCGTGCTGATCTGGAACCGCCGCCTGCAGATCCAGGTGGCCGAGCGCGCCCGCGCTGAGGCCGAGGAGCACCGCCAGCGGCGCACCCTGCTGGCGCTGATCAACGCCATTCCCGACCCCATCTGGTTCAAGGACACCGAGGGCCGCTACCTGGGCGCCAACCACGCCTTCGCCGAATGCCTGGGGCTGCCGGCCGAGGACGTCATCGGCCGCAGCGACGCCCAGCTGTTCAGCGATGCCGCCAGCGCCGGCCGCGGCGAGCGCGACCGCCAGGCGCTGTCGGCCAGCCAGCCGTTCGCCAGCGAGGGCTGGGTGGTCTACCCGGACGGCCGGCGGGTGCTGTTCGACACCCTGCGCAGCGCCTTCCACGACGACCACGGCGGGCTGCTCGGGCTGGTCGGGGTGAGCCGCGACATCACCGCGCGCAAGGCCACCGAGGAGGCCCTGGCCCAGGCCCGCGACCTGGCCGAGCAGGCGGCGCGGCTGAAGAGCGAGTTCCTGGCCAACGTCAGCCACGAGATCCGCACGCCACTGAACATCATCATCGGCCTTGCGCACCTGCTGGAGCAGACTGCCCTGGACCCGCAGCAGCGCGACTACCTGGGCAAGATCCAGGGCTCGGGCCAGTACCTGCTGGAGCTGATCAGCGACATCCTCGACCTGTCCAAGGTGGAGGCCGGCCGCCTGGAGTTCGAGCACCTGGACTTCGACCTGGAGCGCCTGCTCGGCGAGCTGGTCGACCTGCTGGCGATCCGCGCCGCGGGCAAGGGCCTGAGCCTGGAGTGCCACATCGACCCGCGGCTGCCCTCGCACCTGGTGGGCGACTCGCTGCGCCTGCGGCAGATCCTGATGAACTACGGCAACAATGCGCTCAAGTTCACCGAGCGCGGCGGGCTGCAGCTGGAGGTGCGCCTGGACATGCAGGCCGGCGACGAATACTGGCTGTACTTCGGCCTGCGCGACACCGGCATCGGCATCAGCCAGGCGCAGCAGGAACGGCTGTTCGAGTCCTTCCGCCAGGCCGACAACTCCATCACCCGCCGCTACGGCGGCTCCGGCCTGGGCCTGGCGATCTGCAAGCGCCTGGCCGAGGCCATGGGCGGCGAGGTCGGGGTGGACAGCGCGCCGGACCAGGGCAGCCTGTTCTGGTGCCGCCTGCCCATGGGCCGGGTGGAGGACGCGCGGCCCATCGACCTGTCGCGCATCCTGCGCTCGCCCCCGGCGCCGCTGCTGCAGGCGCCGGAGCCGGCGCCCGCGCAGGCCCGGGAGGAATTGCCGACGGAACAGCGCCAGCAGGCCGAGCAGGTGGTGCGCCGTCTGGCCCACCTGCTGGCCGCCGACGACCCCCGTGCCGGACGGCTGGTCGGCGAGCGCGCGGGCCTGCTGCGCAGTATCTTCAATGACGGGTACGACGACGTCGCGGCGAGCATCCGCCGCTTCGAGTTCGAGCGGGCCCTGGAAAAACTGCTGGTGTTGTCGCGCGAGCGCGACATCCGCATCTGACCGTAGAGGAGTGAGGCCATGGACAGCATGCTGGACCGGCCGGACCAGGAAGTGATCCTGGTGGTCGACGACCAACCCGACAACCTGATGCTCATGAGCGAGCTGCTCATGGGCCAGTACCAGGTGCGCGTCGCCGGCAGCGGCGCCAAGGCCCTGCGCCTGGCCGCCAGCGAGCCGCGGCCGGACCTGGTGCTGCTCGACATCATGATGCCGGAGATGGACGGCTACGAGGTCTGCCGCCAGCTCAAGGCCGATCCGCTGACCGCCGAGATCCCGGTGATCTTCCTCACCGGCATGGTCAGCACCGCCGACGAGCAGCGCGGCCTGGACCTGGGCGCGGTGGACTACATCACCAAGCCGATCAGCCCGCCGGTGACCCTGGCGCGCATCCGCGCGCACCTCAAGCTCAAGGCCAACGCCGACTTCCTGCGCGACAAGAGCGAATACCTGGAGCTGGAGGTGCGCCGCCGCAGCCGCGAGCTGCAGGCGGCCCAGGACGCCACCCTGGAGGCCATGGCCACCCTCTGCGACCTGCGCGACAACCCCCACAGCCGCCACCTGCTGCGCATCGAGCAGTACATGCGCCTGCTCTCCGACGCCCTGGCCCGCCGCGAGGGCGAGGCCGGCAGCCTGGACCTGGAGCAGATCGAGCTGCTGGCGCGCTCGGCGCAGCTGCACGACATCGGCAAGGTGGCGGTGCCCGACCGCGTGCTGCTCAACCCCGGCCAGCTCAGCCCCGAGGACCAGTTGCTGATGCAGAGCCACACGCGCATCGGCCACGACGCCCTGGCCGCCGCCGAGCGCCGCCTGGGCACCCCGGCGGAGTTCCTGCGCTACGCCAAGGAGATCGCCTACGGCCACCACGAACGCTGGGACGGCACTGGCTACCCGCGGGGCCTGCGCGGCGAGCAGATCCCGCTGTCGGCGCGCCTGCTGGCGCTGATCGACTGCTACGACGAGCTGACCAGTCGCCATCCCTACCATGCGACCCTGTCGCCGGACGAGGCCCGCCAGCACATCCTCGCCGCCAGTGGCAGCCACTTCGACCCGCAGGTGGTGGAAGCCTTCGCCGAGGTCGCCGAGGGCTTCGCCGCCATCGCCATCCGCTACGCCGACGACGCCCAGGCCCTGGGCAGCGAGATCGAGCGCATGGCCGACGCCCTGGGCGAAAGTATCGAAATGACCACGACGCCGCCATGATTCCGGCGGTCGGTGCTGGGCGGCACCCGGCGCATGTCGTATAAGGGGCGGCTGCGGCCGCTTGGGCCGGATAAGAACGACGACGGAGCCTGATGAAGACACCCAAACGCATAGAGCCGCTGATCGAGGACGGCCTGGTCGACGAAGTGCTGCGCCCGCTGATGAGCGGCAAGGAAGCGGCGGTCTACGTGGTGCGCTGCGGCGAGCAGCTGCGCTGCGCCAAGGTCTACAAGGAGGCCAACAAGCGCAGCTTCCGCCAGGCCGCCGAATACCAGGAGGGCCGCAAGGTGCGCAACAGCCGCCAGGCCCGGGCCATGGCCAAGGGCTCGCGCTACGGCCGGCGCGAGCAGGAGGAGGCCTGGCAGAACGCCGAAGTGGCGGCGCTGTTCCGCCTCGCCGGCGCCGGCGTACGGGTGCCCAAGCCCTACGACTTCCTCGACGGCGTGCTGCTGATGGAAATGGTCGCCGACGAAGACGGCGACGCCGCGCCGCGCCTGAACGACGTGGTGCTGGAGCCGGAGCAGGCCCGCGAGTACCACGATTTCCTCATCCGCCAGATCGTCATGATGCTCTGCGCCGGGCTGGTGCACGGCGACCTCTCGGAGTTCAACGTGCTGCTCGGCCCCGACGGCCCGGTGATCATCGACCTGCCCCAGGCGGTGGACGCGGCGGCCAACAACCACGCCTTCCGCATGCTCGAACGCGACGTCGGCAACATGGCCGCCTACTTCGGCCAGTTCGCCCCGGAGCTCAAGGACACCCGCTACGCCAAGGAGATGTGGGCGCTGTTCGAAGACGGCAAGCTGCAGCCGGACACCCCGCTGACCGGCCACTTCGACGAGCCGGAAGAGGAAGCCGACGTCGACGCGGTGATGCGCGAGATCGCCGCTGCCCTGCGCGAGCAGGAACGCCGCGAGGCGGCCCGCGCCGAGCAGGATGGCCCGCCGCGCGCCGAGGAACCGCCACCGCCGCCGTGGCTGCAGTGAGCCCCCAGGCGGCGCGCCTGATCGCGCTGCTCGCCGCCTGCCCGCAGCGCATGGGCCTGCTGCGCGCCCTGCGCGAATACGGCCCGCCCGGCGCCTGGATCGGCGCCGGCTTCGTGCGCAACGCCGTCTGGGACCACCTGCACGGCCTGGCGCCCGGCACCCTGGCGGACGTGGACGTGCTGTATTTCGATGGGCACGACCTGCAGGCCGAGGCCGACGAGGCCTTCGAGCGGCGCCTGGCCCGGGCCTGCCCGCAGGCGCCCTGGTCGGTGCGCAACCAGGCGCGCATGCACCTGCGCAACGGCGACGCACCCTATGCCGACGTCGCCGACGCCATGCGCCACTGGCCGGAAGCCTGCACCGCGGTGGCGGTGCGCCTGGCCGACGAGGGCCTGGAACTGCTGGCGCCGCTGGGCCTGGACGACCTGTTCGGCCTGCGCGTCCGCCCCACCGAACACTTCCGCGGCAAGCCCGGGGCCTACCGCGAGCGCCAGCGCCGCAAGAACTGGCCGAGGCGCTGGCCGAAGCTGGAGATAGAGCGGTTGTAGCGACGCTGTATGCGTTCTTTCCGCGGCAACTGTGTACATACGCCCCGCAGCGGCCCTGCTAGCGTGGCACGATCCCATCCGGAACCACCGCCATGCCCCTGCCGCACATCCTCCTCGCCCTGCTGGTCACGCTGATCTGGGGCGTCAACTTCGTCATCATCAAGGTCGGCCTGCACGATTTCCCGCCGCTGCTGTTCTGCGCCCTGCGCTTCGCCCTGGCGGCGCTGCCGCTGGTGTTCCTGCGCGGGCCGCTGCCAGCGCCGTTCTGGCGCATCGTGCAGATCGGCGTGCTGCTGGGGGTGGTCAAGTTCGGCCTGCTGTTCGTCGGCATGCACCTGGGCATGCCCGCCGGGCTGTCGTCCCTGGTGCTGCAGAGCCAGGTGTTCTTCACCGTGCTGATCGCCGCCGCTTTCCTCGGCGAACGCCCCAGCCGCCGCGCCCTGGCGGGCCTCGCCGTGGCCGCCGCCGGGTTGCTGCTGATCGGCCTGGAACGCCCCCTGGGCGACAGCCTGCTGGCCTTCGCCCTGGTGATGGCCGCGGCCCTGGCCTGGGCCTTCTCCAACATCGCCACCAAGCGCTCCGGGGCCAGCGACATGCTGCGCCTGATCAGCTGGGTGAGCCTGATCCCACCGTTGCCGCTGCTGGCCCTGTCGTGGCTCTTCGAAGGCCCGCAGGCCATCTCGGCGGCGCTGACCGGTATTCGCTGGGAGGGCATGGGCGCGCTGCTCTACATCGCCTTCCTCGCCACCACCGTGGGCTTCGGCCTGTGGAGCTTCCTGCTGCGCCACTACCCGGCCAGCCAGGTCACCCCCTTCGCCCTGGCGGTGCCGGTCTCCGGCCTGCTGTCCGGCTGGCTGCTGCTGGGCGAACGACTCACCGCCCAGGACTGGCTGGCCTGCGCGCTGGTCTTCGTCGGCCTGGCGGTGACGGTGCTGCCGGTTTCGGTGTGGCGGCGTGGAGCGGTGGCGCAGGTTCGTGGCTGATTCCGCTCAGGCGGCCGCTGCGGCCCAGTCGTAGGGCGCATAACGCCAACGGCGTTATCCGCCGATGGCGGCGGATAAAGCGTTCCGCTTTATGCGCCCTACGGTGGAGTTCAGCTCAGTGACAGCGACTCTCTCGATTCCGGTCCTTTCGCTGGCCGGCAGCCGTAGTGGTTGCCGACGTGATGCATTTCCCTTCTCGGCACGGACTAGCCCCTCTCCCTTCAGGGAGAGGGTTGCGGACTCCGACGATGCTCCGGAGCCAGGCTTGACTCCGCACCCCCTCCCTAACCCTCCCCCGCAAGCGGGAGAGGGGACCGTTGGGCAGAATGAAGGGCCATGGAGTCAGCCGGAGGCATCTGCGATCGATTCCGGGCCAGCCGGAGAGCGACGAGCTGCCCGAGCGCTGCGGACAGCCCCCTCTCCCGCAAGCGGGAGAGGGGACCGTTGGGCAGAATGAAGGGTCATGGAGTCAGTCGGAGGCATCCGTGATCGATTCCGGGCCAACCGGCGAGCGACGTGTTGCCCGAGTGCTCCGAACGGCCCCCTCTCCCTTCAGGGAGAGGGCTGGGGAGAGGGTTGCGGACTTCGACGACACGCCGGCGCTGAGCTTGGCTCCGTCCCCCCTCCCTAACCCTTCCCGCAGGCGGGAGAGGGGACCGTTGGGCAGAACGATAGGCCATGGAGTCAGCCGGTAGGTCCGTTCGCGAGCAAGCTCGCTCCTACGAAAGACTCGCCTTGATCCGTAGGGCGGATGACGCCAACGGCGTTATCCGCCGATGGCATCGCTCAGTGACAGCAGCTCCCCGACTCCAGGTCCCTGAGGATCGGGCAGTCCGGGCGGTGGTCGCCCTGGCAGTGGTCGTGGAGTTCCTGCAGGGTGTCGCGCAGGGCGGTGAGTTCGGCGATCTTGCGTTCCAGTTCGGCGATGTGCTGGCCGGTCAGCGCCTTGACGTCGGCGCTGGCGCGGCCGTGGTCCTGCCAGAGGGCGAGCAGGCGGCCGACTTCTTCCAGGGAGAAGCCGAAGTCCCGGGCGCGGCGGATGAAGGCCAGGCGGTGCAGGTCCTGCTCGCTGTAGTGGCGGTAGCCGCTGGCGCTGCGTCCGGCGGGGGCGAGCAGGCCGATGGATTCGTAGTAGCGGATCATCTTCGCCGACAGGCCGCTCTTCTTCGCCGCTTCACCGATGTTCATCCTCGCCTCCCTTTGCGTTCGCGCCGTGCGCCGGCTTCCAGCGCTTGAGCAGCAGGGCGTTGCTCACCACGCTGACGCTGGAGGCGGCCATGGCGGCGCCGGCGACCATCGGGTTGAGCAGGCCGAAGGCGGCCAGGGGCACGCCGACCAGGTTGTAGATGAAGGCCCAGAACAGGTTCTGGCGGATCTTCGCGTAGGTGCGCCGGGCGATGTCCAGGGCCTCGGGGACCAGCCGCGGGTCGCCGCGCATCAGGGTGATGCCGGCGGCGTGCATGGCCACGTCGGTGCCGCCGCCCATGGCGATGCCGACGTCCGCCGCGGCCAGCGCCGGGGCGTCGTTGATGCCGTCGCCGACCATGGCCACCACCTTGCCGCCGGCCTTCAGCTGCGCCACCACCGCGGCCTTGTCCGCCGGCAGCACTTCGGCGTGGACGTCGTCCAGGCCCAGGGCCTGGGCCACCACCCGCGCGCTGCCGCGGTTGTCGCCGGTGATCAGGTGGCTGTCGATGCCGCGTTCGTGCAGCGCCTGCACCGCCTCGGCGGCGCCGGGCTTCAAGCTGTCGCCGAAGGCGAACAGGCCGAGCAGGCGCGGCTGCGGCTGCAGTTCGAGCAGCCAGGACAGGGTGCGGCCCTGGCCTTCCCATTCGACGGCCTTGCCTTGCAGCTCGCCGGCGGCCAGGCCCTGCTCGTCGAGCAGGCGGCGGTTGCCCAGGGCCAGCAGGCGTTCGCCGACCTGGCCCTGGATGCCGCGCCCGGCCAGGGCCTGGCTGTGGCTCACGATGGGGACGCGCAGGTGCTGCTCGGCGCAGGCGCTGAGCACCGCCTTGGCCAGCGGGTGCTCGCTGCCGCGCTGCAGGGCGCCGGCCAGGGCCAGGGCGGCGTCGGGCTCGCCCTCGGCCACGGCGAAGTGCACCAGGCTGGGCGTGCCCGAGGTGAGGGTGCCGGTCTTGTCGAAGGCCACCGCGCTCACCGCGTGGGCCACCTCCAGGGCCTCGGCGTCCTTGATCAGGATGCCGTGGCGCGCGGCCACGCCGGTGCCGGCCATGATCGCCGCCGGCGTGGCCAGGCCCAGGGCGCAGGGGCAGGCGATGACCAGCACGGCCACCGCGTTGATCAGCGCGGTTTCCACCCCGGCGCCGGCCAGCAGCCAGCCGGCCAGGGTGAGCAGGGCGATGCCGATCACCACCGGGACGAAGACGTTGCTCACCTTGTCCACCAGCTTCTGGATCGGCGCCTTGGCCGCCTGGGCGTCTTCCACCAGGCGGATGATGCGCGCCAGCACGGTTTCCCCGCCCAGGGCGGTGGCGCGGAGGGTCAGCAGGCCCTCGCCGTTGATGGCGCCGCCGGTCACCGCGTCGCCTGGGCCCTTTGGCACCGGCAGGCTTTCCCCGGTGATCAGCGCCTCGTCGGCGTGGCTGCGGCCGTCGAGCACCCTGCCGTCCACCGGGAAGCGTTCGCCCGGGCGCACCAGCAGTTCGTCGCCCAGGCTCAGTTCGGCGATGGCGACGTCTTCCTCGTGGCCGTCGCGGATGCGCGTGGCGCGTTCCGGGCGCAGCGCCTCCAGGGCGCGGATGGCCGCGGCGGTCTGGCGCTTGGCGCGGCTTTCCAGGTACTTGCCGAGCAGGACCAGGGCGATCACCACGGCGCTGGCCTCGAAGTACAGGTGCGGCATGGCGCCGGGGGCGGCGCTCAGCCACAGGTACAGGCTCAGGCCGTAGCCGGCGCTGGTGCCCAGGGCCACCAGCAGGTCCATGTTGCCGCTGCGGGCGCGCACCGCCTTCCAGGCCGAGACGTAGAAGCGCGCGCCTATGACGAATTGCACCGGGGTGGCCAGGAGGAACTGCACCCAGGCCGGCAGCATCCAGTGCAGCCCGGCCCATTCGGCGAGCATCGGCAGCACCAGGGGCACGGCCAGGACGATGGCTGCCAGCAGGTACCAGCGCTCGCGGGTCAGGCGCGCCAGGGCCGGGTCCTCGGCGGGGCGTTCGGGTTGCAGCAGGCGGGCGTGGTAGCCGGCCTTCTCCACCGCGGCGATGAGCGTGGCCGGCTCGACCGGGCCGAGCAGGTCCAGGCGGGCGCGCTCGCTGGCCAGGTTGACGCTGGCCTCGCGCACCCCGGGGACCTTCTTCAGTGCGCGCTCCACGCGGCCCACGCAGCTGGCGCAGGTCATGCCGTCGATGGCCAGTTCCAGGCTGTGGCTGGGCACCTGGTAGCCGGCGTTCTGCACCGCGGCCACCAGGGCCGGCAGCTGTTCGGGCGAGTCGAGGCTCACCCGCGCCTGCTCGCTGGCCAGGTTGACGCTGGCCGCCAGCACCCCCGGCACCTTCTTCAGGGCCCGTTCGACGCGGCCGACGCAGGATGCGCAGGTCATGCCGGTCACCGGCAGGTCGAGTTCGATGGGGCTGTTCATGGACGCTCCTCCTGATGTCCGCGGCCCGGCTCCGGCGGGGCGGCGGTCACGATCCGACGATGCCCGGAGGATGAACCTTGCCACGAGGGCAAGGTCAAGCCCTGGTTCAGGGAAGGTTGACCGGCGTCAGGAACAGCCCGCCCTCGCGGTAGCCGATGCGGTAGCTGCGGATCTCCCCGGCGCGCAGGCGCAGCGTCTGCGTCTGCTGTTGCTGCATGCCGTCGCGGCAGGCGCCGGTGGAGGAGACGGCGAGGCGGATGGGCACCTCGCCGGGGGACAGGTTCAGCGCCACCGCGCCTTCGGGCTGCAGGCGCGTCAGCAGTTCGCCGCGCACGTAGAGGTCGATGTCGCAGGCGCTGCCGCTCTGCAGGCCCTGGCGGCTGATGTTGAGCACGGCGTAGCCGGGCGGTGGCGGTTCCTGCTGCGGCCAGGCCTGCACCGTGGGCGGGTCGGCGGCCAGGGCCAGGGCGGGCCAGAGCAGGCAGGGCAGGACGCGGAGCAGGCGGCGCATGGGAGGCTCCCGGTAGGGCTCGGATGCGCAGAGCTTGGCCGAGGGCGGCGCCGGGGGCAAGCCCGCAGCGCGGTGCCGCAGGGGGCTTGACCTTGCCACGGTGGCAAGGTCGACACTGCGCCCATCGTCAACCGAACCCGAGGAGTTCGACCATGCAAGCGTTCAGTGTGAAAGGCATGTCCTGCGGCCACTGCGTGCGGGCCATCACCCAGGCGATCCAGGCCCGCGACGGCGCCGCCGAGGTCCAGGTGGACCTGGCCGGCGGCGAGGTGCGGGTGGCCAGCCGCCTGGCGGCCGAGGAGGTGCTGGCGGCGATCCGCGAGGAGGGCTACGAGGCCGCGCTGGCCTGAGCCGCGCCGGCCTGGCTCCAGTCGCGGACCAGGCCGCGGAACAGCGGCTCGAAGAGCGACTCGGCGTCCTGCAGCGGGTCGAACAGCTGCGGGTCGCGCAGCCAGTCGTTGATCAACCCCAGGATCAGGCCGTGGACCGCCCGCGAGGCGGTCTTCGGCGTTACCCCCGGCAGCAGCCGCACCCGGCATTTGTCGCGGGCGAAGAGCTGCTCGCAGAGGTCGATGAACTGGCGGATGAAGGCGTTGTGGCGAAGGATCGCCTCGCGCAGCTCCTCGGTGAACTCGCAGCGCTGCAGCAGGATGGTCAGCACCCGGCGCTTCTGCGCGTTCTGCGCCAGGCTCTGCACCACCTCCACGCAGAGGTCGAACAGCGACTGCAGCGGGTCCACCCCGTCGCAGCCGGACAGGCGCAAGGCCAGTTGCTCCGGCGGCAGGCGCACCTGGGCGAGCAGTTCGTTGAACAGGTGGGCCTTGTTCTCGAAATGCCAGTACACCGCGCCCCGCGTGACCCCGGCGTTGCGGGCGATCTCCTCGAGGCTGGTGCTGGAAACGCCGTTTTCCAGGAAAAGCGTCTCCGCCGAGTCGAGGATCGTCTGGCGGGTCCTTTCCGAATCTTCTTTAGTTCTTCTCATGGCGCGGTTTGCTATACGGGCTAGGCTCACTAGTGTCCCCGCAGTTTACTGAAATTTCGAGCGGGAACCGTGAGTTACTGGCGGATGGCAGTTTTCCCCGACAACCGTGCCGAATCATCCCGTTCGACATTTTCCATGGAGAGGTTCTATGCCGTTCACCCCGCGCGTGTCCGCCGCCCTGGCCCTGTGTGCCCTGGTCGCTGCGCAGCCCCTCAGGCCAGCCCTGGCGGACGAGGCGGGCGCGGCGCCAGCGCCGCCGGAGGTCACCGTGGAGGTGGCCAGGAGCAGCAGCCTGCCGCTGAGCCTGGAATACTCGGCGCGGGCGGCCGGCTACCGCGAGGTGGAGGTGCGCGCCCAGGTCAGCGGCATCCTGCAGAAACGCACCTATGAGGAAGGCCGGCCGGTGAAGCAGGGCCAGGTGCTGTTCCAGATCGACCCGCGCCCCTACCAGGCGGCCCTCGGCCAGGCCAAGGGCGCCCTGGCCCAGGCCCAGGCGCGCTACCGCCAGACCGACCGCGACCTCAAGCGCATCCGCGAGCTGCAGCGCAAGGGCTTCGCCAGCGCCAGCGAGCTGGACCGCTACACCTCCGACTACGAGCAGGCCAAGGCCGACGTCGAGGCGGCCAGGGCCAACGTCGACGCCAAGCAGATCGACCTGGACTACACCACGGTCAAGGCGCCCATCTCCGGCATGGCCAGCAAGGAGACCCGCTCCGAGGGCAGCCTGGTCACCGCCAGCGACCCCAACACCAGCCTGCTCACCGAGCTGACCCAGCTCGACCCCATCTACGTCAACTTCGCCTATTCCGACACCGAGGCCGCGCGCCTGCGCGACGGCGTGCAGCAGGGCCGTCTGGTGCTGCCCGAGCACGGCAAGCTCAATGCGCAGGTCTTCTTCGGCGACGGCAGCCGCTACCCCATCGACGGCGTGGTGGACTTCACCGACAGCTTCGTCAACACCGGCACCGGCACCATCAACGCCCGCGCCGTGGTGCCCAACCCGGACACCCACCTGATCCCCGGCCAGTTCGTCCGCGTGGTGATCTCCGGCATCACCCGCAAGGCCGCGGTGACCGTGCCCGAGCGGGCCCTGGCCCAGGGCCCGCGGGGGACCTTCGTCTACGTGGTGGACAAGGACGGCTTCGCCCGCGTGCGCCAGGTGTCGGCCTCGCAGGTGGTCAACCAGCGCTGGGTGATCGATTCGGGCGTCGACGACGGCGACAGGGTGATAGTCGACGGCCTGCCCAAGGTCCGCCCGGACCAGCCGGTGAAGGCCGTCGAGGCGCCCGCCGCGCCGGCGCAGCAGGCCCCCGCCGCGCAAGCCCAGTCCTGAAGGAGCGGCCATCGTGATCTCGCGCTTCTTCATCGACCGCCCCGTGTTCGCCATGGTGATTTCCATCGTCATCCTGCTCGCCGGCCTCGCCGCCCTGCGCGCGCTGCCGGTGGCGCAGTACCCGGAGATCCTGCCGCCGCAGGTGTCGGTGACCGCGTCCTACCCCGGCGCCAGCTCCCAGGTGATCGCCGAGACCGTGGCAGCGCCCCTGGAGCAGGAGATCAACGGCGTCGAGGGCATGATCTACCAGCTGTCCAACTCCGACAGCAGCGGCGCCATGAGCCTGACCGTGTACTTCCAGGTGGGCACCGACCCGGACCAGGCCACCATCAACGTCAACAACAAGGTCCAGGCCGCCCTGGCCAAGCTGCCGGAGGAAGTGCGCCGGCAGGGCGTGAAGGTGCAGAAGAAGTCCTCCGACATCCTCCAGGTGGTGACGCTGTATTCCCCGGACGGCTCGCGCGACCCGGTGTTCATCAGCAACTACGCGCTGATCAACGTGATCGACGAGCTCAAGCGCATCCCCGGCGTCGGCGACGTCACCCAGTTCGGCTCCAAGGACTACGCCATGCGCATCTGGCTGCGCCCGGACAAGCTGGCGCAGTACAACCTCACCCCCAGCGACGTGGTCGACGCCATCCGCGAGCAGAACTCGCAGTTCGCCGCCGGCAACTTCGGCAAGGAGCCGCTGAACACCCCGCAGGACTTCACCTACACGGTGAGCACCCAGGGCCGCTTCACCGACCCGAAGGAGTTCGAGGGCGTCATCCTGCGCACCGACAGCACCGGCGCCAGCCTGCGCCTGAAGGACGTCGCGCGCATCGAGCTGGGCGCCCAGGACTACTCGATGAAGACCACGCTGAACGGGAAGCTCAACGCGTCCTTCGGCGTCTACCTGCAGCCGGGCGCCAACGCCCTGGACACCGCCGAGGCGGTGAAGAGCACCATGGCGCGGCTGGCCAAGCGCTTCCCCGAGGGCGTGGTGTACAAGATCCCCTACGACACCACCACCTTCGTCAAGGTGTCCATCGAGGAGGTGGTGCACACCTTCTTCGAGGCCCTGGTGCTGGTGATGCTGGTGGTCTACATCTTCCTGCAGAACCTGCGCGCCACCCTGATCCCGGTGCTGGCCATCCCGGTCTCCCTGGTCGGCACCTTCGCCGGCATGTACCTGCTGGGCTTCTCCATCAACCTGCTGACGCTGTTCGGCATGGTGCTGGCCATCGGCATCGTGGTGGACGACGCCATCGTGGTGCTGGAGAACGTCGAGCGGGTGATGCGCACCGAGAAGCTGCCGCCGCGGGAGGCGGCGATCAAGGCCATGGAGGAGGTGACCGGGCCGATCGTCGCCATCGTCCTGGTGCTCTGCGCGGTGTTCGTGCCGGTGGGTTTCCTCGGTGGCCTGGCCGGGCAGATGTACCAGCAGTTCGCGATCACCATCGCGGTCTCGGTGGTGATCTCCGGGATAGTCGCGCTGACGCTTTCGCCGGCGCTCTGCGCGCTCATCCTCAAGCCCGAGCACAAGGAGCCGGCGGCGCCGTTCCGCTGGTTCAACCGCATGTTCGACGCGGCCACCGCGGCCTATGGCGCCGGCGTGCAGTTCTTCCTCAAGCGCGTGCTCATCGGCCTGCTGGTGTTCGGCGGGATGATCGCGCTGATGGTGCTGCTGTTCGGCCGGGTGCCCGGCTCGCTGGTGCCCGACGAGGACCAGGGCTACGTGATCAACGCCTACCTGCTGCCGCCGGCGGCCTCGCTGTCGCGCACCTCGGCGCTGACCGACGCCGTCTCGCAGCAACTGGAGAAGCACCCGGCGGTGCAGGACGTGCTGACCTTCGCCGGCCTGAACATCCTGACCAACGCCAACACCACCAGCGCCGGGGTGTCCTTCGTCACCCTCAAGGACTGGAAGGAGCGCCAGGCCCCCGAGCTGGACGCGCGCAACCTGACGCGCACCTTCATGGCCATGGGCGCCAGGCAGCAGGATGGCCTGGTGATGAGCTTCAACCCGCCGCCGATCACCGGCATGAGCACCACCGGCGGCTTCGAGGCGTACATCCAGGACCGCAGCGGCGGCACCTCCGGGCAGCTGGAGCAGATGGTCCAGAAGTTCATGGCGGCGGCGGCCAAGCGCCCCGAGCTGGCCGGGGTGACCAGCACCTTCAACGCCAACGTACCGCAGTACTACATCAACCTCGACCGCACCAAGGCGCGCTCGCTGGGGGTGGCGATCAACGACGTGTTCACCGCCATGCAGGCGACCTTCGGCGCCTACTACGTCAACGACTTCACCCTCTACGGGCGCACCTGGAAGGTCAACCTGCAGTCCGAGGCGGACTTCCGCCGCAAGCCCGAGGACCTGACCCAGGTGTACGTGCGTTCCTCCACCGGCGACCTGGTGCCGCTGTCGGCCCTGGTCAGCGTGCAGCGCACCCTGGGGCCGGATTCCTACGCGCGCTTCAACGTGTTCCCCGCGGCCAAGCTGCTCGGCGGCCCGGCGCCGGGCTACAGCTCCGGCCAGGCCCTGGCGGCGATGCAGGCGGTGGCCGACCAGACCCTCGGCGACAGCTACTCGCTGGCCTGGATCGGCTCGGCCTACCAGGAACTGGAGACCCAGGGCTCGGGCAGCACCGCCTTTCTCTTCGGCCTGATCCTGGTGTTCCTCATCCTCGCCGCCCAGTACGAGCGCTGGACCCTGCCGCTGGCGGTGGTCACCGCGGTGCCCTTCGCGGTGTTCGGCGCCATACTCGCCATCTGGCTGCGCGGGCTGAGCAACGACGTGTACTTCCAGGTCGGCCTGGTGACGCTGATCGGCCTGGCGGCGAAGAACGCCATCCTGATCATCGAGTTCGCCGTGATGGTCCGCGAGGAGCAGGGCCTGGGGCCGCTGCAGGCGGCGCTGGAGGCGGCCAAGCTGCGCTTCCGGCCGATCGTCATGACCTCCCTGGCGTTCATCCTCGGCTGCGTGCCGCTGGCCATCAGCAGCGGCGCGGGCTCGGCCAGCCGCCACTCGATCGGCACCGGGGTGATCGGCGGGATGCTCGCCGCCACCGTACTGGCGACCTTCCTCATCCCCATGTTCTACATGCTGGTGGAGTCGGCCGCCGACCGCCTGGGCAGGCGCAAGGCCAAGGCCCGGCCGGCCGCCGAAGCGGCCCCGGGCGAAGGCCCGGCGCACTGACGGGCAGCGGGCGCCGGCCGCCCGGCCGGTGCCCGCGCAACCTGTCGAAGCCTCGTGGATTTTCGATTCGGCCCTGCCCCGGCGGCGGCGAATTGCTATGCTTGGCGGCGTTTCGTTAGCCTGCTTCCAATCAACCCGCCCGAACCTTCCAGGCCCCGTCCCGCAGCGACGGCGCCCACGGTGCTCCATGAACTTTCGCATCCTGCTGATCCTCGGCGCGCTGAGCGCCTTCGGCCCCATGGCCATCGACTTCTACCTGCCCAGCTTCCCGGCGTTGGCCGCGGCCTTCGGCACCGACGTCGAGCACGTGCAGATGAGCCTGTCGGCCTACTTCGCCGGCCTGGCCATCGGCCAACTGCTCTACGGCCCGCTGGCCGACCGCTACGGCCGGCGCCTGCCGCTGGTGCTGGGGGTGAGCATCTTCACCGCGGCCTCGCTGGCCTGCGCCTTCGCGCCGAACCTGGAATGGCTGATCGGCGCGCGCTTCGTCCAGGCCCTGGGCGGCTGCGCCGGCATGGTCATCTCGCGGGCGGTGGTACGCGACCTGTGCGACCCGATAGCCGCGGCCAAGGCCTTCTCGCAACTGATGCTGGTGATGGGCCTGGCGCCCATCCTCGCGCCCCTGGGCGGCGGCGCGCTGCTGGGGCTGTTCGGCTGGCAGTCGATCTTCCTCTGCCTGGTGGCGTTCAGCGCCGTGGCCGGCAGCGCCATCGCCCTGTGGCTGCCCGAGACCATCCCCGCCGGCCCGCGGCCGCCGTTGTCCGGCGCCCTGGGCGAGTACCGCCGGCTGCTCGGCGACCGTTCCTTCCTCTGCTATGCGCTGACCGGTGGGGTGGCCATCGCCGGGATGTTCGCCTACATCGCCGGCTCGCCCTTCGTCTTCATCCAGCTCTACCAGGTGCCGGCGGAGCACTACGGCTGGATCTTCGGCAGCAACGCCGCCGGCTTCATCCTCATGGCCCAGGTCAACGCGCGCCTGCTGCGCTACCGCGGGCCGGGGTTCTGGCTGCGCCGCGCGGTGTGGGTGTACTTCCTCTGCGGCCTGGCGCTGCTGGCGATCACCCTGTACCGCCCCGAGCACCTGCTGGCCCTGCTGGTGCCGCTGTTCGGCGCCATCGCCAGCCTGGGCTTCCTGCTGCCCAACTCCTCGGCCTGCGCCATGGCCGGGCAGGGCAGCCACGCCGGCAGCGCCTCGGCGCTGATGGGCAGCCTGCAGTTCAGCGTGGCGGCGCTGGCCTCGGCCCTGGTCGGGGTACTGCACGACGGCAGCGCGCTGCCCATGGCGCTGGTGATCACGGCATGTGGCGGGTGCGCGGCGCTGCTGGGCTGGTTCACCGGGCAGATCAGCGAGCGCAGCGTCTGAACCGGCTCAGCCGGCCACTGGCTGCTCCGTGCGCGGCAGTGCGTGGGGCGCGCGCAGGCGGGCCTCCAGGGTGCTGACGAAGCGCCGCGCCTCCTGCTCGTTGCGGAAGTCCACGGCGAACTGATCGAGGCAGACCTGCCAGCGCTTGCCCTGGGCGCCGGACGACGGACGAACGAGTATGTGCATGGCGCGACACCCGGGTCTGTGTTGGGGGGGAAGCTGAGTGTAGTTCCGCCTGCCGCGCTGTCCGGGGCGAATCGACAATCGGCGCCGGGCCCTCAGGCGCCGCCGCGGCCCTCGCCCAGGCGGGCCCGGTAGGCGCTGGGCGACAGCCCCATGACCTTGCTGAAAAGTCTTGAAAAATAATAGCTGTCGTCATAGCCCAGGGCCTCGCTGACCTGGGCGACGCTGTGCCCGCTGCTGTCCAGCAACTGGCAGGCGTATTCGATCTTCAGGTGCAGGAAGTGCTGCACCGGCGTGCGCCCGGTGAGCGCGCGGTAGCGGTTGACGAAGTGGAACTTCGACAGGTTGCAGAAGGCCGCCAGCCGGGCCAGGTCCAGGCGCTGGTGCAGGTTCTCGCGCATGTAGGCGTGCAGGCCGTCCAGGTCCAGCCCGCCCTCGCGCAGCGGGCGCAGCAGCGGCAGTTGGCAGAGCAGGGCGCGCAGGCGGCTGGCGGCGAGCAGGAAGGGCTGGAAGCGGTAGCCGCTGTGGCGCGCCTCGAGCAACTGGGCGAAGCCGCCGAGCAGGGCGTGCTGCACGCCCCAGTGGCGCACCGGCGAGGCCCCGTAGCCGGCGGCCTGGCGCAGCCAGGCGGCGCCGTCGCCGCGCAGGTGCACCCAGGAGATGCTCCAGGGCTGCGCGGCGTCGGCGCGGTACGCGTGGGCCATGCCCGGCGGCAGCCAGACCAGGTCGCCGCAGCCGATGGTCATGGCCTGGGGGCCGCCGGGGCCCTCCACCCGCAGGTGGCCGATGCCTTCGCTGCAGTAGATCAGCAGGTGGTCGTCGTGGCGGTCGCGGCTCATCTGGTGGTCGCGGGCGCGCCGGTAGTGGCCCAGGGACGTGGGGTAGAGGTCGCGGCTGAGCGGGTGCGCGGCCAGCTTGCCGAGCAGCGTGGGCGGCAGCAGCAGGCGCAGGCTGTCGGCGGGAAGCGGCCAGTCCGAGGTACGTGACATCTGGGTAGCGGGCTCAGCAATTTAATCCATCAAGACCACAATTTAGTCGATCTTGGCGCCTGCGTGCGGGTGATAGCTTTGCCCTGGAGGAAGGAGGCGTGATGCCCTTCCGCAATAAAAGCCGGTTTGCCCCGCGGGCAGGCCGGTTCGGCCGAGGGGCGTGGTCTCGCAGGAAGGTCCCGCCGGCTTACGACCAAAGGTTGATGGCGGGCCCCCGCGGCCTGTCCATACTCGTTATTCGACCTCGATAAAAACAATTCAGAGGGTCAGATGATGAATTACCGGCAAACCCATGCCCGCTCCATTGCGGACCCTGCCGCCTTCTGGGCCGAACAGGCCGAGGCCGTGGCCTGGTACCAGCGCCCGCGCAGCATCCTCGAAACGCTTCCCGACGGCAGCCACCGCTGGTTCGCCGATGGCCGCCTGAACAGCTGCTACCTGGCCCTGGACCGGCAGATCGCCCTGGGCCGCGGCGAGCAGGCGGCGCTGATCTACGACTCCCCGGTCACCGGCGTGCAGCAGCGCTTCAGCTTCCGCGAGCTGCGCGACGAGGTGGCGCGCCTGGCCGGCGCCCTGCGCGCCCTGGGCGTGGGCAAGGGCGACGGGGTGATCATCTACATGCCCATGGTGCCGCAGGCGGCCATGGCCATGCTGGCCTGCGCGCGCATCGGCGCGGTGCACTCGGTGGTGTTCGGCGGCTTCGCCCCCTACGAGCTGGCGCTGCGCATCGACGATGCCAAACCCAAGCTGATCCTCACCGCCTCCTGCGGGCTGGAGTTCGAGCGCGTCATCGAATACAAGCCGCTGGTGGACAAGGCCCTGGAACTGGCCCTGCACCAGCCGGCCCACGTGCTGGTCTGGCAGCGCCCGCAGGCGATGGCCGAGCTGCACGCCGGGCGCGACCTCGACTGGCGCGAGACGGTGGCCCACGCCGAGCCGGCCGACCCGGTGGAGGTGGCCAGCGGCGACCCCCTGTACATCATGTACACCTCCGGCACCACCGGTAAGCCCAAGGGCATAGTGCGCGACAACGGCGGCCACGCGGTGGCCCTGCACTATGCGCTGCCAACCATCTTCGGCATGCGGCCGGGCGACGTCTGGTGGGGCATCTCCGACGTCGGCTGGGTGGTCGGCCACTCGCTGATCGTCTACGGCCCGCTGATGAACGGCTGCACCACGGTGTTCTACGAGGGCAAGCCGGTGCGCACGCCGGACGCCGGCAGCTACTGGCGGGTGATCCAGGAGCACCAGGTCAACGCGCTGTTCTGCGCGCCCACGGCGATCCGCGCGATCCGCAAGGAAGACCCCAATGGCGAACTGCTCGGGCAATACGACCTGGGTTCGCTGCGCCAGCTGTTCCTGGCCGGCGAGAAGCTCGACAGCAGCACCCACCAGTGGCTGGAGGAACTGACCGGCAAGCCGGTGTTCGACCACTGGTGGCAGACCGAGACCGGCTGGCCGGTGACCGCGCCCTGCACCGGGCTGGGCTGCCAGGAGCAGCGCGCCGGTTCCAGCAACCTGGCGGTGCCCGGCTACGCCGTGCAGGTGGTGGACGAGGAGGGGCGCCTGCTGGCGCCGGGGCAGACCGGCTCGATCGTCATCGGCCTGCCGCTGCCGCCCGGCTGCGCGCAGACCCTGTGGAACGACCACCCGCGCTACCTCAGCGCCTACCTGCAGGCCTTCCCCGGCTACTACCACACCGGCGACGGCGGCTTCGTCGACGAGGATGGCTTCGTCCACATCATGGGCCGCACCGACGACGTGATAAACGTCTCCGGCCACCGCCTGTCCACCGGCGAGATGGAGGAGCTGCTGGCGCTGCACGAGGCGGTGGCCGAGTGCGCGGTGGTCGCCGTGCAGGACCCGCTCAAGGGCCACGTGCCGCTGGGCCTGGTGGTGCTCAAGGACGACGCGCGCATCAGCGAGGAGCAACTGCAGCGCGAACTGGTGACGCTG
Organism: Pseudomonas delhiensis; assembly: GCF_900187975.1. Lineage (GTDB taxonomy): Bacteria > Pseudomonadota > Gammaproteobacteria > Pseudomonadales > Pseudomonadaceae > Pseudomonas > Pseudomonas delhiensis. Next base: position 210,092 of record NZ_FZPC01000001.1, on the reverse strand, counting down.
GTCCGCGAGCGCATCGGCGCGCTGGCCTGCTTCCAGCGCGCGGTGGTGGTCAAGCGCCTGCCCAAGACGCGCTCGGGCAAGATCCTCCGCGCCGTGCTGCGCAAGATCGCCGACGCCGAGGACTACGCGCCGCCGTCCACCATCGACGACCCGGCCATCCTCGGCGAGATAGCCGCCCGGCTGCAGGCCGTGGGCCTCGCCCGGGCCGGCTGAACCCACGCGCCGGCCCGCGGGCCGGCTTTCCTCCAGGGCCGCGGTGCGGCCCTTTTTGTCCGTGGCGGACCTGTAGGAGCGGGCCCTGCCCGCGATTCGCGCGCAGGGCGCGCTCCTACAGGGGAACGGCGTAGATGGGGCAGCAGGAGCGGATCTCATCCGCGAACCGCGCCGATATGCCCGGCTATCGCGGACAAGGTCCTACGTCCGTGCTCGACCGTAGGGCGAATAACCGTTCGCGGTTATCCGCCGCCGGCCGGAACGCCGGTGCCCGACGGCGGCGGCGGATAACGCCGTAGGCGTTATGCGCCCTACGGCCGTGCTCCCCTGGACCCGTAGGAGCGGGCCCTGCCCGCGATTCGCGCGCAGGGCGCGCTCCTACGGGGCACCTCGGCGCGGCCAACGCACAGGCATGTCAACCCTCAGAAAACCGCGAACCCCGTTACCTTTCCGATGATTGGCGGATATTCCGGCTATGAATACGGAATCCGCTGTCGATACAGAAGAGGATGTTCCGTCGGAATATGTCGTATTTATCTGAGAATGCTGAATTATTTAGTGGCAAAACGCCGGGTTATGTAACAAATTCGGCTTCAAATAGCCCGGTCGAGCTACTAGGCTCGGCTACGACGGACCCCCAATAAGAGCTAGAGCAAAGAGCCAGGGCATGACCGATTTCTCGACGCTGCCACTCCCGCCGGAAACCGCCGGCCCGCCGGGTGGCAGCCGCTTCTATCGCCCGCCGCTGCCCGCCGGCTACGTCAGCCGCGCGCGGCTGTGCCAGCGCATGGGCGCGGGCCTGGGCGGGCGCCTGTTGCTGCTCAGCGCCCCGGCCGGGTTCGGCAAGAGTTCCCTGGCCATCGAGTTCTGCGAATCCCTGGCGCCGCACTGGCGCAGCCTGTGGCTGGGCCTGAGCGCGCGGGACAGCGACCCGGGGCGCTTCCTCGAACGCCTGCTGGAAGGGCTGCGCCTGTACCTCCCGGGCCTGGGCGACGATGCCATGGCGGTGCTGAAGATGCGCCAGCGCCACCAGCCGTTCGCCTTCGAGGCCTGGCTCGACGACCTGCTCGACGAGCTGGCCGAGCGCCTGGCCCCCGAGGCGCCGCTGTTGCTGGTGCTGGACGACTACCACCTGGCCCAGGGCGCGGTGCTCGACCGCTGCCTGCAATTCCTCCTCAACCACCAGCCGCCCGGCCTGGTGCTGCTGGTCACCAGCCGCCAGCGCCCGGACTGGCACCTGGCGCGCCTGCGCCTGTCGCGCCAGCTGCTGGAGCTCAACGAGCAGGACCTGCGCCTGACCGCCGAGGAAACCGCCGCCCTGGTCTCGGCCAGCGGCACCCCGGCCAGCGAGGCGCTGGTCGAGCGCCTGATCGAACGCAGCGAAGGCTGGATCGCCGGCCTGCGCCTGTGGCTGCTGGCCCACCCCGAGGGCCTCGGCGGGCAGGGCTGCGACGCGCCGCTGAACGGCACCGAGGAACTGATCCGCGACTACCTGCTGGAAGAGGTGATCGACAAGCAGCCGCCCGAAGTCCAGGCCTTCCTGCTGCAGACGGCGCGCTTCGAGCGCTTCTGCGGCGAGCTGTGCGACGCCCTGCGCGACAGCCACGACAGCGCCGCCATCCTGCGCCACCTGCAGCGGCACCAGGTGTTCCTGGTACCGCTGGACGAGCAGGGCCAATGGTTCCGCTACCACCATCTGTTCTCCGACCTGCTGCTGGCCCGCGAGCTGCCCGCCGACGGCCCCTCGGCGGCTTCGCTGCACCTGCGCGCCTGCCGCTGGTTCAGCTCCCGCGGGCTGCTCGACGAGGCGGTGGACCAGGCCCTGCGCGCCGGCCACCCGGAAGTGGCGGCGAGCCTGGTGCAGAGCCTGTCGGAAGAACAGCTGCTGGCCGAGCAGAACGTCGCCACCCTGCTGCGCTGGAAGATGGACCTGCCCGACAGCCTGCTGGCCAGCACGCCGCGGCTGATCGTGCTGTACAGCTGGGCCCTGGCCCTGGCCTGCCAGCTGGACGCCGCCGAGGAACTGGGCGCCCAGCTGGCGCGCTTCCTGCCGGCCGCCGACGCCGCCACCCAGGCCGACCTGCTGGCCCAGTGGCAGGCCCTGGCCGGCATCATCGCCCGTGGCCGCGGCGACATCGAAGGCGCCGAACGGCATTGCGCCGAGGCCCTGGCGCACCTCCCGGCGGAACGCTCCGGGCCGCGCCTGATGTGCCTGTCGAGCCTGGCCAACCTGGCCATCGTCCGTGGCGACTCCTGGGGCGCCCGCGGCCTCAACCGCGAGGCCCTGGAGCTGGCGCAGCGCTTCGGCAACCCCTTGCTGGAAGCGCTGGTGCACTACGATCGCGCCCGCGGCCTGCAGGCCCGCGGCGAGGTGTTGCGCGCCAGCGAGGAACTGGAACAGGGCCTGGCGCGCCTGGCCGGGCAACCGGCGCACCGGCGCTACGCCGTGCGCGGCCGCCTGCTGATCTACCAGGGCTACCTGCGCGGCCTGGGCCTGCAGGTCGACGAGGCGCGGCAGAAGCTGCGCGCCGGCATCGAGGAGGCGCGCGCCTGCCGCGACGTCAGCCTGGTGATCGGCTACTGCGCGCTGGCCGGCCTGGAAGGGCGCCAGGGCAACTACACCCAGGCCTTCGCCCAACTGGCCGAGGCCGAGCGCCTGATGCACGTGTGGGACGTGCCGCCGGTGTACTACCTGTCGGTCATCACCCTGGTCAAATGCGAGCTGTGGCTGGCCCAGGGGCAGCTGGAGCTGGCCTCGGCCTGGCTGGAGCGCCTGAGCGAAACCTACTCCGGGGCCAACCCGGCGACGCCGCCGGAGTGCCACCCGCAGCTGCCGTACTACATCGAACTGCTGCAGGCGCAGTTGGCCCGCCGCGAGGAACGCCCGGGCGAAGCCGAGCGCCGCCTGCGCACGCTGATCGCCGCGGCCCAGCCGGCCGCGGCGCAGATGCCGGCGCACCTGGCCCAGGCGCAACTGGTCGGCCTGCTACTGCAGCAAGGCCGCGAGCGCGAGGCCCGCGAGGCGCTGGACGCCTGCCTGCAGGGCGCCATCGGCGGGGCCCTGCTGCCCTTGCAGGAACTGCTCGTCCACGAACCGGACTGGCTGCGCGAGCAACTGGAACTACGCGCGCCCTGTCCGCTGCAGCGCCTGTTGCTGCAACGCCTGCCGGCCCAGGCGGAACGCCCGGCGACCCCCGCCGACGGCCTCAGCGGCCGCGAGCTGGCGGTGCTGGAGCTGATCGCCCAGGGCCTGTCCAACCAGGAAATCAGCGAGCGCCTGTTCATCTCCCTGCACACGGTGAAGAGCCACGCCCGGCACATCAACGACAAGCTCGGGGTCGAGCGGCGTACCCAGGCGGTGGCCCGGGCGAAGGTGCTGGGGTTGTTGCGTTAGGGCGTTTCCCCATCCTATAGGAGCGGGCCCTGCCCGCGATTTCGCGCGCAGGGCGCGCTCCTACAGGGGAACTGTGTGGTGGGGCGGCGTAGGAGCGGATCTCATCCGCGAATCGCGCTGGAACCGCCGGCTATCGCGGACAAGGTCCGCTCCTACAGGGGAGCACCGTCGTGGGATGGTGTTGAGCGAAGCGATACCCATCACCACCGCCGCATGGGTTTCGCAGGCTCAACCCATCCTACGAAGAGCGCCTCGACCCCACGCTATTCCTTCGGCGCGCTCAGGTCCAACGCCTTCGGCGCCGGCGCGCCCTTGGCCGGCTTGGCCAGCTGGCGCTGCACGTCGGCCTGGATGGCCTGCAGCACCGGCAGCAGGTCGCGCATGTTCTCCTGCACTTCCGGGTAGGGATGCTTGTCGGCGAAGGCCTGCACCCGCGCCAGCAACTGGCCGCGGGTCTCGCCGGGCAGGTGGATGAACAGCTCCGGCAGCTGCTTGGCCAGCTCGGCGCTGTACAGCACCAGGTCCTGGCGCTCGAACTGCGCGGTCAGGCCCAGGTAGTCCAGGGCGCTGCTGGTCAGCATGGCCGCGGCGGCCTTGGCCTCCTGCATGCCCTTCAGGCGCACCGGGTTGCGCTGCTCGCTCTGGGCCAGGGTCATCCAGAATTCCACCGTCAGGTTGAACAGGATGGCCTGCTCGCGCAGCGAGTAGCTCATCAGGCCCAGGGCCTCGGCGCCGTAGGGTTGCCTGGCGGCGCGGAAGTCGAAGTACAGGCGCATCAGCTCCTTGAGCTTGAACAGCACCTCGCGCGCCTCGTTCTGGCGCAGTTCCAGCGGCGCGTAGATGTTCATCTGCGGGCGGAAGTTCTCCTCGCTGACCATGCGCTGGTAGATCGGCCCGGTGAATTCGCCGCTGCGCCGCGGCAGGCTGTTGGCCTGGGTCTCCTCGATCTTCTTCAGGGCGTCGATCAGTTGCTGGTAGTCCTCGCTGGTCCAGGTGCGCTGGATGTCCGGGATGCGCTGGCCGAGGTAGTACAGTTCGTTGCCGGCGGCCGCGGCGGGGCGGCAGACGACCAGCAAAAGGATGGCCAGCGGCCACAGCAGGCGGCGTGTTAGGGTCGGCACGAACGGGCTTTCCTTGCGCGGGAGCGGTCGGCCTAGGTTAGCGACGGGCGGGGCCGGCGTCACCCCGCGCCTTGGTTGGGTGGAGGGGGCATGACGATCCAGGAATCCGGCGCGGTGCTGGCGGTGTTCGAGGACCTCGGCGGCTATGGCGCCCTGGCGCGCCAGGAGGGCAGCGGCGAGGGGCCGCTGGTCAACCACCTGCAGCGCGCCAACATCCAGCTGGCGAGCATCCCGGTGTTCGTCGCCAGGGGCCTGGCCGAGACCACGGTGAACGACCTGCTGGCGGCGGCCAGGGTCTCGCGGCGCACCTTCTACAAGTACTTCGACGGCAAGCTGGACGTGCTCGAGGGCATCTACCGCACCGCCGTGCAGCTGCTGCTGATGCGCTTCCGCGAGATGCGCACCGCCACCGGCAGCAGCGAGGCCTGGCTGCGCGCCATGGTCGCGCGCTTCTTCGACTACCACCAGGCGGTGGGGCCGATCATCCGCCTGATGCACGAGGAAGCGTTACGCTCCGACTCACCCCTGGCTGCGCACCGCCGCCAGGCGCTGCACGAGTTGCAGGCGCTGCTGGAGGAACGCTTCGTCGGCGAGGGCGTGCGGCACGCGCCGCTGACCTACCAGGCGCTGCTCTGGGCCCTGGAGGCGGCCTCCCACGAGCTGCTCGGAGCCGCCGTGCGGCCCGACCTGGAGGAGGTCAAGCGGGTGCTCGGCGACCTGCTGGTCGACAGCCTCTGCAAGCGCACTACCTAGGTTGGGCGCGGCGCGGCCGCGGCTGTGCTCTGATCGGGCATCGACAACAACGCGCACCGGAGTGCCCCATGTCCGCAACCTACAGCCTGCAGCCGCCGCTGGCGGCCGGCTTCGCCCGCCTGGGTTTCGGCGCCCTGCCGCTGGAAGCCCTGATCGACCGCTACGCGCCCGCCGAAGCCGGCTCGCGCTTCATCGAGGTGGACGGTTTCCCGATCCACTACCGCGACGAGGGCGGCCGCGACAAGCCGGTGCTGGTGCTGGTGCACGGGGTGATGGCGTCGCTGCACACCTGGGACGGCTGGGTGGCCGAGATGGGCCGGCACTTCCGCATCGTCCGCCTCGACGTGCCCGGCTTCGGCCTCACCGGCGGCGGCCGCGACCGCGACTACAGCGGCGAGCGCCTGGTGAAGGTGTTCGGCCTGTTCCTCGAGCGCCTGGGGCTGGACAGGGTGTCCATCGCCGGCAACTCCCTGGGCGGCTACATCGCCTGGAACTACGCCCTGGCCCAGCCGCACAGGGTGGAGCGGCTGATCCTGGTCGACCCGGCCGGCTACCCGATGAAGAAGGTGCCGCTGATGATCGCCAGCGCCGCGCTGCCCGGCGCCGGCCTGCTGATGCCGGCCTGGATGCCGCGCGCCCTGGTGGCCCAGGGGATCAAGGAGGTCTACGGCAACCCGCAGCGCATCCAGCCCGGGGTGGTCGACCGCTACTACGACATCAGCCGCCGCCCGGGCAACCGCCGCGCCATGATCGACATCTTCCGCGTGCTGGTGAAGGCCAACCGCGAGGAACTGCCGGGCACCCCGGCGCGGGTGGCGCAGATCAAGGTGCCGACGCTGCTGATGTGGGGCGAGCGCGACCGCTGGATCTCGCCGAAGCACGTGCCGCTGTGGCAGCGCGACCTGCCGGGGCTGCAGGTGAAGACCTATCCCGGCGTGGGGCACATCCCCATGGAGGAGATCCCGCAGCAGACGGCGGCGGATGCGTTGCGGTTCCTGCATGCCTGATTGAGCTGGCGATATTGAAGCAGCCCCGGTTAGCCGGGGCTTTTTCGTTGGCTTTTCGTAGGAGCGAGGGGGACGCCTGGTTCTTGCTCGCGAATGGGTTTTCCCTATGGCGCCGTGCCAGGCCTGACTCCGTTCCCTCTCCCCAACCCTCTCCCGCAAGCGGGAGAGGGGGCTGTCCTGAGCGGCGTCGAAGTCAGGTGTAGTCCTCCCCCCGTAGGGCGCATAACGCCTACGGCGTTATCCGCCATCGGCCTGCGTGCCGGGGCCAACGGCGGATAACCGCGAACGGTTATTCGCCCTACGGTTGGGCTGCACGAACGCCAGAAACACCAACGCCCCGGCTGGGCGGGGCGTCGGTAGGGCAGGGGCTGGCTCAGCCCGCATGCGCCATCGGCTGCGGATCGTATTCCTTGCGCACCTGGTACAGCAGGTCGAGGTTGTCGTGCTGCCAGGGGTGGAAGTCCTTGCGGAAGAAGTCGCGGTACTCGCGCAGCAGCGGGCGGAACACGCCGTCCTTGCCCCAACTCCACTTCAGGCCGTCGCGCCACACGCGCCAGTTCCACAGCAGGCCGTCGCGCTTGAGCATGTGCACCAGGCCGCGGAAGGTGTCGAGGACGAAGAAGAAGGTCGCCATCACCATCGCCCGGCGCAGCAGGCGGCGGCTGCCGCAGACCTGGTTGTAGACGTCGAAGGCCACCGCCTTGTGCTCGGTCTCCTCCAGGGCATGCCAGCGCCACAGGCGCTGCATCACCGGCTCGGCGCCTTCCAGGGCGCGCGGGTTGGTGAGCAGGCCGTTGGCCATGATCGCGGTGATGTGCTCCAGCGCCGCGGTGGCCGCCAGTTGGCGGCGGGTGCTGAATTTCTTCTGGGTGTAGCGGATGCGCGCCTGGGCCAGCTTCTCGATGCGCGTGATGTCGTAGCCGAGGTCCTTCAGGCGCTGGCTGTACACCAGGTGTTCGCGGCTGTGGTGGCCTTCCTGGCCGATGAAGCCGCGGATCTGTTCCTTGAGCACCGGGTCGGCGATCTGCTCGCGGAAGTTGCGCACCGAGTCGATGAAGAAGCGCTCGCCATCGGGGAAGAGCACCGACATGGCGTCGAACAGGTGCGACTTGAAGGCATCGCCACCATGCCAGTGGCGGGGCAGCGGATCGGGCAGTTCGAAGTCCATGTGCCGTGGCTTGATTTCCAGTCCTGCGGGGGTCGTGCTGGCCATGACGGCTCCGTTAGTGTGGGTTTCCATGGAACCGATCTTGGGCTTGCGGGGGAAGGCTCACAAGGTTATCTTCTGCCAACTTTCCGGTCATATCCGGCCAGCGGTCAGAACAAGAAGAAGCCCATGAAGCAACCGCTCAACTTCACCGCCGAACTGGTCCCGGTGGCCTACGCCCAGGCCCTGCTCGACCTCGCCGAGGAACTCGGCGTGCCGCGCCAGCGCCTGTTGGAGCTGGCCCGGGTGCGCCCCGAGGTGCTGCAGAGCCCGGCCGGGCGCCTGTCCTTCGTCGACTTCAACCTGCTCGCCGGCGCCGCCCTGGCCAACTGCGGCGAGCCGGCCTTCGGCCTGTTGCTGGGCCAGCGCCTGAACGTGTCCACCCACGGCATCCTCGGCTACGCGGTACTGTCCAGCGCCAACCTGGAAAAGGCCATCGACTTCGCCCTCAAGTACTACCGCGTGCTGGGCCTGGCCTACGACCTGGAGCGGGTCGAGGAGCAGGACCGCTCGCAGCTGCGCGCCAGCGAGTCTATCCCCCTGGGGCCCATGCAGCGCTTCGCCGGCGAGGGCCTGATGACCAGCCTGTACACCATCGCCCGCTTTCTCGTCGGCGAGCCGCTGCAGGGCGTGGAGGTCGGCTTCGCCTTCCCCGAGCCGCCCTACGCCGGGCGCTACACCGAGGTGTTCGGTGTGGCGGCGGCCTTCGACCAGCCGTTCCACTTCATCAGCCTGCCGCGGGAATACCTGGGCCGCCCCATGGCCCTGGCCAACCCGGCCACGGTGCAGATGTGCGAGCAGCAGTGCGAGGCGCTGCTGGCCAGCCTGGACGTGCAGGAGGGCCTGCTCACCCGCATCCGCCGCCTGCTGCTGGCGCGGCCCGGCGAGTTCCCCGACCTGGACACCGCGGCGCGCGAGCTGCACACCAGTGGCCGCAGCCTGCGCCGGCACCTGTCGAGCCTGGGCACCACCTACCAGCAGGTGCTGGACGACGTGCGCAAGCGCCTGGCCCTGCAGTACCTCACCACCACCCACCTGCCGCTGTACGAGATCGCCCTGCTGCTGGGCTTCAACGACCCATCGAACTTCCGCCGGGCGTTCCGCAAGTGGACCGGCAAGCTGCCCACCGACTACCGCGGCGACTGAGCACGGGGAGTTGAAGCGCAACGGCTTTGCCGTCACCCTTGGCGTTTGTCGAAACCAGCCAGGAAACACCCCATGGACGCCGCCCAGCCCGCGCTGATCCGCGAAACCTTCCCCGTCGGCCCCCTGCAGTGCAACTGCACCATCATCGGCGACCCGCTGACGAAGAAGGCCATCGTGGTCGACCCCGGCGGCGACCACGAGCTGATCCTGCAGCGCCTCGACGCCCTGGGCCTGAAGGTGGTCAGCATCATCCACACCCACGCGCACCTGGACCACTTCCTCGCCTCCGGGCAGATGAAGGAGAAGACCGGCGCCACCCTGCACCTGCACCAGGGCGACCAGTTCCTCTGGGACAACCTGGAGATGCAGTGCCGCATGTTCGGCGTGCCCTACACGCCGGTGCCCTCGCCGGACCAGTGGCTGCGGGACGACGAGGAACTGGCCTGCGGCTGCGGCGTGGCGCTGCACACCCCGGGGCACACGCCCGGCTCGATGAGCTTCTGGTTCCCCGGCGCCAGGCTGCTGATCGCCGGCGACACCCTGTTCCGCCGCGGCATCGGCCGCACCGACCTGTGGGGCGGCGACTACGGCGCCATCGAGCGCTCGATCAGGACGCGCCTGTACAGCCTGGACGAGGAGGCCACCGTGGTCACCGGCCACGGCCCGGATACCCGCCTGGGCGATGAAATGCGCGAGAATCCGTTCATCCGTGCTTAAGGTTGCTGTGGAATCTTTTGCACGACCTGAGCTCTAACCTGCCGCCCGGGAAAGGGCGTATCGCTATTCGAGGAGTCTTCCTTCATGTTCACCGCACGTCGTCTGTCCATGGTCGCGGCCGTCACCGCCTTCGCTCTCATGGCCGGTTGCGCCTCGCAGAACCCCTATGACCCCAACACCCAGGTCCCGCCGGAAGGCGGCGTGAGCAAGACCGCCAAGTACGGTGGCCTGGGCGCGCTGGCCGGTGCCGTGGCCGGTGCCGCCATCAACCACGACAACCGTGGCAAGGGCGCGCTGATCGGCGCCGCGGTGGCCGGTGCGGCCGCAGCCGGCTACGGCTACTACGCCGACAAGCAGGAGGCCCAGCTGCGCCAGCAGATGCAGGGCACCGGCGTGCAGGTGCAGCGCCAGGGCGACGACATCAAGCTGATCATGCCGGGCAACATCACCTTCGCCACCGACTCGGCGAACATCGCCCCGTCCTTCTACGCGCCGCTGAACAACCTGGCGAACTCCTTCAAGCAGTTCAACCAGAACAGCATCGAGATCGTCGGCTACACCGACAGCACCGGCAGCCGCCAGCACAACATGGACCTGTCGCAGCGTCGTGCGCAGAGCGTGGCCACCTACCTGACCTCGCAAGGCGTCGACGGCACCCGCGTGAGCACCCGCGGCATGGGGCCGGACCAGCCGATCGCGAGCAACTCCACGGTCGACGGCCGCGCGCAGAACCGCCGCGTCGAGGTCAACCTGAAGGCCCTGCCGGGCGCCCAGGGCACCGCGCCCCAGGGGGGGCAGCAGCAGTACCAGTAAGCTTCGCCTGCATGAAGAAGCCCGCCGGATGGCGGGCTTTTTCGTATTCGGCGGAAGGATTCCGGCGGGGGCGGTGCCGGTGGTGGATCGATCGCGGACGGAGTCCGCTCCTACGCCCCCTCCCGCGCCATTCCCGTTGTAGGAGCGCGCCCTGCGCGCGAATCGCGGGCAGGGCCCGCTCCTACAGGTTGCCGGGAAACACGGTATTTCTCCCCCGAGCGGACCTTGTCCGCGATAGCCGGAGACTCAGGCGCGATTCGCGGATGAGATCCTACGTTCCAGGCGAACGTGGCTTCTCGTAGGAGCGAGCTTGCTCGCGAACAAACGCGGTGCCATGCGGTTCGCGAGCAAGCTCGCTCCTACGAAGAGCAACTAGGCGCAGGCCGCGAGACAGTTGCTCCTACGACCGTGCCCGACCGTCGGGCGAATCACCGTTCGCGGTTATCCACCGGTGTCCGGGACAATACCCATCGCCATGGCCGCATGGGTTTCGCCAAGGCTCAACCCATCCTACGAAGAGCATATTGGCGCGGGCGCACCACCATCGACCTCGTTCAGGCCCTGGCCGCCGCCGGATACTCGCGGTGCAGCTGCGCCAGCAACTGGTCCTTGCGCTCCCACAGCTGGTTCACCCAGCGCTGGAATTCGGCGCGGTAGTCCGCGTCCTGGTCGTAGCTCTTGCCGATGAACTGCCGCGGGATCTCCAGTTCCTCGAAGCGCACCACCACGCGCTTCAGGCGCCCGGACAGCAGGCACCAGAAGGTCGGGCTGCCGTCGGGGTAGTGGATGGTGACGTTGACCAGGGTGCGCAACTGCTCGCCCATGGCGTCGAGGACGAAGGCGATGCCGCCGGCCTTGGGCTTGAGCAGGTGCTGGAAGGGCGAGCCCTGCTCGTCGTGCTTGGCGCGGGTGAAGCGGGTGCCTTCGAGGAAGTTGAAGATGGCCACCGGGATGCGCTTGAACTTGGCGCAGGCCTTGCGGGTGGTGGCCAGGTCCTGGCCCTGCTTCTCCGGGTGCCTGGCCAGGTAGGCCTTGCTGTAGCGCTTCATGAAGGGGAAATCCAGCGCCCACCAGCACAGGCCGATGACGGGCACCCAGATCAGCTGCTGCTTGAGGAAGAAGCGCAGCAGCGGGATGCGGCGGTTGAGCTGGTACTGCAGCACGAGGATATCGACCCAGCTCTGGTGGTTGCTGGTGACCAGGTAGGAATGGTCGTACTCCAGGCCCTCCAGTCCTTCGACGTTCCAGCGGGTGCGCTGCACCAGGTTCATCCAGCCCTTGTTGCAGCTGATCCAGCCTTCGGCGATCAGCCCCATGATCCGCCGGCACAGCGCCTGGGCGGGGGCGAAGGGCAGCAGCAGCTTGAACAGCGTCATGCCGAACAGCGGGATGCACCAGCACAGGGTGCTGACGATCAGCAGCAGGCCGGCGAGCGAGCCGCGCAGGGCATGGGGAAGGAAGTTGAGCATTGGCGTTCCTTGTACATGGGCGACGCACGGGGCGGCGCGTGGTCGGGGTTCCGGCCCCGCTGTTGGCGGTGGCACCTTCCTGTGCCGGCGTTGGCCTGGGCCGCCCGCGGGCGGCCCTCCTGGTGTCAGGTCTGTCGCGTGTCGGCCTGGATCGCGGTGAGCGCGATGGTGTAGACGATGTCTTCCACCAGGGCGCCGCGCGACAGGTCGTTCACCGGCTTGCGCAAGCCTTGCAGCATGGGGCCGATGCTGATGCAGTCGGCGCTGCGCTGCACCGCCTTGTAGGTGGTGTTCCCGGTGTTCAGGTCGGGGAACACGTACACGGTGGCGCGGCCGGCCACCGGGCTGTCGGGGGCCTTCTGGCGGCCGACGCCGGCGACGGCGGCGGCATCATACTGCAAGGGCCCGTCGATCAACAGATCGGGGCGTTTTTCCTGCGCGATGCGCGTCGCTTCCCGCACTTTCTCGACATCCGCGCCGGTTCCCGAGTCCCCCGTGGAGTAGCTGATCATCGCCACCCGCGGGGTGATGCCGAAGGCCTGCGCCGAATCGGCACTCTGCAGGGCGATTTCCGCCAGGTCACTGGCCGAAGGATCGGGATTCACCGCGCAGTCGCCATAGACCACCACCTGGTCGGGCAGCAGCATGAAGAACACCGAGGACACCAGGTTGTAGCCGGGCGCGGTCTTGATCAGCTGCAGCGCCGGGCGGATGGTGTTGGCGGTGGTGTGGATGGCCCCGGAGACCAGGCCGTCCACCTCGTCCAGGGCGAGCATCATGGTGCCCAGCACCACGTTGTCCTCCAGCTGCTGCTCGGCCATGGGCGCGTTGAGGTTCTTGCCCTTGCGCAGCGCCACCATGGGTTCGACGTAGCGGCTGCGGACCCGGTCCGGGTCGATGACCTCCAGGTCCGCCGGCAGGGCGATGCCGAGCATCTGCGCCACCGCCTGGACGTCGTCGGGCTTGGCCAGCAGCACGCAGCGGGCGATGCCGCGGGCGTGGCAGGTCACCGCCGCCTGCACGGTGCGCGGCTCGCTGCCCTCGGGCAGGACGATGCGCTTGCCGGCGCGGGCGGCGCGCTGGGTCAGCTGGTAGCGGAACACCGGCGGCGACAGGCGCGGCTCGTGGGGCGCGCCGCAGCGCTCGCGCAGCCATTCGAAATCGATGTGCCCGGCGACGTACTCGGTGACGCGCTCGGCGCGCTCGCGGTCGTCGATGGGGATTTCCTTGTTCATCCGCGTGAGGTCGCCGGCGGTGTCGAAGGAGCCGGTGTTCACCGTCAGCACCGGCAGCCCGCTCTGCAGGGCGCTGCGGCACAGTTCCATGATCCGCGCGTCCGGGGCCAGGCCGCTGCACAGCAGCAGGCCGGCCAGGGGCACGCCGTTCATCGCCGCCAGGCATGCGGCGAGGATGATGTCGTCGCGGTCGCCCGGCACCACCACCAGCACGCCGGGCTTGAGCAGGTGCACGGTGTTCGGCGCCGAGGGCGCGCAGAGGATGATCTTCTGCACGCGGCGCTGCTCGTAGTCGCCGGCGTTGAGCACGCTGGCGTCGAGCAGGTCGGCCACGTCGCGGGTGCGCGGGGCGTTGAGGTCGTCCTGCCAGGGGATGCAGCCGAGCAGGCGGAACTCGCCGCCGCGCATCAGCGCCGAATGCTCGCTCAGGCGCGAGGCGAAGCGTTGGGCGGCGGCCTCGCCTTCCAGCGGGCGGCCTTCGCCGTCGACGTCGCGGACCTTGTTGAGGATCACCCCGAGCAGTTTCGGGTCGTGGGCGCCGCCGAACAGCTGGGCCTGGATCTCCAGGCGGTCGCACAGCTCGTTGAGCGTCTCGTTCTCCGGCGCCGAGACCAGGATCACCTCGGCGTCGGTGCTCTTGGCCAGGTGGAAGTTGATGCGCGCGGCGTAGCTGACGTGGCGGGTGGGGACCATGCCCTCGATGATCATCACGTCCTGGCCCTCGGCGGCGGCCCGGTACTCGTGGATGATGCCTTCGAGCAGGTCGTCCAGCAGGCCGTCGCCGAGCATCCGCTCGACCTTGCCCAGGGGCAGCGGGGTGGGTGGCTTCAGGCCGTGGGTGCGGGCCACCAGCTCGCTGGAGCGTTCCGGGCCGTCGTCGCCGGGCTGCGGCTGGGCGATGGGTTTGTAGAAGCCGACCTTCAGGCCGGCGCGCTGCAGGGCGCGGATCAGGCCCAGGCTGATGGACGTGAGGCCCACGCCGAAGCCGGTGGGGGCGATGAAGAAGGTGTGCATCCGGGCTCCTTAAGCCGTTCGGTTTCGCTGCGGCCCTTGTGGGGCCGGAGTGACAATCTTCAGCCGAGCACGGCCAGGGTGTCGAGGGCGATCTGGCGTTCCTCGTTGGTCGGGATCACCAGCACCCGCGGGTGGCCCTGCGCGTGGATCGGTCCCTCGACGCCGCGCACGCAGCGGGCGTTGGCCTCGCCGTCGAGCTGCAGGTTCATCACGTGCAGGTGCTGCACCGTGAGGTTGCGCACCAGGGGCGAGTTCTCGCCGATGCCGCCGGTGAAGATCAGCCCGTCCAGGCGCGGCAGGGCACAGGTCATGGCCGCCAGGGACTTGGCCAGGCGGTAGCAGAACACCTCGATGGCCAGGGCCGCATTGGCGTGGCCCTGCTCGCGGGCGTGCTCCAGGGTGCGCATGTCGTTGGACAGCCCCGACAGGCCGAGCAGGCCGCTGTCGTGGTTGAGCATGTGGTCGATCTTCTCCAGGCTCCAGCCCAGGGTGCGCGCCAGGTGGCTGTGCAGGTTGGGGTCGACGTCGCCGCTGCGGGTGCCCATCACCAGGCCTTCCAGCGGCGTCAGGCCCATGCTGGTGTCGCGGCTCTGGCCCTCGGCGATGGCGCAGGTGGAGCTGCCGTTGCCCAGGTGCGCGCAGATCCAGTAGCTGTCGCCCAGGGCCAGGCCGCTGATCTCGGCGGCGCGGTGGCTGACGTAGCGGTGGCTGGTGCCGTGGAAGCCGTAGCGGCGCACGTGCTGCTCGCGGTACAGCGGCTCCGGCAGGGCGTAGCGGTAGGCGCGCGGCGGCAGGCTCTGGTGGAAGGCGGTGTCGAACACGGCGACCTGGGGCAGCCGTGGATAAAGCGCCATGGCCGCCTCGATGCCCAGCAGGTTGGCCGGGTTGTGCAGCGGCGCCAGGGGCACGGTGTCGCGGATCGCCTGGAGCACCTCGGCGTCGATCCGGCAGGCCTGGGTGAAGCGCTCGCCGCCGTGCACCACGCGGTGGCCGATGGCGTGCAGCGGGCCCTTCACGGCCTGCTCCACCAGCGGCAGCAGGCGCGCCAGGGCCGCTTCGTGGCCGGCGCCGTCGCCCAGCTCCAGGCTGTCGCGCTGGCCGCCGCGGACCCAGCCGAGCACCGCCCCGGGCTCGCCCAGGCGCTCGGCCAGGCCGTGGAGGACGAAACCCTCGCGGTCCTCGCTGGCCAGGGCGAACTTGATCGAGGAACTGCCGCAGTTGATTACCAGGATGTTGCGTGCCGCCATGCTTGTCAGTCCTTGTCGGGGTGGGATGCCCGCGCGCACCAGCCGCAGGCGAAGGGCCGGCCGAGCAGCGCCGCGCGCGCCTCGGCGTCCAGCACCCAGGGGCGCGACTGCCAGGGCGGCTGGTGGCGCAGGTGCTGGGTATGGCCGCAGGACAACACTGCCACCCAGTGGCCGTCCTCGTCCTGATGGAAGTCAAGCAGGCGCGGCGGCTCGCGCACGGGCCATCCGTCCGCCTTCGGGTCGCTTTCATCCCCGGCCCGGCGTAAACTTGCCCGCTCAACTTCTTTTTCCGAAAGGTTCTTCCCCATGCAGATCGCAGCCAACAAGGCGGTTTCCATCGACTATACCCTGACCAACGACGCAGGTGAGGTCATCGACAGTTCCGCCGGCGGCGCTCCGCTGGTTTACCTGCATGGTGCCGGCAACATCATTTCCGGCCTGGAGAAGGCCCTGGAAGGCAAGCAGGTTGGTGACGAGCTGGACGTCGCCATCGAGCCGGGCGAAGCCTACGGCGAATACAGCGCCGAACTGGTCGCCACCCTGAGCCGCGAGATGTTCGAAGGCGTCGACGAGCTGCAGGTCGGCATGCAGTTCCACGCTTCGGCGCCGGACGGCGGCATGCAGATCGTCACCATCCGCGACATCGACGGCGACGACGTGACCGTCGACGGCAACCACCCGCTGGCCGGCCAGCGCCTGAACTTCAAGGTCAAGGTGGTCAACGTGCGCGAGGCTTCCGCCGAGGAAGTCGCCCACGGCCACATCCATGGCGAAGGCGGCCACCACCACTGAGGTGTTTCGTCGGGCCGATTGATGGCCCGGTGACACCCGGTCGGAGCTGCTAAGCTTGTACCCGTGAAAGGCGCCTGAGGGCGCCTTTCGCATGCACGGATGCTGGGCCTTTTTCCCGAACCGACTGGGATGCGCTGCGTGGACGACTTGTCCGGCCGGGCGCACGGCACTTCGTGTGCCTATTTCATTCAAGGAGTACTCCAATGAGCGCTTTTCACGATCTGACTCTGCGTGGCCTGGACGGCCAGGATCTGCCGCTCTCCCCATTGAAGGGCAAGGTGGTGCTGGTGGTGAACGTCGCCTCCAGGTGTGGTCTGACCCCGCAGTACGCCGGGCTGGAGAAGCTCTACCAGCAATACCGCGACCGCGGCTTCGTGGTCCTGGGCCTGCCCTGCAACCAGTTCGCCGGCCAGGAACCGGGCAGCGAGACGGAAATCCAGTCGTTCTGCTCGCTGAACTACGGCGTCAGCTTCCCGATGTCGGCCAAGCTCGAGGTCAACGGCTCCGAGCGCCATCCGCTGTACCGCCTGCTGGCGGGCGAGGGCGCCGAGTTCCCCGGCGACATCACCTGGAACTTCGAGAAGTTCCTGCTCGCCCCCGACGGCCGCGTGCTGGCCCGCTTCAGCCCGCGCACCACGCCGGACGACCCGGCCCTGGTGCAGGCCATCGAGAAGGCCCTGGGCTGAGCCCGCGCCCCGGCAGGTGAGGGCGCTTGCGCCAATCCTGCCGGCATTTCTCTCCTACGCCTGTGCGCGGCGCCGCTGGCCGGGTTTAATCCCCGGACCGACCGAGGACGCCGCCATGACCCGATTCGTCGCCGAAACCCCTGACCTTGCCTGCGGGCCGGCCGCCCTGCGCCAGCTCATCGAGCAGCGCCGCTCGGTGCGCCGCTTCACTGACGAGCCGGTGCCGGACGCGGTGCTGCGCGACTGCCTGGAGCTGGCGACCCTCGCGCCCAACTCCTGCAACCTGCAGCCCTGGAGCTTCCAGGTGATCCGCGAGCCGGCGCTGCGCCAGCGCCTGCACGAGGTCTGCCTGAACCAGAACGCCGCGCGCACCGCGCCGGTGCTGATCGCCGTGCTGGCGCGCCCGGACACCTGGCGCGAGGCCTGCCGCCAGGTGGTCGAGCAGTGGCCGGAGCCGCAGGTGCCGGAACAGGTGCGCAAGTTCTACGCGAAAGCCGCGCCCTTCCAGTACGACCAGGGCGCCTTTGGCCTGCGCGGCCTGTTCAAGCGTTGCCTGGTGCGCCTGGCCGGCCTGCGCCGGCCATTGATGCGCACGCCCAACAGCCATGGGCAGATGCGCCTGTGGGCGGTGAAATCCACGGCCCTGGCGGCGCAGAACCTGATGCTCGCGGTGCAGAGCCACGGCTACGCCAGCTGCCCCATGGAGGGCTTCGACGAGGTGCGCCTGCGCCGCGTACTGGACATCCCGTCGCGGGCCGTGCCGATCATGCTGCTGGCGGTGGGCCGGGCCAGCGAGCGCGGGGTGTACAACCCACGCCTGCGCTTCCCGCTGGAGCAGCACGTCAACTGGCATTGAGGCCGCCGGTTGTGGCGCGGAATCACCGCCATCAATAGTGCTGGGCAGGGCGAGACGACCGGTCATATCCTGCGCCCCATGAACACCAGCATCCGACTCGACAAGCGCGACCTCATCCTGGCCAAGGGCTCGGCGGTCATGACCCGCTGCGGCTACCACGGCACCGGGGTGCAGGACATCGTCCAGGCCGCGGGCATCCCCAAGGGCTCCTTCTACCACTACTTCGACAGCAAGGAAGACTTCGCCCTGCAGGCCCTGGAGCAGATCTACGGCCCGCGCCTGCAGCGCTACGCCGAGGCCCTGGGCAACCCGGCGCTGGGCCCGCGGGCGCGCATCCTCGGCTACTACGCCGAGCTGATGGCGCACTTCGCCCGCCAGGAAAAGGCCGAGTACCACTGCTTCATCGGCAGCCTGAGCTTCGAGATGGCCGAACTGTCGCCGGCCATCGGCGCCAAGGTCGACGCCATCCTCCAGCGCGGCGCCGACATCCTCCGCGACTGCCTGGCCCAGGCGCAGCGCGCCGGCGAGCTGGCGGCGGACGAGGACTGCGAGAACCTCGCCGCCTTCATCGCCAACGCCTGGCAGGGCGTGCTGGGGCGGCTGAAGACCAGCGGCTCGCTGCAACCCATGGAAGCCTTCATCGCCCGCCTGGAGCGGGTGCTGGCGGCCTGAACATCGTGCAACCCACTGACGGGACGCCCGGCCACCCGGCCGCCCCTGGAGAACTTTCGTGAGCGCATCCGTAGAGAGCCTGTTCGAACCCTTCCGCCTCGGCAACCTGGAGCTGCCGAGCCGCGTGGTCATGGCCCCGATGACCCGCAACTTCAGCCCGGGCGGCGTGCCCCACGCCCAGGTGGTGGAGTACTACCGCCGCCGCGCCGCCGCCGGCGTCGGCCTGATCGTCACCGAAGGCACCACCGTCGGCCACAAGGCCGCCAACGGCTACCCGAACGTGCCGCGCTTCTACGGCGAGGACGCCCTGGCCGGCTGGAAGCAGGTGGTCGACGCGGTGCACGCCGAAGGCGGCAAGATAGTCCCGCAGCTGTGGCACGTCGGTTCCGTGCGCCGCCTGGGCGTGGAGCCGGACGCCAGCGTCCCCGGCTACGGCCCCAGCGGCAAGGTCAAGGACGGCCAGGTGCTGGTCCATGAAATGACCAAGGAAGACATCCAGGACGTCATCGCCGCCTTCGCCCAGGCCGCCCGCGACGCCAAGGCCATCGGCATGGACGGCGTGGAGATCCACGGCGCCCACGGCTACCTGATCGACCAGTTCTTCTGGGACGGCAGCAACAAGCGCACCGACGAGTACGGCGGCAGCCTGGCCAACCGCTCGCGCTTCGCCATCGAGCTGATCCGCGCCGTGCGCGAGGCGGTGGGCCCGGACTACCCGATCATCTTCCGTTTCTCGCAGTGGAAGCAGCAGGACTACAGCGCGCGCCTGGTACAGACCCCGGAAGAGCTGGCGGCCTTCCTCGAGCCGCTGTCGGACGCCGGCGTGGACATCTTCCACTGCTCGACCCGCCGCTTCTGGATTCCCGAATTCGAAGGCTCGGACCTCAACCTGGCCGGCTGGACGCGCCAGCTCACCGGCAAGCCGACCATCACCGTGGGCAACGTCGGCCTGGACGGCAGCGAGTTCCTCGCCTTCTTCGGCAAGACCGACGAAGTGGCCCAGCCCTCGGGTATCGAAGGCCTGCTGGAGCGCCTGGGCAAGCAGGAGTTCGACCTGGTGGCGGTGGGCCGCGCGCTGCTGGTGGACCCGGACTGGGCGCTGAAGGTGCGCGACGGCCGCCTGGCCGACATCAAGCCGTTCAGCCGCGATGCGCTGATGTCCCTGGCCTGATCGCCGCGGATCGACGAAGCCGCCCGGGACACTCCCGGGCGGTTTCTTTCGTCGGTGTCCTAAGGGCATTTCTGCCGTATTTACAAATCTTTTCCGAAGCAGGCCTTCCGATCTGCTGACTTGAAGGTCGGAAACGGGCATTGTAGGGCCGCCAACACAACAATAGGCCGGCACACGGCCAAAGGAGCTAAGCCATGCGGATTGGCCTGGTGGTGGATGCGACCTGCGACCTGCCCCCCGAATTCCTCGCCGCTAACAATATCCGCGTACTGCCCATCGGCATCCGGTTGGGCCAGCGCCGGATCATCGATGACCGCGACCCCGAGACCACCCTGCGCTTCTATTCCGAGGACCTGCCCAAGGTCGCCCCGGAGGACGGCAGCGAGCCGCTGACCGCCGCGGAAACCCAGGCCTGGTTCCTCGAACAACTGGTCACCGACTTCGACTACGTCATCTGCCTGACCGTCAGCAGCGCGCGCAGCCCGATCTTCGACAATGCCACCCAGGCCTCCTTCGGCCTGCTGCAGAACTACCGCGAGCGCCGCGCCGCCGCCGGCATCGCCGGCCCCTTCGCGCTGCGCGTGGTGGACAGCCAGACGGTGTTCGCCGGCCTGGCGGTGCTGGCCGCCGAAGGCGCGCGCCTGCTCGGCGAGGACCAGCACCCCAACGCCATCCGCACGCGCCTGGAGCAACTGAGCCAGCAGATGAACACCTTCCTGGTCGCCAACGACCTGGGCCACGTGCGCCGCCGCGGCTTCCAGAAGGGCGACCGCAGCAGCATCGGCGACCGCCTGCGCGGCGCCTTCCTCGGCATCGGCTCGATGCTCGACATGAAGCCGGTGCTGAGCCTGGTGCAGGGCGAGGACAAGCCGGTGTCGGTGTCGCCGAACTACGAGAAATCCGCCGAGCGCCTGCTCAACTTCGCCCGCGCGCGGGTGGAGGCCGGCGAGCTGCTGGCCCCGCACGTCGGCCTGAGCTACGCCGGCGACCCTTCGGCGCTGCGCGACCTGCCGGGCTTCGAGGCGCTGGAGAAGGCCTGCGGCGAACGCGGCATCGCCATGCACCTGGGCATGCTCAGCCCGACCGGGGGCATCAACCTCGGCGCCGGGGCCATGAGCCTGTCCTTCGCCGCCGAGCCCAAGCCCTTCGCCTGATCACTTGCGCACGGTATCGGCGCCCAGCGCGCCGGTGCCGTCGGCCGTCGCCGGCAGCGGCTGGCGGACGGCCTCCAGCAGGTAGCCCTCGAAGCGTTCGACGATGCCGCGCCATTCCAGGCGGCCGGCATGCTGGCGCGCGTTCAGGCGTACCCGGCGCAGGTGCTCGCGGTCTTCCAGCAGCCAGCTGGCGGCATCGATGAAGGCGGCCTCGTCGCCGGGAATCGCCAGGGCGCCGTCGTGCCCGTGGCGGATGTGCTGGGCCGCGGCGGCCTGGTCGTAGGCGACCACCGCCAGGCCCGAGGCCAGGGCCTCCAGGACCACGTTGCCGAAGGTCTCGGAGAGGCTGGGGAAGAGGAACAGGTCGCCGCTGGCGTAGTGCCGGGCCAGCTCCTCGCCGCGCTGCAGGCCGCAGAACACCGCCCCGGGCAATTCGCGGGCGAGCTGCGCGCGCTGCGGGCCGTCGCCGACTATCACCAGGCGCAGGTTCAGCTGCGGGTGGGCGGCTCGCAGTTGATCGAAAGCACGGCCGAGCAGGCCGAGGTTCTTCTCCGCGGCCAGGCGGCCGACGTGCAGCACGGCGATGTCCTGCTCGCCCAGGCCCCACTCGCGGCGCAAGGCGTCGTCGCGGCGGCCGGGCTGGAACAGCTGGCCGTCCACGCCGCGCGCCAGCTGGGCGAGGTGGGCGAAGCCGCGGCGTTCCAGCTCCAGCGCCTGGCTGGCGCTGGGCACCAGGGTGCGCAGGGTGCGGTTGTGGAACCAGCGCAGGTAGGCGGTCACCAGGCGCTTCAGCGGGCCCAGGCCGTAGTGCGCGCCGTACTGCTGGAAATTGGTGTGGAAGCCGCTCAGGGCGGGGATCCGCAGGCGCCTGGCGGCGCGCAGGGCGGCCAGCCCGAGCGGGCCTTCGGTGGCGATGTAGAGTACGTCCGGGCGCAGCCGCCGCCAGTGCCGCAGCAGCTTGTGCAGGCACGACTGGCCCCATTGCAGGCCGGGGTAGCCGGGCAGTGGCCAGCCGCGGGTGAGCAGCAGCTCGTCGTCGCTGTGGCGGCCGTCGTCGACGCTTTGCCGCGGGCGCACCACCTGCACCCGGTGGCCGAGCTGCAGCAGCCCGGCGGCGAGGCGCCCGAGGGTGTTGGCCACACCGTTGATCTCCGGCGGGAAGGTTTCGCTGATCAGCGCGATGCGCAGGGGAGTCGTGCTCATGAACGGCAGTCTCCGCCTGGCCGGTGTAGCGGGTGTGACGCCTGGATTGCGGAAATGTGACGGACGATTCGGGCGTTTCCCGCGAGGCTTTGGGAAAGGCCTGTCATAGAGCCTTCGCCTGGCTGTCACACGGGGCTGCTAGAGTGCCGCGATTTCCGATAGCCGCGATTTCCGATAACAGGGAGCCGTCGATGAGCGACAAGCGCGATCAGAATCCCGGGCAGGACCTTGCCCAGCCACTGCCGGACGCCGGCCGCCGCCGCTTCCTTGGCGGCGCCGCGGCCCTGGGGGCCGGGGCGGCGCTGGCCGGCCTGGTGGGCGAGGGCACGGCCCGGGCCGCCGAAACCGTGCGCGAGCTGAGCGGCACCGAGCTGGACCGGGCGCTGCGCGAGCAGGTGAAGACCATAGTGGTGATCTACGCCGAGAACCGCAGCTTCAACAACCTGTTCGGCGACTTCCCCGGCGTGGAGAAACCGCTGTCGTCGCTGCAGCCGGCCGACTACCGGCAGCGCGACCGCGACGGCAGCCTGCTGGACAAGCTGCCGCCGGTGTACGGCGGCGTGCTGCAGGTCGGCCAGAGCCTGGAAGGGGTGAGCTACGCCGAGGGCGTGCAGTACCAGGAGAACCTGGCCAACGCGCCCTTCGCGCTCAAGGGCCCGCAGGGCGAGGATCTGCCCCTGGGCCTGGTGACCCGCGACCTCTGGCACGTGTTCTACCAGAACCAGATGCAGATCAACGGCGGGCGTAACGACATGTTCGTCGCCTGGGCCGACTCCGGCGCGCTGCCCATGGGCTACTACGCGCAGAGCCCCTACAGCCTGCGCCTGTGGGACCTGGCCCGGGACTTCGTGCTGTGCGACAACTTCTTCCAGGGCGCCTTCGGCGGCTCCTTCCTCAACCACCAGTACCTGGTGGCGGCCACCCCGCCGGTGTACCCGGACGTGCAAGACTCGCCGGCCCGCACGCAGATCGCCCAGCTGATGAGCGACGACCCCGCCGACCCGCGCCTGAAACCCCTGGAGGGTTCGCCGGCCAGCGTCAGCGGCGGCGCCCCGAAGTTCGGCCCCAGCGCCCTGACCCCCGACGGCTACGGCGTCAACACCATGCTCCCGCCCTACTGGCCGACCGTGCAGCGCGACCCCCAGCGCCCGGACTACGCGCTGCCCGGCCAGCCCAACGTGATGGTGCCGCAGCGCCACGAGCACATCGGCGACAAGCTGAGCAAGAAGGGCGTCGACTGGGCCTGGTACGCCGGCGCCTGGGAAGCCACCCTGGAGCAGTACAGGAACTCCGCCGGCATCCCGAAGATTCCCAATTTCCAGTACCACCACCAGCCGTTCAACTACTTCGTCCAGCAGGGCCCGGAACACCCCGGGGAGCGCACGAAGCGCCTGCGCGACGGCGGCCTGGGCGACGACCCGTCGAGCAACCGCTTCTTCGCCGACGCCCGCGCCGGCACGCTGCCGGCGGTGACCTTCTACAAGCCCCAGGGCAACCTCAACATGCACGCCGGCTACGCCGACGTGGCCAGCGGCGACCGCCACATCGTGCGCGCGGTGAAGCACCTGATGGAAAGCCCGCAGTGGCAGAACATGGTGATCGTCATCACGGTGGACGAGAACGGCGGCTGGTGGGACCACGTGGCGCCGCCCCGGGGCGACCGCTGGGGCCCCGGCTCGCGCATCCCGGCGCTGGTGGTGTCGCCCTTCGCGCGCCACGGCACGGTGGACCACAGTGTCTACGACACCGGCTCCATCCTGCGCCTGATCACTCGCGTGTTCGACCTGGAGACGCTCGACGGCCTGAAGCTGCGCGACGACGCCATGCGCGCCCGCGGCCAGCAGCCCATGGGCGACCTGACCGCGGCACTGCGTTTCACAGCATGAAGAAAGAGCGCCCCGCTACACGCCGGGGCCGATGCCGCTTTTAGCGCAAAACCCTACAGCCCAACCAACTGGCCCGCGATCATGCAACCAGTCATTTGCCCCCGGTCGGGGCGCCTGGCTTGTGCCAAGCCAACGGGCCGTTCGATGGCTCAGGGGCTTATCTTGACAGCCCGCTTCATTCATTCGTTCGCGAGCCCCCCTGGGGCGTCCCGGTTGCGCTGGGTTCATTCGACACGGTGAACTTCGTCCGGCTGGTACGGGACCTCGGAGGCCTCAATACCCGGATCAGATATACGTTCTACCAAGGCAGGCAGTACGTCGTCCTGTCCGGTTACCCGGGGCTGCGCCGGATACTGACCGGCACGCGCTATTCCGTCGACAATGCCAAGCTGGTCCAGATGGGCGTAGGACGTTACGGCATTCGCGGCAGCTCCCTCAGTGGCTTCAGGCTTTCCTGCTATGTGGCAGTAGGGCTGGAGGTCCTTGAGTGGTACTTCAACGACCAGTTGAGCATGTTGGATTTGCTTGGTGGCGTTGGCATCGGTTTGGTCAAGGCGGGGATCGCTTCGGCGGTTGGGTATGCGGTTGCTACAGGTATTAGTGTGATGTTTGGATTTGCTGTCCTTCCTGTGTTGGTTGGGGCATTAGTGGTATTTGGTGTTGGTGTCGGGTTGAATTTACTGGACCAACGCTATGGTATTAAACAGCGTGTGAGAGACTCTCTCCATTTCGCGGTGGACAATGCTTCCTCGCTTACAGCTCGATTCGAGGCGCTGGATGTAAACAACGTCAGAACTTATGCCGAACGTGCTGTCGGTGAAGTGATCGATGCTGCTGTGGACCAAGCGGTCGATGAGGCCAGGAACTGGTTGCTTAAACGCGTACCACCTGGTTTGGTGCCCGAGGTGCCTTTTCGGGCGCGTATCCTGGAAAACCTCAAGCTACCAAAGCTCTAATCCAGCCCATGAGATTCAATGAAGATGCGGTGACTCCCATTTCTGAACGATGGCTACGCCCTATCGGCTTCGCTCTGATATTGGTTGGGCTGGCAATAATTGTCGGGAGCTTGCTGATATGCATTGAAATGTTGTTTCCGATCTATCTTCGCCTCTGGCGACAGGCTCCCATAGTCGAAACGGTCTATCCGGCCTTCTTCATGATTGCTGGGTTGCTATTGGGCCCCGTGACCTTACTTGGTGGTTTCCACGGGCTGCTATTTGGAAAACCTCTAACCTCCCGAAGTCCGGTCTGGTTCAAGATCGCGTTATGGCTGTTCAAGGTTGGCGCCGTATTAATGATAGTGGTAGGGCCTGCATTGGCTATTGGTACCACTGCTGCACTTGCCGCCATGGACTACCAAACCTGCAGCCAACTACGCAGGTCCGGTTCTGGCTGGCAGGTCTTCTGGGTGAAGAACGATAGTTTCTGTTTCCGTCCGGACAGCTATATCGAGGACAACTGGCCCTGCAAGGACATTGATGGCAAGACCTATTGCCTCAGGGCGGATGGGTTGTAGCGGCCGGCATCCCGTCCCCTGGGGGATGCCGGAAGGGCAGGGCGAACCCTGCCCCTGTACCCGCCGGCTCAGAAGTTGACCTTCAGGCCCAGGGTGAAGGCCTGGTCGCGGTAGCCGTTGTCGCCGTGCTGGCGGGCCACTTCGCCCCAGACGTTGACCCGGCTGTTGAGCTTGCTGGTGGCGCCCAGCTTGACCTCCAGGATGTCGTCGGCGCCGTCCATGTCGAAGCGGGTGTTGCCCATCTTCGCGCCGAAGTCGTCGGAGTTGTGGATCCAGTTGGCCTCCAGGTAGGGCTCGACGCCATAGGTGCCGGCGAAGCCCTGCGCGTCATTGCTGCGCAGTGCGGCGCGGGCGCCCAGGCGGGTCATGAGGTTGCCGTCGCCGCGTCCGGTGACGCGGGTGCCGTTGGCCTCGCGGTGGCTGTCGGCCTTGACGCCCATGTAGACCACTTGCGCCTGGGGTTGCACGTACACGCTGGCCTTCTCGGTGCGGGCCACGCGGAAGGTCTTGCCGGCCTCGACGGAGGCGGTGATGCCGTCGGAGTCGTAGTGCTCCTTGGCCAGTTGCTCGCCATGCACCTCGTTGTCGAAGCGGTTGTACAGCACCCAGGTGTCGACATAGGCGCCGTTCTCGTCGTCGCGGTCCTCGTACCAGGTGCCGTAGAGGCCGAGGCTGTAGCCATCGATCTCGCCCCTGGCGCTGTAGCCGGTGATCCGCGAGCGGCTGGTGGAGTTGCCGTTGGCGTAGCCGCCCAGTACCCCGAGCACCCAGTCGCCCTTGTCGTTGCTGTAGCGCAGCAGGTCGCTGCCGAGCTGGATGACGTAGCGGTTGCTTTCGGTCTTCAACTGGCCGGTGCTGTCGTTCCAGCGGCTGGCGCCGTCGACGCTGCGCAGCCACAGCATCGAGGTCCTGGCCTCGCCGGTGTCCGGATCGACGTAGGTCAGGTTGCCGGTGCGGTCGTGCAGGCGGTGCAGGAACAGGGTGTTGGCTGCCGCCAGGTTGGCGGTGTAGGCGCCGCCCTCCGGCTGGCGGATGCGGTCCCCGTCGCTGGGCGGGGCCGGCGGTGCCGGGGGCTCCGGGATGGGCGGGATGCCGGGCTCGGGATCGGGCCCCGGTTCCGGCTGCGGCTCAGGTTCGGGCTCGGGTTCCGGTTCGGGATCGACGGTGGGCTTGTAGGAGGTCAGGTACCAGTCCTTGTCCGAGCCGGTGGAGCCGACGAAGGTGCCGCCACGACGCAGCAGGTATTCGTAGCCGCCTTCGGTCACCCGGTCGGACTGGAACTCGCCGGCGGACAAGCCGGCCACCTCGATCATGCGGATGCCCTCGATGGTCTGCTCGCCCGTGCCGGTGGTATTGTTCACCGTCACCCGGGTGTCGCCGGAGGTGTCGCCATTGACCACCAGACGGTCGGTGGCCGAGTTGTCGTCGCCCAGGTGGGTGTTCATCACCAGGCGCCCGCCGCCGGTGAAGTCGCCGTCCACGGTCAGGGTCTTGTACTGGTAGTCGCTCGCGTCCCCCTGGCGCAGGTAGGCCAGGGTAGCGCCGCTACCCAGGTTCAGCGAGCTGAGGTTGGAGTCGGCGCTCAGGTCCCAGCGGCTGGCGCCCTCGATGGCCAGGTGGATCTCCCCGGCGCTGGCGGTGGCGGTGCTGCCGTTGAAATAGGAGCCGGCGGCCATCTTCAGGTCGATGACGCCGCCCTGGTCGGCGAGCAGCCTGGCCCCCAGGCGCCCGGCCTGGTCGCTGGCCGCGCTGCTGTCGAGGTGGTAGACGGCGGCCTGGCCGCTGCTGATCCGCGAGCCGGCGCCGCTGGCGTAGAGGGCCCGGTTGCCATCGGTCACGCTGACGCGGGTGTCGCCGTCGAGGTTGACCACGCCGCCACGGGGGCCATTGGCATCGCTGAGTGTCTGGGCATAGATGCCGTAGGCGTTGTTCTTCTCGGTGGCGATGCTGGTGTCGCCCAGGTTGATCACCCCGCCACGGTTGGCATAGACGGCATGGGCCGCGTTGCCCTTGGTGAGGATCACGCTGCCGTCGCCCAGGGTGACCTCGGCGTCGCCCTTGTAGCTGCTCGCGCTCAGGTCACGGTTGCCGGCGTACACGGCGTAGCCGGTACCGTCGAGCCAGTTGGAGGCGCCGCCATGGGTGGTGATGTGCGCATCCTTGCCGATCACGATCTGGTTCTTGCCGCCGTTCTTCGAGGTGTTGGCGCGCACGCCCATGCCCGTGCCTTCGGCGGTGATGGAGGCCCCGTCGCCGATGGTGACCGTCGAGTTGATCGCGTTCTCGGTGACATTGATGCCGTCCGCCGAGGAGCCCCTGGTGACGATGGTCAGCGAGTCGGCGCGGATGTTGTTGGTGCCGATGTTGGCCTGGATGGCGTCCGCGGTGGAGCCGGTGGTGGTGATCAGCAGGTTCTTCAGGTTGTAGGTCGAGTTGTTGCCGTAGATGCCGAAGCCGGCCAGGCCGCCGCTGCCGCCGGTGGAGCCGTTGGCGGTGGTGTTGATCACGACGTTGTCGTAGCCGGCGGGGTTGCCGAAGTACAAGGGCACGTCGCAGGTCAGGGTGCTGCTGGCGGCATCGCCGGTGCAGCCGGCGTTGGCCCCCTGCATGGGCAATGACAGGGCCGCGGCCAAGGCGACGTGAAGCGCCAGGGCTGTCTTCTGGAATCGCATGGTTCACCTCCTTGCACCGCCGCTTCGCGGAAGGGCGGGGCTTGAGCCAACGCGCGTCAGGGCACGAGGAGAAGGAATGCGGCAGCTGCGGGCTGCCGATGCCGATCCGCCAGCGTTGGACGATGGGGCCTGGACTGGCCAGGCAGACTGGGTGCGCAGCTGTGCCGCGCCACCACGAGGCTTCTGGTGAGGCGGTGGTGTGGGAATATTCTTTGGGGTGAGCAGGAAAAAACCGATTGATATAAGTCAGCCGATTTTTTTGACCGTCCGGCTTGAAACCCGTCTTTTCGAAATTCTTTGATGAGGGGCAGTTTTATGGCGCCAGAAGAACGTCGAACACGAACGGAACGCGAAAGCGGCTGCGAATAAGTTGCGACTCAGCGCAAGGCGGAGCCACGGGGAGGGGAAGAGGTGGCAGGCATGGGCTGGGGAGGAAGGGACATCCTGCAGCGGAGGGCACCGCTGCAGGATGAGAAGGGAAAGGCGATGCGCCCGGGTTATTTCACCAGCGCCTTCTCCCCCTCCTCGCGCACCCAGAACAGCACTGCGCCGGCCACGGCGGCGGGCATGGCGACCAGGTTGACCAGCGGGATCAGCAGCGCCAGGTAGGTGATGCCGCCAAAGCCCATGCAGGCCCAGCGCTTGCTGCGCAGCCAGGCGAGCATCTCGTTCCAGCCCAGCTTGTGGTTGTCCGCCGGGTAGTCGATGTACTGCACGGCCATCATCCAGACGCCGAACACCAGCCACAGCGGGGTGGCGATGATGTTCAGGCCGGGGATCAGGCTGAGGATGAACAGGGCGATGGCGCGCGGCAGGAAGTAGCCGAGCTTGCGCAGTTCGCGGGCGACGGTGCGGGGCACCATGGCGGCCAGTTCGGCCCAGCTGAAGGCCGGGAAGTCGTCCTGGCCGCGCACCACCACCTCGACCTTCTCGGCGAGGAAGCCGTTGAACGGCGAGGCGATCAGGTTGGCCACCAGGGTGAAGCTGAAGAACAGGATCAGCAGCACCAGCAGGACGAACAGCGGCCAGAGGATGTACTGGAGGAAGTCCAGCCACTGCGGCAGGCTGGGCATCAGCCAGTCGACCCAGTGGCTGAACTGGTTCACCGCGAAGCCGATCAGGCCGACGAACAGCAGCAGGTTGATCGTCAGGGGCAGCAGCACGAACAGGCGCAGTCCCGGGCGCATCATGAGTTTCAGGCCTTCGCCGAGGTATTGCGGGCCGCTCAGGGTGGACATGGAACATCTCCGTAGGAAACCAGCTTGCGACCTTAGCAGGGCCGGCGCACGCTCGCGAGCCGTCTGTTTTGCCTGTTGTGTGGGGTTCAGGCGCGGTAGCGGCTGTAGTGGTTGCGCTGTTGCTTGGCGCGGTACATGGCGCTGTCGGCGGCGTGGATCAGGCCTTCGGCGTCGCCGGCGTCGGCCGGGTAGAGGGCGATGCCGATGCTGGCGGAGAGGAACTCCAGGCGCTGCTCGCCGGCGTGGTAGTCCTGGTTGAGGCTGGCCAGCAGGCGCCCGGCCAGGCGCTCGGCGCTGTCGCAGTCCACGCCTTCGAGGACCACCGCGAACTCGTCGCCGCCCAGGCGGAAGGCCATGTCCGGCTGGCGCAGGTTGCCGCGCAGGCGCTCGCCCACGGCGGCCAGCACGGCGTCGCCGGCGGCGTGGCCGAAGCGGTCGTTGACCGGCTTGAAGTGGTCCAGGTCGACGTACAGCAGGGCCACGCTGGTGCCTTGCGCGCAGCGCTGCAGGGCCAGGGGCAACTGTTCGCCGAAGGCCTTGCGGTTGCCCAGGCCGGTCAGCGCGTCGCGGTAGGCGAGGTCCAGCAGGCGCTGCTGGTAGGCAACCTGCAGGCTGATGTCGCGGAGGATGCCGCGGAAGCCGCGGAACTGCCCCTGGGCGTCGGTGATCGGCGAGACCTTCGTCTCGAAGATCACGCGCTGGCCGTCGCGGCGCTTGAAGGGCGCGGCGAAGGTGGTTTCCTGCTCGCCGTCGCGCACCTGCTGGTAAAGGCCGCGGGCGCGCGTCACGTCCTGTTCGTCGAGCAGTTCCCGGTAGGAGTGGCCTTCCACTTCCTCGGCCGTGTAGCCGAGCAGGCGGCAGAAGGCGGTGTTCACCGTGAGCACCACGCCGTCGCCGTCCATCTCGAAGTAGCCGTCGCGGATGCTGTCGAGGATGGCGCGGTCGCGGGCCTCGCTGCGCTCCAGGCGTTCGAGCATCTGGTTGACTTCGCAGGCCAGCTGGCCGACTTCGTCGCGGCCCATGTCGGCCAGACGGGCGGGACCGGTGTCGGCGCCGATGCTCGCCACCTCGCGGTTGAGCCGCTGCACGCGGCGGATCACCCAGATCTCCAGGACCAGGTAGGCCAGCAGCAGGGCGGTGAGGCTGATCAGCAAGGTCATGCCGAGGAACAGGCGGATGGCCTCCTGGCCCTGCTGGTAGGCGACCCGCGACTTGCTGATGGCCAGGCTGAACTGCGGCGTGTCGGTGGCGTCCAGGAACAGCAGTGTGACCTGCTGGGTACTGGCGTCGAGCACCCGCCGCGGGCTCAGCAGGGTGCCGCCGTTGCGCCCCGGCAGGTGCAGGGTGCGCCAGCCGTCGCCGGGCATTACTCCGGGCTGCACCTGCAGGCGCGCGTCCATCTGCTCCTGCAGGGCGCGCACGTGGCGCTGGTCGAGCAGGTAGCCGGCGACGATGGCGCCGACCGGCTCGGCGCGGCCCAGGTTGTCGCTGATCGGCTGGCTGAGCAGCAGCAGCGGGGTGCCGTCCACCAGCAACCATTGCGCCAGGCTGCGCGACGGGTCGCCCTGCAGGTCCAGCACGCCCAGGTCCAGGGCGCGGCGCAGCAGGCCCTGGCGCAGTCGCTCGGGGCTGGGCGCGCCGGCTATCGCCTGGGACGCGGCGAGCCGTGCCTCGTCCCAGCGCTGGGTGACCACGCGGCCCTGGCGGTCGAGGTAGAGCGCGAAGTCGAAGCCCAGGTTGCCGAGCATGTCGATGTCCAGGTTCTCCCGCACGAACCCCGGCGTGGGGTGCAAGACGAAGCCGTAGCTGGCGTCCCACCAGGCGTAGCTGCGCAGCAGGTCCAGGTGGCGCTGCTTCTCGAAGGCCAGGCGGTTGTCGAGCACGCGCACCTCGTCGTACAGGCGCTGGCGGTCGTCGCGGTCGAAGCGTTCGAGCAGGATGTGCTCGGACAGCAGCCAGATGCCCAGCAGGCTGAGGGCCAGCAGCGGCAGGTACAGCAGGAGCAGTCGGTTTCTCAGTGGCATGCCGGGCGCGCAGGTGGGAGAGGGGCGAATACTGAGTCTAGTTGGCCTGCCGCGGGGGATAGCCGGCCTCTATCGGGGGCATTGAGATTGGGCATTTCGTTCGCGGCGCGGCGGGCCTTACGCTGCGCGGCAATCTCCAGTCGCGAACGGATCGGCCGGCGAAGCGGAATGTCCCTGACTTATCTCAAAGTGACTTTGGGAAACGTCTGACAGACTTCAGGCCGTGGGTGACTCCACGGCAGCGCCGCCCGCTCCTGACGGCCCTGCCTTCCTCGCGATCTGTGCGTTTAGCGGGAGCTGCCGCGCCTCCCAACCTTCCCCCAGGTACCTTGGCAGCTCCCTTTTCTTGTTCGACGAGGAGTCAGCCATGCCTGAAGTTCGTCATGCCCGCGTCATCATCCTGGGTTCCGGCCCCGCCGGTTACTCGGCCGCCGTCTATGCCGCCCGCGCCAATCTCAGGCCGTTGCTGATCACCGGCCTGCAGGCCGGCGGCCAACTGACCACCACCACCGAGGTGGACAACTGGCCCGGCGACCCCCACGGCCTCACCGGCCCTGCGCTGATGCAACGCATGCAGGAGCACGCCGAGCGCTTCGAGACCGAGATCGTCTTCGACCACATCCACGCCGTGGACCTGGCCGGCAAGCCGCTGGTGCTCAAGGGCGACAGCGGCACCTACACCGCCGACGCGCTGATCATCGCCACCGGCGCCAGCGCCCGCTACCTGGGCCTGCCTTCGGAGGCGGCGTTCATGGGCAAGGGCGTTTCCGCCTGCGCCACCTGCGACGGCTTCTTCTACCGCAACCGCGAAGTGGCGGTGGTCGGTGGCGGCAACACGGCGGTGGAGGAGGCGCTGTACCTGGCCAACATCGCCAGCAAGGTGACCCTGGTGCACCGCCGCGAGACCTTCCGCGCCGAGAAGATCCTGCAGGACAAGCTGCATGCCCGTATCGCCGAAGGGAAAATCGCCCTGAAGCTCAATGCCCAGGTGGAGGAGGTGCTGGGTGACGACATGGGCGTCACCGGCGTGCGCCTGCGCAACAACGATGGTGGCGCCGAGGAACTGCAGGTGGACGGCCTGTTCGTGGCCATCGGGCATACCCCGAACACCTCGCTGTTCGAGAACCAGCTGCAACTGAAGGACGGCTACCTGGTGGTCAACGGCGGCCGCGACGGCAACGCCACCGCCACCAGCATCCCCGGCGTGTTCGCCGCCGGCGACGTGGCCGACCACGTCTACCGCCAGGCCATCACCTCGGCCGGCGCCGGCTGCATGGCGGCGCTGGACGTGGAGCGCTACCTGGATTCGCTGTAACGGCCCCAAGAGCCGGCGTGCAGGAAGGAGCCCCGCTGGTCGGGGCTTTTTCCTTTTTGACGGGGGCGCCGTGGCAGCCGTCCAGCCCGATCGCGGACGGAGTCCTACGCTGGCCGAGCCATGCCATTCCCCTGTAGGAGCGCAGCCCTGCGCGCGAATCGCGGGCAGGGCCCGCTCCTACAACTCCTGTGAGGCACGGTCGTAGGACTCTGTGCGTGATCATGGCGGATAACGCCGTAGGCGTTATGCGCCCTACGAACTATCGCGAACGCGGAAACCCAGGGTTCGCGAGCAAGAACTAGGCGTCCCCCTCGATCCTACGAAAAAAACCAAGCGGCTCGTGCTCTGGCTTTTGCATTGGGACTTCCAGAGAAACATCCAAGCGCACCGGAACGCCCCTTCAGAAGGCCGAGCGAAACCGGCGCTCAGGAGGTCATGCGACATGGATGTCGCGAGAGCCCCGACCAGTACAGGGACGTGCTGTCGGGGCGGGCCTCCGTGGCGGGGGAGTTCGTGAGGGTAGCCCGGCTTTATCGGGCCCGTATGTCGGGGCAAGCGTTTTGGTTACTTTGGGCGGGGGTGACCTTCCACCGATTGCCAAAGTGACTCGCCCGAGGGAGCGAAACAAGAAACATCAACGCACTCGGAGCGGCGCGCTACACCAAGCCCCCAAGCCACTGGGTTCCCGCGTTCGCGGGAATGACGAGGGGGGTAAGGAGCGTGGAACCGAATCTCACGCGCGAGCGAGCCCTGCCCCAAAACGCCACCCAAGAAAAAGCCCCGCATCGCGGGGCTTTTCTACATCCGAGGCCTCAACCGCGCCGCGACAACGGCTGGCGCTCGAAGCGCACGCCAGCCAGGCCGGTGTTCTGCAGGGCGCGGATGTTGGCGTGGTCGGTGCCCTCGGGCGTATCACGCACCGCGCGGTAGTGCTCACCGAAGGCCAGCAGGGTTTCCTCCAGGCTCAGGCCCTCGAGGATGGCGAAGCCGAGGGTCTTGCAGGAGCCCTCGTTCTGCCCGGCCGGGTTTTCCACCGGGCCGTTGCTGAAGGCGCTGGGGCTGTAGCTGTAGTGCTCGGCGATGAACGCCAGGGTATCGGTGAACAGGTGCTGCTCGCTGCGCAGGCGCGCGCGGAAATCGGTGAGGGTCATCAAGGCGGGCTCGTCAGTGTTTCTTGGCGGTGTCGAAGGCGGCCTGCTGCTCGGGCGAGGCTTCCTTCTGGTATTTCGCCTTCCATTCGGCGTAAGGCATGCCGTAGATCTCCTCGCGGGCCTGTTCCGGGCTCAGCTCCAGGCCCATGTCGTCGGCCGCGGCCTTGTACCACTTGGACAGGCAGTTGCGGCAGAAGCCGGCGAGGTTCATCAGGTCGATGTTCTGCACGTCCTTGCGGTTGCGCAGGTGCTGCACCAGGGTGCGGAACGCCGCGGCTTCCAGTTCCGTGCGTTGTTCCTGGCTGAGGTCGAGGATGCTGTGTTCGGGCTTGCTCATAGGTCGGGCTCTCGCGTGGCGCGTCGTCGTGGGACGTCGGGGCTCTTCGGGGCTGCGCAGATGATAAGAGCGGGGGCGGGCGCCAGCAATGGCCGTTGGCCAGGCGGCGCCGCGTGGCTCAGCGCTGCGCGGCGAGGGCGATCGACACCGACTCGGCGAAGCGCAGGGCGTGGGGCTTGTCCACCTCCACCTCGGCGTAGCGCACCGCCGGGTGGGCCATGACCAGGTCGAGGATTTCCTGGGTCAGGCGCTCCAGCAGGGCGAAGCGGTTCTCCTCGACGTGGGCGATGATCGCCTTGGTGATGGTGCGGTAGTTCAGCGCGTGCTCGATGTCGTTGACCTGCACCGCCTCCTGCGAGGGGTAGAGGATGGTCAGGTTGATCAGCACGTCCTGCTTGTTGAGGATTTCCTCTTCCTTGATGCCGATGTAGGTGCGCACGCGCAGATCCTTCACGCGGATCCGCGCCATGCCCGGCTGCAATTGCGTCATTGTCACTTGCTCCGTCCGATCAGTTGCAGGAACTCCTGGCGGGTGTTGCTGGAGTCGCGGAAGGCGCCGAGCATCACCGAGGTGAACATCTGCGAGTTCTGCTTCTCCACCCCGCGCATCATCATGCACATGTGCTGGGCCTCGATCACTACCGCCACGCCGGCGGCGCCGGTGATGCGCTCGATGGCCTCGGCGATCTGCCGCGTCAGGTTCTCCTGGATCTGCAGGCGCCGCGCGAACATGTCGACGATGCGCGCCACCTTCGACAGCCCCAGCACCCGCCCGGTGGGAATGTACGCCACATGGGCCTTGCCGATGAAGGGCAGCAGGTGGTGTTCGCACAGCGAATACAGCTCGATGTCGCGGACGATCACCATTTCGTCGTTGTCCGAGGCGAACAGCGCGCCGTTGACGATCTCCTCCAGGCTCAGCTCGTAGCCGTGGCACAGGTAGCGCATGGCCTTGGCGGCGCGCTTGGGGGTGTCGAGCAGGCCTTCGCGGTCGGGGTTCTCGCCCAGGCCCAGGAGTATCTCGCGGTAGTTCGCGGACAGGGAATCGGTCATTGCAGGGTTCCTCGCGCCACGGCGGGCGGTCATTTGAGGTGCCGGCCGCCGTTGACGGTCAAGGTGGTGCCGGTGACGTAGGGGGTGTCCAGCAGGTAGCGGATGGCCTGGTAGACGACGTCCGGCCCGGGCTCGATGCCCAGGGCGGATTTCGCCAGGGTGCGCGCGCGGTAGTCGGCGTCGTCCCCGGTGTTGAACATGACCAGCGCCGGGGCGATGGTGTTGACCTTGATCTTCGGCGCGAAGCGCGCGGCGAAGGACAGCGTCAGGCTGTCCAGCCCGGCCTTGCTGGCGCAGTAGGCGACGTGCTTGGCGCTGCCCCTGCGCACCACGTCGTCGCTGACGTGGATGATGTCGGCCGGCTGCGAGCGCTCCAGCAGCGGCGCGCAGTGCAGGTTGATCAGGTAGGGGGCGAGCATGTGCACGCTGAACAGCGCGCGGAAGGCCTCGGCCTCGTGGCCGGGCGTCTCGGCGAGCCAGGTGGAGGCGTTGTGGACGATGGCGCGCAGGCTGTCGGTGTGGGCCTTGAGCACGTCGATGAAGGCGAGGATGCCGGCCTCGTCGGCGAAGTCGCCGTGCAGGCAGGTCGCGCCGCGCTCGCGCAGTTGCTGCAGCCCGGGCTTCTCGCTGCGGTAGCTGACGATCACCGGCTGGCCCGCGTCGAGCAGGCGCAGGGCGCAGTGCAGGCCGACGCGCTGGCTGGCGCCGGTGATCAGGATGGGGGCCGGGGATGCGCTCATGCGAGCCTCGTGGCTGGTGGAAAACGGCCGGCGGAGGCATATCCGAGCGGCGCGGTGGGAAAAAACTATACCAGCCCGGCGGCGCCGGCGAACACCCGTGGCCGGCTTGCGGCATAATGGGCGTTTGTCGCATGAACCGGGAGTTTCCATGAAAGTCGCCATTCTGTCCGGGTCGGTCTACGGCACCGCCGAGGAGGTCGCGCGCCATGCCAAGCGCCTGCTGGAGGCCGCGGGCCTAGAGACCTGGTTCGAGCCGCGCGCCGGCCTGGACGCGCTGGTCGAGGCCGCGCCCGACGCCTTCCTGACGGTCACCTCGACCACCGGCCTGGGCGAGCTGCCGGACAACATCCAGCCGCTGTACTACGCCCTGCGCGACCGCCTGCCGAACTGGCGCGGCCTGCCCGGCGCGGTGATCGGCCTGGGCGACTCCAGCTATGGCGACACCTACTGCGGCGGCGGCGAGCAGGTGCGCGAGCTGTACGCCGAGCTGGGCCTGCGCGAGGTGCTGCCGATGCTGCGCCTGGACGCCAGCGAGACGGTCACCCCGGAGACCGACGCCGAGCCCTGGATCGCCGATTTCATCGCTGCATTGAAAGGCTGATCCATCCCCCGGCGTTGGCTGTGGCCCCGGCGTATCGGCGGATAACCGCGAACGGTTATTCGCCCTACGCCGCTGGGTTCGGTGTAGGGCGAATAACGCCTACGGCGTTATCCGCCGTTTGGCCGTGATCCTCGGCGGCTCCGGGGTTGACCTGGGCATTGGCTGTGGCCCCGGTGTATCGGCGGATAACCGCGAACGGTTATTCGCCCTACGGATGCAGCGGAAACTCCTCCAGCAGCGCCAGCCAGGCCTTGGCCGCGTGGGACAGGTAGGCGTCGCGGCGCCAGATGAAGCAGATGTCCCAGCGCAGGTCCGGTTCGCTCAGCAGCACCCGTGCCACCCCTGGCCGTACCACTTCCTCGGCCACCGCGCGCGGCAACAGCACCACGCCCTGGCCGGCGGCGACCAGCGCGCCGAGGAAGTCGGCCTGGCCGCTGCGGCCGCCCTCGCGGGGTTCGAAGCCGGCCTCGTGGCAGGCGCGCAGCAGGCGGTCGTTGAGGGTGAAGCTCTGCTGGTAGAGCAGGAAGGGGGTGTCGGCCAGCTCGGCCAGGGCGATGCTTTCGCGCCCGGCCAGCGGGTGCTCGGCCGGCAGCAGGGCGTCCAGCGGTTCGTTGCAGAACCGCTGCCAGTCGAAGCCGGGGTCGCTGGGGGTGAGGGCGCCGGCCAGTTCCAGTTCGCCGGCGTGCACCGCCTGCTCCAGGCTCTTGCTGCCGCCTTCCACCAGGTGCACCTGGATGTGCGGGTAGCGCTTGCGGTACTCGGCGAAGCGCCAGGCGAACAGGGCGTCGGCGCCCAGCAGCGGCAGGCCCAGGCGCAGCTCGCCGCGCTTCATCTGGCTGAGGTCGTCCAGTTCGGTCAGCAGTTCGCGGCGCAGGCGCAGCATGTCCTCGGCACGGCGCAGCACCACTTCGCCGGCGGCGGTCAGGCGCACGTGCGGGCCGCTGCGCTCCAGCAACTGCACCTGCAGGCTCTGCTCCAGCTGGGCCACCTGCTTGCTCACGGCCGACTGGCTGGCATGCAGGCGTACCGCGGCCTGGGTGAAGCTGCCCTGGCGCACCACCTCGACGAAGCTGCGTAGCTGCTTGAATTCCATTCTGGAATGGCTCCGATTCGAACAATTCGCTTTGGGGATAGTACCCCCGGGCTTAACCTGAGCGCCATCCACTCCGCAGCGCCACGCAGGCACCCGAAATGACTCGCCGCATCCTCCGACTGGGCTTCGAACTCGCCGTCCTCATCGCCTTCTGGTGGTTCGGCGGCTGGCTGGCCAGGGCCACCGGCCTGCCGCTGCCCGGCGGGGTGGTGGGGCTCGGCCTGCTGCTGGCGCTGTTCGCCAGCGGGGCGGTGCGCCCGGCCCTGCTGCAGGGCGGCGCCGGGCTGCTGCTGGCGGAGATGCTGCTGTTCTTCATCCCCGCGCTGATGAGCCTGCTGGACTACGGCCCGCTGCTGCGCAGCGAGGGCTGGAAGATATTGCTGGTGATCATGTGCAGCACCCTGCTGGTGATGCTGGTCACCGCGCTGTCGGTGGAAGGCATGTACCGCTGGAGGTCGCGCCATGAGTCTCGATAAGCAAGCCCTGTTCTGGTTGGCCCTGACCCTCGGCGGCTACCTGTTCAGCCGCCAGTTGTACAAGCGCGTGCGCTGGTACGGCTTCGCGCCCATCGTGTTCGTCCCGGTGCTGCTGTTCGCCGTGGCCATCCCGCTGCACGCCCGCTACGCCGACTACGCCCGCGACACCAACTGGCTGGTGGCGCTGCTGGGCCCGGCCACCGTGGCCTTCGCCGTGCCCATCTGGCAGCAGCGGGCGCTGCTCGCCCGGCACTGGCCGGCGCTGCTGGTGGGCATGTGCGCCGGCTCCGCGGTGGCCATCGGCAGCTCCTGGGCGCTGGCCAATGCCCTGGCCCTGGACGGCCAGGTGGCGCTGTCGCTGGTGCCGCGTTCGATTACCACGCCGCTGGCCATGGAAATGTCTCACGACCTGGGCGGGGTGCCGGAGCTGACTGCGGCCTTCGTGATGATCACCGGGGTGTTCGGCGCCCTGGCCGGCGGCCTGCTGATGAAGCTGCTGCCGCTGCGCTCGACCCTCGCCCGCGGCGCCCTGCTGGGCGTCGGCGCCCACGGCGCGGGCACCAGCCGGGCCTACGAGTTCGGCGGCGAGGAGGGTTCCACCGCCGGGCTGCTGATGGTCCTCACCGGGCTGTTCAACCTGTTGCTGGCGCCCGCCGTTGCACTGGTCCTACAATTCAACTCCTAAGATGCGACTGTCAGACCTCCGACAGTCGCGCCGCCCCCGGCTGACTAGACTGGCCCCATCGAACAACAACAACCGATGAGGACCGCCCCATGAACGCCGCCGCTCCCGCACCCTCCGTGAAAGACCAGGTCTCCGAGGCCGAATGGCAGACCCGCGTCGACCTCGCCGCCTGCTACCGGCTGATCGCCCTGCACGGCTGGGACGACCTGATCTTCACCCACATCTCGGCCAAGGTCCCGGGCACCGAGGACTTCCTCATCAACCCCTACGGCATGATGTTCCACGAGATCACCGCCTCCAGCCTGGTGAAGGTGGACCTGGCCGGCAGGAAGCTGATGGACAGCCCCTACGACATCAACCCCGCCGGCTACACCATCCACAGCGCGGTCCACGAGGTGCGCCACGACGTCGGTTGCGTGCTGCACATCCACACCCCCGCCGGCATCGCCGTGTCGGCGCAGAAGAACGGCCTGCTGCCGCTGTCGCAGCAATCGCTGTTCGTGCTCTCCAGCCTGGCCTACCACGGCTACGAGGGCGTGGCCCTGAACCACGACGAGAAGGCTCGCCTGCAGGCCGACCTGGGCGACAGGAACTTCATGATCCTGCCCAACCACGGCCTGCTGACCGCCTTCGGCACCGTCGCCGACGCCTTCCTCGGCATGTTCACCCTGCAGCGCGCCTGCGAGGCGCAGATCATGGCGCAGAGCGGCGGCGGCGAGCTGATCCACATCCCGCAGCAGATCCTCGACGGCGCCCGGGCGATGCTCGCCGGGGTGATGAAGACCT
The DNA here is from genome assembly GCF_900187975.1 of Pseudomonas delhiensis. Lineage (GTDB taxonomy): Bacteria > Pseudomonadota > Gammaproteobacteria > Pseudomonadales > Pseudomonadaceae > Pseudomonas > Pseudomonas delhiensis. Next base: position 170,649 of record NZ_FZPC01000001.1, on the reverse strand, counting down.
CCCAGGGCATGGGCGGGCAGTTGGCCTGGCCGGCGCTGCTGCGCAAGCTCGACCTGCAGAACCCCGGCTACCGCGACTGATGGCCGGCATCGCCATCCCCCTGCGCGACTGGCGCGCGCAGGGGCGCAGCTTCGACTTCCACGGCCACGCCATCCGTTACTGGGAGGCCGGCGCCGGCGAGCCGCTGCTGCTGATCCACGGCTTCCCCAGCGCCTCCTGGGACTGGAACAAGCTGTGGCAGCCGCTGGCCGGGCGCTACCGGGTGATCGCCTGCGACATGCTCGGCTTCGGCGACTCGGCCAAGCCGCGCGGCCACGCCTACCGCATCCACGAGCAGGCTGACCTGCAGCAGGCGTTGCTGGAGCATCTGGCGGTGCGCGAGCCTGTGCACCTGCTGGTCCACGACTACGGCAACAGCGTCGGCCAGGAACTGCTGGCGCGGCACCTCGAAGGGCGCATCCAGCTGGCCTCGCTGGTGTTCCTCAATGGCGGGCTGTTCCCCGAGACGCACCGCCCGGTGCTCTCGCAGAAGCTGCTGCTCAGCCCCCTGGGCGGCTTCTTCGGGCGCTTCTTCGACCGTGGCAAGCTGGCCGCCAACTTCGCCAAGGTGTTCGGCCCGCGCACCCAGCCGAGCGAGGAGGAACTGGACGCCTTCTGGAGCCTGGTCGCCTGCAACGACGGGCCGAAGGTGATGCACCGGCTGATCCACTACATCCTCGACCGCCGCGAACACCGCGAGCGCTGGGTCGGCGCCATGCAGCGCGCCGGCGTGCCGCTGCGGCTGATCGACGGGCCGCTGGACCCGATCTCCGGCGCGCACATGGTCGAGCGCTACCGCCAGTTGATCCCGCAGCCGGACACGGTGATGCTCGACGGCATCGGCCACTACCCGCAGACCGAGGCGCCGGAGCAGGTGCTGGCGCACTACCTGGCGTTCCGCGCGCGCCTGGCCGGGCAGGTGCAGCCGGCGGCCTGAAGGGGCCGCCGGCATCATCCCCGGACCTTATCGGGGCATATTCAGCCCCGGCGTCTTGGTTGTGACCGTCAAACGTCTGTTTGACACTCCGTAGCCATCAACCTGCCAGGGAGTTCCAACCATGAGTGATGCCGTTCGTTTCGACGACAAGGTCGTGATCGTCACCGGTGCCGGCGGCGGCCTCGGCCGTGCCCACGCCCTGCTGTTCGCCAGGCATGGCGCCAAGGTGGTGGTGAACGACCTGGGCGGCAGCACCCACGGCGAGGGCGCCAACGCCTCGGCGGCCGACCGCGTGGTGGCGGAGATCCGCGCCGCCGGCGGCACCGCCATCGCCAACCACGACTCGGTGACCGACGGCGAGAACATCGTGCGCCAGGCCGTGGAAGCCTTCGGCCGCGTCGACGTGGTGGTGAACAACGCCGGCATCCTGCGCGACAAGACCTTCCACAAGATGGAGGACGCCGACTGGGACCTGGTCTACAAGGTCCACGTCGAGGGCGCCTACAAGGTCACCCGCGCCGCCTGGCCGCTGATGCGCGAGCAGGGCTACGGGCGGGTGATCTTCACCGCCTCCACCTCGGGCATCTACGGCAACTTCGGGCAGAGCAACTACGGCATGGCCAAGCTCGGCCTCTACGGCCTGACCCGTACCCTGGCCCTGGAAGGCCGCAAGAACAACATCCTGGTCAACGCCATCGCCCCCACCGGCGGCACCCGCATGACCGAGGGGCTGATCCCGCCGCAGGTGTTCGAGCAGCTCAAGCCCGAGCTGGTCAGCCCGCTGGTGGTCTACCTGGGCAGCGAGGCCTGCCAGGACACCTCCGGCCTCTACGAGGTGGGCGGCGGCTGGATGGGCAAGGTGCGCTGGGAGCGCAGCCTGGGCTTCGGCTTCGACCCGCGCGAAGGCTTCGATGCCGAGGACGTGGCGGCGCACTGGCAGCAGATCAGCAGCTTCGAGAACGCGGTGCACCCGGCGGACAACGTCAAGGCCCTGCGCGAGATGATGGCCAACCTGCAGAAATACGTCGGCTGATCGCGACAGCCTGACGGGCGGAACGGCCAGGGTGCTGCTCCGCGCTCCGTGACGCAGTAAGGTGGAGGGCCGGCGCAAGTCGGCCTTCGTCCTTTCCGTCAGCCTGGAGTCCAGCATGAGCGTGATCGTCGAGCACAACGGCCCGGTAACCACCCTGATCATCGATCGTCCCGAGGCGCGCAACGCCGTCGACCGGCCCACCGCCGACGCCCTGGCCGAGGCCCTGCGCGCCTTCGAGGCCGACGAGCAGGCGAAGGTGGCGGTGCTCACCGGCGCCGGCGGCACCTTCTGCGCCGGCGCGGACCTCACCGCGGTGGCGCAGGACAGCGAAAGGCGCAACCGCCTGGAAAACGAAGGCGACGCCCCCATGGGCCCCAGCCGCATGCAGCTGAGCAAGCCGCTGATCGCCGCCATCGAGGGCTACGCGGTGGCCGGCGGCCTGGAGCTGGCGCTGCTCGCCGACCTGCGGGTGATGGCCGAGGACGCGGTGTGCGGGGTGTTCTGCCGGCGCTTCGGCGTGCCGCTGATCGACGGCGGCACCGTGCGCCTGCCGCGCATCGTCGGCCAGGGCAGGGCGCTGGACCTGATCCTCACCGGCCGCCCGGTGGCCGCCCAGGAAGCCCTGGGCATGGGCCTGGCCAACCGCGTGGTGGCCAAGGGCGAGGCCCGCGCCGCCGCCGAGGACCTGGCCCGGCAGATCGCCGACTTCCCCCAGGCCTGCATGCTGGCCGACCGCGGCAGCGTCTACGCGCAGTGGAACCAGTCGTTCGACGTGGCCATGGCCAACGAATTCCAGGGCGGGCTGATGGTGATCCTCAGCGGCGAGACCCAGACCGGGGCGCAACGCTTCGCGCGGGGGGAGGGGCGGCATGGGAAGTTTTGAGGGGTGGGGCGGGGCTGCTTTTCGTAGGAGCGCTCGCGAATGAAGTTTCCCTGGGGCGCTGCTGCATGAGGGAAGCGCCTTTCCCTCTCCCTAACCAGGGGACTGTCCTCTGCCTGCTGCGGGTTCGGCGTAATCCTGTGAGCATGGCGTATCAGGAGTAGGCCTGACTTCCAACTCGCTCCGAACGGCTCCCTCTCCCTTCAGGGAGAGGGCTGGGGAGAGGGGGCGGAGTCAACCCGAAACACTGCAATCACCGGGAAACTCCATTCGCGAGCAAGCTCGCTCCTACGAAGGGCCTCGGCCTCAGCGCTTGATGATCACGTACGTCTTGCGAACCGTCTCCTGGATGTCCCACACCCCCAGGCTGTTCTGCGGCAGCAGGAAGGCGTCGCCGGCCTGGAAGGCGATGGGCTCGCCGTCGTCCGGGGTGAAGGTGCCGCGGCCGCTGATGAAGTGGCAGAACTCCTGCTCGACGATCTGCCGGCGCCAGCGGCCCGGGGTGCATTCCCAGATGCCGGTGTCGACCTGGTCGGGGCGTTCCACTTCGGCCACGCGGGTGTGCGAGACGGGCTCGCCCAGGGGCACGGCGACCGGGTTGGCTTCGCCCAGGGGGGCGTTGGGGGTGTCCTTGAGGTGGGTGATCTTCATCGGGGCTCCAGGGTGTCGGTGGGAAAGGGGCGGCCGGCTTCAGCCGACCTTCCAGGTCATCAGGCCTTCCATGCTGGCGGCCAGCTTTTCCGCCAGCTGCCGGCGCCAGGCCGGGGTATGGGGGTTGGCCAGCACCTCGTCCTCGTGGACGAAGCTGCGGATGATCGCGTTGTAGCCCAGCCAGCGGCACGGCTCGGGTTCCCAGGCGCGCAGGGCGTCGGTCATGGCGCGGTCGTGGATCACCCAGTTCTGCCGGGTCTCCAGGCTGTCGTTGCCGAGGATCAGGTCGGCCAGGGTGCGCCCGCCCAGGTTGGTGGCGCCCACGCCCTCGCCGCCGTAGCCGCCGGACAGGGCGATGCCGTTGCGGCGGTCGACCAGCATGTGCGGGTGGAAGCGCCGCGACATGCCCAGGTTGCCGCCCCAGGTGTGGGTGATCTTCACGTCCCTGAGCTGCGGGAAGAGTTCGCCGAACAGGTAGCGGCGCAGGCCGACCTCGTCGTCGGTGAGGCTGAAGTCGCTGCGCAGCTTGCCGCCGAAGCGGTAGCCGCCGCGGGCGCCGAAGGCCAGGCGGTTGTCCCGGGTGCGCTGGCCGTAGGTGACCTGGCGGCTGAATTCGCTGAAGGCCTGGCCGCGCTCCAGGCCGATCTCCGCCCATACCGATTCCGGCAGCGGCTCGGTGGCCACCAGCAGGCTCTGCACCGGCAACTGGTAGTTGCCCAGGGGCGGCAGCGCGGCGGCGTAGCCTTCCACCGCCGGCACTATCCACTGGGCCTTCACGCTGCCCTTGTCGGTGCGCAGTTGGCCGGGCTGCCAGTGGCTGACGCGGCTCTTCTCGAACACTTGCACGCCCAGGCGTTCCACCGCGCGGGCCAGGCCGCGGGCCAGCCTGGCCGGGTCGATGGTGGCGCAGTGCGGGGTGTAGAGCGCGCCCAGGGCGCTGGGGATGCGCAGCTGCTCGGCCAGTTCGGCCTTCGACAGCCAGCGGTAGTCGTCCTCGCCCAGGCCCTCGTGGCGCAGGTCGGCCAGGTACTGGCGCAGGCGCCGTTCCTGTTCCGGGTAGCGGGCCGCGCAATAGAGCACGCCGCCCTTGCGGTAGTCGCAGTCGATGCCTTCGCGTTCCAGCACCCTGGCCACCTCGTCGGGGATGCCGTGCAACAGGTCCCAGGTCTCGCGGCGGCGCGGCTCGGGCATGCGGCCCACCAGGCGGTCCTCGCCCAGCAGCGCGCCCATCAGCCAGCCGCCGTTGCGCCCGGAGGCGCCGAAGCCGGCGGTCTCGGCCTCGAGGATGGCGACCTTCAGTTGCGGCGCGCGGGTCTTCAGGTAATAGGCCGTCCACAGCCCGGTGTAGCCGGCGCCGACGATGGCCACGTCGACCTCCAGGGCGCCTTCCAGGGCCGGGCGGGCGATGAAGTCGTCGTCCAGTTGGTTCATCCACAGGCTGATATGGCGCCATGCCGACATAGGGGCGACTCCGGGCAGAAGGGTGATGGGGAATGTGCGCAAGCCTAGAAGCGCCCGGCATTCCTGTCGTGCGCGCGGGTACGCGGGGAAAAGCCGGGGGCGTGGCGTTGTCAGGAGGATTGAGCGGGCCCTGCCCGCGATTCGCGCGCAGGGCGCGCTCCTACGAAGAGCACCTCGGCGTTACGGGGTTTCCATGCGCTTGAGGTATTCCCGCGGCGACAGCCCGGTCTGCTGGCGGAAGCAGCGGTAGAAAGCCGACAGCGAGTTGAAGCCGGCCGAGAAGGCCAGCTCGTCGATGCGCGCCGAGGTGGCCGGGCGCAGTTGCTCCAGCAGGTGCTGCAGGCGCTTCTGGTTGACGTACTGGTAGAAGCTCAGGCCCATCACCTGGTTGAGCAGGTAGGAAATCTGGTTGCGCGTGTAGCCGGTGGCGCCGGCCACCTGGGACAGGTCCAGGTCCGGCGCCAGGTACGGCTGTGCCTTGTGGAAGTATTCCTCCAGGTCGCCGGCCAGTTGGCTGAGCTGGCGCGGCGACAGGCCCAGGCGGCTGGCCGGCGGGCGGCTGTCGGCGGCGGCGCGCCCGGCGCCCGGCGCGTCCTCGCGGACCAGGGTGGCGTATTCGTTGATGCGCCAGATCAGCCCGTCGCGCACGCTGATGGCTTCGCTGGAGTGGAACACCGCCAGGCGCCCGCTGAGGGTGATGGCGGTGCGGTACTGGATGAAGGCCGTGTCGCCGTCCACGCGGATGCGGTCGATGTGGTCGAGGAACTCGTCCGGGCGGCTGGGCATGGTCTGTGTGACGTACTCGCGCAGGTCCGCCAGGCCCATGCGGCGGTTCTGGAAGTAGTCGTTGTATTCCACCTCGGGATGGTAGAGCGCTAGCGCCGCGTCCAGGTCGCGGCGCTTCCAGCTGTCGTGGTAGCGCTGCACCACGTCGCGGGTGCTCGGGGTGAGGTGGCCGTCGGCCGGGGTCGGGTGGGTCGCTTGCATGGCGCACAGGATGCCGCAGAGCGGCCCGCTCGGGTAGGGGGGAGGGGGTGACGTCATCCAGCTGCCGCATGACGGGCCATGCCTGGCGTCAATGGTGGCCGCCCGGGGCCGTCGCAGAGGGGGGGATTCACTCTTTCGGCTGAACGTGCAAATACCTCCTTGGTGCGCTTGGTCGCGCGGCACCCGGCTGAGTAGCGTGTAGCCGCCTAGACACCGTCAGGAGTGCCGAATGACAACAAAAACAAGGCGCGTATCGTTCCAACCGAAACTGCTGGCCGCCGCTGTAGCCCTGGGTTGCGCCACCCAGGCCGGGGCCGTCTCGTTCAACATCGGGGAAATCGAGGGGCAGCTCGATTCGACGCTGTCCGTGGGGGCCAGCTGGGGGCTGCGCGACGCCGACTCGGAATACGTCGGCGCCCGCAACGGCGGCCGCGCCTCGTCGCAGACGTCCGACGACGGCCGCCTCAACTTCAAGAAGGGCGAGACCTTCTCGAAGATCTTCAAGGGCATCCATGACCTGGAGCTGAAGTACGGCGACACCGGCGTCTTCGTCCGCGGCAAGTACTGGTACGACTTCGAGCTGAAGGACGAGCACCGCGAGCTCTACGACATCAGCGACGAAGGCCGCAGCATGGGCGCGCGTTCCTCCGGCGCCGAGCTGCTCGACGCCTTCATCTACCACAAGTACAGCATCGGCGACCTGCCCGGCACCGTGCGCCTGGGCAAGCAGGTGGTGAGCTGGGGCGAGAGCACCTTCATCCAGAACTCCATCAACAGCATCAACCCGGTCGACGTCGCCGCCTTCCGCCGCCCCGGCGCGGAGATCAAGGAAGGCCTGATCCCGGTGAGCATGTTCTACATGTCCCAGGGCCTGACCGACAGCCTCACCGCCGAGGGCTTCTACCAGCTGAAGTGGGAGAAGACGGTGGTCGACAACTGCAGCACCTTCTTCTCCACCACCGACGTCGCCGCCAACGGCTGCAACCAGCTGGCCTTCGCCGGCAGCGACTTCGACCCCGACCCGGCCAGCGGCTACCGCTACCTGGCGCGCACCGGCGACAACACGCCGAGCGACGGCGGCCAGTGGGGCCTGGCCCTGCGCTGGTACGCCGCGGAGCTGAACGACACCGAGTTCGGCGCGTACGTGATGAACTACCACAGCCGCAACCCGGTCTTCAGCACCGTCGCCGGCCAGGGCCTGGCCACCGCCGACCCGGTCACCGGCGCGGCCAGCGCGCAGTACCTGATCGAGTACCCGGAAGACATCCGCCTCTACGGCCTGAGCTTCCAGACCAACATCGGCGGCACCTCGGTGGCCGGCGAGGTCAGCTACCGGCCGAACATGCCGCTGCAGCTCAACAGCACCGACCTGACCGTGGCCGCGCTCTACCCGACCACGCTGTTCGGCAACCCCCTCTACGCCAGCGGCTTCGCCACGCCCACCGCCGGCGAGGTGATCCACGGCTACGTGCGCAAGCCGGTGACCCAGGCCCAGGTGACCGTGACGCAGTTCTTCGACCAGGTGCTGGCCGCCGAGCGCCTGACCCTGGTCGGCGAGGTGGGCTACAACCACATCAGCGGCATCGACGACAGCGAGCTGCGCTTCGGCCGAGACTCCATCTGGGGGATCGGCGAGCTGCCCAACAACTCCCTGTGCCAGGGCCTGCTGAACGCCGCCAACCCCGGCGAGTGCAACAACAAGGGCTTCTACACCACCAGCAGCTGGGGCTACCGCCTGCGCGGCATCCTCGACTACCCCAACGTGATCGCCGGCATCAACCTCAAGCCGAACCTGGCCTGGTCCCACGACGTGCACGGCTACGGGCCGAACTTCAGCGAGGGCGCCAAGGCGGTCAGCGTCGGGCTGGATGCGGACTACCAGAACACCTATACCGCCAGCATCAGCTATACCGATTTCTTCGGTGGCGATTACAACCCGATCAACGATCGCGACTTCATCGCCGTCAGCTTCGGCGTGAACTTCTGATCGGCCAGTCAAGGACAGGAAAGATGAACAAGATACGAATCCTGCAATGCGGCGCCCTGGCCCTGAGCCTGCTTTCCGGTGCCGTGATGGCGGCGGTGTCGGCGGACGAGGCGGCCAAGCTCGGCACCAGCCTCACGCCCATGGGCGCGCAGAAGGAAGGCAACGCCGACGGCAGCATCCCGGCCTGGACCGGCGGCATCGACAAGAGCGCCGGCAGCGAGGACGCCCGCGGCTTCCTCAGCGACCCCTTCGCCGGCGAGAAGCCGCTGTTCACCATCACCGCGCAGAACGTCGACCAGTACAAGGACAAGCTCACCGACGGCCAGGTGGCGCTGTTCAAGCGCTACCCGGACACCTACCGCATCCCGGTGTACAAGACCCACCGCACCTTCTCGCAGCCGGCGGAAATCTACCAGGCGGTGAAGACCAGCGCGGTCAACGTGCAGCCGATCAACGACGGCAACGGCCTGGCCAACTTCGACAAGAGCCGCTACTACGCCTTCCCGCTGCCGAAGAACGGTGTCGAGGTGCTGTGGAACCACATCACCCGCTACCGCGGCGGCAACCTGGCGCGCACCGTGGTCCAGGTCACCCCGCAGACCAACGGCAGCTACACGCCGATCCGCTTCGAGGAGACCGTGGCCTTCCCGCAGAACATGGGGGACGTCGACCTCGCCAAGGTCAGTAACATCCTCCTGTACTTCAAGCAGTCGGTAACGGCGCCGGCGCGCCTGGCCGGTAACGTGCTGCTGGTCCACGAGACCCTCGACCAGGTCAAGGAGCCGCGCCTGGCGTGGATCTACAACGCCGGCCAACGCCGCGTGCGGCGCGCCCCGCAGGTGGCCTACGACGGCCCCGGCACCGCCGCCGACGGCCTGCGCACCTCGGACAACTTCGACATGTTCTCCGGCGCCCCGGACCGTTACGACTGGAAACTGGTGGGCAAGAAGGAGCTGTACATCCCCTACAACAGCTACAAGCTGGGCCTGCCCACCTACAAGTACGACGACATCGTCAAGGCCGGCCACCTCAACCAGGACCTGACCCGCTACGAGCTGCACCGCGTGTGGGAAGTGGTGGGCACCGTGAAGCCGGGCGAGCGGCACATCTACGCCAAGCGCCACATGTACATCGACGAGGACAGCTGGCAGATCGCCGAGGTCGACCACTACGACGGCCGTGGCCAGCTGTGGCGCGTTTCCGAAGGCCACCAGATGTTCAACTACGCGCACCAGGCCGGCGGCTACGTGCCGGAGGTGATCTACGACGTGATTGCCGGCCGCTACCTGGCCCTGGGCCTGTTCAACGAAGAGAAGAGCGGCTACCGCTTCGGCATCAAGGCCAGCATGGCCGACTACACCCCGGCGGCGCTGCGCAACGAAGGCGTGCGCTGAGCCGGGCCATGGCCGGCGGCGGCGAGGGCTGCCGCCGGCCATGTACCCTTCTGTAATGCCAAAGGATGATATGTCGCTACATACATCCGGCTGATAGCCCTTCCCTGGGGGCGGCCCCCTGACTAGTCTCGAACGTCAGGATCGGTCGGACCCCTGCCCATGATCGACGCTGCCACCCCGCTCGCCTCGCTACCCCGCCTGCCCCCGCAGCACCTGCCGCGCGCACGCCTGCGCCAGGCCCTGCTGCTCGAGGAGCACCGCCTGCGCCTGCTGCTCGCCCCCCTGGGGCACGGCAAGACCGTGCTGCTGGGCGAGTGCGCCCGCGCCGCGCCGGCCGGCACCCGCGTCGCCTGGCTGGCGCTGGGCGGCGAACCGCTCGACGCCGCGGCCCTGTGCCGGCGCCTGGGCGAGGCCCTGGGCCTGGGGCCGGCCGGCGAGGCCGAGGTGCCGGGCCGCCTGCGCGACTGCCGCGAGCCGCTGTGGATCATGCTCGACGACTACCCCCGCGAACCCGATGCCGCGCTGGACGCCTGCCTCGACCGCCTGCTGGTCCAGGCCTCGCCCTGGGTGTCCTGGTGGCTGGCCAGCCGGCGGCGCCCGGCGTGCAACCTGGCGCGCCTGCTGCTGGAAGGCGAACTGCTGGAACTGGGCGAGGCGGAACTGGGCTTCGACGCCGCCGAGCTGGAGGCCTTCCTGCTGCGCAACGGCCGCGACTGGCCGGAGGAGCTGCGCCTGGCGCTGCTGGAACAGACCGATGGCTGGTGCGCCGGGGTACGCCTGCGCCTGCTCGGCTGGCCGGCCGAGGCGGGCACGCCCTCGCCCGGGCAACTGGCCGAGGCCGGCCGCCCGCTGCTGCGCGAATACCTGCAGCGGGAAATCCTCGACGCCCTGCCCGCGCCACAGGCGGAAGTGCTCTGCGACCTGGCGCGGCTCACCCGTTGCTGCACCTCCCTGGCCGAATACCTCTTCGAGGAACAGCCCGGCATCCTCGACTCCCTGCTGGAGCGCGGCGTCGGCCTGCATCGGGAGGAAGGCGCCGGCGCCTGGTACCGCCTGCCGCCGCTGCTGGCCGGCGAACTCGCCGACATGGGCCATGGCTCGCCCTGCGGCCTGCACCGCCGGGCCTGCCAGTGGTACAGCCAGCAGGGCGACCTCCACGCCGCCTTCGAGCATGCGCTGCGCGCCGACCAGCCCGACGTCGCCGCCAGCCTGCTGCAGCGCCTGACCGAAGACCAGCTGCTGCAGGGGCACAACGTCGCCCGGGTGCTGCGCCTGCGCGAGGAACTGCCGGAAGAACTGCTGTCGAGCACGCCGCGCCTGCTGATCCTCAACGCCTGGGCGCTGCTCTTCGCCGGGCGCCTGGACGAGGTGGAAGCCCTCCTGGAACGCTTCGCCCGCTTCCTGCCGATGCCCAGCGCGGCCCGCCAGCGCACGCTGGTGGCGCAGTGGCTGGGCCTGGCCGGCATGCTCGCCCACGCCCGGGGCCAGCGCGAGGCCGGGCCGCTGCTGCAGGCGGCCCTGGACGACCTGCCGGACGAGGCCTGGTCGCAGCGCCTGCTCTGCCTGTCCGGCCTCGGCCAGGTGGCGCTGATCGACGGCCACCTGGACGCGGCGCGCCTGCTCAACCGCGACGCCCTCAAGCTGGCCCGCGCCCAGGGCAGCGCCATCTTCGAGGCCTACCTGGAGATCGACCACGCCTACCTGCTGGCCCAGCGCGGCGAGCTGCTGCGCGCCGAGACCCTGCTGCGCCGCGTGCTCGACGCCCTGGCCGAGCAACGCCAGGCCGGTTGCCCGGTGGCCAGCCGCGCGCAACTGCGCCTGGGCTGGCTGTGCTACCACCAGGCACGCCCGGCCGAGGCGCGCCAGCTGCTGCAGGAGGGCCTGCGCGGCGCCCGCCGCAGCCTCGACTCCTGCGTCATCTACGGCTACATCGGCCTGGCGATGCTGGATGCGCGCCAGGGGCTGTTCGACAGCGCCTTCAACCGCCTGCTCGAAGCCGAGCGGCAGATGCAGCTGCAGCACGTGCCCGAGGCGGTCTACCGCGGCCCGCTGCTGCTGGCCAGCGGCACCCTGAGCCTGCGCCAGGGGCGCACCGCCCAGGCGCGGGAAATCTTCAGCCGGGTGCTGGGCCGCTACCGCGAGGATGGCCGCAGCGCACCGGCCTCGGCGGCGGACCTGCTGCTGCGGGTGGAGTGCCAGTTGGCCCTGGTCGACGCCCAGGACGGCCAGGTGCCGCAGGCGCTGGAGCGGCTCGGCGCGATGCTGGCGGACATGCGCCGGCAGGGGCGCATGGCGCTGGTCTGCGAGATCCTCCTGGGGCTGGCGCTGGCCCACGCCGCCGCCGGCGCCGACGAGCAGGCGCGGGCCTGCTGGCAGGAGGGCCTGCACCTGGCCCGCCACCACGGGCTGGAAGCGATACTGGACGACGCCCGCCGGCACCTGCCGGAACGCTTCGCCGAACAGGCCGGCGAGCGCCCCGCGCCGCTGCTCAGCCTGCGCGAACTGTCGGTGCTGGAACTCATCGCCCGCGGCTGCTCGAACCTGGAGATCGGCGAGCGGCTGTTCATCTCCCTGCACACCGTGAAGACCCACGCCCGGCGCATCAACGGCAAGCTCGGCGTCGAACGCCGCACCCAGGCCGTGGCCCGGGCCAAGGAGCTGGGGCTGCTGAAGGCGTGAAGGGCAGATAACCGCGAACGGCTATTCGCCCTACAGTTCCAGCGAGCCCGGCAGGCCGTGGTTCAGCGCCTGCCTGCCGAACACCTTGTTGGCGAGCACCGCGGCATTGATGGCCTCGGCCACGCTCGCCAGTTCGATTTCCTCGGGCGCGATGCGCATGATGCTGCTGCTGGAAAGGAACTTGAGGATGTCGGCCAGGTGCCAGATGAGCGTCGAGCCTCCATGGGCCGGGGCCGGGAAGGCGCCCTGGTACTTGTTCCTGAGCTTGAGCATGTACTGCCGGGAAACGCTGAGCTTGCTGGCGACGTCGCTCAGGCCCACGTAGTCGGGGGACACTTCCACCAGCGATGCGCCCGGGACGGCCCGCTGCACGTCCTTGATGGCGGAGACGATGGCGACTTCGGCGCTGCTGGCTTCGCGGATGAAGTCCAGGCCGAGCAGGCCCGGGATGCCCGTGCCGACGAACGCGTCGGTGCAGCCTTCGGCGCCCAGGCGCTCGACGATCTCATCGAACTGCGCGTCGGTCTGTGCGTCGATCTTGAACTTGAGGGTGAATTCGAATTCCATCGCTTCAGGTCTCGGAAGAATCCGTTGCCGATTCGGCCGCTTTCGCCGTTTCCGTCATTCCGCCAGTGCAGTTGTCCACCACTCGGCGGACCTGCCTGGCATGGTTGCCGGGGTTCTTGGGTGTGCTCCAGATGCAGGTCGTGCAATGGATGCCGCAGCGGCAATCGTTGGCGTTGAAGGGGCAGCGCAGCTTGCCCCACGCGTGGCCACCGCCCTCGATGACCGTCCAGCCCGCGCTTTCCGCATATTGCAGCGCCTTTTCCACGTCCTTGTCGGGATGCTTCTTGCGAGGCATGGGCTTCTCCAGCCTAGGAAAGCGTCGGTAGGTTGTCAAATGACAACCTATGCGATTGCTCGCTTCAGTGCAATGCCTTCTTCTGCACCGCGATCGCCTCGATGCGCTGGCCCAGGCGCAGTTGCTCGGCCGGGTCGTCGCTCAGCAGCAGGGCGCGTTCCAGGTCGTAGCGCTCGGCCTGGGGGCATTCCAACTGGTGGTAGAGGTCGGCGCGGGCCAGGTGGTCGGCGGCGTTGGCCGCGCCCAGTTCCAGCACGCGCTGGGCATCCTTCAGGGCGGCCAGGTGTTCGCCGGCGGCCTGGTGTAGTTGGCGCAGGTTGCGCGACAGGCGCTGGAGCATCTCGCGCGGCTCGGCGCTGCGCAGGAAGGCGGCGCTCAGCTCCACGTTCGGGCCCAGGTGGCGGGCCAGCAGGTCGCGGCAGTCGCGGGGGTAGAGGCGGCGGCCGGTGGCGGGATCGAGCAGGTGGTCGGCGCCGGGCACGCGCAGCAGGAAGCGCGCGGGGAAGTTCACCCCCTGCAGGGCGATGCCCAGGCGGCGCGCCAGCTCCAGGGCGACCAGCGCCAGCGACAGCGGCTGCCCGCGGCGCCGCTGCAGGACCTGGGACAACAGGGCGGCGCGGGCCAGCAGGGGCACGTTGTCGTCCTCGGCGAAGCCCAGCTCGTTCAGCCGGCGCAACAGCAGCTGGGCCTGCTCGGTGTCGCTGGTGGCCACCGGCAGCGTCGCCTGCAGTTGCCGCTCCAGCTCGTCGAGCACGCGCAGGGACTGCGCGGGCGGCAGGTACGGCTCGTGCTCGGCGGCTATCCACAGGGCCGCCTCGAACAGCGCTGGTGGCTCCTGGGCAAGGCAGGCGAGGCAGGCTTGGCGCGGGTCCATGGCGTTCTCCGGCTGATACTGCGTTTTACCCGCAGCGCCGGGGCTCCGTCCAGCGCCGCCGCGGCTGGTCGTCGGCGGCGCCGCTGGCCCGCGGCGCCTCTGCCTATACTGAGGGAGCCGGCCGCGGCAGGAGCCGTCGGCCGGCTTCCATGCGCCAGCAAGGGAGCGCCGCCATGTTCGACATGATGGAAGCCACCCGGCTAGAGAAACTGCACCTCGCCTACGACCCGGCCACCGGGCTGCGGGCCGTCATCGCCATCCACAGCACCCGCCTGGGGCCGGCCCTGGGTGGCTGCCGCTACCTGCCCTATCCCAACGACGAGGCGGCCCTGCGTGACGCCGCGCGCCTGGCCCAGGGCATGAGCTACAAGGCGGCCCTGGCCGGCCTGCGCCAGGGCGGCGGCAAGGCGGTGATCCTGCGCGCGCCCCACGTGGACAACCGCGGCGCGCTGTTCGAAGCCTTCGGCCGCTTCATCGAGTCCCTCGGCGGGGCCTACGTCACCGCGGTGGACAGCGGCACTTCCAGCGCCGACATGGACTGCATCGCCCAGCACACCGAGCACGTCACCAGCACCACCCGCGGCGGCGACCCCTCGCCGCACACCGCGCTGGGCGTGTTCGCCGGCATCCGCGCCAGCGCCCAGGCGCGCCTGGGCAGCGACGACCTGGAGGACCTGCGCATCGCCGTGCAGGGGCTGGGCCACGTGGGCTTCGCGCTGTGCGAGCACCTGCACGCGGCCGGCGCCGAGCTGCTGGTCAGCGACCTGGACCCGGGCAAGGTGCAACTGGCCGTGGAACAGTTCGGCGCCCAGCCCATCGCCAACGAGGCGCTGCTGACCACGCCCTGTGACATACTCGCGCCCTGCGGCCTGGGCGGGGTGCTCAGCTCGCCGGTGGTGGCGCAGCTGCGTTGCGCGGTGGTGGCCGGCGCGGCGAACAACCAGCTGGCGCACCCGGACGTGGCCGACGAACTGGAGGCCCGCGGCATCCTCTACGCGCCGGACTACGTGATCAATTCCGGCGGGCTGATCTACGTCGCCCTGCAGCACCAGGGCCAGGAGCTGCCGGCGATCACCGCGCACCTGGCGCAGATCGGCAACCGCCTGACCGAGGTGTTCGCCCACGCCCAGGCCGACCACCGCTCGCCGGCGCGGGTGGCCGACATGCTTGCAGAGCGGATTCTCTACGGGCATGGGGGATGAATAGACGCCCTGTAGGAGCGCGCCCTGCGCGCGATTTCGCGGGCAGGGCCCGCTCCTACAGGGGAATACCGAAGGTGGGGCGGCGTAGGAGCGGATTCGTCCGCGATCCGGCCGGCAGGCTGGTGTACGCCGTTGGCCGGGAGCAGCGGAGCAAGGGGCGACGGCGGATAACGCCGGGGCGTTATTGCCCTACGAAAGGCCTTTCGTGCTCATTCCCCTTCCGCGAACAGTTCTCCGAGGGCGTCGGGCTGGTTCTTGAAGGCGCGGGCGAAGGTGTCGCGGTGGCGGGCCATGAAGATGCCGACTTCCTCCACCTGCTCCTCGTTCAGCGAGGGCACCGCCTTGTGCAGGACGGCGGCGAGGTTCTCCGCCAGTTCGAGCATCTTGTCGTGCCGGTCGGCTTCTGCCTTATCCATGAACAGGCGCTCCGGATCGCGGCTGCTGCGGTACACCACTTCGACGGCCATTCATCACCTCGTATGCCTTCTTGCTGTCTGGGGGGAACAAGTACTGTTTATTTATACAGTCAAGCATAAGGCAATAGCCCGGCCCCTGGGAAGAGGTAAATTGCAGAAGGCCAGTATGGCCGGCGAACCGCTTCGGGGCACGCGGGGCCATGGCAGGGCATGCGACAAGTTGGCGCGGGGTGGGAGGATGGCGCGGGGCGTCGGCACCCGGCATGCTGGCCGGGCACGCAGGGGAGGGCTTCAGGAGGCGATGCGCAGGGCGCGGCCGGCGGTCATGTCCGCCAGCAGGCGCGGGGCGCTGTCGCCCTGCTCGATGGCGATACCGAAGCGGATGCTCTGGATCAGGCGTTGCAGCTGTTCCGCGTCCTGCAGCTGGGCATGGCGGATGAGCCGCTTGGCCGCAACGCCCGCCTCGGTCGAAAGCGTCAGGACGATGCTGCCGTCCGGCCGTTCGAGGCTGAAATTGACCCGGAACTGGGCCTGGAATGCATCGGTGAGTACCTGGAAGGGGCTTTCCATCTTCGATCCTGCCTGCGTGGTGGCGTGACCCTTCATGGACTGGAAGGCGTCAGCAAAGTTCGCATTCATATTGCCGCAGCCTCGGCAGGCTATTGCTGCCGGAGGTCAATGGCGTGTGTCTTGCACGTACCAAGCCAACAATCGCTTCAGCGAACCAGGAGTCGACGGATGAAACTGCAATGGGCCGAACGCATGCGCCAACAGATGCACGGAATGGCCGAGTCGCTGGGCAACCTGCTGGTGGAGGGCTTCCACTACCTGGCGCTGTTCGCCATCGGCGGCACCGTGTTCTGGTCGGCGGCGGTGGCCTTCGTCGAGATGTTCGAGAAGGGCCATGCGAGCATCGACGACATCCTGCTGCTGTTCATCTACCTCGAACTGGGCGCCATGGTCGGCATCTACTTCAAGACCAACCACATGCCGGTGCGCTTCCTGATCTACGTGGCGATGACCGCGCTGACGCGCCTGATGATCGCCGACATCCAGCACAACCACGTGCCCGACGACGGCATCATCCTGGTCTCGGTGGCCCTGTTGCTGCTGGCCCTGGCCATCCTGGTGGTGCGCTACGCCTCCTCGCGCTTCCCCTCGGCGCCCTCGGGCAGGGGCGAGCAGGCGCTGCTGCAGGACGACGAGCGCTGACGGCGGTTCGAACGGCAATGGCCCCCTTGGCGGCCGCCATGCACTAACATCGGAATAATTCGCGCCGCCGAGGGAAGACCCGCACGATGAAGGGCTGGAAGCTGTTCGCACCCCTGCTGCTCCTGGTAATCATCTCCATCACCCTGTACCTGCGTCTGCACACCCAGCCCCTGCTGCTGCAGGGCGAGGCGGACGCCACCGAGGTCATAGTCGCCTCCAAGGCCAAGGGCCGCGTCGAGCACCTGCACGTGCGGCGGGGCGACGACGTGACCCGCGGCCAGTTGCTGATCAGCCTGAGCAGCCCGGAGCTGCAGGCCCAGCTGGATTCCCTGCGCGCCGGGCGCAGCCAGGCCCAGGCGCAGCTGGACGAGTCCCTGCACGGCACCCGCGAGGAAACCCTGCGCGCCCTGCAGGCCAGCCTGTCGCAGGCCCAGGCCGAGCTGCGCAACGCCGACCTGGAGTACCAGCGCAACGAGGAACTGGCGGGGCGCGGCTTTGTCTCCCAGGCCCAGCTCGACCTGTCCCGGCGTGGCCGCGACGTGGCGCGCAACCAGGTGGCCGAGGCCCAGGCCAACCTCGACCAGGGCCAGCGCGGCGACCGCGCGGAAGTGCGCCAGGCCCTGCAGGCCGCGGTGCGCCGCGCCGACGCGCAGATCGCCGAGCTGCAGGCGCAGACCGACGACCTGGCGGTGCTCGCCCCGGTGGATGGCGAGGTGGGGCCGATCCCGGCGGAGGAGGGCGAGCTGATCAACGCCTACAGCCCGCTGCTGACCCTGGTGCGGCTGTCCGACAGCTACCTGGTGTTCAACCTGCGCGAGGACATCCTCGCCAAGGTGCGCAAGGGCGACCGGGTGAAGCTGCGCATCCCGGCGCTGGATAACGCCGAGGTGGAGGCCGAGGTGCGCTACATCGCCCCGCTGGGCGACTTCGCCACCAAGCGCGCCACCCGCGCCACCGGCGACTTCGACCTGAAGACCTTCGAGGTCCGCCTGTACCCGCTGCAACCGGTGCAGGGCCTGCGCCCGGGGATGAGCGCGCTGTGGCAATGGCAGCAGTAAGGCGCAACCTGCTGCGTTTCGCCCAGGCGTTCAACACCGAGACGCGCATCGCCGTACGCAGCTGGACCATCCACTGGCTCGGCTGGCTGTGGCCGCTGCTGCTGTTCACCCTGATCAGCGGCATCTACCAGGCCGGCACCCTGCTGGACATGCCGGTGGCCGTGGTCGACGCCGACCACAGCCACCTGTCGCGGCGCGTCGTGCGCGAGCTGGACGCCGGCTCCCACGCCCAGGTCGAGGTGCTCGGCGGCGGCCTGCAGGAAGGCCTGCGGCGCCTGCGCGCGGCCGACGACTACGCGCTGCTGTACATTCCCCGCGACTTCGAGGCCGACGCCCTGGCCGGGCGCCAGCCGCGCGCGGTGCTCTACTACAACTCGCTGTTCTATTCCGCCGGCTTCTACTCCACCCAGGATTTCAGCGGCCTGGTCAGCGGCGTCAACCAGGACCTGCGCCCCTACCTGGCGGCCGGCGCCGGCGCCGCGCTGCCAAAGCTGGCGAGCGTCAGCGTGGCCTACGAGAGCCTGTTCAACGCCAGCGGCAACTACATCTACTACCAGCAGTTCGCCGCCATCGTGCACCTGCTGCAGCTGTTCGTGATAGTCGCCACCGTCCACGTGCTGGCCCGCGAGGCCCCGGAGCTGCGCGCCTCCTCGCCGCACATCCTGCGCGCCCGCGCCCTGGGCGTGCGCCTGCTGGGCAAGCTGGCGCCCTACACCCTGCTGTTCAGCGCGCTGCTGATGCTGGAGCTGTTCCTGCTGGTGACGCTCAACGGCGCGAAGATCAACGGCAGCCCGCTGTGGATGCTGGCGATCACCGTGTGCTACGTGATGGCCGCGCAGAGCGTCGGCCTGGTGCTGTTCATCTTCACCGCCAACCGCTTCAGCGCCTATTCGCTGATCGGCCTGCTGATCGGCGTGGCGCAGACCTATTCCGGGGTGCTGCTGCCGG
Organism: Pseudomonas delhiensis; assembly: GCF_900187975.1. GTDB lineage: Bacteria > Pseudomonadota > Gammaproteobacteria > Pseudomonadales > Pseudomonadaceae > Pseudomonas > Pseudomonas delhiensis. The sequence continues at coordinate 152,029 of NZ_FZPC01000001.1, read as the reverse complement.
ACCTGGCGATGCCCGAGATCGCCCGCTTCATTAGCCTGGCCGAGCCGCTGACGCACACTCTGCACGGCCTGTTCGACCAGTTCCTGCGCCAGGCCCCGCCGGAGTCCGGGCTGTACGCCTGCTGCCGGCTGCTGGTCTACCCGCTGCTGGCCTACATGATCGCCAAGCTGCGCCTGCGCCGGCGCCTCGACCTGAGCCCGGCCTGAGGAGGCGCCATGGAGAACTTCTGGAACGTCCTCAGGCAGACGCTGAAGAACATGCTGGGCAAGCCGCTGTGGCTGCTGACCGTGCTGTCGGTGGCGCTGACCACCTTGCCCTATGCCCACCGCACCATGGACGACCTGCCGGTGGCGGTGATCGACATGGACCACAGCGCCGCCTCCCGCGAGCTGATCCGCCTGCTCGACGCCGCGCCCAAGATCGCCGTGCGCAGCTACAGCGAGCTGCCCACGGCGCAGCACGACCTGGCCTGGCGGAAGCTGTTCGGCATCGTCATCCTCCCGGTGGATTTCGAGAAGCGCGTGCTGCGCGGCGAAGCGGTGAGTGTGCCGATCTTCGGCGACGCCACCAACCGCATGGCCAACGGGCAGATCCAGCAGGACATCAGCGCCACCTACAACGAACTGACGCTGCGCTACAACGCCGCGCTGCTGCTGCGCAACGGCTTCACCGCGGGCCAGGCCGAGGTGCTGCTGAGCCCGGTGGTGGGCCAGCTCACCGACCTGTTCAACCCCGGCACCAGCTTCGCCGCCATCGTCCTGCCGGGGCTGGTGACGCTGATCCTGCAGCACAGCCTGCTGCTGTCCTGCACCCGGGTGAACCTCAACCTGCGCGGCGGCACCCCGCGCTCGCTGCGCCAGCCGCCGTCCACGCGCTTCGGCCGCTATGCCGCGCAGCTGCTGATCTGGACGGTGCTGGGCATGCTCTTCTACGTGATCTGGCCGTGGCTGATGGGCTACCGCCAGACCGCCTCGTTCTTCATGCTCATGGGCCTGGTGCTGCCCTTCCTGCTGGCGGTGATCGCCCTGAGCGAGTTCCTCGCCGAGCTGCTGCCCTCGGAAGAGGCGGTGTACCTGACCATGACCTTCATCACCCTGCCGCTGTTCTACATGGCCGGCTTCACCTGGCCGCCCCAGGCCATGCCGGCCTGGGTGCAGTGGCTGGCCAACGGCATCCCCTCCACCTGGGCGATCCGCGCGGTGGTGGAGATGAACCAGATGAACCTGCCGCTCTCGGCGGTTGCCGACCGCATCCTGGTGCTGCTCGGCATGGCCGCCGCCTACGGCCTGCTGGGCACGCTGATCTACCAGTTCCGCAACTGGCGCTGGGACCAGCTCAAGGGTTGGTGAGCACCAGCGTTTTCCCACACCTGTAGGAGCGGGCCCTGCCCGCGATTCGCGCGCAGGGCGCGCTCCTACAAGGGCGCGGTGCGTGGCCATGGCGATGGGTATCGCTTCGCTCAACCCATCCTGCGAGTCGACGCGGCTCGGGAATGCCTTTCCATCCATCGCCGCCCCTTGCCGGGATGGCGCGCCCGTGGCATCTTTGCGTAAATGATAATACTTCGTATTTGAGCGGTGTTCACAGGCGCACCCCCGGTGCAACGCGCACCTGGCGCAGAGGGCTCCCGTGTCGTCCCCGTACGCTTCCACCCATTCCCAGGTCGGCGAACTCTACGCCGGCCACCACCACTGGCTGCTGGGCTGGCTCTACCGCCGCCTGGAATGCCACCAGCAGGCCGCCGACCTGGCCCAGGACACCTTCGTCCGCCTGCTCGATGGCCTCAGGCCCAAGGTGCGCAGCGCCTTCCTGCTGTCGCAGCCGGACGGCCTGACCTACCCGCAGATCGCCGGGCAGCTGGGCGTGTCGCTCAGCTCGGTGCAGCAGTACATGGCCCAGGCCTTTGCCCACTGCGACCAGGCGCTCTCCCCATGAGCCGGGCGCAGCCGCTGGAACACGGCGTGGTCGAGCAGGCCATCGGCTGGCGCGTGCGCCTGGCCTCGGGGCTGGCCGGCGCCGACGAACAGGCCGCCTACGGCCTGCGCGACTCGCGCAGCCTGCCGGTCCGCGCGCTGTACCGCACCCGCTACTGGGTGACGCTGGTGCCGGCCTAGCGCGCCATGCCATTGCTTCAGCGCCCGGTAGGGCGGTGCTCCGTAGCCGGATCCGGAACGCGCCTGGAATCACGGTCAAACGGCGTATAACCGCGAACGGTTATACGCCCTACGCCATGGCTGGGCATTGCGTAGGGCGCATAACGCCTACGGCGTTATCCGCCGTTTGCCTCAGGCATCGCTCGTCTTGCGCCGGTTCTTGTAGCTGCCGCGGATGTTCATCGCCGCCAGGCACAGCTGCAGCAGTACCAGGGCGTAGGCCTTGGCCGGCAGGCCCCAGGCTATCCACAGGGCGTTGCTGGCCAGGAAGGTCCAGAAGCCGAGCTTGCGCCGCCGGCGCTCGCGCGAGCCGACCAGCCAGGCGGCCAGTACCGTGACCAGCATCGCCGGCCATTGCAGCAGGTCGAGGAATTCGTGCATGAGGCGGTTTCCCGCGGCTGTCGTCCCTGCTTCAGACCAGCCCGGGCGCCGCGAAGTGCGGTCGGACTGCGTAGCCGTCGAGCAGCGCCTGTACCTTGTCCGCATCCAGTTCGCCGTTGAAGGGCAGGCCCAGGGCCTGGCGGTGGATGCCGGTGGCCGCCAGCCAGAGGGTGTCGATGCGCGCGGCCAGGGCGCCGGGCACGTCGGTCACCAGGGAGTCGCCGACGAACAGGATGTTCTGCACCCCGCGGGCCTGCAGCTGCCGTTCGGCGATGCGGAAGGCCGCCGGGTCCGGCTTGCCGAACCAGCGCACCTCGCCGCCTTCCTCGGCGAAGGCCTCGGCCAGGCGGCCGGCGCCGAACACCGTGCGCCCGGCGGAGACCACCACGCGGTCCGGGTTGGCGCAGAGGAAGGGCAGCTCCAGGGCATGGCGCAGCGGTTCGAAGCGCGCCTCCAGCTCGCCCTGGGGGAAGCTGCCGACGCCGAGGATCGCCCTGGCCTTGTGGATATCCGCATCGAAGCGCTCGCGGATGTGCTTCGGCCAGGTTTCCAGGGCATCGCCCACGCCGGCGATGTAGATGCCGCCGTCCTGCAGCCCTGCATCGTGCTCGATGGCGTCGATGGCCAACTGGCCGGAGGTGGTGATGCCGGTGTACAGCTCGCGCGGCACGCCCAGGCGCGCCAGGATGTCGGCCATTTCCGCGACGCTGCGCGAGGCGTTGCTGAGGAACCACACCGGCCGGCACTCGGCGGCGCGCCGGCGGAGCCAGGCGAGGGCGCCGGGGAAGACCTCGGCACCGTCCATCAGCACGCCCCAGAGGTCGAGGATGAAGCCGTCGTAGCCGGCGCAGAAGGCATCCAGGCCGGCGTGGTCGATGAGGCGGGTGTGGGTGACGGCGCTGAAGCGTGGGGAGGTCATGGCAAGCCTGTCGCGGGGGAAAAGCCCCAGCCTAGCGCACCGCGGGCCGGCAGGTGAATGCTTTCAGCTGGCCGGGTGGGCCTGGGCGACGCTCACCGGCGCCGGGGCCACCGGCACCTCCACCAGCCCGCGCAGGTGGCACAGGCTGAACGGGCTGGGGCTGCAGCGGCCCTCGGCCATGGCCTGGCGGATGGCGGCGACGTCGGCGTTCTGCACGTACCGGACGGCGTCGGCCATGTCGTCGGCGCTGCCGAAGCCGCCTTCGCGCATTTCCCTGAGCGCGTCTTCCTTGCTCCAGCCCTGGACCACCGTGCGGTACATGGCGGAAAACAGCCCGGTGCGGTCGCTGCCGTGCTTGCAGTGCATCAGCACCGGGCCCTGCTGCTGGGCGGCCTGGAGCAGATTGAGCACGCGGATCACGTCGGCGTCGTCGACGCGGTCGGCGTGGGTCGGGAAGCTCAGGACCTGCAGCGGCGCGGCGCCGGTCCAGGCCTTGTCGTCGTCCTTGATGAAGCTCAGCACCGTGTGCACGCCCAGCTGCTGCAGCAGCGGCAGGTCCTGGCCGTCGGGCAGGGCGCTGCGGTAGAGGGTGGGCGACATGCGGTAGAGGTTGAACGACTTGTCCACCGGCTGCGCCCAGTCGGCGGGGCGCTCGTCGGCGTGGGCCGCCCCGGCGGCGAGGGCGAGGGCGAGCAGGCAGCGGCGCAGGGCCGGGAAGGGCAGGGCGCGGCGCATGGCGGCCTCCTGGCTGGCGGAGCGCAGACAGTAGGCGGCGGGCGATAAAGCCCGGATGAAAAGATTGTGAAAAAAGCGTGAAGGCGCCCCGTGGCGATCAGCGGGGCAGGAAGCGCGCCTGCACCGGCGGGCGGAAGAACCACCAGGCGGCCAACGGGTAGACCAGGTAGTTCACCAGGTACAGCAGCAGCGCGGCGTGGCCCGGCGGGTTGCGCCAGGCGGCCAGGGCCACCAGCGCCAGGTACAGCAGGGCCAGGCCGGCGGCGTAGAAGCCAAGCAGGCGCCAGCGCTCGCCGACGCTGGGCAGGCGGCCCACGCGGCGGGCGAAGAAGAAGGCCATGCCGGCGCCGATGGCCAGCGCCACCAGCAGGTTCACCGGCACCAGGCCGTAGCGCAGCAGGGTGCGCAGCAGCACGTTGAGGACCATGGCGACGAGGATGCCGGCGAGGGCGTAGTAGCGGGTGCGGATGGGCATGGCTAGAGGCTCCCGTCCAGGCCGAAGCGTTTCTTCAGGGCCTTGTCCAGCAGGGCGGTGGGCAGCCAGCGGGCCAGCAGCGGCAGGGCGCGGCTGCCGTGACCGACGCGCAGCAGGCGCGGGCGTGGCTGGCGCTGCACGGCGGCCAGCAGCTGGCGGGCCAGTTCGGCGGCCGGGGTGGGCTGGTCCTGGGAGGCGCCGGCGCGGGCGCGGATGAACTCGCGCAGCGGCCACCAGGGCGAGCCTTCCGCCACCAGGGCATCCAGGTTGCGGTTGGCGTTGGCGCCGAAGCGGGAGGCGATGGCGCCGGGCTGCACCTCCAGCACCCCGATGCCGAAGGGCGAAAGCTCCAGGCGCAGCGCTTCGTTGATGGCGTGCAGCGCGGCCTTGGAGGCGCAGTAGGCGCCGGCGAAGGGGGTGACCAGCACGCCGGACACGCTGCCGATGTTCACCACCAGCCCACGGCGCTCGCGCAGCAGCCCGAAGCAGGCGCGGCTCAGCTCGACCACGGCGAAGACGTTGGTCTCGAACTGCCGGCGCAACGCTTCGGCGCCGCCGTCCAGCAGCGGGCCCATGGCGCCGTAGCCGGCGTTGTTGACCAGCACGTCCAGGCCGCCGGCCTCGCGCCGCAGCTGCTCGGCCAGGCGGGCGATGGCGGCGCCGTCGTCGACGTCCAGCTGCACACCGCGGAAGCCGGCCTGGCCCAGGGCGGCCACGTCCTCGTCGCGCCGGGCCGTGGCCCAGACGCTGTAGCCGGCGCCGCGGAAGGCCTCGGCCAGGGCGCGGCCGATGCCGCTGGAGCAACCGGTGATCAGGGCGACGGGTTGGGGCATGGCGGCTTTCCTTGGCGTGCGCGGCGGCATGGGTATTCGGCGCCTACCCTAACGGATTGCGCCGCGCGGGTGAACTCAATCGCCGAAGCGCCCCTCGATGCGCTCGGCGCGGAACTCCAGGGTGCTGGCGCGGTAGCCCGGGCGCAGTGCCGGCAGCGGCAGGCAGTCGCTCCAGGCATCGCCGCCGAGCAGCGCGCCGGGGCCGCGGTAGCGCGGCGCCTCGTAGAGGTTCTCGGCGAGGTCCGTGGTGTCGCCGGGGCGGTAGGCGGCGACCTTCCAGCGCAGCTCCAGCAGCGGCGCGTCGCTGCCGTTCTTCAGGTCGACGCGCAGCGGGCGCTCGGCCGGGCACAGCGTCGGCGCGTAGCGGATGCGCAGTTCCAGGCGCTCCAGGCGGCGCTGGTCGCGGCTGTCCTGCCAGATCGCCAGGGCCGCCACCAGGCCCAGGCCGACCAGGGCCGCGGCCGAGATCGGCAGGGCGCGGGCGGGGTAGCGCAAGAGGAGGATGATCCAGGTGACGATGAGGAGGATGCCGAAGAACATGGGCGCTTCCAGCGGGGACTTGCGCAGCAGCCTAGCAAATCCGCCGGTCTTCGAACGACTTCGAGCCGCGCTAGCGACCTGGGTCAAGGTTGCGCGGATTTGGTGCGCCGGGCGCTGCCTTCTGCCTCGAAAAGCCGCATAATGCACATTTGAGCAGGCACGCGGCGGCATATTTCCCTTGGGAAGTGTGCATTCTGAACATCGCTTGGTGTTCGTCATGCTCAAAGGTTTCCGCGTCGTTCCCCGTCGGCCTTTCCGGCCCGCTCCTTGCTCCAGGCCGACAGACATCCAACCACTTCGCGGAGACATCCATGAGTTCCCCCAGTGAATTCCCCCTGAGCGCCACGCCCAGGGAAGGGCGCAAAGGGCTGCTGCCCATCGCCATGGTGCTGTTCAGCTTCACCTTCTTCACCGGCACCATGTTCGCCGGCGGCAAGATCGGCATGGCCTTCGACTTCGTCGACATGCTCTGGGTCGCCGTCGTCGGCAACACGCTGCTGGCCGTCTACGCCGCCGCCCTGGGCCTGATCGCCTCGCGCAGCGGGCTGAACACCGTGCTCATGGGGCGCTTCTGTTTCGGCGAGCGCGGCAGCAAGCTGTCGGACTTCCTCCTGGGCTTCGCCGAGCTGGGCTGGTACGCCTGGGGCACCGCCACCGTGGCCATCGTGCTGGTGAAGATGCTGGCCCTGCCGGGCTGGCTGACCATTCCGCTGATGGTGCTGTTCGGCCTGGGCTTCAGCATTACCGCGATCATCGGCTTCCGGGGCCTGGACCTGCTCTCGCGGGTGTCGGTGCCGCTGATGTTCGTGCTGCTGGTGGCCTCGATGGTCATCGCCACCCACAAGGCCGGCGGCTGGTCCGGGCTGCTGGCGGTGCAGCCGGGCACCGGCATGACCTTCTCGGCCGCCGTGACCATGGTCTTCGGCACCTTCGCCAGCGGCGCCACCCAGGCCACCAATTGGACGCGCATGGCGCGCAGCGGGCGCATCGCGGTGGCCGCCAGCGTCATCAGCTTCCTCGTCGGCAACGGCCTGATGATAGTCGCCGGCGCCTGGTGCGCCATCGTCTACCAGAACGCCGACATCGTCGAAGTCATGGTCCTGCAGGGGCTGTCGTTCGCCGCGGTGGTCATGCTCTGCCTGAACCTGTGGACCATCCAGGGCCCGACCATCTACAACGTCTCCGCCGCGGCCTGCCACCTGGTGCGCAGCGAGCGCCGGCGCAGCATGACGCTGCTCGCCGCGGGGGTGGGCATCGTCCTGGCCATCGGCGGCATGTACGAGTGGCTGATTCCCTTCCTGGTGCTGCTGGGCTCGATCATCCCGCCGCTGGGCGGGGTGATCATGGCCGACTTCTGGCACCGCCACCGCGGCAACTACCCGGCGCTGGTCGGCCCGCACATCCCGGCGTTCAACGTCGCCGGCCTGGTGTCCTACGCGGTGGGCGCGGCGCTGGCCTACGCCTCGCCGTGGATCGCCCCGCTGGTGGGCATCGCCGCCTCGGCGGCCTGCTACATCATGCTCGGCGAAATCGCCCGCGCCCGCGCCGGCGTGGCGGAGCCGCGCGCTTGAGCCTGAGCGTCGAGGAAATCCTCCGCCTGCCGGGGCTGGAGAGCCTGACCCTGCGGGCCGGCGCGCGCAACCTGCGGCGCAGCGTGCGCTGGTCCTACGTGGCGGAGAACGAAGGCATCGCCGAGTGGGTGATGGGGGGCGAGCTGGTATTCGTCACCGGCATCAACCACCCGCGCGACGAGGCCAACCTGCTGCGCCTGGCCCGCGAGGGCGTCGCCTGCGGCATCGCCGGGCTGGTGATCCTCACCGGCGACGAGTTCATCCAGCGCATCCCCGAGGCGCTGGTGGAACTGGCCGAGCGCGAGGGCCTGCCGCTGATCGAGCAGCCCTACGCGCTGAAGATGGTCGTCGTCACCCACCTGATCGGCACGGCCCTGGTGCAGATGACCCAGGTGAAGCACTCGCGGCGCGACATCCTCGGCCAGCTGCTCAGCGGCGACTGCCCGAGCCTGGCCATCGTCCGCCGCCGCGCCGGGCACCTGCAGCTGCCGCTGGAGGCGCCACGGCGCCTGGTGGCGCTGCGCCTGGCCGGCATCGACCGGCTGTTCCGCGAGCACGCCCCGGAGGAGGCCGAGCGCCGCCTGCAGCTGTACCGCCAGCAGTTGCTCGACCGCCTGGAGGACTGGCAGCGCAACCTGCCGGACGCGCTGCCGACCCTCGTCCAGGGCGACCTGTTCGTGCTGCTGCTGGCCGACTGCGAGCAGGCCTGCGGGCGCGATGCCCTGCTGGGCCTGGCGGCGACTTTGGCGCGGGAGCTGCCATTGCGCGCCTACCTCGGCCTGTCGGCGCCCGCCGCGGACTGCGCCGACTTCCCCCGCGCGCTGCTGCAGGCGCGCCAGGCGCTGGAGGTGGCCGAGGGGCTGCGCCCGCCGGGCGGCCTCTGCGACTACCGCGAGCTGGGCGTGCTGCGCCTGCTGCGGGCCATTCCCGATCGCACGGTGATCGAGCAGTTCCTCCACGACACCCTCGGCGCCCTGCTGGCGCCGGGGCGCAAGCAGCCGCAGCTGCTGGTCGACACCCTCGACGCCCTGCTCCAGGAGGGAGGCAACGCCCTGCGCGCCGCCCAGCGCCTGGGCATCCACCGCAACACCCTGAACCAGCGGATCGCGCGCATCGAGTCGTTGAGCGGCCAGTCCCTCGACGACCCGCAGTTCCGCCTGAACGCATCCATGGCGCTGCTCATCCGCCGCACGTCCAGCGCCCAGCTCGAGGAGCCAAGACAATGAAGATCGTCAACGCCAAGCTGCGCAAGCAAGAAGGCCTGTTCACCATCCGCTGCGAGGGCGAGACCATCGCCGAGGTGCTGCCCCAGGCGGCCAGCGTCGCCGCCGCCGGCGAGGACCTCGACGCCGCCGGGCAACTGGTGATCGCGCCGCTGGTGGAGCCGCACATCCACCTCGACGCCACCCTCACCGCCGGCGAGCCGGAATGGAACATGAGCGGCACCCTGTTCGAGGGCATCGAGCGCTGGGCGCAGCGCAAGGAAACCATCACGCACGAAGACACCAAGGCCCGCGCCCACACCACCATCCGCATGCTCGCCGCCCACGGCATCCAGCACGTGCGCACCCACGTCGACGTCACCGATCCCTCGCTGGCGGCGCTCAAGGCCATGCTGGAGGTGAAGGCGGAGGCCAAGCACCTGGTGGACCTGCAGATCGTCGCCTTCCCGCAGGAGGGCATCGAGTCCTACGAGGGCGGCCGCGCGCTGATGGAGGAGGCCATCCGCCTGGGCGCCGACGTGGTCGGCGGCATCCCGCATTTCGAGAACACCCGCGAGCAGGGCGTCAGCTCGATCAGGTTCCTCATGGACCTGGCCGAGCGCAGCGGCTGCCTGGTGGACGTGCACTGCGACGAGACCGACGACCCCAACTCGCGCTTCCTCGAAGTGCTCGCCGAAGAGGCGCGGGTGCGCGGCATGGGCGCGCGGGTCACCGCCAGCCACACCACGGCCATGGGCTCCTACGACAACGCCTACTGCTCCAAGCTGTTCCGCCTGCTCAGGCGCTCGGGCATCAGCTTCGTCTCCTGCCCGACCGAGAGCATCCACCTGCAGGGGCGCTTCGACAGCTTCCCGAAACGCCGCGGCGTGACCCGCGTGGCCGAGATCGACCGCGCCGGCATGAACGTGTGCTTCGGCCAGGATTCGATCAAGGACCCCTGGTACCCGCTGGGCAACGGCAACATCCTGCGGGTGCTCGATGCCGGCCTGCACATCTGCCACATGATGGGCTTCGACGACCTGCAGCGCAGCCTCGACCTGGTCACCGACAACAGCGCCCGCGCGCTGAACCTGGGCGAGCGCTACGGCATCGCCGCCGGCCGCCCGGCCAACCTGCTGGTGCTGGGCGTGGACAGCGACTACGAGGCGGTGCGCCAGCAGACCAGGGCGCTGTATTCCATCCGCCACGGCCGCGTGCTGATGCGCCGCGCGCCGGAGAGCGTGGAGCTGCTCGAAAGTTGATGCCGGGATACCTGTAGGAGCGGGCCCTGCCCGCGATTCGCGCGCAGGGCGCGCTCCTACAGGGGAATGGCGTGGGTGGGGCGGCGTAGGAGCGGATCTCATCCGCGATCCGCGCCGATATGTCCGGCTATCGCGGACAAGGTCCGGGCGAGCACGGCTTCTTGTAGGAGCGAGCTTGCTCGCGAACGGCTTCGCTGCGGGGCTGGTTCGCGAGCAAGCTCGCTCCTACGAAGAGCCTCCCGGCGTGGCCGGCAAGGCAGCCCCGTAGGATGGGGTGAGCGAAGCGATACCCATCGCCGCCCCACCCACGGCATTCCCCTCGCACAAAGAAAAACCCCCAGGCACCGGGCCTGGGGGCGATTGGCATCGATGGGGGAGACGCCGTCCTTCAACTAGCGAGCGACCACCTGGGCACGGATGCCGCTCTCTTCGGTTCGACCGTAGACGTCCTCCAGACGTTCGATGTCGTCTTCGCCCAGGTAGCTGCCGGACTGCACTTCGATGATCTCCAGCGGGATCTTGCCGGGGTTGGCCAGGCGGTGCACCGAGGCGATGGGGATGTAGGTGGACTGGTTCTCGGTGAGCAGGAACACCTTGTCGTCGCAGGTCACCTGGGCGGTGCCGGAGACCACGATCCAGTGCTCGGCGCGGTGGTGGTGCATCTGCAGCGAGAGCTGCGCGCCGGGCTTGACGGTGATGTGCTTGACCTGGAAGCGGCCGCCCATGTCCACCGAGTCGTAGCTGCCCCAGGGGCGGTAGACGGCGCAGTGGTTCTGGGTTTCGCTGCGGCCGGCGGCGTCCAGTTCGTTGACCACCTTCTTCACGTCCTGCACGTGGTCGCGGTGGGCGATCATCATGGCGTCCTTGGTTTCCACCACCACGATGTCGTCCAGGCCGACCACCGAGACCAGCTTGCCGTTGCCGTGCACCAGGCAGTTGCGGCTGTCGTGGACCAGCACGTCGCCCTTGGTGACGTTGCCGTTGGCGTCCTTGTCGTGCACTTCCCAGATCGACGACCAGCTGCCGACGTCGTTCCAGCCGGCGGCCAGGGGCACCACGCAGGCGCGCTGGGTCTTCTCCATCACCGCGTAGTCGATGGAGTTGTCCGGGCAGCACTCGAAGGTGGCCGGGTCGATGTTGACCAGGTCGCCCTCGTGCTGGCTGCGCTCCAGGGCCAGCAGGCAGGTGTCGTAGATGTCGGCGTCGTGGCGCTTGAGTTCTTCCAGGAAGCGGCTGGCGCGGAACAGGAACATGCCGCTGTTCCAGAAGTGCCCGCCTTGCTCGACGAACTGGCGGGCGCGGGCCTCGTCGGGTTTCTCGATGAAGCGCTCGACCCGCGAGACACCGTCGGGCAGCTTGTCGTCGGCGCTGGCGCGGATGTAGCCGTAGCCGGTTTCCGGGCGGCTGGCCGGCACGCCGAAGAGCACCATCTCGCCCTTCTCGGCGGCGACGGTGGCCAGGGCCAGGGCGCGCTGGAAGGCGCGGGGGTCTTCCAGCACGTGGTCGGCCGGGAGCACCAGCAGCAGTTCGTCGCGGCCTTCGGCGACCAGCTTCATGGCGGCGATGGCCACGGCCGGGGCGGTGTTGCGGCCGAAGGGTTCGAGCAGGATGCCCTGGGTCTTGAGCTTCAACTGCTCCAGCTGTTCCTGGAGGATGAAGCGGTGTTCCTTGTTGCTCACCACCAGCGGCGGCTCCATGCCTTCGAAGGCCAGGCGCTCGAGGGTCTGCTGGAACAGCGTGTGCTCGCCGGCCAGGGCCAGGAACTGCTTGGGATACAGCTTGCGGGAAAGGGGCCAGAGTCGCGAGCCGCTACCACCGGAAAGAATGACGGGGATCATGTGGGGTTTCTCCTTAAAGCGTTCATGCGTTCTGTGGGGCGCCGGGCGCCGTTACCGTTTCGGGTGACCTCTCCGTGCGGGCCGTCTTGGCAGCTCGCTGATTTTTGGGTGCCGGTGTGGCCGGTCTTCTTGTGGTGTTCTTTTTGGTGATTTTTTGTGGGGGCTGTTCGGCGTGAAGGAGAGCCACCTCGCTCGCCGGTTCGCACAGAGCTTTCCGCTTGCACGGATAGCTCCCTCTCCCTTCAGGGAGAGGGCGGGGGGAGAGGGAGCGGACTTCGCGCCGATATGTCATGAGCGGATGAGCCTCAGTCCGCCTTCACCGGCCGCTTGACCCACACCGGCGACAGCTTGCCGCCCTCGCCGGTGACGTACAGGCACACCACTTCGCCGCGCTCCAGGGTGACGGGCTTGAGGTCGCTGACCTTCTTGCCGCCCTCGAACAGCGCCAGGTTCACTTTCACCGGGTTGATCTCGCGGTCGCCGTGGCTCTGCGGGGCGACGTTGCCGACCACCTCGGTCTTGCCGTCGGCGGTCTTCAGGGTCAGCGCCTGGCCGCTGAGGTTCTGCACGCGCACCAGGGCCTTCTGCTTGTTCTTGAAGGGCGGCTCGGGCACCAGCTTGGGCTGGCCGCCGGGCTGGCTGACCAGGGTGTAGTAGGCGTCCGGGTCGAGCTTCACCGGCAGGCTCTGGCTGCCGACCTTGGCGGTGTAGTTGCCCGGCGGCAGGAACTTGAAGTCGCTGGAGCCCAGGGGCGAGACGTCGTTGAGCTGGGCGTTGCCGACGCTCACCGAGAGTTCGCTGTTGCCGGCGTTGTAGGCCCGCACGAAGGCCGAGCCCTTGGGCGCCTGCGGGCCGTAGAGGGCGGCTTCGCCGGCGTGGGCGCCGAAGGCGGCCAGGCCCAGGGCCAGTGCCAGGGCGGGGGACTTCCAGCCGAGGGTCTTGGAACGAGTCATGGGGTGTACCTCCGTCTTCACTTTTTCATGGGGCGCGCTGGCGCCCTTTGCGTGGCGCTCAGTGCGCCGCGGTCAGGCCCGGCGGGTTGGCCGCCAGGCGTTCGTCACGGTTGCCGGCCGCGCGCAGCTGGGCCAGCCAGTCGGCATCGAACTGGCTGAGGTCGCTGTGCATCGGCAGGTAGCGTTCGGGGAATTCCCACACCAGCAGGCGCGGCGGCTTCTGCTGGAAGCCCGGGTCCTTGAGCAGTTCGAGCATGGGTTCGAGGGGGCCCTTGCCTTCCTTGGCGTAGTTGATCAGGTCGGTGGACAGCGCCTGCTTGAGGGCGCCGGCGAAGTTCCAGTGGGGGTTGGCGCTGTAGCTGGTGCCCACCAGGGCCACCTGCGGCTCGGCGCCGTCGCCGAACAGGTCGCCGCCGGCCGCGGCGTCTTCGGCCGGGTGGGTCTGGCGCGCCTGCAGCTGGTCCGGCGCCGGCAGCAGGTCGCTGAACAGCGGGTCCAGGGGCAGGAAGGTCAGCAGGTCGCCCTTGTGCGGCGCGGCCTTGCTGGCGTCGGTGATGAAGGTCTGCTGCGGCAGGTCGAGGTTCTGCCCCTCGCGGATGCTCTGGGCCAGGCGCTGGGCCACGGCCTCGGCGCCCAGCGGCGTCCAGTGGGTGTCGGTGCGCAGGAACACCTGGCCGTTGTTCTTGGCCTGCTCCAATGTCTCCAGCAGCTTGGGCGCGGCCATGCCGGCCTGGCGGGCGCGCTGCAGGAACTCGTCGTAGAGCCCGACGTGCAGCTGCGCCGGCTGTTCCTTGCCGAGGTACTCGGGGTAGATGCGCGCCTTGGCCGGGATGATCGCCAGCACCAGCTTCACGCCGCGGCGCTCCAGCTCCTGCTGCACGCCGCGCACCAGGGCCCAGTTGTCGTCCAGCTGGGTCAGGCTGGGCGCCGGCTTGAATTCTTCGTCTGTGTACAGCCAGCCGTCCTTGCCGATCACCACGCCCGGGCGGCCTTCGTCGAACAGGGCATAGTCCAGCGCGGCCCAGAGGTTGGTGCCCAGGCGCTTGATGGGGAACTGGTCGTCGTAGTGGCCTTCGAAGGCGTGGGCCAGCTTGCCGTTGAGCACGCTGGTGCCTTCGGCGGCGGCGAAGCTCGGGAAGGCCTTCAGCGACCAGCCGGCCAGGCCGACCAGCAGAGCGCCGAAGGCGGCGACGTAGGCGTATTGCAGGGGTCTGGAGATAGTCGGTTGCATGGTCCGGCCTCGCTCAGAACTGGAAGTAGAGGAAGGGCGAGTAGCTCTGCGCGGAGAGCTTCAGCACCGAGGCGGCGAACAGCGCCAGCAGTGCCGCGCGGGTGGCCAGCACGGGCAGCTGGGTGAGCCAGTGCGGGCGGTACACCGCGGCGCCGCTGCGCGAGTAGGCGATGGCCGCCGGGTCGCCCTCGGCGTCCTGCGGGCTGCGCGGCTGGGCGCTGGCCGGGCCGTCGGCGGCGACTTCGTCGGCCTTGGCCGCGGCCTTCGGCGCCTTGGCCTGCAGCGGCTGGTTGTAGAACTGGCGCAGGCCGAAGATGGCCAGCACCACGTAGGCCACCACCAGGGTGCCCACCTGCAGGCCGGTGAGGCTGGCGCGGCTCTGCTCGGACAGGCTCCAGTCGCCGAAGCTGAACATGGCCTCGTACATGCGCCAGGCCACGTGCAGGTTCTCGGCGCGGAAGATCACCCAGCCGACGATCACCAGCAGGAAGGTGAAGGCCCACTTCAGCGGGTTGAGCGCGCGCGGCGCGGCGTTCACCCCCAGGGCGCGCTCGATGGCCAGCCATACGCCGTGCCAGGCGCCCCAGATGATGTAGGTGACGTTGGCGCCGTGCCACAGGCCGCCCAGCAGCATGGTCAGGATCAGGTTGCGGTAGGTCTGGAAGGTGCTGCCGCGGTTGCCGCCCAGGCTGATGTACAGGTAGTCGCGCAGCCAGGTGGACAGGCTGATGTGCCAGCGCCGCCAGAACTCGGTGATGGACTGGCTGATGTAGGGCTGGTTGAAGTTCTCCATGAAGCGGAAGCCCATCATCAGGCCCAGGCCGATGGCCATGTCGCTGTAGCCGGAGAAGTCGAAGTACAGCTGCGCGGTGTAGGCCAGCGCGCCCAGCCAGGCGTCGCCGGTGGTCGGGTCCTGCAGGGCGAAGCAGTGGTCGGCCAGGGCCGCCAGGGTGTCGGCGATGAACACCTTCTTGACGAAGCCCTGCATGAAGCGGGTGCAGCCTTCGGCGAACTTGTCGAGGGTGTGGGTGCGGTGGTTGAACTGGTCGACCAGGTCCTTGAAGCGCAGCACGGGGCCGGCGATCAGGTGCGGGAAGATCGCCACGAAGGCGGCGAAGTCGATGAGGTTGCGCGTGGCCGGGGTGTCGCCGCGGTACACGTCGATGATGTAGCTGATCGACTCGAAGGTGTAGAAGCTGATGCCGATGGGCAGCAGGATGTGGGTGAGCACGAAGGGCTGCATGCCGAACGAGGTGATGATCTGGTTGAGGCTGTCGACGCCGAAGTTGGCGTACTTGAAGTAGCCCAGCACGGCCAGGTCGACCACCACGCCGAGGATCAGCCAGCGTTTGGCCGCCAGGGTGCGCACGCCGGCCGCGCCGATGCGCAGGCCGATCCAGTAGTTGAACAGCGTCACCCCGGCGAACAGGGCGAGGAAGTCCACCCGCCACCAGGCGTAGAAGATGTAGCTGGCCACCAGCAGCAACAGGTTGCGGTAGCGGTTCCCGCTCAGGTAGTACAGGCCGAGGAAGATCGGCAGGAACAGGAACAGGAACACGTTGGAAGAAAAGACCATTGCCCGTCTCGCTCTGGAGCTTCGTACCCTGGGTGGCTCCAGCCCTTCCGGCGCCGTGCGGCGCGCAAGGAAAAGGCCGGTGTCACCCGCCAGTTCCTCCCCGTTGTGTCGCTAAGGTGGTGCGCCCGCCCGGCGTCTTGTGCGCTTGGGTCGGGGTATCGCTGGGCCCCGCGTGTGCGGGAAGGGCGGTCAGGCGGCGGATAACGCGGAGCGTTATTCGCCCTACGCCAGGGGGCAGTCCGAACGTAGGGCGAATAACCGTTCGCGGTTATCCGCCGTTGCCTCAGCTGCCGTTGCCGCGGTTGAACACCCTGGTCACGTCGCCCCCCAGGCGGAAGCTGTTGAACGGCTCCATCTTCCTGCGCCAGTCCTGGGTCTTCGGCGCGCAGCTGTAGAGGGCGCAGTAGGGCTCCAGCCAGGCGAACTTGCTGTTTTCCTTCAGGTCGGTCATGTCCTGGTCGTTGCCGGTCCGGCGGTCGAAGTCCTGCTGGTCGTTCACGCCCTGCATCACCCGCTCGGCCAGGCGCTGCAGCGCGCCGCCGTTCTCCTGGCGCAGGTCCACGCCGTTGACCTGGGCGAAGGCGGCGATCATCGCCAGCGGCGGCAGGCTGTAGTTGTGGTAGGACAGGGCGCGCTGGCGGCGCTTGAGTTCGTTGGGCAGGTAGCCCTGGGCGTCGACCTGGCTGGCCGCCACCTTGAACTCGCGCACCGACCAGTCGAACAGGTCGCGGCGGTTGGTCACCACGGCGGTGGACATCACCGACCAGGCCGCCCAGTAGCTGTGGTTGTTGATCTTCTTCAGCGGTAGGTTGCTCCAGTCGCTGACCACCTGGGTGCCGAGCTTGCCGAACCACTGCTCGATCTGCGCCGCCTGCTGCGGGTAGGCCGCCAGCGGGCGGCTGCTGGAGAACTTCAGGCGCAGGTAGGACGAGGACAGGCTGCCCAGGGCCCATTTGCGCATGGACTTGCCGGTGTGGTTGAAGTCGGCGCTTTCCAGCGCATCGGCCCGGGCCCAGGTGGTCAGCCAGTTCAGCGCGCAGTCCAGGTCGCCCTTGTGGCCGCTGCGCATGTACTGGGTGATCAGCTTGGTGGTGCCGCGCTCCATGTCGGTGATGTCCTTGATCTGCTCGCGGAACCTGCCCTCGGCGGCCACGTTGAGGGTGGCGCGCGCCGAGTCGGAGCCCTCGTACTTGCTGGTGAACTGCAGCGAGCCGGTGTAGGGCGCGGGCACCGCCGGGCAGCTGTCGGCGTCGCCCTTGCGCTCGCCGACCGCGGCGAAGTAGCCCGGCGGCGGCACCAGGTCGGCGGCCTGGCTGCTCTGGCCGTACAGGCTGGCCAGGCTGCCCAGGGCCATGGCCGGCCAGAGCAGGCGCAGGGCCTTGCTGCGGGAAAGTCGCTGGATGGACATGGTTCTACCTCCCGGCCACGCGGCTGTCGGTGGCCTTGATCTGCGGCGTCTGGCACAGCTTCGCCTCGACCTCGAGGCCGGCCGGCATGTCGTCGGGCGCCTCGATTTCCAGGGAGAGGAACTGCTGGTCCGGCCAGTCCTCGTCGTTGCGCAGCTCGAAGACGTAGCGCCCGCCGGTGTCCACGGCCTTGGACTGCTCGATCTTCAGCTGCTCGCGGCGGCCGTTCATGTACCAGACGGTGTTCTTCAGTTCGTGGATGCCCGGGTCGCTGTAGGTGACGTCGGCGGTGTAGCTGCCGCTGCGGATCGGCAGCGCGCCGCTGTTGAGCAGCACCTCGTTGCGCCCGGCGTGCAGCTTGACCTTGCGGCTGAGCACGGCCTTCTGCTCGGCGCAGCCGTTGGCCACCAGGGGCATGGCCTGGCGGTAGAAGCTCTTCTGCGCCATGTCGTAGTGGGTGGCGAATTCCCAGACCAGGATCTTCGGCGGCTTGTCGTGGAATTCCTTGCTGGTCAGGTAGGCCAGCAGCGAGCTGTCGAAGCCGCCGCCGGAGACGGCGTTGTTGAGGATGTCGACTTTGCCGTACTGCTCCAGGAAGCCGACGAAGTTGTACGCCGGGCCGCTGTTGGAGGTGCCGACCACCGCCACCTGCGGGTCGCCGCCGTCGCCGAACAGGTCGCCGCCGCCGCTGTCGCCCACCGGCTCGGTCTCGAAGCGGTCGACGTACTGCGGCGCGTAGCTGCTGCCGCACAGCTGCGCGGCGGCCTTGTGGAAGGTGCCGAGCTTGGACAGCAGGCCCACGCGCTTGCTTTCGAATTCCTTCTTCGGGATGTCGGCGTAGGCGGGCATCTCTTTCAGGGTTTCGGCGGCGATCTTCGCGCTGCGCATGGCGCCGTAGGGCGTCCAGTGGTGGTCGCCCTTGAAGTAGTAGGGGTGCGCTTCCTTCTCGTCGAACAGCGGCGAGAAGTCCGGGGTGTAGATGCCGGCCTCGCGGAACTTGGCGATGGTCGCCAGGTAGTTCTTCTTCGCCAGTTCGTAGTTGAAGCTGGCCTTCTCTTCGGGGCTGAGCTTCTCGCGGTTGATGAGGCCGCGGGTAGGCTGGTAGACCACCATCAGCTCGACGCCGCGGCGCCTGAGCGCCTCGTTCAGCGCCTTGAGTTCGCGCCAGCCCTCGGGCGTGGTGCCGAAGTCGGTGCGCAGGTCGTAGGTGGTGCGGAACAGCCAGTCTTCCTGGGCCGGCACCAGGTGGGTAAAGAAGCCCAGGTACTTGGTGTTGTAGGCCTTGTCGTCGGCCGCGGCCGGGCACAGGCCGGCCGCGGGCAGGGCGCTGTAGGTCGGCGCGTCGGCGGCGCCGGCGGCGAGAGCACCGTGGGCCAGCAGCAGGCCGGCGGCGAGGCTCGACAGGCGCAGCAGATGATGGGGGCGGATGGTCATGGTACGGGTCCTCAATTCTGCAGTTCGGCCTGGCTTTCCACGGGGTCGATCAGCACGGCGCGCTGCTGGCGCACGAGCAGGTCGAGGATCTGGTCCTGCTTCTCGCCGAGCACGCCGTTGAAGCTGATGCCGGAGGATTTGGTCGGGCCGAGCATGGCCACCTTGTAGAGTTCCAGCGACAGCGGCGAATCCACCGACAGCGGGCCGGAGCCGTTGCCGACCAGCTTGCCGCCGACCACGATGAGCGACACCTTGGTGTCGAAGGGGTCGAGGTCGATGTTGCGGTCGGTGTTGGACAGGTCCTTGATGTGCCCGTACACGCCCAGCAGCTGGTTGCCGGCGGCGAGGTTCTCGTACAGGCGGATGTTCACGCTGTTGCGGATGCGGATGCCGTGGCGGCGGTTGCCCAGCACCTGGTTGCCGTAGATGAGGTTGTCGCCGCTCTCGTACAGGGTGATGCCGTCGGAGTGGTTGCGGTACACCTCGTTGTAGGCCACCAGGTTACGTTCGGAGTTACGGTCCAGGACGATGCCGGAGAGGTGGTTGTCGTAGGTCTTGTTGTGGAAGATCCAGCTGTCGTTGACCTCCCGCGAGACGATGATGCCGTGCTTCTTCTTCGTCCCGTACACGGTGTTCTCGGCGATGATCAGGCGGTGCGAACGGTCGTGCGGGTCGATGCCGTAGATGACGTTGTCGCGGTAGGTGTTGCCGCGCACCACCAGGTCGTCGGCCTCGTAGCAGTAGAAGCCGTACCAGTTGTCGACGAAGGTGGAGCCGATCACCCAGCCCTTGGGCCGCGGGCGCTTCATGGTCTTGTCCATGCCCGGGCTGTACTGCGAGATGGAGATGCCGTAGGCCTTGGAGGCGTTGTAGCCGAAGCTGGTAAAGGTGCTGTCGACCAGGTACGCCTCGGCGCCGCCCCAGGACACCAGGAAGGGGCGGAACTCGTTGGGGCTCTTGAACCAGGCCGGCTCGCCCTTCGCCTCGTTCCAGGCGGTGACCTTGGTGTTGCGCACGAACAGCTTGCCGTCGTTGACCAGGAAGGCGCCGCGGTCCTGGGACAGGCGCAGCTCCTTGACCTTGCCGTCGACCTCGAGGGTCGCGCCCTGGCTGACCACGATCGGCAGGCGGGCGACGAACACGCCGGGCTCGACCTGCTCCAGCGCCTTGCCGAGCTTGCCGGCGAGCTGCGCGAGGTTGACGTAGCCGCCCTCGATGAAGATGGCCTGGGGCATCTGCCGCTGGCGCTTCACCCACTCGGCCAGGCGGTTCTGCCCGCCGGTGAATTCCTTCAGCGGTTGCTGCTGCACCATGCGTTGCACCACGGCCTTGCCGCCGGGCTTGCGCACGATCTTCTTCGCCACCGCCTCGGCGGTGTAGCCGGAGAGGTCGGGCAGCTTCGGCGGCTCCAGGTGCAGCGGGCCCTCGGGCAGCGCGGTGACCGTGTAGTTGCCGGTTTCCTTGAGGCCCTGGACGTGGCCGGGCTGGTTGGCCGGCGAGGGCTGCTCGCTGGCCTCGGCATCCTTGGCGTTGGCCGCCGGGGTCGAGGCCCAGGCGGGGCCCGTGGCGGCCAGCAGGCCGCCGAGCAGCAGGGCGGCCAGGGGGAGCGGATGGCGGTTCATGGTGGGTTCTCCCTGTGGGCGTGGAGCCGGAAGGCGCTGGTTCCCCGCGTGCGCGGGAGTGACGGTCGCCGGGCGGGGGATGCGAGCCCCCGCGCTCCCCGTGCCCGTTCGCACGCGGGAGGGTTGTTCCGTCATCCCCGCGAACGCGGGGAACCAGTGACTGCCAGCTCGCATCGCCCTGATCCTCAGAAGCGCCAGATGAAATCGACGAAGGCGTGGTGCATCGTCGAGTCGACGTGGCTGCCGTAGGCGTCGCCGGGCTTGAACACGCCGCCGCGGAAGCGCACCAGGGCCGAGGGCTCGTCGATGTACTGGCTCATCGAGGCGGGCAGCAGGCCCTGCTTGAAGTACTTGGTGACCACCAGGTCGACTTCCTGGCCGATATCCTTGGAGTTGTTCTCCAGCGGCGCGCTGATGCCGCTGTTGCCGATGTCCGAGTCGCCGTCCACGCGCCAGAACTTGTGGTACACGACGCTGGCGTCGTAGTCGTCGCGCAGCTGCCAGGCGCCGAACAGGGTGGCGTCCTGCAGGTTGGAAAGCTCGCCGCGGAAGGCCTCGCCGAAGCGGTGCACGCGGGCGCGGGTGCCGGTGAAGTTGGAGCGGTTGCTCTGCAGGCCGGTCTGCTCGTACTGGTCCTCGCCGTCGTGGCCGCCGCCGCTGCCGCGGGCGTAGCCGACGCCGGCGCGCCATTGCTCGTCGATGTTCCAGCGCAGGCCCAGGTCGATGCCGTAGGCGTTGACGTCGCCGCTCTGCTTGCCGGTGGCCACGCGCTCGCCGTCCACCGCGGCGCTGGTCAGGCGGTCGCGGTTGCCGGTCAGCCAGGTGGCGCTGGCCCAGTAGTTCAGCGGCATCTGCGAACGGTAGTTGTAGCCGTCGCCGTTGGCCTCGACGCCGACCCAGGTGAGGTCGCCGGTGGAGCGCTTGTCCAGCGAGTCGATGGTCTCGCCCGGGTCCGGCAGGTTGCCGCTGTCGTCGCTGTGGTGCAGGCGCAGGCCCACCCAGTGGTGCGGCGCCCACTGCGTGGAGATGTCGCCGAACAGGTGGGTGCGGTCCTCGTCTTCCGGCGCCAGGTCGGTGATGTCGGTGCGGTACTCGGAGAAGCGCTGGGCGGCGCCCAGGTGGGCGCGCAGCAGGGTGGTGTCGAAGGTCCAGTTCAGCGCCTCGATGTTGGTGTCCTGCCACATGCCGCTGTCGTCGCGCAGGCGCTGGCGGCCGAAGCGCAGGTGCTCGCCGGGGTACTGGGTGAGGCCGGCGTAGTCCACCCAGAACTCGCGCAGGGCGAGGTAGGCGTCGTCCGGCTCGCGCTTGTCGTCGCTGCTGTCGCGGCCGCTGGCGTCGACTTCGTCGGACTGCAGGGTGTCGGTCTGGATGGTGTCGGTGGCGGCCACCGCCTGGCCCATCACGTAGGCGCTCCACTGCCCCCACTGGCCGAAGGCCCAGGGCCGCAGGTCGATGCCGATGCCGTTGAGGTCGCCGCCGTGGGCGGTGCCCAGGTCGCGGTCGTCCTCGGACTCGGCGGTGATCTTGATGTCGATGCCGTAGTTCTTCGGCGGCGTGTCGTCGGCCCAGGCGCCGGTGGCCAGCAGGGTGCCGGCCAGGCTCATGCCGGCGCCGAGCATCGCCGGGAACAGCCGGGCGCGGCGGATGGCGCGGGCCAGGCGGATCGGTTGGAGGAGCGGGGCGGAGGTCGGGTCGGGGCGCTTCATAGGCTTTCTTGTTCCTGTTCGTTCTGCATGAGGCTGACGGTGGCCTGCCAGTTGGCGCCGCGGGCCTGTTCCTCGCGCTTGAGCAGTTGCTGCGCCTGGCTCAGTTCAGCCGGCTGCAGCTGCGGTTGCAGTTCGCTCATCAGGTCGCCGGCCTGGGGTATCTGCTGGCGCTGCGCCAGGGTGCCGAAGACGTAGGCGTTGACGCGGTTGGGCTGCACGCCGCGGCCTTGCGACCAGAGCTGGGCCAGGGCCATGTCGGCGCTGGCCTGGCCTGCGCGGGCGGCGATCAGCAGGTGGTCGGCGGCCTTCTGCGGGTAGACCTTGCCGAGGAAGCCGCGGCGGTAGATCTGCCCCAGGTAGTAGTGTGCCTGGGGCTCGCTGGCGGCGGCCTTGAGCAGGTGCTGCTCGGCCTTCTGCGGGTCCTGGGGCATCCACTTGCCGTCGTAGTACAGGCGCCCCAGCAGCAGCTCGGCGCGCGGCTGGGCGGCGTCCTGGGCTTTCTTCAGGTAGTCGAGCATCTGGTCGACGTCGCCCAGCTCGGGGTAGTCGTACTGCAGCTTGGCGAGGTCGACCCAGGCCGCGGGATAGCTCGGCGCCAGTTCGCCGAGCAGGGCCTGGGCGGTCTGCGGGTCGGGCTTGCCGAGGTCGGCGTCGGCCAGCACCTGGGCCACCGATTCCACGCGCTCGGGCGGCACCCGGCCGGCCTTGTGCGCGGCGCGCAGGCGGTCGAGGTGGGCCTTCTGCTTGTCCGCGTCGCCCTGCACCTGGTAGACCGTGGCCAGCTCCATCCAGCACACGTCCATGCGCGTCAGCCAGCGCTGGCAGACCTGCTCGATCTCGCCCAGGTGCTGGTTGTAGGTGCCCTGGGTGCGGTACAGGATGATCTGCGCCAGGTCCGCCTGGGGCAGGCCCTGGGCGCGCCACTGGTCGATGCGCTGCTGCGGGTTGACCCCCGGCCAGGCCTGCGGGTACTGCAGGTAGAGCACGATCAGCGGCACCAGGGCGCTGTCCTCGCCTTCGTCGAAGGCGCGGTTGAGCAGTTGCTCGGCCTCGCGGTGCTCGGCGTCGCTGGCGCCGGGCTTGGCCGCCAGCCACTTGCCCAGGCGCGCGCGGGCCCGCGGCGAGGTCTCGGCCGCGTCGCGGTAGAGCTTCTCGGCCTTGGCCTGGGCGGCGCTGTCGCCGCTGGCGGCCTGCATGTCGGCCAGGCCGATCTGCGCGTCGGTGTAGCCGAGGGTGGCCAGGGCCTGGTAGTTGGCCTGGGCGGTGGCGATGTCGCCGCGGGCCATGGCCTCGTCGGCCAGGCGCTGGTCCGGCAGGCCGGCGCAGCCGGCGGCCAGGCCGATGGCCAGGGCCAGGGCGGCGCCGCGCAGCGGATGGTGGGCGATGGCGTTCATGCTTGGGTCCTCAGCGCGCGGTGGCCATGGCCATGGCCTTGTTCAGCAGGGTGCGGCCGGGCAGGCCGCCGATGCTGACTTCCGCCGGGCGCCCGGCGAGCTGGCTGTCCAGCGGCTGCTCGGGCTGGATCTGCGCACGGATTTCCGAGGACAGGTCGCCATCCACCGGCGCGGTGCGCAGGATGCGGCCGCTGCGCACCTCGCTGTCGCCGGCGACCTGGAAGTGCACCAGGGTGCCCGGCGAGAGCTCGGCGGCGTTGCGATAGGCGAAGCGCGCCTCGACGGTGGCGCTGGCCTCGCGCGGGGCCAGGGTGAAGATCACGTCGCCCTTGTTGGCGTACTGGCCGTTGGCGACGCGCTGCTCGATCACCCGGCAGTCGCAGGGGCTGGTGAGGGTGCCCTTGAGCTGGTGGCCGAAGAGCTTCTCGATGTTGCCGGGGTTGAGCTGCTCGTCGGACAGGTTGCCCTTGAGCAGGTCCAGCAGGCTGGTGGAGAAGGTGGCGATGGGCGCGCCCTTGGCCACGTCGGCGTCCAGCTGCACCAGGCTGTCCACGGTGCCCTCGCGGGGCATGGTGATCTGCTGGGCGGGGATGTTGACCACGCCGGAGTCGGCATGGGTGACGAAGTACAGGTTGTACAGCTGGTTGAGGATGAAGGCGAAGGCGCCGACGCCGACCACGAAGATGGCGGTGCTCAGGGTCACCGCGCGGACGCGGCCGAAGAAGCCCATGCCGCCGCCGGCGCCGCCGTGCTTGCGGGCCTTGGTGAAGTTCTCGCGCTGCAGGGTGTTGAGCATGTCGCCGACGCTGACCACCTCGCCGGCCAGGTACGCGGTGATCAGGTAGCGCAGGGCGGCGACCTCGCGCGGCTTCAGGTGCTGGAACTCGCAGCCGGTGCGGCGGCTGTCCGGGTCGAAGGAGCGCACCTGGAACTCCACCTCCAGGGCGAAGCTGATGCTGTCGATCTGGAACAGCAGCTTGCCCTTGTGGATGTCGCCGACCTGGATCGGCGCGCCGCTGGCGGTGAAGGCGAAGCCGCCGGCGGAAAGGTCCAGCAGCCTTGCGTCGACGCCCTCGCGGTTGGCGCCGATGTAGCGGATGCGCGCGGGCAGCTTGACCCGCGCGTGCTGGCGCTGGGCTTCGGATTCGTGCACGACGTTGACGTTGACGGCGGTATTCATGAAGTCGGTCCTATGTTCGAAACGGGTCGGATCGGCCGCGGGCCGGTTGCTCAAGGGGTCATACGATCGTCAGGAGTACGGCGACGAACACACTGGCGGCAGAGAAGGTCATGGCGCGCGAGGACCAGGTGTTGAACCAGCGCTGGTAGCTGTTCAGGCCGCGGTCGAGCTTGGTGCTCTGGCGCGTCCAGGACTGCTGGTCGAGGCGGAAGAACACGTAGATCTTCACCAGGGCGCCGACGATCTGGTTGTAATAGAGGATCAGCGGGTAGGCCGGGCCGATCGGGTGGCCGGACAGCGACAGCAGCAGGGTGAGGATCAGGCGGGTGATGCCGATCCACAGCAGGTACACCAGCAGGAAGGTGATGCTGTACTTGATGCTGGCGATGATCGCCGCCACCAGGCCGAGCAGGCAGGTCCACATGGACAGGCGCTGGTCGAACAGCACCACGGTGGTGAACCAGCCCAGGCGCCGGGGGCCCAGGGCCAGGGCGCGGGAGTTCTGCCGCAGGTTGTTGCCGTACCAGCGGAACATCAGCTTGCGGCTGGCCTTGATGAAGCTCTTCTCCGGCGGGTGCTCGACGGTGTTGATGGCCGCGTCCGGCACGTAGAAGGTGTCGTAGCCCAGGCGCATCAGGCTGTACCAGCTGGACTTGTCGTCGCCGGTGAGGAACTGGAAGCGCCCCAGGCGCCAGTGGTCCAGGTGGTCGGCCTCGACGTCGGCGATGAAGTCGGGGTCGGTGACCACCGCGGCGCGGAACACCGACATGCGCCCGGTCATGGTCAGCACGCGCTTGGACAGGGCCATGGAGCACATGTTGATGTGGCGCTGGGCGAAGCGCAGCTTGTGCCACTGGCTCATCACGTAGCCGCCCTGCACCTCGCAGAATTCGTTGGTGGTCAGGCCGCCGACCTGGGGGAACAGCTTGAACCAGGGCACCGTGGCCTTGACCACGCCGGGTTCGAGCACGGTGTCGCCGTCGATCACCGCCACCACCGAGCCTTCGTCGGGCATGTGCCGGGAGATGGCGCGGAAGCCGTGGGCCAGGCCGTCGCGCTTGCCGGTGCCGGGGATGCGCACGAAGTCCAGCTTCACGTGGGCCGGCGGGTTGAGCTTGTGCCACTGCTGCTTGATCAGCACCTGGTCGGACATCTCGACGATGGAGCAGACCACGGTGGTCGGGTAGCCGCAGGCGATGGCCTCCTGGATCACCGAGCGGTAGACCATGGAGGTGGTCATGGCGTCGATGCGGAAGCTGGTGACCATCAGGTAGACGTGGGACGGGTCCGCCGCCTTGCCGAGCTTGCGCAGGCGCCGCTTGTAGTGCGGGTAGACGAGGTGCAGGAAGAGCATGCCGCGCAGGAAGTGCAGGCCGCCCATGGAGTAGCGCCAGATGCCCACCGCGCCGATGATCAGCAGGAAGTCGCGGGCATTGGGGTCGAACACCGTCGGCGGCACGAGCAGCGCCAGGCCCATCAGCAGGCAGAGGAAGGCCAGCCAGCCGGTGGCTTCGCCGAGGGCTCGTTTGTATGCGTCCATGATGAGGTCCGTCAGTCGCGTCGTAGGGCTGAGGCGCTGGGCTCCCGCGTTCGCGGGAGTGACGGGCTTTCCCCGTCATCCCCGCGAACGCGGGGATCCAGCGACTTTCAGGCGCTTACCAGCAGATGCCTTCGGCGCGCTCGTCGGTGCCGTGGGCCATGAAGCCGATCAGGTCGACCACCTTCTTGCCCTCGGGCGCCTTGTTCACCACGTCGACGAACAGCTCGTCGCCGTTGCCCAGCACCAGCACGTCGGAGGTCTTCACCACCTGGTCGAGGTCGGAGACCAGCAGCGAGGAGACGTGGGGGATCTTCGACTCGATGTACTCCTTGTTCGCGCCATGGACGCGGGCGTACTCGACGTTGCGGTCGAAGATCTGCAGCTCGTAGCCCTTGCCGATGAGCATCTCGGCCAGTTCCACCAGCGGGCTTTCGCGCAGGTCGTCGGTGCCGGACTTGAACGACAGGCCGAGCAGGCCGACCTTGCGGCTGCCGTGGGCGGTGATGATGTCGAAGGCCTTCTGCACCTGGTAGGCGTTGCTGCGCATGATCGAGCCGATCATCGGGTGCTCGACGTCCAGCTGGCCGGCGCGGTAGGTGAGGGCGCGCACGTCCTTGGGCAGGCAGGAGCCGCCGAAGGCGAAGCCGGGCTTCATGTAGTAGCGCGACAGGTTCAGCTTGCGGTCCTGGCAGACCACGTCCATCACCTCGCGGCCATCGACGCCGACGGCCTTGGCGATGTTGCCGATCTCGTTGGCGAAGGTGACCTTGGCCGCGTGCCAGACGTTGCAGGTGTACTTGATCATTTCCGCGACCTCGATGGACTTGCGGATGATCGGCGCGTCCAGCTCGCGGTAGATTTCCTCCAGCAGGTCGCCGGTCTGGGCGTCCAGCTCGCCGATGACGGTCATGGGCGGGAAGTCGTAGTCCTTGATCGCAGTGCTCTCGCGGAGGAATTCCGGGTTGGTGCCGACGCCGAAGTCGACGCCGGCCTGCTTGCCCGAGCAGTCCTCGATGATCGGGATCACCACGTTCTTCACGGTGCCCGGCAGCACGGTGCTGCGCACCACCACGGTGTGGCGGCCGGCCTTCTCGCGGATGGCGTAGCCGATCTCGCGGCACACGCTCTCGATGTAGCCCAGGTCCAGGTCGCCGTTCTTCTTGCTCGGGGTGCCGACGCAGATGAAGGAGACGTCGCTGTCCAGCACCGCCTGCTTGAAGTCGGTGGTGCCCGACAGCCGCGAGGTGCGGATGCCCTGTTCCAGCAGGGGCTCCAGCCCCGGTTCGACGATGGGCGACTTGCCGCGGTTGATCAGGTCGATCTTGGTGGTGGAAACGTCCACGCCGATCACTTCGTGACCACGGGCGGACAGGCAACCGGCGCATACTGCACCGACGTAGCCAAGACCAAAGATGCTGATACGCATCGTATTCACCTCTGCTTTGTCGAGCTGTTAAAAGTTGGCCGTCTGGCCAATTCCCTTTTGTCGCGGCGCCCCTTTCAGGCGCGCCGCTTCAGGCAGTCCGTGAGTGACTCGAATTTTCTGCACTCAATTCGGGCAGAGTTCCGCGGCATGCACTTTAATGTTTCAGGAGGATTGCAAAGTTAGAACTAATTGCACTCTTCCGATGCGCTAAAGTTTGCTTTGGAGTTCTGCATTAATTTCATAAGCCATTGAAATTATTCAGGTTGAACGAGGCCGTCGAGCGCCGCTCGATGCGTTTTCGAAAAACCTGTTATGGGCAACAAACCCATGATTGGGCGTTGCGGAAGTAGGATGTTCGACGCCGCTCGATAGTTCCTGCCACCCATCCTGTGAGGCCGTCGGAATTAAATATCCATTGGCCATCAAAGAGCGCGCTTTTGATATCAGCTTGTAACGCGAGCGTCGTTTTCGGCGGGCTTGCAAAATGCAACGGCTGGGAAAAGTTCCGCAGTGATTCAGCCGTTTTACACTTCGTTCAGCTACCGTTCAGGATGCCCGGGAGGGTGTTTCAAGGTATTTCGTGCAACTTGCAATCTTGAATTGCATGTAATGGCGGGATGCTTTTAATGGCCAATGGATTACATCCGCGATGGCAAAACCGGCGCTTTTTCACGGCGGTGATGGCGCACGGGGGCGAGAAAATTTTTTTCAAAGTCCCCACGGTTACCGACGAACGGTAGCCTTGACCATTTTCGCCGTGTGGGTAATTCGACGGCGCGGGGCGCCCGGAAGGGGATCGACGGTAGCGCGGGGAGGGTGTGGCGGCCGTTTGGCCGCCACTTTCGGGGGCGAATCAGGCGTCGGGCTGGTCGCGCAGGAACACCAGGCGGTCGGCGGAGGACGCCTCGGCGGCGAAGCGGTAGCCGGCGTAGTCGAAGTCCTTCAGGCCCTCGGGGTCGGTCAGGCGCTCCTTGATCACGTAGCGGGCCATCAGGCCGCGGGCCTTCTTGGCGTAGAAGCTGATGATCTTGTACTGGCCGTTCTTCAGGTCCTTGAACTCGGTGTCGATGATGCGGGCGTCCAGCGCCTTGCGCTTCACCGCGCCGAAGTATTCGTTGGAGGCCAGGTTGAGCAGCACGGCATCGCCCTGCTCGGCGAGGTCCTGGCCGAGCCAGGCGCTGATGCGCTCGCCCCAGAACTCGTAGAGGTTGGCGCCGCGGGCGTTGGCCAGCCGGGTGCCCATCTCCAGGCGGTAGGGCTGCATCAGGTCCAGCGGCCGCAGCACGCCGTACAGGCCGGACAGCATGCGCAGGTGGCGCTGGGCGAAGTCGAAGTCGGCGTCGTCGAAGTCCTCGGCGGCGAGGCCGGTGTAGACGTCGCCCTTGAAGGCCAGCAGCGCCTGCCTGGCGTTGGCCGGGCTGAAGTCGGGGTGCCAGCTGGCGTAGCGCGCGGCGTTCAGGCCGGCGAGCTTGTCCGACAGGCTCATCAGGCTGCCGATCTGCGCCGGGGTCATCTCGCGCAACACGCCGATCAGCTCCTGGGCATCGTCCAGGTGCAGCGGCAGGGTGTGGCGGTCGGTGACCGGCGGGGTCTCGTAGTCCAGGGTCTTGGCGGGGGAAATCACCATCAGCATCGTGCGGTCTCCTCGAAGCGTCGGGCGATTGTAGGGAGTCGCGGGCGCCGGCTCCAGCTATGGGGACGATAGGAGGCGCTGTTCCACCGGCACCTGTTCCATGCGCTTGAGCAGTTCGCCGAGGAAGCAGCGCTCGGCCTGGGTGTGCTTCTGCTCGCGGTTCCACAGCAGGTGGATGTCCACGTTGGCCACGCCGTCCTCCGGCGGCAGCGCCCAGAGGCGGCCCTGGGCCAGGTCGTCGGCGACTATGTGCCGGGGCAGGCAGCCGATGCCGAAGCCGCAGTGCACCAGGCGGCGGACTTCCTCCAGGCTGGGCGAGGAGGCCACCAGCTTGCCGGTGAAGCCCTGCTGGTCGCGGAAGATGGTCAGCGGCGAGAGCACCTCGCCGATCTGGTCGCTGGTGAAGGTCACGTAGTTCTCGCCCTGCAGGTCGGCCAGGCGCAGGTCGCGGCGCCCGAAGAACGGATGGTGGCGGCCGCAGAGGAACACGTAGCGCTGGCGCAGGAAGGCGCGCTGCTCCAGGCGCGGCGAGGGCTGGCGGCACAGGGCCAGGCCGAGGGTGGCGGTCTTCTGCTGCAGCGCGCTGAGCACGTCGGCGCTGCGCATCACCTCGATGTCCAGTTCCACGCCGGGGTGGGCGCGGTGGAAGTCGGCGAGGAAGCCGTCGTAGAAGTCCGACTGGATCCGGCTGATGCTCAGCAGGCGGACCTTGCCCACCACCTGGTCGGCCGGCTGCTCCAGGGCGGCGGCCAGGCGCGAGACGTTGCCGTTGATGTCGCCGGCGATGCGCAGGATCTCCTCGCCCAGCGCCGTGACCTCGAAGCGCGGCCCGCGCCGCTGCACCAGCGCGGCGCCGAGTTGTTCCTCCAGGCGGCGCAGGGCCTGGCTGACCGCCGGCTGGGTCAGGTGCAGGCGCGCGGCGGCGCGGCTGATGCTGCGTTCCTGGCCGATCACCAGCCAGGTGCGCAGCAGGTTCCAGTCCAGGCGGTCGTTGAGGTGGCGGCCGGGTTCCATCGCGAGGCTCCGTGGGCAATCCGCTGATTATAAGCAGAAATTATTCTTTGAATAATGATTAGAAAATTGACTGATTATCCAGCCGGGGGCGATAACTCCACGGGCGCCGCAGAGCGCCGAGCCCTACCGCCGCTGCCCAGAACAAACCACAAGATCGGGAGCCTGACATGTCCCAACCCGCGCCACAGCCGGTCCGTGCCGCCACGGCCGCCTTCATCGGTACCATGATCGAGTGGTACGACTTCTATATCTACGCCACCGCCGCCGCCCTGGTGTTCGGCACCCTGTTCTTCCCCTCGCAAAGCCAGTTCCTCAGCACCATGGCCGCCTTCGGCACCTTCGCCGTGGGCTTCTTCGCCCGCCCGCTGGGCGGGCTGATCTTCGGCCACCTGGGCGACCGCATCGGGCGCAAGAAAGCGCTGCTGGTCACCCTGGTGATGATGGGCGTGGCCACCGTGTGCATCGGCCTGCTGCCGACCTACGGGCAGATCGGCCTGCTGGCGCCGGTGCTGCTGGTGGCGCTGCGCATCGTCCAGGGCATCGCCGTGGGCGGCGAGTGGGGCGGGGCGGTGCTGATGGCCGGCGAGCACGCGCCCAGCGGCCGGCGCACCTTCTTCGCCTCCTTCGCCCAGCTGGGCAGCCCGGCCGGGCTGATCCTCTCGCTGCTGGCATTCAAGGCCGTCACCAGCCTGGACGGCGCGGCCTTCCTCGACTGGGGCTGGCGCCTGCCGTTCCTGGCCAGCTCGGCGCTGCTGCTGGTGGGCCTGGCGATTCGCCTGGGCGTCAACGAATCCCCCGAGTTCGCCCGGGTGAAGCAGCAGGCCCGGCAGCACAAGCTGCCGGCGCTGGAAGTGCTGCGCAACGCCTGGCGGCCGCTGCTGCTGTGCATCGGCGCCAACACCATCGGCATCGCCGGCGTCTACTTCACCAACACCTTCATGATTTCCTACACCACGCAGAACCTGGCCATCGACCGCGCGCTGATCCTCGACTGCCTGTTCTACGTGGCGGTCATCCAGCTCTGCGTGCAGCCGCTGGCCGCGCGGCTGGCCGAAGTCATGGGCGCGGCGCGCTTCCTCAAGCTGGCCGCGCTGCTGGCGGTGGCCTCGCCCTATCCGATGTTCCTGCTGGTCAGCCAGGGCCATGCGCTGGCGATCATCCTCGGCATCGCCACCGCCGTGGTGTGCATGGCCAGCTTCTATTCGGTGATCGCCGGGTTCGTCAGCGAGGTGTTCGACACCCGCGTGCGCTATTCGGCGATCTCCATCGCCTACCAGGTCTGCGGTGCCATCGCCGGCGGGCTCACCCCGCTGGTCGGCACCTGGCTGGCGCACCGCTTCGACGGCCAGTGGCTGCCCCTGGCGCTGTTCTATTCCCTGCTGGCCGGCCTCTCGCTGCTGTGCATCGTCGGCCTCGACCGCCGGCTGCGCGTGCGCGCCGCGCCGGCCACCGCCTGACTCCAAGGAGACCCTGATGCTGAAGATCGATGCCGAGCGCCTGTGGGCGAGCCTGATGGACATGGCCCGGGTGGGCGCCACCGCCCGTGGCGGTTCGCGCCGGCTGGCGCTTTCGGAAGAGGACCGCCACGGCCGCGAGCTGTTCGAAGGCTGGTGCCGCGACGCCGGCCTGGGCCTGCGCCGCGACGCGGTGGGCAACCTGTTCGCCCGCCGCGCCGGCGAGGACGATGGCCTGGACCCCGTGGTGATGGGCAGCCACCTCGACACCCAGCCCGAGGGGGGCCGCTTCGACGGCGTGTACGGCGTGCTCGCCGGGCTGGAAGTGCTGCGCAGCCTGAATGACCGGGGCATCTGCACCCGCCGCCCGCTGGAGGTCGCGGTCTGGACCAACGAGGAAGGCGCGCGCTTCACCCCGGCCATGCTCGGCTCGGCGGCCTTCACCGGCGCCATGGCGCTGGACGCCGCGCTGAACGCCCGGGATGCCGAGGGCATCAGCGTCGGCGAGGCCCTTCGGGCGCTCGGCTGGCAGGGCGACCTGCCGCTGGGGCGCCGGCTGGATGCCTACTTCGAGGCGCACATCGAGCAGGGCCCGATCCTGGAGGACAACGCCGTCGACGTCGGCGTGGTCACCGGCGGCCAGGCCATCCGCTGGCTGGACGTGCGCGTGGGCGGCCAGGCCGCCCATGCCGGCACCACGCCGATGCCGCTGCGCCACGACGCGCTGTTCGGCGCCGCCGAGATGATCCAGGCGCTGGAGGCGCTGGCCCAGCGCTTCGCGCCCCATGGCCTGGTGACCGTGGGCCAGCTGGCGATCGCCAAGTCCTCGCGCAACACCATCGCCGGGCAGGTGGACTTCACCATCGACCTGCGCCACCACCAGGACGAGGTGATAGGCGCCATGGAGCAGGAGGCGCGTGCGCTGCTGGAGGCCATCGCCGCCCGCCGCGGGCTGGCGCTGGAGGCCGGCCTGCACTGGCTCAGCCCGGCCACGCCCTTCGACGCCGATTGCGTCGGCCACGTGCGCGAGGCGGTGCGGGCGCTGGGTTACTCGCACCAGGACATCGTCAGCGGCGCCGGCCACGACGCCATCCACCTGGCGCGCAGCTGCCCGACCGCGATGGTGTTCATCCCCTGCGTCGGCGGCCTGAGCCACAACGAGGCCGAGGACGTGATCCCCGCCCACGCCGCCCAGGGCGCCGACGTCCTGCTCAACGCCGTGCTGGCCCGCGCCGGCCGGATCGACTGAAGGAGACAGCCATGCAGACCTTCTTCCACCCCGACCAGTTGCTGCACGTGCCGCGCAGCTACTTTTCCCGTGGCCAGATGCGCACCCCGCAGGAGGTCCCGCAGCGCGCCGAGCACCTGCTGGCGGCCGTCCGCGCGCTGGGCTTCGCGCTGGACGAACCGCGGGACTTCGGCCGCGAACCGCTGCTGGCGGCGCACAGCGCCGCCTACCTGGACTTCCTCGAGCACGCCTACGAGCGTTGGCACCAGGTGCCGGAGGACTGGGGCGACGAGGTGATGTCCAACGTGTTCATCCGCGAGGGCAACCCGCTGCGCGGCATCCTCGCCCAGGCGGCGCGCTACCTCGCCGACGGCAGCTGCCCGGTGGGCCGGCACACCGGGCGCGCGGCCTACTGGTCGGCGCAGAGCGCGGTGGCGGCTGCGCGGGCGGTGCGCGACGGCGCGCCATCGGCCTATGCGCTGTGCCGCCCGCCGGGCCACCATGCGCGGGAGGAGGGCGCCGGCGGCTTCTGCTACCTGAACAACGCCGCCATCGCCGCCGCCGAGCTGCGCGCGCGGTTCGGCAAGGTCGCCATCCTCGATACCGACATGCACCACGGCCAGGGCATCCAGGAAATCTTCTACGGCCGCGACGACGTGCTCTACGTCTCGGTCCACGGCGACCCGACCAACTTCTACCCGGTGGTCGCCGGCTTCGACGACGAGCGCGGCGAGGGCCGCGGCGAGGGCTTCAACCTCAACCTGCCGATGCGCCATGGCGCCAGCGAGGAGGAGTTCTTCGCCCAGGTGGGCAAGGCGCTGCAGGCGGTGCGCCAGTTCGGGGCACAGGCGCTGGTGCTGTCCCTGGGGTTCGACATCTACCGCGAAGACCCGCAGTCCAAGGTGGCGGTGAGCACCGAGGGCTTCGCCCGGCTCGGGCGCGAGGTGGCGTCGCTGGGGTTGCCGCAGGTCATCGTGCAGGAAGGCGGCTACCACCTGCAGACGCTCGAGCGCAACGCACAGGCGTTCTTCGGCGGGCTAAGGGACTGATTTGCCGAAAAATGGCAGGGGGTTCGCGGGCGGTAGGACTTTTAAAACTAGCGCTCCGCGGGGCCCTCGCCAAGGTATTTCGTCGTCGGACGAAAAAAAGTTTTCTGAGAAGCAAAAAGACTTTTTATCGTCATGTTTTTTCCTGTATTTCTGGAGCCGTAGACCGCCGAACCCTGCAGACAGGTGGCGGCCCCGGCCCGTCCCTTGCTTGCACCTCTCTCGAGCCCCGGCATCGAGAGCCGGCGTCTCACCGCACGGCGGAGCGCTGTCACGGCATTCCGTCGTAACGCCCCCAGAATGAGGTGACACGCGTATGGATGACCACGGACGTTCCAGCACCAGCCAGCCGATCTTCTACGTCCTCGACACCAACGTTCTGATCCACGATCCCAACGCCCTGCTCAACTTCCAGGAACACCACGTCGCCATCCCGATGACGGTGCTGGAGGAACTCGACAAGCTCAAGACCGGAAAGCACTCCGTCGCCGCCGAATGCCGCCAGGCCATCCGCCTGATCGACCAGGTGCTCGGCGAGGCGAGCCCGGAGCAGGTGGAGGATGGCGTACCCATCCAGCGTGGCAAGAGCGGCCCCTGCGGCAGCCTGTCGATCCTCATGAGCAAGCGCGCCGAGCCCATCACCTGGCTGCCGGAGCACCTCAACGACAACAAGATCATCAACCAGCTGGTCGAGCTGCAGAGCCGCAACAGCAGCCGCCGGGTGGTGCTGGTCACCAAGGACATCAACATGCGCCTGAAGGCGCGCGCCTGCGGGGTGGCGGCCGAGGACTACCACACCGACCAACTGATCGACGACGTGGCCCTGCTGCCGCGCGGCTACCACTCGCTGAACGGCTCGTTCTGGGACCGCGTCAGCAAGGTCGAGACGCGCCAGGACCACGGCCGCACCTGGCACCGCGTGCAGCTCACCGACAACCTGCCGGCGGTGCACATCAACGAGTTCATCGTCGACGAGCAGGGCTTCGTCGGCTGGATCAAGGGCATCCAGCAGGACGAGCTGCTGATCCTCGACCTGCACCAGGAGCCGCTGCTGCACCAGGAAGCCTGGGGCCTGCGCCCGCGCGACCTGTACCAGTCGCTGGCGCTGTACGCGCTGCTCGACCCGGACATCCACCTGGTCAACCTGTCCGGCGCCGCCGGCTCGGGCAAGACCATCCTGGCCCTGGCCGCGGCCATCGAGCAGACCATGGTCACCAAGCGCTACCGGCGCATCATCGCCACCCGCAGCGTGCAGGGCCTGGACGAGGACATCGGCTTCCTGCCCGGCACCGAGGCCGAGAAGATGGAGCCCTGGCTGGGGGCCATCACCGACAACCTAGAGGCCCTGCATTCGGACGACGAATGCACCCACGGCAGCGTCGACTACATCCTCAGCAAGGTGCCGCTGCAGTTCAAGTCGCTGAACTACATCCGCGGCCGCAGCTTCCAGCAGAGCCTGATCCTCATCGACGAGTGCCAGAACCTCACCCCGCACCAGATGAAGACCATCATCACCCGCGCCGGCAACGGCTCCAAGGTGATCTGCCTGGGCAACCTGGCGCAGATCGACACCCCCTACCTGTCGGCCACCAGCTCCGGCCTGACCTACCTGACCGAACGCTTCAAGGACTTCCCCCACGGCGTGCACGTGACCCTGCAGGGGGTACCGCGCTCGGTGCTGGCGGAGTTCGCCGAGGCGCATTTGTAAGCACCGACGGGCTCGCCGGAGCGTAGGGCGTACAACCGTTCGCGGTTGTACGCCGCTTCACCGCAACCTCGGGCTGGCTCCATGGCCGAGCCCGCCGTGGCCTTGAACAGGCGCTTCGTGCTCGGGCCCGCAGCGCTCCGGGGCCACGGTCAAACGGCGGATAACCGCGAACGGTTATTCGCCCTACGCCTGGCCCACCCCTTGCGCTCATACGGCGCGCCCCCCGCCTACCTCTTTCTGTATACAATCCCCCTCCTTTTTTACCCTTCCCCCGGGCCCCCGCGGCCCGCGCAGGGCGTACACTTGATGCCATCCCTCGTTCTACCCGGAGACCTTCCTTGCTCACCCATCTCGATTCCCAGGGCCGCGCCAACATGGTCGACGTCACCGACAAGGCGGTGACCTCCCGTGAAGCCGTGGCCGAAGCGCGGGTGCGCATGCGCCCGGAGACCCTGCGGCTGATCCAGGACGGCGGCCACCCCAAGGGCGACGTCTTCGCCGTGGCGCGCATCGCCGGCATCCAGGCGGCCAAGCGCACCCACGAGCTGATCCCGCTGTGCCACCCGCTGCTGCTCACCAGCGTCAAGGTCGAGCTGCAGGCCGACGGCGAGGATGCCGTGCGCATCGAGGCGCGCTGCAAGCTGGCCGGGCAGACCGGCGTGGAGATGGAGGCGCTGACCGCCGCCAGCGTCGCCGCGCTGACCATCTATGACATGTGCAAGGCCGTGGACAAGGGCATGACCATCGAAGGCGTGCGCCTGCTGGAGAAGCTCGGCGGCAAGAGCGGCCACTACCGTGCGGAGGATGGGCAATGATCCGTGTGCAATACTTCGCCCGCTACCGCGAGGCCCTCGGCCTGGATGGCGAGCAACTGGGCTGGAGCGAGGCCTTCGCGAAGATCGACGACCTCCGCGGCTACCTGCTGGAGCGCGGCGGCGCCTGGCAGGTGCTGGCCGAGCAGAACCTGATGTGCGCGCGCAACCAGGAGTTGTGCGCCCTCGACGAGCCCCTCGCCGACGGCGACGAGGTGGCCTTCTTCCCCACCGTCACCGGAGGCTGAGGCCATGGCCGTGCGTGTCCAGCAAAGCCCCTTCGATCCCGGCGCCGAGGTCAACGCGCTGCACGCCGCCAACGTCGGCATCGGCGCGGTGGTCGGCTTCGTCGGCTACGTGCGTGACTTCAACGACGGCCGCGAGGTCGGCGGCATGTTCCTCGAACACTATCCGGGCATGACCGAGAAGGCCCTGGAGAAGATCGCCGTCGAGGCCAACGAGCGCTGGCCGCTGCTGCGCCTGGAGATCCTCCACCGCATCGGCCGCCTGGAGCCGGGCCAGCCCATCGTCTTCGTCGGCACCGCCAGCGCCCACCGCCAGGCGGCGTTCGACGCCTGCAACTTCGTCATGGACTACCTCAAGACCCGCGCGCCCTTCTGGAAGAAGGAAGACACCGCCGAGGGCCCGCGCTGGGTGGAAGGCCGCTGCAGCGACCAGGCCGCGGCGCAGCGCTGGGACAAATAGCCGCGCTACCTCTTCCGGGGAATGGGCAGGCCGGCTGCCGAGGCGCAGGCTGGGCGCCGTCCCATCCTTCCCCGGAGGCAGCCATGAGCCACCTGGCCACGCAGGACTTCCAGAGCCTGCAGATCGCCGTGCTGACCGTCAGCGACACCCGTACCCTGCAAACCGACGACTCCGGCCAGACCCTGGCCGACGCCCTGCGCGAGGCCGGCCACGTGCTGGCCGAGCGGCGCCTGGTGGTCGATGACATCCACCAGATCCGCGCGGTGGTCTGCGCCTGGATCGCCGACCCGCGCATCCAGGTCGGGCTGATCACCGGCGGCACCGGCTTCACCGCCCGCGACAACACCCCGCAGGCCGTCGAACCGCTGCTGGAGCGGCGCGTCGAGGGCTTCGGCGAACTTTTCCGCCAGGTCTCCCTGGCCGAGATCGGCACCTCCAGCATCCAGTCGCGGGCCCTGGCCGGCGTCACCAACGACACCCTGGTCTGCTGCCTGCCCGGCTCGCCCGGCGCCTGCCGCACCGCCTGGCGGGAAATCCTCGCCGCGCAACTGGACAGCCGCACCCGGCCGTGCAGCTTCGTGCCGCACCTGAAGACCCCGCCCAGGCCCGAGGGTGGCTGCGGCGGCGGCGCCTGTGCCTGCGGCAGCCGGTCATGAGCGGCTGCGGCTGTGACGGCCACGGCCTGAAGCCGGTGGACGAGGCCCTGGCCGAACTGCTGGCGCGCGCCCCGGCGCCGCCGGCGGTGGAGTCCGTGGCCCTGGCCGAGGCCCTGGGCCGGGTACTGGCCAGTGACCTCGAGGCCCCCTGCGACCTGCCGCACTGGGACAACAGCGCGATGGACGGCTACGCCCTGCGCGCGGCCGACGTGCCGGCGGGCGGCGGCAGCCTGGCGCTGGCCGGCTGCATCGCCGCCGGCGAGGCGGGCGACCAGGCGCTGCCGGCGGGTTGCGCCGTGCGCATCTTCACCGGCGCGCCGGTGCCGCCGGGGGCCGACAGCGTGGTGGCCCAGGAAGACTGCCGCATCGAGGGCGACCGCGTGTGGCTGCCGCCGGTGACGGTGGGCAGCCACGTGCGCCGCCGTGGCGAGGAACTGCGCCAGGGCGCGCCGCTGTTGCGCGCCGGGTGCCGCCTGCGGCCCCAGGAGCTGGGCTTGCTGGCCGCCGTGGGCCTGGCCCGGGTGCCGGTGTACCGGCGCCTGCGCGTGTGCCTGCTGAGCAGCGGCGACGAGCTGCGCGAACCGGGCCAGGCGCTGGCGCCGGGGCAGATCTACAACGCCAACCGTTTCAGCCTGGGCGCCCTGCTGCGCCAGTGGGGCCTGGACGTACAGGAATACGAAGTGCTGGTCGACACCCTGGCCGCCAGCCGCGACGCCCTGGAGCTGGCCGCCGCCGAGTGCGACGTGCTGATCAGCAGCGGCGGCGTCTCGGTGGGCGAGCGCGACCACCTCAAGCAGGCGGTCGGCGCCCTCGGCGAGCTGCACCTGTGGCGCCTGGCGATGCAGCCGGGCAAGCCGCTGGCCTTCGGCAGCGTGGCCGGCAAGCCCTGGCTGGGCCTGCCGGGCAACCCGGCGGCGGCGCTGGTCACCGCCCTGGTGGCGGCGCGGCCCTTCCTGCGCCGGGCCCAGGGGCTGGCCGATACCGCGGTGACGCCGCTGAACCTGCCGGCGGCCTTCGCCTGGCCGCAGCCGAACAAGCGCCGCCAGTACCTGCGGGCGCGCCTGGCCACCGACGCCAGCGGCGCCAGCCGGGTGGAAATCCACCCGCAGCAGGGCTCGGCCATGCTGCTGGCCGCCAGCTGGGCCGACGGCCTGGCGGTGGTGGAGGCGGGGCGTACCCTCGCCGCCGGCGAGCCCGTGGCCTACCTGCCGTTCAGCGAACTGTACAGCTGACGTCAGCCCTGGCCGCCGGCCTCGCCGAGGCGCGGCGGCCGTTCCATGCAAGGGGGAAGCATGCAACTGGTATGTCCGGCGGGCAGCCTGCCCGCCCTCAAGTCGGCGCTGCGCGAAGGCGCCGACGCCATCTACGTGGGTTTCCGCGACGACACCAACGCCCGCCACTTCGCCGGGCTGAACCTCGACGACCGGCAACTGCAGGAGGGCCTGGGGCTGATCCGCGCGGCCGGCCGGCAGCTCTACCTGGCGGTCAACACCTACCCCGGCGCCACCGGCTGGCCGCGCTGGCAGCGCGCCGTGGACCACGCCGCCGAACTGGGCGTGGACGCGCTGATCGCCGCCGACTGCGCGGTGCTCGGCTATGCCGCGCGGCGCCATCCGCAACTCGCCCTGCACCTGTCGGTGCAGGGTTCGGCCACCAACGTGGCGGCGCTGGCCTTCTACCACGAACGCTACGGCATCCGCCGCGCGGTGCTGCCGCGGGTGCTGTCGCTGGCCCAGGTGCGCCAGGTGGCGGCGAACAGCCCGGTGCCGGTGGAAGTCTTCGCCTTCGGCAGCCTGTGCATCATGGCCGAGGGCCGCTGCCACCTGTCGTCCTATGTCACCGGCGAGTCGCCGAACCTCTGTGGCGTCTGCTCGCCGGCCAAGGCGGTGCGCTGGAGCGAGGAGCCCGAGGGGCTGACCTCGCGCCTGAACGACGTGCTGATCGACCGCTACGCGCCGGGGGAGCCGGCCGGCTACCCGACCCTGTGCAAGGGCCGCTTCGTGGTCGACGGCCAGCGCTTCCACGCCCTGGAAGAGCCCACCAGCCTCAACACCATCGACCTCATCCCGCAGCTGGCGCAGATCGGCGTGGCGGCGGTGAAGATCGAGGGCCGCCAGCGCAGCCCGGCCTACGTCGAGCAGGTCACCCGCGTCTGGCGCCAGGCCCTGGACAGCTGGCGCCGCGCACCGGAGCGCTACCAGCCGCAGGCGCAGTGGCAGGCCGCGCTGGAGAAACTTTCCGAAGGGCACCAGACCACCCTGGGCGCCTACCATCGTTCCTGGCAGTGAGGTAACGCCTGATGAAACTCAGCCTGGGGCCGGTGCTGTTCTACTGGGACCGCCGGACACTCCTGGACTTCTACGCGCAGATGGCCGAACAGCCGCTGGACGCCATCTATATCGGCGAGACCGTGTGCTCCAAGCGCCGCGCCCTGTCGCTGGACGACTGGCTGGGCCTGGGCCGCGAGCTGGCGCAGCAGAGCGGGGCGGAAATCCTCCTCTCGGGGCTGGCGCTGATCGAGGCGGCCTCCG
This sequence comes from Pseudomonas delhiensis, assembly GCF_900187975.1. Lineage (GTDB taxonomy): Bacteria > Pseudomonadota > Gammaproteobacteria > Pseudomonadales > Pseudomonadaceae > Pseudomonas > Pseudomonas delhiensis. Next base: position 111,865 of record NZ_FZPC01000001.1, on the reverse strand, counting down.
AGCTGTCGGCGCTGCGCCGGCTGTGCGCCAACGGCGAGTTGCGGGTGGAGGCCAACGACATGGGCGCGGTGCAGATACTGCACGGCCTGGGCGTGGAATTCGTCGGCGGCCCGGCGCTGAACCTGTACAACGGTCACGCCCTGGCCGAATTGCACGGCTGCGGCCTGCGCCGCTGGGTGCCGCCGGTGGAGTGCTCCGGCGAGCAGGTGCTGGCGGTGCTGGAACAGGCCCGGGAGCTGGGCCTGGCGGGCCTGGAAACCGAGGTGTTCGCCTACGGCCACCTGCCCCTGGCGTACTCCGCGCGCTGCTTCACCGCCCGCGCGGAGAACCGGCCCAAGGACGACTGCCAGTTCTGTTGCCAGAACTACCCGGAGGGGATGTCGATGCTCAGCCAGGAAGGCGCGCAGCTGTTCACCCTCAACGGCATCCAGACGATGTCCGGCGAGCCTGGCAACCTGCTGGCCGACTATGCCTCGCTGCGCGCCTGCGGTGCCGACCTGCTGCGCCTGAGCCCACGGGCGAAGGGCATGGTGGAGGTCATCCAGGCCTTCGACCAGGTGCGCCGTGGCGCCGCGCCGCCGCTGGCGGTGGAAGGTTGCAACGGCTATTGGCATGGCCGCCCCGGCATGCTGCGCAGCGATGAGGTGAACCTGTGCTGAATCTCGAAACCGGCGCCCTGCGCGCCGCCGAACGCCTGCTGCCGCTGGCCGCGCGGGTGCCCGCGCCGCTGCAGCGGGCGGTGCTGCAACGCGCCGCCAACCGCCTGTTCGCCGCGCCGCTGGCGGCCGGCGACTTCGACCTGCTCGAAGGCCATTGGCTACGCCTGGAAGTCAGCGACCTGGGCCTGGGCTGGAACCTCACCCGTGGCCGCGACGGCCTGCAACTGGCGGAAGGCCCCGTGCCCAGCGTGACCATCCGCGGCGGCTGGCGCGACTTCCTGCTGCTGGCCGGGCGCCAGGAGGACCCCGACACCCTGTTCTTCCGCCGCCGCCTGGTGATCGAGGGCGACACCGAGCTGGGCCTGGCGCTGAAGAACCTGATCGACAGCCTCGACCCCGAGAGCCTCCCGGCCTGGCTGTGGAGCGGCCTGCAGCGCGCCGCGCGCAGCGTGCAGGCGCAGGCCTGAGGCGGCGCTCAGGCTTCGCTGTGGAGGAGGAACTGGAGTTCCTCGTAGAGCATCTGGAAATCGTCGAGCGAACTGCTTTCGCCGTAGCGCTTGCGCAACCCGTACTCGGTGAGGGTGAGCGCGTGCGCCGGGATCACCCCATGGCGCGCCAGGCAGCCGCGCACGCAGTGCAGGTGGCAGCCGTCCAGGGCGAGGATCGGCCGCCCGGAACAGGCCTTCTTCACCAGCGCCGGCACGTCGCCGCCGACGCCGGCGATGCAGGACATCTCGGCCAGGCCGTCACGGTCCAGGCGCAGGGCCAGGTCGTTGGCCAGCTGGGCCAGGTTGGAACAGCCGGAACAGGAATACACGAGGGGCAACTGGGACTTCGGGTGCATGGCGACCTCCGCGCGATGAATGCGCAGTGTCGGGCGGCGGCCAGGCGCGGCGACATGACCTGCGTCAATTCGTGCTGACGGCTACTCCTGTGGAGGTATAAGGGTTTTCTGTAGGGCCCTGCCCGCGATTCGCGCGCAGGGCGCGCTCCTACAGGGGCGCGGCGTATGGGCGACCTGTCGCGGGGGCAACGGCGGATAACGCCGTAGGCGTTATGCGCCCTACGGGATGGCGTGGGGCGAGTAACCGTTAGCCGGTCTGGCGTGGCCGGTGAATCCAATCGCGGACAAGGTCCGCTCCGGTTCCAGGGAGGCACATTTGTAGGAGCGGGCCCTGCCCGCGATTCGCGCGCAGGGCGCGCTCCTACAATGGCGCGGCGTGTCGCGGGGGCAACGGCGGATAACGCCGTAGGCGTTATGCGCCCTACGGGAATGGCGTAGGGCGAATAACCGTTCGCGGTTATCCGCCGTTGGCCGGGCGCGGGGGCGCGCCTCAACCCAGCCGGTTCTCCACCGCCCAGACCGCCGCTTCCACCCGCGAGCGCATGCCCAGCTTGTGCAGCACGCGCTTGACGTGGACCTTCACCGTGCCCTCGGTGATGTCCAGCTTGCGGGCGATCATCTTGTTGCTGAAGCCCTGGGCCAGTTGGCGCAGGATCTGCCGCTCGCGGTCGGTCAGGTCCTCCAGGCGCTTGGGCTGCTCGTCGCCGCCGCGCAGGGCCTGGGCCAGCACCTGGGCCAGCTGCGGGCTGATGCTGAGCTGGCCGGTGGCGGCCTGGCGGATGTGCTCCAGCAGGCGCTCGGGCTCCATGTCCTTGAGCAGGTAGCCGTCGGCGCCGGCGCGCAGCACGCTGATCACGTCGCCGCGGTCGTCGGACACGGTGAACACCACGATGCGCGCGTCCACCCCCCGCTCGCGCAGGGCGCGCAGGGTTTCCAGGCCGTTCATGCCCTTCATGTTCAGGTCCAGCAGGATCATGTCCGGGTCCAGCTCGGCGGCCAGCTGCAGGGCTTCCTCGCCGCTGCCGGCCTCGCCGACCACGCACAGGTCGTCCTCGAACTCCAGCAGCTGGATCATCCCGCGGCGCATCATCGGGTGGTCGTCCACCAGCAGGATGCGGGCTCGATCGTCGGTGGGGCTGGCGGTCATGGGGCGGATTCCTCGCGCTGGCGGTGGGACAGGGGTTGCGGCTGGAAGCTCAGGCTGACGCAGGTGCCGCGCGGCTCGCGCGGGGCGATGCGCAACTCGGCGCCGAGGGTCTGGCTGCGCTCGCGCATGATACTAAGCCCATAGTGGCCGCTGCGGTTCTGCGTTGGGTCAAGGCCCACGCCGTCGTCCTCGATGCTGACCAGCACCTGGCCGTCGTCGCGCTCGGCCAGCACCACCCGCGCGCAGTCGGCATGGGCGTGGCGGACCACGTTGGACAGCGCCTCGCGGACGATCTGCAGCAGGTGGATCTCGTCGTTGGGGTTGAGCGGGATGTGCGCCAGGCGGTTGTCCAGCTCGATGGTCAGTTCGCCGCGCTCGGCGAACTCGCTCACCGTATCCTCCAGCGCCACCGCCAGGCTGGAGCGTTCCAGGCTGAGGCGGAAGGTGGTGAGCAGCTCGCGCAACTGGCGGTAGGCGCTGTTGAGGCCCTCGCGCAGCTCGTCCAGTGTCTCGTCGATCTTCTGCGCCGGCGCCTCGCGCTTGAGCAGGGTGCCCAGGCGGCTGACCTGGATCTTCAGGTAGGACAGCGACTGCGCCAGCGAGTCGTGCAGTTCGCGGGCGATGGTGCTGCGCTCGGCGAACAGCGCCAGGCGGCTTTCCTGTTCCTGCTGCAGGGTCAGGGCGAAGGTCCGCGCGATGTTGTCGCAGAAGGCCTCGATGCACTGCGCCTGCCAGTCCTCCAGGCGCCCGGTGGCTTCCACGAACAGCTCGCCGAAGCGGTGTTCGCCGCTGGCCAGGGGGAACATCAGCAGCGGCTGCAGGCCGCCGCCCTCGCCACAGCTGTTGTCGGCCCGGGTGCGGCAGGTGCCGCAGTCGCCCTGCAGGCAGAAGTCGGCGATGGCGCCGCTGGCGGTCAGCGAGTTGTAGGCGCGCTCGACGCCGTCCTTGTTCAGGCAGAGGGTCACCTTGCCGGCCTGCAGCACCTGCTCCAGCTGGCCCAGCAGCGGCCGCAGGCTGCGCTCGTCGTAGGGGTCCTGGCCGAGGCGGCGGGCGCTGGCGTAGAGCAGCTCCAGGCGCTGGTGGCTGTGAGAGAGGGCGCGGGTCTTGTCCGCCACCCGCGCTTCCAGCTCGCCGTAGATGCCCTGCAGTTCCTCGGCCATCTGGTTGAAGCGCTCGCCCAACTGGCTCAGCTCGTCCTCGCCGCTGTAGCTGACGCGCGCTTCCAGTTGGCCGCGGCCCAGGCGGCGGGCGGTCTGCGTCAGCTCGCGCAGGGGGCCGACCACGTGGTAGCTGAGGTCGTAGAGGCTGACGAACACCACCAGCAGGCTGAGGAACAGGCACAGGCCCTGCACCGTGCTGAGCATCTGCGAGCGCTGCTCGGCGTTGCGCTGCAGGGTGCCGACGAAGGCGTCGATGTGCCCGACCAGGGTGTCCAGGGTCGCCACGGCCGGGGTCCGGGCGACGTCCAGGCCGGCCAGCTCCTGGCGCAGCAGCTGGTGCTGGTGGCGCAGCGGGTCGTCGCTGTCGGCGCGTTGCAGCAGGCGCCCGATCTCGCTGCTTTCCAGGCGTTCGCCGAGGGTGCGGCGCAGCGCCTGGCGGCCTTCGGCCGACGGCTCCAGGGCCAGGCGGTAGCTGAGCATGCGCAGCGAGCCGGCCTGGTTGATCACCGCCGCGTCCTGGTGCGAGTAGTCGGCGAACAGCAGGGCGCTGAACATGCCCGCCAGGGCCAGGGAGACCAGCAGGGTGAGGTAGCAGCCGAAGCGCAGGACGATGGACCGGCGCAGGGTCTGGCGGCCGGCAGGGGCCGTACCTCCAAAGAGCCGGTCGGCCGCGGCGGGCTCCGGCCGCATGTCTGTGTTCATTAAAAATGCCTTTTAAATCAAAAGGTTGCTCATGTTTTTCAGCGATACCTCCTTGGAGGTAGCGGCGCACATCTGCCCATGAAACGCCCTCGGGGCCATTGATCGCGATCAACGGAAGCGAAATGGGCTCTGCCTAACGTGCGGCCAACGGCATCGGCAAATGAGTGGTGGCCATGGCTTCGCATCGACAGAAACAGTACTCCGTACTCGGCATGAGCACACTGGCGTTCGCCGTGAATTTCGCGGTCTGGACGATGTTCTCGATCATCGGTATCCGCATCAAGGCGGAGCTGGGCCTGTCCGAGGCGCAGTTCGGCCTGCTGGTGGCGCTGCCGATCCTCACCGGCTCGCTGGTGCGCCTGCCCCTGGGGCTGATCACCGACCGCTTCGGCGGGCGTATCGTGTTCTTCATCCACATGCTGCTGGTGGCCATCCCCATCTACGGCCTGGCCTTCGCCGACCAGTACTGGCAGTACCTGGTGCTGGGCCTGTTCGTCGGCCTGGCCGGCGGCTCCTTCGCGGTGGGCATCGCCTACACCTCGGCCTGGTTCGAGAAGGAGCGCCAGGGCACCGCCATGGGCATCTTCGGCGCCGGCAACGCGGGCGCCGCCATCACCAACCTGGTGGCGCCGCTGATCGTGGTCGCCTTCGGCTGGCGCATGGTGCCGCAGGTGTACTCGGTGGCCATGCTGGTGACCGCGGTGCTGTTCTGGTGCTGCACCTGGAACGACCCGGCCCACGCCAGGGGCGGCGACGCCGACCCCGCCCGCGCGCGGCCGAGCCTGGCCCAGCAGCTGGCGCCGCTGGCCGAGCTGCGGGTGTGGCGCTTCGGCCTGTACTACTTCTTCGTCTTCGGCGGCTTCGTCGCCCTGGCCCTGTGGCTGCCCAAGTACTACATCGCCGAGTACGGCCTGGACCTGAAGACCGCCTCCTTCATCACCATGCTGTTCACCCTGCCGTCGGGCCTGATCCGCGCCCTGGGCGGCTGGTTCAGCGACAGCTACGGCGCCCGCGCGGTGAACTGGGGCGTGTTCTGGGTGTGCCTGGTGTGCCTGTTCTTCCTCTCCTACCCGCAGACCACCATGACCGTCCACGGCATCAACGGCGACCTGAGCCTGGGCATCGGCCTGAACGTCTGGCTGTTCACCTTCCTGGTGTTCGTGGTGGGCATCGCCCAGGGCTTCGGCAAGGCCAGCGTGTACCGCATCATCCACGACTACTACCCGCAGAACATGGGCACCGTCGGCGGCATGGTCGGCGTCATCGGCGGCCTCGGCGGCTTCTGCCTGCCCATCCTGTTCGGCTACGCCGCCGACCACGTCGGCGTGCGTTCCTCCTGCTTCATGCTGCTGTTCGGCCTGACCATCGTCTGCATGGTCTGGATGCACTACGCGATCAAGCAGCAGCGCCGCCTCGACGGCCGGGCCCAGGCGGCCGACGTCGACCTTTCCCCTCTGACTTCCAGCCAACCCTGACGGAGTGCCGACATGGGCATGATCGCCAATTCCCAACTCAAAGCCGCGCGGGGGCCCTTGCTGGTCGACTGGCGCCCCGAGGACTCGCAGTTCTGGGCGCAGTCCGGCAAGCGCATCGCCACGCGCAACCTGTGGATTTCCATCCCCGCGCTGCTGCTGGCGTTCTCCGTGTGGATGATCTGGAGCACCGTCACCGTGCGCCTGAACGCCGTGGGCTTCGCCTTCAGCAACGACCAGCTGTTCCTGCTGGCCGCGCTGCCGTCGATCTCCGGCGCCACCCTGCGGGTGTTCTACTCCTTCATGGTGCCGGTGTTCGGCGGCCGCCGCTGGACCGCGCTGTCCACCGCCTCGCTGCTGATCCCGTGCATCTGGCTGGGCTTCGCCGTGCAGGATGCGCAGACGCCCTACTGGGTGTTCGCCACCATCGCGCTGCTGTGCGGCTTCGGCGGCGGCAACTTCGCCTCCAGCATGTCCAACATCAGCTTCTTCTATCCCAAGAGCCAGCAGGGCACGGCCCTGGGACTGAACGCCGGGCTGGGCAACCTGGGCGTCTCGGTGATGCAGTTCGCCGTGCCCCTGGCGGTGGCCGGCGGGCTGTTCGGCAGCTTTGGCGGCGAGCCGCAGCCGCTCTCCGACGGCGGCCGCCTGTGGCTGCAGAACGCCGGCTGGATCTGGGTGCCGTTCATCGCCGTGGTGGCCATCGCCGCCTGGTTCGGAATGAACGACATCGCCGACGCCAAGGCCTCGTTCCGCGAGCAGTCGGTGATCTTCAAGCGCAAGCACAACTGGCTGATGTGCTGGCTGTACGTGGCCACCTTCGGCAGCTTCATCGGCTTCTCGGCCGGCTTCGCCATGCTCAGCAAGACGCAGTTCCCGGACATCAACCCGCTGCAGTACGCCTTCCTCGGCCCGCTGGTGGGCGCCCTGAGCCGGCCCCTGGGCGGCTGGCTGGCGGACAAGTTCGGCGGCGCGCGCATCACCCTGTGGAACTACGCGGCGATGATCGCCGGGGTGTTCGCGGTGATCGCCTTCCTCCCCGGCGACGGTGGCGCGGGCAGCTTCTTCGGCTTCCTCGGCGCCTTCATCGGCCTGTTCTTCTTCGCCGGCATCGGCAACGGCTCCACCTTCCGCATGATCCCGGTGATCTTCCGCAACGAGTGGGCCGCGCGCTTCAAGCGCGGCGGCTACAGCGAGGCCGAGGCGGCCCGGAACGCGAGCATGGAGTCGGCCGCGGTGATCGGCTTCTCCGCCGCCATCGGCGCCTTCGGCGGCTTCTTCATCCCCAAGGCCTTCGGCACCTCGCTGCACATGACCGGCAGCGCCGAGGGCGCCCTCTACGTCTTCGTCGCCTACTACCTCAGCTGCATAGTCGCGACCTGGTGGTGGTATGCGCGCAAGGGTGCGGAAAGCCCTTGTTGAGACCCGTTTCGCGAGCCTGATTAGCGTTTGAACGCCCGGCGTAGACCGGGTGAGGAGATACAGATGAGTTACCTGCTCGACCGCCTGCAGTTCTTCAAGAAGAAACAGGGCGAATTCGCCGACGGCCATGGCGAGGTCTCCAACGAGAGCCGCGCCTGGGAGAACGGTTACCGCCAGCGCTGGCAGCACGACAAGATCGTGCGTTCCACCCACGGGGTGAACTGCACCGGTTCCTGCTCCTGGAAGATCTACGTGAAGAACGGCCTGATCACCTGGGAGACCCAGCAGACCGACTACCCGCGCACCCGCCCGGACCTGCCCAACCACGAGCCGCGCGGCTGCCCGCGCGGGGCCAGCTACTCCTGGTACATCTACAGCGCCAACCGCCTGAAGTACCCCAAGGTGCGCAAGCCGCTGCTCAAGCTGTGGCGCGAGGCGCGCGCCGCGCACAAGGACGCGGTGGACGCCTGGGCCAGCATCGTCGAGGACGCGCAGAAGGCGAAGAGCTACAAGAGCGAGCGCGGCCTGGGCGGCTTCGTGCGCTCCAGCTGGGACGAGGTCACCGAGATCATCGCCGCGGCCAACGTCTACACGGTGAAGACCTACGGCCCCGACCGCGTCATCGGCTTCTCGCCGATCCCGGCCATGTCCATGGTCAGCTACGCCGCCGGCGCCCGCTACCTGTCGCTGATCGGCGGGGTGTGCCTGTCCTTCTACGACTGGTACTGCGACCTTCCTCCCGCGTCGCCACAAATATGGGGCGAGCAGACCGACGTGCCGGAGTCGGCCGACTGGTACAACTCCAGCTACATCATCGCCTGGGGCTCCAACGTCCCGCAGACGCGCACCCCGGATGCGCACTTCTTCACCGAGGTGCGCTACAAGGGCACCAAGACCGTGGCCGTCACCCCGGACTACTCCGAGGTGGCCAAGCTCACCGACCTCTGGCTCAACCCCAAGCAGGGCACCGACGCCGCCCTGGGCATGGCCTTCGGCCACGTCATCCTCAAGGAATTCCACCTCGACAAGCCGCGCGCCTACTTCGTCGACTACTGCCGGCAGTACACCGACATGCCCATGCTGGTGCTGCTGGAGCCGCACGGCGAGGGCGCCTTCAAGCCGACCCGCTACCTGCGCGCCGCCGACCTCGACGGCCGGCTGGGCCAGGACAACAACTCCGAGTGGAAGACCATCGCCTTCGATGAAAGCAGCGGCCAGCTGGTCTCGCCCACCGGTTCCATCGGCTACCGCTGGGGCGAGTCGGGCAAGTGGAACATCGAGGAGAAGGAAGGCGGCGAGGGCCGCGAGACGCGCCTGAGCCTGAGCCTGATCGACGGCCCGGAGCACGCCTGCGAGGTGGGCTTCCCGTACTTCGCCGGCCAGCTGCACCCACACTTCAAGGGCGTGGACAACGACGAGGTGCTGCTGCGCCGCGTGCCCTTCCGCGACATCCAGGGCGCCGACGGCAAGACCCTGCGCGTGGCCACCGTCTACGACCTGCAGATGGCCAACTACAGCGTCGACCGCGGCCTGGGCGGGGCCAACGTGGCCCGCGGCTTCGACGACGCCGACACTCCCTACACCCCGGCCTGGCAGGAACGCATCACCGGCGTGCCGGCCGCCCGCGCCATCCAGGTGGCCCGCGAGTTCGCCGACAGCGCCGACAAGACCCACGGCAAGGCCATGGTGATCATCGGCGCGGCGATGAACCACTGGTACCACATGGACATGAACTACCGCGCGGTCATCAACATGCTGATGATGTGCGGCTGCATCGGCCAGAGCGGCGGCGGCTGGGCCCACTACGTCGGCCAGGAGAAGCTGCGCCCGCAGACCGGCTGGGTGCCCCTGGCCTTCGGCACCGACTGGAGCCGCCCGCCGCGGCAGATGAACGGCACCAGCTTCTTCTACCTGCACAGCTCGCAGTGGCGGCATGAAAAGCTGTCGATGCACGAGGTGCTCTCGCCCCTGGCCGACAGCAAGCAGTTCCCCGAGCACGCCGTGGACTACAACATCCGCGCCGAGCGCATGGGCTGGCTGCCCTCCGCGCCGCAGCTGGACCGCAACCCGCTGCGCATCGCCGCCGACGCCGAGAAGGCCGGGCTGCCGGTGCAGGACTACGTGGTGCGCGAGCTCAAGGCCGGCACCCTGCGCTTCGCCAGCGAGAAGCCGGACGATGCGCAGAACTTCCCGCGCAACCTGTTCGTCTGGCGCTCCAACCTGCTGGGCAGCTCGGGCAAGGGCCACGAGTACATGCTCAAGTACCTGCTGGGCGCCAAGAACGGCGTGATGAACGAGGACCTGGGCAAGGCCGGCGGCCCGCGCCCCACCGAGGTGGACTGGGTGGAGCAGGGCGCCGAGGGCAAGCTCGACCTGGTCACCACCCTGGACTTCCGCATGTCCTCCACCTGCATGTACTCGGACATCGTCCTGCCCACCGCCACCTGGTACGAGAAGGACGACCTCAACACCTCCGACATGCACCCCTTCATCCACCCGCTGTCGGCCGCCACCGACCCGGCCTGGGAAGCGAAAAGCGACTGGGAGATCTACAAGGCCATCGCCAGGAAGTTCTCCGAGGTCTCGGTCGGCCACCTGGGCGTGGAGAAGGACCTGGTCACCGTGCCGCTGCTGCACGACACCGCCAACGAACTGGCCCAGCCCTTCGGCGGCACTGACTGGAAGAAGGGCGAGTGCGAGCCGCTGCCGGGGCGCACCATGCCCACCCTGCACCTGGTGGAGCGCGACTACCCCAACACCTACAGGAAGTTCACCTCCCTCGGCCCGCTGCTGGACAAGCTGGGCAACGGCGGCAAGGGCATCGGCTGGAACACCGAGAAGGAAATCAAGCTGATCGGCGAGCTCAACCACCGCGTGCTGGAGCCGGGCGTCAGCCAGGGCCGGCCGCGCATCGAGAGCGCCATCGACGCCGCCGAGGTGATCCTCGCCCTGGCCCCGGAAACCAACGGCCAGGTGGCGGTCAAGGCGTGGAACGCGCTGGCGAAGATCACCGGGCGCGAGCACGAGCACCTGGCGCTGCCCAAGGAAGAGGAGAAGATCCGCTTCCGCGACATCCAGGCGCAGCCGCGCAAGATCATCTCCAGCCCCACCTGGTCGGGCCTGGAAGACGAGCACGTGAGCTACAACGCCTGCTACACCAACGTCCACGAGCTGATCCCGTGGCGCACCATCACCGGCCGCCAGCAGTTCTACCAGGACCACCCGTGGATGCAGGCCTTCGGCGAGGGCTTCGTCAGCTACCGGCCGCCGGTCAACACCCGCAGCACCGACAAGCTGTTCAACAAGAAGCCCAACGGCAACACCGAGATCACCCTGAACTGGATCACCCCGCACCAGAAGTGGGGCATCCACTCCACCTACAGCGACAACCTGCTGATGCTCACCCTGTCGCGCGGCGGGCCGATCATCTGGCTCAGCGAGCATGACGCCAAGCGCGCCGGCATCGAGGACAACGACTGGGTGGAAGTCTTCAACGCCAACGGCGCCGCCACCTGCCGCGCGGTGGTCAGCCAGCGGGTGAAGGACGGCATGGTGCTGATGTACCACGCCCAGGAACGCATCGTGAACGTGCCCGGCAGCGAGACCACCAAGACCCGCGGCGGCCACCACAACTCGGTGACCCGCGTGGTGCTCAAGCCCACCCACATGATCGGCGGCTACGCCCAGCAGGCCTGGGGCTTCAACTACTACGGCACCGTGGGCTGCAACCGCGACGAGTTCGTGGTGGTGCGCAAGATGAACAAGGTCGACTGGCTCGACGAGCCGGAACACGGTGGCCTGGGCGGCGACGCCCTGCCGCAGCCGCTGCCCCGGGACATTTGAGGAGAAACGCCATGAAAATTCGTTCGCAAGTCGGCATGGTGCTGAACCTCGACAAATGCATCGGCTGCCACACCTGCTCCATCACCTGCAAGAACGTCTGGACCAGCCGCGAAGGCATGGAATACGCCTGGTTCAACAACGTCGAGACCAAGCCCGGCATCGGCTACCCCAAGGAGTGGGAGAACCAGCAGAAGTGGAAGGGCGGCTGGGTGCGCAACGCCGACGGCTCCATCGTCCCGCGCATCGGCGGCAAGTTCCGGGTGCTGGCGAACATCTTCGCCAACCCCGACCTGCCGGAGATCGACGACTACTACGAACCCTTCGACTTCGACTACCAGCACCTGCACACCGCGCCCAAGGCGCAGCACCAGCCGGTGGCGCGGCCGCGCTCGCTGATCAGCGGGCAGCGCATGCAGAAGATCGAGTGGGGCCCCAACTGGGAGGAAATCCTCGGCACCGAATTCGCCAAGCGCCGCCACGACAAGAACTTCGACCAGGTCCAGGCGGACATCTACGGCGAGTACGAAAACACCTTCATGATGTACCTGCCGCGCCTGTGCGAGCACTGCCTGAACCCGGCGTGCGTGGCTTCGTGCCCGAGCGGGGCGATCTACAAGCGCGAGGAGGACGGCATCGTCCTGATCGACCAGGACAAGTGCCGCGGCTGGCGCATGTGCATCAGCGGCTGCCCGTACAAGAAGATCTACTTCAACTGGAAGAGCGGCAAGTCCGAGAAGTGCATCTTCTGCTACCCGCGCATCGAGGCCGGCCAGCCGACCGTGTGCTCGGAAACCTGCGTGGGCCGCATCCGCTACCTGGGCGTGCTGCTCTACGACGCCGACCGCATCCATGAAGTGGCCAGCTGCGCCGACGAGCGCGAGCTGTACCAGAAGCAGCTGGAGATCTTCCTCGACCCCTTCGACCCGAAGATCATCGCCCAGGCCCGCAAGGACGGGGTGCCGGACAGCGTCATCGAGGCCGCGCAGAAGTCGCCGGTGTACAAGCTGGCCATGGACTGGCAGCTGGCCCTGCCGCTGCACCCGGAATACCGCACCCTGCCCATGGTCTGGTACGTGCCGCCGCTGTCGCCGATCCAGAACGCCGCCGCCGAGGGCCATATCGGCAGCGACGGGGTGATCCCGGACGTCGAGTCCCTGCGCATCCCCGTGCAGTACCTGGCCAACCTGCTCACCGCCGGCGACACCGCGCCGGTGCTGCGCGCCCTCAAGCGCCTGCTGGCGATGCGCGCCTACAAGCGCGCCGAACACGTGGAAGGCCGGCAGGACCTGGAGGTGCTGGCCAAGGTCGGGCTCTCGGTGCAGCAGGTGGAAGAGATGTACCGCTACCTGGCCATCGCCAACTACGAGGACCGCTTCGTCATCCCCACCGCGCACCGCGAGGAGGCGCTCTCCGACGCCTTCGCCGAGCGCAGCGGCTGCGGTTTCAGCTTCGGCAGCGGCTGCTCGGGCAACTCCGGCGTGAACCTGTTCGGCGGCAAGCCGGTGGACCGCCGCGACGTCATCCAGACCGTACAGATCCAGGAGTGACGACCATGAACAGCCACAGCCATAGCCAACTGCTCAAGCTCTGCGCACTGCTGCTGGACTACCCGCGGCCGGAAGTGCGCGAGGAAAACCTGGCGCTGCACGCGCTGATCCGCACCTGCGACCTGCCCGAGGCGCAGCGCGACGGCCTCGCCGCGCTGCTCAACGAACTGTGCCAGGGCGACCTGCTGGACGTGCAGGCGCGCTACGACGGCCTGTTCGAACGCGGCCGCTCGGTCTCGCTGCTGCTCTTCGAGCACGTCCACGGCGAGTCCCGCGACCGCGGCCAGGCCATGGTCGACCTGCTGCACCGCTACAACGCCGCGGGCCTGGCCATCCACGTCAACGAGCTGCCGGACTACCTGCCGCTGTACCTGGAGTTCCTCGCCCTGCAGGACGCCGAGGGCGCGCGCGTCGGCCTGGCCGAGGTGGCGCACATCCTCGCCCTGCTGGCGGCGCGCCTGGACGAGCGCGGCAGTGCCTACGCGGCGGTGTTCCACGGCCTGCTGGAACTCTCCGGCGAGCGCCCGGACCTGGCCGCGCTGCACCGCGACTGCGAGCAGGAGGCTCGCGACGACAGCCTGGAGGCGCTGGACAAGGCTTGGGAGGAAACCCAGGTGAGCTTCAGTGAGCCCGCCGCCGGCTGCCCGTCGAACCCGCGGCAGCCCTCCAGCGCCCTCGAACAACCCCTGCAATGGGTCGCCCAGCCGGTGCCGCCGCGCCGGGTGGCCAGCCAAGGAGCCTGATCATGTCGTTGAATACCCTGCTGTTCGGGGTCTACCCCTACGTCGCCCTGCTCATCTGCCTGGTGGGCAGCTGGGCGCGCTTCGACCTCTCGCAATACACCTGGAAGGCCGGCTCCAGCCAGATGCTGAGCAAGAAGGGCATGCGCGTGTACAGCAACCTGTTCCACGTGGGCGTGCTGTTCATCCTCGCCGGCCACTTCGTCGGCCTGCTGACCCCCCACGCCGTCTACGAGCACGTCATCAGCACCGAGCACAAGCAACTGCTGGCGATGGTCTCCGGCGGCTTCTTCGGCGTGCTCTGCTTCATCGGCCTGACCGGGCTGATCCTGCGCCGCCTGACCGATGCGCGGGTGCGCGCCACCGGCAACGCCTCGGACCTGATGATCCTGCTGGTGCTCTATGCCCAGCTGATCCTCGGCCTCTCCACCATAGTCGCCTCCACCCACCACCTGGACGGCTCGGTGATGGTCATGCTGGCCGACTGGGCGCAGTCCGTCGTCACCCTGCAGCCGCTGGCCGCGGCCGAGGCCATCGCCCCGGTGTCGCTGGTCTACAAGCTGCACGTGATGCTCGGCCTGACGCTGTTCGTGCTGTTCCCCTTCACCCGCCTGGTGCACATCGTCAGCGCCCCGGTGTGGTACCTGGGCCGCCGCTACCAGGTGGTCCGCCAGAAGCGCCGCGTGGCCTGACCGCCGCGCCAACCCTTAGGGCGGATGGCCGTTCGCGGTCATCCGCCGCCCCCGAAGGTGATCCAGATGAGTTGCTCCCACTACGAGAACCGTGTCGAACACGTCGAACTGCCGAAGCTCGCGGTCAACGGCGTCGCCATCGACGAAAGCGAACTGGCCCGCGAACTCCAGTACCACCCCGCCACCAGCCACGCCGAGGCACTGCAGGGTGCCTGCCGCGCGCTGGTGGTGCGCCAGCTGCTGCTGCAGCGCGCCGACGCGCTGGGCCTGAGCGCCGAGGCGGAGGAGGGCGAGGCGCCCGAGGAAGCCCGCATCCGCGCCCTGGTCGACCGTGAGGTCGGCACACCCGAAGCCGACGAAGCCAGCTGCCGGCAATGGTACGAGGCCAACCCCGGCCGCCTGACCAGCCCCTGGCGCATGAGCCTGCGCCACGTCCTGCTGGCCTGTGCCCCGGACGACCTGGAAGGCCGCGCCAAGGCCCGCGAACAGGCGCTGGCGCTGCTGGCCGAGCTGCGCGAACACCCCGAGCGCTTCGCCGAGAAAGCCATGCGCTTCTCCGCCTGCCCGTCGAAGGACGAAGGCGGCGACCTGGGCTGGATCGAGCCCGGCCAGACCGTGCCCGAGTTCGAGAAGCGCCTGCTGCGCGAAACCCCCGGCCTGCTGGCCCAGCCCCTGGAAAGCCGCTACGGCCTGCACGTGGTGGAACTGCTGGCGCGCGAAGGCGGCGAGCCGCTGCCCTTCGCCGAGGCCCGCCCGCGCATCGCCGCCTACCTGCGCGCCCAGGTGCTGCAGCGCGCGGTCAGCCAGTACATCGCCGTGCTGGCCGGCGAGGCGCGCATCGAGGGCTTCGCCTTCGACGGCGCGGATTCGCCGCTGGTGCAGTGATCGCCGGTTGGCAGCGGACCGTATCGCTGCAGAGGACAGCCCCCTCTCCCTTCAGGGAGAGGGCTGGGGAGAGGGGGAAATCATCCGCCTTCTCCAAGGCATCAAGCGGAGCACACCCATGTCCCCCTGGATCGACGGCCAAGGCCGCAAGATCGACTACCTGCGCCTGTCGGTGACCGACCGCTGCGACTTCCGCTGCGTCTACTGCATGGCCGAGAACATGCGCTTCCTGCCGCGCCAGCAGGTGCTGACCCTGGAGGAGATCGAGCGCGTGGCCCGGCTGTTCGTCGCCGGCGGCGTGCGCAAGCTGCGCCTCACCGGCGGCGAGCCGCTGGTGCGCCCCGGCATCGTCGGCCACTGCGAACGCCTGGCCGCGCTGCCGGGCCTGCGCGAGCTGTGCATGACCAGCAACGGCTCGCAGCTCGGCCGCTACGCCCGCGACCTGCGCGCTGCGGGCCTGGCGCGCCTGAACATCAGCCTCGACACCCTGGACGCGCAGCGCTTCCAGGCCATCACCCGCACCGGCCGCCTCGACCAGGTGCTGCGCGGCATAGATGCGGCGCAGGCGGCGGGCTTCGCCGGCATCAAGCTCAACTGCGTGGTGATGAAGGGCCGCAACGCCGACGAGGTGCCGGCCCTGGTGGACTACGCCATCGCCCACGAACTGGACATCAGCTTCATCGAGGAAATGCCCCTGGGCCAGGTCGGCCGCGACCGCGAGGAGAGCTTCTGCTCCAGCGACGAGGTGCGCGCGCTGATCGCCGAACGCCACGAACTGCTGGACAGCGCCGAGCACAGCGGCGGCCCGGCCCGCTACGTGCGCCTGGCGCAGCACCCGCGCACGCGCATCGGCTTCATCTCGCCGCACTCGCACAACTTCTGCGCCACCTGCAACCGCCTGCGCCTGACCGCCGAGGGTCGCCTGCTGCTGTGCCTGGGCCACGAGAACTCCCTGGACCTGCGCGGTCTGCTGCGCCGCCACCCGCTGCACGATGGGCCGATCCTCGACGCCCTGCACGCCGCCCTGCAGCGCAAGCCCGCCCGCCATGAGTTCAGCGCCGGCGGCGAGGTACAGGTACTGCGCTTCATGAACCTCAGCGGCGGCTGAGCCAAGGTACGACCTCTTCGTCGGATGGGTTGAGCGAAGCGATACCCATCACCCCGGCCAGATGGGTATCGCAAGCTCAACCCATCCTACGGTCGTACTTTTCCGTCCCCCAAAGAAAAGGCCCCGGCGAAATGAGCGGTTCGCTGGGGCCTGGGCGCATGTCTGCGCTGGATACCGTGGTTGGAAAGGCAGATCATCTCGTCTGGCGGTCCCTCCATATGGCTGTCGTTGCAAGTCAGACTAGGCCAGCGCCGGGGCACTGGCATCCCTCGTAGGGGGTAGTCCGCCCGGGGCGAAAGAGAGTGCGGCGGCGTTATCCGCCGCCTGGCGTTCAGCGCGGGTTGCTGGAGGAGCCGCCGCCGAACAGGCCGCCGAAGATGCTGTTGACCAGGCCGAACAGGCCACCGACGATCGGCAGGTTCTGCAGCACGTTGAACACGCCGCCCAGCAGGCCGCCGGACTGCGAGCCGGAAGTGCCGAACAGGTCGCCCAGCATGCCGAAGAGGAAGCCGCCGGCTACCTGGTCGATTTCGTTTTCGTTGAGTACTTTCAGATCATTCATGGCTGTTTCTCGCAAGCAGGAAAGGGATCGGCCCGGGATGGGCCGACCCGCATTCTCCCGGCCACCGCGCAGGCGGGCTATTCGGGATGGGCGCGCCGGACGGTGGGAAACGTCCGGTGTGCGCGGACATGGCCACGCGGAAGGGACTGTCTTCGCGTGCCCGCGTACGGTGCTTGCCGGCGGCTGTGTGTGCCAGGCTGGCTCCGCTCCCTCACCCCGGCCCTCTCCCAGAGGGAGAGGGGGCCGCCCGGCGTCGGCGGGGAGTCTGGCGTCAACCTGCAGGAGCGAGCTTGCTCGCGAATGGTGCTTGCCGGTGGCGGCTGTGTGTCAGGTTGACTCCGTCCCCTCTCCCCAGCCCTCTCCCTGAAGGGAGAGGGGGCCGTTCGGCGTGGGCGGGAAGTTCGGCGTCAACCTGTAGGAGCGGGCCCTGCCCGCGAATCGCGCGCAGGGGAATGCCACGGCTGGTGTGGCGTAGGGCGGATAACCGTTCGCGGTTATCCGCCGCTTGACCTCGGCTTGAGCCGCGCCGGAGCCAGCCCATCCGCACTCAGCCCATGGCGCACCAGCACCTCGGGCAGCTCATCAGCACGGATCAGCGCGGCGCTGGCCTGGCCCATGGCCGCCGAGGTCTGGATGCCGTAGCCGCCCTGGCCGGTGACCCAGTAGAAGCCGGGCGCCTGCGGGTCGTAGCCGGACACCAGGTCGCCGTCGGCGACGAACGAGCGCAGCCCGGCCCAGGTGTGGCTGGGGCGGCGGATGGCGAGGGTGGTGTGTTCCTCGATGCGGTGGATGCCCAGGGCGATGTCCAGCTCCTCAGGCTGCACGTCGTGGGGCTCCACCGCGTCGGCGTTGGCCGGCGAGCCGAGCAGCAGGCCGGCGTCGGGCTTGAAGTAGAAGGATTCGTCCAGGCTCACCAGCACCGGCCAGGCGTGGCTGTCCACACCCTCTGGCGGGGCGAAGAGGAAGGCCGCGCGGCGCTTGGGCTGCAGGCCCAGCGGGGCGACCCCGGCGAGTGCCGCCAGGCGGTCGCACCAGGCGCCGGCGGCGTTGACCAGCACTGGCGCGCGGTAGCGCTGCCGGGCCGTGCGCACCTCCCACTGGCCGTCGACGTAGGCCGCGGCGAGTACCTCGCTGTCGAACTGCACGCTGCCGCCGTTGCGGCGAATGCCCCGCAGGTAGCCCTGCAGCAGGGCGTCGGTGTCGATGTCGGCGGCGGTGGGGTCGAACATCGCGCCATGGACCTTCTCGCGGCGCAGCACCGGGACCATGGCGCAGGCCTCGTCGGCGTCCAGCAGGCGCGTCTCCGGCACGCTGGCGCGGGCGCTGTCGAACTGGCGGCGCAGTTCCTCGGGGGCCCCTTCGAAGTCCACGGTCAGCTCGCCGCGCGGGGTGAGGATGGGGTGCTCGGCGAAGCCCTCGGGCGGGGCGTCGAAGAAGGCCCGGCTGGCGGCGGTCAGCGCGCGCACCTGGGGCGTGCCGTAGGCCACGGTGTACAGCGCCGCCGAGCGGCCGGTGGAATGGTAGCCGGCATGGGATTCGCGTTCGAGCACGGCGACCTTGCCGTGGGGCGCGAGGAAGTAGCCGGTGGAGGCGCCGGCGATGCCGGCGCCGATGATCAGGAAGTCGACCTCGGTCATGGATGTCTCCGCGTCAGGCGGGTGGCAGCGGGTGGGGGAAGAGCGATGGGCATGCCGGGGCTCCGGGATGGATGATTTTTCCATTCTGGAGTTTTGCGTGTGGGGGCGGCAAGGATGGAGGGCTCTGGCGCTGAGGTTTGGCGTCAACTTGTAGGATCGAGCTTGCCGGTGGCTGCTGTGTTTCGGGTTGAGTCCGCTCCCTCTCCCCAGCCCTCTCCCTGAAGGGAGAGGGGGCTTGTCCGTGCCGAGAGGAGGAATGGTTTCAGCCGGAAATCACTGAGGCTGCCGGCTAACTCCAGAATACCCGGTTCTGCCCAACGGTCCCCTCTCCCTTCAGGGAGAGGGTTAGGGAGAGGGAAAGGCGCTGAACCAACCCGCCGACATTTCCGGTGAGTGCCGTTCGCGAGCAAAAGCCTTCAGAGCTGAAACTGCGCCACCAACGCCTCCTGGCTCCCAGCCACCTTGCGCAGGTGCTCGCCGCAGTCGCGGGTGTGCGCGGCGGTCTTGCGGTTTTCCGCGGTCATGTCGCTCAGGCGGTGCATGTGCTGGTTCACTTCCTGGGTGGTGGCGGCCTGCTGCTCGGCCGCCGCGGCGATCTGGAAGGCCATGGCGTGCACGCCCTGCAGGGACTGGTCGAGGGCGCCGAGGGAGTCCAGCACCGCCTGGGTGTCGTGCTCCAGGGTATGGGCCTGTTCGGTGGCGCCGCCCATGCTGGCCTGGGCCTGGCTGGAGGAGTCGCCGAGGGCGCCGACTATGGTGACGATCTCGTCGGTGGCGCTGCGGGTGCGCTGGGCCAGGCTGCGCACTTCGTCCGCCACCACGGCGAAGCCGCGGCCGGCGTCGCCGGCGCGGGCGGCCTCGATGGCGGCGTTGAGGGCCAGCAGGTTGGTCTGCTCGGCGATGGAGCGGATCACCTCCAGCACCGAGTTGATCTGCTGGCTGTCGCCGGCCAGGGCCTGCACCACCCGGTCGGCGTCGCGCAGGCCGGCGAGCAGTTGGTCCTGGCGGCCGATCATGCGCTGCAGGGTGCCCTGCATGGTCACGAAGGCCTCGCGCGCGGCAGCGCTACCGTCGGCGCTGCGGCTGGCGCTGCCAGCGATTTCCTGGACGGTGGCGGCCATCTGGTCGACGGCGCTGACCACCATCTCCAGGGCTTCCTGCTGCTGGTCCAGGTGGCTGCTGGTGCGCCCGGCGGCGTCGAGGATGTCGCCGCTGGCGTCGCCCACCGCCTCGCTGGCCTGGCGCAGGCGCTCCACCACCTGGCGCCAGGCCGCGGCCATCTCGTGCAGGGCCTGCATCAGGCCGCTGGCGGCCTCGCTGCCGCCGGCCAGGCGCAGTTCGCCGCTGGCCAGGCGCTGGGCCAGGGCCGCCATGCTCGCCGGCTCGCCGCCCAGCGGGCGCATCACGCTGCGGCTGACCAGCCAGGTGCCGGCGGCCACGCCGGCGAGGGTCAGCAGGCCCAGCACCAGCATCTGCCACATCAGCTTGCGCACCGGGGCGAAGGCCTGGCCCTGGTCCATTTCCGCCACCAGCGCCCAGTGCAGGCCGTCGAGGTTCAGCGGCACGAAGGACTTCAGCGCCGTCTCGCCGCTCAGGCCGGTCTCGGTCAGGCGCCCCTGCTCGCCGGCCAGGGCCTTCTCGCTGGCCTGGCCGGGGAGGGCGGCGGGGGTGTCGCCGGCACGGCGCACGTGGTGCTCGGCGAAGCGCACCGAATCCGAGCGCAGGCGCCCGTCGCCGCCCACCAGGTAGGTCTCGCCGGCCTCGCCCAGGCCCTGGCGGCTCTGCATCACGTCGTTGATCGCCTTCAGCGGCAGTTCCAGCACCAGCAGCAGCTGCAGCTTGTCGTGGTCCTTGATCGGCGCGGCCAGCCACTGCACCGGCTGCTTGTCGTCCAGGGCCGGCTCCAGGTCGCTGATGCTCGCCTTGCCGCTGGCCAGCGCGCCGCGGACGAAGCGGCCGAAGGGCGTGTCGCGCCATTGCGGGGCGTTCATGTCCTGCTGGTAGTCGGCGCCGCGGCCGAGGCTGAAGACCACGCTGCCGTCGCTGGCCACCAGGCGCAGCTCGCGGTAGCCGAAGGTCCTGGTGAAGTTCTCGAACACCGGGCGGTCGTAGTTGGCGGTGGTCACCAGCGCCTCGCTCTCCAGCCCCGCGTAGTTGGCGCCGAGGTTGCCGGCCAGGCTGCTGAGCTGGTCGTGGCGGGCCTGCCAGGCGTCCATCAGCTGCCGCTGCTTGATGCTGGCCACCGCCTCCAGGGCGTTCAGGCTCTGCTCTTCGAGGGCGCGGCTGGCCTGGTGGTAGACCACCATGGCCATGACCAGCACCGGGATGAGGCCGATCAGCAGGAAACTCAGGGCAAGCTTGGCGCGCAAGGGCATGGGCGGGATTCCGAAGGTCTGGAGGGCGTTGTAAAAAATTCTGCAAGAAGCGTGCAAATTTATTTACGAACGTAAACAAAATCGATCAGGTCGTTCGTTTATCTGCTCAGCCGGGCACCCGCGGCCCAGGCAGGACGATGGCCGGGTGCCATTGTTGGCGGGGCGAAGGGGGGGCGTCGTCCCGGCGGGCCCGGCAGGAAACGAGGGGCGCCATGCACCGCCCGGGTGCGTCACCGCGGGCGCCCGGCGTCACCGGGCGTAACGCCGGCGGAAACGAAAAAGGCGAAGCCTCGCGGCTTCGCCTTTCGTCATCGCGCCGGCCTCAGTGCTTGCGCGGTACCGGCTTGAGCAGCTCGGTGGGCGGCATCTCGCAGGTGATCTTGCGGCCCAGCAGTTCCTCGATCGGCGGCAGGGCGAAGGCGTCGTCCTCGCCGGCGAAGCTGATGGAGGTGCCGGTGGAGCCTGCGCGGCCGGTGCGGCCGATGCGGTGCACGTAGTCGTCCGGGTCTTCCGGCAGGGTGAAGTTGATCACGTGGCTGATGGCTTCGACGTGGATGCCGCGGCCGGCCACGTCGGTGGCCACCAGTACGCGGATCTTGCCTTCGCGGAAGCCTTCCAGGACCTTGATGCGCTTGTGCTGCGGCACGTCGCCGGACATCTGCGCGGCGCTGATGCCGTCCTTGGTCAGGCGTTCCTCGATGCGCCGGACCTCGTCCTTGCGGTTGGCGAAGACCATCACCCGGGTCCAGTCGTTCTGCGCGATGAGGTTGTACAGCAGCTTGTACTTGTCGCTGCCGGCCACGGCGTAGACGTGCTGCTCGACGGTGTCGCTGGCGACGTTCTCCGGCTCGATCTCGACGATGGCCGGGTCCACGGTCCACTGCTTGGCCAGGTTCATCACGTCGTCGGTGAAGGTGGCGGAGAACAGCAGGGTCTGGCGCTCGCCCTTGTACGGGGTCTGGCGGATGATCTGGCGGACTTGGGGGATGAAGCCCATGTCGAGCATGCGGTCGGCCTCGTCCAGCACCATCACCTCGACCATGTCCAGGTGCACCTCGCCGCGCTGGTTGAAGTCCAGCAGGCGGCCGGGGGTGGCCACGAGGATGTCGCAGTAGCGCGACTCGAGGGTCTTGAGCTGCTTGTCGAAGTCCATGCCGCCGACGAAGCTCATGACGTTCAGGCCGGTGTACTTGGCCAGGCCCACGGCGTCCTTGGCGATCTGCACCACCAGCTCGCGGGTCGGCGCGATGATCAGCGCGCGCGGCTCGCCCATGTAGCGTTCCTTGGGCGGCGGCGTCTGCAGCAGCTGGGTGATGATCGAGATGAGGAACGCGGCGGTCTTGCCGGTGCCGGTCTGGGCGCGGCCGATGGCGTCCTGGCCCCTGAGGGTGAAGCCCAGCACCTGCGCCTGGATCGGCGTGCAGTAGGGGAAGCCGAGGTCGTGGATGGCGTGCATCAGCCGCGGGTCGAGGTTGAAGTCGTGGAAGCGCGTCTTGCCTTCGGCCGGCTCGACCACGAAGTCTTCCAGCTTCCAGTTGTCCACCACGGGCGCCTTGGGCTTGCGCTCGCGGCGCGGGCGCTCGGTCTTCTCGGCCTTCTCGCGCGGCGGCTTGTCGGCGCGCTCGGCCTTGTCCGGGCGGTCGCCGCGGTCCTGGCGTTCGTTTTTGTCCTGGCGTTCGCCGCGCGGCTTGTCGGCCTTGGGCGGGCGCGGCGGCTTGTCGTTGCGCTCGCCTTCGGGGCGAGGTGCGCGCGGCTTGCGCGGGCGCTGTTCGCCGTCCTGGCTGGCGGCTGCGGGGGAGGAGGGGGCGGGGGTGGGCGTTGCGGCGGGCGCTTGGCCCTCGCCCTTGCCGAAGATTTTCTTGAGTGCCTTGAGCACGGTGATCTCGTAGTGGTTAAGGATTGAACGGCCGCCAGTGTAAAGCAAGTTGCCAGCCAGGCGAAATCCGTGCGCCGCCGGTGCCGGCCAAAGCTTGCCGTGGATCAGCCACAGAGGCGGTTGCGGCCGTGCTGCTTGGCCCGGTACAGGGCCTCGTCGGCGCGCCGCAGCAGGCCCTGCAGGCTCTCCTGCAGGTGCATCTCGGCCACGCCGAGGGACACGGTGACGCCGGGCAGGGCGCCCAGCGGGGAATAGAAGGAGTCGATCTGCTCCAGGCTCATGCGCAGGCGCTCGCCGATGGCGCGGGCCTCGTCCAGGCTCACCTCCGGCAGCAGGATGACGAATTCCTCGCCGCCGAAGCGCGCCATGCTGTCCTTGGGCCGCAGCTGGCTGCGCAGGGTGTGGGCCACCAGGCACAGGGCGTAGTCGCCAGCCAGGTGGCCGTGGCGGTCGTTGTAGTCCTTGAAGTGGTCGACATCCAGCATGAGCATCGCCAGCGGCTGCTCGTTGAATGCGCAGCGGGTGCTCTCGCGGTCGTAGACGTGCTCCAGCCAGCGCCGGTTGAACAGCCCGGTGAGGGTGTCGATGTTGGCGTTCTGCTCGGTGTTGAGGATGATCCGGTTGCCCTGGCGCACCCGCGCGCAGAGCATCTCCAGCAGGTTCTGCATCAGCTGCGGGGAGTGCTCGAACAGGCTCAGCAGCGCCTCGCGGTGCAGGCGCAGCACGCGGGTGGCCTCGGTGGCCACCACGTAGGCCGACGGGTGGTCATGGTCGATGAAGCTGATTTCCCCGGCGCAGTCGCCGCTGCCCAGGGTGGATACCGGGGAATTGTCCAGCGAGCCGAGGTAGACCTTGAGCTGGCCTTCGAGCACCAGGTAGAGGAAGTGGTTGCGGTTGAAGGGCGAAAGCAGCACCTCGCCGGCCTCCAGCTCCAGCGCGCGGAATTCGTTGAGCAGCCGCTGCAAGGCGGTTCCGGCGACGTTCTGGAACAGCCGCAGGTGGCGCAACTGCTGGATATCCTGCTGCCACTGGGTCGGCTTCATGGCTGAGGGGGCTTTCGACAGGTTCCGCTGAGGGGCACGACGACTCTCCGTAGTCTGGTTCGTCCTTCGGGAACTTCAGTATTAATGACTTTTGCGTACTGGCAATTCGCTGGCCGGCTGGACCGACCAGCGGTCGGCCCACCCGGACGAGGTCCCTTCCAAGCGCCCGGAGCGCATCACACAGAGGCCCCGGACGCGTGCCCGGGCCCTGGCGGAAGGTGCCGCGCCGGCATCGGCCGGCGGGCGTCACAGGCGCTCGCGCAGCCAGGCGCCGATGTCGGCGATCTCCTGGTTGCTCACTTCGTGGGCCATGGGGTAGTCGCGCCACTGCGCGGCCACGCCCTGGCCGTGGAGGAAGTCGTAGGCGGCGCGGCCCATGGCGGGCGCCACCACGTCGTCGTAGGTGCCGTGCAGGCACAGCGCCGGCTGCCGTTGCTTCGCCTCCGGCAGCCGCAGGTCGTCGCCGAACGTCGGGCCGTAGGTGGAGAGCGCCATCACCCCGCCCAGCTCGCCCGGCCAGCGCAGGTAGCCGGTGTGCAGCGCCACCGCGCCGCCCTGGGAGAAGCCGGCCAGGACGATGCGCTGCTGCGCGATGCCCTGGGCCAGTTGTTCCTCGATCAGCGCGATCACCGCGTCCGCCGAGGCCTCGAGCTGCGCCTCGTCGATGGCCCGGGCCGGCGCCATGGCCTTGATGTCGTACCAGCTGGGCACCGGCATGCCGTTGAACACCGTCACCGGGCGGGTGGGCGCCTGGGGCAGGATGAAGCGGGTGCGCGGCAATATCGTCTGCAGCATGCGCGCCACCGGCTCGAAGTCGTAACGGTCGGCACCCAGGCCGTGCAACCAAATGACGCACGCGTCGGCCGGCTGGGTGGGTTCGAGTAGCAGGGGTTGGCTCATCGGGGGCTCCAGGATGGGGCATGTGCGCCGCAAAGGCGCGCACACCGGAAGAAGGATCGGCGATTCTGCGAAAAGGATGTCGCTTTGCCATAACTTATCGACTTGACCTTCGCCGAAACGGGGGGCTGGACGCATTCTGGTACGGCCCTTGCTAACTCAGGCACCAGGCTGCGATCCGTCCCGCCGGCGTAACACTCTATCCGACCCCCATCCGGAAACCAGTGCCGTCGGCGGGGCGGGCAGCCCATTGAGCAGGCCGCCGAGGTGAGGGCGGCCCCCGCAATGCGTCCGGCTCGCGTCATCCGCGAGCGGGCAGCCTGGGCGGTGGCGCGGGACGTATCCGCAGAGCCGGCTAGACTGACCTAAGGTTTCCACTTCGATGCAAGGTCCGGAGCAGACCTTGCGATCGCCTCACGAGGGCGAGTGGGCCGGGACTCCAACACGAATAAAAGCAAACTGGAGGTGATCGATGAAGATGGTGAAATCCACACTGGCGGTGCTGACCGCCCTGAGCGTTCTCGGGCTCAGCGGCATGGCCCAGGCCGGCGCCACCCTGGACGCGGTGAAGAAGAAAGGCTTCGTGCAGTGCGGCATCAGCGACGGCCTGCCGGGCTTCTCCTATGCCGACTCCAAGGGCGCCTACAAGGGCATCGACGTGGACGTCTGCCATGGCATAGCCGCGGCGGTCTTCGGTGACGCCAGCAAGGTCAAGTTCACCCCGCTGACCGCCAAGGAGCGCTTCACCGCGCTGCAGTCCGGCGAGATCGACGTGCTCTCGCGCAACACCACCTGGACCAGTTCCCGCGACAGCGCCATGGGCCTGAACTTCGCCGGCGTGACCTACTACGACGGCCAGGGCTTCCTGGTGAACAAGAAACTCGGCGTGAGCAGCGCCAAGGAGCTGGACGGCGCCACCGTGTGCATCCAGGCCGGCACCACCACCGAGCTGAACCTGTCCGACTACTTCCGTTCGAACAACCTCAAGTACACCCCCATCACCTACGACACCTCCGACGAGAGCGCCAAGTCGCTGGAGTCCGGGCGTTGCGACGTGCTCACCTCCGACCAGTCGCAGCTCTACGCGCAGCGCATCAAGCTGGGCAAGCCGGACGACTACGTGGTGCTGCCGGAAGTGATCTCCAAGGAGCCCCTCGGCCCGGCTGTGCGCCAGGGTGACGAGGAATGGTTCGACATCGTCCGCTGGACGCTGTTCGCCATGCTCAACGCCGAGGAGCTGGGGATCGACTCGAAGAACGTCGAGCAGATGGCCAAGTCCTCGAAGAACCCCGACATCAACCGCCTGCTGGGCACCGAGGGCGACTACGGCAAGGACCTGAAGCTGCCGAAGGACTGGGCGGTGCAGATCGTCAAGCAGGTCGGCAACTACGCCGAGATCTTCGAGCGCAACGTCGGCGAAGGCAGCGAGCTGAAGATCAAGCGCGGCCTCAATGCCCTGTGGAACAAGGGTGGTCTGCAGTACGCACCGCCGGTGCGCTGACCTCCCACGGCCCGCGCCCGGATCCTGGGCGCGGGCGCTGTTTCGAACGACGTGAGGTCCCCCGCGCGGTCACGGGCGTAGCCCCGTGCCCGCGTGGGCGGCCTGCGAGAGGGCTTACATGCAGAACTCCGTCAAAGCCCAGCGTCCCCGCGGCCTGTCGCTCAGCGACCCGGCCGTGCGTGCCTGGGCCTTCCAGATCATCGCCGTCGTCGCCGTGGTGGCGTTCGGCTGGTTCCTCTTCGACAACACCCAGACCAACCTCGCCCACCGCGGCATCCAGTCCGGCTTCGGCTTCCTGAACAACAGCGCCGGCTTCGGCATCTCCCAGCACCTGATCGACTACACCGAGTCCGACACCTACGGGCGGGTGTTCTTCGTCGGCCTGCTCAACACCCTGCTGGTGACCGTGATCGGCATCGTCCTGGCGACCATCATCGGCTTCATCCTCGGCGTGGCCAGGCTGTCGCCGAACTGGCTGATCCGCAAGATCGCCACGGTGTACATCGAGACCTTCCGCAACATCCCGCCGCTGCTGCAGATCTTCTTCTGGTACTTCGCCGTGCTCGCGCAACTGCCCGGGCCGCGGCAGAGCCTCAGCGTCGGCGGCCTGCTGTTCTTCAACAACCGCGGCATGCAGATGCCGGCGCCGGTGGCCACCGAGGCGATGCCGGCGTTCCTCATCGCCATCCTCCTGGCCATCGTCGCCTGGGCGGTGCTCTGGCGCTGGGCCAAGGTGCGCCGGCACGCCACCGGCAAGACCTTCCCGGTGTTCCTCACGGGCCTGGCCACGCTGGTCGTGCTGCCGGCGCTGACCATCCTGGTGGCCGGCGTGCCGGTGCACTGGGACGTGCCGGTGCTGCAGGGCTTCAACTTCCGCGGCGGCTGGGTGGTGATCCCGGAGCTGGTGTCCATCGTCCTGGCGCTGTCGATCTACACCGCCGCCTTCATCGGCGAGACGGTGCGCGCCGGCATCCAGGCGGTCAGCCACGGCCAGACCGAGGCCGCCGGCTCCCTGGGCCTGCGCCCGGGGCAGACGCTGCGGCTGATCATCATCCCGCAGGCGCTGCGGGTGATAGTGCCGCCGCTGACCAGCCAGTACCTGAACCTGGCGAAGAACTCCTCGCTGGCCGCGGGCATCGGCTACCCGGACATGGTCTCGCTGTTCGCCGGCACCGTGCTCAACCAGACCGGCCAGGCCATCGAGACCATGGCCATCACCATGAGCGTGTACCTGGCCATCAGCCTCAGCATCTCGCTGCTGATGAACTGGTACAACAAGCGCATCGCGCTGATCGAACGCTAGGGGGCAGCCATGGCAAACCATACCTTCAAGCCCGATCTGCCGCCGCCGGCGCTCAGCGTCGGGGCCATCGGCTGGCTGCGCGCCAATCTGTTCTCCAGCTGGCTCAACACCCTGCTGACCCTGGCCGGGCTCTACGTCATCTGGCTGATCGTCCCGCCGCTGCTGGAATGGGCCGTGTTCAAGGCCGACTGGGTCGGCGAGAGCCGCGCCGACTGCAGCCGCGAGGGCGCCTGCTGGGTGTTCATCAGCACCCGCATCGGCCAGTACATGTACGGCTTCTACCCCGAGGCGCTGCGCTGGCGGGTGGACCTCAACGTGCTGCTGGTGGTGGTCGGCGCCGCGCCGCTGTTCCTGCGCCAGTTCCAGCACAAGCTCAAGTACGGCCTGGCCTACCTGCTGGCGCTGCCGCTGGTGTCCTACTGGCTGCTGCACGGCGGCTTCCTCGGCCTGGACAACGTGCCCACCAGCCAGTGGGGCGGCCTGATGCTGACCGTGGTGATCGCCGCGGTGGGCATCGCTGGCGCCCTGCCGCTGGGCATCCTGCTGGCCCTGGGGCGGCGTTCGAAGATGCCGGCGATCAAGGTCCTGTGCGTCACCACCATCGAGTTCTGGCGCGGCGTGCCGCTGATCACCGTGCTGTTCATGTCCTCGGTGATGCTGCCGCTGTTCCTGCCCGAGGGCATGAACCTCGACAAGCTGCTGCGGGCCATGGTGATGGTGGTGCTGTTCGAGGCCGCCTACATCGCCGAGGTGGTCCGCGGCGGCATGCAGGCCATCCCCAAGGGCCAGTACGAGGCGGCTGCGGCCATGGGCCTGGGCTACTGGCGGATGATGGGCCTGGTGATCCTGCCCCAGGCCCTGAAGCTGGTGATCCCCGGCATCGTCAACACCTTCATCGCGCTGTTCAAGGACACCAGCCTGGTGATCATCATCGGCCTGTTCGACTTCCTCAACAGCATCAAGCGCGCCACCGCGGACCCGGCCTGGCTGGGCATGTCCACCGAGGGCTACGTGTTCGCCGCGCTGGTCTACTGGATCTTCTGTTTCGGCATGTCCCGCTACTCCATGCACCTGGAGCGCAAGCTGGACACCGGCCACAAGCGTTAGGAGTTCGTCATCATGTCTGAAGCCAGCAACAAGACCGTCCCGGCCATCGGCGATCACGTGATGATCGAGATGAAGGGCGTGAACAAGTGGTACGGCCAGTTCCACGTGCTCAAGGACATCAACCTCACCGTCCGCCAGGGCGAGCGCATCGTCCTCTGCGGGCCGTCGGGCTCGGGCAAGTCCACCACCATCCGCTGCATCAACCGCCTGGAGGAGCACCAGCAGGGCAGCATCGTCGTCGACGGCACCGAGCTGACCAACGACCTCAAGCAGATCGAGGCGATCCGCAGCGAGGTCGGCATGGTGTTCCAGCACTTCAACCTGTTCCCGCACCTGACCGTGCTGCAGAACTGCATCCTGGCGCCGATGTGGGTGCGCAAGATGCCCAAGCGCGAAGCCGAGGAAGTGGCCATGCACTACCTGGAGCGGGTGCGCATCCCCGAGCAGGCCGGCAAGTTCCCCGGGCAGCTCTCCGGCGGCCAGCAGCAGCGCGTGGCCATCGCCCGCGCGCTGTGCATGAAGCCGAAGATCATGCTGTTCGACGAACCTACCTCGGCGCTCGACCCGGAGATGGTCAAGGAAGTGCTGGACACCATGATCGGCCTGGCGCAGAGCGGCATGACCATGCTCTGCGTGACCCACGAGATGGGCTTCGCCCGCACCGTGGCGAACCGGGTGATCTTCATGGACAAGGGCGAGATCGTCGAGCAGGCGCCGCCGGACCAGTTCTTCGACAACCCGCAGTCCGATCGCACCAAGCTGTTCCTCAGCCAGATCATCCACTGAGCCTGCGCGGCGCGGCCCCCGCGGGCCGCGCCGCATTCCTGGCGTCCTAAAGCCGTCGCAAAGCCCTCCTACGCTCGTCAGCGCCCTTGGCGCTGCGGGTGCGCTTCGGCGTATCCTGGCCTTTTCCGCGCCCACCAAGGCCGGCCGGCTGAACTCGGCCATCGGATCGGTGTTCCGATACCCAGGAGCACCCTGTGGAAACCCATGGATGGGCTATACGTTGAAGTAGCTCGCACTGCCGCCTGACAGAAGAGAAGCGCCGTGAACCTGACCCTCACCCCGTTGAACCTGAGCAAAGCCAAGGCCTGGAGCGCCCATGCGGTGACGGCCAGCGGCGTCATCCTGGCCCTGCTGGCGCTGCTCGCGCTGGTCGACAACCGCCCGCAGGCCTGCCTGCTGTGGCTGGGCGTGGCCCTGCTGGTGGACGGCCTGGACGGCACCCTGGCGCGCAAGTTCGACGTCAAGGCGGTGCTGCCGCACTTCGACGGCTCCACCCTGGACCTGGTGATCGACTACCTCACCTACGTGTTCATCCCGGCGATCTTCATCTACCGCTACGTGCCGCTGCCGGTGCACAGCGAGCTGGCCATCGTCGGCGTCATCCTGGTGTCCTCGCTGTTCTGCTTCTGCAACGTGAACATGAAGAGCAAGGACAACTACTTCGTCGGCTTCCCCGCGGCCTGGAACGTGGTGGCGGTGTACTTCTTCGTCCTCGGCCCCGGCCCCTGGGTGAGCCTGGTCACGGTGCTGGTGCTGGCCGCCCTGACGCTGACGCGGATGAAGTTCCTGCACCCCTTCCGGGTGCGCCAGTTCATGCCGCTGAACATCGCGGTGACCTTCGTCTGGATGTTCAGCAGCGCCCTGCTGATCCTCCAGCAGCCGGTGGACCAGACCTGGCTGCTGTGGCTGTGGTTCGCGGCCTCGGCGTATTTCATCGGGGTGTGTGTCTGGCGGACGGCGATGGAGTGGTTCAGCTGAGGCAGGACGGGTGTTCGTGTAGGAGCGAGCCGGTAACCACTGTTCGCGAGCAAGAACCAGGCGTCCCCCTCGCTCCTACGAAAGGCCATGCCCGCCCGCACCGTAGGAGCGCCCCGGCGCACGCCCACCTCCGAGCCCACCTGTAGGAGCGCGCCCTGCGCGCGATTCGCGGGCAGGGCCCGCCCCTACGGAGCCATCCCGCAAGCTCTGTCATGTCTGATAGCACTCCGACAGGGCTCGCCGCGGCGCCTGGCATGCGCTTAAATGTCAGGCGAGCCCGCGCAGGAAGCCCCGCCATGATCACCCTGTTCCAGTTCCCCCCGGCCTTCAATGTGCCCAACGTCAGCCCCTTCTGCCTGAAGCTGGAGACCTTCCTGCGCCTGTCCGGGCTGGAATACCAGGTGCAGCACGTGACGGACCCGCGCAAGGGGCCCAAGGGCAAGCTGCCCTTCGTCAAGGTCGAGGGGCAGACCGTCGCCGACAGCGAGATCATCATCCACGACCTGCAGCAGCGCTTCGCCCTGGACCTGGACGCCGGCCTCGATGCCCGCGGCCGGGGCTGGGCGGTGTCGATCACGCGGCTGTGCGACGAGCACCTGGCGCCGCTGCTGGTGTACTTCCGCTGGCTGGAGGCGGACGGCTGGCGGCAGGTCGCCCCGGTGCTGCTGCGCGGCGTGCCCGGCCCGGTGCGGCCGCTGGTGGGGGCGCTGATCCGTCGCAAGATCCGCGGCGAGATGCGCGGCCGCGGGCTGACCGCCCACAGCCGCGAGGAACTGCTGAGCTTCGCCCGCCAGGACCTCGACGCCCTCGACGGCATGCTCGGCGACCTGCCGTACTTCGGCGGCGCCCAGCCCTGCAGCGCCGATGCCGCGGCCTATGGGATACTCGCCAACCTGGTCCTCAGCACCCTGGAAACCCCCCTGAACCACATGGCGCGCGAATACGAGCGGCTGGTCGGCTACTGCGAGCGCATGCAGCAGCGGGTCTGGACATGAGCCTGGCCGAGCCCAAGCCCTGGTTCGTCTACCTGGTGCGCGCCGCCAACGGCGCGCTCTACTGCGGCATCAGCGACGACCCGCAGCGGCGCTTCGAGGCGCACTGCAGCGGGCGCGGCGCGCGCTTCTTCCATTCCAGCCCGGCGCAGGCGCTGGTCTACGTCGAGGCCTGCGCCGGCAAGGGCGAGGCGCTGCGCCGCGAGCGCGCGATCAAGGCCCTGGGCAAGCCGGCCAAGGAGCGCCTGGTGCTGGCCGGCGCGGCCCTGGCCATCAGCGCGGCGGATAGCCCGCCATAGTTTCGAACGGGTAGGACCGCGCACCGCGGCGGGGTAAGCTGGAAAGCCCTCAACGCCGGCCAACGGAGCCCCGCATGTCCGAGCTGATCCTGCACCACTACCCGACTTCCCCCTTCGCCGAGAAGGCCCGCCTGCTGCTGGGCTTCAAGCAGCTGTCGTGGCGCTCGGTGCTGATCCCGCCGATCATGCCCAAGCCGGACCTGATGGCGCTCACCGGCGGCTACCGCAAGACCCCGGTGCTGCAGGTGGGCGCCGACGTCTACTGCGACACCGCGCTGATCGCCCGCCGCCTGGAGCAGGAAAAGGCCACCCCGGCGCTGTTCCCCGAAGGCCAGGAGTTCACCGTCGCGGCCTTCGCCGCCTGGGCCGACTCGGTGCTGTTCCAGCACGGCGTGAGCCTGGTGTTCCAGCCCGAATCCATCGCCGTGCGCTTCGGCAAGCTGCCGCCGGAATTCCTCAAGGCCTTCGTCGCCGACCGCAGCCAGCTGTTCAGCGGCGGCAGCGCCGCGCGCCTGCCGGCCGAGCAGGCGCGCCAGCAGTGGCCGGTGTTCATGGCGCGGCTGGAGCAGCAGCTGGCGCGGGAGGAGGGAGACTTCCTGTTCGGCGAGCCGTCCCTGGCGGACTTCGCCGTGGCCCACGTGCTCTGGTTCGTCAAGGCCACCCCGGTGACCGCGCCGCTGGTGGACGCCTACCCCGCGGTGCAGGCCTGGCTGGGCCGGGTGCTCGGCTTCGGCCATGGCGCGTCGAGCGAGATGAGCAGCGAGGATGCCATCGCCGTGGCCCGCGACAGCCAGCCGGCGGTGCTGCCGGACGAACCCTTCGCCGATCCCGAGGGCCTGCAGGCCGGCCAGCGGGTGGCCATCGCGGCGACCGACTACGGCGTCGACCCGGTGGAAGGGGAATTGCTGCACCTGGGCAGTGAGGAGCTGATCCTGCGCCGCGAGGACCCGCGCGCCGGGGTGGTGCACGTGCATTTCCCGCGGGTGGGGTTCCGCATCGAGGCGCGTTGAGCCGCGCACGGGCCCGGCCCATCGCGGACGGAGTCCGCTCCTACGACCATGCTTCCCGGTAACGTAGGAGCGGGCCCTGCCCGCGAATCGCGCGCAGGGCGCGCTCCTACAGGTGGGACAGCGGTGGCGGGGTAGGACTCTGTCCGCGATTCGCGCGCAGGGGCAAGGGCAATCCGTAGGGCGCATAACCGTTCGCGGTTATCCGCCGTATGGGTTGGTGCGGTTACTTGCGGCGCTTGAGCTGGTCGTGCAGCTGCGTCGGCAGGCCGCGGATGATCAGCATGTCGCGCTCCTCGTCGTATTCCACCTTGCTGCCCAGCAGGTGCGCCTCGAAGCTGATCGACAGGCCCTCGGCGCGGCCGGTGAAGCGGCGGAACTGGTTGAGGGTGCGCTTGTCCGCGGGGATTTCCGGGGCCAGGCCGTAGTCCTTGTTGCGGATGTAGTCGTAGAAGGCCCGCGGCGCCTGGTCGTCCATCAGCTCGGAAAGCGCGTCCAGGGCCATCGGCTCGCCCAGGCGGGCCTGGCTGGTGGCGTAGTCGACCAGGGTGTCGGTCTTCTCGCGGGCCTGCTCTTCGGGCAGGTCCTCGCTTTCCACGTAGTCGCTGAAGGCCTTGAGCAGGGTGCGCGTCTCGCTGGGGGCGTCGACGCCTTCCTGGCAGCCGATGAAGTCGCGGAAGTAGTCCGAGACCTTCTTGCCGCCCTTGCCCTTGATGAATGAGATGTACTGCTTGGAAGCCTTGTTGTTGCGCCATTCCGAGCAGTTGATCCGCGCCGCCATGTGCAGCTGGCCGAGGTCCAGGTGGCGCGAGGGCGCCACTTCCAGGTTCTCGGTCACCGCCACGCCTTCGCTGTGGTGCAGCAGGGCGATGCTCAGGTAGTCGGTCATGCCCTGCTGGTAGTGGCAGAACAGCACGTGGCCGCCGGTGGAGAGGTTGGACTCCTCCATCAGGCTCTTCAGGTGCTCCACGGCCTGGCGGCTGAAGGCGACGAAATCCTTGCCGCCGTCCAGGTACTCGGCCAGCCAGCCGCTGAACGGGTAGGCGCCGGATTCCTCCTGGAACAGGCCCCAGGCCTTGTTCGGCTTGGCGTTGTAGCTTTCGTTGAGGTCGGCCATGAGGTTCTCGATGGCCTGGGAGTCGCCCAGTTCGGCGTCGCGCGCGTGCAGCGTGGCGGGGTTGCCGTCGGGCTTCTTGTCGATCAGGTGGACGATGGCGTGACGAATCGGCATCTCGGGCTCGGCTCTGGACGATGGTGGCAAAGCCGCCAGTTTACCCGAGCGCGGCGCGCCACGCTCACCCAGCCTTGTCCAGCGGCGCCTCGCCGTCGCGTTCGCGGCGGTTGCGGCGCAGCTGGCGCAGGCGGCGGATCACGTAGTTCAGGTGCAGGTGCAGCTCGTACAGCTCGTTGTAGTACGACAGCGGCACCTCCACCCGCGCCAGTTCGGCCTCCAGTTGCTCCAGGCGCTCGATCTCGCGGCTGAGTTCCGCGACGCCGGTGCGCTCGTCCAGGCGCCGGTCGATCTCCCGCAGGTAGCGGTACCAGCGGTAGATGCGCGCGCGGATGCGCCAGCGGTACAGCGGGCCGATGGACTTGAACAGCGGGATGAGGATGGCGATGAAGGGGATCAGCAGGATGATGTAGCGGTCCGCCAGGGAGGCGATGCGGAACGGCAGGAAGCGCTGCAGCAGCGGCAGGCCGCTCTTGTAGTAGCGCTCGGCGTCCTCGGCCAGGCGCAGGGTGCGCGGCTCGGCGGCGGGGAAGGCGCCGGGGGCGTCGAGCAGGCTGCCCTGGCGCATCACCTGGCGCGCGGCCTCGAGGACCAGCGGCGTCAACGCCGGGTGGAAGCGCTCGTTGACCACCAGGGTGGCCACCGGCGACAGGGTGGTCAGGTTGCGGTGCGGCACGTCGTGCGCCAGGTTCAGCAGGCCTTCGCCCACCTCCAGGCGCTTGAGGAAGCGCAGGCGCGCCTCGTAGGCGCCGGCGCGGCGGAAGCCGGCCAGCAGCAGTTGCTCGCTGGCGGCCAGGCGCTGGATCAGCGGGTTCTCCGCCGGGCCGACGAAGAAGGCGGCGTCCAGGCTGCCGGCCAGCAGGGCGTCGGCGGCGCTGTCGCCGCCGCTGGCCTGCCAGCCCGCCGGGTGCTGCTCCTGGCTGATGCCGTTGGCCTGCAGGATGGCCGCGGTGATCGCCTCGGTGCCGCTGCCGCGGGTGCCCAGGGCCACGCGCAGGGGCAGCAGGTCGGCGATGCGGTCGATGTGCACGTCGCGGCGCTGGAACAGCCACAGCGGTTCCTGGAACATGGCGCCGAGGGTCTGCAGGCGCTGCCGCTGCGCGGCGTCGATCTGGCGTTCCTGGCCGCTCTGCACCAGGGCGATGTCCACGCCGCTGCGCTCGTCCAGCAGCAGGTCCATGTTCTGCCGCGAGCCGGCGCTGGGCACCAGCTTCAGCTCGAAGCCCTGCTCGGCCAGTTCGGCCCGCAGCTTTTCGCCGAAGGCCGCGTAGCCGCCGTCGGCGGCGCCGGTGGCGAGGGTGGCGGTCATCGGCGGCGGCGGCGCGACGAAGTAGAAGACCGCGGCCACCAGCGCCGCCAGCACCGGCACTATCCACAGGTTGGCGCGCACCAGGATGGCGAGGTCGCGGAGCATGTTGAGCAGGCGTTGCATGGTCTGATTCCCGGCCGGGGTTCCTTCAGGATAGCCAGCCCGGCGCGGGCGCACCGCGGAAGCGGGTATCATCGCCGGCTGGATCAGACAGCGGGACAGCAGGCGCATGCGCATCCTCCACACCTCCGACTGGCACCTCGGCCAGCACTTCATGGGCAAGAGCCGCGAGGCCGAGCACCGCGCCTTCTGCCGCTGGTTGGTGGAGCGGGTGCGCGAGCACGGGGTGGACGCGGTGATCATCGCCGGCGACGTGTTCGACACCGGCGCGCCGCCCAGCTATGCCCGCGAGCAGTACAACCGCTTCATCGTCGAGCTGCGCGAAACCGGCGCCAGCCTGGTGGTGCTGGGCGGCAACCACGACTCGGTGGCCATGCTGGAGGAGTCCCGCGAGCTGCTGGCGGTGCTCGGCACGCGGGTGATCGCCGCCGCCGGCGCCGACCTCGACCGGCAGTTGCTGGTGCTGCCGCAACGCGATGGCACGCCGGGCGCGGTGCTCTGCGCCATTCCCTTCCTGCGCCCGCGCGACCTGCTGGCCAGCCAGGCCGGGCAGAGCGCCCAGGACAAGCAGCTGGCCCTGCAGCAGGCCATCCAGGCGCACTACCGCGCGCTGTTCGAACGGGCCGAGGCCAAGCGCGCCGAACTGGGCGGCGGGCTGCCCATAGTCGCCACCGGGCACCTGACCACGGTCGGCGCCAGCGCCAGCGAGTCGGTGCGGGAAATCTACGTCGGCAGCCTGGAAGCCTTCCCCACCAGCGCCTTCCCGGCGGCGGACTACATCGCCCTGGGGCACATCCACCGGCCGCAGAAGGTCGGTGGCCTGGAGCACATCCGCTACTGCGGCTCGCCCATCGCCCTGAGCTTCGACGAGGCGCGGCAGGCCAAGGAGGTGCTGCTGGTGGACCTCGACGAAAGCGGCCTGCGCGCGGTGACGCCGCTCGCCGTGCCCTGCTTCCAGCCCCTGCAGTCGCTGGCCGGCAACCTGGACAGTCTGCCCGATGCGCTGGCCGAGGCGGCGCGCCTGGGCACGCCGGAACGGCCGGTGTGGGTGGAGGTGCTGGTGCGCGCCGACGACTACCTGAACGACATCCAGCTGCGCGTCGAGAAGCTTTGCGAGGAACTGCCGGTGGAAGTGCTGCGCACCCGCCGCGAGCGCGGCAACCAGCAGGCCGGGCTGTTCGGCGAGGCGCGCGAGACCCTCGACGAACTCTCCGCCGAGGACGTCTTCGAACAACGCCTGGACGCCGAGGAGCTGGAGCCGCCGCTGCGCCAGCAACTGGCCGGGCTGTACCGCCAGGTGGTCGCCGAACTGCGGGAGGAGCAAGCCTGATGCGCATCCTCAGCCTGCGCCTGAAGAACCTCAACTCGCTCAAGGGCGAGTGGAAGATCGATTTCGCCGCCGAGCCCTTCGCCGGCAACGGCCTGTTCGCCATCACCGGGCCTACAGGTGCCGGCAAGACCACCCTGCTGGATGCCATCTGCCTGGCCCTGTACCACCGCACGCCGCGCATGAGCACGCTGTCGCAGAGCGGCAACGAACTGATGACCCGCCACACCGCCGACTGCCTCGCCGAGGTCGAGTTCGAGGTCCGGGGCCGCCGCTACCGCGCCTTCTGGAGCCAGCGCCGGGCCCGCGACAAGCTCGACGGCGCGCTGCAGGCGCCCAAGGTGGAGCTGGCGCGCATCGACGTCGCCGGCGGCGAAGGCGAGATCCTCACCGACAAGATCAACGACAAGCTGCGCCAGACCGAGCAACTCACCGGCCTCGACTTCGGCCGCTTCACCAAATCCATGCTGCTGGCCCAGGGCGGTTTCGCCGCCTTCCTCGAGGCCAGCGCCAACGACCGCGCCGCGCTGCTGGAAGAACTCACCGGCACGGAAATCTACGGGCTGATCTCCCAGCGCGTGTTCGAGCGCACCAAGGCGGCGGAGGGCGACCTGAAACTGTTGCGGAGCCGTGCCGAGGGCATGGAACTGCTCGGCGAGGAACAGCGTGGCGAACTGCAGGCCGAGGCCGAGCGCCTGCTGGCCGAGGAAGCGCCGCTGCTCCAGCGCCAGGCCGAACTGCAGGCCCAGCGCCGCTGGCGCGAGGACCTGGGCCGCGCCGAACAGCAGCACCAGCAGGCCGCCGCGCGCGAGCAGCAGGCCCGCGAGGCGTTGCTCCAGGCGGCCCCCAACCTCCAGCGCCTGGCCGCCAGCGAGCCGGCGGCGCGCCTGCAGCCGCTGCATGCGGCCTGGCAACAGGCGCGCCAAGTGCTGGAGCGGGACGAGACCGGCCTGGCGGACCTGCAGCGCCAGCAGCGGGACTGCGCGGAGCAGGTCGTGCGCAGCCTGTGGCAGGCCAGCCAGTACAGTGCGCAGTGGGCGGGGCAGCGCCAGCGCGCCATCGATGAACTCGCCACGCAGCGCCGCGAAGTGCAGGCGCAGCTCGCCGCGCACCCGCAACGCGCCCGCCTGGGCGAGCTGCTGGGCGGCTGGCGCGCGCAGTTCGCCCGGCGCGAACAGCTCGGTAGTGAACTGCAGGGCGCCTGCGCGCGCCTGGAGCAGGAGTCCGCCGCCATCCAATCCTTGCACGGCCAACTCGCCTCTCATGGCCAGGCCCTGGCCGATGCCGGGCAGGCGCTGGACGCGGCGCGCCAGGCCGAGGCGCAGCAACAGGCGCGCTTGCAGGCCCTGCTGCAAGGCGCCGGCGAAAGCGCCCTACGCGAGCGCTGGCAGCAGTTGCAGCAGCAGGGCAGGGCGCTGGACCGCCTGCAACAGCTGGCGCAGAACCGCGAACAGGCAAGTGCCCAGGCCGCCCGCCTGCAGCCGCAGCTCGATGCCCTGCAGCAACGCCAGGCGCAGAAGGAGGCCGCGATCGCCGAACTGCGCGAGCGCTACAAGGGGTTGAAGCAGCAGGTCGCCGACAAGGAGAAACTGCTGGAGCAGGAGCAGCGCATCCAGGCCCTGGAGGCCTATCGCGCGCAACTGCAGCCCGGCGAGGCTTGCCCGCTGTGCGGTTCCCACGAACACCCGGCCATCGCCAGCTACCAGGCGCTGGACGTGTCGCAGACGCGCCGTGCCCTCGACGAATGCCGCGCGGCCCTGGCCGCCCTGGAAAGCGACGGCGTGGCGCTGCGCGACGAGTTGTCCGACGTGACGGCCCAGGCTGCCCAGGCTCGGCAACAGCTGGAGCAACTGCGCGAACAACTGCACCAGCTCGATAGCGAATGGCAGCGTCAGTTGGCCGAACAGAACCTCGCCATCGAGGGTGCCGCTGGCCTGGCCGCGATCCGTCAGGCCCAGGAGCAGGCCCTGGCCGACCTGCAGGAACGCCTGGCGGCGCTCGATGCGCTCAAGGGCGAATTGCAGCAGGCCGCCAGCGCCCGCGAGAACGCCGAGCGCAGCCATGCGGCCGCGCTGCAGCAGGAGGCCCTGCTGCGTCGCGACCTGGACAACGCACAGCAGCGCCTGGCGGAACAACAGCAACGCCTGGAGCAATTGCAGGCCCAGGCCGAACGCCAGGCCGCCGAGCTGCTGGCCAGCCTCGACGGTTTCGCCGCCGCGCTGCCCGGCCAGGGCGCGGCCTGGCTGGCCGAACGCGAAGGAGAATGGCGCGCCTGGCAGCAGGCCCAGCAGCAGGACCAGCAACTGCAGGAGGCCGAGCGCGAAGCGCGGCGCCTGTTGCAGGAAGCCGAAGCGCAGGCTGGGCAATGGCGCGAACGCTGGAGCGCCAGTGGCGAGCAGGCCCTGCCGGAGCTGGCGCCTGAGCCTCAGCCGCAGCAGGCCCTGCAAGTGGCTGAGGCGGCCCTGCAGGCGGCGCAGCGCCAGGCCGACGCGCTGCTCGGCCGCGAGCAGAGCCTGGCCGCGCACCTGGAACAGGCGCGCGCTACCCTGGCTGAATGCGAGCGCACCTGGCAGCAGGCTCTGGAAGAAAGCCCGTTCGCCGACCTGGCGGCTTTCCTCGCCGCGCTGTTGGAAGACGGCGAGCGCCAGCGCCTGGGTGAACTCAAGACGCGCCTGGACACCGCGCTGACCGAAGCCGTGGCGCTGCGCGTCGCCGCCGAGGAAACCGAGCGCCAGCTACGCGCACAGCCGCTGGGCGAACTGGAGCTGCCGGCCCTCGACGAGCAGCTGCAGGCCCTCGCCACGCAACTGCGCGAACTGGGCCAGCGCCAGGGCGAGGTGCGGGCGCAGCTGCAGGGCGACGACGCGCGCCGCGCCAGCCAGCAGGCGCTGTTCGCCGAGATCGCCGCGCAGGAGGCGCACCACGACCTGTGGCAGCGCCTGAACGGCCTGATCGGCTCGTCCGATGGCGCCAAGTACCGGCGCTTCGCCCAGGGCCTGACCCTCGACCACCTGGTGCACCTGGCCAACCGGCAGCTGCAGCGCCTGCACGGCCGCTACCAGTTGGCGCGGCGCAGCGACGGCGAGCTGGAACTGGAGGTGGTGGACACCTGGCAGGGCGATGTCGCGCGGGACTGCCGCACGCTGTCCGGCGGCGAGAGCTTCCTGGTCAGCCTGGCCCTGGCCCTGGCGCTGTCGGACCTGGTCAGCCACAAGACCAGCATCGACTCGCTGTTCCTCGACGAGGGCTTCGGCACCCTCGACGGCGAGACACTGGAAGTGGCGCTGGACGCCCTCGACAGCCTCAACGCCAGCGGCAAGAGCATCGGCGTGATCAGCCACGTCGAGGCGCTCAAGGAACGCATCCCCGTGCAACTCAAGGTGCACAAGGGTGTCGGTATGGGGTACAGCCGCCTGGATGCGCGCTTCGCCGTGCAGCCCTGAGCCTTGCCCGGCGTCATTGCGCCATGCGTTGGGCGGGCCCGACGACTTGCAATCGATGCGCGGCGAGGTAGGCTCAAGAGCGCACTCGCCGCCATGAGAGGAACACGCGGGGAGTGCGCCAGGCTCGTCCCGGACCGCCAGTTTCGGCACGCACAGGGGCGGCATCCACAAGACCCCTTGAGGTGATCGAGATGAAGAAAACCGCAGCCACTGCGAAGAAACCCGCTGCACCCAAGACCGTCGCCAGCAAGCCGGCTGCGGCCAAGCCGGCCGCCGCCAAACCCGCTGCCGCCAAGCCTGCGGCAGCGAAGAAACCGGCAGCGAAGAAGCCCGCCGCCAAGCCCGCCGCCGCGAGCAAGCCGGCACCGCGCCGCGCGCCGGCCCTGGCCACGCCTTCGGACCTTTCCAAGGATGCCACCCGCGACCTCAGCGCGGCCCTCAGCCGCCTGCTCGCCGACGTCTTCGCGCTGTACCTGAAGACCAAGAACTTCCACTGGCACGTGAGCGGCCCGCACTTCCGCGACTACCACCTGCTGCTGGACGACCAGGCCACCGAAATCTTCGCCATGACCGACCCCATCGCCGAGCGCGTGCGCAAGATCGGCGGCAACACCATCCGCTCCATCGGCCACATCGGCCGCATCAAGCGCATCGCCGACAACGACGCCGAGTTCGTCCAGCCGCTGGACATGCTGGCCGAGCTGCAGGAGGACAACAAGTCGCTGACCGCCTACATGCGCGAGGTCCACGACCTGTGCGACGAGTACCACGACATCGCCACCGCCAGCCTCATCGAGAACTGGATCGACGAGACCGAGCAGCGCACCTGGTTCCTCTTCGAGACCAGCCGCCGCGGGGACGTGACGGGGCATTGAGGGTGCATGGCTGAAGAGAGGAGGGCCCCTTGTTCAGGGGCCTTTTTCTTGGGTGTGGAGGTGGGCGACAGTGTGTGCTGTGACCCCGCTTGCCCTCTCCCTGAAGGGAGAGGGAGCGGACTTCGACGCAGCTCCAGCGCTTCACCTTTGCTCATTCTCTTCCCTGCGTTTGTGTCGACCTGCTTTCCCGGTTGACACCCCCACACAGCAAGCCGAAAAAGAAGAACCACCCCCAGGAGACACCCCCATGCTGCTCCACGCCCCCACCTCGACCCTCCTCATCATCGACATCCAGGAGCGCCTGTTCCCGGCCATCCACGACGCCGAGGCGGTATTGCAGCACAGCGCCTGGCTGCTGGCCGTGGCCCGGCGCCTGGGCGTGCCGGCGCTGGCCACCGAGCAGTACAGCAAGGGCCTGGGCCAGACCCTGGCGCAGTTGCGCGAGCAGCTGCCGGCCGAGGCCATCCTGGAGAAGATCGCCTTCTCCGCGGTGGCCGACCCGGGCCTGCTGCAGTTGCCCGGCGGCGAGCGCCGGCAGTTCGTGGTGTGCGGCACCGAGGCCCACGTCTGCGTGCTGCAGACCGTGCTCGGCCTGCTGGCCGAGGACCGCGAGGTCTACGTGGTGGCCGAGGCGGTCGGCTCGCGGCGCCCGGAGGACAAGGCCCTGGCCCTGGAGCGCATGCGCCAGGCCGGCGCGGTGATCGTCAACCGCGAGATGGTCGCCTTCGAATGGCTGGAGCGCGCCGGCAGCGAGACCTTCCGCGCCGTCAGCCGCGAGTTCATCCGCTAGTCAGCCGTACCAGGCGCGGCGCGCCTCGGCGTCGAGGAAGGTCCAGGCGACGAAGCGGCTCTGCTTCTGCCCCTGGGCCATGTCCACGGTGCGCACCTGCAGCGCGCCGGCCTTCTTCAGGGCGCGGCGGAAGTCGTCGAGGTTGCCGGCCTTGGACACCAGCGAGCTGAACCAGCGCACCTGCTGCGCCACCTCCCGGCTTTCGCTGGCCATGCGCCTGAGGAAGGCGATCTCGCCGCCCTCGCACCACAGCTCGTTGCTCTGCCCGCCGAAGTTCAGCACCGGCAGCTTGCGCGAGGGGTCGAGCTTGCCGAGGTTCTTCCACTTGCGCCGGCTGCCGGCGCGGGCCTCGTCGGGCGAGGCGTGGAAGGGCGGGTTGCACAGGCTGGCGTGGAAGCGTTCGTCGCTGTGCAGCAGGCCGTGGAAGATGTGCCGCGGCTCGG
This sequence comes from Pseudomonas delhiensis, assembly GCF_900187975.1. Taxonomy (GTDB): domain Bacteria; phylum Pseudomonadota; class Gammaproteobacteria; order Pseudomonadales; family Pseudomonadaceae; genus Pseudomonas; species Pseudomonas delhiensis. Next base: position 69,743 of record NZ_FZPC01000001.1, on the reverse strand, counting down.
GTTGCTGGCGCAGTTCGATGGCCTCGGCCAGGCCCGGGTTGCCCAGCACTATGTTGCGCGCCGAGGCCAGGGCGGCGGGCTCGATGTCGGCGCCGAGGAAGCGCCAGCCGTAGTCGCGGTGGCCGATCAGCGGGTAGATGCAGTTGGCCCCCACGCCGATGTCCAGCACGCGCACGCCGGGGCCGCGCGGCACGCTGCCGGCGTTGTCCTCGGCCAGCAGGTCGGCCAGGTAGTGCAGGTAGTCGGCGCGGCCGGGAATCGGCGGGCAGAGGAAGTCGGCGGGGATCTCCCAGTGGCCGATGCCGTACTGCGCCTTGAGCAGCGCGCGGTTGAACACCCGTACCGCCTGCGGGTCGGCGAAGTCGATGCTGGGCTTGCCGTAGGGGTTGGTGATCACGTAGTCGCCCAGCTCGGGGCTGGCGGCGATCAGGCTGGGAAAGTCGTAGCGCCCCTGGTGGCGGTTGCGCGGGTGCAGCAGGTCGGGCTTCTTCGCGGCGGGGTCGCGCAGCGGTTGCGGCTTGGCGGGGCGTTTCGGCGGCTTGGGCATGGCAGGCGGCGGGGCAGGGGAGCGGAGGGGGATTTTCCCACAGATGCCCCTCGTCTGGCGCGTCCCGCGCGGTGGTTGCCTGGGCGTAGGGCGAATAACCGTTCGCGGTTATCCGCCGCTACACCCATGCCCTCGTCGGCTCCGCGTTCCAACCGGGCGGCTCGTCCAGTTCGACTCCGAGCGGCCTGGGGCCATGGTCAAGCGGCGGATAACGCGGAGCGTTATTCGCCCTACGTTCTTGCGGACCACGGTGCCGGCGTAGGGCGAATAACCGTTCGCGGTTATCCGCCGCTACACCCATGCCCTGGTTGGCTCCGCGTTCCAACTGGGCGGCTCGTCCAGTTCGACTCCGAGCGGCCTGGGGCCATGGTCAAGCGGCGGATAACGCGGAGCGTTATTCGCCCTACGTTCTTGCGGACTACGGTGCGGTGTCAGGGATAGCCCAGCAGCGCCTTGATCTTCGAAAGGTTCGCCGCGATCCAGCGCGGGTCGATGGCGCCCCAGTCGCGGATGCGGTAGTGCCCGGCGTTGTTGCGCTCGCCGGCGTGTTGCTCGAACACGCAGTCGATGTCCAGGTCGGCCAGCGCCGCCAGGGTGTCCTGGGCGGTGCGGCGGGGCATGCCGGTGGCTTCCATCAGCGCCGGCACGCTGCTGGCCGTGCCGCTGTCCACCAGCCAGGCGACGTACAGGCGGCGGTAGAAACTGCTCTTGGTCTTGCTCGCTTCCATGGGGCGTCCTTGTTCGTTCAGTACAACGGCAGCAGCCAGGGTACCAGTAACACGCTGACGATCATCACCAGCAGGGTGAAGGGCACCCCGACCCTCACGAAGTCGCCGAAGCGGTAGTGCCCCGGGCCCAGCACCAGGGTGTTCACCGGCGAGGAGATGGGCGTCATGAAGGCCGCCGAGGCGGCCAGCGCGACTATCATCGCGAAGGGCGCCGGCTGCGCGCCCAGGGCCTTGGCCGTGGCGATGGCCACCGGCGCCATCAGCACCGCGGTGGCGGTGTTGGAGATGAACAGGCCGATCAGCGCGGTGAGCAGGAACAGGCTGGCGAGGATCAGGTAGGGCCCGGCGCCGCCCAGCGCGCCGACCAGCGCCTGCACCGCCAGGGCGATGCCGCCGGTCTTCTGCAGGGCCAGGGCGAAGGGCAGCATGCCGACGATCAGCACCAGGCTCTGCCAGTGGATGGCGCGGTAGGCGCTGTCCATGTCGATGCAGCGGAACAGGCCCATGAGCAGGCAGGCGATGAGCGCGGCGAGCACGTTGGGCACCAGGCCGCTGACCATCAGCAGCACCATCAGCCCCAGGGCCAGCAGCGCGTGGGGCGCCTGGCTGGCCGCCGGCGCGGCCTCGTCCACCTCCGCCGGCAGGCTCAGCACCAGGAAGTCGCGGCCCTGGCCCTGGAGCTGGCGGATGTCCTTCCAGGCGCCCACCACCAGCAGGGTGTCGCCGACCTTCAGCTTGGCCTCCAGCAGGCCGTCCACCACGGCCTCGCGGTTGCGCCGCAGGCCCACCACGTTGAGCCCGTACTGGCTGCGGAAGCCCAGCTCCAGCACGCTCTTGCCCAGCAGGGCGGATTCCGGCGGCAGGGTCACCTCGGCCATGCCCACCTCGTGGGCGCGTTCGGTGAAGTAGTCGCCGTGCAGGCTCAGCGGCTCCAGGCCGTACTCGTGGTAGAGCTGCAGCAGGTCGATGCCCGGCTGGAAGATGTCCACCAGCAGCACGTCGCCGGCCTGCAGCACCACCTCGGCGCCGGGGCTGAGGATCTTCAGGCGGAAGCGCGCCAGGCGCTCGATGGCGATGACGTTGGTGCCGCGCTCGGTGCGCAGCTGCACGTCGCCCAGGGTCATGCCCGCCAGCCGGGAGTCGGCGCGGATGCGCAGCCGGCGCTCGCGCCCGGCCAGCTGGTAGTCGCGGATCAGGTCGCGCAGCGAGCGGCGTTGCGCGGCGTTGCCGGCGCTGTCGTCGCCGTGGCCGAGCCAGCGCCGGGCCACCAGCATGTAGGCCACGCCCAGGGCCAGGATCACCAGGCCGATGGGGGTGAAGCTGAAGAAGCCGAAGCCCGCCTCGCCCTCGCGCACCAGTTCGCTGTGCACCACCATGTTCGGCGGCGTGGCCACCAGGGTGAGCATGCCGCTGATCAGCCCGGCGAAGCTCAGCGGCATCATCAGCCGCGCCGGCGCCACGTTCATGCGCGCGGCGACGGTGAGCACCACCGGGATGAAGATCGCCACCACGCCGGTGGAACTCATCACCGAGCCGAGGCCGGCCACCGCCAGCATCAGCAGCACCAGCAGGCGCGTCTCGTCGCTGTCGGCCTTGTGCGTCAGCCATTCGCCGATGCGGTAGGCCACGCCAGTGCGCACCAGGCCCTCGCCGATCACGAAGAGCGCGGCGATCAGCACCACGCTGGGGTCGGCGAAGCCGGCCAGCGCTTCCTGCACGCTGAGCACGCCGGTCAGCGGCAGCGCCACCATGGCCAGCAGGGCGACCACGTCCATGCGCGGCCGGTTGAGGACGAACAGCGCCACCACGGTGGCGAGCAGGAACAGGACCCAGAGCAGTTGCGGATTCATGCGCTTCCTTAGCCGGCGAATCGGCAGGCATTGTTCCCGGTCGCGGGGAACAATGCCTTGACCCGATGCAGCTTAGCGAAGCCTTTGGCGCTTTTCAGGGAAGCCGCGCCACCGGGGTGATCTGCCGTGGGTCGGTGCGCAGCTCGATCAGCGCCGGCTTGCCGCAGGCCCGGGCGCGCTGGAAGGCGGCGGCGAAGTCCTCGGTGCGCTCCACCCGCTCGCCGTGGGCGCCGAAGGCCTGGGCCAGGGCGACGAAGTCGGGGTTGTGCAGTTCGGTGGCGCAGATGCGCCCGGGGTATTCGCGTTCCTGGTGCATGCGGATGGTGCCGAGCATGCCGTTGTTGACCACGATGACGATCAGCGCGGCGCCGAACTGCACGGCGGTGGCCAGCTCCTGCGGGTACATCATGAAGCAGCCGTCGCCGGCGAAGCACACCACCTCGCGCTGCGGCTCGCGCAGCTTGGCGGCGATGGCGGCGGGGAAGCCGTAGCCCATGGCGCCGTTGGTGGGCGCCAGCTGGCTGCGGGCGGCGCGGTAGCGGTAGAAGCGGTGCACCCAGACCGCGTAGTTGCCGGCGCCGTTGCTGATGACCGCGTCCTCGGGGAGGGTTTCGGCGAGGTGGCCGACCACCGCGGCCAGGTCCACGCCCTGCAGCTCGGCCGGGCTGGCCGGCGGGGTGGCGTAGGCCAGGTAGTCGGCGCGGGCCTCTGCCGTCCATTCGGTCCAGGGGCGTTCGGCCAATGGCGGCAGGGCGTCCAGGGCGGCGGCGATGGCCGGCAGGCTGGCCTGGATCGGCAGGTCGGCCTGGTAGACGCGGCCCAGTTCGCTGGCGTCGGGGTGGACGTGGACCAGCGTCTGGACGGGGTTCGGGCTTTGCACCAGGGTGTAGCCGGCGCTGGGCGTCTCGCTCAGGCGCGAGCCGAGCACCAGCAGCAGGTCGGCCTCCTGCAGCCGTGCGGTGAGCCTGGGCGAGGCGCCGAAGCCGAGCTGGCCGACGTACTGTGCGTCGTCGTTGTCGTACAGGTCCTGGCGGCGGAACGAGGCCACCACCGGCAATTCGTTGGCCCGGGCGAAACGCTGCAGGGCGCGGCGCGCGGATTCGTCCCAGCCGGTGCCGCCAACTATCAGCAGCGGCTTGCGCGCACGGGCGAGCAGGCTGCGCAGCTCTTCCAGCGCGGCCAGCGGCGGGGCGACCTGCGGGATGCGCGGGGCGGGCGCGTCCGTCACCTGCGCGGTGCCGAACAGCACTTCCTCCGGCAGCCCCACCACCACCGGGCCGGGGCGCCCGGACTGGGCCACGGCGAAGGCCTGGGCGACCACCTCGGGGATGCGGCGGATGTCGTCGATCTCCGTGACCCACTTGGCCAGGCCGCCGAACATCTGCCGGTAGTCCACCTCCTGGAACGCCTCGCGGCCCTTGAAGGCGCTTTCCACCTGGCCGACGAAGAGGATCATCGGCGTCGAGTCCTGCCGGGCCGTGTGCACGCCGTTGGCCGCATGGGTGGCGCCCGGCCCGCGGGTGACGAAGCAGATGCCCGGGCGCCCGGTGAGCTTGCCGTAGGCGTCGGCCATGTTCGAGGCGGCGCCTTCGTGGCGGGTGACTATGGTGCGGATCGCGCGCGCGTCGTGCAGGGCGTCGAGCACCGGCAGGTAGCTTTCGCCGGGGATGCAGTAGACGGTGTCCACCGCGTTGCGCAGCAGGGCTTCGACGAGGATCTGGCCGCCATTGCGGGCGGGGAGGTCGGACATGGTGCGGGCTCCTGTGGAAGTCGGGACGGCGGCTTTCCAGGCCGCGCTGGCGCGTCGATCTTCGGCCCAAAGCCTGCGCCGCGCCAAGCGAGCTTTCTTCGGGTAGTCATTCCACCCCGGAATGACGCCTGCGACAACCGGCCCCTTCGGCCGTGTGGATCATGGTCTAAGGTTCTCCGGGCCGTGGCTCACCGCGAAAGGAGGCCCCCCATGCGCCATCGAGGATTTCACCCGCTGTACGCCGCGCTGCTGCTGGCCGGCAGCCTGCCGGCCCTGGCGGCGTTGCCCCAGGCGCCCGGCTACGTCGACGACAGCGGCTACCCGGCGGCGGCGAAGCAGCGCATCCTGCCGCCGATGTTCGAGCAGAAGCTGGCCAGCACCCGCTACCTGGCCAGGCCCGACGACCCGCTGATCACCCTGGCCGAGTCCAGCGGCTTCCGGCAGACCAGCGACTACCAGCAGAGCCGCGACTACCTGAAGAAGCTGGCCGATGCCTCCGGCGGCAGGCTGCTGCTGAGCGAGCTGCCGGAGAAGAGCGCCAGCGGCGAGCCGATGCTGCTGGTGACCGCCTCGACCGAGGCCGACAAATCGCCGGCCGGGCTGAACGGCTCGGGCAAGCCGACGCTCTTCGTCGAGGCCGAGATCCACCCCGGCGAGGCCAACGGCAAGGATGCGATGTTCATGCTGCTGCGCGACATGACCGCCGGGAGCAAGCCGCTGGCCGGGTTGCTGGAGAAGGTCAACATCCTCTTCATCCCCACCGTGAACGTCGATGGCGACCTGCGCCGCAGCCCCTACGGGCGCATCAACCAGAACGGCCCGGAGGTCACCGGCTGGCGCGTCAACGGCCTGAACCTGAACCTCAACCGCGACTTCACCAAGCTCGACAGCGCGGAAATCCGCAACGTCGCCTGGGTGTTCAACCAGTACGACCTGAGCTTCTTCGCCGACACCCACTCCACCGACGGCGCCATGTACCCCTACGACAGCTCCTACTGCCACAACGGCAACGGCTGGTCGCCGGCATCCAGCCAGTGGATGGACGAGGTCATGCGCGGCCCGGTGTACAAGGAACTGGAAGGCGACGGCCACGTGGTTCACGAGTGCATCAGCCTCAACGACAACCAGGACCCGGCCAAGGGCTACTACCCCTACCGCACCGATCTTGCGCGCTTCTCCAACCAGTACGGCGACATCCGCAACGTGCCCTCGATCCTCATCGAGCAGCACGCGCTGCACCCGTATGAAACCCAGGTGCTGGGCAACTACGTGATGCTCAAGGCGATGTTCCGGGTGATCGGCGACAACGCCGGGTCGCTCAAGGCCGCCATCGCCAAGGACCGCGAGCGCCTGGAGGCGCAGAAGGAGGTGATCCTGACCTGGAAGCCGGGCAAGGAGCAGCACACGCCCTTCGTCGTCGGCGACTACCACTACGAGCAGTCGCCCATCACCGGCGCCAGGACCATTGTCTGGAGCAACAAGCCGAAGACCTTGCAGGTACCGATCAGCGACAACTCGGTGCCCGACCTGGTGGTCAGGCGGCCGAAGCAGTACGTGGTGCCGGTGCAGTGGCGCGAGGTCATCGCCCGGCTCAAGGCCCACGGCATCCGCATGCAGACCCTGGAGCAGCCGACCGCCATCGAGGTCACCCTGTACCGCATGGACGACATCAAGCTGGCCGGCGGCTTCGAGCCGGACCGCGCCGCGGCCAACGAAATCCCCGGCTACGAGGGGCACCTGCTGGTCAGCGGCACCGGCAAGCCGTTCCAGCGCCTGCAGACCTTCCCGGCCGGCTCGGTGGTGATCGACACCGACCAGCCGCTGGGCGTGCTGGCGATCAACCTGCTGACCGCCGAGAGCCCGGATTCCTTCTGGTCCTGGGGCTTCTTCAACGCCACCCTGGTGTCCGCCGAGGAGCCGGAGGAATACGTGATGGAGCCCATGGCGCGCAAGATGCTCGCCGAGGACCCGCAGCTGAAGGCCGAGTTCGAGAAGAAGCTGAAGGACGACAAGGCCTTCGCCAAGGACCCGCATGCGCGGCTGGAATGGTTCTACCAGCGCACGCCCTTCCATGACGTGAATGCCTACGTCTACCCGGTTGGCACGGTGTTCTGACTGGTTGTAGGAGCGGGCCCTGCCCGCGATTCGCGCGCAGGGCCCGCTCCTACATGGGAATGGCGCAGGTGGGGCAGCGGAGCGGATCTCATCCGCGAATCGCGCCGGTGGCTTGGGTTATCGCGGATGAAATCCGCTCCTACGACCGTGCTTTTCTGGAACGGAACATCGGTGGCCGAGGGCAACGGCGGATAACGCCGTAGGCGTTATGCGCCCTACGCCGCCGCCGGTGTCCTGCGTAGGGCGCATAACCGTTCGCGGTTATCCGCCGCCGGCCGGAACATCGGAGTTCGGGAACAACGGCGCAGCTACGCTTGTCGCGGACGATGCTCCACAGCGTATCGTCGTCGATGCCGAGATAGCCGTGGATCAGCCGGTTGCGCGTGGCGACGAGCATGCGCCAGGGTACCAGACGCGCCCGGACGCCTCAGACATTCACCGCCTCCGCCTCGATGAAGGGCCGCAGTTCGGGGCGCAGGGCCTTTTCGGTGACCAGGTCGACGCTGCTGCCCAGCAGGTCCTCCAGGTAGAACTGCACACCGAAGTAGCGTTCCGAGGTGGCGGGGCCGTCGAAGGCCACCAGGATGTCCACATCGCTGTCCGGCCTGGCAGCATCGCGCACGGTGGAGCCGAACAGGGCGAGCCGGACCACGCCGAAGCGCTCGGCCAGCTCGGGCTTGCAGCTTTGCAGCAGGTTCAGGGCGTTGGTGCGCTTCATGGCGTCCTCCGGGGGATACGCCAGAAGGTAGCACAAGCGAAAAGCACAAGGCCCGCATCGCGGGCCTTGTGGATAACGCTTACAGGCTGGCGATCTTCTCGCGCTGCTGGATCAGGTTGGTCACCGCCTGCTCGGCCTCGGCCAGCTTGGCGCGTTCTTTCTCGATCACTTCGGCCGGGGCCTTGGCGACGAAGCCTTCGTTGGCCAGCTTGCCGCCGACGCGCTTGACCTCGCCTTCCAGGCGCTGGATTTCCTTGTCCAGGCGCGCCAGTTCCGCGGCCTTGTCGATCAGCCCGGCCATGGGCACCAGCACCTGCAGCTCGCCGACCAGCGCGGTGGCCGACATCGGCGGTTCCTCGCCTTCGTCGAGCACGCGCACCGATTCCAGCTTGGCCAGTTTCATCAGCAGCGGCTCGTTGTCGGCCAGGCGGCGATGGTCCTCGGGGGAGGCGTTGTTCAGCACCAGGTCGATGCGCTTGGCCATGGAGATGTTCATCTCGCCGCGGATCTGGCGGATGCCCAGCATCAGCGCCTTGACCCACTCGATGTCGCCTTCGGCGGCGGCGTCGATCTTCGCTTCGTCGGCCACCGGCCAGGGCTGCAGCATCAGGGTGTCGCCGCTCTTGCCGGCGGAAGCCTTGATGCGCTGCCAGATTTCCTCGGTGATGAACGGCATGAACGGGTGCGCCAGGCGCAGCGCGGTCTCCAGCACGCGCACCAGGGTGCGGCGGGTGCCGCGCTGGCGCTCGATGGGCGCGTTCTCGTCCCACAGCACCGGCTTGACCAGTTCCAGGTACCAGGCGCAGTACTCGTCCCAGATGAACTCGTAGAGGGCCTGGGTGGCCAGGTCGAAGCGGAAGGCGTCGAGCTGGCGGGCGACTTCCTGCTCGGTGCGCTGCAGCGCCGAGATGATCCAGCGGTCCACCGCGGACAGCTCGACCGGCTCGCCGTTCACGCCGGTGTCCTGGCCATCGGTGTTCTCGATGACGAAGTTGGCGGCGTTCCACAGCTTGTTGCAGAAGTTGCGGTAGCCCTCGACGCGGCCCATGTCGAACTTGATGTCGCGGCCGGTGGAGGCCAGCGAGCAGAAGGTGAAGCGCAGGGCGTCGGTGCCGTAGCTGGCGATGCCTTCGGGGAATTCGGCCCTGGTCTGCTTGGCGATCTTCTCGGCCAGCTTGGGCTGCATCATGCCGCTGGTGCGCTTCTCCAGCAGGGCGTCGAGGCTGATGCCGTCGACGATGTCCAGCGGGTCGAGCACGTTGCCCTTGGACTTGGACATCTTCTGGCCCTGGCCATCGCGCACCAGGCCGTGGACGTACACGGTCTTGAACGGGACCTGCGGGGTGCCGTCCTGGTTCTTGATGAGGTGCATGGTCAGCATGATCATGCGCGCCACCCAGAAGAAGATGATGTCGAAGCCGGTCACCAGCACGTCGGTGGGGTGGAAGGTCTTCAGGTACTCGGTCTGTTCCGGCCAGCCGAGGGTGGAGAAGGTCCACAGGCCCGAGCTGAACCAGGTGTCCAGCACGTCCTCGTCCTGGCGCAGCTTGGCCTCGCCCAGGTTGTGCTTGGCGCGTACCTCGGCCTCGTTGCGGCCGACGTAGACGTTGCCGGCTTCGTCGTACCAGGCCGGGATGCGGTGGCCCCACCACAGCTGGCGGCTGATGCACCAGTCCTGGATGTCGCGCATCCAGCTGAAGTACATGTTCTCGTACTGCTTGGGCACGAACTGGATGCGGCCGTCTTCCACGGCGGCGATGGCCGGTTCGGCCAGCGGCTTGGTGGAGACGTACCACTGGTCGGTCAGCCAGGGCTCGATGACGGTGCCGGAGCGGTCGCCCTTGGGGACCTTCAGCGCGTGGTCGTCGATCTTCTCCAGCAGGCCGGCGGCTTCGAAGTCGGCGACTATCTGCTTGCGCGCGACGAAGCGGTCGAGGCCGGCGTAGGCGGCCGGCAGGCTGGCGTCCAGTTCGGCGTTGACGCTGCCGTCGAGGTGGAAGACCTGGGCCGTGGCGAGGATCGCCGCGTCCTTGTCGAAGATGTTGATCAGCGGCAGGTCGTGGCGCTTGCCGACTTCGTAGTCGTTGAAGTCGTGGGCCGGGGTGATCTTCACGCAGCCGGTGCCGAACTCGCGGTCGACGTAGTCGTCGGCGATGATCGGGATGCGCCGGCCCACCAGCGGCAGCTCGACGAAGGTGCCGATCAGCGCCTGGTAGCGCTCGTCTTCCGGGTGCACGGCGACCGCGCTGTCACCGAGCATGGTTTCCGGGCGGGTGGTGGCGACGATCAGGTGGTCCTTGCCGTCGGCGGTCTTGTGGCCGTCGGCCAGCGGGTAGCGCAGGTGCCAGAGGTGGCCCTTCTCGTCGTGGTTCTCCACTTCCAGGTCGGAAATGGCGGTGTGGAACTTGGTGTCCCAGTTGACCAGGCGCTTGCCGCGGTAGATCAGGCCGTCGTCGAACAGGCGGACGAAGGCTTCCTTCACCGCGTTGGACAGGCCGTCGTCCATGGTGAAGCGTTCGCGCGACCAGTCCACCGAGGAGCCCAGGCGGCGGATCTGCCGGGTGATGGTGCCGCCGGACTGCTCCTTCCACTCCCAGACCTTGTCCAGGAACTTCTCGCGGCCGAGGTCGTGGCGCGCCACGCCCTGGGCGGCCAGCTGGCGCTCCACCACCATCTGGGTGGCGATGCCGGCGTGGTCGGTGCCCGGCTGCCACAGGGTGTTGCGGCCCTGCATGCGGCGGTAGCGGATCAGCGCGTCCATGATGGCGTTGTTGAAGCCGTGGCCCATGTGCAGGCTGCCGGTGACGTTCGGCGGCGGGATCATGATGGTGTACGGCTCGCCGGAACCCTGCGGGGCGAAGTAGTTGTTCTGCTCCCAGGTGGGGTACCAGTGGGATTCGATGGCGTGGGGCTGGTAGGTCTTGTCCATGAGCGCGGCGGGACCCTGTAGGCGGCTAAACGGAAAACCGTCAAATATAAACAAGCTGCAGGCCACAAGCTACAAGCGGCAAGCAAAAGCCCGCCGGGGCCTCCACGGGACCGTAGGGCGAATAACGCCGCAGGCGTTATCCGCCGTTGTTCCTGGCATCGGTGTTTCCGGCCGGCGGCGGATAACCGCGAACGGTCATGCGCCCTGCGCCGGTCAGGGCTTGCGCTGTGCCAGCAGCCTTTGCAGGCGCGCTTCCAGGCGGCGTTGCAGCTCGGCTTCGATCTGCGGCACGAAGTCGTCGATGACGTCCTGCAGGATCAGCTGCGCGGCGGCGCGCAGTTCGCTGTCCAGGCGGGCCTGCTCGCGGCTGGGCGCGGGCAGGTCGTCGTCGGCCTGTTCCTCGGCCGGGGACGGCCGTGGCGAGGCCTGCACCACGTCGGAGAGCAGCGGGATGTTGTCCGGCTCGAAGGATTCGGTGAGCAGGGGCGGTTCGCCATCCGGCTCGCCGAGCAGGTCGTGGATCGACTCCAGGTCGTCGAGCAGGTGGTCGGGGTCTTGCGGTGGCTTGCGGCTGTCCATTTTTCCGGTAAAGCGTCAGAGGCGCGGCAGGCGATGGTCCTGCAAAGGATAGCCCTGCTCGCGGTAGTAGCGGAAATTCTCCCGCGCCGCCTGGCGGATGGCCGGTTCTTCCACCACCAGTTCGGCGATGCGCGAGAACTCGCCGGCGAAGGCCGGCACCGCCAGCGTCAGGTTGACCAGCAGGTCGCGGCGGCCCGCCGGGGGCTCGCCCAGGCCCAGGGTGACCGGGGCCTGGGCGTCTTCCTCGGCGGCGTTGTGCGGCACGAAGGCTTCCTTGCGGAAGCTCCACAGGCGCGCGTCCAGGGCCTCGCGCTGGGCTTCGTCGGCGCACAGCAGGTACACCCGCATGCCCTGCCGCCAGGCCTTGTCGGCCAGGCGGCAGGCGATGGTCAGGCGCGCGTCGGGATCGGCGCTGGGGATGACGTAGAAGTCGACCCGCGTCATGCCGGCGATCCCCTCGAACGATTGCGCTTTGCCATTACTTCACGCGGTCCAGCAGGTACTGGGTGAGCAGCGGCACCGGGCGGCCGGTGGCGCCCTTGTCCTTGCCGCCGCTGATCCAGGCGGTGCCGGCGATGTCCAGGTGCGCCCAGTGGTACTTCTTGGCGAAGCGCGAGAGGAAGCAGCCGGCGGTGATGGTGCCGGCCTTCGGCCCGCCGATGTTGGCGATGTCGGCGAAGGGGCTGTCCAGCTGCTCCTGGTACTCGTCGAACAGCGGCAGCTGCCAGGCGCGGTCGTCGGCCTGCTCGCCGGCCTTGAGCAACTGGCGGATCAGCGCGTCGTTGTTGCCCATCAGGCCCGAGGTGTTGGCGCCCAGGGCGACGATGCAGGCGCCGGTGAGGGTGGCGATGTCCACCACCGACTGCGGCTTGAAGCGCTCGGCGTAGGTCAGGGTGTCGCACAGCACCAGGCGGCCTTCGGCGTCGGTGTTGAGGATCTCGACGGTCTGCCCGCTCATGGTGGTGACGATGTCGCCGGGGCGGGTGGCACCGCCGCTGGGCATGTTCTCGGCGCAGGCCATCAGGCCCACCAGGTTGATCGGCAACTGCAGTTCGAGCACCGCGCGGAAGGTGCCGAAGACGCTGGCGGCGCCGCACATGTCGAACTTCATTTCGTCCATGCCCAGGCCGGGCTTGAGGCTGATGCCGCCGGTGTCGAAGGTGATGCCCTTGCCGACCAGCACGTGCGGCGCCTCGTCCTTCTTGCCGCCGTTGTAGTGCAGCACGATCAGCCGCGGCGGCTGGTCGCTGCCCTGGGCCACGGCGAGGAACGAGCCCATGCCCAGGTCGCGCAGTTTCTTCTCGTCGAGAATCTCGACCTTCAGGCCCTTGTGCTCCTTGGCCAGGGTCTTCGCCTGCTCGGCGAGGAAGCTGGGGTGGCAGACGTTCGGCGGCAGGTTGCCGAGGTCGCGGGTCAGGGCCATGCCGTTGGCGATGGCCCGGGCTTCCCTGGCGCCCTGCTCGACGGCGGGGGCGTCGGCCTTGTCGGCCAGCAGGGTGAGTTTCTTCAGCTTGGGCGCTTCGGCCTTCTGGCTCTTGTAGCGGTCGAACACGTACAGGCCATCGGCCAGCGTCTCCACCAGCAGGCGCGCCTTGCCGTGGGCGTTGCGGCCCTTGACCGCCAGGTCGCCCAGGGCGAGCACGGCGTCGCTGCCGCCCAGGTTCTTCAGGCTGGCCAGCACCGAGGAAACCAGTTTGCGGTATTGGCGGTCGGAGAGTTCGCGCTCCTTGCCCGCGCCCACCAGCAGCACGCGCTCGGCCTTGAGGTTGGGCAAGGCTTGCAGGAGCAAGGTCTGGCCGACCTTGCCGGCCAGGTCGCCGCGCTTGAGCAGGGCGGCGATGGCGCCGCCGCTGGCGGCGTCCACGGCCTGGGCCGCGGTGCCGAGCTTGCGGCCTTCGCCGACGGCGAGCACCAGGGTGGCGGTCTTCAGGGTTTGCGGACTGACGCTTTTTACAAGGAATTCCATGGCAAGGTGTCCCCGGGACGAAGGGTCGAAGTGGCGGGTGGTCGGCGACCCGGCTTGGCTTCTGCGCAGTGACAGGCCCGGCGAATCGCAGGATAATGCCGCGTATTTTTCACCGGCCCCGTGCTATACGGGCCGGCAGTGCCTCACGGCGGCTAGTTTGAGCGTAGCCGCCCGAGCGTGACAACCCTGGAGTGCCCGGTTTGATTGTCTTCCGTTACCTGTCCCGTGAAGTGCTGATCACCATGAGCGCGGTGAGCGCCGTGCTGCTGGTGATCATCATGAGCGGCCGTTTCATCAAGTACCTGGCGCAGGCCGCCCAGGGCATGCTGGACCCCGGCTCGCTGTTCATGATCATGGGCGTGCGCCTGCCCGGCTTCCTCCAACTGATCCTGCCCCTGGGCCTGTTCCTCGGCATCCTGCTGGCCTATGGCCGGCTGTACCTGGAAAGCGAGATGACCGTGCTCACCGCCACCGGCATGAGCCAGCAGCGCCTGCTGGCCTACAGCATGGCGCCGGCGGCGCTGGTGGCGCTGCTGGTGGCCTGGCTGAGCCTGTCGCTGGCGCCCCAGGGCATCGCCCAGATGCAGCTGATCCTGAACAAGCAGGACGCCATGACCGAGTTCGACACCCTGGCGCCGGGCCGCTTCCAGTCGATGCGCGACGGCTCGCGGGTGACCTACACCGAGCAGCTGACCAACGACCGCACCCAGCTCGGCGGCATCTTCATCTCCGACAAGAACCCGCCGCGCAACGGCCAGGACCGTGGCCTCTCGGTGCTGGTGGCGAGCACCGGCGAACAGCAGATCCACCCCGACGGCAGCCGCTACCTGATCCTCAAGGACGGCTACCGCTACGACGGCACCCCGGGCCAGGCCGACTACCGCGCCATCAAGTACGACACCTACGGCGTGCTGCTGCCCAAGCCGGAGGTGAGCAGCGAGATCGACGACCGCGACGCCATCCCCACCAGCGACCTGTTCGCCAGCAAGGAGCCGCGCATGCGCTCGGAGCTGCAGTGGCGCTTCTCCATCCCGCTGCTGGTGTTCATCGTCACCCTGCTGGCGGTGCCGCTGTCCAAGGTCAACCCGCGCCAGGGGCGCTTCCTCAAGCTGCTGCCGGCGGTGCTGCTGTACATGGCCTACCTGGCCCTGCTGATCGCCGCCCGCGGCATGCTCGACAAGGGCAAGATCCCCATGGCCCTGGGGCTGTGGTGGGTGCATGCGGTCTTCCTGGCCATCGGCCTGCTGCTGGCCTTCTGGGAACCGCTGAGTCTGAAATGGGCGGCCTCGCGCGCACGCTCCGTGAAGGAGCGCAAGCATGCGTAAGCTCGACCGCTACATCGGCACCACCGTCTTCGTCGCCATCCTCGCGGTGCTGGGGGTGATCCTCGGCCTGGCCCTGCTGTTCGCCTTCATCGACCAATTGGGTGCCCTGGACGAGAACTACACCCTGGGCGTGGCCCTGAAATACGTGCTGCTCACCGCCCCCAGCCGCGCCTACGACATGCTCCCGATGGCCGCGCTGATCGGCTGCCTGGTGGGCCTGGGCACCCTGGCCAGCAACAGCGAGCTGACCATCATGCGCGCCGCCGGGGTGTCGCTGCAGCGCATCGTCTGGGCGGTGATGAAGCCCATGCTGGTGCTGATGTTCGCCGGCATCCTGGTGGGCGAGTACGTGGTGCCCTACACCGAGACCCAGGCCCAGAGCGACCGCGCCCTGGCGCAGAGCAGCGGCGGGGCGGTCAGTTCGCGCAACGGCCTGTGGCACCGCCAGGGGCAGGAGTTCATCCACATCAACGTGGTGCAGGCCGACGGCACCCTGCTGGGCGTGACCCGCTACGATTTCGCCGAAGGCCACGTGCTCAAGAGCGCCAGCTTCGCCAGGCGCGCGGTGTTCCGCGACGGCCAGTGGACGCTGGAAGAGGTGACCACCACCCTGCTGCACCCGCAGGAGAAGCGCAGCGAAGTGGTCAGCTCGCCTGCGCAGGCCTGGAGCATCCAGCTCAGCCCGCAGCTGCTCAGCACCGTGGTGATGGAGCCCGAGGCCCTGTCCATCAGCGGCCTGTGGGAGTACATCCACTACCTCAAGGACCAGGGCCTGAGCACCAACCGCTACTGGCTGGCGTTCTGGACCAAGGTGCTGCAACCGGCGGTGACCGCGGCCCTGGTGCTGATGGCCATTTCCTTCATCTTCGGCCCGCTGCGCAGCGTGACCCTCGGCCAGCGGGTGTTCACCGGCGTGCTGGTGGGCTTCACCTTCCGCATCGCCCAGGACCTGCTGGGCCCGTCGAGCCAGGTGTTCAACTTCCCGCCGCTGCTGGCGGTGCTGCTGCCGGCGGCGATCTGTGCGCTGCTGGGGGCGTGGTTGCTCAAGCGGGCGGGGTGATGTCCCGGACGGTTCGGTGCGGCCGGCGGGCCTGATCGCGGACGGAGTCCGCTCCTACGGTTCCAGGAAGCACGGCTTTTCGTAGGATGGCGTTGAGCGAAGCGATACCCATCCTACGAAGAGCACCTCGGCGCAAGACAGGTTCAGGGAAGCACGGGCGTAGGAGCAACTGTCTTCTGGGCTCCCTCGTTCGCGGGGGTGACTGGATCAAAATTCGCGTCTCCCATGTCGCCCCATTGTAGGAGCGGGCCCTGCCCGCGATTCGCGCGCAGGGCGCGCTCCTACAGGGGAATGGCATGGCTCGGCCCGCGTAGGAGCGGACTCTGTCCGCGATTGGATTCCCAGGCCACGCCGGACGCCCCGGCGGCACGAACGGCACCCTCTCCCTTCACGCCCCAGCCTCAGCCCCGCCCCTGCGCCGCCTTGCGCACCGCCTTGGGAATCTGGATCACCACGCTCTCCGAGTAGCGGTCGTGCCAGGTGCGCCTGTCCTTGTCCCAGAGCATCCACAGGAAGCCCAGCCCGCCGCAGGCCCAGGAGCCGATGGCGATCATGAAGCGCAGCAGCGCCTGCATCAGGCTGATCGGGGTGCCGTCGGCGTTCTGCACGCGCACGCCCCAGACCTGCATGCCGAGGGTCTGGCCCTTGTGCGTCCAGAACTTGGCGAAGAAGGCGAACAGGCTGACGAACAGCAGGCTGGACAGCAGCGGGTCGCCGACCAGCCCGCCCTGGTCGGCGAGCTGGCGGAGCTTCTCGCCACCCAGCAGCAGGCGCAGCAGCACCTGCTGGTAGAGCAGGGTGACCACCATCAGCAGGGCCACGCACAGCAGGAAGTCGTAGAACATGGCCGCGAAGCGGCGCAGCAGGGGCGCGGGGGGGAAATTCCCCTCCGGCTGGAGTCGGGCTTTGGGCATGGCGTCGTTCGGCGCTCGGGGCAGGGACGAGGCGGGGATTATACGTCCTTTGGCGGATCGCCACCGAGGCCAGGGTGCCGCAGGCGGAATGATCTACGCTGGTTTCAGGTGCCCGCTCAGGCTGCTCGCCGAGCCCGATGACAGCGGCGGCGCCGGGGATGACACGGATGCCTGGATCGAGCAAAGTCCGGCGCCTGCTCTGGCGCCTGTGCATTTCCCTGCTGGTCGCCCTGCTGCCGCTGCTGCTGGGCGGCGTGATCATCTATTGGCAGACCCAGGCCGGCCTCCGGCGCGAGGCGGGGCACGCCGCCAGCGAGGCGCTGCACCTGATCGACGTGATGCTCGCCAATGCCGCCGGCTCGGCGCGGGCCACACTCGCCTACGCCGAGGGGCCCTGCTCCGCGGCCGAGCTGGTGCTGCGCGAACAGGTCGCCACCGTACCCTTCGTGCGCTCGGTCAACCTGGTTCGGAACGGCCGGGTGTTCTGCACCTCGCTGTTCGGCGCCTTCGACGAGCCGGTGGACGCCGCCGCTTTCGTCGACGGGCGCCTCAACCTGCTGCCCGGCAATGCGGTGACGCCGGACTTCGCGCTGATCGTGTACCGCCTGGCCGAGGGCCGCGATGGCGTGCTGGCGACGGTGGACGGGCGCTACCTGAGCAACGTGCTGCAACTGGTGGACCAGCGCAGCGACCTGGTGATCCAGGTCGGCCCGCGCTGGATGGACGAGGCGGGCGAGGTGCACGAGGGCACGCCCGACGCCTTCCCCCTGGCCGAGACGCGCCAGGCCTCGACGCGCTTTCCCTACCAGGTGGTCGGCGGCTTCCCGGCCGGTGCCCAGTGGCGGACCATGGGGGCCGACTACTGGCCGCTGTTCGCCATGCTGGCGGTGCTCGGCGGGCTGTTCGGCATTGGCTGCTACTGGCTGCTGGGGCGCGCGGCGACGCCCACCCGCGAGATCGAGCGGGCGATGTACGCCGGCGAGTTCGTGCCCTTCCTCCAGCCGCTGGTGGAGGCCACCGGCGGCCGCTGGATCGGCGCCGAGGTGCTGATGCGCTGGCGCCACCCGCGCGCGGGGCTGGTCAGCCCGGACATCTTCATTCCCCTGGCGGAGCAGAGCGGCCTGATCGTGCCCATGACCCGTTCCCTGCTGCAGCAGCTGGCGGCCGTGCTGCCGAAACATTCGCAGCTGCTGGGCGAGGGCTTCCACCTCGGCGTCAACGTCAGCGCCGTGAACCTGCGCAGCGGCAGCCTGTTCGGCGATTGCCTGGATTTCCTCGGCGCCTTTCCGGTGGGCTCGGTGACCCTGATGCTGGAGCTGACCGAGCGCGAGCTGATCGGCAGCGATGCGCACACCGACGAGCTGCTCGGGCGCCTGCGCGAACTGGGGGTGAGCCTGGCGATAGACGACTTCGGCACCGGCCATTCCAGCCTCGCCTACCTGCGCCGCTTCCACGTGGACGCGTTGAAGATCGACAAGAGCTTCGTCGCCACCGTCGACGACGACAGCCGTTCCCGGCACATCCTCGACAGCATCCTCGACCTTTGTGGCCGCCTGGACCTGCAGGTCATCGCCGAGGGCATAGAGACGTCGGCGCAGCGCGACTACCTGGCGGCCCGCGGCGTGCCCTGCCTGCAGGGCTACCTGTTCGGCCGGCCGATGCCGCTGGCGGAGTTCGTCGCCGAGCTGGAGCGGCGTGCCCGCGCGGGCGCCTAGCGGACGCCGGCCGGCTTCCGTCGGACGACGGCGCCCGCAGGGGGCGCCGTCGCCAGCACATGGGCGATCAGACGTAGGCCTGGGCGCGGCGCTTGCCGCGGGGCAGGCGGGCCTTGCCGGAGAGGGCGCTCAGGCGGGCCTGCCAGGCTTGCCAGGCGGCGCCGGCGGCGGGCTGTGCCGCTGCGCGGGCGGGCTGCCGGCTCTTCTGCACCGCAGCCGGGGCGGGCTTCGCGACGGCCGGGGCGGCGCCCGCGGCATCCTGCGCCTGGGTGAAGGCGTTGGTGCGGCGGCAGGTCTTGCAGCTGACCTGCGCGACGTCCTGCGAGCCCGCCACGTTCGGGTCGCTGCGCCCGCAAGCGGCCTGGCTGGTGCCAATCAGGAAGTGAGTGACCATGTGGACCTCCTAGTCAGAAAAGGGGCGGCATTATTCCACAGGGTTCCCGGCGTACCAGCGCGGCCGGTCGTTTTCGGATGAACGTCCGAATCAGCCGTGCTGCACCCCGGCACGCTTGAGCAGCTGCCGGCAGCGCTCGGACAGGTGCACCACGCGCAGGTGCTTGCCGGCCCTGGCGTAGCGTTCGCGCAGGGTCTTCAGCGCGGCGATGGCCGAGTAGTCGACGAAGCTCAGGTGGCGGCAGTCCAGGGTGACCTGCGGCGGGTCGCCGGCCGGGTCGAACTGCTCCAGGAAGGGCGTGGTGGAGGCGAAGAACAGCGTGCCGTGGATGCGGTAGAGCTTGCTGCCGTCGGCCTCCAGGTGGCTGTCGGCGTACAGCTCGCGGGCGTGCTTCCAGGCGAAATCCAGGGCGGCCACGACTATGCCGCAGAGCACGGCGGTGGCCAGGTCGGTGAAGACGGTGATGACGGTCACCACGGCGATCACCAGCACGTCGCTCGCCGGCACCTTGCCCAGCACCCGCAGCGAGGCCCAGGCGAAGGTCTGCTGGGCCACCACGAACATCACCCCCACCAGCGCCGCCAGCGGGATGCGCTCGATCAGCGGGGAGAGGAACAGCACGAAGAGCAGGATCATCACCCCGGCGACCACCCCGGACAGCCGGCCGCGGCCGTCGGAGCCCAGGTTGATCACGGTCTGGCCGATCATGGCGCAGCCGCCCATGCCGCCGAACGCCCCGGAGAGCATGTTGGCCGCGCCCAGGGCCACGCACTCGCGGTCCGGGTAACCGCGGCTCTGGGTGATCTCGTCGGTGAGGTTGAGCGTCAGCAGGGTTTCCAGCAGGCCGACCAGCGCCATGAGGATGGCGTAGGGCGCGATGATCCGCAGCGTCTCCAGGTTCCACGGCACCTGCGGCAGGGCGAGGGCGGGCAGGCCGCCGGCGATGTGCGCCATGTCGCCGAGGGTGCGCGTGGGCAGCCCGAGCAGGTACACCAGCAGGCCGACGCCGAGGATCGCCACCAGCGCCGGCGGCACCGCGCGGGTCAGCTTCGGCAGCAGGTAGACGATGGCCATGGTCAGCGCCACCAGGCCCAGCATCAGGTACAGCGGCGCCCCGCCGAGCCAGGCCCCGCCGCTCTTGAAGTGCTCCAGCTGGGCCAGGGCGATGATGATCGCCAGGCCGTTGACGAAGCCCAGCATCACCGGGTGCGGCACCATGCGCACCAGCTTGCCCAGGCGCAGCAGGCCGAAGGCGATCATCACCAGCCCGCCGAGCAGCACCGTGGCCAGCAGGTACTGCACGCCG
Source organism: Pseudomonas delhiensis (assembly GCF_900187975.1). GTDB lineage: Bacteria > Pseudomonadota > Gammaproteobacteria > Pseudomonadales > Pseudomonadaceae > Pseudomonas > Pseudomonas delhiensis. Next base: position 49,847 of record NZ_FZPC01000001.1, on the reverse strand, counting down.
TGCTGCACCACCAGCGCCACTATCACCACCGCCATGGAGCCGGCCGCACCGGACACCATGCCCGGCCGGCCGCCGAACAGCGCGGTGAGGGTGCAGATGAAGAAGGCGCCGTACAGGCCCATCAGCGGGTTGAGGTGCGCCACCAGGGCGAAGGCGATGCACTCGGGCACCAGGGCGAAGGACGTGGTGAGGCCGGCCAGGATGTCGGCGCGCAGACGGGCGGGTTTCATGGCGTTCCTGAAGTTGGACCGGCGTGGGCGGTCGCGGGTGGTGCGGAAAAGGATGCGCAGGCAACAAAAAACCGGCGCGAAGGCCGGTTTTTCTGGTATTCCGAGATTCGCTGGGAATCTGGATGGTGCCCCGGGAGAGACTCGAACTCTCACTCTGTCGCCAGAAACGGATTTTGAATCCGCCGCGTCTACCATTCCGCCACCGAGGCAATGGCGCGGCAGTATAGGGAGGCCCTCGGTACCGGTCAATCCACTTACGTGGCGATGCCAGTGCAATTCCAGTAATATAGCCGGCCCTTCGAGATATACCCCCATGCGCGTCGCCGACTTCCATTTCGATCTGCCCGAGGCCCTGATCGCCCGCCATCCGCTCGCCGAACGTCGCGCCAGCCGCCTGCTGGTGCTGGACGGACCGACGGGCGAGCTCAGCCACCGTCATTTCACCGACCTGCTGGAATACCTGCGGCCGGGCGACCTGATGGTGTTCAACAACACCCGGGTGATCCCGGCGCGGCTGTTCGGCCAGAAGGCCTCCGGCGGCAAGCTGGAGATCCTCGTCGAGCGCGTGCTGGACAGCCGCCGCGTGCTGGCCCACGTGCGCTCGAGCAAGTCGCCCAAGCCGGGTTCGAAGATCCTCATAGACGGTGGCGCCGAGGCGCAGATGCTGCAGCGGCACGACGCGCTGTTCGAGCTGGGCTTCGCCGAGGACGTGCTGCCGTTGCTGGAGCGGGTGGGGCACATGCCGCTGCCGCCCTATATCGACCGCCCCGACGAGGACGCCGACCGCGAGCGTTACCAGACCGTCTACGCCGAGCGCGCCGGCGCCGTGGCTGCGCCCACCGCCGGACTGCACTTCGATGAAGGGCTGCTGGCGGCTATCCGCGAGAAGGGCGTGGACACCGCCTTCGTCACCCTGCACGTGGGCGCCGGCACCTTCCAGCCGGTGCGCGTGGAGAAAATCGAAGACCACCACATGCACAGCGAGTGGCTGGAGGTCGGCCAGGACGTGGTCGATGCCGTGGCCGCCTGCCGTGCCCGTGGCGGCCGGGTGATCGCCGTCGGCACCACCAGCGTGCGTTCCCTGGAGAGCGCGGCCCGCGACGGCCAGCTCAAGCCCTTCAGCGGCGACACCGACATCTTCCTCTACCCGGGCCGGCCCTTCCACGTGGTCGATGCCCTGGTGACCAACTTCCACCTGCCCGAGTCGACCCTGCTGATGCTGGTCTCGGCCTTCGCCGGCTACCCGCAGACCATGGCCGCCTATGCCGCGGCGGTGGCGCACGAGTACCGCTTCTTCAGCTACGGCGATGCCATGTTCATCACCCGCAACCCCGCGCCGCGCGGGCCCGAGGACTGATCCCATGAGTTTCATGAAGTTCGAACTGCTGGCCACCGACGGCAAGGCCCGGCGCGGCCGCCTGAGCTTCCCCCGTGGGGTGGTCGAGACCCCGGCGTTCATGCCGGTGGGTACCTACGGCACGGTCAAGGGCATGCTGCCGCGGGACATCGAGGGCATTGGCGCGCAGATCATCCTCGGCAACACCTTCCACCTGTGGCTGCGCCCGGGCACCGAGGTGATCCGCAGGCACGGCGACCTGCACGACTTCATGCAGTGGCAGGGGCCGATCCTCACCGATTCCGGCGGCTTCCAGGTGTTCAGCCTGGGCGCCCTGCGCAAGATCAAGGAAGAGGGCGTGTACTTCGCCTCGCCGGTGGACGGCGCCAAGGTCTTCATGGGCCCCGAGGAGTCCATGGCGGTGCAGCGCGCGCTGGGTTCGGACATCGTGATGATCTTCGACGAGTGCACCCCGTACCCGGCCGAGTTCGACGTGGCCAAGCGCTCCATGGAGCTGTCGCTGCGCTGGGCGAAGCGCTCGAAGGTTGCCCATGGCGAAAGCCCCTCGGCGCTGTTCGGCATCGTCCAGGGCGGCATGCACGAAGAGCTGCGCATGCGCTCGCTGGAGGGCCTGCAGGAAATCGGCTTCGACGGCCTGGCCATCGGCGGCCTGTCGGTGGGCGAGCCGAAGGAGGAGATGATCCGCGTGCTGGACTTCCTGCCGCCGCGCATGCCGGCCGACAAACCCCGTTACCTGATGGGGGTGGGCAAACCCGAGGACCTCGTGGAAGGTGTGCGCCGCGGCGTCGACATGTTCGACTGCGTGATGCCCACGCGCAACGCGCGCAACGGCCATCTGTTCGTCGACACCGGGGTGATCAAGATCCGCAACGCCGTGCACAAGCACGACGAATCGCCGCTGGACCCGACCTGCGACTGCTACACCTGCAAGCACTTCTCCCGCGCCTACCTCTACCACCTGGACAAGTGTGGGGAAATGCTCGGCAGCATGCTCAATACCATCCATAACTTGCGGCATTATCAGCGGCTTATGGCTGGTTTGCGCGAGGCAATCCAACAGGGTACATTGGCCGCCTTTGTCGACGCCTTCTATGCCAAACGCGGCCTTCCGACGCCGCCGCTGGGCGATTGATCCCGATTTTCCAAAAGAATATAGAGACAGGAGTATCCGATGAGCTTTCTGATTCCCGCCGCCTACGCCGACGCCGCTGCTCCCGCGGCCGCCGCAGGCCCGATGGGCACTGGTTTTGAGTGGGTCTTCCTGGTCGGCTTCCTGGTCATCTTCTACCTGATGATCTGGCGCCCGCAGGCCAAGCGTAACAAGGAGCACAAGAACCTCCTGTCCAACCTGCAGAAAGGTGACGAAGTCGTCACTTCCGCGGGTATCGCCGGCAAGGTGCTGAAAGTCGCCGAGGACTTCGTGGTCGTCGAGGTCGCCGACAACGTCGAGCTGAAGTTCCAGAAGGGCGCCATCGCCGCGACCCTGCCGAAAGGCACGCTCAAGGCCATCTGAGTTCCAGGCAAAGAAAACCAATAGACGGGGCGCATGAAGCGCCCCGCGTCATAACGGGCGGTATCAATGCTCAACAAATATCCCCTGTGGAAATACCTGCTGATCCTGGCGGTGCTTGCCGTCGGCTTCATCTATTCCGCACCCAACCTCTACCCGGACGATCCGGCCGTGCAGGTCAGCGGCGCCAGCAGCGCGCTGCAGATCACCCAGGCCGACATCGACAAGGCCAGCAAGGCGCTGACCGACGCGGGCATCGCCGTCAAGGCGGGCAGCCTCGGCAAGAACAGCGGCCTGATCCGCCTGGTCAGGCAGGAAGACCAGCTTCCCGCCAAGGACATCGTGCGTCGCGCCCTGGGCGACGACTACGTGGTCGCGCTGAACCTGGCGCAGACCACCCCGAACTGGCTGCGCAACATCGCCGCCCACCCGATGAAGCTGGGCCTGGACCTGTCCGGTGGCGTGCACTTCCTCCTCGAAGTGGACATGGACAAGGCCGTGGACGCCCGCCTGAACGTCTACGAGAGCGAGATCAAGAGCGCCCTGCGCAAGGAGCGCCTGCGCTACCGCAGCCTGCCGGTGCAGGACCGCGCCATCCAGCTGGGCTTCACCGACGAGGAATCGCTGGGCAAGGCCAAGGCGCTGATCGCCAAGGACTACCGCGACTTCGAAGTGACCCAGGACCAGCGCAACGACATGCAGGTGCTGCGCCTGGCCATGACCGCGGCCAAGCTCGCCGAGATCCGCGAGTACTCGATCAAGCAGAACCTCACCACCGTGCGCAACCGCGTCAACGAGCTGGGCGTGTCCGAGCCGCTGGTGCAGCGCCAGGGGGCCAACCGCATCGTGGTCGAGCTGCCGGGCGTGCAGGACACCGCCGAAGCCAAGCGCATCCTCGGCAAGACCGCCAACCTGGAGTTCCGCCTGGCCGCCGAGCCCGACGCCATCAAGTCGGCCACCGAGACCTTCGAGTTCCGCGAGCCGCGCCGCCCGCCGGTGGCCCTGGAGCGCAGCGTGATCATCACCGGTGACCAGGTCACCGACGCCAGCGCCAGCTTCGACGAGAATGGCCGCCCGCAGGTGAACATCCGCCTCGACGGCCACGGCGGCGAGCTGATGAACCGCGCCACCCGCAACAATGTCGGCCGCAGCATGGCGGTGGTGTTCATCGAGCAGAAGCCGATCACCCGCTATGCCAAGCAGGTGGTCGACGGCGTCGAGCAGGAAGTCGCGGTCCCGGCCTTCAAGGAAGAGAAGAAGATCATCAGCCTGGCGACCATCCAGTCGGCCCTGGGCAACCAGTTCCGCATCACCGGCCTCGACGGCCCGGGCGAATCCTCGGAACTGGCCCTGCTGCTGCGCGCCGGCGGCCTGGCCGCGCCGATGTACTTCGCCGAGGAACGCACCATCGGCCCGAGCCTGGGCGCGGACAACATCGCCAAGGGCATCGACGCCTCCCTGTGGGGCATGGTGTTCGTGTCGCTGTTCATCATCGTCATCTACCGCTTCTTCGGCTTGATCGCCACCGTTGCCCTGGGCTTCAACATGGTCCTGCTGGTGGCGCTGATGTCGATCCTCGGCGCGACCCTGACGCTGCCGGGCATCGCCGGTATCGTGCTGACCATGGGCATGGCGGTGGACGCCAACGTGCTGATCTTCTCGCGGATACGCGAGGAACTGGCCGGCGGCATGTCGGTGCAGCGCGCCATCCACGAAGGCTTCAACCGCGCCTTCACCGCCATCGTCGACGCCAACCTGACCTCGCTGCTGGTCGGCGGCATCCTCTACGCCATGGGCACCGGCCCGGTGAAGGGCTTCGCCGTGACCATGTCGCTCGGTATTCTCACCTCGATGTTCACGGCCATCATGGTCACCCGCGCAATGGTCAACCTGATCTTCGGCGGGCGTGACTTCAAGAAGCTGTGGATCTAAGGGGGATCATGAGATGAATATCAAGATCGGTACCATCAACTTCATGGGTGTGCGCAACATCGCGTTCGCCGCCACCCTGGTCCTCACCCTGATCGCCCTCGGCAGCTGGATCACCAAGGGCATCAACTTCGGCCTGGACTTCACCGGTGGCACCCTCATCGAGCTGAACTACCAGCAGCCGGCGGACCTGGGCAAGGTCCGCGACGAGCTGGTCAAGGCCGGCTACGCCGAGGCCGTGGTGCAGAGCTTCGGCGACACCAAGGACGTGCTGGTGCGCATGCCCAGCGAGGATCCGGAGCTGGGCAAGAAGGTCGCCGCGGCGCTGCAGGCCGCCGACACCAGCAACCCGGCCAGCCTCAAGCGCGTGGAATACGTCGGCCCGCAGGTCGGCGAGGAACTGCGCGACCAGGGCGGCCTGGGCATGCTCCTGGCCCTGGGCGGCATCCTCATCTACGTCGGCTTCCGCTTCCAGTGGAAGTTCGCCCTGGGCGCCATCCTCTCGCTGATCCACGACGCCATCATCGTGATGGGCGTGCTGTCGTTCTTCCAGATCACCTTCGACCTCACCGTGCTCGCCGCGGTGCTGGCGGTGGTGGGCTACTCGCTGAACGACACCATCGTGATCTTCGACCGGGTGCGCGAGAACTTCCGCGTGCTGCGCAAGGCCAGTCTTATCGAGAACATCAACATCTCGACCAGCCAGACCCTGCTGCGGACCATGGCGACCTCGATCTCCACCCTGCTGGCCATCGCCGCGCTGCTGTTCTTCGCCGGCGACAACCTGTTCGGCTTCTCCATCGCCCTGTTCGTCGGCGTGCTGGCCGGTACCTATTCGTCGATCTACATCGCCGACGTGGTGCTGATCTGGCTGAAGCTGTCGGCCGAGGACCTGATCCCGCCGCAGGCCAAGGAAGTCGACGACCGCCCCTGAGGCTGTCCCGCGCTCCCTCGAAACTCCCGCCCCGGCGGGAGTTTTTCTTTGTGCGCGATGTGGCCGTGCGTCGGTATCGGGTGGCGCATCGCCAAGGAATGTCGGAACTTTCTTAAGGATTCCCTGCTCCAAGGCAAGGACAAGGGCAAGTGCCCGTATGAAAGGAAAGCCAGGAGGTCTATGTGAACAAGTCGTTGCTCATCGGTACCGTGTTGGGCGCAGTCGGCGTTACGGCAGGTGGAGCGGTGGCCACGTACAGCCTGGTGGACCGCGGCCCGGAATATGCCGAGGTCGTCGCCGTCCAGCCGGTCAAGGAAACCATCAAGACCCCGCGCCAGGTGTGCAAGGACGTGGCGGTCACCCACCAGCGCCCGGTCAAGGACCAGCACCAGATCGTCGGCACCGCCATCGGCGCCATCGCCGGCGGCCTGCTGGGCAACCAGATCGGCGGCGGCAATGGCAAGAAGATCGCCACCGTGGCCGGTGCGGTCGGCGGCGGCTATGCCGGCAACAAGGTGCAGGAAGGCATGCAGGAGCGTGACACCTACACCACCACCGAAACCCGCTGCAGCACCGTGAACGACACCAGCGAGAAAGTGGTGGGCTACGACGTCAAGTACATGCTCGACGGCAAGGCCGGCCAGGTGCGCATGGACCGCGACCCGGGCAGCCAGATCCCGGTGGACAAGAGCGGCCGGCTGATCCTCAGCCAGCAGTAAGCATCGAAGCACGAGAAGGCGCCCCGCGGGGCGCCTTCTTCGTTTCCGGCAGGTAGGAGCGAGCCGTGCTCACCCGCAGCGTAGGAGCGGATCTCATCCGCGAATCGCGCCGACACCTCCGGCTATCGCGGACAAGGTCCGCTCCTACAGTGGAACACCGTGCTTCCCGATGGGTTGTAGGAGCGGGCCCTGCCCGCGATTTCGCGCGCAGGGCGCGCTCCTACAGGGGAATGGTGCGGTGGGGTGGCGTAGGATCTTATCCGCGAAACGCGCCGGAACCGCCGGCTATCGCGGACAAAGTCCGCTCCTACAGGGGGATACCGTGCCTCACGGCGAACTGTAGGAGCGGGCCCTGCCCGCGATTCGCGCGCAGGGCGCGTCCAGCATGGGAATGCTGTAGGGGCGGACTCCGTCCGCGATCGGGCTCGCCAGCGGCTCCGACGTCCCCATCACCCAACAAAAAACCCGGCACAAGGCCGGGCTTTTTCATTCCATCCGCGCTCAGCGCTTGAGCGACGGCGGCAGGTGCGGCTGGATGCTGGTCAGCAGCGCCTTGAAGCACTTGGTGTTGCCGGCGACGATGTGGCCTTTCTCGAGGAACTCGTGGCTGCCGGTGAAATCGCTCACCAGGCCGCCGGCTTCCTGCACCAGCAGGGCGCCCGCGGCCATGTCCCACTCGGACAGGCCGAACTCCCAGAAGGCATCGAAGCGGCCGGCCGCGACGTAGGCCAGGTCCAGGCTGGCGGCGCCGGCGCGGCGGATGCCGGCGGTCTGGCCGACCAGGCTGCGGAACATGCCCAGGTAGGCGTCGAGGTTATCCAGCTGGCTGTCGCGGAACGGGAAGCCGGTGCCCAGCAGGGCGCCTTCCAGGCTCTTGCGGTTGCTCACCCGCAGGCGGCGGCCGTTCAGCGCGGCGCCGCGGCCGCGGCTGGCGGTGAACTCTTCCTGGCGCACCGGGTCGAGGACCACGGCGTGCTCCAGGCGGCCCTTGTACTTGCAGGCGATGCTGACGGCGAAGTGCGGGACGCCGTGGATGAAGTTGGTGGTGCCATCCAGCGGGTCGATGATCCACAGGTAGTCGGCGCCTTCGCCGCTGCCCTCGAGATAGCCGCCTTCCTCGCCCATGATGCCGTGGTTCGGGTAGGCCTTGCGCAGGGCGGTGACGATGCTGAGCTCGGCGGCGCGATCGACTTCGGTGACGTAGTCCTTGGCGTCTTTTTCGTTGACCGAGAGGGTGTCCAGGCGTTCGATGGAGCGGAAGATCAGTTCACCGGCGCTGCGGGCCGCGCGCAGGGCGATGTTCAGCATGGGCTGCATGGAGAGGTCACCTGGATGATGTTAAAGAAAGCCGAACATTGTACCAGAAAACCGTGGCGCTCATAGGGCGGCCTGTCGCTTGCGTGGCGCAAGACCGAGCGCTGCGGTAGGATTCCGTTCCTTTTCGTATCTGCTTGTGTGGAGAGCTCCGGTTGCTCGACAGAATTCGCGTGGTGCTGGTCAACACCAGTCATCCCGGCAATATCGGCGGTACCGCCCGGGCCATGAAGAACATGGGCCTGTCGCGCCTGGTGCTGGTCGACCCCATGGACTTCCCCAGCGGCGAGGCGGTGGCCCGCGCCTCCGGGGCGACCGACATCCTCGACGCCGCCCAGGTGGTGCCGACCCTGGAGGACGCCCTGGTGGGCTGCAGCCTGGTGCTCGGCACCAGCGCCCGTGACCGGCGCATCCCCTGGCCGCTGCTCGACCCCCGCGAGTGCGCCACCACCAGCCTGCAGCACGCCCAGCAGGGCGGCGAGGTGGCCCTGGTGTTCGGCCGCGAGTACGCGGGTCTGACCAACGAGGAACTGCAGCGATGTCAGTTCCACGTGCACATTCCCGCCAACCCCGAGTTCAGCTCGCTGAACCTGGCGACGGCGGTCCAGGTGCTCGCCTACGAAGTGCGCATGGCCTGGCTGGCCGCCGAAGGCCGGCCGACCAAGCAGGAGAAGCTGGAGACCACGGCCATGCTCAACAGCCTGCCGGTCACCGCCGACGAGTTGGAGCGCTTCTATTCGCACCTGGAATCGACCCTCGTGGATATCGGCTTCCTCGACCCGCAGAAGCCGCGGCACCTGATGTCGCGCCTGCGCCGCCTGTACGGCCGCGCCGGGGTCAGCAAGCTGGAGATGAATATCCTCCGGGGTATCCTCACCGAAACACAGAAGACCGCGCAGGGCGCGGCCTGCAAGCGGAGTGACGATGATGTTTGAGCGTGTGCGCGAAGATATCCAGAGCGTATTCCACCGCGACCCGGCAGCGCGCAATGCCTTCGAGGTGCTCACCTGCTACCCGGGCCTGCATGCCGTGTGGCTGCACCGCTTGGCGCACCTGCTGTGGACCTCCGGCTGGAAATGGCTGGCGCGCCTGGTGTCCAACTTTGGCCGCTGGATGACCGGCATCGAGATCCATCCGGGCGCCAGGATCGGCCGGCGCTTCTTCATCGACCACGGCATGGGCATCGTGATCGGCGAGACCGCCGAGATCGGTGACGACGTGACCCTCTACCAGGGCGTGACCCTCGGCGGCACCAGCTGGAACAAGGGCAAGCGCCACCCGACCCTGGCCGATGGCGTGGTGGTCGGCGCCGGCGCCAAGGTGCTCGGCCCGTTCACCGTCGGCGCCGGGGCGAAAGTGGGCTCCAACGCCGTGGTCACCAAGGAAGTGCCGCCGGGCGCCACCGTGGTCGGCATCCCGGGGCGCATCATCATGAAGGATGATGCCGAGCAGCAGGCCAAGCGCCAGGCCATGGCCGAGAAGCTCGGCTTCGACGCCTACGGCGTCAGCCAGGACATGCCCGACCCGGTGGCGCGCGCCATCGGCCAGTTGCTCGACCACCTGCAGGCGGTCGACGGCCGGTTGGAGGGCATGTGCCAGGCGCTGACGGCCCTGGGTAGCGACTATTGTGCGAAAAAGCTGCCCGAGCTGCGTGAAGAGGACTTCGCCGGCGTGAAGGACGAAGAGGGCAAGGCGGCGCATTGATGTGCCGCTAACGATTTTCTGCTACATTATGCCGCCCTTCGCTGGCTAATCCCGAGTAATTTGATAGGTCTTATAGTTGACTTAAATACTCGGAAAATGGCATCCTTGCGCCAGTCCAGTGATTCATTCGGGAATGTTCCATGCGCTTGACCACCAAAGGCCGCTATGCCGTAACCGCCATGCTCGACCTGGCGTTGCATGCCCAGCGTGGTCCGGTTTCCCTGGCGGATATTTCCGAACGCCAGGGCATTTCCCTGTCCTACCTCGAACAACTGTTCGCCAAGTTGCGCCGTGGCAACCTGGTGACCAGCGTGCGCGGTCCCGGCGGCGGCTACCAGCTGTCCCGCGACATGACCGGCATCCACGTCGCCCAGGTGATCGACGCGGTCAACGAGTCGGTCGACGCCACGCGCTGCCAGGGGCAGGGGGATTGCCACTCCGGCGACACCTGCCTGACCCACCACCTTTGGTGCGACCTCAGCCAGCAGATTCACGAATTCCTCAGCGGCATCAGCCTCGCCGACCTGGTCGAGCGCCGCGAAGTCCAGGAAGTCGCGCAGCGCCAGGATGAGCGTCGTTGCGGAGGCACCGGCAAACGGCCGAGCCTCGATAAGATTGAAGCGTCCGCCATCGATTGAGCGCGCGCCAGCCTGTAGGAGTTACCTGATGAAATTGCCGATCTACCTCGACTACTCCGCTACCACCCCGGTGGACCCGCGCGTCGCTCAGAAGATGGCTGACTGCCTGCTGGTGGACGGCAACTTCGGCAACCCGGCCTCGCGCTCCCACGTGTTCGGCTGGAAGGCCGAGGAAGCCGTGGAGAACGCCCGCCGCCAGGTCGCCGAACTGGTCAATGCCGACCCCCGCGAGATCGTCTGGACCTCCGGCGCCACCGAGTCCGACAACCTCGCCATCAAGGGCGTGGCGCACTTCTACGGCAGCAAGGGCAAGCACATCGTCACCTCGAAGATCGAGCACAAGGCGGTGCTGGACACCACCCGCCAGCTGGAGCGCGAAGGCTTCGAAGTGACCTACCTCGACCCCACCGAGGAAGGCCTGATCACCCCGGCCATGGTCGAGGCGGCGCTGCGTGACGACACCATCCTGGTCTCGATCATGCACGTGAACAACGAGATCGGCACCATCAACGACATCGCCGCCATCGGCGAGCTGACCCGCTCCCGCGGCATCCTGTTCCATGTCGACGCCGCGCAGTCCACCGGCAAGGTCGACATCGACCTGGACAAGCTGAAGGTCGACCTGATGTCCTTCTCCGCCCACAAGACCTACGGTCCCAAGGGCATCGGCGCCCTGTACGTGCGCCGCAAGCCGCGCGTGCGCCTGGAAGCCCAGATGCACGGCGGCGGCCACGAGCGCGGCATGCGCTCGGGCACCCTGGCCACCCACCAGATCGTCGGTATGGGCGAGGCCTTCCGCATCGCCAGGGAAGAGATGCACGCCGAGAACGAGCGCATCCGCGCCCTGCGCGACCGCTTCTTCGCCAAGCTCGACGGCCTGGAAGAGCTCTACGTCAACGGCAGCCTGACCCAGCGCGTGCCGCACAACCTGAACCTGAGCTTCAACTACGTCGAGGGCGAGTCGCTGATCATGGCCCTGAAGGACCTCGCGGTCTCTTCCGGTTCGGCCTGCACCTCCGCCTCCCTGGAGCCGTCCTACGTGCTGCGCGCCCTGGGTCGCAACGACGAGCTGGCGCACAGTTCCATCCGTTTCACCTTCGGCCGCTTCACCACCGAGGAAGAGGTCGACTACGCCGCCGGTATCGTGGGGCAAGCCGTTTCCAAGCTGCGCGAGCTCTCGCCGCTGTGGGACATGTTCAAAGAGGGCGTCGACCTGTCCAAGGTCGAATGGCAGGCCCACTGACCCGCCCCATAGAGTGAGGATTAGCCATGGCATACAGTGACAAGGTCATCGACCACTACGAAAACCCCCGTAACGTCGGCAAGCTCGACGCCGAGGATCCCGATGTCGGCACCGGCATGGTCGGCGCGCCGGCCTGCGGCGACGTGATGCGCCTGCAGATCAAGGTCAACGAGCAGGGCGTGATCGAAGACGCCAAGTTCAAGACCTACGGCTGCGGTTCGGCCATCGCCTCCAGCTCCCTCGCCACCGAGTGGATGAAGGGCAAGACCCTGGACGAGGCCGAGGCCATCAAGAACACCACCATCGCCGAAGAGCTGGCCCTGCCGCCGGTGAAGATCCACTGCTCGGTGCTCGCCGAGGACGCCATCAAGGCGGCCGTGCGCGACTACAAGCAGAAGAAGGGTCTGCTCTAACCGCTTCCGTTGAGTAAGGAGTTCCCATGGCCATCAGCATGACCGAAGCCGCCGCCAAGCATGTCCAGCGCTCCCTCGAGGGGCGCGGCAAGGGCGAGGGCATTCGTCTTGGCGTGCGCACCACCGGGTGTTCCGGCCTGGCCTACGTGCTCGAGTTCGTCGATGAGCTGGCGCCCGAGGACCTGGTCTACGAGAGCCACGGCGTGAAGGTCATCATCGACCCGAAGAGCCTGGTCTACCTCGACGGCACCGAGTTGGACTTCACCAAGGAAGGCCTCAACGAGGGCTTCAAGTTCAACAACCCGAACGTTCGTGGCGAGTGCGGCTGCGGCGAAAGCTTCAACGTCTGAGGCCGGCGTGGGTAGTCCCTGTCACTTCGCCCTCTTCGACCTGCAGCCGGCTTTCCGCCTCGACCTGGATGCCCTCGGCCAGCGTTACCGCGAGCTGGCCCGCAGCGTCCACCCGGACCGCTTCGCCGACGCCACCGAGCGCGAGCAGCGCGTGGCGCTGGAGCGCGCCGCCGAGCTCAACGACGCCTACCAGACGCTGAAGAGCGCGCCGCGCCGGGCGCTGTACCTGCTGTCCCTGCGGGGCCAGGCGCTGCCGCTGGAAGCCACGGTGCAGGACCCGGAGTTCCTCCTGCAGCAGATGCAGCTGCGCGAGGAGCTGGAAGACTTGCAGGAAAGCGCCGACCTGGATGGGGTGGCCGCCTTCAAGCGCCGCCTGAAAGAGGCTCAGCAGCAGCTGGAGGACAGCTTCGCCGATTGCTGGGACGACGCCGAGCGCCGCCCGCAAGCCGAGCGCCTGGTGCGCCGCATGCAGTTTCTCGACAAGCTGGCGCAGGAAGTGCGCCAGCTCGAAGAGCGACTCGACGATTAATCCGCGCGGCCCGCGCCGCGCCCGTTACGCCTGATTAGAAGCCGCATGGTCCTATTGCAGATCGCCGAGCCCGGACAAACCCCCCAGCCGCACCAGCGCCGGCTGGCCGTGGGCATCGACCTGGGCACCACCAATTCCCTGGTCGCCGCCGTGCGCAGCGGCGTCGCCGCACCCCTGGCCGATGCCGAGGGGCGCCTGATCCTGCCGTCGGCGGTGCGTTACCTGGCCGACCGCGTCGAGGTCGGCGAGTCGGTCAAGCGGGGCGCCTCCGCCGATCCGCTGAACTCCATCATCTCGGTCAAGCGCCTGATGGGCCGTGGCCTGGAAGACGTTAAGCAGCTCGGTGGCCAGTTGCCCTACCGCTTCACCCAGGGCGAATCGCACATGCCCTTCATCGAGACCGTGCAGGGCCCGAAGAGCCCGGTCGAGGTCTCCGCGGAAATCCTCCGCAGCCTGCGCCAGCGCGCCGAAGCCACCCTGGGCGGCGAGCTGGTCGGCGCGGTGATCACGGTGCCGGCGTATTTCGACGACGCCCAGCGCCAGGCCACCAAGGACGCCGCGCGCCTGGCCGGCCTGCACGTGCTGCGCCTGCTCAACGAGCCCACCGCCGCGGCGGTCGCCTATGGCCTGGACAAGAACGCCGAAGGCGTGGTGGCCATCTATGACCTGGGTGGCGGCACCTTCGACATTTCCATCCTGCGCCTGACCCGTGGCGTCTTCGAGGTCCTGGCCACCGGCGGCGACAGCGCCCTGGGCGGCGACGACTTCGACCATGCCATCGCCGGCTGGATCATCCAGCAGGCCGGCGCCTCCGACGACCTCGACCCGGGCAGCCAGCGCCAGTTGCTGCAGGCCGCCTGCGCGGCGAAGGAAGCCCTGACCCTCAATGAAAGCGTCGAGGTCGCCTATGGCGACTGGCGCGGCAAGCTGGACCGCAGCCAACTGGACGCCCTGATCGAACCCTTCGTCGCCCGCAGCCTCAAGGCCTGCCGTCGCGCCGTGCGCGATTCCGGCATCGAGCTGGAAGACATTGGCGCCGTGGTCATGGTCGGCGGCTCCACCCGCGTGCCGCGCGTGCGCCAGGCGGTGGGCGAGCTGTTCGGCCGCGAACCGCTGGTGGACATCGACCCCGACCAGGTGGTGGCCATCGGCGCCGCCATCCAGGCCGATGCCCTGGCCGGCAACAAGCGCGGCGAAGAGCTGCTGCTGCTGGACGTCATCCCGCTGTCCCTGGGCCTCGAGACCATGGGCGGGCTGATGGAGAAGGTGATCCCGCGCAACACCACCATCCCGGTGGCTCGCGCCCAGGAATTCACCACCTACAAGGATGGCCAGACGGCCATGATGATCCACGTGCTGCAGGGCGAGCGCGAACTGGTCAAGGACTGCCGCTCCCTGGCGCGCTTCGAGCTGCGCGGCATCCCGCCGATGGTGGCCGGCGCGGCGAAGATCCGCGTCAGCTTCCAGGTGGACGCCGACGGCCTGCTGGCGGTGTCCGCCCGCGAGATGAGCTCCGGCGTCGAGGCCAGCATCCAGGTCAAGCCGTCCTACGGCCTGACCGACGGCGAGATCGCCCGCATGCTGCAGGACTCCTTCCAGTACGCCGGCGACGACATGAACGCCCGCGCCCTGCGCGAGCAGCAGGTCGAGGCGCAGCGCCTGCTCGAAGCCGTGCGTTCGGCGCTGGATGCCGACGGCGAACGCCTGCTGGACGCCGACGAGCGGCTGGCCATCGAGGCCGGCATGGATACCCTGCGCGAACTGGCCGCCGGTACCGATACCGCCGCCATCGAGCAACAGATCAAGCGTCTGTCCCAGGTGACCGACGCCTTCGCCGCGCGACGGATGGACGCTTCCGTCAAGGCCGCCCTGGCCGGTCGCCGGCTCAACGAAATCGAGGAATAAGCGAAGATGCCGCAGATCGTATTTCTGCCCCACCCCGAGCATTGCCCGGAGGGCGCGGTGGTCGAGGCCCAGCCCGGCGAGACCATCCTCAAGGCTGCGCTGCGTAACGGCATCGATATCGAGCACGCCTGCGAGATGTCCTGCGCCTGCACCACCTGCCACGTGATCGTGCGCGAGGGCTTCGGCTCCATGGAGCCGTCCGACGAGCTGGAAGACGACATGCTGGACAAGGCCTGGGGCCTGGAGCCGGATTCGCGCCTGTCCTGCCAGGCGGTGGTGGCGGACGAGGACCTGGTGGTGGAAATTCCGAAATACACCATCAACCAGGTTTCCGAAGGCCATTGAGGGGAGTGCGCGCATGAGCCTGAAATGGACCGATGTGCTGGAAATCGCCATCCAGCTGGCCGATAGCCACCCCGACGTGGATCCGCGCTACGTCAACTTCGTCGACCTGCACAACTGGGTGGTCAGCCTGCCGGAGTTTTCCGACGACCCGTCGCGCGGCGGCGAGAAGGTCCTGGAAGCCATCCAGGGCGCCTGGATAGAAGAAGCGGACTGAAAGCGGCGGCAGGCGACAGGCGAAGAGCAAGCTCGCTCCTACAGGGCTTTCGCTCTTGCCTGCAGCCTGTAGCCTGCCGCTTGCAACCGCCCTTATGCTTTTCCCCGAACCCGCGTATAATTCGCGGGTTTTATCTTTAGGTGATCGGCCAGGTTCCCCCGCGGTACCTGCCGATGCCCGCCGGAGCGCCGCGTGCGTGCCGGCTCCGCGCGTGCCAGCCCCGTGGCTGCAGCCGTCGCGCGGCACACCCTGAATCACAGGAGCTCCTGGGTCCGCCCAGGGGCTTCTCAGCATTACCAACCTTGCTTTTCGGAGTTATCCCAAATGGCCCTGCAACGTACCTTCTCCATCATCAAGCCCGACGCCGTCGCCAAGAACGTCATCGGCGAAATCCTGACCCGCTTCGAGAAGGCCGGTCTGCGCGTCGTCGCTTCCAAGATGGTCCAGCTGTCCGAGCGCGAAGCCGGTGGCTTCTACGCCGAGCACAAAGAGCGTCCCTTCTTCAAGGACCTGGTCGCCTTCATGACCTCCGGCCCGGTCGTCCTGCAGGTTCTGGAAGGCGAAGACGCCATCGCCAAGAACCGTGAGCTGATGGGCGCCACCGATCCGAAGAAAGCCGACGCCGGCACCATCCGCGCCGATTTCGCCGTTTCCATCGACGAAAACGCCGTCCACGGTTCCGACTCGGAAGCTTCCGCTGCCCGCGAAATCGCCTACTTCTTCTCCAGCACCGAGGTGTGCGAGCGCATTCGCTGATCCAGGCGAATGGGCGAGGGTGAATCCATGACTGATACCGCTGCAAAGGCCAACCTGCTGGGCATGACCAAGCCCCAGCTCGAGGAATTCTTCGAGTCCATCGGTGAAAAGCGCTTCCGCGCCGGCCAGGTGATGCAATGGATTCACCACTTTGGCGCCGAGGATTTCGACGCCATGACCAATGTCGGCAAGGCCTTGCGCGAAAAGCTCAAGGCCTGTGCCGAGATCCGCGGCCCCGAAGTGGTCAGCCAGGACATCTCCAGCGACGGCACCCGCAAGTGGGTGGTGCGCGTGGCGTCCGGCAGCTGCGTCGAGACCGTGTACATCCCGCAGAACGGCCGCGGCACCCTGTGCGTGTCGTCCCAGGCCGGCTGCGCCCTGGACTGCAGCTTCTGCTCCACCGGCAAGCAGGGCTTCAACAGCGACCTGACCTCCGCCGAGATCATCGGCCAGGTGTGGCTCGCCAACAAATCCTTCGGCACCGTGCCCGGCAAGATCGACCGCGCCATCACCAACGTGGTGATGATGGGCATGGGCGAGCCGCTGCTGAACTTCGACAACGTCGTCACCGCCATGAGCATCATGATGGAGGACTTCGGCTACGGTATCTCCAAGCGCAAGGTGACCCTGTCCACCTCCGGCGTGGTGCCGATGATCGACAAGCTCGGCGAAGTCACCGACGTGTCCCTGGCGCTGTCGCTGCACGCGCCCAACGACGAGCTGCGCAACCAACTGGTGCCGATCAACAAGAAGTACCCCCTGGCGGTGCTGCTGGATGCCTGCCAGCGCTACATCGGCCGCCTGGGCAAGGAACGCGTGCTGACCGTCGAGTACACCCTGCTCAAGGATGTCAACGACCAGCCCGAGCACGCCGAGCAGATGATCGCATTGCTCAAGGAAATTCCTTGCAAGATCAACCTGATTCCGTTTAATCCGTTCCCCCATTCCGGCTACGAGCGGCCGAGCAACAACTCGATCCGCCGTTTCCAGGACATGCTGCACAAGGGCGGCTTCAACGTCACCGTACGCACCACCCGCGGCGACGACATCGACGCCGCCTGCGGCCAACTGGTCGGCCAGGTGATGGACCGTACCCGCCGCAGCGAACGCTACATCGCCGTGCGCCAGCTGTCGGCCGACGCCGAGAAGGCGCCCGCCAATCGAAACTGATCTCGAGGGAGGATTCCGATGACCTTGCGCGCCGCGCTGTTCGTATTCCTGGCCAGCCTGCTGGCGGGTTGCGTGACGTCTGGGAAGCAGGACCCCCTCCGCACCGCCAAGGGCCGTGAAGAGGCCCGCGACGCCTACATCCAGCTGGCCATCGGCTACCTGCAGAACGGCAATACCGAGCAGGCCAAGGTGCCGCTGCGCCAGGCCCTGGAGCTGGACTCCTCGAGCGCCGACGCCCACGCCGCGCTGGCCCTGGTCTACCAGCAGGAGATGGAGCCCAAGCTCTCCGAGCAGGAATACCGCAAGGCGCTGTCCTCGCGTTCGGATGCGCGCATCTGGAACAACTACGGCAGCTTCCTGTACGAGCAGAAGCGCTACGACGAGGCCGTCGACGCCTTCCAGAAGGCCGCCGACGACCCCCTCTACCCGGAGCGCTCGCGGGTCTTCGAGAACCTCGGCCTGGCCAGCCTCAAGCTGAAGCAGCGCGAGCAGGCCAAGCAGTACTTCGAGAAGGCCCTGCGCCTGAACCGCCGGCAGCCCAGCGCCTTGCTGGAAATGTCGCAGCTGTCCTACGACGACCGCCAGTACGTGCCGGCGCGCGACTACTACAACGAATACCTGAAGCAGGGACAGCAGAACGCCAAGAGCCTGCTGCTGGGCGTGCGGCTGGCGCGGGTCTTTGACGACAAGGACACCGCCGCCAGCTACGGCCTGCAGCTCAAGCGCCTGTATCCCGCATCCCCCGAATACCAGGCATACCAGGCAGAGAAATGATGAAGACGTCGCAGCCAGAAGTCGCCAGCGCGACCCGCGCCAATCCGGGTGAGGCCTTGCGCCAGGCGCGCGAGAGCCGGGGCTGGTCGACCTCGCAGGTGGCCGGTCAACTGAACCTCACCGAGAATTCCCTGCGCCAGCTGGAGCTGGGCAACTTCGACAAGCTGCCGGGCCACACCTTCGCCCGCGGCTACGTGCGCGCCTATGCCAAGCTGCTGGGCATGGACCAGGCGCAGATGGTCAGCGCCTTCGACCAGTACACCGGCACCGATGCCACCGGCAGCAACGTGCAGAGCCTCGGCCGGGTGGCCGAGCCGATGCGCCTGTCGCGCAACCTGCTGCGCCTGTTCAGCCTGCTGCTGCTGGCGATCCTGGTGGGCTTCGGCTACTTCTGGTGGCAGGAGCGCGCCGGGCGCAACCTCGCCGAGAACAGTGGCCTGAACCTGGAGCACGTCGAGGTCGAGAGCGCCGACGGCACCACCGAAGTGCACAGCCTCGACGAGCCCGAGGACCAGGCCGTCGCCGAGGACAAGGCCGCCGCGCCGGGCGAGCCGGCCGGCGATACCGCCGCCGCCGAGCCCGAGCAGGCCGCCGAGGCCCCGGCCAACCCGGCCGAGACCGCGCCCCAGGTGGCCGCTCCTGCAGCGCCGACTGCTCCGGCCGCGCCGGCCGCCGACACCGCCGCCGTGCCCGCTACTCCGGCCGCTCCGGTTGCCCCGGCGGTTCCGGCCGCGCCCGCTGCCGAACCTGCTGCTCCGGCTGCCGCTCCGGTGGTGGCTGCGGCCGGCCAGGGCGTGGTCAAGGTGCAGTTCATCGCCGACTGCTGGACCCAGGTCACCGACGCCGACGGCAAGGTCCTGGTCAGCGCGCTCAAGCGCAAGGGCGACTCCATGGAAGTCGCCGCCAAGGTTCCCCTGGAGCTGCGCCTGGGCTTCGCCCGCGGCGCCCAGGTCAGCTACAACGGCCAGCCGGTCGACGTTTCGCCCTATTCCCGCGGCGAGACGGCACGCATGAAGTTGGGTGGTAACTAAAGATGCATTGCGCTTCCCCGATCAAACGCCGCCAGTCCCGCAAGATCTGGGTCGGCTCGGTGCCGGTGGGCGGTGACGCGCCCATCGCCGTGCAGAGCATGACCAACACCGATACGCTGGACGTGGCCGCCACCGTCGCGCAGATCCGCCGTCTGGAAGACGCCGGCGCGGACATCGTGCGCGTCTCGGTGCCGGACATGGACGCGGCGGAGGCCTTCGGCAAGATCAAGCAGCAGGTCCGCGTACCGCTGGTGGCCGATATCCACTTCGACTACAAGATCGCCCTGCGCGTGGCGGAGCTTGGCGTCGACTGCCTGCGCATCAACCCGGGCAACATCGGCCGCGAGGACCGCGTCAAGGCGGTGGTGGACGCGGCCCGCGACAAGAACATCCCGATCCGCATCGGCGTCAACGCCGGTTCCCTGGAGAAGGACCTGCAGAAGAAATACGGCGAGCCGACTCCCGAGGCCCTGCTGGAATCGGCCATGCGCCACGTCGAGCATCTCCAGCGCCTGGACTTCCAGAACTTCAAGGTCAGCGTGAAGGCCTCCGACGTGTTCATGGCCGTGGCCGCCTACCGCCTGCTGGCCAGGGAAATCGAGCAGCCGCTGCACCTGGGCATCACCGAGGCCGGCGGCCTGCGTTCGGGCACCGTGAAGTCCGCGGTGGGCCTGGGCATGCTGCTGGCCGAGGGCATCGGCGACACCATCCGCATCTCCCTGGCCGCCGACCCGGTGGAGGAGATCAAGGTCGGGTTCGACATCCTCAAGTCCCTGCACCTGCGTTCGCGCGGCATCAACTTCATCGCCTGCCCGAGCTGCTCGCGGCAGAACTTCGACGTGGTCAAGACCATGAACGAGCTCGAAGGCCGCCTGGAGGACCTGCTGGTGCCCATGGACGTGGCCGTGATCGGCTGCGTGGTCAACGGCCCGGGCGAAGCCAAGGAGGCCCACATCGGCCTCACCGGCGGCACGCCGAACAACCTCGTCTACATCGACGGCAAGCCGGCGCAGAAGCTGCAGAACGAAAACCTGGTGGATGAGCTGGAACGGCTGATCCGCGAAAAAGCGGCCGCCAAGGCCGAAGCCGACGCCGCCCTGATCGTGCGCGGCTGACCGCAACAAGGACAACATGTGAGCAAGTCCCTGCAAGCCATTCGTGGCATGAACGACATCCTGCCGGAACAGACCCCGGTATGGCGCTACCTGGAAAACACCTTCGCCGGCCTGCTGGAAGAATACGGCTACAGCGAGATCCGCCTGCCGATCATGGAGTTCACCGAACTCTTCGCCCGCGGCATCGGCGAAGGCACCGACGTGGTCGACAAGGAGATGTACACCTTCCTCGACCGCAACGAGGAGTCGCTGACGCTGCGCCCCGAAGGCACCGCGGGCACCGTGCGGGCCATGCTCGAACATGGCCTGACCGGCGGCGGCCAGGTGCAGAAGCTCTGGTACGCCGGGCCCATGTTCCGCTACGAGAAGCCGCAGAAGGGCCGCTACCGCCAGTTCCACCAGATCGGCGTGGAAGTCTTCAACCTGCCGGGGCCGGACATCGACGCCGAGCTGATCATCCTCACCTGGCGCCTGTGGCAGAAGCTGGGCATGGCCGACGCCGTGACCCTGCAGCTCAACACCCTGGGCTCCAGCGAGGCCCGCGCGCGCTACCGCGAGGCGCTGGTGGCCTACCTGCAGGAGCGCTTCGAGCAACTCGACGAGGACAGCCAGCGGCGCATGACCACCAACCCGCTGCGCATCCTCGACAGCAAGGTGGAAAGCACCCAGGCCCTGCTGGTCGGCGCGCCGACCCTGCACGACTACCTGGACGAAGAGTCGATCGCCCACTTCGAGGGCCTGAAGGCCCGCCTGGACGCGGTCGGCCTGCGCTACGAGATCAACCAGAAGCTGGTGCGCGGCCTGGACTACTACTGCCGCACCGCCTTCGAATGGGTCACCGACAGGCTCGGCGCCCAGGGCACCGTCTGCGGCGGGGGCCGCTACGACGGCCTGGTCAGCCAGTTTGGCGGCAAGCCGACGCCGGGCGTGGGCTTCGCCATGGGCGTGGAACGCCTGGTGCTGCTGCTGGAGACCCTGGGCGTGGTGCCCGCCGAGCTGAAGCGCCCGGCCGACGTCTACGTCTGCGCCTTCGGCGAGCCGGCCGAGCTGGCCGCCCTGGCCCTGGCGGAGAAGCTGCGCAGTGCCGTCCCCGGCATCCGCCTGCTGCTCAACGCCGGCGCCGGCAGCTTCAAGAGCCAGTTCAAGAAGGCCGACAAGAGCGGCGCCCAGTTCGCGCTGATCCTGGGTGACGACGAACTGGCCGCGCGCGTGGTAGGTTTCAAGCCCCTGCGTGGCGAGGGTGAGCAACAGAACATAGCCTGGGAGGCTCTGCCCGAGCACCTGGCAGCCTGCATCCAGCGGGCCTGAGAATCGAGCGGATTAGGAGTATTGGGGTGACCACGCGTACCGAAGAAGAACAACTGGCGGATCTCAAGGACTGGTGGCAGCGCAACGGCATGCCCCTGCTCACCGGTGCCGCGCTGGCGCTGGTGGTGGTGTTCGGCTGGCAGGCCTGGAAGAAGTACCAGGCCAACCAGGCGCAGAACGCCTCCATCCTCTACCAGCAACTGGTCGAAGCCTCGCTGACGCCCTCCGGCCAGCCGGACACCGCGCGCGTCGCCGAGCTGGCCAACAAGCTCACCAGCGAATACGGCGGTACCCACTACGCCCAGTACGGCCGCCTGTTCGTCGCCAAGGTGGCGGTGGACGCCGGCAAGCTGGACGATGCCGCCGGTGAACTGAAGGCGGTGGTCGACAAGCCGGTGGACGCCACCCTCGGCGAGCTGGCCCGCCAGCGCCTGGCCCGTGTCCTGGCCGCCCAGGGCAAGGCCGAGGAAGGCCTGAAGCTGCTGGAAGGCGACGCCGACAAGGCCTACGTCTCCAGCCGCGAGGAACTCAAGGGCGACCTGCTGGTGCAGCTCAAGCGCACCGACGACGCCCGCAGCGCCTACGAGAAGGCCAAGGCCGCACTGCCTGAGGAGGCCGCCGCCGGCGCCCTGCAGGTGAAGCTCGACGACCTGGCCAAGGGAGGTGCCTGAGATGCTGCGCTGGAAACATGCGGCGCTGCTGGCGCTGACCCTGCTCGCGGTCGGTTGCAGCAGCAACAGCAAGAAGGAACTGCCGCCGGCGGAACTCACCGACTTCAAGGAAGAGGTGCGCCTGGACAAGCAGTGGAGCCGCTCGGTCGGTGACGGCCAGGGCGACCTCTACGAACTGCTGCAGCCGGCCGTGGACGGCTCCAGCATCTATGCCGCTTCCGCCGAAGGCCGCGTCATGGCCATGCAGCGCGAGAACGGCGATGTGATCTGGAAGCAGGACCTCGACCTGCCGGTCTCCGGCGGTGTCGGCGTCGGTGGCGGCCTGGTGCTGGTCGGCACCCTGAAGGGCGACGTCATCGCCCTGAACGCCGCCAACGGCGAGCAGAAGTGGCGTACCCGGGTGCCCAGCGAAGTGCTGGCGGCGCCGGTCACCGACGGCGACGTGGTGATCGTGCAGACCCAGGACGACAAGCTGATCGCCCTCGACGCCAGCACCGGCAACCAGCGCTGGGTGTACGAGAACACCGTGCCCGTGCTGACCCTGCGCGGCACCGGCGCGCCCATCATCGCCGGGCGCATGGCCATCGCCGGCCTCGCCAGCGGCAAGGTGGTGGCGGTGGACGTGCAGCGTGGCCTGCCGATCTGGGAAACCCGCGTCGCCGTGCCCCAGGGCCGTTCCGAACTGGACCGCGTGGTGGACATCGATGGCGGCCTGACCCTGGTCGACAACGTGATCTACGTGGCCAGCTACCAGGGCCGCGCCGCCGCCCTCGACCTGGCCAGCGGCCGGGTGATCTGGCAGCGCGAGGCCTCCAGCTACGCCGGCGTCGCCGAAGGCATCGGCAGCGTCTACGTCAGTGATGCCAGCGGCACCGTGGAAGCCCTGGACGGGCGCAGCTCGTCCTCGCTGTGGAGCAACGACGCCCTGGCGCGCCGCCAGCTGTCGGCCCCGGCGGTGTTCTCCAGCAACGTGGTGGTGGGCGACCTGGAAGGCTACATTCACCTGCTGAGCCAGGTGGACGGCCGCTTCGTCGGCCGCGAGAAGGTCGACGGCGACGGCGTGCGCGTGCGCCCGCTGGTGGTCGACCGGTGGATGTACGTGTACGGCAACAGCGGCAAGCTGGTCGCCTACACCATTCGCTAAGCTATGTTCTACCTGCCGGCCGCTGTTGGATGACGACAGCGGCCGGCGTGTTTTTTACGAATTCCTGAAATTTCCTGGAGAGCCGCATGGTTCCCGTAATCGCCCTGGTGGGCCGCCCCAACGTCGGCAAGTCCACCCTGTTCAACCGCCTGACCAAGACGCGCGACGCCATCGTCGCCGAGTACGCCGGCCTGACCCGCGACCGCCAGTACGGCGAGGCCAAGTGGCAGGGCAAGAAATTCATCGTCATCGATACCGGCGGTATCACCGGTGACGAGGAAGGCATCGACGCCAAGATGGCCGAGCAGTCGATGCAGGCGATCGAGGAAGCCGATGCGGTGCTGTTCATGGTCGACGCCCGCGCGGGCCTGACCGCGGCCGACGAAATGATCGCCGAACACCTGCGCAAGCGGAACAAGCGCTGCTACCTGGTGGCCAACAAGATCGACACCGTCGACCCGGACATCGCCCGCGCCGAGTTCAGCCCGCTGGGCCTGGGCGACGCCCTGACCATCGCCGCCGCCCACGGCCGTGGCATTACCCACATGCTGCAGACGGCCCTGGGCGAGATGTTCCAGCCCGAGCCCGAGGCGCCGGAAGACAACGACCTGCCGGACGAGCTGGAAGAGGTCGCCGAGGGCGAGGAAGCCAAGCGCATCCCCGGCCCGAGCGAGAAGGACGGCATCAAGATCGCCATCATCGGCCGCCCCAACGTCGGCAAGTCGACCCTGGTCAACCGCATGCTCGGCGAGGAGCGGGTGATCGTCTACGACCAGGCCGGCACCACCCGCGACAGCATCTACATCCCCTTCGAGCGCAACGAAGAGAAGTACACCCTGATCGACACCGCCGGCGTGCGCCGCCGCGGCAAGATCTTCGAGGCGGTGGAGAAGTTCTCGGTGGTGAAGACCCTGCAGGCCATCCAGGACGCCAACGTGGTGATCTTCGTGATGGACGCCCGCGAAGGCGTGGTCGAGCACGACCTCAACCTGCTCGGCTTCGTGCTGGAGACCGGCCGTGCGCTGGTCATCGCGCTGAACAAGTGGGACGGCATGGAGTCCGCCGAGCGCGACTACGTGAAGACCGAGCTGGAGCGCCGCCTGCTGTTCGTCGACTTCGCCGACATCCACTTCATCTCGGCGCTGCACGGCACCGGCGTCGGCCACCTGTACAAGTCGGTGCAGGAGTCGTTCCGCTCCGCCGTGACCCGCTGGCCGACCAGCAAGCTGACGCAGATCCTCGAGGACGCGGTGCAGACGCACCAGCCGCCGATGGTCAACGGCCGCCGCATCAAGCTGCGCTACGCCCACCTGGGGGGCGCCAACCCGCCGCTGATCGTGGTCCACGGCAACCAGACCGAGGCGGTGCCCAAGGCCTATACCCGCTACCTGGAGAAGACCTACAGGCGCGTGCTCAAGCTGGTCGGCACGCCGATCCGCATCGAGTACAAGGGCGGCGACAACCCCTTCGAGGGCAAGAAGACCCAGCTCACCGAGCGCCAGGTCAACAAGAAGCGCCGGCTGATGTCGCACCACAAGAAGGCCGAGAAGAAGAAGAAGGACAAAAAACGCTAGCGGCAGGCTTCAGGCCGCGGGCTGCAGGCTATAAGCTTGGTTGCACCTCCCCGCAGCCTGAAGCCTGTCGCCTGTAGCCATGATCACCAGCAAACTGCCCAACGTCGGCACCACCATCTTCACCCGCATGTCGCAGCTCGCCGCCGAATGCGGCGCGCTCAACCTGTCCCAGGGGTTCCCCGACTTCGACGGCCCCGTCGCCCTGCGTGAGGCCGTGGCCCGCCACGTCATGGCCGGGCACAACCAGTACTGCCCGATGACCGGCCTGCCGGCGCTGCGCGAGGAGGTGGCGGCCAAGGTCGCGGCCTTCTACGGGCGCAACGTCAGCGCCGACGCCGAGGTGACCATCACCCCCGGCGCCACCGAGGCGATCTTCTGCGCCGTGCAGGCGCTGATCCGCCCGGGCGACGAGGCCATCGTCCTCGATCCCTGCTACGACAGCTACGAACCCTCGGTGGAGCTGGCCGGCGGCCGCTGCGTCCACGTCGCCCTGAGCCTGCCGGACTTCCGCATCGACTGGCAGCGCCTGGCCGACGCCATCACCCCGCGTACCCGCCTGATTTTCCTCAACAGCCCGCACAACCCCAGTGGCGCGCTGATCGACCGCGCCGACCTGGACCGCCTGGCGGCGCTGATCCGCGAGCGCGAGATCTACGTCATCAGCGACGAGGTCTACGAGCACCTGATCTACGACGGCGTGCAGCACGCCAGCGTGCTGGCCCACGACGAACTCTACGCCCGCGCCTTCGTGGTCAGCTCCTTCGGCAAGACCTACCACGTCACCGGCTGGAAGACCGGCTACGTGGTGGCGCCGCCGGCGCTGTCGGCGGAAATGCGCAAGATCCACCAGTACGTGAACTTCTGCGGCGTCACCCCGCTGCAGTGGGCGCTGGCCGACTTCATGGCCGCGCACCCGGAGCACCTGCGCGAGCTGCCGGGCTTCTACCAGGCCAAGCGCGACCTGTTCTGCGACCTGCTGGGGCGCTCGCGCTTCAGCTTCCAGCGCGCCGCCGGTACCTACTTCCAGGTGGTCGACTACTCGGCGATCCGCCCGGACCTCGACGACGTCGCCATGGCCGAGTGGCTGACCCGCGAGCACGGCGTGGCGGCCATCCCGGTGTCGGTGTTCTACCAGCAGGCCCCGGCGGACATGCGCCTGGTGCGCTTCTGCTTCGCCAAGAAAGAGGAGACGCTGCGCCAGGCGGCGGACAAGCTATGCGCGATCTGAGCCAACTACCCGACCTCAAGCTGGCCCTGGTGCAGACCACCCTGGCCTGGCACGACGCGCCGGCCAACCGCGCGCACTTCGACGCGCTGCTGGAGCAGGCCCGCGGCGCCGACATCGTCATCCTCCCGGAGATGTTCACCACCGGCTTCTCCATGGACTCCGAGGCCCTGGCCGAGGCGGAGGAGGGCGAGACCTACGCCTGGCTGCGCCACCAGGCCGCGCGCCTGGACGCGGTGGTGACCGGCAGCGTCATCATCCGCACCGCCGACGGCAGCCATCGCAACCGCCTGCTCTGGGCTCGCCCGGACGGCGAAATCCTCCACTACGACAAGCGCCACCTGTTCCGCATGGCCGGCGAGCACAAGCACTACACCCCGGGCGAGCGCCAGGTGCTACTGGAATGGAAGGGCTGGCGGGTGCGTCCGCTGGTCTGCTACGACCTGCGCTTCCCGGCCTGGAGCCGCGATGCCCAGGACACCGACCTGCTGCTCTACACCGCCAACTGGCCGGCCGCCCGGCGCCTGCACTGGAACCGCCTGCTGCCGGCCCGGGCCATCGAGAACCTGTGCTACGTGGCGGCGGTGAACCGCGTCGGCGAGGACGGCAAGGGCCACGCCTATGCCGGCGACAGCCAGGTGCTGGACTTCCAGGGCGAAGCGCTGCTGGAAGCGGCCAACGGCGACGGCGTGTTCCACGCCAGCCTCTCTGCCCAGGCGCTGGCCGCCTACCGCGAGCGCTTCCCGGCCTACCTCGACGCCGACCGCTTCGTCATCGAGCCCTGGATGGGACGCCTGTAGGCGCGGGCAGCGCAGGGCGAATATATCCGCAGCCGACCAGAGCGCCCTGGGACCAACGGCGGATAACGCCGTAGGCGTTATGCGCCCTACGGGCGGAATGGCGCAGGGGTAGGGCGAATAACCGTTCGCGGTTATCCGCCGCCGGCCGGAACACCGGTGCCGGGGACGACGGCGGATAACGCCGTAGGCGTTATGCGCCCTACGGGTGGAATGGCGCGGGGTAGGGCGAATAACCGTTCGCGGTTATCCGCCGCCGGCCGGAACACCGATACCGGGGCCAATGGCGGATAACGCCAGGGGATGGCATGGCGTAGGAGCGGATCTTATCCGCGAATCGCGCCTTAACCTCCGGCCGCGCTGGACTGTCAGGACGCCGCCAGCAACCCCGCGATACGCCGGTGCAGGTTGCCCAGCGGGGTGAAGTGCGCCGGATCGATATGGTTGGAATTCTGCTCCAGTTGCACCAGGCGCATGCCGCCGGCGACCTGCCCGCGCAATTCCTCGTAGGCGGCGATCACTTCCTCCGCCAGGGCCCGGGCGTGCTCCGGCACCTGGTCCAGGCTGTAGCGCCGGACGCGGGCGTTGTCGTAGTAGCCGGCGGCCTCGCCCAGGTCGACGCCCAGCCAGGCGCCGGTGTCGCGCAGCACCGCCTCGCCGAGGTCCTCGTGGAACACCGCCCGGACCAAGGGCAGGTTACGCAGGAAGCGGATGTACAGCGCCATCACCTGCAGGAAGCTCTTGAGCACCGTGTCGTGGCCGGCCGCCTCGTCGCCGTTCAGCTCGGCCAGGCCGCGGGTCGACATGAGCACGTCGATGGGGTTGCGGAAGGTGAAGACGTAGTGCGAGCGGTAGAAGTGCCGGCAATGGAACTCGAACAGCTGCTGGCAGGTGCGCGCGGCCTCGTGGGGGTTGACCACGATCTTGCTGCCGACGTAGCGGTAGTGCCGGGCGAGGCGGGCCAGGTAGTGCTGCCAGGGGGCGTCCTGCCCGAACAGCGGCGGGCAGAAGCTGCTCTTGTTCTCCTGGTTGCCCCAGGACCTGTGCATGGCGTTGTAGCGCGCGGCGAAGTCCGGGGTGCCCGGGTCGTCCTGCAGCGCCGGTTCGCCGAGGAGGAAGATGTCCGGCGAGCTGTTCAGGGCGTTCTGGAAGACGGTGGTGCCGCTGCGCGCCGCGCCGATGACGAACAGGCCGCGGTCGTCCGGCGGCGCGATTCCGGAGGCCTCTGCCGTGGGGGATTCCTCGCGCTGTGGGTTGGGCTTGAGCACCTGCCAGAGGCGTTGCGGCGTGGACAGCATTCTCTGCTCCGTTTTTCTTCTTGTCGGGGACCCGCGCAGCAGAGAGTAAGGGCCCATGGGCGGCCGCGGCAAGCCTCCGCAGCCATCCCGGCGGGCGCCCTCAGTAGGCGCTCGCCGCATCCAGCCGGTGGATGTCCTCCTGGCTCAGCTGCAGCCGCGTCGCCGCGACCAGGTCCGGCAACTGCTCCAGGCTGGAGGCGCTGGCGATGGGCGCGGTGATGCCGGGGCGGGCGATCAGCCAGGCCAGGGCCACCTGGGCCGGGGTGGCGTCGTATTCCTCGGCCACCTCGTCCAGGGCTACCAGGATGGTCACGCCGCGCTCGTTCAGGTAGCCCTTGACCTTGTCCGCCCGCGCCGGGCTCTTGTCCAGGTCGGCCTCGCTGCGGTACTTGCCGCTGAGGAAGCCGCCGGCCAGGCCGTAGTAGGGGATGACGCCGATGCCCAGCTCGCGCACCGTCGGTTCCAGGCGCGTCTCGTAGTCGGCGCGGTCGTAGAGGTTGTAGTTCGGCTGCAGGCTCTGGTAGCTGGGCAGGTGCAGGCGCTCGGCCACCTCGCGGGCCTCGCGCAGGCGCCGGCCGTCGTAGTTGGAGGCGCCTATGACGCGCACCTTGCCCTTCGCCACCAGTTCGGCGTAGGCGCCCAGGGTTTCCTCCAGGGAGGTGTGGGTGTCGTCGCAGTGGGACTGGTAGAGGTCGATGTAGTCGGTTTGCAGGCGCTGCAGCGAGCGCTCCACGGCCTGTTCGATGTAGGCCGCGGAAAGGCCCTTGTGGCCGTTGCCCATGTCCATGCCGACCTTGGTGGCGATGATCACCCTGCCGCGGTTGCCGCGCTGCTTCATCCACTTGCCGATGATGGCCTCGGATTCGCCGCCCTTGTGCCCGGGCACCCAGCGCGAGTACACGTCGGCGGTGTCGATGCAGTTCAGCCCGGCGTCCAGCAGGGCGTCGAGCAGGCGGAAGGAGGTCGCCTCGTCGGCGCTCCAGCCGAAGACGTTGCCGCCGAACACCAGCGGCGCAATGGCCAGCCCGGAGTGGCCCAGTTCGCGAGAGTTCACCTGTCACTTCTCCATACTGCGGTGTGGTTGAACCAGCATAGACCCTAGGAGACTGTTGACAGCCAAGTCCGACGTTGAGCATATTCGGTGTCTGATTCGCGCAACGGACTTCCCATGTTCGCCAACTTCGACCACTCGCTGCCGCTCCCGGGCTCCTTCGCCCCGGCCTGCGCGTGCGTCGCCGTTGCCAAGAAATCCAAGAAACAGTCGCTCATTTGACCGGGGCGCGCTGTCCCGTCAGATGGGCTGACAGGACAACCAGGCGCCAGGTCGATCTCCCCCCGCTTGCATCCCGCACCCTCCCTGACGGCGACCAGACGGTCAGCCACAAGGAGTTTTCGCATGTCTACGTTTCGTGGGATCTGGGTGGCCCTGGCCACGCCCTTCCGTGCCGGGGAAATCGACTTCGCCGCCCTGCAAGGCCTGGTGGGCCGGCTGCTGGAGGACGGCGTCGCCGGCTTCGCGGTCTGCGGCACCACCGGCGAGGCCGCCGCGCTCAGCCATGAGGAGCAGCTGGCGGTGCTCGACGCCGTGCTCCAGTGGGTGCCGCCGCAGCAGGTGATCATGGGCCTGGCCGGCAACAACCTGCGCGAGCTGCTGGCCTTCCAGCAGGACGTCCAGCGCCGCCCCGTGGCCGGCCTGCTGGTGCCGTCGCCTTACTACATCCGCCCGTCGCAGCAGGGCCTGGAAGCGTTCTTCCAGGCGGTCGCCGACGCCGCCAGCGTGCCGCTGGTGCTCTACGACATTCCCTACCGCACCGGCGTGCGCATCGAGCGCGAGACCCTGCGGCGCATCGTCCGCCACCCGCGCATCGCGGCGGTCAAGGATTGTGGCGGCGACCTCGAGAGCACCCTGGCGCTAATCGCCGACGGCAACGTCGAGGTGCTGGCCGGCGAGGACCTGCAGATCTTCGCCAACCTGTGCCTGGGTGGCGCCGGGGCCATCTCCGCCTCCGCCCACGTGCGCGCCGACCTCTACGTGCGGATGCAGCGCCAGGCGGAGGTGGGCGACCTGGCCGGGGCGCGGGCGACCTTCCAGCGCCTGCTGCCGTGGATGCAGGCCGCCTTCGCCGAGCCCAACCCGGCGCCCGTGAAGGCCGCCCTGGCCTTGCAGGGGCTGATCGCCGACGAACTGCGCGAGCCCATGCAGCCTTGCTCGGCGGCCACGGTGGAACGCCTGCGCGGCGTGCTGGCGGCACTGGCCGACTAGGCGGGGGAGGGCCGCCGGTGGCGCTTTGCTCTATGATGGCGGCCTGTCTCACCGGGAATACCAAGATGTCCGACGAAACCCTCTACCTGCTGGACCAGCTCGAACTGACCGACATGCTCGAACTGGACGGCCTGCACGCCTGGGAATTCAGCCTCGACGAGGACCTGCTGGACCGCGCCGAGATCGCCGCCGAAGCCGGCCAGGCCTTCGCCAGCGAAGACGTGGTGCTGCGCGTGGAAGCGGTCGACGGCCGCGACAAGCGGCGCTGGCAGTTCACCTACAACGAGGTGATGGAAGCGCAGTACGAGGCCAGCGACGACAGCTGGACGCTGCAGTCCGAGGGCAGCGAGCACCGCCTGCGCTGCCTGGGCGCGCTGAGCGCCAGCGGCGACGACGAATAGCATTCCCCTGGCTGGCCCGTTGGGCACTTCCGGGCGATCGGTACCGCGCATGACCTGTAGTGTGTTGTAGTATGTTGCAGTGATACACACTACAGCCGAGGTGTTCCATGCCCGTAATGTCCCTGCGCCTGTCGGATGATCAGTCCGATACCCTCGCTAGGCTTGCCCAGGCGACCGGCCGCAGCAAGAACTTCCTTGCCGCCCAGGCACTGGACGAATACCTTGCCCGGGAGGCCTGGCAGATCGGCGAAATCCAGCAGGCCATCGTAGAAGCCGATGCCGGCGACTTCGCCAGTGAGGCAGAAGTCGAAGCGGTCCTGAACAAGTGGACGCGCAATGCAGGTTGAGTGGCTGCGCAAAGCGCTGCAGAACCTCGACGACGAAGCCGCCCATCTCGCTCAGCACAATCCGGCCGCCGCACGTGACTTCGTCGCTGCGGTGTTCGACGACATCGAACAACTGGCTCTCCATCCTGCGATAGGGCGCGAGGGCCGGGTGCCCGGTACCCGCGAATGGCCCATGCCCGGCCACCCCTACCTGATCCCCTATCGCGTTCGCGGCGGACGATTGCAGATCCTGCGCATCTTCCACACCCGGCGCCTGCCTCCCGAGCGCTGGTAGCCTTCGGCACGAAAAAGGGGCCCGAAGGCCCCTTTTTCACATCACCGGCGAACTCAGGCGGCTTTCGCCTGGCCCAGGGTCACGGCGCGGTTCAGCGCGCTGAACAGGGCGCGGAAGCTGGCGGTGGTGATGTTCTCGTCGATGCCGATGCCGTGCAGCGAGCGGCCGCCTTCCACGCGCAGCTCGATGTAGGCCGCCGCGCGGGCGTTGGTGCCGGCGCCGATGGCGTGCTCGTTGTAGTCCATGATCTCGACCGCCACCGGCAGCGCGGCGACCAGGGCTTCCAGGGTGCCCTTGCCCTTGCCGTGCCAGCGGTGCTGCTCGCCCTTGTGCACCACGTCGATGTCGATGGCGCAGATGCCGTTCTCTTCCTGCAGACGGTAGTTCTTCAGGGCGAACGGCGACACCGCTTGCAGGTACTCGCTCTGCAGCAGGCCGTAGATCTGCTCGGCGGTCATTTCCAGGCCGAGACGGTCGGTCTCGTTCTGCACCACCTGGCTGAACTCGATCTGCATGCGGCGCGGCAGGCTGATGCCGTACTCCTGCTCGAGCAGGAAGGTGATGCCGCCCTTGCCCGACTGGCTGTTGACGCGGATGACCGCCTCGTAGCTGCGGCCGATGTCGGCCGGGTCGATCGGCAGGTAGGGCACTTCCCACACGGCGTCGTCCTTCTGCTGGGCGAAGCCCTTGCGGATGGCGTCCTGGTGGGAGCCGGAGAAGGCGGTGTGGACCAGGTCGCCGACGTACGGGTGGCGCGGGTGCACCGGGATCTGGTTGCACTCTTCCACCACCTTGCGCACGGCGTCGATGTCGGAGAAGTCCAGCCCCGGGTTGACGCCCTGGGTGTACATGTTCAGCGCCATGGTCACCAGGCAGAGGTTGCCGGTGCGCTCGCCGTTGCCGAACAGGCAGCCTTCCACGCGGTCGGCGCCGGCCATCAGCGCCAGCTCCGAGGCGGCCACGCCGGTGCCGCGGTCGTTGTGGGTGTGCAGGCTGATGATGACGCTGTCGCGCTTGTCGATGTGACGGCCGAACCACTCGATCTGGTCGGCGTAGTTGTTCGGCGTGGCGCACTCGATGGTGGCCGGCAGGTTGAGGATCAGGCGGTTGGCCGGGGTCGGCTGGAACACCTCGATCACCGCGTTGCACACCTCGACGGCGAAGTCGGTCTCGGTGGAGCTGAAGACTTCCGGCGAGTACTCGAAGCCCCACTGGGTCTCGGGCGCGGCGGCGGCCAGGCGCTTGATGGTCTTGCCGGCGGCGATGGCGATCTGCTTGACGCCTTCCTTGTCCTGGTTGAAGACGATCTTGCGGAAGCTCGGCGCGCAGGCGTTGTAGTAGTGCACGATGGCGCGCCTGGCGCCCTTCAGCGACTCGAAGGTGCGCTCGATGAGGTCGTCGCGGGCCTGGGTCAGCACCTGGATGGTGACGTCGTCGGGAATGTGGCCACCCTCGATCAGCTCGCGGACGAAGTCGAAGTCGGTCTGCGAGGCGGACGGGAAGCCCACCTCGATTTCCTTCAGGCCCACCTGCACCAGGCACTTGAAGAAGCGCATCTTCTTCTCGGCGTCCATCGGCTCGATCAGCGACTGGTTGCCGTCGCGCAGGTCGGTGCTCAGCCAGATCGGCGCCTTGTCGATGATCTTGTCCGGCCAGGTGCGGTCGGGCAGGGTGATCGGGGTGAAGGGGCGGTATTTCTTCGACGGGTCTTTGAGCATGGTCATGGGCGGAATCCTTGTTCTTCCGGGCCAGCGGCGGCCCTGCGCGGTAGAAAGATGAAGAGGTGAAGCCGGGAAACGGATTCAGCCACGCAGTCGCGGGCTGACCAGGCGCAGGCAGGCGTGTTGGCGAAGCAGGATGAGGGTGTGTGCGGTTTTCATAGCGCCCACCCTAGTGCGCTTTGGGGGTGGATGGCAAGCATTGTGGAAAAATTGGTAGTCGTCGCTTGATTATATGGATAAGCGAGATTTTCTGCTTCTGTTCAGGCTTTATTGCGCAAGGAATTGCGAGGCGGTTTTTCTGCTTTACTCCCTGATGCGTCTCCATGCCGCACAGCATTGAGCCATCGGCGAATTGCGCCCGTCGGCCCGGCAGGGTAAAACGCCGCCAATCGATTCGGGGACTTCCAGTGACAGGTCGCAGACGGCGAGGCACAGGACAAGGCACGGGCATCTGGCTGGCGCTGTTCGCCATGCTGATGATCCACCTCGGCCCGCTGCTGTCGCAGTCCATGCCCATGGACCACCCCATGCCGGCCATGGCCGGCATGGGCGACATGGCCTGCTCCGACCAGATGCGCGACGGCCACCACGGGGCCGGCGCCGCGCAGCAGGGCTTCTCCGCCGACCACTTCATGGAGAAGTGCGGCTACTGTGGCCTGCTGCTCCACAGCCCGGCGCTGCAAACCCCGCGCCTGGCGCTCTCCGCCGACCTGCCCGGGGCCGCCCCGGCGCCCCAGGTCGTCATCGAACAAGCCATCCCGCCTTCGCCGATCTTCCCCGGCGCCCGTTCGCGCGCGCCGCCGTCCCTGACCGCCTGACCTTTCTTTCGCCGTAGCCAGCGCAAGCGCCATCGCGCAGGGGAACCTTCCTCCGCGCGCGTCCGCCGTGCCTGGCCAGAAGAACATCGTCATCGATCATGGAATTTCGCATGTCCAGACTCTTCCTGCGCGGGCGCGTTCGCCCGGCACGCCTGCGCACCCTTTGCGCACTCACCGCCCTCGGCGGCATCGTCGGCCTGACCCCGTCCGTACGCGCCGACGAGGCCGAGGACCCGCACGCCGGCCATCAAGCCATCGAACTGCAACCCAGCGTCATCACCGCGGTGGCGCAGAGTTCGCCGCTGACCGTGGTCACCGACCCGAAGCAGGCGCGCCAGCCGATCCCGGCCAGCGACGGCGCCGATTACCTGAAGACCATCCCCGGCTTCTCCGCCATCCGCAACGGCGGCAGCAATGGCGACCCGGTGCTGCGCGGCATGTTCGGCTCGCGCTTGAACATCCTCACCAACGGCGGCGTGATGCTCGGCGCCTGCCCGGCGCGGATGGACGCGCCCACTTCCTATATATCCCCGGAGACCTACGACCGGCTCACCGTGGTCAAGGGCCCGGAAACGGTGATCTGGGGCCCTGGCGCCTCGGCCGGGACCATCCGCTTCGACCGCGATCCGGAGCGCTTCGGCGAGCTGGGCACGCGGATAAACGGCAGCCTGGTGGCCGGCTCCAACGGCCGCTTCGACCGCGTGCTGGACGCCGCCGCCGGTGGCCCCGAAGGCTACCTGCGCTTCACCGGCAACCGCTCGCAGTCCGACGACTACGAGGACGGCGGCGGCAACACCGTGCCCTCGCGCTGGAACAAGTGGAACGGCGACGTCGCCCTGGGCTGGACGCCGGACGCCGACACCCTGGTCGAGCTGACCGCCGGCAAGGGCGATGGCGAGGCGCGCTACGCCGGGCGCGGCATGGATGGCTCGCAGTTCAAGCGCGAGAGCCTGGGCCTGCGCTTCGAGAAGTCCAACCTCGGCGGCGTGCTCGACAAGCTGGAGGCGCAGGTCTACTACAACTACGCCGACCACGTGATGGACAACTACAGCCTGCGCAACCCCTCGGGCACCGGCATGATGGCCGGGCCCATGGCCTCCAACGTCGATCGCCGCACCCTCGGCGGGCGCCTGGCGGCCACCTGGCGCTGGGACGACTTCAAGCTGATCTCCGGCGTCGACGCCCAGAGCAGCGAGCACCGCCAGCGCAGCGCCATGGGCATCGGCGCCTACGACGAGGTGCCGTGGAACAAGGATGCGGCCTTCCACAACTACGGCGCCTTCGGCGAGCTGACCTGGTACGCCGCCGAGCGCGACCGGGTGATCGGCGGCGCGCGCCTGGACCGCGCTTCGGCCAAGGACTACCGGCAGACCCTCGGCTCGGGGATGATGACGCGGCCCAACCCGACCGCCGATGACACCCGCGCCGATACCTTGCCCAGCGGCTTCCTGCGCTACGAGCACGACCTGGCCGACTCGCCCACCACGCTCTACGCCGGCCTCGGCCACGCGCAACGCTTCCCCGACTACTGGGAGCTGTTTTCCCCGAACATGGGCCCGGCCGGCTCGGCCAATGCCTTCGACGCCATCAAGCCGGAGAAGACCACCCAGCTCGACTTCGGCGCCCAGTACGAGGGCGAGAAGCTCAAGGCCTGGGCTTCGGGCTACGTCGGCGAGATCCGCGACTACATCCTCTTCACCTACCGCAGCGGCGGCATGATGGGTTCAACGTCCCAGGCGACCAACGTCGACGCACGCATCATGGGCGGTGAGCTGGGCGCGGCCTACCAGCTGGCGCCGAACTGGAAGACCGATGCGACCCTGGCCTACGCCTGGGGCAAGAACACCACGGACGACCGCGCGCTGCCGCAGATGCCGCCGCTGGAAAGCCGCCTGGGCCTGACCTACGAGCAGGGCGACTGGAGTGCCGGGGCGCTGTGGCGCCTGGTGGCGAAGCAGGGGCGGGTGGCCGAGGGGCAGGGCAACGTGGTCGGCAAGGACTTCGACGAGAGCGCCGGCTTCGGCGTCTTCTCGCTCAACGCCGCGTACCGCGTGAACAAGCACTTCAAGGTCAGCACCGGCGTCGACAACCTGTTCGACAAGGACTACGCCGAGCACCTCAACCTCGCCGGCAACGCCGGCTTCGGCTACCCGGCGGACGATCCCCAGGCTATCCGCGAGCCGGGCCGTACGCTCTGGACCAAGGTGGACTTCAGCTTCTGAGCCCCGCCGGCTTGAGTGGGGGCGCGAAGCAGCTATGCTGCCGGTGCCCTCGACCTTGCCGCCCGGCGCTGTGCCGGGCGGCCCATGAGATCGTTAGGAGTTCCAACATGCGCAAGACCCTCCTGGCCCTGGCGGCCATGCTGTCCCTCTCCACCCCGCTGCTGGCCCACGAATACAAGGCCGGCGACCTCGACGTCGAGCACCCCTGGTCGCTGCTGCTGCCGGCCAACTCGGAGAACGGCGCGGCCTATTTCGTCGTGCACAACCACGGCAAGGCGGCCGACCGCCTGCTCGGCGCCGACACCGAGCGCGCGGCCAGCGCCGAGGTCCACGAGCACCAGATGAAGGACGGCATGATGAAGATGCAGAAGGTCGAGGGCGTGGACATCCCCGCCGGCGGCACCGTCACCTTCGCCCCCGGCCACTACCACCTGATGCTGCTTGGCCTGAAGAAGCCGCTGGCCGACGGCGAGCGCTTCCCGCTGACCCTGCACTTCCAGCAGGCCGGCGACCTCAAGGTGGAGGTCGAGGTGCAGAAGCAGGCACCCGAGGGCGGTGACCACGGCATGTCCGGCCACGATATGTCGGGCCATGACATGCCCGGGATGAAGATGAACTGACCGTCTGGCCGGCCGTGTGCCGGCCTTTCCCCAGGGTGGGAAAATGGAACGGGGCCGATTCCGCCCCGAACAGCGGCCACCCGCGTGGCCGGGAGGTGAGCATGGGCACTGTCCGCAGCGCCGCCATGGTGGCGGCTGCCGTTCTGCTGGCCGCCTGCAGCCAGTCCGGGGTGCGCAACGACCAGTTGCCCCTCGACCAGCACCTGGAACGTCTCGGCTACCGGCAGGGCGAGGCGGTGAAGTCGATCCCGGTGTGGGAAACCCAGGGCTGGGAATACCTCGACAAGGGCCACATCGTCCTCGGCCAGGCGCCCGGCCGGCGCTACCTGGTGGCCTTCTCCTCGCCCTGCGACAACCTGTCGTTCAGCAACCGCCTGAACATCAGCAGCACGGTGGGGGCGGTAACCAAGCTCGACCGCATTCTCTCGTACGACTCGACCGGCATCCCCGAGCCTTGCCTGATCGGCGAGCTCTACCGCCTGGAGCGTGTTTCCACCCGCGCGGAATGAGCCTCAGGGCTTGAAGGCGCCGATGAATATCGCCGGGTCGACGCGGGCGTCGTTGAGGCTGACGTTCCAGTGCATGTGCGGCCCGGTGGCCCGGCCGGTGGCGCCCACGCGGCCGACTACACCGCCGCGCGGCACCTGGTCGCCGAGCTTCACGTCGATCTTCGACATGTGGCAGAACATGCTGATGAAGCCCTGGCCATGGTCGACGAACACGGTGTTGCCGTTGAAGAAGTAGTTGCCGATCAGGATCACCTTGCCCGCCGCCGGGGCCTTGATCGGCGTGCCGGCGGGCACCGCGAAGTCCAGCCCGGAATGCGGGTTGCGCTCCTCGCCATTGAAGAAGCGGCGCAGGCCGAAGGGGCTGGACAGCGGGCCGTTCACCGGCTTGTCCAGCACCAGGTTGCTCGGCGTGCCGGGGCTGAAGCTGCGGTAGGCGGCGGTCTGTTCGGCCAGCTCGCGGTTGATGCGCTTGAGGTCCTCGGGCAGCGGGTTGACCTGGCGGGTGTTCTTCAGGGTGATGCGCTGTTCGCGGTAGTGCTTGGCGCCGACCTGGAAGGCCAGGCTGCGGCTGGCGCCGGCCTGCTTCACCTGGATCTGCTGCGTACCCGGCTTGACGCTCAGCGGGATGCCGACCACGGCGATCCAGTCGCGGCCTTCCTCGCGCACCACCAGCACCGGCTTGCCCTGGTAGCTGGCGCTCGGCGCCGGCCCCGCGCTGCCCAGCTGGACCACGGCGACGCCGCCGGGCACCGGCTTGTTCAGGGTACGGCTGATGAAGCCCTCGGCATGGGCTGGCAGGGCGAGCAGGGTGGCGAACAGCAGGCAGAAGACGCGGAACATGGGCTTTCCGTATATCCGGTAAAGCCGGCAGTCTACATGGCGCGAACCTGGGGCGTATAACCGTTCGCGGTGATTCATCCGGTGTGCCAGCGCCTGTAGGAACAATGTCCATTGGGTTCCCGCATTCGCGGGAATGGCGAGGATGGTGGTTCGTAGGGCGGATAACGCCTACGGCGTTATCCGCCAAATCGCGGACAGAGTCCGCTCGCTGCCCGAGCCATGCCATTCCCCTGTAGGAGCGCGCCCTGCGCGCGAATCGCGGGCAGGGCCCGCTCCTACAATGGGGCGACATGGGAGGCGCGAATTTCGATCCAGTCACCCCCACGAACGAGGGAGCCCAGAAGACAGTTGCTCCTACGGTTCCAGGAGGCACGGACGTAGGACTCCGTCCGCGATTCCGCCGGCAGGACCGGCGCCCGGTCTGGCATGGCGATAGGTGCGTGGTTTGCACGTGGAGCCGCCTGGGCGTGAGGTCAGGCGGCGGATAACGCCTGGGGCGTTATGCGCCCTACGCCCTGATTAGCCAGGCTCGCGCCTACGAAGAGCCAGGGAGGCTGTGCAACTGCTGGCGCCACAGCGCTTCCAGCGGCTGCACCTGGGCCGGGCCGTAGAGCGCCGCTTGCTCGCCGCGGTGCCAGGCCCACAGCTGGTCGCCGTAGTCGTAGTGCCACCATTCGCTGGACAGGTTGCTGAAGCCGGCCTCGCGCATCACGTTGAACAGCAGCCGGCGGCGGTCGCGGATGGCGCGGCCGTGGTCGTCGCTCGCGTCTTCGTAATGGCGGGTGTAGGAACGCGGGGTGGCCTCGTCGAACAGGCTGCCCATGTCCAGCCAGCGGCCGTCGCGGTCGCACAGGGTGATGTCGACGGCGCCGCCGGTCAGGTGCGGGCTCGGCGCTTCGGCGCGGGTGCTGGGCGGGGCGACGAACTCGCGGGTGCGCCGCGTCAGCTCCTCGGGCGCAGCGTCCGGTTCATGCTGGCGGAGGATTTCGTAGAGGGTGTCATAAAGATGCTGCTGCACCGCGAACGGCCGCCAGGCGTCCAGCACCACCAGGCGCAGGCCGTCGGGCAGTTGCCGCGCGGCCCGCAGCAGGCGCTCGAACACCCCGGCGCGGGCGTGGCATTCGGCCGGGGCGTTGGGGACGCCCAGGCGGTGGTAGGCCGGCCAGACCAGGAAGCCCTGGCTGGTGCCGAGGGCCTCCAGGGGCTCGCCGCATTCGACGATGGGCATGCGGAAGGCCGCGGCCCAATCCGGTTCCGGCGCTTCGGGGATGGCGGCGAGCAGGTCGGTCACGGCGGTCAGTCCAGCAGCGAGAGGGTTACCGGGGCCTGGTGGTTGTCTTCCACGCGCACCTCCAGCTGGCCTTCGCCCAGTTTCGCGGTCAGGCGCTGGCCGGGCTGGGCCTGGGCGGCGCGGCGGATGGCCTGGCCGCGCTCGTCGAGGAGGATGCTGTAGCCGCGCCCGAGGGTGGCCAGCGGGCTGACGATGTGCAGGCTCTGGGCCAGGCCGTCGAGGCGCTGGCGGCGCTCGCGGAGGATCGCCCGGGTGGCGTGGGGCAGGCGCGTGGCCAGGCTGTCGAGCTTCTGCCGCAGCAGCGCCAGGGCGCGGCCCGGGTGCTGCGCCTGCAGGCGCGTCTGCAGGCGGCCGATGCGCTCCTGGCGCACCTGCAGCTGGCGCTCGAAGGCGCGGCGCAGGCGCATGTCCAGGTCGTCCAGGCGCTGGGCCTGCTGGCGCAGGCGCTCGCCGGGGTGGCGCAGGCGCCGGGCGCTGCCTTCCAGGCGCAGGCGCTCGCGGGTCAGGCGGTCCTGGATGCGCAGGATCAGCCGCCGGCGCAGGCTGTCCAGGCGCTGCTGCAGGTCGCCGGCGTGGGGCGCCAGCAGCTCTGCGGCGGCCGAGGGCGTGGGGGCGCGGACGTCGGCGACGAAATCGCTGATGGACACGTCGGTCTCGTGGCCCACGGCGCTCACCACCGGGGTGGCGCAGGCGGCGATGGCGCGGGCCACGGCTTCCTCGTTGAAGCACCAGAGGTCTTCCAGCGAGCCGCCGCCGCGGGCCAGGATGATGGCGTCGAAACCGCGCGCGTCTGCCAGCTGCAGGGCGCGGACGATCTGCGCGGTGGCCTCGCGGCCCTGCACCGCGGTGGGCACCAGGGTCAGCCGGACCTGGGGCGCGCGGCGGCGGAACACGCTGATGATGTCGCGGATCACCGCGCCGGTGGGCGAGCTGACGATGCCGATGCGCTGCGGGTGGGCCGGCAGCGGCCGCTTGCGTTCGGCGGCGAACAGGCCCTCGGCGGCGAGTTTCTGCTTCAGCGCCTCGAAGGCCAGGCGCAGGGCGCCGTCACCGGCCGGCTCGACCGCGTCGGCGATCAACTGGTAGTCGCCGCGGCCCTCGAACAGCGAGACCTTGCCGCGCACCTTGACCGCCAGGCCGTCGCGCAGGGCCTGGCGCACCCGCAGGGCGTGCTGGCGGAACAGCGCGCAGCGCACCTGGGCGTTGCCGTCCTTGAGGGTGAAATAGATGTGCCCGGAGGCGGGGCGGGCGAGGTTGGAGATCTCGCCTTCCACCCACACCTGCGGGAACACGTCCTCCAGGAGCTGGCGGGCGCGCTGGTTGAGCTGGCTGACGGTCAGCACCTCGCGGTCGAGGCCCAGCCGTTGGAAAGGGTCGTTGAACATGGCGCTGGATGATAAGCCCGGGGCCTTGCCGAGGGCCAGCGCGAAACCCGCGAATCCAGCGGTCGGGCGCGTTGAGCCGGAGCGTGAAGCTGGGGTATAATGCCGCGCTTCCATTTTCCCGTGTGGGAGCCCTCGCCATGCTGCGCATCAGCCAAGAAGCCCTGACGTTCGACGACGTCCTCCTCATCCCCGGTTACTCCGAGGTCCTGCCCAAGGACGTGAGTCTGAAGACTCGCCTGACCCGGGGCATCGAACTGAACATCCCGCTGGTGTCCGCCGCCATGGATACCGTGACCGAATCCCGCCTGGCCATCGCCATGGCGCAGGAAGGCGGTATCGGCATCATCCACAAGAACATGGGCATCGAGCAGCAGGCTGCCGAAGTGCGCAAGGTCAAGAAGCACGAGACCGCCATCGTTCGCGACCCGGTCACCGTGACCCCCTCGACCAAGATCATCGAGCTGCTGCAGATCGCCCGCGAGTACGGCTTCTCCGGCTTCCCGGTGGTGGAAGAGGGCGAGCTGGTGGGCATCGTCACCGGCCGCGACCTGCGCGTGAAGCCGAACGTCGGCGACAGCGTGGCGGCGATCATGACGCCCAAGGACAAGCTGATCACCGCCCGCGAAGGCACCGCCCTGGAAGAGATCAAGGCCAAGCTGTACGAGAACCGCATCGAGAAGATGCTGGTGGTCGACGAGCATTTCCGCCTCACCGGCCTGGTCACCTTCCGTGACATCGAGAAGGCCAAGACCTACCCGCTGGCGTCCAAGGACGAGCAGGGCCGCCTGCGCGTCGGCGCCGCCGTCGGCACCGGTGCCGATACCGCCGAGCGCGTCGCCGCGCTGGTCGCCGCCGGCGTCGACGTAGTGGTGGTGGACACCGCCCACGGTCACTCCAAGGGTGTGATCGACCGCGTGCGCTGGGTGAAGGAAACCTTCCCGCAGGTCCAGGTGATCGGCGGCAACATCGCCACCGGCGAAGCCGCCAAGGCCCTGGCCGACGCCGGCGCCGACGCGGTCAAGGTCGGCATCGGCCCGGGCTCCATCTGCACCACCCGCATCGTCGCCGGTGTCGGCGTACCGCAGATCTCGGCCATCGCCAACGTCGCCGCCGCCCTCGAAGGCACCGGCGTCCCGCTGATCGCCGACGGCGGCATCCGCTTCTCCGGCGACCTGGCCAAGGCCATGGTGGCTGGCGCCTACTGCGTGATGATGGGCTCCATGTTCGCCGGCACCGAAGAGGCCCCGGGCGAGATCGAGCTGTTCCAGGGCCGCTCCTACAAGTCCTACCGCGGCATGGGCTCCCTGGGCGCCATGGCCGGCGCCACCGGTTCCTCCGACCGCTACTTCCAGGACGCCTCCGCCGGCGCCGAGAAGCTGGTCCCCGAGGGCATCGAAGGCCGCGTCCCCTACAAGGGCCAGCTGACCGCCATCGTCCACCAGTTGATGGGTGGCCTGCGCGCCGCCATGGGTTACACCGGCAGCGCCGACATCCAGGACATGCGCACCCGGCCGCAGTTCGTGCGCATCACCGGCGCCGGCATGGCCGAGTCCCACGTGCACGACGTGCAGATCACCAAGGAAGCGCCGAACTATAGGGTGGGCTGAAGCCCACGCTACAAGCTACAGGCGGCAAGCTACAAGCTAGAGCGATGTGGCTGCCGCCTTGCTCCTTTTTACTTGCAGCTTGCGGCTTGCGGCTTGCAGCTGCCTCGCAGAGGCCCCCATGTCCCAAGACATTCACGCTCACCGGATCCTGATCCTCGACTTCGGCTCCCAGTACACCCAACTGATCGCCCGCCGCGTGCGCGAGATCGGCGTGTACTGCGAAATCCACCCGTTCGACATGAGCGACGACGACATCCGCGCCTTCGCCCCGCGCGGCATCATCCTGGCCGGCGGCCCGGAGTCGGTGCACGAGCTGGACAGCCCGCGCGCGCCCAAGGCGGTGTTCGACCTGAACGTGCCGCTGTTCGGCATCTGCTACGGCATGCAGACCATGGCCGAGCAGCTGGGCGGCAAGGTGCAGGGTTCGGACCTGCGCGAGTTCGGCTACGCCCGCGTCGACGTGGTCGGCAAGGCGCGCCTGCTGGACGGCATCGAGGACCACGTGGATGAAGATGGCGTGCTCGGCCTCGACGTGTGGATGAGCCACGGCGACAAGGTCACCGACATTCCCGAGGGCTTCCATATCCTCGCCAGCACCCCGAGCTGCCCGATCGCCGCCATGGCCGACGACGCCCGCGGCTACTACGGCGTGCAGTTCCACCCGGAAGTGACCCACACCAAGCAGGGCGGCCGCATCCTCTCGCGCTTCGTGCTGGACATCTGCGGCTGCGCGGCCCTGTGGACGCCGTCGAACATCGTCAACGACGCCATCGCCACCGTGCGCGCCCAGGTGGGCAAC
This sequence comes from Pseudomonas delhiensis, assembly GCF_900187975.1. Taxonomy (GTDB): domain Bacteria; phylum Pseudomonadota; class Gammaproteobacteria; order Pseudomonadales; family Pseudomonadaceae; genus Pseudomonas; species Pseudomonas delhiensis. Next base: position 6,553 of record NZ_FZPC01000001.1, on the reverse strand, counting down.
GCCAAGGTGCTGCTGGGCCTGTCCGGCGGCGTCGATTCCTCGGTGGTCGCGGCCCTGCTGCACAAGGCCATCGGCGACCAGCTGACCTGCGTGTTCGTCGACAACGGCCTGCTGCGCCTGCACGAGGGCGACCAGGTGATGGCCATGTTCGCCGAGAACATGGGCGTCAAGGTGATCCGCGCCAACGCCGAAGACAAGTTCCTCGGCCGCCTGGCCGGCGTCGCCGACCCGGAAGAGAAGCGCAAGATCATCGGCCGCACCTTCATCGAGGTCTTCGACGAGGAAGCCACCAAGCTGCAGGACGTGAAGTTCCTCGCCCAGGGCACCATCTACCCCGACGTGATCGAGTCGGCCGGCGCCAAGACCGGCAAGGCCCACGTGATCAAGTCGCACCACAACGTCGGCGGCCTGCCCGAAGACATGCAGTTCGAACTGGTCGAGCCGCTGCGCGAGCTGTTCAAGGACGAAGTGCGCAAGATCGGCCTGGAGCTGGGCCTGCCCTACGACATGGTCTACCGCCACCCGTTCCCCGGCCCGGGCCTGGGCGTGCGCATCCTCGGCGAAGTGAAGAAGGAATACGCCGACCTGCTGCGCCGCGCCGACCACATCTTCATCGAAGAGCTGCGCAACTTCGACTGGTACCACAAGACCAGCCAGGCCTTCGTGGTGTTCCAGCCGGTGAAATCCGTCGGCGTGGTCGGCGACGGCCGCCGCTACGCCTGGGTTGTGGCCCTGCGCGCGGTGGAGACCATTGACTTCATGACCGCCCGCTGGGCGCACCTGCCCTACGAGCTGCTGGAGAAGGTCAGCAACCGCATCATCAACGAGATCGAAGGCATCTCCCGCGTCACCTACGACGTGTCGAGCAAGCCGCCGGCGACCATCGAGTGGGAGTGAGTTAGCCTCCCTTCGGGCTATCACTCATGCTTGAAAGCCTGCCGTGACATATTGATCCATAGGGAGATATGTTGCGGCGGCTGTCGGTGGCCGCCACCTGCCAGCGGAACGGGCTGGTGGTTGGCGCGGTCATTCGGGATCCTCCCGTACACTCCCCCCTCTCGACGGTAAAGTCTTCTTGGAAAGCATGGCTGGATACAGCTTTCCTTGCATCGGCAGGCCCCTGGCCCCTGACGGCAGAAGCCGTTACTAACCGTCATCCTCCTTTACGATTATCGTCTCAACGAGCACCGCGAACCCTGGCTGTCGGCATCAGGGCCAGCCGCTCTTTCTCTGGCCCTGGCCCGCGTAAAGTCGATGGCACGGTGTTCTCCTGGGCATCGGTTGCAGTTGGGCAGCGTTGGGTTTACCGTTTCAATGAAAAGATCAATATCAGTGATCTTTTTTGCCTTTTGTTAAACCGCTTCGATCTTGGAAGGTTTATAAAAACTGCATTTTGAACACTTTAAGTGATCAAAAATCAGGAAAGCTGAACCTGCTGCTGACCGAACTAAGTGACACACGGCTGATCTCGAGTCGCTGGCTGCGGGCCCACGGCTATTCCAATAGCCTCGTTGCGCGCTATGTGAGCAGCGGCTGGCTGGTGTCGCCTGCCCGCGGCGTGTACATGCGCAAGGGCGGCCGACTGCAATGGGAGGGCGTGGTTCGCAGCATGCAGCTTGGGGAAGGCATGCCGTTGCATGTCGGCGGCCGTTTTGCGCTGAGCCTGCTGGGGCATGAGCACTACCTGCGCCTGGGGGATGCCGGAACCATCACGCTATATGGGCCGGAACGGCCACCGGGCTGGCTCGACAAGCTGCCATTGGCGCAGCGTTTCGAGTTCCTGGGCAGGGGAGCCTTCGATCTGTCGCCCTTGTCGTTCACCGCTGCGGTGCCCGAGAAGACGCTGTCCGAGCAAGGGCTGACCTGGTACCGGGCCGCGCCGGGCGCCGATGCCCTGGTCTGCTCCACGCCGGAGCGGGCCATGCTGGAACTGTGCGATGGCGTCATGGATGCAGCGTTGGTCTACGAGGCCGATGCGCTGATGCAGGCCATGACTACCCTGCGGCCGCAGCGGGTCGGCCTGCTGTTGCGCCATTGCCGCAGCATCAAGGCCAAACGGGTGTTCCTGGCGTTGGCCGAGCGCCATCGACACGCGTGGTTGTCGCGCGTATCGCTGGATGGTGTGGACCTGGGGCGGGGAAAGCGTGCGCTGGTGCCCGGCGGGCGATTGCATCCGACCTACCAGATCACCTTGCCGGAAGACCTCGATGAACACTTGGCTTGAGTGTTGGGACCGGCGCTATACCGACCGCGTGCGGCTCCTGGTCGAGATCCTGCCGCTGCTGGAGCGGGAGCCATGCTTTGCGCTCAAGGGCGGTACGGCCATCAACCTGTTCGAGCACGACCTGCCGCGCTTGTCGGTGGACATCGATCTGGCCTGGTTACCGGTACATGACTACAGCGAAGATGCAAGGCTGATCGCGCAAGCGCTCGGGCGACTGGCCGATAGGCTGCGTGCCCATCCCTTGCGCCTGCAGGTGCAGGAGGCGGCAGGAGAGGGCGCCGGCGTTACGCGGCTGGTGGCCAGTCGCGGCCGGGCGCGTGTGCAGATCGAGACGACCCCGGTCATGCGTGGCACGGTGCATCCGCCGCGGAAAATGGTGGTGCGCCCGAGTGTCGAGGAGGCATTCGGCTTCGCCTCGGCGCAGGTCCTGGACTTTGCAGACCTTTATGCCGGCAAGCTGGCTGCCGCGTTGTCGAGGCAGCATCCTCGTGATCTTTTCGATGTCGGCCTGTTGCTGGAAGATGAACGAGCGGACCAATTGCTCTGGCGGACTTTTCTCGTCTACCTGACCTGTAGCCCCAAACCTGCCTGGGAGATGCTGGCGCCTCGGGTGCCCGCGGACTTCTCGGCGACCTTCGACGCGCACTTCAGGGGCATGACGGCCGAGCCTGTCGAGGCCAAAGCCTTGCTGGACATCCACGAGCGCCTGCTGACGCGCGTGGCCGGTTGGCTGGACGAGCCGTCATGTGCATTCCTGCGCTCCATCGAGGACCAGAAGCCGGACTTCGACCTGATCGGGCTTGCGCATGCCGCCGATCTGCCGGCCGTGCGGCGCAAGCTGCACAACCTGGCCCAGCGCACCGACGCCAAGCGGCTGGCGGATCGGAGGCTGCTGGAGGAAACGCTGGCCGGGATCGTCGCCGCCAGATGAGGTGCTTACCCTCGCCTGCTGTGGCCTTGGAACTGCTCGACCACAAGGGGTGCTGGATCGAATGTTTGGCTTCACCCATGCTCGCCGCGTGGGTGAGCCCGGTGATCCGCAGGCGGGGAACCTTGCGTACGACGGTTGAGAGAGTAGGCGGGTATGGGCCCGCCTCCTTCTCGTTTCAGGCTGGTTGATACTGTTACGCCTCCTGTAGTCGCACGGAAGGCACCCCTGGGACTCGATGTTCCCGTCGTCGTTTCAGCGGCCGACGAAGTTCGCCTCGCGGCGCTCCAGGAAGGAGGCCACGCCTTCCTTGACGTCCTCGCTGCCCATCAGCGGCTGCAGGTCCGGCAGCAGGCGGCGGGCGGCTTCCGCCTCGCCTTCGGCCAGGGCCAGGCGCGCGCTGGCCAGGGTGGCGCGCACGCCCAGCGGGGCCTGGCGGGCGATGCGTTCGGCGATGGCCAGGGCCGCGGCGAATTCTTCGCCAGGGGCCGTGACCTCTTGCACCAGGCCCATGCGGTGGGCTTCCCGGGCGTCGAACTCGTCGCCGGTGAGCAGGTAGCGCATCGTGTTGCCCCAGCCGATGTTCTGCACGAAGCGGATGGTCGCGCCGCCCACGGCATAGATGCCACGCTTGACCTCGATCTGGCCGAAGCGCGCACCTTCCGCGGCGACGCGCACGTCGGCGGCCAGCATCAGCTCCAGGGCGGCGGTGAAGCAGACGCCGCGGGCGGCGACCACGATCGGCTTGGCCACCCGCCGCGCCGGGTCGAGGCCGAAGGGGTCGCAGGCGCCAGGGGGAAGGTCGGGGAAGCGGCCGCTGGCGAACTGCGGGCCCCACTTGTCCAGCTCCAGGCCTGCGCAGAAGTGCTGGCCCTCGCCATAGAGCAGGCCGCAGCGCAGTTCGTCGTCGCGCTGCAGTTCGCCGTAGGCCTCGGCCAGCGCCAGGTACAGCTCCACGTCCATGGCGTTGTACTTCTCCGGGCGGTTCAGCCCGATGCAGAGCACATGGCCCTTGCGCTCCACTTTCAGTTTCTGGCTCATGCCGGCTCTCTCTCGTCGTGAATGGCGGTACAGCGAAGTTATCCAGATAGCCTCCTGCGGCGCCGCTGTCCATGTCTGTCAGGCATTTGCTGAGGCTACCCGGGATGCGACATCGCGCGCCGTCTTCGCGCTCGCCTTGCCACCGGGAAAATGAGAAAATATTGCATTTGCGAGATACCCGCAGGGGTTGGGGGAGACATGAGCTTTACCCGCAGACAGGTACTGGGCGGCATCGCCGGCCTCGCCGTGGTCGGCCTCGGCGCCGGCGGCGCGCGCCTCTGGCTGGCGCGCCCGCAGGTGACCGCGGAGCACGACTATGAACTGATCGCCGCGCCCATGGACCTGGAGCTGGTGCCCGGGCACAAGACGCCGGCGCTGCTCTACGGCAACCGCTTCCCCGGCTTCGAGATCCGCGCCCGCCAGGGCGACTGGCTGCGCGTGCGCTTCACCAACAAGCTGGACGAGCCGACCACCATCCACTGGCACGGCATCCGCCTGCCGATCGAGATGGACGGCGTGCCCTACATCTCGCAACCGCCGGTGCAGCCGGGGCAGAGCTTCGTCTACCTGTTCAAGACCCCCGACGCCGGCAGCTACTGGTACCACCCGCACCTGATGAGCAGCGAGCAGCTGGGCCGCGGCCTGGTCGGCCCGCTGATCATCGACGAGCGCGAGCCCACCGGCTTCACCCGGGAGAAGATCCTCTGCCTGAAGACCTGGCACGTGGACGAGCAGGGCGCCTTCACCGCCTTCAGCGTGCCGCGCGAGGCCGCCCGCGAGGGCACCCGCGGCAGCCTGTCGACCATCAACGGCGAGCACGTGCCGGTGATCGAGCTGCCCGCCGGCCAGGTGACCCGCGTGCGCATCCTCAACATCGACAACACCGTGACCTACCGCCTCAACCTGCCGGGCAGCGAGGCGAAGATCTACGCCATCGACGGCCACCCGGTGGAGCCGCGGGACCTCGACGGGCAATACTGGATCGGCCCGGGCATGCGCCTGGAGCTGGCGATCCGCGGCCCGGCGCAGGGCCAGGAGCTGTCCCTGCGCGATGGCGTGGTGCGCCTGGGCACGGTGCGCGGCGTGGCGCCGCTGCAGGGCGGTTCCGCCGAGTGGCCGCCGGCGCTGCCGCACAACCCGGTGAGCGAGCCGGACCTGGACAAGGCCGAGACCATCGACTTCAAGTTCGAGTGGGTGGGCGCCATGACCGACTACTCCAAGGGCCAGAGCACCCCCTCGCTGTGGCAGATCAACGGCGTGGCCTGGCAGGGCGGCGAGGAGCACAAGCACAACGCGCCGCCGCTGGCCAAGCTGGAGCTGGGCAAGAGCTACATCTTCACCCTGCGCAACCTGACGCAGTACCAGCACCCCATCCACCTGCACGGCATGACCTTCAAGGTGCTGGCGTCCAACCGCCGCAAGATCATCCCGTACTACAGTGATACCTACCTGCTGGGCAAGAACGAGAGCGCGAAGGTGGCGCTGGTGGCGGACAACCCCGGCCTGTGGATGTTCCACTGCCACGTCATCGACCATATGGAGACCGGCCTGATGGGCACCATCGCCGTGGGTGACGCCTGGTGCGGCTGACCAACAGCAAGGGCCACCCGACGGTGAAGGGGCTGGCCCCGGTGATCGACCGCAGCCGCGACCGCGAATTCATGCGCGAGGCCATGGCCCTGGCCGAGCAGGGCGCGGCCCTGGGCGAGGTGCCGGTGGGCGCGGTGCTGGTGCTGGAAGGGCAAATTATTGGGCGCGGCTTCAACCAGCCGATCACCGCCCATGATCCCAGCGCCCACGCCGAGATGGTCGCCATTCGCGAGGCCGCGGCGGCGGCCGGCAACTACCGCCTGCCCGGCAGCACCCTCTACGTCACCCTGGAACCCTGCAGCATGTGCGCCGGCCTGCTGGTGCACGCGCGCATCCAGCGCCTGGTCTACGCCGCCACCGAGCCCAAGTCGGGGGTGGTGGTCAGCCGCGGCGAGTTCTTCGCCCAGGACTTCCTCAACCACAAGGTGCTGGTGGAAGGCGGGGTGCTGGCGGAGGAGTGCAGTGCGATGCTCTCGGCCTTCTTCAAGGCAAGGCGCAAGGGGTAGGGCGCGGCGTCCGTGAATACGGCGGATAACCGCGAACGGTTATTCGCCCTACGCCATTCCCGTAGGGCGCATAACGCCTACGGCGTTATCCGCCGTTGCCCCGCGACAGGTTGCCCATACGCCGTGCCCTTGTAGGAGCGCGCCCTGCGCGCGATTCGCGGGCAGGGCCCGCTCCTATGTATGGACTCACCCCCACCGTCAACCCGCTTTTGAACAGAGGAACCCGATTGCATCTATGTATTAGGCCTGTTCGAGGAAGCCACG
>NZ_FZPC01000049.1 GCF_900187975.1 Pseudomonas delhiensis | reverse complement strand
ACTTCGAAGCGCTGTTGCCGTGGAACTGCCCGCCGACGAGCGCATCCTGATCACCGCAACTCGTCAAAGGAAGACGGGGTTTATGGAGCGGATACAGAAGGTCGTACCATACTTCCGCCATGCGAAATCGAATGACTGCTTTGATGGATTCCGCGAAAGTGTCAGACGTGCAGCGGTCGCGCTAATCGCTCAGCACAAACAGCTGATGCTCCCTGCACTTATAGAAACAGTTCGAGTGCCCACACAAGACGGCCGGCTGCTGGAGGAAAAGGTCGAGCTGCAACCAGTGGTGATCACTGCCGATAACGTTGAGCGGTTTGTTGACCTGGGTAGCTTGAGAGGTCATGCAGTCCTGCACCAATCTACTAGGCAGCTGATCGTCTGGATCAAGCTCTCAACGCGGATGGAGCATGAGCGTTATCGCCAGCTCGAAGCCCTGGAACAATCCAGCATGGAGATTGATCTCCATCACCTGGCACTGGAGCAGATCAATGATCCGGTCAAGTTCGAGCACGCGGTTCTGCATGACTCGACAAACCGACTTTGGATCCGATCAATTCGCGCTGAAAGGCTCGCAGCAAACACGCTGCAAAAGCTTCAGTCAGTGGCGGACGAAATAAACGCTCAGTGGCAACTCGAACGGGCAGCGCGCGAAGCTGCTGAGCAAGCCCGGCAGATTGAGCTAGCCAAGGAGAAAGCCGAACTGCAGCATGCACTAGAAGCCCATAGAACCAAACAGCTTCAGATGGCGGCTAAGCAGTCAGCCACAACCCTGGACAACACGGTGCAGGGCCGAGCTGAGCTCATCGCTGGAACAATGCTGAAGGCCCTACAAGCATGGAGAGGGAAAGCCGTTGAATGCACAGCCTGCTACTTACTCAGCCCACCTGACTCAAGCTTCTGCCTTTACTGCGACGCTACAACCAGCAAAGTCACCCCTGTGCAATTAGCGCCAGATATAGCTTCGACGCTGAAGCAACGTATGCACTGCTCAGCAAAGCCAAGCATGTCAGCTAAGGCAGTCCCTCAGCTGATCGTAAACCCTGATGGTGAACTGTTCGCCGCTAATGAAGCCCTGATAAATTCCGCCTCCCAGAATCAGGCGACAAACGATGAAACTACTCAACACCTACGAAGACCGTGACGAAGCTGAAGAAGCCGCTGAGAAGCTGACAGGTGAGAAGCGCCTGGCCAGCGAGCGCGATGCCACAGTCACCATTTACAACCTTTTTGGCATACCGAGCTGGGGTAACTTCCACCGCCTGGGTATGTATAACCTAGCCGAGCTAAAGGAACTGCTGGATCGCCGCCCAACATGGCAACCAAATGACCAGATGAGGCATGCAGAGATTCTCTCGGTACTTTCCAGCGTGGCCAGGAATTACGAGATCGAGGTCCCAGCCCACTGGCTTTAGCCCATACAGCTACCTGACGATCTCAACATATCCAATCAGCTCCGCCGAATAGCTGCCATCACCATTCGCTGCACCCTTGTGCTTGAGCTCCCGCTGCAGTGTCGGCTCAATCACCTTCGCGAATAGCTCCTGCCGTTGCTCTGGCGCAAACGTAGACGAGGTTACAGGTGCTAGCAGGTATTGCTCGACATGCCGCTCGACCGCCGGAGCCCGCGTACCATCCTGATTGACGGCAATAGGTTGAACGACAACACGGCGCTCGCCGTTACCTGCAGACACCTCGACCAACCAGAGAGAAAGCAAAATTGGTGCGTCTACGCCCCCTGAGACCGCAATACCGATATCTTCCGGCGGAACACTGCGCCAGCGTCCAAGCTCTTCCTGTATTAGCGGATGATCCAGCCCCATCAGCTCCACGTTATCACTGCTCGTAGCCGTGTCGCGGTTCAAGGTAAATCGTGCTCGACGTCCGCCGTCAACAGTCACAAGGTCATAGGTCTCGTCGTCGATCTTGACCAAGCGCTGTTGACGATCCACCACTGCTGCCGACAAGAAACGGACTAGGCGATCCAGACTGGACGAAACGTCGGAGAAGGGCTTGTAGTCATCAAGACTGAAACCTTCTAGGTCTTGGAACAGATCAAACACAACCTGCCGCGCCTCGCGTGAATTCGACAGCGCCGCTTCAAGCTCTACTTGCGTGCGTTTCAATTCAGGGTCGGACAACGCTTCCTGGTACAGACGGTCGTAATTGAGACGCTCGGATAGCTGACCAAGAATCTGCGAGCGCAGGTCTTCGGCAACCTTGCCTTGGTCGTCGACCTTGCCGACTGTCTTGGCAATTTCCGTCAGCTTCTCGTCGAGCATCAGGAAAATTCGTCCTTCGATAGTGTCGGACAAAACCAGGTTGTAGACCTGTGCCGTGTGATTTTGTCCATAGCGGTGGATGCGCCCGATTCGTTGCTCCACATCCATCGGATTCCACGGCAAATCAAAATTGAACAGAATTCGCGCGAACTGCAAATTCAAGCCTTCGCGACCTGCAGCGGTACACACCAGTACACGCGGCCCATCTTTCAGGCGGAATTTCCGCTCTGCAGCCAGCTTGGCACCGTGGTCGCCGCCGCGCAGCACAACCACACCCTGGCCGGGATAGGCCTGCTCAATCTCACGGGCAATCAGATCGACCGTACCGAGATAGGTGGCAAAGATAACGATCTTCTCTCTGGCATTCTGCCGCCACAGATAGCCCAAGCCATCCAGCAACTTCTGCGCTTTGGTTTCCCGCTGGAGCGGGAAGACCTTGAGCAAATCGCCGATACGCAGGCGCTCCTCGGGCAAATGCAGCTCCACGACTGCAGAAGCAGCTTCCTCTGCGTGCGTTGCAGAGTACTCGCTGCCGTAAGGATCGGAGGCCATTTCCAGGGCCTCCTCATCTAACTTCTTGACCAAGCGGTATTTGAGGTCGGCGAGCACACGATCCACTTCACTTCGCCCGATGCTGTCGTGCGGCAGGCCAAACTCCTCATGAATTAATGCCCGCGCTTCCTCAGTCAGGCGCTCACGGCCTTCAATATCAAGCTCTTTGTCCCGCAGCAGCGCTTCGTGCAGGATCAGCATAAGCAAGCGGCGCTTGAGCGTGCGGCGCACAGCCGCAAAGCTGGATGCTGCAATCTTCTGAAAGATCGCCATCAAAAAACCTAGGGCACGCCCCTTATTACCCTGGCGGCGGGCTAGGTCGAAGCCGTCCTCCAGATACTCACGCAGCTTCTCGTAGAACAGTCGCTCTGCCTGATTCATCAGGAAAGATTCGGTATGCACCCAACGCCTTGCAAACAATGGCGATCCATCAGGCTGACAGGCATCAGCCTTAGTGCGGCGAAACATCACCGTATTGAGACGGTGGCGGTTTTCCAACATCTCTTCGGGGCTGCCGAAGAGCGTGGGATTCAGGAGCTGAGCCAGCATCCAAAACTGGAAATGATTGCCTTGGTGGGGAGTGGCCGACAGCAGCATCAGATCACGCGAATGATCCCTCAAGGCCTCAGCCAGCTTGTAGTTCTCGGTCTTCCTGACCTTGCCCCCAATGCGGTGTGCAGTCAGATGGTGCGCTTCATCGAACACCACAAGATCCCAACGAGGGGCATCAAGCAGGCGCTTGATACGCGCCGGGCGTTTGAGGGTGTCGATGCTGGCTATCAGCCGATCGTGTTTGGCAAAAGCATTCGTCTTGCGGTCGGTGATGTCACCCTCGGAGCCGAACACCTCGAAATCAAGGTTGAACACTTCGTTCAGCTCACGGTGCCAGTTGTTCACAAGCCCTGCGGGCACCACCATCAGAGCGCGATTCAACTCGCCTCGGCTAGCCAGCTCTCGCAAGATAAGCGCAGCTTCGATGGTCTTGCCCAAGCCCACCTCATCGGCAATCAGATAGCGCCTGGGAGATGCCGTGGCAATCCGATGTGTCAACACCACTTGATGCGGTAGCAGGTCGATCTTGGCCGAGGTCAGCGCCGATGCGCTCTCCATGACGGGCAGAGCATGGGCCTCGTAGGAGAGCCAGGCCTTTCGAGCTCGCTCCGCGCTGCCATCGACCGTTCGCAGGATGCGTTCAGTGCGCGAGACTTGGCGGTGCACGGCACCGACCGGCACACGACGCTCACCCACGCCGAAGAAGGCACGAACGTATCCATCATGCGCGAGGTCAAGAACGACGCCTTGACCGAATTCATGGTGGGAGATCCGTTCACCAGGTTGAAACTGCGTTTCTATTTCCACGCGTCAATCTCAGGTAATTCGCAAATGGAAAAGACCCGCAGCTTTCGCGCCCTCGCGTAGCAGGATTTCCTGCGGATACTCGTTGGCCTCGCCCCAGAGTAAGCGGCCAAAGTCGAGCTGCTTTCCACGGTGCGGCGCTTCACACAACCACGACACTGCATCGGTAGTAGTTTGCACACTGAGGCGTTTATCTCCCTGCGGCATCCAGAAGATCAACGCACCATCGCCTCCCCATTCGTCCTGAAACGAGAGAATCGCGCGCTTTATTGTATCCCCCAACCACACGTCCCCCTGGTCAGGCGCCAGCAAATCAAGACTACCCTCGAGGCCAGCAACCACCAGAGTTCTACCTTGATTGCTAGGTAGCTCCTCGGGCCACCCAATCCCATTCGGAACGGCGGCAAGCAAGAACTGACGTAGACTCCACACCTCGCCGGCCGCACAGACTGTGTTGCGTGCTTCCTCATCCCAGAGCCAACTGGTGCCGCGCCGCTGCCACACCGTGTCGAGCACCTGCCTCATTACGCATACTCCCCATCGTGATTAAACAGCGATCCTTGCTGCGGCTTGGGTGCCTGGCTGGCTTGCCAGGTTGTGAAGATCGACACCGCGCGCGAGGCAGCATTTCGGGTGGTTTGATCCGGGCCATTTTTTTGCAACCACTCCAGCAGCGGCTTGAGAGCAACGTGCGGATTGAAGTTGTCGTTCTTCAGCGTGTCAGACGCATTGATGCCGCTGCCATCAACACACGCACCGATCAGCACCAATGCCTGATCAAGATCGGAGGTCAGACGACGGCGGTGCTTACCGGACCAGTCACGTGCAAAATCGAGCGGATTGGTACGGGTGAACACCTTCTTCTCTTCGCTACACCAGCCACGTTGCACAAAGTCATCGGGCGTTGTGATGGTGCCGCGCAGGAATTTCTGAAGCTGGTCGCGCTTCATCTCGGTGAGCGAACCAAAGGTGCGCAAAAATTGACGAGTCATCGGCTCGGCATTCACCGGCGGCGGCTCTTTCCCTTTGTCGGCGTCTTCGTCGATTAGCTGGTTGATACCGACGAGCGCATCCCTAACCGAGATGGTGCGGTCATTATCGACATAGACTTTGCCGTAGTGGCGGGAGAAGTATTCCAGCGCCTTGCCGCGACGAATCACTTGAATATCTGCGGCGGGCAAGCCCTCCTTCGCGTGGTTTTCCAGCATCGCCTGCAGTTGGCGAACATCGGCCATCACCTCGCGACGCATCCGGCCCCAGCTCACTGGCTTGGGTTCTTCCGTGCGCTTACGGCAGACGTGGATGATGTCGTATTCAATGGTTTGCGAGCCAAACGTTCCTGGCTTAGATCCCTCTCCCTTGGTTTCGTCAGAGCGGATCGGATAGGTAGCCTCCAAATAGAACCCTGCGTCAAACAAGGACTCCAGTACAGCCACCCAAGGCTCGTCCTCACTGTGATGGAAGGTGAAAGCAAGGATGCCACCTGGCTTCAAAATGCGATGTGCTTCACTCCAACACTGAGTAAGTAGACGTTGGTAAAAGCCATCAGGATCCTCTGGCTCGCGTGCTTTGTTTGAAACGGCCTCCAGTGATTTTGGTGTGTATTCACCAGCAAAAATCCCCTGATACTTGTCCTTAAGAGCCAAACGCAGCCAGACATAGAAAAAGTCAGACAGCTCAGAGTAATGCAGCAGCCCGCCAAAAGGTGGATCCGTGATGACCAGATCGAGGCTGCCCTTTCCAAGCTGTGAGAGATCGGTGGATGACCCCTGATATACGGCTACATCAAGCACTGGATCGCCGGGAAAAACCTTCTCGCTAGTGGATTTTTCGACTCCATCGCTACGAGCTTTGGACACAACTTGTGGACTGACAAGCTCGTAAGGGTTCTCTCCCCATTCAAGCCCTTCCAATATCCCGTCAGCGCAAGAAGACCAGCGTCCGCTTCCCATAACGCCAAAGAAGGCCCCCTCAACAACATTTGTTTTAGGGTGATAGTTGTTGTTACTCATATGGGGAACCAACTTGTCATAGTTGACATCCCAAAAACAAAACATATTCCGATAACGAATGCTCTGCTGGAATCCACCAAGAATAGCTTCCCGAGTTTCCCAGGAGTAATTACCAATAGTAAGAATTCCTTTCAACAGCTGCGCTAATGCAAGCAGCTGGCGTGGATTAAACATTGTCCACCAGTGCGTATAGCCGTGGTTCGGAATACCTCCATTGTTCATATGTGTCATGAAACCAAAAGGCACTTCAGAACGAGGCCAATAATCCTTGAGATCCGAATCTTTTCGGGCCTCCCATTCGGTTAACGCCTCGCCATACTGCCGAGCGTACGTTTCGTCATATGCAGCGAAGAAACGACCGTTGTATGGTTTTCCGGTAGCATCTCGTTTAGGCGAATAGCCCTGGATAGCATAGCCAGCCATAGGCCCAGTCTTACCGGTGGCCTTGATAGTGGCAAGCACGCTTTGCACCGTGCCGCAAGCTCCGCAGGCAAAGTGCGACTTCTTCGGTACTGTACCGTTCTTCGGTACAAAACTGAGATGAGTTTCTGGGCAAGTTACCTCGTCCGGTAGTGCTCCACGAACCTCCAATAAACGGATCTTGGATGCGCGCTCACTATCCCATTGGATAGTCGAATCCACATCGTCTTGCGCCGCGCCACCATAGGGCTGAGCACTCGCATCCTGCTTGGGTGACCCGGCCAACCATTGCGGATGCACCAGCAGACTCAATTCAACCTTCTTGTTCTTACCCTTACCCAGCTTGATCTGACCGCGTGAGCCCGCAATAGCCAATCCGTCTTTGGGGTGGATATTGGCTGCTACAGTATCTCCGCAGTGCGGACAGGCAACGCCCGATACAGGATCAAGCACCGCATACGGCTGCTCCGTAGGCGCCACGAACAGCGGCACATCAGGAGCCATTCGTGCTGCGTCAGCTTCAATATGGAACGGTCTCCCACATTTGCCGCAAGCGTGCTCCCAGTGCTTGACGGTGAGGGCCTTCACCGCCAACACAGGGCTGGTCATGATTGGCGTTCGGTGGCCGCAGCCGGTCACCTGACAAGGACCATGCTTCGCCCAAAAGCTGTAGATGATCTCCGGGCCTTCGTAGCGGTAGTCCTTACGCTCGTTGCGCGGAATAGTTAGTGGGTCGAAATCAGCTGGCATTACCTTCTGGGTTGGTAGGTGCGTCCAAGTACCTTTTTCACCTTCTGGGCCATCGCAGTAGTAGTACGGCATGATCTGCGGCTTGACCTCAGCCTCGATATCGGCGAGAAGGCGCTTTACTTCCTCCAAATCGACGTTGGCCAGCTCTTGCTTGACCACGAACCAAGCGACCGGATTCAGGTCATTACCAACCATCTGCATGCCGAGACGTGAGCCTTCAACCAGCGTGGTGCCGCCGCCCATGAAGATGTCGGCCACCTTCAGGTCCTGAAACGCACCTTTTTTCTGGTGGTTCGCGTAGTAGTTGTCCCACACCAGCTTGGCTGCATGCGACTTGTCTTCCGGGGCCTTGGTCGCCGCTGCGAGCAACATGGAGCGGAAAACACTGGAGCGACGACGCGCCCACCACTTCGACATCTGGTAAATCGGCTTTCCCGCATTGCCCTCGATGATCGCCACCTGATTGACGGGCAGGATCGGGAAGTCCACCTCCAGGCAAGTCTTAGGACGATTCGGATCGTTGAAGTCGACGGTCTCAAGCGCAACCGCCTTACCTGCCCCAACAGCCTTGGCGACTTCCTGCGCGAGTAGTTCTTTTTTAGTGGCCATTCAAACTTCCTTAATCTTCTTGTGCGCGGGACTGGCGACGCATATTTTCTACGGCTGCAACCAGATCGACTTGTGCCTTTGGGGCGGCCCAACGGGTCCAGAAGGGGATCGTTGCACTACGTGGTTCGTGCTTGGGCTTCGACATCTTGATACGAGTCGGCAGCAGGGTAGCATCGCCCACCACCACAGCCTCGCCCACATCCAACGTCGGTAGCACCTCCATCAGCCCCTCCAGACTTTCTGGTAAGAGCTGCTTGACCACGGCCTGATCGGTTTTGTTGGCCAGGCGTAGGCTGATGATGTTGCTGCACTGGCTGAGAATGGTCGTGCTGACGTCCGAGGGTCGCTGACTAACCACCATCAGGCCAACACCATATTTGCGGCCTTCTTTGGCGATGCGCTCGTAGTTTTCCAGGGCGCGCTTTTCCAACGGCCCGGTGGAGGCAGCACTGCTTGGCAGGTAGAGATGCGCCTCATCGCAGACAATGACAATCGGGTGGCGCGCATCGCCGTCTTCGCCTGGGCTGCTCCAGAACTGGATTTGGTAGATCAGTCGCCCGACCAAGCCCACCACCACCGGCAGAATGTCCGAGGGCACCTCGGAGAAGTCGATGATCTTGATGCCTGGATTGACCCCATCGTTGACGTTACCCGTGCCGAGCAGCTTTTTTGCGAGCTCGTGCAACGCTTCGTAAGTCTCGTACTCCTCCGGCGCTTGATACATGAATGCGTAGCGGCGGTCATTCATCTTGGTTTTCAAGCGAATGAGGAAGCGCGAGAGCTTGCCATTCAACGGGCCTTTTTCGGTTTTTGGCAGGCCTTTACGCGGGCCGCTCGCGTACGTCTCCCCAGTATCAATAGCCTCATCATTTTTGTCGTCCAACGATTGGACAAGATCAGCAAGCCGATACGGTACTGGTGTATCGACGGTGAAGCCTTCCAAAAGATCCGGCTTGCCAAGCGCAGCGATAGCAGCGCGCTTCATCACCATCACCGAATCCATCAGCGCAAGCGCCTGATTGGGCGCGTTGTCACCGGATCGGTCCACAAATACTGACTGCATCTCGTCATAGGTCAGCAGCCAGAAAGGCAGGAAGATCGCCCCGTCCTTCTTGGTCTTGATATCGCCAATACCTGCGATGCGGTAGTGCGAAGCGAACTTCATGCTCGAATACTCACCATGCAAATCGAGCACGACGATATTGGCATGCGGCAGTTGCGCGGACTGCTCAAGGATGGAGGCCACGGTGAAGGATTTACCCGAGCCCGTGCTGCCCAGCAGCGCGGCATGGCGCTGGAACAGCTTGTCGCCATCGATATAGGCGCTGGCCTTGCCGTCCAGGGTATAGGTACCGACCTTGAGTGGGGCAGCCGCGTCCGCCTTGGACGACGCGCTCAAGATGCCCATGAAATCTTCGAGCGATTTCTCTTCAATGGGGTACACCGCACGGTTGATTTCCGGTAAGAGGAAAACGGCACGCGTGAAGGTGTCCTTGCGCTGGCCATCCCGAGCGCGATAGGTGCCGACCAAGCTGATCGAAACACCATTTTCCTCTTGAGGTACGGCAGCTAGATCCGCTGGTGGATCAGCTTCAGGCAGCGCCGGCAGTTCCACCGGATGCCGCCAAACCCGTTCGATGATGCCGATGAGCCATTCATCCCCCATCGACTGGATGGCAACCAATCGACCGACGCGCGCTTTTTGCAAACGCTGACCATCCGTCACCCGCACGGTGATCCGCGAGGTTTCTACACTGCGGACTTCGCCCAATGAATGCTCGTTGGTGAAATTGAAGATGCTCATCCTTGCCTTACTCCACAAATTTCTTCAAAAAGTCATCAAGCTGCCAGATTGGCTCTGGTGAGCGCAGCGCATTCCCGTTCCAGCGACAAACCGCCCCATTACCATCCTTAAAGAAGGCGATTACGTGAGGATGCTCATCAAGCAGTTGTTCAATGTTAGGGGTCGGATCGCGCGTGATAATGATTGCTGGCATACCTGCAGCCAGGCGCCGCTTGATGACGCCTTGCAAATGGTCGTCGTTGAAGCCAAATCCGATACACAACAGCGCCTGAGCATCGGCAAGCGCCGCATTCATAGCAGTACGCATTTCGTCGAATAGGGTGTTGACCAATGCGTCTTGGTACTTCGACGGGCCGGGCACAACAATGGCTCGACCTATTGTGGCGGCATCGTTGAGCACCTCCATCGGTCCCTCATCGGTGGTCAGCCAACTAATTGAACCGTGGGGCTTGTAAAGGCGAACGGTTTTGCAAAGCCTGTGATCAAATTGCTGCAGGCGCTTTTCAGCAACCCAAACTCGGTTGTACTGATTCTGGAATATTGGCTGAGGGCGCGGTTTACGCCGACGAAACCCGGCGAAGCCTGTATCAAGGGGTAATCCCGCCAGATCACAAAACAGCTCCAACAACGTGTCGTAGTTGGTCGTGATAACGTGAATGCCTTCCGCATTCTGCGGCGAACCATCGAACAGTCGATTCAGAAGGCGTGATGGTGCGTGCCCTCCATCCGCTTTTTCTTGAAGCACCTTCGATTCGGCAGTGGCAGTTTTTCCCAGTATCAACCGGGCCGTCTCGCTGCGAATGGCAGAAACGATTTCGGCCCAACCCACAGCCCCCAGCGGAATATTGTTGAGCCCCGCTTCCAGGTTTTCCTTGATCGCATCAATTGCCTGTGCCCAAGCATTTTTTGCTTCATCTGTGGTCAGCACGTCGTCAACGGTATTTGCCAAGTGCTCTGCCAAAGCTCCCATGCCAGGAAGGCCATAGCCGCAAGAGAATCCAGACCCGACAAGGAGCACTGGAGCTTTACGAAAAGCGCCCTGTACTTCGTTGAAGAGCTCGTCAGGCAAATCTGCTGCCGCCATATCGTGCCCGCCTATTTGGTCAGCTCAACAAATGGCGACAACACCTCCAGCAGCGAGAGGCCTCCGTGCGTCAGAGTCGGGTAACCGCCTTGGCTACGCCATTTTCTTCGTCCCATAGCCAACAAATGAGCGCCGTGAGGACTCTGAATTTGCAAGGCAACCGGAGGAACGAAGGGGCCTGCATCACCATTACCAGCTTTACTACGCCCGCTGGAAAAAGTCTGTTTCAGATGGGCAGCAACCTCACCATCGGCATCGGGGAAATAGCCGGTAGCGGCGTAGCCGTGATCCGAAGTGATGACCAAGCGCCGCCCAATGGCAAGGCGCTCAACAAAAGCCCAGAAGTCGTCACTGGAAAGCTGCTGCGCGGCATCCTTGGTCAGCAGCTCCAGCCCCTGGCCTGCACCATAGTCATGCAGCTTGGCATCCGGCCAGTGATGCCAGAACAACCAGTTCTTCGCCCCGGACGCACTAACAACCAGACTTTCACAGTCCTTCCAAGGTAGATCGATGGTCTCGGTCTGAGCCGGTTGCAGCTTGTGAGCTAATCCACCTCCATTGGCCTGCAATTGACTGCGACTTGCCAAGCCCAGTGCACGGGCGAATTGGTTGGTTTCACTAGGCAACTCGGAGGCGGTAGCTGTAACACCTTGCAGAGTAAAACCGCGCTCTTTGGCCCCCTGCAGCAACCAGGGCAGCTCGCGCAAGCTCAAAGCATCCAGAACCAGCACAGCCCGGGCGGCGCTATTGCCATAGCTCGGCTCGGCCCACCAGCGAGCTAGACGATCAGAGGTGCGCTCGACACCACTGATCTCGGGCTGACCGAAACACTGCCACAGATCCCAACCACTGGAAGCGAGAAACAGATCAAGCTCTCCGATCTCTCGGTCGCGCTTGACGACCTCGCCCGGTGCGTTGCCCTCGGCCAATGGTCGTGAAGCGATATCAAGCGTGCGCTCAATAATGAATTGCCACGCATCCGATGCGGAACCTTGAGTTAGGCGCTGCAATATTGCTGCATCGAGTGCCATCAGCTGTCCTCCTTCTCAAGGCTCAGCTCGAAAGTCATTCCGTCTGGCAACTTCTTAAGCAGTTCCTTGAGCTGTGCACCGGTAATCTGCGTGTTTTGACCAGCAGACACTTTGATCGAGACCTCTGCCACGGGCGTGGCTGGGCCAATGCCCCATCCTTCAAGCTTGCCGATCAGGTTGAGCGGCGAGGTTGGCGGGTTGGAGAGCGGGATACGCGGTTTGGTAGTACTGCCAGTACCACCGAAGATTTCGCCAGGTGCTGGGGCTGGCTCGGGCGAAGTACCGGGGTGCGGCTCTTGTACCCCGGGAGCGGTGCCACCGCCAAAGATGTCGCCTCCGTTTCCAGCTGCGGGTAGCTGCGGCACGGGTGGCGTAGTGCCGCCGGTAGCGGGCACGGCTGAGGGCTCCATGAGGAAAACTTCATCCAGTTGACGCCCGGTGTAGGAAAGTTTGGGCCGCAAGCGCCGCCACGCCGATTCCTCGTCTTCGCCTGCGTGGGTTTGCAGATGCTCCAGATTACGCAGGTTGATGGCGATCTTGCCGCGTGCGCACAGGCGCAGGATGCGCTCCTTCATGGCGGTTTCACCCAGCCAGGGGATGCAGTCCTGGCCAGCCGGGCGTGGTTCCTGCAGTTCGCGCAGTAGCTTGCCAAGGGGCGCATTTTCCGAGGCGGCCTCGAGCACGAGGTCTTCGAAGTCTTCAGGCACGAAAAGATCGTTGGTCAACGTTTCCTCGATACCTTCTGGGATTTGTGCGCCTTGCTTTTTCAGATGCTCGACACTGAACAGGGATTGCAGTGGGCTCTGGTGATCATAGCGGTGCAGTACCGCGAAACGGTCAAAGCGCCTCTTAAGGTTTTCACGCAAGGTGCCTTCGAACTCTTTGTGCAGCTTTTTGTATTCCGGGCTCTGACCGCTCCATTCCAGCGCCTTCATTTCAGCGCGTGCGAGGATGAGCAGATCTCGATCCAGGAATGCATTGGTGGAACCAGATCTGGGCAGCAGGAAGCGAATTGTGTTTCGGCGCTTTTGCAGGTGATCTTTGAGCCAACGACCGAGTGCCTGATCGATTTTTTCCGGCTCTTCCGGTAGTACCAGGACGGGCAGACGGTCATCCCAGCGCTCAGGCTGCTCGGCTTCGTCAAGTGGTGTCCATGGATCTGCCTGCCAGGATCTCGGCAACGCAATTACACGGAAGTTTTTTGCGACCTCGTCGCTGCCGCCGATAACGTAGCGAACCTGCTTGGCCAGCTGTGCCTGATCAGAGCCATCGGTGAACAGTTTGTCGTTACGGGCACAAGCCATCAATTTGGCCCGTGGGTTTTCTTCCTCACGGAAGACCAGGCGTGGGCCGTCTTGATGGATGTTGAAGCTGTTCTCAACAATCGTCGCCAGCTCAACCTGGAAGGCATTACTGTCCACCGGCTTGCTACGCGTGATGTCAACCTGCAGCGTGGCTGGATCGGCCCCAGCAAGATTGCCAACGGCAATCGACCGCAGCCACAGTGCCCCCACGATTTCTTGCAGGTGCGGCGCAAGATTTGCGTGGTCGTACACTGCCTCGGTTACCGAGATGATGTTGTGCTGTGCCTTTTCTCGCAGGGTGCGATGGTGCTCGTTGGACACCGAGTCCAGCAGCGCGCCAATGCCCGAGGCATCGTCATCCAGCCGGAAGTCGGCGGCGGTGAGCACAGGCACGGCTTCGCCACGGCTCTTGTAAAGGTTGGCCAGGATGCGAATCATGTCGCGTGTTTCCTGCGCGTCAGTGGCGATCAGCACCTGCTCCTCCAGCAGACGCAACAGGTGCGGTGCATAAGGCCAAGACTCGGTGAATTCGCGGCGCTTGCGCTCCTGCTCGGCCGGCGGCACATCAAGCAGGCGGAAGTATTCTGAGACGTGCTGGGCGACCAGTGACTCAATAGTGCCGTCAGCTATCTGAAGACGGTTGTCGAACAAACGGTGCAGCAACATTCGCCGCCGATCCTGCTGGATGCGCTCAGCATTGCCCCCCGCCTTGAAGTCAATGGCTACCGGATTAACGCGGTGTACCTGCTGGTAGGCATCGCTGCCACCATTACGAACGGAGATCACGAGCACCAGCAAATCTGGCCGCTCCTTGGCAATCTCCGAAAGGATCTGGATAAAGTTAAACGCCCAGTTCTTCCATGGGTACTGCTTGGTATTGGTCAGGCCGTCGTACCAGGTCTGGAATTCATCCAGCAGCAACATTGTTGGCGTGTGCTCTAGGAGCTCAACGATGAGCTTGTCAGATGGGATATCGGTCTTAGCCGCCCCCATACCCTCCCACTTACCTTTGATGAATTCGCCACGAGGATGGCGCTCGAACAACAAATCCCACAGAAACTTGTAGCGCTGGCGGTGAAGGCTCTCGCCAATGACCAACATTCCATTGCGCAAAGCAATCTGACTGACATTGGCATCACCTAGCGTGGCAGCCCATCCCTTTAGCCAGGCCCCAGTCGATACTGGATCGTTAACGGCGTGATAAAGAGCAGCCATCAAGTGGGACTTACCCAGACCACGCTCTCCGATCACTACCACCGGGCGTCCTTGGTTAGGGCCTACGGCCTCAATGCCCTTTAATAGGTCATGGGTCGGATAGGTGATCTCAAGAAACTGCTGTGCGGCAATTTGCGTCGCACCAGTATTTGCGTCGTTGGAGAGCTCGATTGCTGTCCCTTTGAGGCGCTTACCTCGAAACTCTTCCCGTAAAGTCAATCCAAGCATTATTCAAGCTCCCCAACAAAAATTGGGCCCTCAGTCTCTGGCTATGCGCCCTGCACCACCAACATGAGACCTTGGGCTCGGCTTTTGTGACCAAATAGCCAAAAAGACATCATGGATAAGCCAATCTCAATTGGCAACCAATTGGCAACCAGAAAGCCATTGTCCTGGAATCGCAACAAAACCATCAGGCATAAAAAAATCCAGTCACTGCTAAGTGACTGGATTTTCTAGGGATTTTTGGTCGGGACGGAGTGATTCGAACACTCGACCCCTTGCACCCCATGCAAGTGCGCTACCAGGCTGCGCTACGCCCCGACGTTGCTTTCCGGTTGCCCGGTTGGCGGATCGCACTATACCGTAAGGTTTTCTTTCGGCAAAGCACTTTTTTCATTTTTTTCAGCTACTTGCGCAGCACGTGAAGAACGTCTTCCAGTTCCGCGATCATCTGGCGGATGAGTTGCTTGTACTGGGTGATGTCTTCGCGGGCTTCGTCGCCGGAGAGACGCTGGCGCGCCCCGCCGATGGTGAAGCCTTGGTCGTACAGGAGCGCGCGGATCTGGCGGATCATCAGCACGTCCTGGCGCTGATAGTACCGGCGGTTGCCGCGGCGCTTGACCGGGTTGAGCTGCGGGAACTCCTGTTCCCAATACCGCAGCACGTGCGGTTTCACTGCGCACAAGTCGCTCACTTCACCGATGGTGAAGTAGCGCTTGCCCGGAATGGGGGGCAGTTCGTCGTTATGACTTGGTTCCAGCATAAGCCTCAACCCTGGCTTTCAGTTTCTGGCCTGGACGAAAGGTGACGACGCGGCGGGCCGTGATCGGGATTTCCTCTCCCGTCTTCGGGTTGCGCCCCGGGCGCTGGCGTTTGTCGCGCAGGTCGAAATTGCCGAAACCGGACAGTTTCACCTGTTCGTTATGCTCCAGCGCCTGGCGGATCTCTTCGAAGAAGAGCTCCACCAGTTCCTTGGCTTCCCGTTTGTTCAGGCCCAGCTCTTCATACAGACGTTCGGCAATCTCAGCTTTCGTCAGAGCCCCCATACGCTACTTCCTTAACGTGGCGTTGAACCTTTGCTCCAGCGAGGCGACGATTTTCTGCGTAGTCGCGTTCACCTCGTCATCGTTAAGAGTGCGTGATGGATGCTGCCAGGTCAAGCCGACGGCCAAGCTTTTTCCAAGCGGATCAATACCTTTACCCTGATAGACATCAAACAGCCTGAGGTCGGTCAGGAATTCGCCGGCCTCTTCGCGGATGGTCGACAGGATGGATTCCGCCGGGATATCGCGGTTGACCACCAGCGCCAGGTCGCGGCGCACCTCGGGGAAACGCGACAGTTCGCTGAACTTCGGCAGGCGGCCACGGACCAGTTCGCCCAGCACCAGTTCGAACAGGTAGACCGGGCGATCCAGGTCCAGGGCCTTGGCCAGCTCGGGGTGCAGGGCACCGACGTAGCCGACCAGTTCGCCATCGCGCTCGACGCGGGCGGTCTGGCCCGGGTGCAGCGCCGGGTGCTCGCCGGGGACGAAGGCGAAGGCATCGGCGGCACTGGCGCTGGCCAGCAGGGCTTCGACGTCGGCCTTGATGTCGAAGAAGTCCACGCCTTCACGGACGTTGCTCCAGCCTTCCGGCTCGCGGCTGCCGCAGATCACGCCGGCCAGCATGTTTTCCTGCTGCAGGCCCTCGAGTTGGCCGACGAAGCGCAGGCCGCTCTCGAACAGGCGCACGCGGGTCTGCTGGCGGTTGAGGTTGTGCTGCAGCGCCTTGACCAGGCCCGGCCACAGCGAGGCGCGCATGGCGGCCATGTCGGCGGAGATCGGGTTGGCCAGCATCAGCGGCTTCGCGCCCGGGCTGAACAGTTCGAACAGCTTGGGATCGATGAAGCTGTAGGTGATGGCTTCCTGGTAGTCGCGGGCGACCAGCAGGCGGCGCAGCGCCGGCAGCTCGGCCCGGGTTTCCGACTTGGTGTTGGGCGCCAGGCGGGCCTGCGGGTAGCGGACCGGCAGGCGGTTGTAGCCGTACAGGCGGCCCAGTTCCTCGATCAGGTCCACTTCCAGGGAAACGTCGAAGCGGTGGCTGGGCACGCCGACCTTCCAGCGCCCTTCCCCTTCGGCCTGCACCTGGAACTCCAGGGCGGTGAGCAGGCGCTCGATTTCCGCGGCTTCCATCTTCATGCCGAGCATCTGCTCGACGCGCTCGGCGCGCAGCACGACCGGCTCGACCTTGGGCAGGTGGGCCTCGCTGACCTGCTCGACCACCGGCCCGGCCTCGCCGCCGACGATCTGCAGCAGCAGCTCGGTGGCGCGCTCAATGGCGCGACGGGCCAGCTGGAAGTCCACGCCACGCTCGTAGCGGTGCGAGGCGTCGGTGTGCAGGCCATAGGAACGGGCCTTGCCGGCGACGGCGATGTTGTCGAAGAAGGCGCTTTCCAGGAACAGGTCGCGGGTCTTGGCGCTGACGCCGCTGTGCTCGCCACCCATGACGCCGGCGATGGCCAGGGCGCGTTCGTGGTCGGCGATCACCAGGGTATCGGCACGCAGGGTGACTTCCTGGCCATCCAGCAGCACCAGCTTCTCGCCCTCCTCGGCCATGCGCACGCGGATGCCGCCCTTGATCTCGTCGAGGTCGAAGGCGTGCATCGGCTGGCCCAGCTCGAGCATCACGTAGTTGGTGATGTCCACCGCGGCGTCGATGCTGCGGATGTCGGAACGGCGCAGGCGCTCGACCATCCACAGCGGCGTCGGCTTGCCCAGGTCGACGTTGCGGATCACGCGGCCCAGGTAGCGCGGGCAGGCGTTGGGCGCCAGCAACTCGATGGAGCGGACTTCATCGATGCCGGGGGCAACCGGCTTCACATCGACGAAGGTGACCGGCGCCGAGTACAGCGCCCCGACTTCGCGGGCCAGGCCGGTCAGGGACAGGCAGTCGCCGCGGTTGGGGGTCAGGCCGATCTCGATGGAGGCGTCGTCCAGCGCCAGGTAGTCGCGGATGCTCGCGCCCACCGGGGCGTCGGCGGCCAGCTCCATCAGCCCGGCGTTGTCGTCGCTGATTTCCAGCTCCTTGGCCGAGCACAGCATGCCGTTGGATTCCACGCCGCGCAGCTTGGCCTTCTTGATCTTGAAGTCGCCCGGCAGTTCGGCGCCGATCATGGCGAAGGGGATCTTCAGGCCCGGGCGCACGTTGGGCGCGCCGCAGACGACCTGGAAGGTCTCGCTGCCGTTGCTGACCTGGCAGACGCGCAGCTTGTCGGCGTCCGGGTGTTGTTCGGTGCCCAGCACCTCGCCCACCACCACGCCGCTGAAGGCGCCGGCGACGGGAACCACGGCGTCGACCTCGAGGCCGGCCATGGACAGACGAGCCACCAGCTCGTCGCGGGAAACCTGCGGATTCACCCAGCTCCGCAGCCATTGTTCACTGAATTTCATCCTGTTCTCCTAAGAAGTCGTTGACGTCGTGCGCGGCCTAGCGGAATTGCCCGAGGAAGCGCAGGTCGTTGTCGAAGAACAGGCGCAAGTCGTTCACGCCGTAGCGCAGC
Source organism: Pseudomonas delhiensis (assembly GCF_900187975.1). Classification (GTDB taxonomy): domain Bacteria; phylum Pseudomonadota; class Gammaproteobacteria; order Pseudomonadales; family Pseudomonadaceae; genus Pseudomonas; species Pseudomonas delhiensis. Next base: position 15,482 of record NZ_FZPC01000049.1, on the reverse strand, counting down.
ATGGCCAGGCGCTCGATGCCCATGCCGAAGGCGAAGCCCTGGTATTTCTCCGGGTCGATGCCGGACATGCGCAGCACGCTGGGGTGCACCATGCCGCAGCCCATGACTTCCAGCCAGCCGGTCTGCTTGCATACGCGGCAGCCCTTGCCGCTGCACAGCACGCACTGGATGTCGACTTCCGCCGAGGGCTCGGTGAAGGGGAAGAACGAGGGACGGAAGCGCACCGAGAATTCCTTCTCGAAGAAGGCGCGCAGGAATTCCTCGATGGTGCCCTTGAGGTCGGCGAAGCTGACGTCTTCGTCGACCAGCAGGCCTTCGACCTGGTGGAACATCGGCGAGTGGGTCAGGTCGGAGTCGCAGCGGTACACGCGGCCGGGGCAGACGATGCGGATCGGCGGGCGCTGGTTCTCCATGGTGCGCACCTGGACCGGCGAGGTGTGGGTGCGCAGCAGCATGTTCGCGTTGAAGTAGAAGGTGTCGTGCATCGCCCGCGCCGGGTGGTGGCCGGGGATGTTGAGCGCTTCGAAGTTGTGGTAGTCGTCTTCGACTTCCGGGCCCTCGGCCACTTCATAGCCGATGCGGGTGAAGCATTGCTCGATGCGTTCCTTGGTACGGGTCACCGGATGCAGGCCGCCGGAGCTCTGGCCGCGGCCCGGCAGGGTCACGTCGACGCGTTCGGCCGCAAGCCTGGCCGCCAGCGCGGCGCCTTCCAGGTCGGTCTTGCGGGCGTTGAGCGCCTCCTGGACCTTTTCCTTGGCAACGTTGATCAGCGCACCGACCTTGGGGCGCTCCTCGGCCGGCAGGTCGCCCAGGGTCTTCATCACCTGGGTCAGTTCGCCTTTCTTGCCGAGGTAGTGAACCCGGATCTGCTCCAGGGCGTTGACGTCTTCGGTGTTTCGCACAGCGTCCAGGGCCTGCGAAACCAGCGCGTCCAGGTTTTCCATGTACCAACTCCAGATACAAAATAGGGGAAGAGCGGTAAGGCTCTTCCCCTATCGGTGACGTTACGTCCGGACCGAAATCCGGTAACTGTCGTGGGGCTTAAGCCAGGCTGGCCTTCGCTTTCTCGACAATCGCGGTAAACGCCGCTTTTTCGTTCACAGCCAGATCGGCCAGGACCTTGCGGTCGATCTCGATGGCCGCCTTTTTCAGGCCGGCGATCAGACGGCTGTAGGACAGACCGTTCTGACGAGCACCAGCGTTGATACGGGCGATCCACAGGGCGCGGAACTGACGCTTGCGCTGACGACGGTCACGGTAGGCGTATTGGCCGGCCTTGATCACCGCCTGCTTGGCAACGCGGAACACGCGGGAACGCGCGCCGTAGTAGCCTTTGGCGAGTTTCAGAATCTTCTTGTGACGACGACGGGCAATCACGCCACGCTTAACACGAGCCATTTAACTATCCTCTACCAGAAATCAACGCAGACGCAGGGAGCGTTCTACACGGCGAACGTCGGAAGCAGCGAGCATCGAGGTGCCGCGCAGCTGACGCTTACGCTTGGTGGTCATTTTGGTCAGGATGTGGCTCTTGAAAGCGTGCTTGTGCTTGATGCCACCAGCAGTCACTTTGAAGCGCTTCTTGGCGCCACTCTTGGTTTTCATCTTTGGCATGTTTGGTACTCCGCATTCGTTAACAACTGATAACCATCAGGCCTGCCAGTGCCCGGGAGGTTATTTACGCTTCTTGGGAGCGATGACCATCATCAGCTGGCGTCCTTCCAGCTTGGGATGCTGTTCCACGGTGCCGTATTCGGCGAGGTCGGTCTCGACCCGCTTCAACAGCTCCATGCCCAGCTCCTGGTGGGCCATCTCACGACCACGGAATCGCAGGGATACCTTGGCCTTGTCCCCTTCACTAAGGAAACGTACCAGGTTGCGTAGTTTTACCTGGTAATCCCCTTCTTCCGTCCCTGGACGAAACTTGATTTCTTTGATCTGTTGCTGGTGCTGGTTCTTCTTCGCCGCAGCCGCCTGCTTCTTCTTCTCGAACAGGTGCTTGCCGTAATCCATGATGCGGCAGACAGGAGGCACCGCATCGGCAGAGATTTCAACCAGGTCCAGCTTGGCCTCGTCGGCGTGGCGCAGCGCCTCATCAAGGGACACTACGCCGATCTGCTGACCGTCGGCACCGATCAGACGCACTTCGCGTGCGGTGATGTTCTCGTTGATCGGCGGTTTCGGGAGAGCCCGCTTATCCTGTCTCATTTCACGCTTAATAATGATTACTCCGAGTCTTGGCGACCACGCCGGGAAACCGCCCGAGTCAACAGCTCGACGAACTGGGAAAGCGGCATCGAGCCGAGGTCTTCCCCTTCGCGCGTACGTACGGCGACGGCCTTCGATTCAACCTCCCTGTCCCCAATAACCAGGAGATAGGGAACCTTGAGCAAGGTATGCTCGCGGATTTTAAAGCCGATTTTCTCGTTTCTCAAGTCGGACTTGGCACGGAATCCGCTTTCCTCGAGCGTACGGACCACTTCCTCGGCGAAATCGGCCTGCTTGTCGGTGATGTTCATGACCACCGCCTGGGTCGGCGCCAGCCAGGCCGGGAACAGGCCGGCGTAGTGCTCGATCAGCATGCCGATGAAGCGCTCGAAGGAACCGAGGATCGCACGGTGCAGCATGACCGGGCGCTTGCGGTTGTTGTCTTCGGCGATGTAGCTGGCGTCCAGGCGCTCCGGCAGGTTCGGGTCGTACTGCAGGGTGCCGCACTGCCAGTTGCGGCCCAGGCAGTCCTTCAGGGTGAACTCGATCTTCGGGCCGTAGAAGGCGCCCTCGCCGGGCTGGTATTCCCACTCCAGCCCGGATTCGTTCAGGGCGTCGGCCAGCGCGCCCTCGGCGCGGTCCCACAGCTCTTCGGAACCCACGCGCTTGGCCGGACGGGTGGACAGCTTCATGGAGATGTCGGAGAAGCCGAAGTCGGCGTAGACCTGCAGGGTCAGCTTGATGAAGTCGGCCGCTTCCTTCTTCACCTGGTCCTCGGTGCAGAAGATGTGCGCATCGTCCTGGGTGAAGCCGCGCACGCGCATGATGCCGTGCAGCGCGCCCGAGGGCTCGTTGCGGTGGCAGGCGCCGAACTCGGCCAGGCGCAGCGGCAGGTCGCGGTAGGACTTCAGGCCCTGGTTGAAGATCTGCACGTGGCACGGGCAGTTCATCGGCTTGACCGCGAAGTCGCGGCTTTCCGATGAAGTGGTGAACATGTTCTCGGCATAGTTCGACCAGTGGCCCGAACGCTCCCAGAGGATGCGGTCGACGACCTGCGGGGTGCGAACCTCGACGTAGCCATGTTCGCGCTGCACCTTGCGCATGTACTGCTCGAGCACCTGGTAGACGGTCCAGCCGTTGGGGTGCCAGAACACCATGCCCGGGGCTTCTTCCTGCAGGTGGAACAGGTCCAGCTGCTTGCCGATGCGGCGGTGGTCGCGCTTTTCAGCCTCTTCGATGCGCTGGACGTAGGCGGCCAACTGCTTCTTGTCGGCCCAGGCGGTGCCGTAGATGCGCTGCAGTTGCTCGTTCTTCGAGTCGCCGCGCCAGTAGGCACCGGAAATCTTGGTCAGCTTGAAAGCCTTGAGGAAGCGGGTGTTGGGCACGTGCGGGCCGCGGCACATGTCCACGTACTCTTCGTGGTAGTACAGGCCCATGGCCTTCTCGTCGGGCATGTCCTCGACCAGGCGCAGCTTGTAGTCCTCGCCGCGGGACTTGAACACCTCGATGACCTCAGCGCGCGGCGTCATCTTCTTGATGACGTCGTAGTCCTTGTCGATCAGTTCGGCCATGCGCTTCTCGATGGCCGCCATGTCCTCGGGGGTGAAGGGGCGCTCGAAGGAGATGTCGTAATAGAAGCCTTCGTCGATCACCGGGCCGATGACCATCTTCGCGCTCGGGTACAGCTGCTTGACCGCGTGGCCGACCAGGTGCGCGCAGGAGTGGCGGATGATCTCCAGCCCTTCCTCGTCCTTCGGGGTGATGATCTGCAGGGTCGCGTCGTGCTCGATCTTGTCGCAGGCATCGACCAGCTTGCCGTTGACCTTGCCGGCCACGGTGGCCTTGGCCAGGCCCGCACCAATGGATTGCGCCACCTCGGCCACGCTGACCGGGTGATCGAAGGACCGCTGACTACCGTCGGGAAGAGTAATGATGGGCATGGCGCCTCCTCTCCTAGTGGTGACCCCTACGAAAGGCCACATGGGTTGGGATGTGCCAGTAAGCGTCGCCCGCCGGGCAGGCCTGCCTCACAGTGGCAGGCGCCTTTTCGGCACCCTGCGCTTGCGCGCGCGGACGGAGATCACTGGAAGAAAAACGAACGAAGCCCCGACAAGCGGGGCAGGCCGCCATGGTACTGCATGTCGGGGCAACTGACGAGCGGCATCAATGCGCGTCGATGAAAGCGAGCACGGCACGGTTAAAGGCGGCCGGCCGCGTGGCGTTCATGCCATGGGAAGCGCCGGCGATGACGCCGCTGCGCACGTCCGGCAGCGTCTGCGCCAGGGCCTCGACCACCTGCGGGAAGGGCTCGGGGCTGAGTTCGCCGCGCAGCAGCAGGGTCGGCACCGCCAGGGTGGCGAGGCGCGAGCGCCCGAGCGGCTCCGGGCGGTCGGCGACCTGGCCGATCAGGGTCATGGCGTTGTCGCTGGCCATGTCGCGGAAGTGCCGCGAGGAACGCCGCCAGATGCCGGGCCCACTGACGGTGTCGACGAACAGTTCCAGGCCCGCCTCGACCTCGCCCTGGCGGATCAGCTGCAGCGCCTGCTCGCGGAAACGGTTGCGCTCGGCCGGCGCCGCCGGCACGGGCACGCCGGCGGCCTGGAACAGATCGGCGGCGAAATCCCCGCCCGGATCGCACAGCACCAGCGAACGCAGGCGCTCGGGCGCCGCCAGCGCCAGGCGCAGGCAGATATTGCCGCCGCGCGAATGCCCCAGCAGGTGTACCGGCTCGCCCTGCATTTCGATCAGCGCGAGCAGGTCATCCACGTGTTGGCCGGTAGTGAAGTCCGCACCCTCGCCATTCCAGCGCTGCGGGTAATAATGTCGAAGGCTGGGCGCCAGCAGGCGATAACGCTCGCCCAGGCCGCGCAACTGCCATTGCCAGTAGCGGTAATCGCAGAGCGAGCCGTGCACCAGCACCAGCGGCACGCCCTCCCCCTGCACCAGGCAGGCCAGTTCATGTCCATTGAGCGAATACGACTGGACATTCGAAAGCATCTACATCCCCTGTTGCATGGCGCACGCAAGATATCGGCGGAACCCATGGCGAACCGCCATCTAGTTGATGGGCGCGATTATCCGCGATTCGCACCATGGCGATAAACCCATACATTGGGAAGGACCTTCGCATTGCGGCGAAGAGTACCCGGTCGAAGATTAATTATTGCGTCGCCCGCTTATTTAAATTAATAATTCGCCGCCCACATAACTTTCCGAACACAATGGTCGCCGAACAGCTGCGCACCGATATCCGTTTCGGAATGACCTGCCCTGGAGTGCAAACATGTCCAAACTCGCGGAATTCCGTGAAGCCGAACGCCTGCTCAAAGAACAACTGGCCCTGCTGGAAAAGCTGAAGAACGACAGTTCCCTGAAGAAGGAACTGGAATTCAAGGATCAGCTGCAGGCCCTGATGGATGAATACGGCATGAACCTGCGCAACGTCATCGACATCCTCGATCCGCAGGGCACCGCCAACACCGCCGCCGCAGCGCCAGCCGCCAGCGCCCCGCGCCGCAGCCGCCAGTTGAAGGTGTACAAGAACCCGCACAACGGCGAAGTGGTCGAGACCAAGGGTGGCAACCACAAGACACTGAAGGCCTGGAAACAGCAGTACGGCGCCGAGACCGTGGAGTCCTGGCTGCAGAAGTGATGCCCCGTCCCGCGGCGGCCGAAGCCGCCGCGGGAGCTTTCGCGGAAACATCCGCTGACGACTCGCACTTGAAAGGCCCGGCCAACACTCGGATAATGCCGCCGCGAGTCATGAACTTCAGGTCGCCCCTCCCGACGCCACCCACCCCAACCAGGGCGCCGCAGTCGGGATATACAGGGCCACGGCCAGCAGCCACTCACTGGCAGGCGTATCCAGCGTTCCCTCTTGAGAACGCAGCAAATCGTCCTTACATATTTGGCAAGCCCGAACTTCGGGGGCTGGCGTATTCTCCCGCCATGGCGCCCTCGAAAGACCCTTCGAGTTTTCATTCGCTGCCACATTCCGGTCATGGATATCACGCATTCTGCGTTCGACCGGAGTTTTTTACGTTTCACGCGGTCATAGGACCGTGACTATTTGGAAGAAAGACAATATGAAAAAAAGCACTCAGATCCAGGAGGCGATCCGCACCCTCAAGGCAGCTTTCGCCCCGCTCAACTGCATCATCCTGGCACCGCGCAAGGACAGCTTCAGCTTCGCCCTGGTGGACGAGCACGGCATCGCCTGCCACAGCGAGCGGCTCTACCCGCAGCAGTACCAAACCGCAGAGCCGCTGCAAGCCGTCATCGCCCGCGTGCAGAGCACCCTGGCCGCCTGACCGGCACCCGACGAAAAGCCCCGCCGACCGGGGCTTTTTCATGCCCGGCGATTTCACTCCAGGCGCAGGCCGGCCTTGAACGCCGCCACCTCGGCGAGCCGCTGCGGGTATTCCGCCGCCGGCGCGGCATAGGTCAGCGAATAGGCCGCCTCCCGCCCCAGCGCCACCTGCACCACCTGCCTCAGGACCTCGTTGCCGTTCTGGCTGACCGAGCACACCAGTTCCAGAGCATCCAGCCCACCCAGCACGGCCTGCCGCGGCTTGCTGCAGGCCGCCTGGAAACCCTGGCGCAGGAAGTCGACCTGCAGCGACTTGCGCATCTGCAGGATCACCCGCTGCAGATCCACATCTTTCGCCTCGGCCAGGCGGCTACGGGTGATTTCCACCACCAGCGCCTGGGAGCCGTCCGCCGCCAGCCTGACGCCACGCTCGCGGCGCAGCGCCGCAGCCTCGTCCGGCGCCTCGGGCGAACGCGTCACCTGCCAGCCCTCCGGCCATTCCGCCAGCCCGGAAGCCGCTGCCAGTCCACTGGCCATACACGCCAACAGCAAACCACCGAGAACGCCGGCCCACCTACCGCCCATGCCACCTCCCACAACCGAGAAACACCGCACTTTTGCCAGGCAAACTATACCGATCACCGCCAATTGGCGACCGGCACGGACGGCAATCAGCCAAGCAGGCGAACGCATCGGCATCGATACAAACCTTACCTTGCCGATACCAGGTTTTTCGGGACACCCGCGGCCCGGGCGTGTCTACTTTGCACCCGTTTTTCCAACCCAGGTGTCGCCATGCTTTCCAGACTGACCAAAGTCGCGCTGCTGCTCGCCCTCGTCTCGCTGTCCGGCTGCTGGCCGTTCTTCCCGCCCTTCGGTGGTCCGGGAGGTGGCGGACACGGTGGTGGCGGCCATGGCGGCGGGCCCGGCTTCGAGCGCCGCTGAGGCAGCACCGCAGGGACGCCCGGCGCGGCCGGTGAATCCAATCGCGGACGGAGTCCACTCCTACATCCGTGCTTCCCTGGAACCGTAGGAGCGGACTCTGTCCGCGATTTGGCGGATAACGCCGTAGGCGTTATGCGCCCTACGCCAAGCCCTCCCATGACGTAGGGCGAATAACCGTTCGCGGTTATCCGCCGTTGGCCGTGCCACCGAGACGCCCGGCGCGGCCGGTAAATCCACGGACGGAGTCCGCTCCTACGACCGTGCTTCCTGGAACCGTAGGAGCGGACTCCGTCCGCGATCAGCCCAAAAAAACGCGCACAAACAAAAAGGGCGACCCTCGCGGATCGCCCTTTCTGCTACCGCCGAAGCGGTGAATTGGTAGGCACAATTGGACTCGAACCAACGACCCCCACCATGTCAAGGTGGTGCTCTAACCAGCTGAGCTATGTGCCTAAAGAAAAAGGCGACCGCCTAAGATCGCCCTTTCGCTACCGCCGAAGCGGGAATTTGGTAGGCACAATTGGACTCGAACCAACGACCCCCACCATGTCAAGGTGGTGCTCTAACCAACTGAGCTATGTGCCTAGCGATGGGGGCGCATTCTACGCGAAGGCGTTGAGCCGTCAAGCATTTTTTCGCTAACCCCCTGAAAAAGGGAATTTTTTTATGTTCGTTCTCGCGTAAAAAATTTTGCACGGCCACTAGCCGAGTGATTTCGACTCGGGTAGCATCAGCCCATCTCGTAAAAAATAACAAACACAGGTGCAATATGCCGCACACTTCTTATCCCACTTCCTACTATGCAGCCTCGGCCAATCCGGTCCCGCCGCGCCCCGAGCTCAAGGGCGAGACCGAAACCGACGTCTGCATCATCGGCGCGGGCTACACCGGTCTGTCCACCGCCCTCTTCCTGCTGGAGAACGGCTTCAAGGTGACCGTACTGGAGGCCGCCAAGGTCGGCTTCGGCGCATCCGGCCGCAACGGCGGCCAGATCGTCAACAGCTACAGCCGCGACATCGACGTCATCGAACGCACCGTCGGCCCGAAGCAGGCGCAACTGCTCGGCCAGATGGCCTTCGAGGGCGGCCGCATCATCCGTGAGCGCATCGCCAAGTACGACATCCAGTGCGACCTGAAGGACGGTGGCGTGTTCGCCGCCCTCAGCGCCAAGCAGATGGGCCACCTGGAGTCGCAGAAGAAGCTCTGGGAGCGCTTCGGCCACACCCAGCTGGAGCTGATGGACGCCAAGCGCATCCGCGAAGTGGTGAACACCGACAGCTACGTCGGCGGCATGCTCGACATGAGCGGCGGCCACATCCATCCGCTGAACCTCGCCCTGGGCGAAGCCGCGGCCGTGGAATCCCTCGGCGGCGTGATCCACGAGCAGTCCCCGGCGGTGAAGATCGAGCGTGGCGCCAACCCGGTGGTGCACACCCCGCAGGGCCGCGTGAAGGCCAAGTTCGTGGTGGTGGCCGGCAACGCCTACCTCGGCGGCCTGGTTCCGGAGCTGGCCTCCAAGTCCATGCCGTGCGGCACCCAGGTGATCACCACCGAGCCGCTGGGCGACGAGCTGGCCAGGAGCCTGCTGCCCCAGGACTACTGTGTCGAGGACTGCAACTACCTGCTGGACTACTACCGCCTGACCAGCGACAAGCGCCTGATCTTCGGCGGCGGCGTGGTCTACGGTGCCCGTGATCCGTCGAACATCGAAGCCATCATTCGTCCGAAGATGCTGAAGGTGTTCCCGCAGCTGAAGAACGTGAAGATCGACTTCGCCTGGACCGGCAACTTCCTGCTGACCCTGTCGCGCCTGCCGCAGGTCGGCCGGATCGGCGACAACATCTACTACTCCCAGGGTTGCAGCGGCCACGGCGTCACCTACACCCACCTGGCCGGCAAGGTGCTGGCCGAGGCCCTGCGCGGCCAGGCCGAGCGCTTCGACGCCTTCGCCGACCTGCCGCACTACCCCTTCCCGGGCGGCCGCATGTTCCAGGTGCCCTTCTCCGCGATCGGCGCCTGGTACTACAACCTGCGCGACAAGCTGGGCGTGTAGCCTACCCCGCGAACGACGACGGCGCCCTAGGGCGCCGTTTTCGTTGGCGCGCCGCTGTCGCTGCGGATCTGCGCGTGGCTGATCAGGGCGAAGATCAGGCTGCCGCCGACGATGTTGCCGGCCAGCGTCGGCAGCGCGAAGTCCAGCAGGAAGGCCTTCCAGCCCAGCTCGCCAGCCCACATCAGGTAGCCGACCTCGCAGGTGCCGACCACGATATGGCTGAAGCTGCCCAGCGACATCAGGTAGGTGACCAGGATGATGATCCACACCTTGGCGCCCTCCGCCGCCGGCACCAGCCAGACCATGGTGGCGATCATCCAGCCGGAGACGATGCCGCGGGAGAACATCTGCCAGCCGTCGTTCTCCATGACCTCGCGGCCGATCTCGAGGAAGGCCTGGTCGGTCTTCGCATCGAAGATCGGCAGGTGCAGCATGGCGTAGGCGAACAGCAGCGCGCCGACGACGTTGCCCAGCAGCACCACGCCCCACAGGCGCAGCAACTGCCCGGCCTTGCGCAGGGTCGGCTCGCTCATCAGCGGCAGCACCGCGGTCAGGGTGTTCTCGGTGAACAGCTGCTGGCGGGCGAGGATGATGGCGAGGAACCCCACCGGGTAGCCGAGGCTGGTGACGATGGCCGCGCTGTCGTGCTCCGGCAGCCTGGCGCGGAACAGACCCATGGCCATCAGCGACAGGCCGATGGTCAGCCCGGCGGCCAGGGCCGACCACCAGAGCGCCGCCAGGGTGCGCTCCAGCTCGTGATTGCCCTGCAGGCGGATCACCTCATGCAGCACCAGCGCCCGGGGCGGCTGGGCCTTCTCGACCTTGCGGCGCTCCTCGGCGGAAAGATCGTCCGCGGTATCGCCCTTCTCGCCAGCCCTGGCCGAACCGGGGCGGACCTTCCCGGCGCCATCGCCCGCCGGGTGCTGCTTGTCGCTGGCCATGGCCTGCACCTCCTGGAGGAATGCCATTTAGGCCGGCGGCCAAGCGCAGCGGTTCAAAGAAAATGCACGTGGCGCCTCAAAGTGCGGGGCAGGCGGGCGCGGCGCTGCATTGCCCGGAAGCCACCGGCGCCGCCCGGGGCGCCTGGAGGAAGCGCGCATCCGTCGGCGCCAGCTGGTGCGCGCAGCTCGCCGGGGCGCGGGCCTGCTCGCCGCAGCCGCGCTCGGCCATGACGTTGGCCAGGTTGTACCAGGCGGCGGCGAAGTCCGGCCGGGCGGCCACGCTGTGGCGCAGCGCCGTTTCGGCCCCGCCCAGGTCGCCGGCGGCATAGCGGGCGTTGGCCAGGGCGAACCAGCCCAGCGGCTCCTGCGGCCAGGCCCGGGTGGCGGTGCGGTAGGCCTGGTCGGCCAGGGCCTGTTGCCCGGTTTCCTCCAGGTCGTGGGCCGCGCGCAGCCAACGTGTCGGTTCGGCGCTGGCCGGCAGCCGGTCGGCCGGCAGCGTCAGCACCGCCCAGCGCCCGCTGCGCCGCCAGGTGACGTCGAACGCGGTGAAGTCGATCACCAGGCGCTGGGTGATGCCGGAGCGCAGCACCAGTTCGTGGCGGTCGCGGTCATAGCCGACCACCACGGCGTAGTGCCACATCGGCAACCAGTCCAGGCCGTTGTTCTGCAGCACCAGCACCGGGTTGCCGGCGGCCACTTCCTTGAGCACGTCCTCCAGGCGCGGGCGCAGCGGGTAGACCAGCAGGCCGCGCTCGCGCGCCGCGGCCACCAGCTCGACCTGCAGGCTGCCCTGGCGCTGCGGCAGGAACACCCGCTCCTTCAGCTGGTTCGGCGTCACCCGCACACCGCGCTGGTTGAGCACGGTGGCGAGCGCCGCCGGCCCGCACTGGTATTGCTGCTGGGGAAAGAACTGCACCTCGGCCAGCTCGACGCGCCGTGGCAGCGCGTCGACCTCCGCCGGCAGCCGCGGCGCCGTGGCGCAGCCGCCGAGCAGCAGCGCCGCCAGGGCCACGGCAGCGGCGGCACGCCTCAACGCTGGCACCGCACGAAGGTGAAGATATGCGTGATGCAGAGCATGTCGGTGATGATGAAGATCAGCAGGAACAGGATGATGATGCCGATGATGCCACCGGCCGGCGCCTGGTCCAGCTGCTGGTTGAACTGCGCCAGCTCCTCGTTGGACAGGCTCTTGATGCGCTGCTCGACCTGGCTGCGCTCCACGCCCATGGACTGCAGCTTCTTCTGCACGCCCTGGTCATCGAGCATGCGCAGCAGTTGCTCGCGGTCGACGTGCTGCTGTTGCGCCTGCAGCACCTCGCCGGTGCCCACCATCGCCGCCTGCGCCAGGGGCACCTCGGCGACCACGCCCAACTGCGCCAGCACCAGCACGGCCGCCAGCCGCCTTACCCGTTTTGTGATTGTCATTCTGGGTCTCCTCCACTTTGACGCGCTAGCAGACCGCCGGGGAAAGCCGGAGGTTCCGCGCCGCCAAGCACGGTTGCACAAGCAAAGCCCGGGCGCCGTCGCCGACCGAGGCGCCTTCTGTTCAGATCACGGCGTCAGGCGTTTGGTTCGAAGCGCAAGCGTCGCCAGTCCAGGGCCAGGTGGCCGAGGTACACGCAAGGGTAGGCATGGGGCAGCAGGAAGTGCTCGTGGCCGGCCACGGCCAGCCCGGCGCGCCGGCAGTCCAGGCGCAGCAGGCGGCCCCAGGCATAGGCCTGGGCATCGATCGCCTGCGCGCCGAAGTCCGCCCCCGGCCAGCGCGCCCGGCACCAGTCGAGCAGTGCCCGGGCATCGCGCACGGCGGGCAGGCAGGCGATCCGCACCTCGTCGTCGCGCCATTCCAGCACCCGCTGCGCATCGAAGGCGGCCTGGCGCCGCAGCGGCAGCGGGCGAACCCGGGCGCCGTCGGCCAGCGGTTCCAGCGTCACCGCCAGCGGCTGCCAGCTGTTGTGCTCCAGGGCCCAGAGCAGATCGCCGTCGACTTCCAGCGACGGCCGCCCCGCCACCCGCTGGCGGAAACCCTCGCAAACCAGGCAGCAGTCGCCCAGTGGAATTCTCAGTTGACTCTCGCTCACATCGGCCTCGCAGCACATCGGCCGCGTGATTCTAGGGAAAGCCCGTGGCCTACGGAAAGCCCCGTCAGGGCGTTCGTCCCTGCTGCCGGGCCTTTTGCCGCTCCAGGTAGTCCAGCTTCCACTGTTCCACGCCCAGGTGCGCCGGATCGAGGCTGGCCTCCACGCCATGGCGGGCTTTCAGCGCGGCCACTTGCGCCGCCTGCTCGACGAGGAAGCGGTCGAAGCAGCCGACCAGCTCGGGGTGCCGCTCGCTGGACAGCCGGAAGTCGCTGCGGGTGTGCGGCAGGCCCGGGTCGAAGACCAGGGCGCCGGGCCGGGCGCGGATGTTGTCCAGGTAATAGGTGGCGACCACCACGTTGAAGTAGGCGCCGTCGGCCTCCTTCTTCAGGGCCTGGTGGATCATCTGCCGCAAATCGGCGCTGGGCAGCCGCGCCAGTTGCCCCTGCTCGATGGCCTGCTGGTAGCCGCGCGGCGTCCAGCCGTCCACCACGGCCAGGCGCTTGAGCGCCGGCAGGCCCTGGCCGACGCGCGCCGGAGCGACCAGCACACCGTCGACGTACTGCACCGCCGGCCGGCTGTAGACCAGGGCGTGGCCGGCCTTCTGCGCCTCGGCCCAGGCCGGGTTGTCCGGGTACTTGAGGTCGACGCGCCCTTCCAGCAGCGCCGGCAGCAGGCGCTCCACCGGCAGCGGGCGGTACTCCAGCTGCACGCCGCAATGCTCGGCGAAGCGGTCGAGCAGTTCGCGGGCGAAGCCCTGGTAGCGGCCCTGGGCGTCGGTGCTGTAGTGCGGCAGGAATTGCAGGTCTTCGACGCCGACCACGTAGGTCTGCGCCATGGCCTGGGAGGAAACGGCGGCGCCGAGCGCCCAGCCGAGGACCGCGAGCTTCATGGACTCTCCTTGTTGGTTTTGTTGTTCCCGGGCGTGGCTCAGCCGCCGGTCATGCTCATGAAGCGCAGCACCTGGACCTGCTCGGCGGCGTCGAAGTGGTGGCGCTGGGGCTTGAGCTGCAGCGCCTCGACCAGCGCCGCGCGCAGCCGGGCGGCGTCGCCGGGGTGGCTGCGCAGCAGCTGGCGCAGGTCCAGCGCGCCTTCGTGGCCGAGGCAGAGCACCAGCCTGCCCTCGGCGGTGACGCGCACGCGGTTGCAGTCGCCGCAGAAGTTATGGCTGTGCGGCGAGATGAAGCCGATGCGGCTGGGCAGCCCGTCGACGCGGTAGTAGCGCGAGGGGCCGCCGCTGCGCTCCAGGCTGGGCGTCAGTCGCCAGCGCTCGGCCAGGCGGGCGCGCACCTCATCGCTGCTACACAGCGTCTGCGCGCGGTCGTGGCTGCTGATGCTGCCCAGCGGCATCTCTTCGATGAAGCTGATGTCCAGCCCGCGAGCCAGCGCGTATTCCACCAGTTCGCAGACCTCGTCGTCGTTGCGCCCCTTCTGCACCACGCAGTTGAGCTTGATGCGCTCGAAACCCGCCGCCCGCGCCGCCTCTATCCCCGCCAGCACCTGGGGCAGGCGGTCGCTGCGGGTGAAGGCGGCGAAGCGCTCGCGGCGCAGCGAATCCAGGCTGATGTTCAGCCGGCGCACCCCGGCGGCGCGCAGCTCGGCCGCGCGGCCGGCCAGTTGCGAGCCGTTGCTGGTGATCGCCAGGTCCTCCAGCTCGGGACGCGCGCCCAGGCGCGCCAGCAGCGAGCTCAGGCCCTTGCGCACCAGCGGCTCGCCGCCGGTGATGCGGATGCGCCGCACACCCAGGGCGATGAAGGCGTCGGCCACGGCGTAGAGTTCCTCCAGGCTCAGCACCTGGTCGCGCGGCAGGAACTGCATGTCTTCGCTCATGCAGTAGGTGCAGCGGAAGTCGCAACGGTCGGTCACCGACAGGCGCAGGTAGGTGATGCGGCGGCCGAAGGGGTCGACCAGTTGGCTGTCGGACATGGCGGCGAGCTCTTGGAAGGCCGGGCGCCGTGGCGGCGCCGGGGTCCGCAGACTCTACATAAAAGCTGAACGGCGGGTCAACTTTCAGCAAAGGGCCCTTGCTTGAGGGGCCCGCGAGGCCGGTGCTACCATCGCCGGCCCAGCCATGGGCAACCGCGCACAAGAAGACCCAGCAGACCATGACCAGCATTCGCGAACGCAACCGACGCCTGATCCTCCGCGCCGCCAGCGAAGAGTTCGCCGAAAAGGGCTTCGCCGCCACCAAGACCAGCGACATCGCGGCGCGCGCCGGGCTGCCCAAGCCCAACGTCTACTACTACTTCCAGTCCAAGGAAAACCTCTACCGCAGCGTGCTGGAAAGCGTGGTGGAGCCGCTGCTGCAGGCCTCCGCGCCGTTCCGCGAGGACGACGAGCCGGCCGAGGCGCTCAAGGCCTACATCCGCTCCAAGGTGCGCATCTCCCAGGAGCTGCCGCACGCCTCCAAGGTGTTCGCCAGCGAGCTGATGCACGGCGCGCCGCACCTGCCCAGGGAATACCTGGACGAGCTGAACGCCCAGGCCCAGCGCAACATCGCCTGCCTGCAGAGCTGGATCGACCGCGGCCTGCTGGCCCCGGTGGACCCGCACCACCTGCTGTTCACCATCTGGGCGGCGACCCAGACCTACGCCGACTTCGACTGGCAGATCTCCATGGTCACCGGCAAGGACAGCCTCAGCGACGCCGACTTCGAGGCCGCCGCCGAAACCATCACCCGCCTGGTGCTGCGCGGCACCGCCCCGGACGCCGGCGAGCCGGCCAAGGCCAGTGGCCGCATGCGGCCGTTGCCGCTGTAGGCCCCGGGCCACTCCGGGTTCAACCTCGGCGCCATTCATGGCCTGGGTGTATCGGCGGATAACCGCGAACGGTTATTCGCCCTACGCCAGGCCCGACCGTAGGGCAATGAAATGGACTCCTCCCTCCTACGGCATCTAGGTGCCAGACTGATGTGTTGGCAACAGTCCCGGAGGGGGAGTCACGATGAACAT
>NZ_FZPC01000014.1 GCF_900187975.1 Pseudomonas delhiensis | reverse complement strand
ACGAAGTGCAGCGTGGTCACGCCTTCGCGATTGATCAGTTCCACCAGCTTCGCCGGGTCGCGGTGATCGCCCGGTGCCGCGACGACCAGGCGGGCGCCGGTCATCAGCGGCCAGAAGAATTCCCAGACCGAGACGTCGAAGCTGAACGGCGTCTTTTGCAGGACGGTATCGCTGCCGTCCAGGCCATAGGCTTCCTGCATCCAGCACAGGCGGTTGGTCAGCGCGCGATGGCGGTTTCCGGCGCCCTTGGGCTTGCCCGTGGAGCCGGAGGTGTAGATCACATAGGCGAGGCTCTCGCCGTCCACGAGCGCAGCGGGATTGGCGTCGCTGTAGCCTTCCAGCCAATCGCTCTCCTGGTCCAGGTCGATGCGCTGCACCCCCTCGGCCAACGGCAGGTCCAGGTGCGACTGGCTCAGCAGCAGCTTCACGCCGCTGTCTTCCAGCATGTAGGCCAGGCGCTCGGCGGGGTATTCCGGGTCCAGCGGCACGTAGGCGCCGCCGGCCTTCAGGATCGCCATCAGCCCGACGACCATCTCGATGGAGCGCTCCACCGCGATGCCGACCAGGCTATCCGGCCCCACGCCGCGCGCGATCAGGGCATGGGCCAGGCGGTTGGCGCGCTGGTTCAGTTCCGCATAGCTCAGGCGCTGCTCGCCGAAGGCCAGCGCCGGTGCATTCGGGTGACGTTCGACCTGCTCTTCGAACAGCTGGTGTACGCCGCGTTGCAACGGATATTCGGTAGCCGTGGCATTCCACTGTTTCAGGATCAGCTCACGCTCACCGGCGTCCAGCATCGGCAGTTCGCCTACCGCCTGTTGCGGGTTCTCGATCATCGCCCGCAGCAGGTTCTGCCAGTGCCGCGCCATGCGCTCGATGGTCGCCGGCTCGAACAGATCCGTGGCATAGGTCAGCGCGGCGTACAGGCGGCCGCCCTTCTCGTAGGTGTCCAGGGAAAGGTCGAACTGGGTGGTGCGGCTCTGCCAGTCCAGGCGGCTCAGGCGCAGGCCGGCCACGTCGTCCAGGGCCTCGATGTCGGCCACCTGCGGCTGGTGGTTGTACATCACCTGGAACAGCGGGCTGTGGCTCAGGCTGCGCTCCACCTGGAAGGCGTCCAGCAGGCGCTCGAACGGCAGGTCCTGGTGGGCCTGGGCGCCCAGCACGCTGTCGCGCACCTGGGCCAGCAGGCGCTCCACCGGCGTCTGCCCGTCGAATACCGCGCGCAGCACCTGGGTGTTGACGAACAGGCCGATCAGCCCCTCCACCTCGGCGCGGTTGCGGTTGGCGATGGGCACGCCGACGCGCAGGTCGCCCTCGCCGCTGTAGCGTTGCAGCAGCACGTCGAAACCGCCCAGCAGCAGCATGAACAGGGTCAGCCCCTGGCGCCGCGCGGCGGCGCGCAGCGCTTCGGCCAGCGCAGGCTCCACGGCGAATTCGTAGCGGGCGCCGCGGTAGCTGGCCTGGGCCGGGCGCGGGTGGTCGCCGGCCAGCTCCAGCACCGGGTGCTGCTCGCCGAGCTGCTTGCGCCAGTAGTCCAGCTGGCGTTCCTGCTCGCCGGCCTCCAGCCAGCTGCGCTGCCACAGGGCGTAGTCGGCGTACTGCACCGGCAGCGCCTGCAGCTGCGCCTCGCCGCCCTGGGCGTAGGCGCTATAGAAGCGGCCGAATTCCTCGATCAGCAGGTTCATCGACCAGCCATCGGAGACGATGTGGTGCAGCGTCAGCAGCAGCACGTGCTCCCGTTCGCCCAGGCGGATCAGGCGCACCCGCAGCAGCGGGCCATTGCCCAGGTCGAAGGGCTGCAGCGACTCGCGCTGGGCCTCCTCGCGCACCCGCGCTTCCCGCTCGTCCACCGCCAGGGCGCTGAAATCCTCGTACACCACCTGCAGCTCGCCGGGCATGGGCGCCAGCCGCGGGGTGCCGTCCGCACCGGGGACGAACACCGTGCGCAGCGTCTCGTGACGCTCGACCAGGCTGGCGAAGGCGCGCTCCAGGGCCTGGCGGTCCAGCGCCCCGTCCAGGCGCACGGCGCCGGGCAGGTTGTAGGCGCCGCTGTGCGGGTCCAGCTGCCAGAGCAGCCACATGCGTTGCTGGGCGTAGGACGGCCGGTCGCGCTCGGCGCCCGGCACCCCGGCCGGAATCGGGAACAGCGAGAAGTCGACGCCTTCCGCGCTCAGGCTCGCCAGGAACATCCGGCGTTTTTCCAGGGGCAGCTCGAGGAAGCGGCGGGCGAGTTTCAGGGACTGTTCTGCGTTCATCTGTCTTCTTCCGTGCACGTGGGCAACGAGCGCCAGGGCTCGAGTGGGCTCATGGTGAACGGACAGCAACGCCGGAAAATTAGCTTCGCGGCGCAGCCGGGAACCGCCGGTTGAAGCGAATTTTCAAATTGATATCAAATACTTGTGGGCAGGCAACGACGAAAGCCGGGTGCCCTCGCCTGCACCCGGCTCGACCGTCATGCGCGAGACGTCAGAAGGTCGCGGCGGCCGCCGCCGGCGCCAGCGAACCCTCGCCGGCGCGCCAGCGTTGCAGGCGCTGCTCGATGCAGCCCAGCACGGCGGCCTCGTGCTCGTGGATGAAGAAGTGCCCGCCGTCGAACAGTTGCAGTTCCGAGCCGGCGCAGGTCTCCTCGCCCCAGGCCCGCAGCTGTTCCTCGCTGGCCTTGTCGGCGCGGCCGCCGAGCACCTGGATCGGGCAGGCCAGGGGCGCGCGGCGCTGGTAGCGGTAGCCGCCGCAGAGCAGGAAGTCGGCGCGCAGGATGGGCAGCGTAAGGCTCATCAGCTCCTGGCTGGCCAGCACTTCCTCGGGGGTGCCCTGCAGGTCGCGCAGGTCGGCGATCAGCTCGGCGTCGCTCTTGGGTTCGGCGAAGCCACGGTCGTATTCCGCGCGCCGCGAAGGCGCCGCGGTGCCCGAGGCGAACAGCCCCAGGGGCGTCGGGCTGCCCAACTCGCGCAGGGCGTAGAGCAGCTCGCAGGCGAGCAGCGCGCCCAGGCTGTGGCCGAGCACCGCGTAGGGGCCCTGGCGCACTTCGTCGTGCAGCTCACGGGCCAGTTGCCGGGCCAGGCCGGCGAGGTCGGTCTGCAGCGGCTCGGCCATGCGCGTGCCGCGGCCCGGCAGCTCCACCGGGCGCAGTTGCAGCCAGGCCGGCAGCTTGCGCCGCCAGCGCCCGTAGACCATGGCGCTGGCGCCGGAGTACGGCAGGCAGAAGAGTCGCAGCGCCACTCAGCCGGCCGCCTTTTCCATGTGCTGGCGCAGGCTCAGCGGGCGCATGTCGGTCCAGACCTCCTCGATGTAGGCCAGGCAGTCCTTCTTCAGCCCACTCTTGCCCACGGCGCGCCAGCCGGCGGGGATTTCCTTGTATTGCGGCCAGATGGAGTACTGCTCCTCGTGGTTCACCACCACTTCGAACTGGATGTCTTCGCGGTCGAATACGGACGTCATTGCACTTTCCTCAACTGGATGGACAGGCCGCCCCGTGGGTGGCCGCTATGGGTTAACGAAGTTGGCGGGGAGAAAATTAGGTGATCTTCGTAGGAGCGAGCTTGCTCGCGAACGGTGCTAGCCGGTGGTTCAGGTGTTTGGGGTTGACGCCGTCCCCTCTCCCCAACCCTCTCCCTGAAGGGAGAGGGGGCCGTTCGGCGTGGGCGGGACGTTCGGCGTCAACCTGTAGGAGCGCGCCCTGCGCGCGATTTCGCGGGCAGGGCGCGTTCCTACGGTTTGCCGGCAGGCACGGCCGCGGTCAGGGCGCGGGCGAAGCGCCGTGCCACCTCGTCGATCTGTTCGGCGCTGATGATCAGCGGCGGCAGGAAGCGCACCACCGCGCCGTGGCGGCCGCCCAGTTCGAGGATCAGCCCGCGGCGCAGGCATTCGCGCTGGATGCGCGAGGCCAGCGCGGGGTTGGCCGGCGGGTGGCCGAGGCTGTCGGCGGCGCCCTCGGGGTCGACCACCTCCACCCCGAGCATCAGCCCGCGGCCGCGGATGTCGCCCAGCTGCGGGTAGCTGCGCTGGAGGATGCGCAGGTGCTCGGCCAGGCGCTCGCCCATGGCCGCGGCATGGGCCGGGATGTCGTGTTCCTTCAGGTAGCGCATCACCGCGGAGCCCGCGGCCATGGCCATCTGGTTGCCGCGGAAGGTGCCGGCGTGGGCGCCGGGCTGCCAGGTGTCCAGCCAGTCGCGGTAGACCACCACCGCCAGCGGCAGGCTGCCGCCGATGGCCTTGGACAGCAGCACCACGTCGGGGACGATGCCGGCGTGCTCGAAGGCAAACATCCGCCCGGTGCGGCCGAAGCCGGTCTGGATCTCGTCGACCACCAGCGCCACCCCGGCCTTCTCGGTGATGCGCCGCAGGCCGCGCAGCCACTCCAGGTCGGCCGGGACCACGCCGCCCTCGCCCTGGACCACCTCGACCACCACCGCCGCCGGCAGCGGCACGCCGCTCTCCGGGTCGTTCAGCACGCTTTCCAGGTAGTGCAGGTTGGCTTTCACCCCGGCCTCGCCGCCGAGGCCGAAGGGGCAGCGGTAGGCGTAGGGGTACGGCAGGAACTGCACGCCGTTGCCCAGCAGCGCGCCCAGGGCCTTCTTCGGCCCGAGGTTGCCCATCAGCCCCAGGGCGCCCTGGGTCATGCCATGGTAGCCGCCCTGGAACGACAGCACGGTGCTGCGCCCGGTGGCGGTGCGCACCAGCTTGAGCGCGGCCTCGGCGGCGTCGGCGCCGGTGGGCCCGCAGAACTGGATCTTCGCCTCGCGCGCCAGTTGCGCCGAGAGCAGGCCGAACAGGTCCTGGACGAAGGCGTCCTTCACCGGGGTGGTCAGGTCCAGGGTGTGTAGCGGCAGTTCGTCGGCCAGCACCTGCCGGATCGCCTCGATCACCACCGGGTGGTTGTGGCCCAGGGCCAGGGTGCCGGCGCCGGCCAGGCAGTCGATGAAGCGGCGCCCCTCGACGTCCTCCACGAACAGCCCGCTGGCCTTCTTCAGGGCCAGGGGGATGCGCCGCGGGTAGCTGCGCGCGTTGGATTCCTGGTGGCGCTGGCGCGCCAGCAGCGGCGACTCGGCGAATTCGTAGAGGGTTTCGCCCGCGGCCGGTTCGGCATGGGCAGGCTGGTCATCGATGACGCTGGTAGCGACTTGCATGTCTTCAACCTCGAGACGTGGTGGTGTGCCACGGTTGACGGGTGCCCCGCGATGGCGGAGCGGCTGTAGGGAATAACGCAGCGCGGCGCTCGGGATTTACTGCCGGCCGCGCCCTGCCCCGGCGCCATTTCCGCGGGCGCGGGGCGGCCCGGGCGCGGCAGGCCACGCAGGGGTTAAAGGGGTTGGCGATGGGCCCGCGGGACCTCGGCGGCCCCGCGGGAAGCGCCGCTCTAGAGCATTTCCAGCTGCGACATCAGGTCGTCCAGGCGCGCCGCCTTGTGCTCGTCGATCGCGCTGGCCTGGGCCTCGATGTAGCTGGCCAGTTCCTCCACCGTGCTGCACTCGAACATGGCCCGCAGCGGCACGTTGCGTTGCAGGGCCTTCTGCACCCGCGAGGCGATCTGCGTGGCCAGCAGCGAATGCCCGCCCAGCTCGAAGAAGTTGTCCAGCACCCCGACGCGCTCGACCTTGAGCACCTCGGCCCAGATCTGCGCCAGGGTGCCTTCCAGCTCCGTGCGCGGCGCCTGGTAGGCGTGGGCCAGGGCCTGGCCGATGTCCAGCGCCGGCAGGGCCTTGCGGTCGAGCTTGCCGTTGGCGTTGAGCGGCATGCGCTCCAGCACCTGCCAGTGCAGCGGCACCATGTAGTCCGGCAGGTCGGCGCGCAGGTGCTGGCGCACCTGTTCCAGCCAGGCGCCCTCCTCGACTGGCGTCGCGGCGGGCACCAGGTAGCCGACCAGGTACTTGCCGGTGGCGCTTTCCTGCACCGCCACGGCCGCCTCGCGCACGTCCGGCAGCTCGTGCAGGCGCGCCTCGATCTCGCCCAGTTCGATGCGGAAGCCGCGGATCTTCACCTGGTGGTCGACGCGCCCGACGTACTCCAGCACGCCGTCGGCGCGGCGCCGCGCCAGGTCGCCGGTGCGGTACAGGCGCTCCCCCGGCGCCCCGAACGGGTGCGGCACGAAGGCCTGGGCGGTGCGCAGCGGGTCGCCGACGTAGCCGCGGCCAACGCCGGTGCCGGCCACGCACAGCTCGCCGACCGCGCCCAGGGGCACCAGGTCGAAGTCGCCCTCGGCATCCAGCAGGTACAGCTGGTTGTTGTCGGTGGGGCTGCCGATGGGCAGGTAGGTGCCTTCGGTGGAGGCCGCGTCGACGCGGAAGAAGGCCACGTCGTCCGAGCATTCCGCCGGGCCGTAGGCGTTCACCAGGCCCACCTGCGGGTAGCGCTGCAGCCACTGCCGCGCCAGTTCCGGCGCCATGGCCTCGCCGGTGGGCAGCATCCAGCGCAGGCCGGGCAGCGCCCCGCGCTCCTCGGCGAGCATGCCCTGGATCAGCGAGGGCACGCTTTCCAGCACGCTCACGCCCTGCTCCACCACATGCTCCAGCAACGCCTGCGGGTCCTGGGCGATGGCGTTCGGCACTATGGCCACGCGGCCACCGAACAGCGGCGCGGCGAGGAATTGCCAGACCGAGATGTCGAAGCTCTGCGAGGCGGTCTGGGCGATCACGTCGCCCTCGCCGAGGGCCAGGTAGGGCACCTTGCTCAGTTGGTTGTTGAGCATGCCGGCCTGCTCCACCATCACGCCCTTGGGCAGCCCGGTGGAGCCGGAGGTGTAGATCACGTAGGCCAGGTTGCCCGGCCCGCTGTAGCGCTGCGGGTCGTGCTCGGCGGCCGCGCCGTGCTGCACCTCGTCCCACACCAGCAGGCGCGGGCGGCTGCCGCAGCCCAGTTCGGCGAGCAGCGCCAGGGCCTGCTCGTGGCAGGCGGCGCTGCACACCAGCACCGGCGTGCGGCTGAGCTCGAGGATGCGCGTCAGGCGCTGCGTCGGGTGCGCCGGGTCCAGCGGCAGGTAGCCGGCGCCGGCCTTGAAGCTGCCGACGATCATGCCCAGCAGGTCCAGGCCGCGTTCGCCCAGCAGCGCCACCGGCTGGTCGAAGCCCACGCCGGCGGCCAGCAGCGCATGGCCCAGGCGGTTGGCCCGGCGGTTCAGCTCGGCGTAGCTCCACTGCTGGCCGAGGCAACTGGCGGCGATGCGCTGCGGGTGCGCCGCCACCCGCGCCTCGAACAGGCGCACGTAGCCCTGCTCCAGCGGGTAGGCGTGCTCGCTGCGGTTGCAGTCCTCCAGCAGGAAGCGCCGCTCCTGCGCGCCCAGCAGCGGCAACTCGGCCACCTCGCCATGGAAGCCGTCGGCCAGGGCCAGCAGCAGGCGCTTGAACTCGCCGAGCAGCCGTTCGATGGTCGCGGCCTCGAAGTAGCGCTGGTCGTAGGACAGGTGCAGGCCCAGGTCGTCGCCGGGGTAGCAGACCACGGTGAGCGGGAAGTTGGTGTGGGTGCGCCCGGAGTCGGAGCTGGCCTTCAGGCTCTGCGCGCGGTCCAGCACCGAGACTTCCACCGGGGCGTTCTCGAACACGAAGAGGCTGTCGAACAGCGGCTGGCCCTTGGGCAGCTCGCTGCTTTCCTGGATGGCCACCAGCGGCAGGTGCTCGTGCTCGCGCAGCTCCAGGTTGCGTTCGAACAGCCCGGCCAGCCAGTCGCGCACCGTCTGCCGCTCGCCGGGCGCCGGCAGTTGCACGCGCAGCGGGATGCTGTTGATGAACAGCCCCACGGTGCGCTGCATCTGCGGCATGCCCACCGGGCGGCCGGCCACGGTGACGCCGAACAGCAGGTCGCGCTCGCCGCTGAAGCGGCGCAGCACCAGGGCCCAGGCCGCCTGGGCGAAGGTGTTGACGGTCAGCTGGTAGCGCTGCGCCAGTTCGCGCAGGCGCGCGCCGTCGGCGGCGTCCAGGCGGGTGTAGCGGTCGCCCACCATCATCCCGCCGCTGTCCCCGGCGCGCTCGTGGACGATCGGCCGGTCGCTGGGGACGTAGGTGGCGCGCTCGAAGCCGCGCAGGTTGTCGCGCCACCAGCGGCGCGAGTGGTCCAGGTCCTGGCGCTGCAGCCAGGCGATGTAGTCGCGGTAGCGCGGCGGCGTCGGCAGCTCGGCCGCGCGGCCCTCGCCCAGGGCGCTGTAGATCTCGAAGAAGTCGCTCATCAGCAGGCCGCGGCACCAGGCGTCGATGAGGATGTGGTGGTTGCTCATCATGAACCAGTAGCGCGCCGCGCCCAGGCGGATCAGGCGCAGGTGGAAGGGCGGCGCGTTGAGCAGGTCGAAGCCGGCCTCGCGTTCCCGCTTGTGCAGCGCCTGCAGGCGTTCCTCGTGGCCTTCCTCGGGCAGCTCGCTCCAGTCGAGGTAGTCCAGCGCCACCGGGCCGGGCTTGTGGATCACCTGCAGCATGGCCTCGCCGGCGTTCCACGAGAAGGACGCGCGCAGCGCCTCGTGGCGCGCCACCACGGCCTGCCAGGCGGCGGCGAAGCGCTCGCGGTCCAGCTCGCTGTCGATGCGGTAGCGGTCCTGCATGTAGTAGATGCCGGTGCCCGGCTCCAGCAGGGTGTGCAGCAGCAGGCCTTCCTGCATGGGTGTCAGCGGGTAGACGTCGTCGATCTGCGCCGCCGGCACCGCCAGGGCGTCCAGCTGCGCCTGGCTCAGGCGCGCCAGGGGGAAGTCCGAGGGCGTCAGGCCGCCGGCCTTGTCGTCCAGGCAGTGGGCGACCAGGGCCTGCAGCTCGTCGAGGTAGGCGTTGGCCAGGTCGGCGATGGTCCGCTCTTCATAACGCTCGGCGCTGTAGGTCCAGCGCAGCACCAGTTCGCCGCCGTACACCTGGCCGTCCACGCTCAGCTCGTTGGGCAGCGGCGCGGCGGCGTCGTGGATGGCCCCGGTGGGCTCGTCCAGCGGGCGGAACAGGGCGTCCTCGGTGAAGCTCTGGTCGAACTGGCCCAGGTAGTTGAAGGTGATGCGCGGCTGCGGCAGCGCGGCCAGGGCGCGGCGCCCCGCCTCGTCGCCCAGGTGGCGCAGCACGCCATGGCCCAGGCCCTTGTGCGGCACGGCGCGCAGCTGTTCCTTGATCGCCTTGATCGAGGCCGCAAGCCCCTCCTCGCCAGCCTCCAGGGCGGGCGCCAGGCGCAGCGGGAAGGCGCTGGTGAACCAGCCCACGGTGCGGCTGAGGTCGATGTCGTCGAACAGCGCCTCGCGACCGTGGCCTTCCAGCTGCACCAGCACCGAAGCCTCGCCGGTGGCGCGGCAGAGCACCCGGGCCAGGGCGGTCAGCAGCAGGTCGTTGACCTGGGTGCGGTAGGCCGCCGGCGCCTGCTGCAGCAGCTGGCGGGTGCGCTCGCGGTCCAGGCGCAGGCTCAGGCTGCGGGCCAGGGCCTCGTCGTTGCGCCCCTCGGGGTTGTCGCAGAGCCAGGTGCCGGGGGCGCCGTCCAGCTGGCCGTGCCACCAGTGCAGCTCCTCGCGCAGCGGTTCGCTGCCGGCATAGGCCTGCAGGCGCGCGGTCCAGTCGCGGAAGGCGCTGGTCTTGGCCGGCAGTTGCACGGCCTCGCCGGCGGCGAGCTGGCGGTAGGCCTGCTGCAGGTCTTCCAGCAGCACGCGCCAGGACACGCCGTCCACCACCAGGTGGTGGATGGCCAGCAGTAGGCGCTGGGCGCCAGGGCCGTCCACCAGCACCGCGCGCAGCAGCGGGCCGTCCAGGGCCAGGCTGCGCTGGGCGCGCTCGAACACCTCGGCGCAGTCGGCGAAGCTCGCCACCTGCGCCTGCCACACCAGCCAGGCGCCGTCGTCCGGCGCCCGGTGCCCGGCCTGCCAGCGGCCGTCTTCCTGACGGAACGCCAGGCGCAGCGCGTCGTGGTGCCTGGTCAGCTGCAGCAGGGCCTGGCGCAGCAGGTCGGCGTCCAGCGCCTGGCGCGGCTCCAGCAGCAGCGACTGGTTCCAGTGCGCGCGGTTTTCCAGGGGCAGTTCGAAGAACCAGTGCTGGATCGGCGTCAGCGCGCTGCCGCCCTGCACTTCGCCCTGCTCCGCCTGGCTTGCGCCGACAGCCCGGGCGACGCCGGCCAGGCTGCGCACGCTCTGGTGCTGGAACAGGTCCCGCGGGCTGAACTGGATGCCCTGCTGGCGGGCGCGGCTGACCACCTGGATGGACAGGATGGAGTCGCCGCCCAGCTCGAAGAAGTTGTCGTCCAGGCCGACCTGGGCGACGTTCAGCACCTCGCCCCAGATCGCCGCCAGCTGGCGTTCCAGCTCGCTGCGCGGGGCTTCGTAGACACGCTCGCCGAGGCCGGCGTCCGGCGCCGGCAGCGCGCGGCGGTCGAGCTTGCCGTTGGCGGTCAGCGGCAGGCCCTCCAGCAGCACCAGGTGCGCCGGCACCATGTAGTCCGGCAGTTGCTGCTTGAGGTGGGCCTTGAGCGCCTCGCGCAGTTCGGCCTGGGCGGCCGCGTCGGCAGTCGCCAGGGCGGTGCCGACGTAGCCCACCAGTTGCTTGCCGCTGGGCCCGTCCACCGCCAGCACGGCGGTTTCGCGAACCTGCGGGTGTTCCTGCAGGCGCGCCTCGATCTCGCCCAGTTCGATGCGGAAGCCGCGGATCTTCACCTGCTGGTCGATGCGCCCGAGGTATTCCACCTGGCCATCGGTGCGCTGGCGCACGCGGTCGCCGGTGCGGTACAGGCGGCCGCCGGGGGCGCCGAAGGGGTCGGGCACGAAGCGCTCGGCGGTCAGGCCGGGGCGCTCGTGGTAGCCGCGGGCCAGGCCGGCGCCGCCGACGTACAGCTCGCCGCCGGCGCCCTGGGGCACCAGGGCCAGGTCGGCGTCGAGGATGCAGGCGCTGCGTTCGCCCACCAGGCTGCCGATGGGCACCCCGGCGCCGGCTTCCACCTGCTCCGGGGCCAGGGCCGCCAGGGGCATGACCACGGTTTCCGTCGGGCCGTAGGCGTTGAAGAAGTAGCGCGGCGCGAAGGCCTGGCGGATGCGCTGCAGGTGCTCGGCGGTCAGCGCCTCGCCGCCGGTGATGCACAGGCGCACCGGCAGTTGGCGGTTCTGCGTCTGCAGCCACTGGGCCAGCTGGCTGCCATAGCTGGGGGTGAAGCCGAGGATGCTCACGCGGTGCTCGGCGATCAGCTGGCAGATGTCCTCGGCGCCCCATTGGCCCTGGGCCCGCAGCACCACGTGGGCGCCGCACAGCAGCGGCGTCAGCAGGCGCTCGCTGGCAGCGTCGAAGTTGATGGAATAGAAGTGCAGCTCGCAATCGTCGGCGCGCATGCCGAAGCGCTCGATCACCGCCCGGCAGTGCATGGCGATCTCGCCGTGGGACACCACCACGCCCTTGGGCTTGCCGGTGGAGCCGGAGGTGTAGATCAGGTAGGCCTGGTGCTGCGCCTGGCTGAACGACGGCAGCGGGCCGTCGTCCAGCGCCGCCAGGGCCGCGCCCTCCTCCGCCGGGCAGCAGCGGCCGACGCCGGCGGGCAGCTCGCCCAGGGCCTCGAACAGCGCCGGCTGGCCGAGCAGCAGGCGCACGCCGCTGTCCTCGATCATGTAGCGCAGGCGTTCCAGCGGGTATTCCGGGTCCAGCGGCACATAGGCGCCGCCGGCCTTGAGGATGGCCAGCAGGCCGACGACCATCTCCAGCGAGCGCTCCAGGGCCAGGCCGACACGCACTTCGGCGCCCACGCCGCGTTCGCGCAGCAGGCGCGCCAGGCGGTTGGCGCGCTCGTCCAGCTCGGCGTAGCTCAGCGTCCGGCCGGCGAAGGTCAGCGCCGGCGCCCGTGGCGCGGCCGCGGCCTGGGCGGCGAACAGGCCGTGCAGGGTGTCGCTGAGTTGCGGCCCGCTGCAATGCAGCAGCGCATCGCGCTCGCCGGCCTCGAGCATCGGCAGCTCGCCCAGGCGCTGCTGCGGGTCGGCGATCATCGCCTCCAGCAGGTTCTGCCAGTGGCGCGCCATGCGGGCGATGCGCGGCTCGTCGAAGAGGTCGCGGCTGTAGGTCAGGCAGCAGCCCAGGCGCTGGTCGAGGTCGGTGACCTCCAGGTTGAGGTCGAACTTGGTGGCGCGGGCGTCGTTGACCAGGTATTCCACGGTCATCCCGGCCAGTTCGCGGGTCTGCTGGAACTCCCAGCGCTGGACGTTGCACATCACCTGGAACAGCGGGTTGTAGGCGGCGCTGCGCGGCGGCTGCAGGGCGTCCACCAGGTGGTCGAAGGGCAGGTCCTGGTGCGACTGGCCGTCGATCACCGTCTGCCGCACCTGTTCCAGCAGCTGGGCCACGCTCATCTGCCCGTCGAGGCGGCAGCGCAGCACCTGGGTGTTGAGGAAGGCGCCGATCAGCCCTTCGCTCTCCGGGCGGATGCGGTTGGCCACCGGCGCGCCGATGCGCAGGTCCTGCTGGCCGCTGTAGCGGTACAGCAGCACGGCCAGGGCGGCGGTCATGGTCATGAACTGCGTCAGGCCGTTGCCGGCATTGAAGCGGCGCACGCGCTCGGCCAGCTGCGGCGCCAGGTCGAAGCGGTAGAGGTCGCCGCGGTGGCTCTGCAGCGGCGGCCGCGGGCGGTCGCCGGGCAGTTCCAGCACCGGGTGCTCGTCGCCCAGCTGGGCGCGCCAGTAGTCCAGCTGGCGCTGGCGTTCGCCGGCCTCCAGCCACTGCCGCTGCCAGACGCTGTAGTCCAGGTACTGCACCGGCAACGGCGCCAGGGGCGATTCGCGGCCTTCCAGGAAGGCCTCGTAGAGCGCACCCAGCTCGCGGGCGAAGATGTCCATGGCCCAGCCTTCGGTGACGATGTGGTGCAGGGTCACCACCAGGTAGTGCTCGGCCTCGGCGAAGCGGACCATGTACACCCGCAGCAGCGGGCCCTTCTCGAGGTCGAAGGGCTTGTGCGCCTCGTCGTCGGCCAGTTGCTGCAGGGCCTGCTGGCGGCCCTCGGCGCCGAGGTGGGAGAAGTCCAGGCGCTGCATGCGCAGGTCGCTGTTCTCCTGCACCTGCTGGTGGGGCACGCCGTCCACGCTGGGGAAGCAGGTGCGCAGCGTCTCGTGGCGCCGCACCAGGGCCTGCAGGGCGCGTTCGAAGCAGTCCAGGTCCAGCGTGCCGCGCAGCCGCGCCATGCCGCCGACGTTGTAGGCCGGGCTGTCCGGCTCCAGTTGCCAGAGGAACCACATGCGCTGCTGCGAGTAGGACAGCGGCACCGGCCGGCTGCGGTCCGCCGGGTGGATGGCGCCCTGGCTGTCGGCGCTGCCGGCGGCGCGCAGCTGGCGCACCCGCTCGGCGAAGGCGCCCAGGGCGCTGGCCTCGAACAGCTCGCGCAGCGGCAGCTCGATGGCGAAGGCCTGGCGGGCGCGGGAGACGATGCGGGTAGCCAGCAGCGAGTGGCCGCCCAGCTCGAAGAAGTCATCGTCCAGGCCCACCTGCGGCAGGCCCAGCACTTCGCTCCAGATGGCGGCCAGGCGCTGTTCCACTTCGTCGCGCGGGGCGACGTGCTCGCGCTGCTGCCCGCTCGGTTCGGGCAGGGCCTTGAGGTCCAGCTTGCCGCTGGGGCCCAGGGGCATATTGGCCAGGCGCATGAGCTGCGCCGGGACCATGTATTCCGGCAACGCTGCCTGCAATGCAGTGCGCAGGGCCTGGTTGTGTTCGGCCTCGGCCGGGGCGTCGGCGCTGGCGGTGTAGTAGCCCACCAGTTGGCTGCCGAGGTTGCCGGCCTGGCGGATCACCACCACGGCCTGGGCCACGCCGGGCTGGGCCAGCAGGCGCGCGCGGATTTCGTCCAGTTCGATGCGGAAGCCGCGCAGTTTCACCTGGCCGTCCTGGCGGCCGAGGTATTCCAGCACGCCCCGCTCGTTCCAGCGCGCACGGTCGCCGGTACGGTACAGGCGCGCGCCGGGCGCGCCCAGCGGGTCGGCGACGAAGCGTTCGGCGCTCAGCCCCGGGCGGCCCAGGTAGCCGCGGGCCAGGCCGGCGCCGCCGATGCACAGCTCGCCGGCGGCGCCCGGCGGCAGCGGGTTCAGCTCGCTGTCGAGGACGCGGCAGATGACGTTGCCCAGCGGCCGGCCGATGGGCGAGCGCGCGCCGTCTTCCACCGAGCACTGCCAGTGGGTGACGTTGATCGCGGTTTCCGTGGGGCCGTAGCGGTTGTGCAGGGCCACGCCCGGCAGGCGTTGCAGCACGCGGTCGCGCAGCTGCGCCGGCAGCGCCTCGCCGCCGGAGAACAGGCGGCGCAGGCTGGTGCAGGCGTCCACGCCGGGCTCGTCGATGAACAGTTGCAGCAGCGGCGGCACGAAGTGCAGCGTGGTCACGCCGAACTGCCGCACCAGCTGGGCGATGCGCGCCGGGTCGCGGTGCTCGCCGGGGCCGGCCAGCACCAGCCGGCAACCCGCCAGCAGCGGCCAGAAGCATTCCCACACCGAGACGTCGAAGCTCACCGGCGCCTTCTGCATCAGCACGTCGTCGGCCTGCAGCGCATAGGTGGCCTGCATCCATTGCAGGCGCTCGGCCAGGGCGGCGTGGGTGTTGCCCACGCCCTTAGGCTGGCCGGTGGAGCCGGAGGTGTAGATGACGTAGGCCAGGTTGTCGCCATGCAGGTGCAGGCCCGGCGCGCTGGCGGGCCAGCCGTCCAGCTTGAGGCCGTCGAAGCACAGGGTGGCCACGCCTTCCTGGCTGGGCAGGCGGTCCAGCAGGTGGGCCTGGGTCAGCAGCAGCGTGGCGCCGCAGTCGGCCAGCATGTAGGCCAGGCGCTCGGCGGGGTAGTCCGGGTCCAGCGGCACGTAGGCGCCGCCGGCCTTGAGGATGGCCAGCAGGCCCACCAGCAGCTGCGGCGAGCGTTCGGCGCAAATGGCCACCGGCACGTCGGGGCCCACGCCCTTGTCGCGCAGGTAGTGGGCCAGGCGGTTGGCCTGGGCGTGCAGTTCGGCGTGGCCCAGTTCGCCGCCGTCCCATTGCAGCGCCACGCGCCCGGCATATTCCGCCTGTGCGCGTTCCAGCTGCTCCGGCAGCCAGCTTCGCGCCGGTTCGCAGGGCGCGCTGCCCCACTGTTCCAGGCGCGCCCGCTCGGCGTCGCCGACCAGGGCGATGTCGCCCAGGCACAGCTGCGGCTGCGCCACCACCTGGCGCAGCAGGGCCACGTACTGGTCGGCCAGGCGCTGGATGCTCACCGCGTCGAACAGGTCGGCGGCGTAGTCGAAGTTCAGGCGCAGGCGGCCGCGGCCGTCTTCCTCGGTCTGCAGCTGCAGGTCGAACTTGGCCTCGCGGCTGTGCCAGGGCAGTTCCTCGGCGAGCAGGCCGGGCAGCCGGCGCAGGGCCGAGAGGTCGCGCTGCTGGTGGTTGAACAGCACCTGGAACGGCTGGCCGCCGTGGCCCGGCAGGGCTTCCAGCAGGCGGTCGAAGGGCAGGTCCTGGTGTTCCTGGGCGCCAAGGGTGGCCTCGCGCACCTGGGCCAGCAGCTGGCCGAAGGCCTGCCGCGGGCCGGGGGTGGCGCGCAGCACCAGGGTGTTGATGAAGAACCCCACCAGCCCCTGTACTTCCAGGCGCTGGCGGTTGGCGCTGGGCACGCCGACGCGGATGTCGGCCTGCCCGCTGTGGCGGTGCAGCAGGGCCTGGAAGGCCGCCAGCAGCCACATGAACACGCTGGCCTGGCTGGCCCGGGCCGCCTCGCCCAGGGCCTGGCCGAGCTTGTCGTCCAGGCGCAGGCTCAGGCGCGCCGCCGGCGAGGCGGCGTTGCCGCGCGGGTGGTCGGTGGGCAGTTCCAGGCGCGGCGCTTCCTCGCCCAGTTGCGCCTGCCAGTAGGCCAGCTGGCAGGCGCCCTCGCCCGCCTCCAGCCACTGCCGCTGCCAGCTGGCGAATTCGGCGTAGCCGATGGGCAGCGGCGCCAGGTCGGCGCCCTGGCCGCCCTGGCTCTCGGCGTACAGGCGGGCGAACTCGTCCAGCAGCAGGTTCAGCGACCAGCCGTCGGCCACGATGTGGTGCAGGGTCACCCACAGCTGGTGCAGGTCGTCGCCCAGGCGCACCAGGCTCACGCGCAGCAGCGGGCCCTGTTGCAGGTCGAACGGCTCGCGGGCCTCGGCTTCGCGGCGTTGCGCGGCTTCGGCGGCGTCCAGTTCCAGCGCCTGCCAGTGGAACTCGCCCCTGGGCTCGATGCGCTGCAGGGCCTGGCCGTCGCGTTCGAGGAAGCGCGTGCGCAGCGCTTCGTGGCGCTGCACCAGGCGGGCGAAGGCGTCGTACACCGCGTCCTCGTCCAGTTCGCCGCGCAGTTGCAGGCCGCCGGGGATGTTGTAGGCACAGCCCCGGGGCTCGATCTGCCAGTTCAGCCACAGCCGGCGCTGGGCCGCGGACTGCGGCAGGTCGCCGCCGCGCGGCAGGCTGGCGATGGCCGCCTGGGGCGTGGCGCCGGCGGCCAGGCGGGCGGCCACGGCGGCGCTGAAATCGGCCAGGCGCGGCGCCTCGAACAGCAGGCGCAGGTTGAGCTCGGCGCCCAGGCCATCGCGCAGCGCGGCCATGACCTGGGCGGCGGCGATGGAGTTGCCGCCGAGCAGGAAGAAGTTGTCGTCCGCGCCCACGCGCTCGACGCCCAGGTGCTCGCGCCAGACCTGGGCGATACGCGCCTGCAGGGCGTCATCGGTCTCGACGGCGGGCACGGCGGCTGCCTGAACTCCGGGGTAGACGGCGTAGGAGTCCAGGCTGCCGTCGGCCAGGCGCGTGCGGCAGGCCGAGCGTTGCAGCTTGCCGCTGGAGGTGCGCGGCAGCGCGCCGGGGTTGAGCAGCGCCACCACCCTGGGCGCCTCCTGGCAGGCTTCGGCCACCGCCTGGCGGATCGCGTCGATCAGCTCGGCGGCCGGGATGCGTTTCTGCAGGGCGCGGCCGACCTCGGCGGCGATGCCGATGCCCTCCTCGCCGTCGACCTCCACGGCGAAGGCCGCCACCCGCCCCTTGCGCACCGCGTCCACTTCGGTTTCCACGGCGCGCTCGATGTCCTGCGGGTAGAGGTTGTGGCCGCGGATGATGAGCATGTCCTTCAGCCGCCCGGTGACGTACAGCTCGCCGTCGCGCAGGCAGCCCAGGTCGCCGGTGCGCAGCCAGGTGCGGCCGTCGCGCTCGACGAAGGCCCTGGCGCTGGCCTCGGGGTTGCGCCAGTAGCCGTGGGCGATGCTCGGCCCGGCGGCCCAGACCTCGCCCACCCGGTTCTCGCCCAGGCTGGCGCCGCTGTGCGGCTCGACGATCATCACCGCGTGCTCCGGCTGGCTGCGGCCGCAGCACATGAGCACGCTGCCGCTGCCCGCCTCGATGCGGTTCTGCGCCAGGGCCGCCTCGTCCACGCCCAGGGCGGCGATGCCCTGGCCGCGCCGGCCGCCGGTGACGAACAGGGTGGCCTCGGCCAGGCCGTAGCAGGCGAAGAAGCTGGAGGCCTCGAAGCGGCTGGCGGCGAACCTGGCGGCGAAGCCGTCCAGGCTGTCCTGGCGGATCGGTTCGGAGCCGGAGAAGGCCACGCGCCAGCGGCTCAGGTCCAGCCCGGCCAGGGCCGACTCGCTGACGCGCTCGGTGCACAGGCGGTAGGCGAAGTCCGGCCCGCCGCTGACGGTGCCGCCGTGCTGGCTGATGGCTTCCAGCCAGCGCAGCGGGCGTTCGAGGAAATAGCGCGGCGACATCAGCACGCAGGGCACGCCGCTGTAGACCGGCTGCAGCAGGCCGCCGATCAGGCCCATGTCGTGGTACAGCGGCAGCCAGCTGACGATCACGTCGTCGGCGCCGATGCCGAAGCCGCCGCGGATCAGCCGTTCGTTGGCCACCAGGTTGCCGTGGCTGACCTGCACGCCCTTGGGCAGCGCGGTGGAGCCGGAGGTGTACTGCAGGAAGGCGATGTGCTCGGGGCGGATGTCCACTTCCCGCCAGGCCTCGGCGCCGGCCGGCTCCAGCTCGTCCACGCACAGCAGCTGCGGCGCGGCGGCGCCGGACAGCGCCGGGCAGCCTTCCAGCAGCGCCCCGCGCAGTTCGGCCTGGGTCAGCACCAGGCGCGGCGCGCAATCGTCGATGATCGACAGCAGGCGCTCCTGGTGGTGGCGGCGCGCCGATTCCGGCGGGTAGGCGGGCACCGCGACCATGCCGGCGTACAGGCAGCCGAAGAAGGCGGCGACGTAGTCCGGGCCGCTGGGGAACAGCAGCACCGCGCGCTCGCCCTGCCCCGCCCGGGCCTGCAGCGCGGCGGCGATGCAGCGGGCGCGGCGGTCCAGCTCGGCATAGCTGAGCACCACGTCGCCCGCGCCGTCCTCGGCCAGGAAGCGCAGGGCCAGCCGGTCGGGTTGGGCGCCGGCGCGCATGCGCAGGGCCTGGGCCATGGAGAGGGGATGTTCGAACGCGTCCATTGTGTGTTTCCTGCTGAGTGCACCGCGACTGGTCAATCGACCGGCAAAGGCCTACTCGGGCCTACAGCCGGTTCTCTCAGAGGTGTACGGACGGTCATTCGAAATAATTAGTAATCTCAACTGGCCAAAGGCGCTGGCGGAGATAGCACAAAGCCAGTCCGGACGGGGCTTTCCGGCCTGGAAGAACATTCCTTTACAATTGTTGACAATGATTCTCATTTCAAATACTTTCCGGCTCGGCTCGCTGGATGCGTACCCCCACTAGCGAATTGCCCACCCATACTGCCGCTAGGTGATTCTCATGCTGGATGAACTGCCCACCTCCCGTTATGCCTCGCCGTTGGTCGCGACCTTCATCGAGAATCGCTCCATCCTGGTCAAGTTCGCCTCGCGCTTCCTCGGTTGCCGCGCCCATGCCGAGGACGTGGTGCAGGACACCTTCTTCCGCCTGCAGAACGCCTCCGGCAGCTCCATTCCGCTGAAGGCGCAGATGAGCTACCTGTTCCAGGTGGTGCGCAACCTGGCCATCGACCACTACCGCAAGCAGGCGCTGGAGCAGCGCCACACCGGCGCGCCCCAGGAGCTGATGGAGGCCGAGGCGGCCTACGGCGCCACGCCGGAAACCCTGCACATCAACTTCGATACCCTCGAGCAGATCGACGAGGCCCTGAGCCAGTTGCCCGAGCGCACTCGCTACGCCTTCGAGATGTACCGCCTGCACGGCGTACAGCAGAAGGAGATCGCCCGCGAGCTGGGGGTTTCCCCGACCCTGGTCAACTTCATGATCCGCGATGCCCTGCTGCACTGCTGCGCCAGCGTGGCCAGGGACGAACAGCCGGCCCGCCGCGCCTGAAGCCCCTTGCACCCCGCTGCCGACGCCAGGCACGCCGGGGCAAGGGGCGGCCCTCCCCGGCCCGTCCCCCTTCTCGTCCCCTTCTCGTCCCCTTCTCGTCCTATAGTTCCGACGGAACATTCCCGCTTTCCAAGCCCCATCTCTGAATCTCCGCCGATACCCCCGGCGCGCGCCCGGCCTTGTCCATAATGGCGCCCTAGCGTCCGCGATCCACCCGCCGCCGGCCAGGGTGGATGGCGAGGCGATATCCATAGCATCGACGGAATTCGCCATGTCCTTGGGGCCCATGCCCAGGCTCAACCTGCGCACCTTGATCCTCCTGTTCGCCTCGCTGGCGGCCATCGCGACCCTGGCCAACGACCTCTTCACCACCTACCGCATCCAGCGGGAGGCGCTGGTCCTCAGTGCGCTGGAGCACAACCGCGCCTATGCGGCCAAGGTGGCGCTGAGCATCAGCCAGAGCCTGGCCTCGTCCCTCGACCGCCTGGCCTACAGCGCGGCCCTGCTCGGGCAGGATTTCGCCGATGCGGCGGTCCGCGACGCCGAGGTGGAACGCCTGGCCCGCCAGGACGGCAGCTTCAACACCGTGGTCATCGCCGACGCCTCGGGGCGGATCCTCACCGCCGTTCCCCGCTGGCTCGGCGCCAACGGCCGCAAGATACTGTCCCGGCGCCCCCTGGAAGAGCGCCAGGCGATGATCAGCCCGGCCTTCCACTCGCAGTCCGGCGAACGGGTGGTGTTCGTCTCCCAGCCGGTGTGGAACGCCCGCGGCGACTACCTGGGCCTGGTGGGCGGCACCATCTACCTGAACCGCGCCAACTCGCTGAACCACATCGTCAGCCGGCACTTCCAGGAGGACACCTCCTTCATCTACCTGGTGGACGAACAGCGCCAGTTGCTCTACCACCCCCAGCGCGAGCGCATCGGCCAGACGGTCGGCCCCAACGCCGCGGTGGACGCCGCGCTGCGCGGCGAAAGCGGCGCCCTGCAGCTCGTCAACACCCTTGGCCTGGAGGTGCTCGCCGGCTACGCGGCGGTGCCGGACAGCGGCTGGGGCGTGGTCTCGCAGCAGCCGCTGAGCGTCACCCTCGGCGCGGTGCGCACGCTGATGCTGCAGGTGCTGGCGGGAATCGTGCCGATGATCCTGCTCGGCTTCCCGCTGCTGTGGTGGATAGCCGCGCGGATCAGCCACCCCCTGCGCCGGCTGGCCGACTACGCGGCGCAGCTGGACAACACCGAGCGCATCGAGGAAGTGCGCGCCTGGTACTTCGAGGCCTGGCGCATCCGCCGGGCGCTGATCATCGGCGGGCGGATGACCCAGGAGCGCATCGGCCAGCTCAACCGCCAGGCCCAGAGCGACCCGCTGACCGGCCTGGCGAACCGCCGGGCGCTGGAGGCCACCCTGGCGAGCTGGGTGGCGCGCGGCGAGCCCTTCGCCGTCATCAGCATGGACATCGACCACTTCAAGCAGGTCAACGACAGCTTCGGCCACGCCGCCGGCGACCAGGTGCTGCAGGCCTTCGCCGAGGTGCTGCGGTGCAACTCGCGCAGCGGCGACCTGCCGTGCCGCGCCGGCGGCGAGGAATTCATCCTGCTGCTGCCGGGCACCTCGCTCGGCGTGGCGGCGGAAGTCGCCGAGCGCATCCGCCTGTCGACGGAACAGACGGCGTTCCCCCGGGTGGGCCGGGTGACCCTGTCGCTGGGCGTGGCCTTCAGCAGCGAGGGGCGGACGGACGCCGACGCGGTGCTGGCGGCGGCCGACGCCCTGCTCTACCAGGCCAAGCAGGCCGGCCGCAACCGCGTCGTGGCGGCGGACGAACGCCCGGCCGGCGTGGCGCAGCCTCATCCTTCCTGAGGGGCGGTGACTCCGTCCGCGATTTTCCGTCGCTGAAAACCCGGCATGTTGCCAGGGAGCTTCGCGATTGCGCTTCGCGCCGAACGGTCCCCTCTCCCGCTTGCGGGGGAGGGTTAGGGAGGGGGGTGACGTCAGGGTTGGCAGAGGTGTGTGAGTGGAGTCCGTAACCCTCTCCCCAGCCCTCGCCTACGCGGCCCGCCCTGAAGGGAGAGGGAGCCGTTCGGCGTGCACGGATAACACAGCGTCAGCCGGCAAACTCGTAGGGCGAATAACCGTTCGCGGTTATCCGCCGTTGGCCGATGCGCCGATACACGACGCAAACGGCGGATAACGCCGTAGGCGTTATGCGCCCTACGGGTTTCCAGAGGAATATCCGCGCGCACCGGAGCGCCCCTTCAGAAGGCCGAGCGAAACCGGCGCTCA
The DNA here is from genome assembly GCF_900187975.1 of Pseudomonas delhiensis. GTDB lineage: Bacteria > Pseudomonadota > Gammaproteobacteria > Pseudomonadales > Pseudomonadaceae > Pseudomonas > Pseudomonas delhiensis. Next base: position 150,493 of record NZ_FZPC01000014.1, on the reverse strand, counting down.
GGAGGTCATGCGACATGGATGTCGCGAGAGCCCCGATCAGCACAGGGACGTGCTGTCGGGGCGGGCCTCCGTGGCGGGGGAATTTGCGAGGGTAGCCCGGCTCCATCGGGCCCGTATGCGGGGCAAGCCTTTTTGGTTCCTTTTTGCGGGGGTGGCCTTCCACCGACTGACAAAAGGGACTCGCCCGAGGGGGCGAAACGAGAGACATCCGAGCACTCGGAGCGGCGCGCTACACCAAACCCGACGTCTTTTTTAGGTTCCCGCGTTCGCGGGATTGAGTGCAAAGGCTCGCAAACGAAACCATAACCCCACCCCATATGAAAAATGCCGTTTCTCCCATGAAGAGAAACGGCATTCTTCCTTAAGTGAACAGCAAGGACATTCTCGTTACGCGAACCTCAGGCAGGCTGCTTGGCATAGCGCGCCAGCGTCGGATCACGCTGCATCACCGCCAGGGTGTTGGCATAGACCTGCTCCCCAGTCGCATCCTTACTGGCAAAAATCTCACCAAAATGCCGCTGAGTAACCTGCGCGAAATGCGCACGATCCTGAGCCTGCACCCCCAGCAGGGTGGCGTAGGCGTCCAGCGCCTCGCCGTGCCCCTTGGCCATGTCCTCGGCGATGTTGTCGAGCATGCCGTTCATGGCGAAGATCGAGCGGCCGCCATAGCCCAGGCGCGCATCGGAGTTGCAGCCGTTGGTGCCGGAGGTCAGGCCGAAGGTGGCGTTGCCCGAAGTGCCGTTGGTGGTGGTCGCCAGCAGGTGCGGGAACAGCCCGCGCTGCCCTTCGAACACCATGTTGCCCCAACCGCAGCCGTTGCCGCCGGCCTGGTCCGCCTGGGCCAACAGGCTGGCGGCGCTGAGAACCGCGAAGATCGCACTCTTGTTGAGCAGTTTGCTTGTCATGGATGTCGTTCCTTGGTCGTTAGACATGGTTGGCGTGCCCTACCCCTTCGCTGCCCAGCACGGCTGAACAGCCTGGCTCGACTTTAGGTTTAGGCAAGGAATGGCCAGGTTTCAAACCCGGCGGCGCCAGGATCCGCAGAATCAATACAAAAGGGCGCGCGTATGGCGCGGAATTGTCGAGGAACCAGGGCCTGGCAGCGTTTCCAGGCACATCGGCGTCGAATCCAGGCAATTCCACTTCGGGCAATGCCCCTATGGTGACGGGCCATACCCCACCGACCTGGAGCTGACATGTCCGATTTCATCACCGTGCTGCGCGAAACCTGCCCCACCCCCGTGCTGGACGCCACCAAGTGGAAGCGCATCGGCGGCGACCCGCACACCGTCAACCTCAACGCCTACACCTCGGCGGACGGCAGCAAGATCATGGGCACCTGGATCTGCACCCCCGGCAAGTTCGAGGTGAACTACGAGAAATGGGAGTACTGCCACTTCCTCGACGGCTACTGCGTCATCACCCCCGAGGGCGAGCAGCCGGTGCACCTGAAGGCCGGCGACGTGTTCGTCATCGAGCCGGGGATGAAAGGCACCTGGGAAGTGGTGGAGACGGTGCGCAAGTACTTCGTGTTCGCCTGATGGGCCCACGGCTGTCGTAGGAGCGACACGCGCCGAGCCGCGCTTCGCAGGATGGGTTGAGCCTTGGCGAAACCCATGCGGCCATGGGTATCGCTTCGCTCAACCCATCCTACGATGGCGTCTCTCCTGTAACTGTCTTCTGGGCTCCCGCGTTCGCGGGAGTGACGGGGATTAGAATTTCTGGCGCCATGCCTCAGCGTAGGAGCAACTGTCTTGTGGCCCGCGCCGAGATGCTCTTTGTAGGAGCGAGCTTGCTCGCGAACCGCATGGCACCGTGTTTGTTCGCGAGCAAGCTCGCTCCTACGAGAAGCCATGCTCGCCTGCAACGTAGGACTCCGTCCGCGATCGGGCTTGCCAGCGGCACTGAACCGTCCGCTGGCACCCGCCCTATTCGCCCTGCTCCCGAACCAGGCTCGCGCGATAACTCCCGCAGCCTTTCCACAACAGCCCGATGGTCAGCAGCGTGGCCGCCGCGGAGACGATGGCGATGGACGCCCCCACCGCCGCCGGGTCGCCGAACACCCGGTCGGTGATCAGCGCCACCAGGGTGGTGCCCAGGCCCACCGCCAGCAGGTTGCTGACCAGCAGGAAGATCGCCGAGACCTGCGCGCGCACCTGGTTCGGCGCCAGGTTCTGCATGGCCGTGGTGGAGGTCGGCAGGGGGAAGGAGGCGAAGAACATCGCCGGCACCAGCAGCGCCAGGGACAGCCACAGCGGCTCCACCAGGGCGAACAGGGCCACCGGCACGAGCATGCCGATGGCGCCGATCACGCCGGTGCGCATGGCCGCGTCGCCGTGGCCGCGGCGGGCCAGCACGTCGGTCAGCCAGCCGCCGCAGTACACGCCGGCGGTGTTGGCCAGCAGCAGTACCACGCCCAGGGTGTAGCCGGTGCTCACCGGGTCCAGGCCGTGCTTGCGCATGTACAGCGCCGGGGTCCAGCTGAGCATGGCGTACAGGGCCATGGCGTAGCAGGAGAAGCCCAGGTACAGGCAGGTGAAGGTCAGCCGGTGGCGGCCGAGGAAGCGCACGCCGTCGCCCGGCGCCACGGCCCTGGCCTGGCCGCTGGCGTCGCGGCTCAGGCCCTTGCGCTGCGGGTCGCGCACGGTCAGCCAGATCAGCAGGCCCACCAGCACCCCGGGCAGGCCGACGATGAAGAAGGTCAGCTGCCAGGCCTTGACCTCGCCCAGCAGCGGCAGCGCCACGGCGTGGGTGTCCTTGAGCAGGTCGATGACGTAGCCGCCGACCAGGAAGGCCAGGCCGCCGCCGACGAAGGAGCCGATGGAGTAGATGCCCACCGCGCGGCCGAGCTTCTCTCTGGGGAACAGGTCGCTGAACATCGAGTAGGCCGCCGGCGACAGCGCCGCCTCCCCCACGCCGACGCCGATGCGCGCCAGGAACATGTGCAGGAAGTTCTTCGACAGCCCGCAGGCGGCGGTGGCCAGGCTCCAGAAGACCACGCCGACGGCGATGATCCGCGGCCGCGAGAAGCGGTCGGCCAGGTAGGCGATGGGCCAGCCCATCACCGCATAGAACAGCGAGAACGCCAGCCCGTGCAGCAGGCTGAACTGGGTGTCGCTGAGCTGCAGATCGGCCTTGATGGGCTCGATCATCAGCGCCAGGATCTGCCGGTCCACGAAGGAGAAGATGTACGCCACCATGCACAGGCTGACGACGTACCACTCGTAGGCGTAGCGCCTGGGGCGCAGCTGCGCCGGGGTCTTGGCCTGGGTGTTCATGGGGTCCGCTCCTCTTGGGCCACTGCGGGCGTATCCGGCAGGAACCCATCAAGGACGGGCGAAAGCGTGCGCGGGGGGAATTGGCGCATGGGGGGCCTCTTGTTGTTATTGGCGGGCGTGTCGCTACAAGGCGGCCCCGCCTTCGTGGGGCGGGGGCCAGGGGCACCTTAGGGGATGGGCCCCGGGCGGGACCATACGGGGAAACGGCCTCGGCATGGGGGTAGGCTCCCGTAGGCATTGGGGTTTTCCTTAGGCGGAAAATCCGCCCGGCAGCGCACCCATGCGCAGGAATATGCAAGACGCCCGCGCCCTGGCGCCCTAACCTGGCCGCTTCGACGATCCAGGAGCTGAAACATGCCGCAAACATCCGCACACCCTCATCAACCGGTCAACCTCGCCGCCAAGCTGGCGGCCATCCACGAGCAGTGGCAGCCGCGCGTGGTGGCCGAGATGAACGACTACCAGTTCAAGCTGGTGAAGCTGGAGGGCGAGTTCGTCTGGCACAGCCATGCCGACACCGACGAGACCTTCATGGTGCTCGACGGCGAGCTGCGCATCGACTTCCGCGACGGCGCCGTGCGACTGCGTGCCGGGGAGCTGTACGTGGTGCCCCGCGGCGTGGAGCACAAGCCCTTCGCCGCGCAGGAGGTGCATGTGCTGCTGATCGAGCCGCGCGGCGTGGTCAACACCGGCGACCAGGGCGGCGAGCGCACCGCGCCCAACGACGTCTGGATCTGAGCCCGGGCTTCAGGCCAGGCGGTACCAGGCCACGCCCTGCGCGTCCTCGCTGGCCGCCACCCGGCCGCGCTGCACCAGGTAGTTGAGGTTGGCCAGGCACTCGCCGGTGGCCAGCGCCAGCAGGTCCTGGTCGATGCGCCGGGCGAAGAGCGCGCCGAACAGGTCGATGGCGCGCTTCGGGCCTTCCGCCAGCAGCTCCTGCAGGCGCTCCAGGGCCCGCTGGTGGCCGCGCTCCAGGTGCGCCAGGCGCGCGTGCAGGGGCTGGAAGGGCTCGTTGTGGGCCGGCAGCACCAGCACGTCGTCGGGCACCTCGCGGCGCACCTTGGCCAGGGACTCCAGCCATTGGCCCAGCGGGTCGGCCTCGGGCTCCGTGGGGAACACCGAGACGTTCGGCGAAATGCGCGGCAGCACCTGGTCGCCGGCGACCAGCAGGCGCAGGTCGGGGCAGTGGAAGCTGGCGTGCTCCGGCGAATGCCCGCTGCCCACCACCACCCGCCAGTCATGCCCGCCGATGCGGATGCGCTCGCCGTCGCGCAGGCGCCGGTAGCTTTCCGGCAGCGGCCAGATGAACTTGCCGAAGCCGCCGAAGCGCGCCCGGTAGTGGGCGATGGCCGCGTCGTCCCAGCCGGCCCGGCGGTAGAAGCGGATGCCCTCGGGCGGCGCCTCGCGGCCGCTGTCGGCGGCCAGCACGCGGCAGTTCATGTACTCGCCGAAGGTCATCCGCAGTTCGCAGCCGTACTCGCGGGTGAGCCAGCCGGCCAGGCCGACGTGGTCCGGGTGCATGTGGGTGACGAACAGCCGCGTCGGCCGCCGCCCGCCCAGGGCGCCGCCGGGGCCCAGCAGCGCGCGCCAGGCGTCCAGGCTCGCCGGGGTGTGCATGCCGGTGTCGAACAGCGCCCAGCCGTCGCCGTCCTCCACCGCCCACAGGTTGATATGGTCCAGGCTCAGCGGCAGTGGCATGCGCAGCCAGTGCACGCCCGGGGCGATCTCGCGGCTGGCGCCGGGCTCCGGCGCCGGGCCGCAGGGGTAGTCCAGGGGAATGCGTTCGAATTTCATGGGGTTGCCTGAATCCTGGTGCGGTTCATCTGGGGGGGCAACGCCTGCGGCGTTATCCGCGATAGGGCTCGCCGGCCACGCCGGACGCCCCGGTAGGCCCCCACCCGACACTCATGGCAATACTGTGCCAAAGAGTCGCGCCCAGCCCCAGCCACACGGACTATCCGGCCAGGAAATGGCGCATATGCCCTCGGCAAAGGCACAGCTGCCTGCAACCCACCCCACGCGAGGCTCGCCGCCGGCCGGCGCCTGCGCTATCGTCGCCGCCGGCGCCCGCGGGCCCCCCGCTTCGATTCCAGAGAGGACTGACAAGACATGAGCACCCAAGACTCCCCCCTCGACATCCGCAAGATCGGCGTGATCGGCGCCGGCACCATGGGCAACGGCATCGCCCAGGTGTGTGCCGCCGCCGGCCTGCAGGTGGCGATGGTCGACGTCTCCGACGCCGCCGTCGAGCGTGGCCTGAAAAGCATCGACGGCAACCTCGAACGGCTGATCAAGAAGGACAAACTGGCCGCCGCCGACAAGCCGGGCATCCTCGCGCGCATCCACGGCGGCACCGACTATGCCGCGCTGAAGGACGCCGACCTGGTGATCGAGGCCGCCACCGAGAACCTCGAGCTGAAGCTGCGCATCCTGCGCCAGGTGGACGAGCTGGTCGGCCCCGACTGCGTCATCGCCAGCAACACCTCGTCCATCTCCATCACCCAGCTGGCGGTGGTGGTGCGCAACCCGCAGCGCTTCATCGGCCTGCACTTCTTCAACCCGGTGCCGGTGATGGGCCTGCTGGAGGTGATCCGCGGCCTGCAGACCGCCGACGAGACCCACGCCCGCGCCATGGCCTTCGCGGCCCTGGTGGGCAAGACCGCGGTGAGCGTGAAGAACGCCCCGGGCTTCGCGGTCAACCGCATCCTGGTGCCGATGATCAACGAGGCCATCTTCGTGCTCCAGGAAGGCCTGGCCAGCGCCGCCGACATCGACGCCGGCATGCAGCTGGGCTGCAACCACCCGATCGGCCCGCTGGCCCTGGCCGACCTGATCGGCCTGGACACCCTGCTGGCGATCATGCAGGTGCTCCACGACGGCTTCGACGACTCCAAGTACCGCCCCGCCCCGCTGCTCAAGGAAATGGTCGCGGCCGGCCGCCTGGGGCGCAAGAGCGGCCAGGGTTTCTTCAGCTATTGACCGCCCCGCGGAAGGGGCCGCGCGCCCCTTCCGCCAGGCAAACGCTATTAGATAGCCATCACATGATCCGCAGCGCCAGGCTCTAGCACGCGGCTTCCAGCCGTAGGAAATTTCCGACGAATGACGATCCGGTCACTGGTACCAGTACGAAAAGCTGCTAAAACCTGAGCGTTGGAAACCAAAGGAGCTATATCCATGAGGATCATGAAACGTCATGCGCTGGCCTTCGCCGTGATGGCCGCGGGCACCCAGCTGGCACAGGCCAGCGCCCAGGACGAGTCGAAGGGATTCATCGAGGACGCCAGGCTCGACCTGCTGCTGCGCAACGTCTACTGGAACCGCGACTACAAGGACCACACCAACGACGCCAAGGTCTGGGGCCAGGGCTTCATCGGCACCTTCGAGTCCGGCTTCACCCAGGGCACCGTGGGCTTCGGCGTCGACGCCTACGGCCTGCTCGGCGTCAAGCTCGACAGCGGCCGCGGGCGCAACTACACCGGCATCTTCAACGAACACGACGACGGCAAGCCGGTGGACAGCCTGTCCGAGGCCGGCGGCGCGGTGAAGCTGCGCTTCTCCAACACCGTGATCAAGTACGGCAACCAGTTCCCCGACCTGCCGGTGCTCTCCCGCGACGACTCGCGCATGCTGCCGCAGGCCTTCACCGGCGTGCTGCTGAGCGGCGAGGAGATCAAGGGCCTGCAGCTGAACGTCGGCAAGTTCACCGCCGACAGCCCCATGGGCAGCCCGGCGCGCGACCCCAACCACCTGGACGAGATCTACCTCTACGGCGGCAGCTACGCGATCACCGACGACCTCAGCGTGGCGCTGTACCACAGCGACGTGCGCGACGTGTTCGAGAAGAACTACGCCAACGTCAACTACACCCTGCCGCTGGCCGCCGAGCAGGCGCTGAACTTCGACTTCAACATCTACCGCACCAAGTACGACGACGGCTCCCAGGCCGCGCTGGACTTCGGCGGCGACGGCGACAACGACCGCAACACCATCTGGAGCCTGGCGGCCAGGTACAGCGTCGGCCCGCACGCCTTCATCCTCGCCCACCAGCGCAGCACCGGCGATGCCGGCTACGCCTACGACTACGGCGACGGCGGCGGCACCATCTACCTGGCCAACTCCTACTACGCCGACTTCAACCTCAAGGACGAACGCTCCTGGCAGGCCAGCTACGAGCTGGACTTCGGCGGCTACGGCGTGCCCGGCCTGACCTACAAGATCGCCTACGTGCGCGGCGACAACATCGACACCGGCGGCGACTCCGACGGCACCGAGCGCGAGCTGTTCAACCAGGTCAAGTACGTGATCCAGAGCGGCCCGGCCAAGGACCTGTCGTTCAAGCTGCGCAACTCCATCTACCGCGCGGACAACGACGTCGGCCCGGACCTCAACGAGGTGCGCGCCTTCATCGAGTACCCGCTGAGCATCCTCTGATGCCGGGGGCCCGCGGCGCCGGCCGCGGGCCCTGTGCCCTACCGTTCGTCGCTGCGGCGCCAGCCACCCGCCTGCGCGGGCCTGGCGGCGGCAGCCACGGCCGCTGCGCTTCCCAGCCCGACTGCCATTTTTTCGCCAGTATCCCGGGCCCGCATTGGCCAGTACGGTGACACCATTGCGCCCCCCTGGCGCTGAACTATGGTGGTCAACAGACCTTCGGCCCGTCTGGGCAATCGGGTTCCCGCAGTCCCGCATCAAGGCCTGACCTCGCAGCAAGGACGCGATCCCCCATCCCCCTTCCTGCCACGCCGGGCATCGATGCCCGTCTTCCCGATCGCGTGCTGTCCTGCAGTCCGCATCGTCCTCTGTGCACCGAGTAGTTCAATACCCGGTCCGCGCGCCGTTCTGCTGAGACCGGACTTCAGAGTGATTGCTGAGGAGTTCCGCTCATGCCGTCCAACCTCACCTACCCCGGCGTCTACATCGAAGAAGTACCCAGCGGCGTGCGCAGCATCACCGGCGTCGCCACCTCCATCACCGCCTTCGTCGGCCGTGCCCTGCGCGGCCCGGTGAACCGCCCGGTGCGCTTGCAGGGCTTCGCCGAGTACAGCCGGCTGTTCGGCGGCCTGTGGCAGCCGAGCACCCTGGGCTACGCGGTCATGCAGTTCTTCCAGCACGGCGGCAGCGACGCGCTGATCGTCCGGGTGTTCAACGGCGACCTCGACGACGACACCGCCACCCTCACCCTGGCCACCGCCGGCGGCAGCCTGGTGCTCGCCGCCGCGAGCCCGGGCGCCTGGGGCAACCGCCTGCGGGCGACGGTGGACCACGCCACCCGCGACAGCGCCGACAGCCTGCACCTGAGCACCCAACTGGAACGGGCCATCGTCATCGGCAACGCCAGCAGCGGCAACATCAGGGTGCTCAGCGGCGCCACGGTGCCCAACGACATCAACCTGTGCAACCTCATCGGCGTCTAAGGAAGGTGCAGCATGCCCGTCATCCCGTTCCGCGGTGAAAAGAGCCTCGGCGAAATCGCCGACAAGCTGTACAGCCGGCTCACGGTGAAGCAGCGTGAGAAGGTCGAGAGCGCCCTGCTCCGGCAGAATCCGCAGCTGGCCGACCTGGCCGCCCTGCCCAGCGGCACCCTGGTGCAGTTGCCGGCGCTGCCGGAGCTGAGCGCCAAGGCCCGGGCCGGCAGCCAGGGGCCCCAGGCCGAGGTGGCCGCGCAACTGGGCGACGGCCTCGGCGCCTACGCCAGGCAACTGACCCTGCGTTACCGCCAGGCCATGGAGGCGCTGGCGCAGGCCCAGGCGCTGCTGGGCGACGCCGAGCTGCGCCGGGCCATCGCCAAGGAGCCCGCCCTGCAGGCGCTGGCCAAGGACCTCGGCCCCGCCTGCGAGGCCCGCGCCAAGCAGTTGGAACAGCGCCAGAAGGCCGCCAGCGAGGGCCTGAAGCAGGCCCTGGCGGACCTGCAGGCGGGGTTCGGCAAAGGTTGATCAGAGCGCGGCGGCGACCTTGGCCCGCGCCGGTTCCGGCAGCCAGCCCTGCCACACCTGCGGATGCGCCTTGAGGAAGGCGCGGGCGGCTTCGCGCGGGGCCTGGCGCGTCTCGCTCATCTTCGCCAGGGCGGCATTGAGCGGCTCGATGGGGATGTCGACCTTCTGGAACAGCGCCACCAGGTCCGGGTAGTCCTCGCGGAAGGCCGCCGAAACGCCGATGGACAGGCGCGCCGGCAGCGACTGGCAGCCGCGCGGGTTGGGGTTGCCGGCGTCCACCAGGGTCTTCCAGGCCTCGGCGTCGAAGGGCGGTTCTTCCAGGCGCACCAGCTTGTAGCGGCCCATCAGCGGCGTCGGCGACCAGTAGTAGAACAGCACCGGCTTGCCGCGGCGGATGGCCGAGGCGATCTCGGCGTCCATGGCCGCGCCCGAGCCGCTGCGGAAGTTCACGTAGCTGTCTTCCAGGCCGTAGGCCTTGAGCTTCTGCGAATTGACGATCTCCGAGGTCCAGCCGGTGGGGCTGTTGAGGAAGCGCCCCTTGTCCGGCGCCTCGGCGTCGCGGAACACCTGGCGGTAGCGCGGCAGGTCGCTCACCGAGCGCAGCTGCGGCGCGGCGGCGGCGATGCCGCGGGCGGGGTCGCCGTGGATCACGTAGTCCGGCACCCACCAGCCCTCGTTGGCGTTCTTCACGATGTCGCCCAGGCCGGCCACCTTGCCTTCGGCCTCGGCCTTGATCCAGGCGGGGCTGCGCCCGGCCCACTCCTCGCCTATCACCTGGATGTCGTTGTGCGCCAGGGCCGTCTCCAGGCTCACGGTGCTGCCGGGCAAGGTGTCGGTGGGGTAGCCGTAGCCCTGCTCCACCAGCAGGCGCAGCACCTCGGTGATCAGGCTGCCGCTTTCCCAGGTGAGTTCGCCGAAATGGATCGGCTTGCGTTCCTCGGCCGCCTGCGCGCCCTGCGCCAGGAGCCCCAGGGCCAGCAGCGCGGTCCCCAGCCAGCGGGTGATCGAATGCATCGGGTCGTTCCTTCTTCGAGCCGGCCACGAGGCCGGTGCCAGGTCGAAGGCGCGCCGGCAAGCACGCCGCGTCGCCACCCGCGCGAAGCGGGCCGCCCTGTATTGATAGCCGAAACTCGCGCCGCGCGCCGCAACCGGGCCTGCCGGCGGACCATCGCCCTGGCCCATATGCACTATCAAGCGCATTCATCATTAGCCTGCGAACAGTTTGCTAGCTTATTACCCCATCAGGTGTTGCTCGCCTGGTTTTGAAGCCTCAAGGCCGTTACCACTCCCCGCTTCCCCCGCGACTCGGTAACGGCCTTTTTTTCGCCTGCCCCCGGTGCAGCCTGCGGGTTCGATCGCGGGCGGGGCCCGCTCCTACAGGAGGTACGGCATCCGCCGTCGACCTCGCGCATCGGTGCCCGGCCGCGGCGGATAACCGCGAACGGTCATTCGCCCTGCGCCATCCATGCCATTCCCCCGTAGGGCGCATAACGCCTACGGCGTTATCCGCCGTTGCCCCGCCCATCGGTGCCCGGCCCGCGAACGGTCATTCGCCCTACGGGTGCCCGTCATAGGCCCGGCGCAACGCCGCGATATCCAGTTTCTTCATGCCCAGCAGCGCCTGCATCAGGCGCTGCGACGCCGCCGTCGCCGGGCCGGCCATCATGTCCGCGAGCGCCGCCGGCAGTATCTGCCACGACAGGCCGTACCTGTCCTTCAGCCAGCCGCACTGTTGCGCCTCCACCGGGCCGCCGGCGGACAGGCGTTCCCAGTAGTGGTCGATCTCCTCCTGGCTGTCGCAGTTCACCTGCAGCGACAGCGCCTCGCTGAACTGGAACACCGGCCCGCCGTTGAGCGCGGTGAAGGCCAGGCCGTCCAGTTCGAAGGCCACGGTCATCACCGAGCCCGGCGGGTGGCCATGGATTTCCCGGCCGGCCTCGCCGTAATGGCTGACGGCGGTGATGCGCGAGTTGGGGAAGATGGCCGTGTAGAAGGCCGCGGCCTGCTCCGCCTGGTCGTCGAACCACAGGCAGGGGGTGATGCGCTGGATGCGTGGCATGGGCTGTCTCCTGTCGGGTGCGCGGCCACCGTGGCCGCGCCCTGTTCCTGGTCGTCCGGCGGGACGCGGAATCGACAAGTCTGGAACAGGCTCGACGAACGTGCCCGTGCGCGCCGCTCAGCGGCCGAAGCGGCTGGTCTGCATCTCGCGCAGGCGGCTCAGGGTGCGGCGGAACGGGAACTCCAGGCCGCCGCGGGTGTAGAGCGCCTCCAGCGCCACCTCGGCCTCCAGGTACAGCGGCACGCCACGGTCGTAGCATTCGTCGACCAGGGCGATGAAGCGGCGCACGCCGTCGTCCCGGGCCGACAGCGCCGGCAACTGGCGGTCGCCGGCCAGCACGCGCCGGGCGCCGTCCTCGGTGCCGCGGGCGATGCGCGCCTCGCGGCGTTCGCCGCCCAGTTCGGGGATGTCGCCCAGCAGGATGGCGTGGAAGCGGTCGCACAGGGCGATGAAGTCCTGGGCCGACCAGGGCCGTTCGCACAGGTCGGCATAGCGGCACCAGAGCACCCCGCGGCCATGGCGCACCACGGCCAGTTCGCGGCCGCCCAGCGCCAGCGGCGCCGCGCTGCCGCTGCCGGCCAGCGCGGCGAACACGTAGCCCAGGGCGCTGGGCACCCCGGCGCGGGCGAGCCAGTAGCGCTGCACCGGCGCGCCCGGGTGCAGGCGGTGGTCCTGGCCGCCATCGGTGGCCAGCACCTGCATGTGGCGCTCCAGCGCGGCGATGGCCGGGAGGAAACGCTCGCGGTTGAAGCCGTCGGCGTAGAGCCCCTCGGGCGGCTGGTTGGAGGTGGCGACCACCACCACGCCCTGTTCGAACATGGCCTGCAGCAGGCCGCCCAGCAGCATGGCGTCGCCGATGTCGCTGACGAAGAGTTCGTCGAAGCACAGCACCCGCACTTCCCCGGCCAGTTCGGCGGCCAGGGCCTGCAGCGGCGAGGCGGTGCCGGAGAGCTGGAACAGGCGGCGGTGCACCCATTGCATGAAATGGTGGAAATGCTGGCGCCGCGCGGGCACCCGCAGGCTGGCGTGGAAGCGGTCCAGCAGCCAGGTCTTGCCGCGCCCCACCGGGCCCCACAGGTAGACGCCCGGCGGCCGCTCGCCACGGTGCAGGGCCGCCTGGCAGGCCTCCAGGTGCTGCGCGGCGCGATGCTGCGCGAGGTCCTCGACGAAGCCCCGTTCGCTCAGGGCCAGGTGGTAGGCTGCCAATGGCGAAGACCGCTCCATGGCGACTCCTTACTCGGCCGGGACGATGATGGATACCCTGCGGTTCTCCATGCGCCCGGCGGGGCTGCTGTTGTCCGCCACCGGCCGCTGCATGCCGCGGCCGATGACTTCGAGGTTCTCCCGGGGCATGCCGATGCCGGCCAGCACCTGGGCCACCGACTGTGCCCGGCGCACCGAGAGCTGCTGATTGTAACCTGCATCGCCGTAGGAATCGGTATGGCCTTCCAGACGCAGCCTGTCGATGCCCACGCCCAGCAGCACGCGGCCGATGCGCTCGACCTCGCCACGGCTGGCCGGGTCGATGTTGTCGAGGTTGTTGCCGAACAGCACCTTGCTCGACAGCCCCAGCTCCCAGCCTTCCTCGCCCAGCGCGAAGCCCTGCTGGCGGAGCACGGCGACCTGCTCGGCGCTCAGCCCCTTCTGCGGCGCGGGCGGCGTCTGGCAGCCGGCCAGCAGCAGGCTCAGCAGCAGGCCGATGAACAGGCGGCTAGGTTTCAGGGGCTTGGCTGTCACGGGCTGTCTCCTCGTGGTCCTCGGGGGTGGAATCCGCTTCCTCGCCGGCCAGGCTGCGCATGCCGCGGCCGCTGCGCTTGGCGTGGTACATGGCGCCGTCGGCGCGCTGCAGCAGCTCCGCCAGGGTGCGCCCGTGCTGCGGGTAGAGCGCCACGCCGATGCTCAGCGAGGTGGTGATGCTGCTGCCGTCCGGCAGGGCGATGGGCGCCGCCATGCTGGCCAGGATGTCGTCGGCGATGCGCAGCGCCGCGCGGCCGTCCGGCAGCGGCGCCAGCAGCACGGCGAACTCGTCGCCGCCCAGGCGCGCCACCAGGTCGCTGTCGCGAAGCTGGCCGCGGATGCGCTCGGCGATGGCCACCAGCACGCAGTCGCCGGCCGCGTGGCCGAGTTCGTCGTTGATCGCCTTGAAGCGGTCGGAGTCGATGTACAGCACCGCCGCCTGCCCGCCGTGCTGGGCCAGGTCGCGCAGGGTGCGGCTCAGGCGGCCCTCGAAGAAGGCGCGGTTGGGCAGGTGGGTGAGGCTGTCGTGGTTGGCCTGGTGCGCCAGGGAGGCGTTCTCGCGCTCCAGGTGCTGCTGCCAGGCTTCCAGTTCGTCGAGCAGCGCGTTGAAGTCGCCGCCCAGTTCGTCCAGCTCGGCGATGCGCGCCGAGGGCACTCGCCGCGAGAACTGGCGGTCGCGGCGCACCGCGTGGGCCACCTGGGCCAGGCGGTCGAGCGGCGTGACGATGCGGCTGACCATGCGCCGCGACAGGTAGAAGGCGCCCAGGGCGGTCAGCGCCAGGCAGCCGAGCATGCCGCCCAGGCCGGTGAGCAGGAAGCTCAGCAGGCGCCCGCCGGTGCCGGTCAGGCGGACCTCGCCGATCGCCCGGCCGTCGTGGACGATGGGCTGCACCGACTCGTGGTTGAGCCACCAGCGGCCGATGAAGTGGCGCAGCGGGCTGCCCCCGTGGCTGCGCTCCCAAGTGGCCAGCAGGCGGCCCTGGGCGTCGTACACGGCGCAGCGGCGAACCTCCTCGGTGCTGGCCACCAGGCGCAGGGCCTCCTCGGCGGCGGCGCTGTCGTTGAACACCACCGCGGCCTCGACGGTGTAGGCCATCGAGCGGCCTATCAGGTGCAGGTTGTGCTCGGCATAGGCGCGCAGGGTGAGCAGGCCGACCACGCTCACCGCCAGGCCGGCCATGCACACCGAGGCCAGGGCCACCCCCAGGTGCGCGCGGTACAGCAGGCGGCCCAGCGACTTGCGCCGGGTACTGCGCCGCTCGGTCAGGCGTGGCAGGCTCATGGCGCGCCCCTCCGCCGGCCTAGGCTCAGCACGCTGGGGTGCACCCGCACGCCGCTGCGCGCCACCGAGTCCAGGTTCACCGCGAAGGACGGCGGCGCGGCGCCGAGGTCCAGGCAGAACACGCTGCCGACGCTGCAGTCGGGGTCGTCCTCGCTGAGCGACAGCACCGGGTGCCCGGCGATGTCGGCGAATGCCCGCTGGCGCTGCTCCGCATCCAGCCTGCCGAGGTAGAGCACGTTGCAGCGCTGGCCCAGGCCGGAGTCGTCCACCCGGGCCCGGCGCACCTCGACGCGGCGGCCACTGGCCTGCAGCAGGCTGCCCCGGCGCAGCAGGTCGTCGGCGTATTCGCTCTCGCCCAGCACGCACAGCTCCAGGGTCTGCGGCTCCCGCGGCCAGCGCACGTAGCTGAGGATGCCCAGCAGCATGCCGCGCAGGGCCGCGCCGTCGCCCGCCGAGGCGTTGGAAGCCGCCAGGCACAGGGGCGCCGCCAGGCCCAGCAGGGCCAGCAGCGCCGCGCGTTGCAGCACAGAGGAGCGACGGATGGCGGTGGAAGCGAAGAACACGGTGATGGCTCGGCGAGGACCAGAATACGGCGACAAAACCCGCAGCATCTTAATGGATTACCGTAAGAATGTGACGGACAACCGACTTCTGATTTGACGTGCGACAAGATTCGTCAGTTTTATGACGTCATTTTCAGCGGAGTCTCATTCCACAAGGCTGGCAGGGCATCGGCGTTGGTTGGCAGGATTCGGTCCACCCTGTCGATTGCTGCCAAAGCGCTACGGACTTCCAATGGAGGCACGGCACGACATCGCCGCGACACTCATCAGGAGGCCACCATGACGCTCGACATCCAGGGGGTGAAAGTCCCCGACAGCCAGCTCGCCCGCGAAATCACCGAACTGGTGCGCGACACCGCCACCCCGCTGCTGTTCCACCACTCCTCGCGGGTGTACTACTGGGGCGCACTCGCCGGCGCGCGCCGGGGCCTGAAGTACGACGCCGAGCTGCTGTACGCCGGCGCCATGTTCCACGACATGGGGCTGCTGCCGCGCTACTGCAGCAAGTGCGAGCGCTTCGAGGTGGACGGCGCCGACTGCGCCGCCGAGTTCCTGCGCAGCCACGGCATCGCCGAGCGCGACGTGGAAACCGTGTGGACCGCCATTGCCCTGCACACCACCCCCGGCATCCCGCAGCACATGCGGCCGGAGATCGCCCTGGTCACCGCCGGGGTGGAGATGGACGTGCTGGGCATCGACTACGCCGAGTTCCCCGACGCGGTGCGCGACGCCGTGGTGGCCGCCCACCCGCGCGGCGGCGACTTCAAGAACGACATCATCGAGGCCTTCTACCAGGGCATCAAGGACAAGCCGCAGACCACCTTCGGCAACGTCAAGGCCGACGTCCTGGCGCTGAAGGACGCGCAGTTCGAGCGCATCGACTTCTGCCGGATCATCCTCGATTCGGACTGGCCGAGCTGAGCGGGCGCGCGGCCGGCTCAGCGGCCGGCCACCTCCTCCACCAGACCCTGCAGCCACTGCATGAACACCCGCACCCGCGTTGGCTGCTGGCGGTGAGCGTAGAGCAGCGTCACCTCCAGCGGCGCCGGGCGCAAGTCCGGCAGCACCTCCACCAGGCGGCCGTCGGCCAGGTAGTCGCACAGACCGTGGCGCGGCGCCTGGATCAGCCCCAGCCCGCCGAGGCAGGCGCCTTCGTAGGCTTCGGCGTTGTTCACCGTCACGCCGCCGGCCATCGGCAGGAAGTGCGTCGCACCCTCGCGACGGAACTCGAAGCCGGCCGGGCGCATGCCCAGCACGGGTACGTAGTGCACCAGGCGGTGCCCGGCCAGGTCCTCCAGGCCACGGGGCGTGCCGAAGGCGGCCAGGTAGGCGGGGCTGGCGCAGTTGATCTGCTCGAAACCACCCAGCGGCCGGGCTACCAGCGAAGCTTCCGCGGCGCCGCCCACGCGCAGCACGCAGTCGAAACCCTCGCGCACCAGGTCGACGCGGCGGTCGGTGCTGCTCACCTCCAGCTCCAGGCCCGGATGGCGGGCGGTGAACTCGCCCAGGCGCGGCATCACCACCTTGCGCGCCACTATGGTCGGCATGTCCACCCGCAGGCGCCCGGCGAGCACCTCGCCGTCGCGGCGGAACAGCCCCTGCAGTTCGTCCATCTGCGCCAGCAGCGCCTTGCTACGCTCGTAGAACACCAGGCCGTCCTGGGTCGCCCGGACCTTGCGGGTGGTGCGCTGCAGCAGGCGGGTGCCGAGCAGGCCCTCCAGTTGCCGGACCTGCTCGGAAACGCTGGAGCGCGGCAGGCCCAGCTGCTCGCCGGCCTGGCTGAAGCTGGAGAGTTCGGTGACACGCACGAAGGTGCGCAACAGTTCGGGTTTGATCATGGGCGGCGAGGCCTGCTGATTGTTCGGCTGTGCCGACCAGTATTTCCGATTTTGCCGTGTTTATCAGAACCAGCCAGGACAATAACCTTGTCCCCGAAGCCACCCCACACAGGAGCCACGCCATGTCCCGCAAGATCGCCCTCATCACCGGCGCCAGCCGCGGCCTGGGCCGCAACGCCGCACTGCACCTGGCCGCCGCCGGCGTCGATATCATCGGTACCTACCGCAGCCAGGCCGACGAGGCGCGGATCGTCGCCGACGAGATCGAGCAGCACGGCGCCCGGGTGCGGATGCTGCCCCTGGACGTCGCCGACAGCGCCAGCTTCGCCGACTTCGCCCGGAACGTCGAAAGCGTGCTGAAGGAGCACTTCGGCCGCCCGCATTTCGACTACCTGGTGAACAACGCCGGCATCGGCCTCCACGCAGCCTTCGCCGAGACCACCGAGGCGCAGTTCGAGCAGTTGCTGAAGATCCAGTTCAAGGGCCCCTTCTTCCTCACCCAGAAGCTGCTGCCGCTGCTCGCCGACGGCGGGCGCATCCTCAACGTCTCCACCGGCCTCACCCGCTTCGCCCTGCCCGGCTATGCCGCCTATGCGGCCATGAAGGGCGCCATGGAGGTGCTGACGAAGTACCAGGCCAGGGAACTGGGCGGGCGCGGCATCTCGGTGAACATCCTCGCCCCCGGCGCCATCGAGACCGACTTCGGCGGCGGCCTGGTGCGCGACAACGCCGAGCTCAACCGGCAGATCGCCGGCAACACCGCGCTGGGCCGCGTCGGCCTGCCGGACGATATCGGTGGCGCCGTGGTCGCCCTCTTGAGCGACGACAGCCGCTGGATCAATGGCCAGCGGGTGGAGGCCTCCGGCGGCATGTTCCTCTGAGAACCGGTCCATGACCTCCTGAGCGCTGGTTTCGCTCGGCCTTCTGAAGGGGCGTTCCGGTGCGCTCGGTGGTTTCTCTGGAAACCCGTAGGGCGCATAACGCCTACGGCGTTATCCGCCGTTTTCAACGACGGATGATCGCGGACAGAGTCCGCTCGGTTCCAGGAAGCACGGTCGTAGGAGCGGGCCCTGCCCGCGATTCGCGCGCAGGGCGCGCTCCTACAGGGGAATGGCATGGCTCGGCCAGCGTAGGACTTTGTCCGCGATTGGATTCACCGGCCACGCCGGACGCCCCGGTAGCACGGCCAGCGGCGGATAACCGCGAACGGTTATTCGCCCTACGGTCGGGCACGGGTGTAGGAGCGGACTTTGTCCGCGATTGGATTCACCGGCCTCGCCGAACGCTCCGGTGGCACGGCCAGCGGCGGATAACCGCGAACGGTTATTCGCCCTACGTTCCCGCCTTCGCTGAAGCACGAACGGCATTACGCTCCCTCGCCTGCTTTCGCTCACGAGATCGTGACCGGGCTCCAGGCGGCACCGGCTACTTCAGCTGGCGCTGGGCGCAGATTTCCGGCAGGTCGGTGCGCCGCAGGTAGGTCTGCAGCGCCTCGCCGAACTCCAGGCGCTCGGCGATGTTCTGCGCCTGGAGTATCTGCAGGCATTCGCGGCTCAGCGTCATCAGCTCGCCGGTCTTCTGCGCCCAGACGAACTCGCAGGCCGGGACGATGCTGTCCTGGTCCACGTCGAGGCCGAAGGAGTCCTCGCTGAAGCGCACCAGGTACTTGCCGGTCTTGCGGTTGAAGCCGACGAAGCCCTTCAGGCGATCGGCGGCGGCGCAGATGTCGGTGGATGTCAGGGCCATGGTCTTTCCTCCCGTACTTTCTTGGCTCGCGGCCCGCGCCCTCCCCCGGCGCGGGCCGTCTGTTTCAGGCGTTCTGCGTCAGGTGCCGGGCGATGGCCTGGCGCAGCGGCGGCAGGCCCTGGGCCAGGCGCAGGCCGGCATTGCGCAGCAGGCGCGCCGGTGGGCGCGGGTCGTTGTACAGCCCGGCGATCAGGCTGGTGGCCTGGTACAGCGGCCAGGTCGCCAGGCGGTGCGCCAGGGCGTAGCGACGCAGGGGGCCGGCGGCGCCCCAGTCACCGCCCTTGCGCCTGGCCGCCAGCACTTCGGCGGCCAGGCGCCGGGCGCTCTGCAGGCCGAAGTTGAAGCCGTGGGCGGTGACCGGGTGCATGCCCACTGCGGCATCGCCCAGCAGCGCGCAGCGCGGGCCGGCGAAGCGGTCGGCGTAGACGCCCACCAGCGGGTAGCAATGGCGCGGCCCGAGCAGGGCCATGCTACCCAGGCGGCTTTCGAAGCGGCGCTCGACGTCGCGGGCGAAGGCCGCCTCGTCCAGGGCCAGCATCGGGTTCATCTCGTGCTGCGGCAGGGTCAGCACCACCGACGAGACGTCGCCGTTGAGCGGCAGCAGGGCCAGGGTCTGGCCGTAGCCGAACCATTCCCAGGCCACCTGCTGGTGGGGCTTGGCGTGGGCCATGCGACAGACCAGCATGGTCTTGCCGAAGTCTTCCATGCGCGCGCCTATGCCGAGCATGCGGCGGGTTTCCGAGAAGCGGCTGTCGGCGGCCACCAGCAGGCCGGCGGTCAGTTGCTCGCCGTCATCGAGGGTGAGCCGGGCGCGTTCGCCGGTGACGCGCACGGACTGCAGCGCGCGCCCGTCGAGCAGGGCCACGTCGGCACAATCTTCCACCGCCGCGAAGGCGGCGCGGCGGATCGCCTGGTTCGGCACCAGGTGGCCGAGCTGGCCGGCGCCGGCCAGGCCGGCATCGATGCGCAGGGCGAACAGCGAGGGGCCGTTGAGCACCTGGGCGTCGCGCAGCGGCGCTATGTCCTGGGCAGCCAGCCGCGGCCAGATGTCCAGGAGTTGCAACTGGCTGCGCGAGGCGTGCGTCAGGGCGATCTCGCGGCCGTCCTCCGCCGGCTCGGCCAGGGCGGCGCGGGCCTGGCGCTCGATCAGCAGGATCGACAGGCCATGGCCGGACAGGGCGCGGGCCAGGCAGAGCCCGGCGGGGCCGGCGCCAACGATGGCGATATCCACGTGCATGGGTGACTCCTCTCGCGGGGATGGGCGGTCCCGGAGTCTAGGGCGGGCGATCGGCGCATTTCTTGTCGTGGATCAGTAGCCGGCGGCGGATGGGCCTGCGGCGCCGGCGCGCATACCCCCTTGGAGGCATCAGGCGCCGGGGCGCAATGGCCCCAGCTCGCGCAGGCCATGGCGCACGCTCAGGCCTTGCAGCTCGGCGAGGTAGTCGTCCAGGCCCAGCAGGCCGATGCAGGGCGTGGCGCCGCGCTTGTCCAGGCGCCCG
Organism: Pseudomonas delhiensis; assembly: GCF_900187975.1. GTDB lineage: Bacteria > Pseudomonadota > Gammaproteobacteria > Pseudomonadales > Pseudomonadaceae > Pseudomonas > Pseudomonas delhiensis. The sequence continues at coordinate 130,561 of NZ_FZPC01000014.1, read as the reverse complement.
GCCGCCAGCTTGCGGGCCAGGGCGACCGCCGCCATGCAGGGGATGTTCGGCCCGTGGTCGTCGGCCGCCTGCAGCTCCCAGCACAGGTGCAGGGGCCGGCCGTCCGCGCCCTCGCCTTGCAGGCGCACGAACATGCCGCTGCGCCCGTCGCCCAGCGGTTCCAGGCCCTGGGCCAGGCGCTGCAGCCAGGGGCTCAGGCGGCTGGCGTCCCGCAGCAGGCCCAGGCGCACCAGCCAGGACAGCGCCCAGGTGCCGAAATGCGTGGTGCGCAGGCCCAGGCCGGCGCCGAAGCGCACCTCGCGCACCGTCGGGTAGCGTTGCGGGAAGAGTTCCAGGTCGGGCACGTCGCAGTTGGCCAGCCAGCGGCGCCCCAGCGGCGCCGGGAAGCGGTGGGCGACCAGGTCCTGCCAGCCGTACACCGCCTGCCAGCGGCCGTCGCGCAACTGGCGCAGCGGCTTGCCGCAGTAGCCGAGCACGGCCGCCAGGGTAGCCTGGCCGGGAATCTTCGCCGACGAACTGATGCCGTGGTGGATGGCGTCCAGGCGGGCGAAGCGCGGCAGCAGTTCATCGACCACCGCGGCGCTGAGCGCCGGCACCGAGCTGGCGCCGGCGCACACCAGCACCCCGGCGCTGCGCGCCGCCCGGTCCAGCTCGCCGATGGCGCAGACGAACTGGCGGGCGTCGGCCAGGTCGACGTAGTGCGCCCCCGCCGCCACCGCGGCGCGCGCCACCCGGTAGTCCTGGGCCTGGAAGGGGCCGGCGGTGGAGATCAGCAGGTCCACGCGCAGCTCGCGCAGGCGCCCGGCGAGGGTCGGCTGGTTCATGTCCAGGCACACCGCCTCGCCGCCCACCTCCGCGGCCAGCAGGCCGGCGCGCTTCTGGTCGCGCCCGGCGACCAGCACGCGCATGCCCTCCGCGCCGGCCAGGCGGCGGACGATCAGGCTGCCGAAATTGCCATAGCCACCGAGCACCATGACGCGAAAGCGGCTGGGTGATGCCGACATCGTTCCTCCTTGACGATCAGCCACTCAGGCGGCCCATAGGGTAACGTGCGGCGGGTGCTGCGAACATGACAAATGCCGCCTCGCTCAGCCGGGCTTGCCGGCGGGGTGCCGCGGCAGGCCGTCGTCCAGCGGCCACCAGTTGGCCGCCGAGGCCACGTGGTAGTGGGCCTCCGGCCGGGTGCGCAGCTCGCCATCGAGGGTGCCGGCGCGCAGCCGCAGGATGCCGGGCAAGGCATCGCGTTCGCTGTAGATCGGCGAGCCGCAGTTCGCGCAGAACCAACGCCGTTTACCCGGCGAGGACTCGAAGGCGCGCAACTGCTCCTGGCCCGCCAGCAGGCGCAGGGCCTCGCGGCGCACCGGGATGTTGGTGGCGAAGGGCCCGCCCTGGGCCTTGCGGCACTGTCCGCAATGGCAGACCTGGATGGGCGCCAGCTCACCTTCCAGCTCGAAGGCGACGGCGCCGCACAGACAGCTTCCCCGGTACATGCCCTGCTCCTCGACTTGCGCAAAGCGGCAGTCTAGGGCATGTGCCGGCGCCGCGCAGCCCCGCCGTCCGGGGGCAGGGCTCAATCGCCGTAGGGCGGGTACTGCTCGCCCGGCGCGCGCTTGTGGCGCTGCGGGCTGGGGCCCCCGCGGGGCGGGTGTGGCGGCTGCGGCGGGTCGATCTGCGGGTCGGCCAGGTCCGGCGAGTCGGGGTCGAAGCCCAGGGTCCTGACGATTTCCGCGTCCTGCTCTGCGTCCCGCGGGTAGCCCGGCAGGCCGCGGGCGGCATTGTCGCCGTCGCGTTGCGGCCAGGGATTGCCCAGCCATTTGTGCAGTGTCGGGTTCATGGTGACCTCCGGTCGATGCGGGGATGGCCATTGGAGGGCCGCCGGCCGCCCCGGGTTCGTTCTGTTCGTCGGGTGGTCGTTCAGCGCCCGATGGATTGCGGCAGGCGGATGTGCCGCGCCAGTTCCTCGAACAGCGTGACCACGGTGCGCAGGGCCCGGCAGTCCGGCCGCGTCAGCAGCCACAGCGCGGTGCCGCAGCCCGGCAGGTCGTGCTGCAGCACGCGCAGGCCGTCGCCTTCGTGCAGCAGGTAGTCCGGCAACGCCGCCAGGCCCAGGCCGGCGCTGCACAGCTCCAGTACCGAGAGGATGCTGCCGCAGCGGTAGGCCGGAGTGAGCGCCGGGTACAGCTGGCGGCGCCAGGCGACGCTGGGGTGGTCGGGCATGAACTCGTCCGGGGCGATCCAGCTCAGCTCGCTCCAGTCGCGCCCGGCCTGGGTGGCCAGGTAGTCCTCGTGGGCGCACAGGGCGTAGCGCACCTCGCCCAGGCAGCGGCCCACCAGGTAGTCCGGCGGCGCGGTGGTCAGGCGCAGGGCGACGTCGGCGTCGCGCCGGCTGAGGTTGGCGAAGGCGTTGGAGGTGGACAGCTCCAGGTGCAGGCCGGGGTAGCCGCCCATGAAACGGCCCAGGGCCGGCAGCAGCAGGCCGTGCAGCACGGCGTCGGTGCAGGTCAGGCGCACCGTGCCGCTGAGCACTTCGCGGCCCTGCTCCAGGCCCACCCGCGCCGCCTCCAGGGCCTGCTCGGCCAGTTCCGCCTGGCGCGCCAGCTGCTGCGCGGTGGCGCCGGGCAGGTAGCCGGCGCGGCCCTTCTCGAACAGCGCCATGCCCAGGGCCTTCTCCAGCCGGCGCACGGCGCGGAACACCGTGGACACGTCCACCGCCAGCAACTCCGCGGCCCGCGCCAGGGTGCCGCCGCGCACCAGGGCCAGTACCAGGGAAAGGTCGGCGTATTCCAGTCGATATTGCATGAGCGCACTCTTGGATTGCGCAACCGCCCATTTCGATTGCATCGGCGCAACTATAGATTGCCCAGCGACGCCCGCCAACGGGCACCAGCGCAGGGGGACGGAGCGATGCGGAAGGTGCGGAAACTACTGCGGATCGGCCTGATCGGCGACCGCGACAGCCGGGTCACCGCGCACTGGGCCATTCCCCTGGCGCTGCAGCAGTCGCTGCTGCCCCACGCCGGCACCCTGCGCCTGGAGTGGCTGGACACCGCGCGCCTGGCCAGCGGCCTGGCGCTGGACGCCTATTCCGGCTTCTGGTGCACCCCCGGCAGCCCCTACCGCAGCACCGAGGGCGCGCTGCGCGCCATCGCCCACGCGCGCACCCGCGGCGTGCCCTACCTGGGTACCTGCGCCGGCTTCCAGCACGCCTTGCTGGAGCGAGCCCGCAACGTCCTGGGCTGGGACGACGCCGCCCACGGCGAGGTCGAACCCCGCGCGGCACGGCCGGTGATCCACGCCCTGCCCTGCTCGCTGATCGAGGTGCGCGAGGACATCCGCCTGCAACCGGGTTCGCGCCTGGCCAGCGTCTACGGCAAGCCGAGCATCCGCGAAGGCTACCGCTGCAGCTACGGCGTCAACCCGGAGTACCAGCAAGCGCTGTTCGGCGACACCCTGCACGCCACCGCCCACGGCGAGGACGGCAGCATCCGCGCCCTGGAGGCCAGCGACCATCCCTTCTTCGTCGCCACCCTGTTCCAACCCGAGCGCAAGGCCCTGGCCGGTGTCAGCGTGCCCCTGGCCGAAGCCTTCCTGCGCGCCGCCAACCAGTATGCGAGGAACGCAGCATGACCGCCACGACGCCAGAACCGCCCTACTATGCGGTGATCTTCACCTCCCTGCGCACGCCGCTGGAGGCCGGCTATGCCGAGGCGGCCGAACGCATGGTCGAGCTGGCCGCCGCGCAACCGGGTTTCCTCGGCGTGGAGTCGGCGCGCGGGGAGGATGGGCTGGGGATTACCGTGTCCTACTGGAAGGACGAGGACAGTATTCGCCGGTGGCGCGAGCATGCCGAGCACCGGCTGGCGCGGGACGCTGGGCGGCAGAACTGGTACGAGCGCTTCGCCGTGCGGGTGGCCAAGGTCGAGCGGGCGTATGGGTTCGAGCGTAAGGGTTGAAAGGGATTTCGTAGGGCGTTAGCCGGGACGTCGGCGCCGGGCGGGGTTCCGCGCCCTCTCCCCAGCCCTCTCCCGCAAGCGGGAGAGGGAGCCGTCCGGCGTTGTCGGGAAGTCCGGAGCCATCCTGCAAGCCCGATCGCGGACGGAGTCCGCTTGTACGGGCGTGCCTGACCGTACCGCCGCGCCGGGCGTGATTCCGCACCCTCTCCCCAGTCCTCTCCCGCAAGCGGGAGAGGGAGCCGTCCGGCGTTGTCGGGAAGTCCGGAGCCATCCTGCAAGCCCGATCGCGGACGGAGTCCGCTCCTACGCACGTGCCTGACCGTAGGGCGCATAACCGTTCGCGGTTATCCGCCGTTGGCCCGGACACCGGTACCCAGGACGACGGCGGATAACGCTTGGGGCGTTATGCGCCCTACAGCCACCAGCGCAGCAGGAAGAACACGCCCATGCTCAGCAATACGCTGAGCAGGGTGTTGCGCGTCCACAGCACCAGCCCCACCGCCACCAGCGAACCCAGCAGGTAGGGGTTGTCCGGGCGCAGGTTCAGCTGGTGCTCGGGCAGGAACACGATGGGCCCGCAGATGGCCGTGAGCATGCCCGGCACGGCGAAGCCAAGGAACTGCCGGACGTTGCTGCCCAGGCGGATCGGCAGGCGCGGTTCGAGGAACACGTAGCGGTTGAAGAAGACGATCAGCCCCATGCCGACGATCACGGCCCAGACCATCATGCCGACCTCCCGCCGAACCTGTTGCAGAGAAAGCCCGCGGTCATGCCCGCCAGGCCCGAGAGCACCAGGGCCGAGCCCAGTTGCCAGTAGCTGAACAGCACCGAGCAGAACAGCGACACCGCCACGCAGACCACCGTCGGCACGCTGCGCACCACCGGCGCGATCAGCGCCACGAAGGTGGCGGCCACGGAGAAGTCCAGGCCCAGGTGTTCCAGGCCCGGGATGCTGCTGCCCAGCAGCACGCCGGCCAGGGTGAAGAGGTTCCAGGCCACGTAGAAGGTCAGGCCCACGCCCAGGGCGTACCAGCGGTTGAAGGTCTCGCGGTCGTGCTGGCTGGTCAGGGCGAAGAATTCGTCGGTGAGCAGGAAGCCCAGGCCCAGGCGCCAGCGCCCGGGCAGGTCGGCGATCAGCGGGCGCATGCTCATGCCGTAGAGCAGGTGCTGCGAGGTCAGCAGCAGCGTGGTGATCATGATCGAGAAGAACCCGGCACCGCCCTTGAGCATGCCGATGGCCACCAGTTGCGCGGCGCCGGCGAAGACGATGGCCGACAGGCCCTGGCCGTGCAGCGGCGAAAGCCCGGCCTCGATGGCCAGGGAGCCGGCCAGCAGGCCCCAGGGCAGCACCGCGATGGACAGCGGCATGATGGCGATGGCGCCCTTGAGGAAGGCGCGGGAGGGAAGCAGTTGTTGGGACATGGATGATGCTTTCGAGGCAGTGAGGCCACCAGCTTGGCAGAAACCCCCAGCGCCCGCCTTGAACGTTCTTGCGCAGTTGCAGGCTGCGCCCCCGGCACCGATTGGTATTTTCCGCCTGGTACAGGCGAATTTTCCGACTGACCGCTCACGCACCGGATGCCTAGGATGACGCCCTGTTCCTAATGCTTCCCTGCGGTACCTGTCGTGCGTAGTTTCCTGCTGTTGCTGATTTGCCTGTCACCCCTGTTCGCTTCGGCCGACCTGCTGGATGCGCCCGCCTGGCGCAGCTACCAGTCGCAGGAAGGCAGCCTGGCGCAACTCTTCCGCCCCGGCGCACAGCCCGGCCTGAAACCCGGGGTGCCGGACGGCGACATGCACCGCCTGCTGCAGAGCGCGCGGCAACTGGTGGGCACGCCGTACCGCTGGGGCGGCACCTCGGCGAAGACCGGCTTCGATTGCAGCGGCCTGCTGGTCTACCTGTTCCGCAAGGAAATCGGCCTGGAACTGCCGCGCACCACCCGCTCGATGATCCGCCAGAAGCACCGCCAGGTGCCGCGCCATGCGCTCAAGCCGGGGGATGCGGTGTTCTTCAGCCACAATGGCGGCGCGCGGGTCAGCCACGTCGGGCTGTACCTGGGCGATGACCGCTTCATCCACGCGCCGCGCAGCGGCAAGACGGTGCGCATCGATTCGCTGAGCAACAGCTACTGGGATCGTAATTTCACCACGGCGCGGCGGTTCAGGCATTGAAGGCCCACCCACGCCATTCCCTCATGTTCGCGGTTATTCGCCGATACACCGGGGTCATGGCCAATGCCCAGATCAACCCCGGAGCCGCCGGGAACCAAGGTCAAACGGCGGATAACGCCGTAGGCGTTATGCGCCCTACGCCAGACCCGACCTTGGCGTAGGGCGTATAACCGTTCGCGGTTATACGCCGATACACCGAGGCCACAGCCAACGCCCAGGTCAACCCCGGAGCCGCCGGGAACCGAGGCCAAACGGCGGATAACGCCGTAGGCGTTTGCGCCCTACGGAGAAGGGCGGGGTCAATCGGCCTTGGCCGCCCTCTCGCCCTCGCTGGCGATCTGGCCGGCGTCCCAGCCGCCGCCCATGGCGGCGATCAGTTGCACGCTGGCCACCAGGCGGTTGCCGTACAGGCTCAGCACGTTGCGTTCGTTGGACAGCGCCGTGGTCTGGGTGGTGACCACGCTGTTGTAGTCCACGGTGCCGGCCTTGTACTGGTTGCTGGTCAGGCGCAGGGCTTCGCGGGCGGCGTCCAGGGCTTCATTCTGCGCCCCGCTCTCCTCTTCCAGCACCTTGAGCTGGACCATGTAGTCCTCCACCTCGCGCATGCCGTCGAGCACGGTCTGGCGGTAGCTGGCCACGGTCTGGTCGTAGCTGGCCTCGGCCTGTTCCACCTGGGAAGAGATCAGGCCGCCGTCGAACAGCGTCATGGCGAACTGCGGGCCGATGGACCAGTAGCGGTTGGGCGTCTCGATCCAGTCGTGGAAGCTGCCGCTGCGGTAGCCGCCGGCGGCGCTCAGGGTCAGGTCGGGGTACCAGGCGGCCTTGGCCACGCCGATCTTGGCGTTGGCCGAGATCACCTGGCGCTCGGCGGAGGCGATGTCCGGGCGCCGCTCCAGCAGTTGCGAGGGCACCAGCGCCGGGATCGACGGCAGCTTCGGCACCTGGCCGGTGGCGGCCAGGCTGAAGTTGGCCGGGGCCTGGCCCACCAGCACGGCGATGGCGTGCTCCAGCTGCGCGCGCTGGTACTTGAGGTCGATGGCCTGGGCCTCGGTGCTCTTGAGCTGGGTGCGCGCCTGGGCCACGTCGGCCTTGGTGACGATGCCGGCGTCGTACTGGTTGGTGGTCAGCTTGAGCGCGCGCTCGTAGGCCTCGACCGTGTCGTTGAGCAGCTTGATCTGCTGGTCCATCACCCGCAGCTGCAGGTAGTTCTGCGCCAGTTGCGACTGCAGCGACAGGCGCGAGGCGGCCAGGTCCGCGGCGCTGGCGTCGCGGCTGGCGGTGTCGGCTTCCAGCTGGCGGCGCAGCTTGCCCCACAGGTCCAGTTCCCAGCTCACGCCCAGGCTCGCGCTGTAGCTGTTGCTGATGCCGCCGCTGCCACCGCTGCTGACCGTGGAGCCGTCGGGCAGGCGCACGCTGCCGCTGCCGCTGCCGCCCTGGCCGGAGCGGGTCTTGCCGACGTCGGCGCTGATGGTCGGGAAGAAGGAGGCGCGCGAGCCCTTCACCAGTGCCGCGGCCTGGCGGTAGGAGGCCTCGGACTGGGCGAGGGTCTGGTTGGCCTCGAGCAGGCGTTGCTGCAGGTCGTCCAGGGTCGGGTCGGCGTACAGCGTCCACCACTGGCCGTGGCCCGCCAGGTCGGCCGGCTGCGCCAGGCGCCAGCCCTCGCCCTCCTTGAAGGCGGCCGGCACGCCCAGCTCGGGGCGCTTGTAGTCGGGGCCGACCGCGCAGCCGGCGAGCGCCGCGCACAGCGCCAGGGCGAGCAGGCTGCGGGATGGGTTCGGGCGGTTCATAGCGGAGTCTCCAGGGCGCCGTCGGTGCGCACGCCGCGCTTCTGGTTGACCCAGTGGCGCAGGCGGTCGAGGTAGAGGTAGACCACGGGGGTGGTGTAGAGGGTGAGCAGCTGGCTGCCGATCAGGCCGCCGACGATGGTCATGCCCAGCGGGCGGCGCAGCGCGGCGTCGCCGCCGATGCCGAAGATCAGCGGCAGCGCGCCGAGGATGGCCGCCAGGGTGGTCATCATGATCGGCCGGAAGCGCTTCATGCAGGCTTCCAGGATGGCCTCGCGCGGCGACAGGCCGAGGGTGCGCTCGGCGTCCAGGGCGAAGTCGATCATCATGATGGCGTTCTTCTTGACGATGCCGATCAGCAGGATCACCCCGATCAGCGCGATCAGCGACAGCTCGGTGCGGAACAGCATCAGCGTCAGCAGCGCGCCCACCCCCGCCGAGGGCAGCGTGGAAAGGATGGTCAGCGGGTGCACGTAGCTTTCGTAGAGGATGCCCAGGACGATGTAGACCGCCACCAGCGCCAGCAGGATCAGCCAGGGCATGTCGTTCTGGGTGTCCTGCACGGCGCCGGCGTTGCCTTCGAAGCTGGCCTGGATCTCCAGCGGCAGATGCAGCGGCTCCAGCGCCGCCATCACGGCGTCGCGGGCCGGGCCGATGAGCGCGCCGGGGGCCAGGTTGAAGGAGAAGGTAGTGGCGGCGAACTGCCCCTGGTGGTTGACCGACAGCGGCGCGCGGCTGGGCTCCACGTGGGTGAAGGCCGACAGCGGCACCTGCTGGCCGTCCGCGCCGATGACGTAGACCTGGCGCAGCTCTTCCGGGCTCTGCTGGAACGGCTGGTCCACTTCCATCACCACGTGGTACTGGTTCAGCGGGTTGAAGATGGTCGACACCTGGCGCTGGCCGTAGGCGTTGTTCAGCACCGCGTCCACCGCCGCCACGTCGACGCCGAGGCTGGCGGCGCGGTCGCGGTCGATCACCAGGCGGCTCTGCACGCCCTTGTCCTGGGCGTCGCTGTTGACGTCCACCAGCTGCGGGACCTTGTTCAGCACCGCCTCGACCTTGGGCGCCCAGTCGCGCAGCAGGGTGAGGTCGTCGCTGCGCAGGGTGAACTCGTACTGCGCGTTGCTCTGCCGGCCGCCGATGCGCACGTCCTGGCCGGCCGTGAGGTAGAGGTTGGCGCCGGGGATTTCCGCCAGCTTCTTGCGCAGCCGCGCGACTATGGCCTCGGCGGAGTCGCGCTGGGTGATGGGTTTCAGGGTGACGAAGAAGGAGCCGGTGTTGCTCGACTGCCAGCGGCCGCCGCCGACGAAGCCGACCACGTTCTCCACCCCCGGGTCCTGGGCGAGGATGTTGCGGAACTCCGCCATCTTGCGGTCCAGGGCCTGGAAGGAAATGCTCTGGTCGGCCACCGCGAAGCCGCGCAGGCGCCCGGAGTCCTGCTGCGGCAGGAAGCCCTTGGGCACGATGGCGAACAGGTAGAGGTTCAGCGCGATGCAGCCGAACATGATCGCCACCATCAGCCGCGAGTGCTCCAGCGCCCAGCTCAGGCTGGCGCGGTAGCGCAGCATGAAGGCGACGAAGTAGCGGTTGCTCTGCCGCGCCACCGAGGCCTTCTGCGGCCGCTCGGCGCGGCGCAGCAGGCGCGCGCAGAGCATGGGCGTGAGGGTCAGGGAGACCACCAGCGAGACCAGGATGGCCGCCGCCAGGGTCACCGAGAACTCGCGGAACAGCCGCCCGGTGATGCCGCCCATGAGCAGCAGCGGGATGAACACCGCCACCAGCGAGAGGGTCATCGACAGCACCGTGAAGCTCACCTCGCGGGCGCCGCGGATGGCCGCCCGGACCGGGTGGTCGCCCTCCTCGATGCGCCGGGCGATGTTCTCCACCACGACTATGGCGTCGTCCACCACGAAGCCGGTGGCGATGATCAGCGCCATCAGCGACAGGTTGTTCAGCGAGAAGCCGCACAGGTACATGACGGCGAAGGTGCCCACCAGCGACACCGGCACCGCCAGGCTGGGGATCAGCGTGGCGCGGCCGTTGCGCAGGAACAGGTAGACCACCAGGATCACCAGCAGCACCGAGATCACCAGGGTCAGCTCGGCCTCCTCCAGGGAGGCGCGGATCGACGGGCTGCGGTCGTCCATGACGCTGAGCTTGACCTGCGGGCCGAGGACGTCCTGGATGATCGGCAACTGCGCGTGGATGGCGTCGGTGGCCTCGATGATGTTGGCGCCGGGCTGGCGGGTGACGATCAGCAGCACCGCCGGCAGGTTGTCGGAGAAGCCGGCGTTGCGCACGTCCTCCACCGAGTCGCTGACCTTGGCCACGTCGCGCAGGCGCACCGCGGCGTTGGTCTCGGCGTTGTAGTGGATGATCAGCGGCGCGTACTCGCTGGCCTTGCGCAACTGGTCGTTGGCGTCCACCTGCCAGTGCCGCTCGCCGAACTCCAGGGCGCCCTTGGGCCCGGTGGCGTTGGTGTTGTCGATGGCGCTGCGCACCGTCTCCAGGGAAATGCCGTAGTGGCTGAGCTGGTCCGGGTTGACATCCACCCGCACCGCCGGCAGCGAGGAGCCGCCGATGCTCACCTGGCCCACGCCCTTCACCTGGGCCAGCTTGGGCGAGACGATGGTCGAGGCCAGGTCGTACATCTGCCCGCGGGTGAAGGTGTCCGAGGTCAGGGTGAGGATCATGATCGGCTGGTCCGACGGGTTCGCCTTGCGGTACGTCGGGTTGTTCGGCATGCCGGTGGGCAGCAGGCTCATGGCCGCGTTGATCGCCGACTGCACCTCGCGGGCGGCGCCGTCGATGTCTTTCGACAGGTCGAACTGGACGATGACGGTGGTGTTGCCCAGGGAGCTGGTGGAGGTCATGTCGGTGACCCCGGCGATGCGCCCCAGCGAGCGCTCCAGCGGCGTGGCCACGGTGGAGGCCATGGTCTCCGGGCTGGCGCCGGGCAGCGCCGCCTGCACCACGATGGTCGGGAAGTCGACGTTGGGCAGCGGCGCCACCGGCAGCAGGCCGAAGGACAGCGCCCCGGCCAGCACCATTGCCAGGGTCAGCAGCAGGGTCGCCACCGGCCGCAGGATGAACGGGCGGGAGATGTTCATCAGCCCTGCTCCAGGCCTTCGTCGGGGCTGTTCACGTCCAGCCCGTGGCGCTTGCGCCAGTTGGCCCAGCGCAGCGCCAGGCGGTCGAAGTAGAGGTAGATGACCGGGGTGGTGAACAGCGTCAGCAGCTGGCTCAGCAGCAGGCCGCCGACCATGGTGATGCCCAGCGGCTGGCGCAGCTCGGCGCCGGCGCCGCCGGCGAGCATCAGCGGCAGCGCGCCCAGCAGCGCGGCCATGGTGGTCATCAGGATCGGCCGGAAGCGCAGCAGGCAGGCCTGGTAGATGGCCTCATGGGACGGCTTGCCCTCGTTGCGTTCGGCGTCCAGGGCGAAGTCGATCATCATGATCGCGTTCTTCTTGACGATGCCGATCAGCAGGATGATGCCGATGATCGCCACGATGCCGATGTCCTGCCCGGCCAGCATCAGCGCCAGCAGCGCGCCCACGCCGGCTGAGGGCAGCGTGGAGAGGATGGTCACCGGGTGGATGAAGCTCTCGTAGAGGATGCCCAGCACGATATACATGGTGACGATGGAGGCCAGCACCAGCAGCAGGGTGTTGGACAGCGACGCCTCGAAGGCCTCGGCGGCGCCGCGGAAGCTGCCTTCCAGGCTGGCCGGCATCTGCATCTGCGCCTCGACGTCGCGGATGGCCTGCACCGCCTCGCCCAGGGCCACGCCCTTGGCCAGGTTGAAGGAGATGGTCGCCGCCGGAAACTGGGCGATGTGGTTGACCGCCAGCAGGGTGTGGCGCTCCTCCACCTTCGCCAGGCTCGACAGGCGCACCTGGGTGCCGTCGCTGGCCGGCACGTAGAGGTTTTCCAGGGACTGCGGGCCGAGCTGGAAGTCCGGCGCCACCTCCAGCACCACGCGGTACTGGGTGGCCTGGGTGAAGATGGTGGAGATCAGCCGCTGGCCGAAGGCGCTGTAGAGCACGCTGTCGATGCTCGACAGGCTCACGCCCAGGCGCGAGGCGGTGTCGCGGTCGATGTCGATGTAGGCCTGCAGGCCCTTGTCCTGCCAGTCGCTGGCCACGTCGGCCAGCTGCGGCAGCTGCTGCAACTGGTCGACCAGCTTCGGCACCCACTCGGCGAGCACGTCCGGGTCGGCGTCCTGCAGGGTGAACTGGTACTGGGTGCGGGCGATGCGGTCCTCGATGGTGAGGTCCTGCACCGGCTGCAGGTACAGCTTGATGCCGGCGACCTTGTCCAGCTCCGGCTGCAGGCGGCGGATCACCTCGCTGGCGGTGAGGTCGCGCTCGCTGTGGGGCTTGAGGTTGATCAGCATGCGCCCGGTGTTGAGGGTGGCGTTGCTGCCGTCGACGCCGATGAAGGACGACAGGCTTTCCACGTCCGGGTCGGCCAGGACCACCTTGGCCAGTTCCTGCTGGCGGCTCGCCATGGCCTGGAAGGAGATCGACTGCGGCGCCTCGGCGATGCCCTGGATCACCCCGGTGTCCTGCACCGGGAAGAAGCCCTTGGGCATGAAGACGTAGAGCGCGGCGGTCAGCAGCAGGGTGCCGATGGCCACCAGCAGGGTCAGCCCCTGGTGCCGCAGCACCACGCGCAGGGCGGCGGCGTAGCGCTCGATCATGTTCTCGATGAAGCGCCCGGCGGCGCGGGCGAAGCGGCCCTCCTGCTCCGGCTCGACGTGCCTGAGCAGCTTGGCGGCGAGCATGGGCGTGAGGGTCAGGGAGACGAAGCCGGAAATCAGGATGGCCACCGCCAGGGTCACGGCGAACTCGCGGAACAGCCGCCCGGCCACGTCGCCCATGAACAGCAGCGGGATGAGCACGGCGATCAGCGAGAAGGTCAGCGAGATGATGGTGAAACCGATCTGCTTCGAGCCCTTGAGCGCCGCTTCCAGTGGCGGGTCGCCCTGCTCCAGGTAGCGGGCGATGTTCTCCACCATGACGATGGCGTCGTCCACCACGAAGCCGGTGGCGATGGTCAGCGCCATCAGCGTCAGGTTGTTGATGGAGAAGCCGGCCAGGTACATGACGCCGAAGGTGCCGATCAGCGACAGCGGCACGGCGAAGCTGGGGATCAGGGTGGCCGAGAGGTTGCGCAGGAACAGGAAGGTGACCATCACCACCAGGCACACGGCGAGGAACAGCTCGAACTGCACGTCGGCCACCGAGGCGCGGATGGTGGTGGTGCGGTCGGTCAGCACCGTGACCTCCAGGCTGCCGGGCAGGGTCGCCTGCAGCTGCGGCAGCATCTTCTTGATGCTGTCCACCACCTCGATGACGTTGGCCCCCGGCTGGCGCTGGATGTTCAGCACCACCGCCGGGGTGTTGTTGGCCCAGGCGGCCAGGCGCACGTTCTCGGCGTCGTCCTCGACGCTGGCGACGTCGCGCACCCGCAGCGGCGAGCCGTTCTTGTAGGCGAGGATCAGGTCGCGGTAGGCGTCGGCGGACTTGAGCTGGTCGTTGGCGTCCAGGGTCGAGGAGCGCGTCGGGCCGTCGAAGCTGCCCTTGGGCCCGTTCAGGTTGTTGTTGCTGACGGTGCTCTGCAGGTCTTCCAGGCTCAGCCCGGCGGCCGCCAGGGCCGCGGGGTTGGCGCGGATGCGCACGGCCGGGCGCTGGCCGCCGCTGATGCTGACCAGGCCGACGCCGGAGATCTGCGAGATCTTCTGCGCCAGGCGGGTGTCCACCAGGTCCTGGATCTTCGGCAGCGGCATGTCCGGGGACATCACCGCCAGGGTCAGGATGGGCGCGTCGGCCGGGTTCACCTTGCTGTACACCGGCTGGTTGGGCAGGTCCTTGGGCAGCAGGCTCTGCGCCGTGTTGATCGCCGCCTGCACTTCCTGCTCGGCCACCTCCAGGTCGACCTGCAGGCTGAACTGCAGGGTGATCACCGAGGCGCCGCCGGAGCTGGTGGAGGACATCTCGTTGAGCCCCGGGATCTGCCCCAGCTGGTTCTCCAGCGGCGCGGTGACCGAGGAGGTCATGATCTCCGGGCTGGCGCCGGGGTACAGGGTGACCACCTGGATGGTCGGGTAGTCCACCTCCGGCAGCGCCGAGATCGGCAGGAAGCGGTAGGCGATGATGCCCGACAGCAGGATCGCCACCATCAGCAGCGTGGTGGCGACCGGCCTCAGGATGAACAGGCGCGACGGGTTCATTCGCTCTTACCGTCGTCCTGGGCCGGGGAGCCCGAGCCGAACGGCTTCGGCGAGGCCGCCTCGCCTTCCTCGGTGGCGGCGGCGCGGGCCTGCTCGTCGCTGGCGACTATGTGCAGGCGGGTGCCGTCGCGCAGGCGGTCGGTGCCTTCGACCACCACGCGCTGGCCTTCCTTCAGGCCCTCGGTGACCACCACCCGCTCGTTCTCGCTGGTGCCCAGGGTGACCAGCTGGCGCTTGGCCTTGCCGTCGGCGTCGGCGATGTACACGTAGGTGCCGTCGTTGCCGCGCTGCACCGCGTTGGCCGGGATGCTCAGCACGCCGTGGAGGGTCTCGGCGAGCAGGCGCACGTTGACGAACTGGTTGGGGAACAGCCTCTGGTCGGCGTTCTCGAAGGCGGCCTTGAGCTTGACCGTGCCGGTGGTGGTGTCGATCTGGTTGTCGAGGGTCTTGAGCACGCCGCTGGCGAGGGTCTGGTTCTGGTTGCGGTCCAGCGCCTCCACCGGCACCGGCTGGCTGCCGGACAGCTGGCGGGCGACGGTGCCCAGCTGCTGCTGCGGCAGGCTGAACACCACGGAGATCGGCCTGACCTGGGTGATGACCACCAGCGGCGTGGTGTCGCCGCTGGTGACCAGGTTGCCGACGTCCACCTGGCGCAGGCCGACGCGGCCGGAGATGGGCGCGCGCACCTGGGTGAACTCGAGGTTGAGCTTGGCGTCGTCGACCTGGCCCTGGTTGGTGCGCAGGGTACCCTCGTACTGGCGCACCAGGGCTTCCTGGGTGTCGAGGGTCTGCTTGGCGATGGAGTCCTCGGCGTACAGGCCCTTGTAGCGCGCCAGGTCGATCCGGGCGTTCTTCAACTGCGCCTGGTTCTGCTGCAGGGTGCCCACCGCCTGGTCCAGGGCCGCCTGGAAGGGCCGCGGGTCGATCACCGCGAGGACGTCGCCGGCCTTCACCTGCTGGCCTTCCTGGAACGGCACCTTGACCAGTTGGCCGCTGACCCGCGCCCGCACGTTCACCGTGTTGTAGGCGGTGACGGTGCCCAGCGCATGGTAGTGCACCGGCAGGTCGCCCTTGACCACCGGCGCCACGCTGACGGTGATGGCCGTGCCGCCGGGCCCGCGCCCGGCCATGGCCGCCCCGCGGGCGCCGCGTCCGCCGCCGGCCTGGGGCTCTGGCGCCGAGCTGGTCTGGTGCAGCCACATGCTCAGCCCCACCACGGCGGCGAAGACGGCGGCGGTGATCAGCCAGGGGCGCAGCTTGCGGAGTTTCGAGGGCGTTCCATTGCTTGGAGTCATAGCGGTCATCAGGCGGCCAAAGGTTTGGATGATAGCGAGGCGCAGGGCAAAGCGCCGCATCCATGACGCGGCGCGCAGCAGGAAATCCTCAGGGTGGAACGATAAGCACAGCGGGGCTGCGGGCAAAGCCTCTTTACCCGCTATTTACCTTTGTTTTACCGAGGGTTACGGCGCTTGGACGGTGCCAGGCGGCAAGTGTTCCGCCAGCAGCAGAAGAACGACTGTCGCCCCCGCCACAGTGGAGTGGAAACGAAGATGCCGCCCGGCCATCGGCGGGGCGGCATCCAGGCACCTGCGCAGCCGGGGCTGCGGCGGGCGATCAGCTCAGCGCGGCGACTGCGGCGGCGTAGTCGGGCTCGTCGGCGATCTCGCCGACCAGTTGGCTGTGCAGCACCAGGTCGTTCTCGTCCAGCACCACCACGGCACGGGCGGCCAGGCCGGCCAGCGGGCCGCTGGCGATGGCCACGCCGTAGTTGGCCAGGAAGTCGGCGCCACGCAGGGTCGACAGGTTGACCACGTTGTCCAGGCCTTCGGCGCCGCAGAAGCGCTTCTGGGCGAACGGCAGGTCGGCGGAGACGCACAGCACCACGGTGTTGGCCAGCTTGCTGGCCTCGACGTTGAACTTGCGCACGGAGGTGGCGCAGGTCGGGGTGTCGACGCTGGGGAAGATGTTCAGCACCTTGCGCTTGCCGGCGAAGTTCTCCAGGGTCACGTCGGCCAGGTCGCCGCCGACCAGCTTGAAGGCCGGGGCCTTCTCGCCCTTCTGCGGCAGCTTGCCATCGACGTTGACCGGGTTGCCCTTGAGGGTGACTTGAGCCATTGCGGTATTCCTTCTATCGAGGGGA
This sequence comes from Pseudomonas delhiensis, assembly GCF_900187975.1. GTDB lineage: Bacteria > Pseudomonadota > Gammaproteobacteria > Pseudomonadales > Pseudomonadaceae > Pseudomonas > Pseudomonas delhiensis. Next base: position 114,277 of record NZ_FZPC01000014.1, on the reverse strand, counting down.
TGGCCCCGCCGGAGAGGCCGGCGGGGCCGGGGAATTCGGGGCCGGAGGCAATCCTAGCACGAACTTGTCCGAGCGAATCCGTCGGGAATGGTTCGGGTGGCATTGCAGGGGCGAGCGCGGGGGATGGTTCGTAGGGCGCATAACGCCTACGGCGTTATCCGCCATTGGCCTCAGGCACCGGCGCCCGGGCCGACGGCGGATAACCGCGAACGGTTATTCGCCCTACGGACTACGCCCATGCACCTCTGCCAAACCCTGACCCCGCACCCCCTCCCTAGCCCTCCCCCGCAAGCGGGAGAGGGGACCGTTCGGCGTGAAGCGGAATCACGAAGCTCCCGGGCTCCCCGTAGGGCGCATAACACCTACGGTGTTATCCGCCATTGGCCTCAGGCACCGGCGCCCGGGCCGACGGCGGATAACCGCGAACGGTTATTCGCCCTACGGACTACGCCCATGCACCTCTGCCAAACCCTGACCCCGCACCCCCTCCCTAGCCCTCCCCCGCAAGCGGGAGAGGGGACCGTTCGGCGTGAAGCGGAGTCACGAAGCTCCCGGGCTCCCCGTAGGGCGCATAACGCCTACGGCGTTATCCGCCATTGGCCTCAGGCACCGGCGCCCGGGCCGACGGCGGATAACCGCGAACGGTTATGCGCCCTACGGTCGGGCACGTGCGTAGGAGCAGGCTCACTCCCCGCGCAGGACATTTCCTCCCCTGCGACGTTATCCTGCAACGACCAACCCAGGAGCCCCCATGCGACTACCCCGCCCCGCCCTGCTGTTCATCCTCGCCCTCCCCGCCGTCGCGCTGGCCGACGGCCCCTGCCAGGTCACCGCCGTCGCCAGCGGCGATCGCCTGACCTGCCGTCTGGCCGAGCGCAGCGTCGAGGTGCGCCTGCGTGGCGTCGAGGCGCCCAGGGCCGGCGAACCCTATGCCCAGGCCTCGCTGGACAACCTGCAGCGCCTGGCCTTGGGCCGCGGCGCCACCCTGGTGCTACCGCGCGAGGAGGCCGCCGGGGCGCTCAGCGCGGCGGTGTGGGTGGAGCCGGCCGATTGCCCGGGTTGCGGGCATACCCTGGACGTCGGCCGGGCCCAGCTTTCCGTGGGCATGGCGCGCTGGCGGGTGGCGGATGCCCAGGGCGAGGAGGAGCGCGCCCAGTACAACTTCGAGGAGCAGGAAGCGCGGGCGCGCAAGGTCGGCCTGTGGCGGCCGGCGCCCTGAAAGCACGAAGCCCCGGCAATGCCGGGGCTTCGTCGTTCGACGCTGGGTGGATCAGGCGCTGGCGAAGGCCGCGGCGATCTCCGCGCGGGCGCCCTTGAGGGCGTTGGCGCGCGGCTCCTCGCCGTAGGCCAGGCCCTGGGCGCGGACCACCTCGATGTCGGTGATGCCGAGGAAGCCCAGCACCAGCTTCAGGTAGTCCTCGTGGGCGGCGCCGCTCGGCTGGCCGGCGTGCAGGCCGCCGGCGGTGGAGACGATGATCACCTTCTTGCCGCCGGCCAGGCCCTGCGGACCGTTCTCGGTGTAGCGGAAGGTCTTGCCGGCCACGGCGATGCGGTCGATCCAGGCCTTCAGCTGGCTGGGCACGGTGAAGTTGTACATGGGCGCGCCGATGACGATGGCGTCGGCGGCGAGGAACTCCTCGATGCTGCTCTCGCCCAGGGCGGCTTCGTGCTTCTGCGCGGCGTCGCGCAGTTCCGCCGGGGTGCCGGCGGCGACCAGGCTGGCGGCGGACAGGTGGCTGATGGCGTCGGCGGCCAGGTCACGGTAGGTCACCTGTACGCCCGGCTCGGCGGCGGCCCAGGCCTGGACCACTTCCTGGCTGAGCTGGCGGGAGGCGGAGGCGTCGCCGAGGATGCTGGAATCGATGTGCAGAAGTTTCATGGGGTGGCTCCTGTGAATGGGGGTAGGAAGCGATGGGAGGCATACTACGCATGTGGCCAATGAGCGATAAGTCGGCAAAAATGCGATGAATCGTCCCACCAGCAGGACAATCCCATGCAGGACCTCAACGATCTCTTCTATTTCGCCAAGGTGGTGGAGGCCGGTGGCTTCGCCGCCGCGGGCCGCGAGCTGGGGCTGCCGAAGTCGCGCCTGTCGCGGCGCGTCGCCGAACTTGAGGCGCGCCTGAACGCGCGCCTGCTGCAGCGCACCACCCGCAAGCTGGCGCTCACCGACATCGGCGAGCGCTACTACCGGCACTGCCAGGCGATGCTGGTGGAGGCGGAGATGGCCGACGAGGTGGTCGCCCAGCTCAGCGCCGAACCCCGCGGGCGGGTGCGCCTGTCGTGCCCGGTGGCGATGGCCGAGACCTCCCTGAACGCCATGCTGCCGGGCTTTCTCGCCAGCTTCCCGCAGGTCAACCTGGAACTGCTGCTGACCAACAGGCGCGTCGACCTGGTCAACGAGGGCGTGGACGTGGCGCTGCGCGTGCGCGCGCCCGGCGACGAGGACCCGTCGCTGGTCACCCGCCGCCTGCGCCCGGCCGCGGCGGTGCTGGTGGCCGCACCGGAGCTGCTGCGCGGCCGCCAGCTGCAGGGCCCGGACGACCTCGTCGGGCTGCCGGTGCTGGGCGCCATCGGCAGCGATCGCAAGGTGCACCTGCAGTTGCACGGGCCCGGCGGCGAAGTCCGCGAGCTGGCCCTGGAGGCGCGCCTGGCCGCGGAGGACTTCAACCTGCGCAAGAACGTGGCGCTGGCCGGCCTGGGCATCACCACCCTGCCCCTCTACTACTGCCAGGAAGAACTGGCCAGCGGCCAACTGGTGCGGGTACTGCCCGACTGGCAGGAGCCGGCGGCCTTCCTCCAGGCGGTGTACCCGCACCGGCGCGGGCTGCTGCCGGCGGTGCGGGCGCTGATCGACTACCTGGCCGAGGGGTTCGGCCATAGCGACGAGCCGCTGTAGATCGACTCAGAAGGCGGGCAACACCCGCGCCAGAAGGACGCCACCGAGCAAGCGGTCCAGCCAGAACAGCTGGTGCACCAGCACTATCGCCCAGAACACCAGCTGGTAGCCGGGCTTGCGCGTCTTGTGGCGCAGCAGGCGCTGGGCCAGGAAGGCGCCCGGCCAGCCGCCCAGCAGTTCCAGCAGGTGCAGGGTCTGCTCCGGGGTGCGCCAGGCGCCCCGCTCGGCGCTGCGCTTGTCGCGCCAGTAGGCGAAGAAGGCGGCCAGGCTGAACAGCGGGTAGGCCAGCAGCCACCAGGGCGCGGCGCCGGCGAGCAGCAGGCGGCCGGCACCGGCCAGGGGCAACAGCAGCAAGGCGGCGAGCCAGCCCAGGCCCCTGCCCCAGCCGCCCGGTTGGGCCGGCTCGGCGATCTGCCGGCCGCTGCGGACCTTGGCGCGGGTGGCGGGCGCCGCCGGCTTGCGGCGGATTTCCGGCATGTCCACGGCCAGGCCGGCCAGGCGCGCATGCTCGGCGCGCGGGCGGCCCTGGCGGTCGAAGCCTGCGACGAAGCGTACCGCGTCGCCGGCCTGGGGCCGGCGGTCGCCGCGGAAGGCCGAGATGTGCAGGAAGAGTTCCTCGCCGCCGGCGCGCGGGCGGATGAAGCCGAAGCCCTTGTCGTCGTCCCAGCGGCTGATCACGCCGTCCTTTTCCGTGCTCATCCGTGCGGCCTCAGGCAGCGGCGCTGCTCCAGTCGATCAGGCTGAACTGCCAGGTCGCCAGGATCAGCAGGCCGAAGCCGATGCGGTACCAGGCGAACATCGCGTAGCTGTGGTTGGCGATGAATTTCAGCAGGCCGCGCACGGCGATCATGGCGAAGATGAAGGAGGTGACGAAGCCCACGGCGAACACCGGCAGGTCGCCGGGCTGGAACAGGTCGCGGTACTTGTAGCCGGAATAGACGGCGGCGCCGACCATGGTCGGCATGGCCAGGAAGAAGGAGAACTCGGTGGCCGCCTTGCGCGACAGGCCGAACAGCAGGCCACCGATGATGGTGGCGCCGGAGCGCGAGGTGCCGGGGACCAGCGCCAGGCACTGGGCGCACCCGACCTTCAGGGCGTCCTTCCAGGTCATGTCGTCGACGCTCTCGGCGCGGATGCGGTGCTCGCGCTTCTCCGCCCAGAGCATGACCACCCCGCCGACCACCAGCGCCGCCGCCACCGTGATGGGGTTGAACAGGTAGTGGTGGATCAGGTCGGCGAAGGCCACGCCCAGCACCACGGCGGGAAAGAAGGCGACCAGCAGGTTGACGGTGAAACGCTGTGCACGAGGCTGGCTGGGCAGGCCGCAGACGACCTCGAGGATCTTGCCGCGGAACTCCCAGACCACCGCCAGGATGGCGGCCAGCTGGATGATGATGTTGAAGGCCTGGGCCCGCTCACCGACGAACCCCAGCAGGTCGGCGACTATGATCTGGTGCCCGGTGCTGGACACCGGCAGGAACTCGGTCAGCCCCTCGACCACTCCCAGGACGAACGCCTGAAAGGCACTCCAAAACTCCATACTGCTTCCCCCGAAGGCGCATTTCTCTTTCGTTTTCTTCTGTTTTCGTGCAGCCGCCGGAGCACCCGCGGGTGGGCCCGACGAAAGGCTGGGCATGCTACTGCATTGCAGTGCCGCGGGTCAGCGTGTAACGAAAATTTCTCGCATTGGCGCGTTTCACCCTGCGGCCATGGCTGTAGGCAAGCGGTGGAATGAGACACCCGGGGCCCGCGATCATTCCCTTAACAGTGCCGTCGCCTTCTCTAAACCCTTGAAATGAAAAGTGCACATTCGTACCAAAAGCACCTCTGCCTGGCCATCATGTCTCAGCCCTGAAACAGCCGAAGACCGCCAGGCCCCAGGAATGGCGCAATCGTCGATGGCATCACGGAAAACTGTTTCAGCACTGATACGCATGCACGCAAAGCCCCATTCCAGAGCACTTCCCCCACTTTCGGTGGGGGTGCGTTCCCCGCTCGCTGTCTCAGCCGCGAAACAGATTTCTTTCAGGCATTTCTGACAGCTATTCGTAAGCCTCTGAATTTCAAGCGATAAGCAAAAGCGGCACGGCTTCTGCTCCATCCCGGTACTGCTGTTTAGGGCACAGCGCACCAGAAGGGATCGCCATCATGGGGAACATCGACTCAAGGATCGTCGGACTGCTCGCTTCCCTCGCGTGCCTGACCGCTGTTCCGCTGTCGGCACCGGTCCAGGCAGGCGACGGCACCATCGTCATCCAGCGCACCGTACAGCCCCGGGTCGCCACCCGCCCCACCATGGTGCCGGACCCGAACCCCATCACCGTCAATCCGAACATCTCCTCCCAGGTCAACCAGCAACTCGGCAACGCCGAGCTGGATGACGCTGACTTCGCCCGCGTCACCAGCGGTTCCAGCCTGACCCAGCGGATTCTCCCCGGCGGCAACCTGGTCGGCATGGACAACGGCGCCAACCAGACGCTGCAGTCCGGCAGCCTGGGGGGCGGCGGCGGCAGCGGCGCCAGTATTTCCAACTCGGTCAATCGCACCGTGCAGCAGGGCCTGTCGCCGCTGCGCATGCTGACGGGAGATCGCTGACATGAAAGCACGCCTGACCCTCCTCGCCCTGCTCTGCTGCTCCAGCGCCTTCGCCGCCGACCCGCAGCTGGTGAACAACGCCAGCATCGACAGCGCCGGCCGCGGCTACAACGGCGTGGCCAGCGTCAACCAGGCCGCCGGCGACGAGCAGCAACAGGCCAACGGCCGGGCCATCGCCATCGGCACCAGCGGCGGCGCCAGCACCCGGTTCCAGCAGACGGTCATCACCACCGCCGACCCGAGCCAGGCCGCCAAGGCCTCGATCACCGGCAACTCCTTTTCCAACGGCAGCGGCGCCCTGGGCGTGAACCAGGCCGCCGGTACCGCCAACCAACAGGTCAACGCCATGAGCATCAGCGTCAACGCGGTGCAAAGCGTCGACGACGACGTGCTGTCCCAGCAGAACATCACGTTGTCACAGAACTCCGGCCCAACCGGATCCACCCTGGGCAGTCGGCAGGTCGTCACCAGCGACCAGGCATTCGCCGGCAGCCGGGGGGTGGTCCAGGTGAGCCAGAGTGCCGGTATCGGCAATCGCCTTGCCAATACCTTGAGCATCCGGGTCGCAGACTGACCCACGCCAACAACCAGAAACACTAAGCACACTAAATGCAAGGAGATACACCATGAAACCTACAATGGCCCTCAAGCCTCTGGTTTTCGCTGTCACGGCAGTCATGGCTGTAAGTGTTTACGCAGGCAACGACCATGATCGTGACCGTCGCCACGGCCATGACCATGACAACCACCATGGCCAGCAGCAGTACGATCCGTACAAGGACCCGCGGATTCCGGCCGGTGCCAGCGCTACCGTCATCGATACCCAGTCCAGCTACGACAACAACGTCGTCAACCAGGGGACCAAGAACACCGCCGGCGTCAGTGGCTCGCTCGGTGGTGCCTCGGGCAACGTCGGGGCCAACGTCGCCGCTGGCGACATGAACCAGCAGGCCAATGCCGCCGCCCTGGCCACCGCGGATGAGCAGTTCATCTTCGGTTCCGCCTATGCGGCCACCTCCGTGACCCAAGGCAACGCCAACAACACCGCCTGGAACTTCTCCACCGCCAACAACGCCGCGCTGAACAGCTCGGCCAACGGCGCCTCGGGCAACGTCGGCATCAACATCGCCGCCGGCAACTACAACCAACAGAAAAACGACATGGCTGCCGCCGTTTCCGGTGGGCGCCTGGCCGGTGCCAGCAGTGGCGCCAGCCAGACCTCCACTGGCAACAACGTCGCCAACCTGGGTATCGCCACCTTCGATACCAAGACCCTCAAGTCCAGCTTCTACGCCCATGGCACCTACAAGGGCCATGGCTCGGGCGTAGTGCTGGATGATCAGGAAAAAGGCAACCATTACGGCAACAAAGGCAAGGACCACGACAAGGTGGACAAGGATCCGCTGTACTTCAGCGAGTCGGGCACCATCGACCTGCGTGGCCAGGCTACCTACCAGGTCCTGGTTCCCACCGGCTGGAAGGACCCGGTCGTCAACAACGCTTCCATCAACAACTCGCTCAACGGCGTGTCGGGTAACGTGGGCGTGAACGTTGCTGCCGGCGTCGGCAACCAACAGAGCAACTCGCTGTCCATCGCTGCCGGTTGCCAGGCCTGCGTAAGCACTGGCGCTGTCACTGGCTTCTAAGCGACATCGTGCTGTACCTGGAGGCTCCGGCAACGGAGCCTCCCCTTTTCCCAGCGCTGGCATAGGCGTCACGATCATGCGCACGCTCGTTTTCCTGCTACTCGCACTCTGCTCGGGCCTGATCCAGGCTGCGCAGCTGCCCTTCGCCATACTGCCCGGGGGCACGCTGGCCTATAAGCATGTGGAGAGCATCCGCGAGCGCCGCTTCAGCAACCTGGTGGAGCAGAAGACCGACTTCAGCTGCGGCGCCGCCGCCCTGGCCACCATCCTGCGCACCGGCTACAACCTCGACGTGGACGAGGAGTTCGTCATCCGCGGCATGCTGGTCAAGGCCGACCCCCAACTGGTGCGGACCCAGGGCTTCTCGATGCTGGACATGAAGACCTACCTGGAAAGCATCGGCATGCGGGCCCGCGGCTACCGCATCCCGATCTCCTCGCTGGAGAAACTGACCATTCCGGTGATCGTGCTGCTGGACGTGCGTGGCTACAAGCACTTCGTCGTGCTGCAGCGCACGCACAACGGCTACGTCTACGTGGGCGACCCCGTGCTCGGCCACAAGCGCTACAAGGAAGACGATTTTCTCAAGGGCTGGAACGGCATCATCTTCGCCATCATCGGCCCCGGCTACGACAGGGCGAACGCCCTGATGAACCCGCCGGAACCGCTGACCGCCAAGAACCGCCTCGATACCTTCCGCCCCGTCAAGGACGCGGAGCTCATGGATTTCGGATTCATCCAGAGCGACTTCCTGTGAGCCACAAACGATAACGAGGGGTGGGATCCTCTCGGGGAGCGAACGATGAGAACCATTCCGCTGCTCGCCACCGCCTGCCTGGTGGCCAGCCTGCCGATCCAGGCCGCCGAGGTGTTCCGGCCGATCGAGCTGCACGACCAGGAGCTGGCCCAGTTGCGCGGCCGCTACGTCATGCCCGGGCGCATCATCAGCTTCGGCATCGTCATGAGCAGTACCTGGAAGAACGCCGTGGGCGACAACATCGGCGCCAAGGTGAGCATGCAGGTCCAGCAGTCCACCATCAAACCGCAGTTCTACGTCACCACCACCAAGGAAACCGGCAACGGCGGCACACCTTCGGCCGCGACCGGCAGCATCGTCGGTGGCGCGGGGCTCAACCAGACCCAGGGCGTCACCCAGAGCACGCGCTCCGCGGGTGACTACAACACCGCCTACAACAATGTCGGCATCAACGTGAGCGAAGCCGACCAGGCGCCCCCCGCAAGCAACCAGGGCACGCCCCTGAACGGCCCGGTCAGCGCCAGCAACGGCGCCGGCACCGTCACCGTCTCCCCCGGCAACGGGAACATCCAGTTGGCGATCAACGCCAACGGCCAAGGCTCCAGCCTCCAGCAACTGGGGGCCGGCGGCCTGGTGCAGGCCACCAACCTGCTGGGTAGCAGCAACCTGGTCAACAACCTCACCCAGCTGAACGTGGTCCTGCGTAACAACGCACCTTCCGTCGGTGCGCTGGATTGCAATCTCGACCAGCTCAAGGGCCTGCGATCCATGGGAATGTGATCTACGCTCAGTGGCGGAAGCAGTGCCCCAACGATAAAGATAGGGATAGCGCGCCATGCACCGATCGCTCTCGCTTCGCACCGCAATCTGTGTATCCGCTTTGCTCCCCTCGGCCTTCGTCCATGCTGCGACGGAGGCCGAGGTGGAGGCTCTGAAACAGGAACTCATCGAGCTCAAGCAACGCTACGAGTCGCAACAGAAAGCGCTCATGGTGCTCGAGCAGCGGGTTCGCCAGGTCGAGGAGCAGCCGGCCACCCCGGCGCAGCCCAAGCGGCTGGTCACCTCCACCAACAAGCCGACGCCGCCGGGCACCGGAAGCTCCTACGGCGAATCGCTCAAGGACGACAGCAACAACCCGCCCAAGAGCGTGGAGAACCTCTACGACGAGGCCAGCGGCTTCTTCGGCAACGGCGCCTTCAGCTTCGAGACGGGCCTGACCTACACCCACTACGACACCAAGCAGCTGATCCTCAACGGCTTCCTGGCGCTGGACACCATCTTCCTGGGCAACATCGGCGTGGACAACATCAAGGCCGACAACTGGACCCTGGACCTGACCGGCCGCTACAACTGGAACAACCGTTGGCAGTTCGACATCAACGTGCCCGTGGTCTACCGCGAAAGCACCTACTCCTCGGCCGGCGCCGGCAACTCCACGGCGCAGTCCACCGACGAGAAGGTCGACCGCGACCCGACCCTGGGCGACGTCAACCTCGGCATCGCCTACAAGTTCATGGACGAGACCGAGTCGCGCCCGGACGCGGTGTTCAGCCTGCGGGTGAAAGCCCCCACCGGCAAGGACCCGTACGGCATCAAGCTGGTCCGCGCACCGGACAACGACAGCCTCAACGTGCCCGACGACCTGCCCACCGGCAACGGCGTCTGGTCGATCACCCCGGGCCTGTCGCTGGTCAAGACCGTCGACCCGGCGGTGCTCTTCGCCAGCCTGAGCTACACCCACAACTTCGAGCGCGACTTCAGCGACATCAGCCCGCAGCAGGGCACCAAGCTCGGCGGCAAGGTGGACCTGGGCGACTGGTTCCAGGTCGGCGCCGGCGTGGCCTTCGCGCTGAACGAGAGGACCAGCATGTCGTTCTCCTTCTCCGACCTGATCTCGCAGAAGAGCAAGCTCAAGCCCGACGGCGGCGACTGGCAGTCGATCACCGACAGCGACGCCAACGCCGCCTACTTCAACTGGGGCCTGACCTACGCCTGGAGCAACAACCTGACCATAGTGCCGAACCTGTCCATCGGCATCAGCCCCGATGCCCCGGACTTCAGCTTCAGCGTCAAGTTCCCCTACTACTTCTGATCCCCCGCACACGACAACGGCCCCGAAAGGGGCCGTTGTCGTTACGGCGCGGCGCTCAGCGCAGCTGGTGCTTGTGCAGCAGGCGGTAGAAGGTCGGCCGCGAGATGCCCAGCATGCGCGCCGCCAGGCTCAGGTTGTCGCCGTGGCGGGCCAGGGCGTCGCACATGGCCTGGCGCTCGGCGCCCAGCTTGTACTCCTCCAGGGTCACCAGCGGCACCTTGCCGGAGCCGCCGCGCTGGCGCTCCAGGCCCAGGTCGCGGGCCTCGATCTGCCTTCCTTCGGCCAGCACCAGGCCGCGGCGCACGCGGTTGGCCAGTTCGCGCACGTTGCCCGGCCAGGCGTGCTCGGCCATCGCCGCCAGCGCGTCGTCGCTGAAGCGCCGCGGGCGGCGGCCGGTCTCGACGCTATAGAGGTGGGCGAAATGGTTGGCCAGCAGCGCCAGGTCGCCATTGCGCTCGCGCAGCGGCAGGGTGGACACCTGCAGCACGTTCAGGCGGTAGTACAGGTCCTCGCGGAAGCCGCCGGTGCGGATGGCGTTCTCCAGGTCCAGGTGGGTGGCCGCCAGCACCCGCACGTCCACGGCGATGGGCTGGCTGCCGCCGACGCGCTCGATCTGCTTCTCCTGCAGCACCCGCAGCAGGTTGGCCTGCAGCTCCAGGGGCAGGTCGCCGATCTCGTCGAGGAACAGGGTGCCGCCGTTGGCCTGCTCGAAGCGGCCGATCTTGCGCTGGTGCGCGCCGGTGAAGGCGCCCTTCTCGTGGCCGAACAGCTCGGACTGGATCAGGTGCTCGGGGATGGCCCCGCAGTTGATCGCGATGAACGGCCGGTTGGCCCGCCGCGACTGGCGGTGCAGGGTGCGCGCCACCAGCTCCTTGCCGGTGCCGCTCTCGCCGCGGATCAGCACCGGCGACTCGGTGGGCGCGAACTTCGCCAGCAGGCGGCGCAACTCCTGCATCGAGCGGCTTTCGCCGAGCAGCTCGTGCTGGTGCTCCAGGCTGTGGTAGGTGCCGCCGCGCCCGCGCAGGCGCGCCATGCCGAAGGCGCGGCCGAGGGTGACCTGCACCCGCGCCACGTCGAACGGCAGGGTGTGGAAGTCGAAGAACCATTCGCAGACGAAATCGCCCACCTCCTGGATGGGCAGTGCGTCCGGGCTGAGCACCGCGATCCACTCGGTGCCGCTGCGGGTGATGAGGTCCTTCACCGACTCCGGGCGCTCCAGGTGTTGCGGATGCAGGCGCAGCAGGCCGACGTCGCAGTTGTGTTCGCTCGCCACGTCGAGCCCGCAACTGTCTACCTCCCACCCTGCTGCCCGGAGTCCGGGTAATAATCTCTGGCAGTCGTCACACGGATCGACCACCAGCAGACGACGTCGCTTCGACGCGGCTTCAAGCATGCTCCCTTCCTTGGCGCCATTTTTTTGAAAAACTTTATAAAACAGAAACTTGGCGCTTCAAGTTGTAAAGCTAGCAATATCTTGACGCGCCCATTGACCGTTTTCCTATAAGGTCGATGCCGAAACGATCTCATCCCTGCGCTCGTTTCGCTTGACTTGCCCCCGGCCTCTCTGCTTGAGCGCCAAAGGCGCCCGCGCGGACGCCTTCGCCCCGCTCCCGGCGGCCGCTTCAGGGCACCATGGCCTTGTAGGCCTCGGGGGACTGCCCGGCCCATTCGATACGTGCACTCATGGTTCTCTCCAGTGGGGCCCGCCGGTGGCGGGAATGGGCCCACCTTAGCGTCCGCGCCGCGCCCGCCGAATAGCCAATGCGGCGCTATTGCGGGAGTCCATTGGCGCCGCCGGGCTCAGCGGTCGATGCGGGTGGAGAGGATGATCGAGGACATGGTGCGCTCCACGCCGTCCAGCGCGCCTATGCGGTCGAGCAAGGCATCCAGGTCGCGGATCGACAGGGCTTCGACGATGGCGATCATGTCGAACTGGCCGCTCACCGAGTGCAGCGTCTTCACCTCGGGGATCTTCTCCAGCGCCTGCACCACCGGGTGCGACAGCTTGGGCAGCGCGGTCACCAGCACGTGGGCGCGCACCAGCGACTGCGCGTAGCTGTCGGCCACCTTGACCGAATAGCCGCTGATGACGCCCTGCTGCTCCAGGCGCTCGATCCGGCTCTGCACCGTGGAGCGCGACACCCCGAGCTTGCGCGCCAGTTCGGAAACCGACTCGCGGGCGTTGGCGCGCAGGAGGTTGAGCAGGGCCGCATCGGCGCTTTTCGTCATTTTGCCTGATCCATCGCTTTAATTGCCTTGAATAGACTCGTCATTTTGCAGATTGGCGGATTCATTTCAACGACCGGCTTTGCCACCATGTGCACCAGCGCCGGCCCGCCAGGGCCGGCCGACAAGCCTGGCCAGGCTTGCCCTCTCCGCGCCGCGCCATCCATCGGAAGGCCGGCCGCGGAGCGCGTGCGGCGGTGCAAGAGACACCGGCCTGGGCAATGCTGGAACAAGGACCAGGCACGCCAGAACCGTTGGGAGAGACAAATGCACGACAACCGCCACCCCCACACCCCCGGCAAGCAACCGGTGACCATCTTCGGCCCGGACTTTCCCTTCGCCTTCGACGACTGGCTGGAACACCCGGCGGGCCTGGGCAGCATCCCGGCGCACAACCACGGCAAGGAAGTGGCCATCGTCGGCGCCGGCATCGCCGGCCTGGTGGCGGCCTACGAACTGATGAAGCTGGGCCTGAAGCCGGTGGTCTACGAGGCCTCGAAGCTGGGCGGCCGGCTGCGCTCGGAGCCCTTCGAGGGCGCCGACGGCATCATCGCCGAGCTGGGCGGCATGCGCTTCCCGGTCTCCAGCACGGCCTTCTACCACTACGTCGACAAGCTCGGCCTGCAGACCAGGCCCTTCCCCAACCCGCTGACGCCGGCCTCCGGCAGCACCGTGGTGGACCTGGAAGGCACCAGCCACTACGCGGAGAAGATCGACGACCTGCCGCCGATCTTCCGCGAGGTCGCCCAGGCCTGGGCCGACGCCCTGGAGGACGGTGCGCGCTTCTCCGAGATCCAGGACGCCATCCGCGCGCGCGACACCATCAAGCTCAAGGCGCTGTGGGACGAGCTGGTTCCGCTGTGGGACGACCGCACCTTCTATGACTTCGTCGCCACCTCCAAGGCCTTCTCGCGCCTGTCCTTCCACCACCGCGAGATCTTCGGCCAGGTCGGCTTCGGCACCGGCGGCTGGGACTCGGACTTCCCCAACTCGATGCTGGAAATCTTCCGCGTGGTGATGACCAACTGCGACGACCACCAGCACCTGGTGGTGGGCGGCGTCGAGCAGGTGCCGCGCGGCATCTGGAACCACGTGCCGGAACAGTGCGCGCACTGGCCGGCCGGCACGTCCCTGGCCAGGCTGCACAACGGCGCGCCGCGCCCGGGGGTGAAGAAGATCGCCCGCGCCGCCAGCGACAACCTGGCGGTCACCGACTACTGGGGCGACACCCGCGAGTACGCCGCGGTGCTGACCACCTGCCAGAGCTGGCTGCTGACCACCCAGATCGAATGCGAGGAAGCGCTGTTCTCGCAGAAGATGTGGATGGCCCTGGACCGCACCCGCTACATGCAGTCGTCGAAGACCTTCGTCATGGTCGACCGGCCGTTCTGGAAGGACAAGGACCCGCAGACCGGCCGCGACGTCATGAGCATGACCCTCACCGACCGCCTGACCCGCGGCACCTACCTGTTCGACAACGGCGACGACAAGCCCGGGGTGATCTGCCTGTCCTACTCCTGGATGAGCGACGCCATGAAGATGCTCCCGCACCCGGTGGAGAAGCGCGTGCAGCTTGCGCTGGATGCCCTGAAGAAGGTCTACCCGAAGGTGGACATCGCCAGCCACGTCATCGGCAACCCCATCACCGTGTCCTGGGAGGCCGACCCGCACTTCCTCGGCGCCTTCAAGGGCGCCCTGCCCGGCCACTACCGCTACAACCACCGCATGTACTCGCACTTCATGCAGGACGAGTTGCCCGCCGAGCAGCGCGGCATCTTCATCGCCGGCGACGATGTATCCTGGACCCCGGCCTGGGTCGAAGGCGCGGTACAGACCTCGCTCAACGCCGTGTGGGGCATCCTGCACCACTTCGGCGGCGCCACCCACCCGGACAACCCCGGCCCCGGCGACCGCTATGCCGAACTGGGCCCCGTGGCCCTGCCCGATTGACCAAGGAGGAAGCGCCATGCGTCTCGCCCTCTACCAATGCCCCCCGGGGCCCGATGACCTGCCCGGCAACCTGCGCCGGCTGCGCGAGGCCGCGCAACGCGCGGCCGCCCAAAGCGCAGACCTGCTGGTCTGCCCGGAAATGTACGCCAGCGGCTACAACATCGGCGCCGAACGCGTCGCCGCCCTGGCCGAAGCTGCCGACGGCGCCATCGCCGAAACCGTGGCCGGGATCGCCCGGGAATTCGACCTGGGCATCCTCTACGGCTACCCGGAACGCAACCCCGACGGCGCGCCCTTCAACAGCGTCCAGTTGATCGACCGCCAGGGCGAGCGCCGCGCCAACTACCGCAAGACGCACCTGTACGGCGACCTCGACCGCGACCAGTTCAGTCCCTCGGACGAGTCGCCGGCGATCGTCGAGCTGGACGGCTGGAAGCTCGGCCTGCTGATCTGCTTCGATGTCGAGTTCCCCGAGGCGGTGCGCACCCTGGCCCTGGCCGGCGCCGACCTGGTGCTGGTGCCCACGGCCAACATGCACCCCTACGAGTTCGTCTGCCAGGTACTGGTGCCCACCCGTGCCTACGAGAACCAGGTGTTCCTCGCCTACGCCAACTTCCAGGGCCGCGAAGGCGAGCTGGAATACTGCGGCCTGAGCTGCGTGGTGGCCCCGGACGGCCAGGTGATCGCCCGGGCCAGGCAGGCCGGGGAGCTGCTGATCGCCGACCTCGAGCCGGAACGCATCGCCATGGTCCGCGAGGGCTACAGCTACCTGCGCCTGCGCAGGCCGATGCTGTACCGGTCCTGATGGCGCCAACGGCGGATAACCGCGAACGGTTATTCGCCCTACGAACGTGCCGGCTGGCGCTGCGTTATCCGTCCGGTGTGGTGCGGAACCACGAGGCTCCCGGGTTCCCATAGGGCGCATAACGCCTACGGCGTTATCCGCCGAATCGCGGACAGAGTCCGCTCCTACGGTTCCAGGAAGCACGGTCGTAGGAGCGGGCCCTGCCCGCGATTCGCGCGCAGGGCGCGCTCCTACAGGGGAATGGCATGGCTTGGCCAGCGCAGGAGCGGACTCCGTCCGCGATTGGCATCCGCCACGCCGGACGCTCCGGTGGCACGACCAACGGCGGATAACCGCGAACGGTTATTCGCCCTACGAACGTGCCGGCTGACGCTGCGTTATCCGTTCGGTGTGGTGCGGAACCACGAGGCTCCCGTAGGGCGCATAACGCCTACGGCGTTATCCGCCGAATCGCGGACAGAGTCCGCTCCTACGGTTCCAGGAAGCACGGTCGTAGGAGCGGGCCCTGCCCGCGATTCGCGCGCAGGGCGCGCTCCTACAGGGGAATGGCATGGCTTGGCCAGCGTAGGAGCGGACTCCGTCCGCGATTGGACTCACCGGCCACGCCGGACGCCCTGGTGGCACGGCCGGCAGCGGATAACCGCGAACGGCTATTCGTCCCCTTCCCCGAATGAAAAACGGCGCCCACAGGCGCCGTTCTTCTTTCACCAGGGGCTCAGCCGTTGTTCTTCTTCACGATGGCATCGGCGATGTTCGCCGGCGCCTCGGCGTACCTGGTGAACTCCATGGAGTAGCTGGCGCGGCCCTGGGACATCGAGCGCACGTCGGTGGCGTAGCCGAACATCTCGCCCAGCGGCACCTCGGCGCGGATCACCTTGCCCGCCGGGGTGTCCTCCATGCCCTGGATCAGGCCACGGCGGCGGTTCAGGTCGCCCATCACGTCGCCCATGTAGTCCTCGGGGGTCACCACCTCGACCTTCATCACCGGCTCCAGCAGCACCGCGCCGCCCTTCTGCGAGAGCTGCTTGGTGGCCATGGAGGCGGCGATCTTGAAGGCCATCTCGCTGGAGTCGACGTCGTGGTAGGAACCGTCGTACACCGTCGCCTTCAGGCCGATCAGCGGGTAGCCGGCGAGCACGCCGTTGTGCATCTGCTCCTCGATGCCCTTCTGGATCGCCGGGATGAACTCGCGGGGGATCACCCCGCCGACGACCTCGTTGTGGAACTCCAGGCCGTCCTTGCCCTCGTCGCCCGGCTCGAAGCGGATCCAGCAGTGGCCGAACTGGCCGCGGCCGCCGGACTGGCGGACGAACTTGCCCTCGATCTCGCACCTCCTGCGGATCGCCTCGCGGTAGGCCACCTGCGGCTTGCCGATGTTGGCCTCGACGTTGAACTCGCGGCGCATGCGGTCGACGATGATGTCCAGGTGCAGCTCGCCCATGCCGGAGATGATGGTCTGCCCGGTCTCCTCGTCGGTCTTGACGCGGAACGAGGGGTCCTCCTGGGCCAGCTTGGACAGGGCGATGCCCATCTTCTCCTGGTCGGCCTTGGTCCTGGGCTCCACCGCCACCGAGATCACCGGGTCGGGGAAGTCCATGCGTTCGAGGATGATCGGCTTGTCGATGGCGCACAGGGTGTCGCCGGTGGTCACGTCCTTCATGCCGATCAGCGCGGCGATGTCGCCGGCGCGCACCTCCTTGATCTCCTCGCGCTGGTTGGCGTGCATCTGCACCATCCGCCCGACGCGCTCCTTCTTGCCCTTCACCGAGTTGAGCACCGCGTCGCCGCTGCTCAGCACACCTGAGTAGACGCGGGCGAAGGTCAGGGTGCCGACGAAGGGGTCGGTGGCGATCTTGAAGGCCAGCGAGGAAAACGGCTCGCTGTCGTCGGCGTGGCGCTCGTCGTGCTTCTCCTCGTCGTCCGGGTGGGTGCCCTTGATCGCCGGGATTTCCGAGGGCGCCGGCAGGTAGTCGATCACCGCGTCCAGCACCAGGGGCACGCCCTTGTTCTTGAACGAGGAGCCCAGCACCGCCGGGACGATCTCGTTGGCCAGGGTGCGCTGGCGCAGGCCGGCCTTGATCTCCTCCTGGCTCAGCTCCTCGCCTTCGAGGTACTTGTTCATCA
The DNA here is from genome assembly GCF_900187975.1 of Pseudomonas delhiensis. Classification (GTDB taxonomy): domain Bacteria; phylum Pseudomonadota; class Gammaproteobacteria; order Pseudomonadales; family Pseudomonadaceae; genus Pseudomonas; species Pseudomonas delhiensis. The sequence continues at coordinate 97,183 of NZ_FZPC01000014.1, read as the reverse complement.
GCTCGTCGTTGGCCTCGGCGGCGGCCTCGACCATGTGCGCGCGCCATTCCGCGGCCAGGCCCTGCAACTCGGCGGGAATCTCCTCCTCGCGGTAGCTGGTGCCCTGGTCGTCGTCGTTCCAGTAGATGGCCTTCATCTTCACCAGGTCGATCTGCCCGCTGAAGTTCTCCTCCGCGCCTATGGCCAGCTGGATCGGCACCGGGTCGTGGCCCAGGCGGCGCCTGATCTGCTCGACCACCCGCAGGAAGTCGGCGCCCTGGCGGTCCATCTTGTTCACGTAGGCCAGGCGCGGCACGTGGTACTTGTTGGCCTGGCGCCACACCGTCTCGGACTGCGGTTCGACGCCGTCGGCGCCGCTGAACACCACCACGGCGCCGTCGAGCACGCGCAGCGAGCGCTCCACCTCGATGGTGAAGTCGACGTGGCCGGGGGTGTCGATGATGTTGAAGCGGTACTTGTGCGGGTACTGCTTGGTCGAGCCCTGCCAGAAGGCGGTGGTGGCCGCCGAGGTGATGGTGATGCCGCGCTCCTGCTCCTGCACCATCCAGTCCATGGTCGCCGCCCCGTCGTGCACCTCGCCCATCTTGTGGTTGACGCCGGTGTAGAACAGGATGCGCTCGGTGGTGGTGGTCTTGCCGGCGTCCACGTGCGCGACTATGCCGATGTTGCGATAAAGCTCGATGGGCGTGGTGCGAGCCATGATCTGCTCCGTATCTCTGGATGGCTGAGGTTTCGACCGCGAACGACGGTGCCGTCCGCCGAGGAAGGCAAACCCGCGAATTTTGCATTCGGGACAGGCTGAAGGTAGCGCGTCTGCGTGGCAATGCCAGTGCAGATGGCAGCGCTCGGCACGCGCGCCGACCGGCTGCGGCGTCGTGGCATTGCGCCCAGCGGCGGAACCGACATAAAATGAGAGTCATTCGCAAATGATCATCTGGCGCACGACACCGTGGCATTCGCCGAACCCTCCGCCGAACAACACCTGCACAGCCTCTACGAACGCCACCACGGCTGGCTGCAGCAATGGCTGCGCGGCCGCCTGGGCAACGCCTGGGATGCCGCCGACCTGGCCCAGGACACCTTCCTGCGCCTGCTGCGCCGGCCGCCGGGCGACATCGGCGAACGCCCGCGGGCGCTGCTCACCCACATCGCCAAGGGGCTGCTGGTGGACCGCTGGCGCCGCCAGGAGATCGAGCGCGCCTACCTCGAGGCCCTGGCCGCGCTGCCCGGGGAACAGGCCCCCGGCCCGGAAGCCCGCGAGCTGATCCTGGAAACCCTGGAGCGCATCGACGCGGCGCTGGGCGAACTGCCGCCCCTGACCCGCGAAGCCTTCCTGCTCTCGCAGCTGGACGGCCTCACCTACCCGGCCATCGCCGAGCGCCTGGGGCTGTCCCTGGCGACCGTCAAGCGCTACATGCGCGCGGCCTTCATCGCCTGCCTGAGCCTGGCCTGATGCACGAGCAGACGCTGGACCCGCGCATCCTCGGCGAAGCCGCCGACTGGCTGGTGCGCCTGGGCGAACGCCCGGCCAGCGCCGCCGACCTGCAGGCCATCGAGCAATCCATCGAGCAATGGCGCGGGCGCAGCGCCCAGCACGCCGAGGCCTGGCGCCGCGCGGAAAGCCTGCTCGGCGGCCTGCACCAGTTGCCCCCGGGCATGGGCCGGCAGAGCCTGCAGCGCCTGGGCGAGCGCGGCCCGAGCCGGCGGCAGATGCTCAACCGCCTGGGCCTGCTGCTGGCGGTGGCGCCCGCGGCCTGGCTGGCGGCGCGCCAGCTGCCCTGGGCCGAATGGAGCGCCGACCAGCGCACCGCCACCGGCGAGCGCAAGCGCGTGCAACTGCCCGACGGCAGCCTGCTGACGCTCAACACCGGCAGCGCCGTGGACATCCGCTTCACCCCGCAGGAACGCCGCCTGCGCCTGCTCGAGGGGGAAATCCTCGTCGCCACCCATGCCGACCCGGCGCCCGAGCCGCGGCCGTTCCTGGTGGAAAGCCGCCAGGGCCTGCTGCGCACCGCCGGCGCGCGCTTCGCGGTGCGCGACCTGGGCGAGGCTTGCCGGGTGGCCGTGCTGGAAGGCAGCGTCGCCGTGGAGCCCTTCGCCAGCGCCGCGCACCGCCAGGTCGAGGCCGGCCAGCAACTGCTGTTCAGCGCCAGCGCCCTGCAGGCCGTGCAGCCGGCGGACGCCAACGCCAGCAGCTGGGAGAACGGCATGCTGCTGGCCCAGGACATGCGCCTGGACGCCCTGCTGGCCGAACTGGGCCGCTACCGCAGCGGCGTGCTGCGCTGCGCGCCGCAGCTGGCCGGGCTGCGCGTCAGCGGCGCCATTCCCCTGGGCAACGACGACGCCGGCCTGCGCCTGCTGGCCGACATGCTGCCGCTGAAGGTCAGCCGCCTGACGCGCTACTGGGTGACCCTGGAGCCCGCCTGAGGCCCCGGAAAAATTTTCATCCGCCGTGACACCTTTTTCCTGCTCGTCCGGTGAAGGAGGAAACAACCCATCCACGCCTCCCGCCGACAGGATCAGCGCATGACCACCCGCCTCCGCCTCAAGCCCCACACCCTCGCCCTGGCCATCGGCCTGGCCCTGCACGGCGCCGCCCTGCCCGCCCTGGCCGCGGAGACCGCCAGCGTGCAACGCCAGTACGACATCGCCCCCGGCCCGCTGGGCGAGGTGCTGGCGCGCTTCGCCGCCCAGGCCGGCGTGCCGCTGGCCTTCGAGGCCGCCACCCTGAACGCCCGCCACAGCGACGGCCTCAAGGGCAGCTACGACGCCGAAGACGGCCTCGGCCGGCTGCTCGAAGGCAGCGGCTACCGCCTGGTCCGCAAGCCCAGCGGCTATGGCGTGGAGCCCATCGCCCGGGACGGCGAGGCCCTGGAAATGGGCGCCACCACCGTCAGCGCCGTGGCCCAGGCCCCCGGCGAGCTGCCGCCGGCCTACAGCGGCGGCCAGGTGGCCCGCGGCGCCCGGCTGGGCATGCTGGGCAACCAGGACATGCAGGACGTGCCCTTCGCCTTCTCCAGCTACACCGCGCAGACCATCCGCGACCAGCAGGCGCAGACCGTCGGCGACGTGCTGCTCAACGACGCCGCGGTGCGCCAGGGCAACGGCTACGGCAACTTCTCCCAGGTCTTCGTCATCCGCGGCCTGCCGCTGAGCACCGACGACGTCTCGCTCAACGGCCTGTACGGCGTGACGCCGCGGCAGATCATCGGCACCGAGTCGCTGGAGCGCGTCGAGCTGTTCAAGGGCCCCAACGCCTTCATCAACGGCGTGACGCCCAGCGGCAGCGGCATCGGCGGCGCGGTGAACCTGCAGACCAAGCACGCCGATGACGTCCCCACCCGCAGCCTGAGCCTGGACTACGGCAGCGACAGCCAGGTCGGCGAACACCTCGACCTGGGCCAGCGCTTCGGCGAGGACAACCGCTTCGGCGCGCGGCTCAACCTGGCCCAGCGCGAGGGCGACACCGCCATCGACGATAACGCCCAGCGCTACAAGCTGGCCAGCGTCAACCTCGACTACCGCGGCGAGCGCCTACGCCTGAGCGGCGACTTCGGCTACCAGAAGCAGCGCATCAACCAGGGCCGCCCGGTGGTCTACGTCGGCAGCGGCGTCACCAGCATCCCCCACGCCCCCGACGCCGGCAGCAACTACGGCCAGGCCTGGAGCTACTCGCAGCTGGAAGACACTTACGGCATGTTCCGCGGCGAATACGACCTCAACGACAACTGGACCGCCTACCTCGCCGGCGGCGCCAAGCACACCCGCGAGAACGGCACCTATTCCTCGCTGACCCTGAGCGACGACAACGGCGGCGCCGGCGGCGGCACCATGGACGCCACCCACGACGAAGACAACAGGAGCGCCCTGGCCGGCCTCAACGGCCGCTTCCAGACCGGCCCGGTGAGCCACCAGATGAACCTCGGCCTGGCCGGCATCTGGGCCGAACAGCGCAGCGCCTACCGCATGGCCCTGAGCAAGTTCCCGGCCAACCTGTACCACCCCGTGCAGGTGGCCAAGCCGGCCACCACCTACTCCGGCGACGACTACAACGACCCCGGCATCGTCGGCAAGACGCGCAACCGCAGCGCCGCCGCCTCCGACACCCTGGGCTTTCTCGACGACCGCGTGCTGCTGACCCTCGGCGTGCGCCGCCAGAGCATCGGCACCGACGGCTGGAGCTACGCCGGCGTGCGCAACGCCGACTACCGCGAATCCATCACCACGCCGGTGTACGGCATCGTGGTCAAGCCCACCGACTACCTGTCGCTGTACGCCAACCGCATCGAAGGCCTGGCCGCCGGCCCCACCGCGCCCTCCACCGCGGTCAACGTCGGCGAGGTGTTCGCCCCGCAGCGCTCCAAACAGGTCGAGGTGGGCGCCAAGCTGGACTTCGGCAGCTACGGCGGCAACCTGGCGTTCTACCGCATCGAACAGCCCACCAGCGTCACCGACCCGGACACCAAGGTCTTCAGCGTCGATGGCGAGCAGCGCAACCGCGGCGTCGAGCTGAACCTGTTCGGCGAACCGCTGGACGGCCTGCGCCTGCTGGCCGGCGCCACCTGGATCGACACCGAGCTGCGCAACACCGCCGGCGGCGCCAACGACGGCAACCGCGCCATCGGCGTGCCGCAGTTCCAGTACAACCTCGGCGCCGACTGGGACGTGCCCGGCATCGACGGCCTGGCGGTCAACGGCCGCCTGTTGCGTACCGGCGGCCAGTACCTGGACCAGGCCAACAACCTGAGCATCCCGGCCTGGACCCGCGTCGACCTGGGCGCCCGCTACCGCTTCAAGGTGGAACAGCGCGACGTGACCCTGCGCGCCAACCTGGAGAACGTGGCCAACGAGGCCTACTGGGCCTCCACCATCGGCGGCTACCTGACCCAGGGCGAGCCGCGCACCCTGCGGGTGTCCGCCACCGTCGACTTCTGAGGCCCCCGAGGTCGGTGCCGGCCGGGCGAGCCAGTGGCGTCGCCCGGTCTGCGTTCGTTTGGGGGGCAGGCCAAAACCTAAAATATAAATTTTTATTGATTTTCAATCAGTTACATTATTTTTCGAATGTAAAATCTTCTGAAAGGTAAGGAAATCCATGCTTTTAAAGAAAAATTTCAATTGAATATCAACTAGTTAAGAGCCACTTCAAGAAACAACTAAAAGAGCTGTAGCTTTTCCCGTCTGCCTCAAGGCGGCCGGAGCCCAGGCGGGGCAAGGCCTGTAGCCTGCTCTCGGGTGGCCAGGAGAGCGCCCAAGTTAAAGTCATTTCTGGAATATAAATTTCAATTAAAAATCATGTAGTTATGAATAAAACCTAAAGTCAAAGGTGATGAAAGGGGCACCCATCGCCCCGCAAGGCTGGATCATCCGACACAAAAAGGTCCATGCTTGAACCCTGGAACCCAAAGGCGGAGATCACCCGCATGCGCGAAGCCATCACCCTCGATTTCGTCTCGGACGTCGTCTGCCCCTGGTGCGCCATCGGCCTTTCCGGGTTGCTGGAAGCCATCCAGCGCGTCGACGGCGAGATCGACGTCGAACTGCACATCAAGCCCTTCGAGCTCAATGCCGACATGCCCGCCGAAGGCGAGGACCTGGTCGAGCACCTGCAGCGCAAGTACGGCAGCAGCGCCGAGGACATCGCCAGCAACCACAAGCGCATCCGCGACTTCGGCGAGGAAGTCGGCTTCCACTTCGACCTGCACAAGCGCCAGCGCATCTACAACACCTTAGACGCCCACCGCCTGCTGCACTGGGCCGCCGAACAGGGCCGCGACCTGGCGCTGAAACAGGCGCTGCTGCACGCCTACTTCGGCGAAGGGCGCAACATCAGCGACAGCGGGGAGCTGCTGGACCTGGCCGCCGGCGTCGGCCTGGACCCGGTGCGCACCCGCGAGATCCTCGACAGCGACGCCTACGCCAGCAAAGTGGTGGAGGAAGAGGAATTCTTCACCAGCCACGGCATCCGCGCCGTGCCGGCGGTGATCATCAACGGCCGCCAGCTGATCTCCGGCGCGCAATCGGCCGACTACTACGAAAAAGCCCTGCGCCAGGTGGCCGAGAAAGGCGAACCGGTGCCATAGCTTGCCGACCGCGCCACAGCGCTCTTCGTAGGACCTTGTCCGCGATAACCCGAACCGCCGGCGTCACTCCCCTGTAGGAGCGCGCCCTGCGCGCGATTTCGCGGGCAGGGCCCGCTCCTACAGGGAAATGCCCAATCGCGGATAAAATCCTGCGCCCACAAAAAAGCCGGGGACATGCCCCGGCTTTTTCCTACCCATCCCGCCTCAGAGCGCCGACCAGCCGTCGGTCTTGCCGCCCAGCGGCTCGGAATGCTCGGCCAGCAGCTCCTCGTAGCCACCGATGTTCTCGTGGGTGGGCTCCATCACCGGGTAGGCCAGGACCTGCCAGGGGTTGGCCGGGTCGCCGTCATACTCGGAATAGGCCACCTTCTGGCCGTTCTGCAGCAGGAGGATGGCGAAATCCAGCGCCGCCTGCTCTTCCGGGAAGATCACGGCGAATTCCACCTCACGCTCGAACGAAAGGTCCTCGCCATCTTCCTGCAGGGCCCACAGGGCGTCGCCGATCTCGTCGTCGGGGAAGAGTTGCTTGTCGCGGGTCATGTCACAGCTCCAGTAGAAAGGGGGCGCCCGGTCGGGCGCCTGCCCACAAGGATACCTGCCTTGGCGCGACCGCGCCGGAAATATCGGGCGCCGGCCCGTTGCACGAGGCAGCGGGCCGCCCTCACCTCCGGCCTCAGGCCTGCAACTGGTTGCCGATCGGCAGGGTGCGGATGCGCTTGCCAGTGGCCGCCGCCAGGGCATTGGCCAGGGCCGGCGCCGCCGGCGGCACGCCGGGCTCGCCAACGCCGGTGGGCGCCTCGCTGGACGGCACTATGTGCACCTCCACCGCCGGCATCTCGTTGATCCGCAACACCTGGAAGTCATGGAAGTTGGACTGCTCCACCACCCCTTCCTTGAGGGTGATGGCGCTGTGCAGGGCCATGGCCAGGCCATAGCCGATGCCGCCTTCCATCTGCGCACGGATCACGTCCGGGTTGATCGCCAGGCCGCAGTCCACGGCGCAGACCACGCGGTCGACCTTGAAGCTCTTGTCGGCCTTCACCGTGACTTCCACCACCTGCGCCACGAAACTGCCGAAGGACTCGTGCACGGCGATCCCGCGGCCGCGCTTCTCGCCTTCCCCGCCGGCCTTCAGCGGCTGCTTCCAGGCGGCCCTTTCGGCCACCAGGTCGAGCACGCCCAGGTGCCGCGGGTACTTCTGCAGCAGCGCGCGGCGGAACTCGTACGGGTCCTTGCCGGCGGCGACCGCGGCTTCGTCGATCAGCGTCTCGGTGGAGTACGCCGTGTGGGTGTGGCCCACCGAGCGCCACCACTGGGTGGGCACCTTGATCTCCGGCACCAGGGTCTGCTCCACGTGCAGGTTGGGCACGGCGTAGGGCAGGTCCGCCGCGCCTTCCACCGCCACCTTGTCGATGCCGTCCTTGACCATCACCTTCTCGAAGGGCGTGCCGACGATGAACGACTGTCCCACCAAATGCTGCTGCCAGCCCACCAGGTTGCCCTGGCCATCCAGCGCCAGCCGCGCGCTATGCAGGAAGGCCGGGCGGTAGTAGCCGCCGCGGGTATCGTCCTCGCGGGTCCAGACCATCTTCACCGGGCCCTTGTGGCCGTGCTCGCGGGCCGCCTTGGCGATGGAGACGGCCTCCAGCACGTAGTCCGAGTGCGGGTTGGCACGGCGGCCGAAGCTGCCGCCGGCGTACAGCTGGGTGATGGCGACCTTCTCCGGGGCGATGCCGAGCAACTGCCCGACGGCCATCTGGTCGCCGGTCTGCCACTGCTCGCCGTTCCAGATCTCGCAGGCGCCGTCGGAGAGCTTGACCACGCAGTTCAGCGGCTCCATCGAGGCATGGGCCAGGTAGGGGAATTGGTACTCGGCCTCGATCAGCCTGGCCGGCTTGTCCAGCGCCTTGGCGATGTCGCCCTCGTTGCGCGCCACCACGCCGGGCTTGGCCGCCAGCTCCCGGTACCTGGCGAAGATCTCGTCGCTGCCCAGGCGGAAGGCGTTGCTCTCGTCCCACTCCACCTGCAGGGCGTCACGGCCCTGGCGCGCGGCCCAGGTGTTCTTCGCCAGCACCGCGACGCCGGCGAAGCGCGAGTCGCTGCCCGGGTACTGCACCACCGCCACCACGCCGGGCACGGCCTTGGCCTTGCTGTCGTCCACCTTCGATGGCACGCCGCCGAAGCGCGGCGGGTGCGCCACCACCGCCACCAGCATGTCCGGCAGGTGCACGTCCTGGGTGAAGCGCGCCTGGCCATCGGTCTTGTCCTGGCTGTCCTTGCGCGGCAGCCTGACCTGGCCGATCAGCTTGAAATCCTTCGGCGCCTTGAGCTGCACGTCCGCCGGCACCGGCTGTTGGGCCGCCGCCTCGGCCAACTGGCCGAACCCGGCCTTGTGCCCGGAAGCCTTGTGCTCGACCACGCCATCGTGCACCTCGATCTGCTCGGCCGGCACCTTCCATTGCTGCGCCGCGGCGGCCACCAGCATGGCCCGGGCGGTGGCCCCGGCCTTGCGCATCTGCTCGAAGGAGTTGGCCATGGCGCTGCTGCCGCCGGTGCCCTGCAGGGTGCCGAAGGCCAGGTTGGCGTAGCGCTTGGCGTCGGCCGGGGCGCCCTCGACGCGGACCTGGCTCCAGTCGGCGTCCAGTTCCTCGGCCAGCAGGGTGGCCAGGCCGGTGTAGCTGCCCTGCCCCATTTCCACGTGCTTGGCGATCACCGTCACCGTGCCGTCCGCGGCGATGCGCACGAAGGCGTTGGGTTCGAAGGCCTTGGCCGCGGCGGCCTCGGGGTCGCCGAAGCGGCCCAGCAGCGGCGCGAAGTAGATGCCCAGGGCCAGGCCGCCGGCGCCGCGCAGGAAATGCCGGCGGCTGAGGTTGAGGATGCCGTTGCCGGCATCTTCCGGCTCGAGGCTGGCTCGTTGCTGCAGGTCTGCCATGTCGAGTCTCCTCAGGCCAGGTTCTGCGCGGCTTCGTGGATGGCCGCGCGGATGCGTACGTAGGTGGCGCAGCGGCAGATGTTGCCGCCCATGGCCGCATCTATGTCGGCGTCGCTGGGGCTCCTGTTGCCGGCCAGCAGCGCCGTGGCGGACATGATCTGGCCGGACTGGCAGTAGCCGCACTGCACCACGTCCAGCTTGCGCCAGGCCTCCTGCACCGCCTTGCCGGCGGGTTGCCCGGCCACCGCCTCGATGGTGGTGACCTGCTTGCCGGCCACCGCCGCCAGGGGCGTCACGCAGGAGCGCGTGGGCTGGCCGTCGACGTGCACGGTGCAGGCCCCGCACAGGGCCATGCCGCAGCCGTACTTGGTGCCGGTGAGCAAGGCGACGTCGCGCAGCGCCCAGAGCAGGGGCATTTCCCCGGGCGCGTCGAATTCATGGTCCTTGCCGTTGAGTTTCAGCTTGATCATCAGGCGCTCACCTCTTGGTTCGGGTGATGTGGAAATTCGGAGCCAAGGCCGCTCCGTGGGAATGGATTCAGCCTAGGCGCTTCCCTGGCCGAATGCCGCGACGATACGGGAAAAGCCCGCCCAGTGGCTTGCCCGGTCCTGCGCAGGCTTGCCCGATCCTGCGCTGGATGCGGCCGGGTTCCAGGAAGCACGGTCGTAGGAGCGGACTCCGTCCGCGATTGGATTCACCGGCCGCGCCGAACGCCCCGGTGGCGCGGCCAACGGCGGATAACCGCGAACGGTTATTCGCCCTACGCCCCACCCACACCGTTCCCCTGTAGGAGCGAGCCTGCTCGCGAACAGCTTCGGCACGGGGTTTGTTCGCGAGCAAGCTCGCTCCTGCGAAAAGCGGGGGCGCGGAAACGCCGAAGCCACTCCGGGGAGTGGCTTCTGGCATTGCGCGGGACGGCAGGTCAGTCGGCGACCTTCATCACCACCCGGCCGCCGCCGGGGCAGCTTTCCATGTAGTTGCTGGCCTCGCGGAACCTGGCGAAGTCGAAGACCTTGTCGATGCTCGGCTTGAGCAACTGGTCGGCGGTCATCTGGTTGATCGCCTGCAGCGCCCGCTGCACCGCCTCGTCGTTGCGCGTCAGGCCGATTTCCGGCTGGCCGGTGAAGTCCAGCACGCAGTGGCGGTAGAACTGCAGGTGCTTCTTGAAGGCCGCGCAGGCCGGGAAGGTGGCGTCGTTGCCGCCGTTGATGCCGTAGAGGATCAGCTTGCCGCGCGGCGCGGCGACGTCGCCCAAGAGCTTCATCTGCGGGCCGGCGCACTGGTCCAGGACCACTTCCACGCCCTTGCCGTCGGTGAAGCGCTCGACTTCCAGCACCAGGTCCTGCTCCTCGGTGTAGATCACCTTGTCGGCGCCCAGGCTGCGGATGAAGTCGCGGGTGTTCTCGTGGCTGGTGGTGGCGATGACCTTGGCGCCCAGGGCCTTGGCCAGCTGGATCGACTGCGGCGCCAGGCAGTGCCCGGCCTCGGTGATCAGCACGTGCTGGCCCGGCTGCAGCCTGGCCAGCTCAACCAGGGCGAAGTAGGCGTACAGCAGGCCGGTGTAGTGCACCGCGGCCTCGACCGGGGTGAGGTTGTCCGGGTAGCGCGTCAGCGAGGTGCGCGGCATCACCACGTAGTCGCCCCAGGCCGGGTACTGGTTCGGCGAATCGGCCGGGAAGCTGGCCACGGCCATGCCGGGCGCAAGATCGGTGACGTTCGCGCCCACGGCCTCGACCACGCCGGCCAGTTCGTAGCCGATCCCGGCGGGCAGCTGGGCCTGGTCGGGCGCCAGGTTCTGCCGCCAGAGCACGTCGCGCCAGCTCACGCCCAGCGCCTGGGTGCGGATCAGGACTTCATCCGGCCCCGGTTGCGGGGTCGGGACTTCCTCGAGTTTGAGTACCGAGGCATCACCGAACTGGTGGAATCGGATCATGCGGGACATCACATACCTCGCCTTTGATGCTTTATAGCCACGGACTCTATCCGGGCTTTCTTGTGCTTGCTACCCACCGCTATCGATAGTCGACATAAATGCCGATGATTCCGCAGGCATATCGATCGCGCAGGCCGGAGCGCCAGGCAACGCCCGAAAAATACGGCTGCGCAGTAGGGAAGGATAACGGCAATGAAGCGTCTTGCTAAGGAAGAATGCGGAAAATGATCAAGGACTTATCTGTCAGACCTTGACGCCAGACGCGCCGCGCTTCACTTTTCCCCCATCGTCAGGGAGCCCCCATGAACCGCAACGACCTCCGCAAGGTTGACCTCAACCTGTTGATCGTCTTCGAAACGCTGATGCACGAACGCAGCGTGACCCGCGCCGCCGAGAAGCTGTTCCTCGGCCAGCCGGCGATCAGCGCGGCCCTGGCGCGCCTGCGCAACCTGTTCGACGACCCGCTGTTCGTCCGCACCGGCCGCAGCATGGAGCCCACCGCCCGGGCCCAGGAGATCTTCGGCCACCTGTCGCCGGCGCTGGACTCCATCTCCACCGCCCTGAGCCGCGCCGCCGACTTCGACCCGGCCACCAGCAAGTCGGTGTTCCGCATCGGCCTGTCCGACGACGTGGAGTTCGGCCTGCTGCCGGCGCTGCTGCGCCGCCTGCGCTCCGAGGCGCCGGGCATCGTCCTGGTGGTGCGCCGCGCCAACTACCTGTTGATGCCGCAACTGCTGGCCTCCGGCGAGATTTCCGTGGGCGTCAGCTACACCGACGAGCTGCCGGCCAACGCCAAGCGCAAGACCCTGCGCCGCAGCAAGTGGAAGGTGCTGCGCGCCGATTCGGTGCCCGGCCAGCTGAGCCTGGACGACTACTGCACCCGACCCCATGCCATGGTGTCCTACGCCGGCGACCTGGAAGGCTTCGTCGACGAACAGCTGGCGACCCTCGACCGCAAGCGCCAGGTGGTGCTGGCGGTGCCGCAGTTCAACGGCCTGGGCGCCCTGCTCGCCGGCACCGACCTGATCGCCACGGTGCCGGACTACGCGGCCCTGGCGCTGACCGCCGCCGGCGGCCTGCGCGCCGAGGAGCCGCCCTTCACCCCGCGCCCGGCCGAGCTGTCCATGGTCTGGCGCGGCGCCCAGGACAACGACCCGGCCGAACGCTGGCTGCGCTCGCGCATCAGTATGTTCGTCGGTGATCCCGACAGCCTGGTCTGAGGCCGCTCGGCGCAGTTCCGGCTTCGGGGTTAGAATGACGGTCGACATGTCATTCGATCCAGGACCAGCCCCATGCGCTACCCCGACGACCACAAGGCCCAGACGCGCCAGCGCATCATCGACGAGGCCTCGCGGCGTTTCCGCAGCGAGGGCGTGGAAGCCACCGGCCTGCAGCCCCTGATGAAGGCCCTGGGGCTGACCCACGGTGGTTTCTACGCGCACTTCAAGTCCAAGGAAGAGCTGGTGGAGATCGCCCTGCAGGCGGCCTCCGACCAGCTCGCCGAGGTGGCCGCCGAGACCTTCCGCGGGCCCAACGCGCTGGCGAACTTCATCGACGACTACCTCTCCGAGCAGCATCGCGACCACCCCGAGCGCGGCTGCCCCTTCCCCACCCTGAGCGCCGAACTGGGCGCCCGCGGCCGCCCCAGCCCGACCACCGACCGGGCCCTGACCCAGCGCCTGGAGCGGCTGGAGAAGGTGCTGCCCGCGGAGCATCCGGCGGACCAGGCGGTGGCGACCCTGGCCACCCTGGTCGGCGCCCTGCTGCTGTCGCGCAGCGTGGCCGACCCGGCATTGTCCGAACGCATCCTGGAAAGCACCCGGCGCTATCTCAAGCGCGATATCGCGGGCGAACTGTAGGAGCGGGCCCTGCCCGCGATTTCGCGCGCAGGGCGCGCTCCTACAGGGGAATAGCGTGGGTGGGGCGACGTAGGGCGAATAACCGTTCGCGGTTATCCGCCGTTGGTCGCGCCACCGGGGTGTCCGGCGCGGCCGGTGAATCCAATCGCGGACTGAGTCCTACGTCCGTGCTTCCTGGAACCGTAGGAGCGGACTCCGTCCGCGATTTAGCGAATGACGCCGTAGGCGTTATGCGCCCTACGGGGTCGATTCCACCTGCACGCCGTAGCGCTCCGCCGGCAGGCGGCCGGAGAGGAAGGGCGCCAGGTTCTGCCGCGCGCGGGTGTAGGCCTCGAAGTCCCGCATGTCGGGCAGCGCCGGGATGGTGATGAGCTCGCCCAGGTCCAGGCCGGCCAGAGCGGCGTCGACCATGTGGCCGACTTCCATGAGGATGTCTTCCGGGACGTCGGTGCCCGAGCGGTCCCAGATTTCCGTGCGGGTGGCGCCCGGCAGCACCGCCTGCACGCGCACGCCCAGGGGCGCCAGTTCCTGCTGCAGCGAGATGCTCAGGTTGAGCAGGAACGCCTTGGTGCCGCTGTACACGCCGTTGAACTGCTCCGGCGCCAGGGCCAGGATCGAGGTGAGGTTGACGATGGTGCCCCGCCCCTTCGCGGCGAAGGCCTTGGCCGCGCAGCCGGCCAGGCGCGCCGAGGCCAGCACGTTGAGGGTGATCATCTGCTCCAGCTGGTCCAGCCCCGCCTCCACCAGGCTGCCCTTGACCGCCATCCCGGCGTTGTTCACCAGCATGTCGATGCCGGCGTCCCCGGCCAGGCGCGCCTCCACCCGGGCGCGTTCCTTCGCCACGGTCAGGTCCGCCGGCAGTATGTCGACGTCCACCCCGTACTCGGCCTGCAGGCAGGCGGCCAGGGCCGCCAGCCGTGCCCGGTCGCGGGCCACCAGCAGCAGGTCGTGGCCCCGCTCCGCCAGGCGCTGGGCGTAGGCCGCGCCTATGCCGGCGGAAGCGCCGGTCACCAGTGCGCGGCCTTTGCTGTTCTTGCTCATCTCGTCACTCCAGGCCCTCGCGGCCCCCATCGTTCGAAACCTGGCGCGCGCACCGGGTGCGCCGCCGTTCCCCCGGATGCTAGGGATATGCCCCGGCGGGTCAATCGCCCGAAAAGACGACGGCAGTTGGAGCGACAGGCCCCGCCCCACGGGCCCTGCGGCGATTAGATTGCCCATTCTAGAGCGCCGGGCGGATGCTGGCCGCGACCGTCGCCAGACAAGAACAAGCCGGGGCGATCCGAACCCACTCTGCCTGTTCTGCGGTCGGGAGCCGCTCCCGACGGGAGGTCTCATGCGATTACGCTGCCTTTTCCTGGGCTGCCGCTGGAGCGAGGGCGTGCCCACCCGCGTGGGCGATGTGCTGATGCTCCACCAGCGCTGCAGCCATTGCGGCGCACAACGCTACCTGAGCACGGAGGAAGCGGAGCCGGAGGTCATCGACCCCGGCGCCTGAAAGGCACGACCGGGCGCCGCCAGCAGGCGGCGCCCGGCGTTTTCAGCGGATGAAGGCCTGGCTGGTGGTGATCGCCATGTCGCCGCCGGGCAGCTTCAGGTCGCCGATGCGCTCCAGGCTGTCGGCGTCGAAGATCGCCACGTCGTTCAGGGTGCCGGTCAGGTACAGCTTGGTGCCGGCCTTGTTGGCGGTCAGGCAGTAGTAGGAGTGGTCGAGGCTGGCGGCCTTCTCCAGCTTCTGCGCCTTGATGTCGTACTTGACCAGGCGGTTGAGCACGCCGTACATCACGTTGCGGTCCTTCGGCGAGCGGATGCCGCTGAAGTACACCTCGGTGACCGGGCCGAAGTCGACGGTCTCGGTCTTGCCGGTGGCCAGGTCGATGTTGAAGAAGCCGTACAGGTAGTCGGCGGTGGCCGGGTCCTGCTTGGCGTCCTTGAACTTCGCGGTGGTGTACAGCAGCGAGAAGTCGCGCGGGTAGGTCTGCTGGTTCCACACGTAGAGCACGTCCGGCGGCGAGTAGTTCGGGCGCTTCCAGTTGCGGCTGGGGATCAGCACGTCGAACTTGCCGGTCTTCACGTCCACCTTGTAGATGTCCGGGCCGGCCACGTACAGGGTGCCGTCGTCGCCGGTCTGCATGATGGTCAGCTGGCGCGGCGCCGGGAAGGTGCGGACCGGCTTGGCGTCCATGCCGCCGTCGGCGGCGTAGACCTGCAGGCGCGGCTGCTGCACCTCGTAGTGCTCGCTGAGGATCAGCGTCGGGTTGGCGATGGCGTAGACCTCCTTGCCGTCGTGGCTGACGGTCATGGAGAACATCGAGCGCGCGTTCTCGCCCGGCTTCTGCGCGATGGTGGCGTGGAACACCGGCTTGCAGTCGTCCAGCTGCAGGCCGTAGATGTCCGCGTAGTGGTTGCTCAGCACGTAGGCGATCCTGCGGTCCGGCGACAGCTGGATCATGCCCGGGCCATAGGCGCCGGGAATGGTGCAGGTCTTGTAGAGCTTGTCGGTCTGCATGTCGATGACGTGCAGGTTGTTCGGGTAGTTGGTGGACACCAGGTACTCGTGGCCACTTTCCAGGGCCTTGTCCTCGTTGGCGGCGGCTGCGGCGTGCAGCGCGCAGGCCAGCGAGAGGCCACCGAGGACGGCGGCGAATGCTTTTCTGGACATGCAGTGCTTCCTCTTGTTCTTCTGTCCGCTCATTTGTCGTCCGGGAATACGGTGCCGAGGTTGCGCCAGTTCTCCGCGGAGGCCTGCGCGTCCTTGTTCCAGTCGGGGTAGGTGCTCATCATGTCCGGCACCTGGGCCGGCCACCAGCAGGGGTCGGAGCAGCCGTAGAGGTCGGCCTCCATCGGCTGGCACAGCGAGGAGACGCCGCCGAACACGTCGATCTCCCAGCCCGGGTCGGTGGTGGAGGCGCAGCCGGCGACCGAGTTCATCGCCACCACGTCCTCGATGCGGTCCTCGGCGGCGGCCTGCTCCAGCTGCTGTGCCTTGTTGTTGATCGCTTTGAGATGTTTCATGTCAGTGCGCCTTCCGCGGAGTGATGTGGCGGTCGATGAAGCTGGGGTTCGAGGCCATGATCCGGCTGTAGACCTCGATGCCGAAGTCCACCCAGTCCCTCATCAGTTCGCAGTAGTGGTAGGTGGGGTGCGCCGGGTCGCCGTAGCGCGCGTAGCTCTCGTGGTAGCAGCCGCCGGAACACAGGTTGCGGATGCGGCAGCTGGCGCAGCCGGTGTCGGTGCGGTCCAGGCGTTGCGAGAGGAAGTCGTTCAGCTCGGCCTGCTTGACCCCGGCGTGCACGTTGCCGAAGGTCGGCAGCGAGGAGCCGGTGAAGCGGTGGCACAGGTTCAGCTCGCCCTTGTGGTCCACCGCCAGCATCTTCAGCCCGGCGCCGCACGGCAGGGCCTTCTTCTGGCCCTCGTGGATGTCGGTGATCAGTTGGTGCAGGTTGGAGAAGCCGATGTTGCGCCCCTCCAGCGCCTCCGCCAGGTAGCGTCGGCCCAGGGCCTTCATGTTGGCGAAGACCTGCTTGAGCTCCTCGCCGGTCAGGTTGAAGCTGCTGATGTCGCCCGAGGTCACCGGGGCGAAGCCGACCTCGGCGAAGCCCAGTTCGTTGAACAGGTGGTCCCAGATGGTCTCGACGTCGGTGACGCCGGTGGTCAGGGTCACCCGCGCGCCCACCGGGCGGCTGGTGTAGCGCGACAGCAGCATGTCGGCCTTGCGCCGCACCACGTCGTAGGTGCCCTGCCCGCCCACGGTGATGCGGTTGCGGTCGTGCACGGTCTTGGGCCCGTCGATGCTGACGGACAGGCCGAAGCGGTGGGCGTTGAGCCAGTCGACGATCTCTTCGGTGAGCAGCGTGGCGTTGGTGGTCATGACGAAGTCCACCGCCTTGCCCAGCTCGCCGAAGCGGCGCTCGCAGTAGGCCACCATGTGCTCGATCAGCGGCCGGTTGGACAGCGGCTCGCCGCCGAAGAACACCACGGTGTAGCGCTTCTCGTCCGGCGATTCCCTGAGCAGCATCTCCACCGAGGCCTCGGCGGTTTCCGCGCCCATCTTCTTGCCGGCGGAGGGCTTGTCCAGGTCTTCCTTGTAGCAGTAGGTGCAGCTGAGGTTGCAGCCGGTGTTGACGTTCAGCACCACGGTGTTGAGCGCGGTGCGGTCGACCTTCTTGATGCCGATCTCAGGCGTCAATGGCGAGCCGTCGCTGACCAGCTCCAGCGCGATCAGCTCGCGCAGGGTCTCGTCGATCTCGCTGGCCTCGAAACGCCCGCCCAGGCGCTGCGTCAGCTCGTCCGGCGAGCAGGCGTGCCCGCGCAGGGCATCGATGATCCCGCCGGTCAGTTCGTCGCTGGCGAACAGCGACGAACTGGGGATGTGGAACAACAGGCGGTCGGCATCCACCCGCACTTCGTGCAGGTTGCGCTCGACCAGATTCAAGATGGCGCCCATGGCGACCTCCCGGAACTTGCTTGGTACGCCCCGCCCGCGGGCGGGGGTTCATGCGTTCAGTTCATCCGAACCCGTGTGACGCGGTGGATCAAGGGATCGGCGGGTTGTTCCAGCGCTGCACGGTGACGATCATGTGGCCTTCGCCCTGGTGCGTCTTGCCGGCGTCGTCCACGGCGGCGATCACCTTCAGGTTGCCGGCGTTGTTGGTCATCATCTTGCGCTCGGGGTTGGGGCCGGCGTCGCCCGGGGTGAACACGCCGCTGGCGGCGTCCATCACACCGGCGAACTTGACGTCCTGGTCCTCTTTCGCGCGGTCGTCGAAGGGCTCCACCGACCACTTGGCCGGGAACACGCCGATGCGGAACGGCTTGCCGTCGGCGCCCTTGCCCCAGGCCTCGGCGTCGAAGCTGCCCTGCACCTTGGGCGTGGAACCGCCGTTGCCGCCGATGCGCGAGACGGAGAACTCCGGTACCACCTTGACCTCGGCGATGTCCTTGTAGACCGCCAGGCTGCCGCCCTTGGCAGTGCCGACGCTGACCTCGCGCTCGCCGGCCGCGGCCGAGGCGTCGGCCTTGACCTTCACGGTCACGCGCTCGGGGGTTTCGGACACCACCGAGAGCACCTCCACGCCCTTGCCGAACGACGGCTTGCCCTTCAGCCCGCTGCCGATGACGCTGACCTCGGTCTCGCTGCCGGCCTTCAGGTACGCCGGCTGCACGCCCAGCACGAGGCTGGTGCCGTTCTGCGCGGCGACGAAATCCAGGCCGCGCTCGTCATGGGCCTTGTCGAACATGCGGCCCTGCATCTGGCCCTTCAGCGCGGCGAACACCTGGCGCATGGTCACCTCGCCCACGGTGACGTTGCCGCGCCATTCGAAGCCGTTGTACAGCACCGCGCTGCCCTCGCCGTTGAACGGGGTGCCGTCGGCGTACTGGCCCTTGACGCTGAGCTTGAACTGGTCGCCGGCGCCGCCGCTGACACTCATGGTGCCGGCCACGTCGCCCTTGCCCGGCATGTGCCCGGCGAAGCTCCATTCCCCGGCCAGGGACTCGGCCTTCGGCCGGTTCTTCTGCCAGTCGCTCCAGGCCTTGCTGTCCAGCGGGAAGCGCTTGGCCAGTTCCGGGACCATCTCCTTCTTCGCCAGGTCGAACCAGTCGCGGTCGCGGGACAGCGCCTGGTATTCCAGCGACGGCCAGCGGCCCAGGTGGAAGTTCACCAGCTTCTCCCACTCCGCCGCCGGGCGGCGCTGCAGGGCGATGCGCGCGGCCGAGTGGCAGCGGGCGCACATCTGCTCGAAGTTGCTATCGAAGTGCTCGACGGTGTTCAACCGGCGCTCCAGGGCGTAGCGCACGCCATCGGTCTCGCTGGGCGCCAGGCCCTGCTTGTCGGCGAGGAACTTGACCACCGCGCGGCGATCCTCGTCGCTGATCTTCAGGCCGTACATCACCTGCATCCGCGCGATGCTCATCAGCCAGCCTTCCGGCGTCTTGCGCTGGTGGCTGATGCGGCTCAGGGAATCGTTGCCCTCTGGGGTGTGGCACGCCATGCACTTGGCGTTGATGATGGTCTGGCCATCGGCGGCATGGGCCGGTTGCTGTAGCGCCATGGCCAGCGTGGCCAGGGCTCCGGCGCCCAGGTAGTGCCGAAGTCGTGTCATCTTCAAGATCAGGCCTCCTCGGTGTTTCTTGTTGAAATTGTTCTGTGCCCACCGCTGGGCGAACAGCTGGTTCCGTCTAGCTCTCCAGCTGTTTAGCAGGTTGTGTGCCACTACTGCGCAAGCCCCGCCGAATCAGGCCTTCGACGGGTTCGGGGGCCACCCTGCGACAAGTTGGCACGTCTAATTTCGCGATTGCCGTCTAACTCTGAGACAAGCCCTCGGGACGCGCCTGGGATGCAGTATGGACGCGCTTGCGCGATGTGCCCGCGCCGGGCAGCAGCAAGGCGCCGAGCAGCATGCAGGCCAGCCCGGTCCAGACGAACGACAGCAGCGGGTAGCGGCGGATCACCACCAGGCTCTCGATGGCCTCGCCCTTCTGCCCCATCAGCCGCGGCGAGGCCGGCACCCACACCTGCAGGTCGCCCAGCCAGCCGCGGATGATGAAGGGGTGCAGCACGTAGCCGCGGTCCGAGGCGAAGCGCGCGTAGTGGTAGTCGAGGATCTCGCACAGTTGCCGCACCGGGCCCTGGTAGGCCGGCGGGTTGCCGCGGCTGTCCTGGAACAGCGCGTGGCCCTCCAGCTGGCGGCCGCCGTCGCGCAGCTCCACCCGCGCCACCGAGTGGTAGCCGGCGCGATCCGCCCGGGTGCTGTCGGGCAGCACCCGCAGCTGCATGCCGTTGGCCAGCGCCTGCCATTGCTCGAAGGAGGCCCCCGGCGGGATGGTCACCTGCAGGTAGGTGTTCAGCGCCGTGGCGGCCAGCCCGCCGACCAGGGCGACCACCGCGCCGCCATGGATCAGCGCCACGCCGCCGCTGTAGCGCAGGTTGCCCAGGCGCCGGCTGCGCCACAGGGCGAGCACGCACCAGAACGCGCAGGACGCCAGCAGGAAGGCCCCGCCCAGCAACGCCGCGTCCAGCCAGGGCAGCACCACCACGACGTTCTGCGAAAGCATGCCCTGGCCGCTGTAGCCGGCGCTCAGCCAGCCGCCGTGCCAGCCCACCAGCAGCATGGCCACGGCCATCGCCAGGCTCGCCGCCAGCGCCAGCCTGGGCCAGCCGCTGCGGCGCAGGAAGCTGTAGCCGCCGATCAGCCCGAGCAGGCCCAGCAGCGGCAGCAGCCAGCGCACCAGGCCGTAGCCATCCACGTCCCACTGGTCGAAGGCCCGGCGCAGGCCGTTCATCTCGTCGGTGGTGGCCCAGGCGGTGAGCGTCTCGAAGAACGGCTTGAGGTCGCCCGGGCGCTCCAGCCCCAGCCATTCGTAGAGGTGCGCCTGCAGCAGCGCGCCCAGGGCCAGCAGCGCGCTGCCGGCGAACAGGTAGATGGCCACGTCCAGGGTCCAGTCCGAGCGGGCCTTGCGCCCTGCCCCGCGGCGCGCCCGCAGCGTCGCCCAGCCGGCCAGCGCCAGCAGTACCGCGGCCAGGCCCAGGTGGGCCAGCCAGGAGGTGGTGCCTATGTAGCGGTGCGAGCTGGCCAGCACCGTGCTGCGCGTCACCGCCATGGCGCCGCAGGCCATGGCCGCCGCCAGCAGGCTGAGCCATGGCAGCAGGCGCCGGTTGGCCCCGTCCGGGCGCCAGCGCCGCGCGCCGTGCAGCACCGCGCCGAGCAGCGCCCAGACCACGAAGGCCGAGGTCTGCACCGGGTCCCAGTGCCACAACTGGCCGAAGGTGAAGTCCTCCATGGCCCAGGCCATGCCCGCGCCTATGCCGGCGCTGAGCACCAGCCAGGCGCGCCGGCCGTAGCGCAGGGCCACCGCGCCATAGGCCTCGCCGCCACCGCCCAGGGCATCCAGCGCCGCCCCGGCCGGCGCCAGGGCCCAGGCGTAGGCAGCCAGCACCAGGGGCGCGTGGAAGGCCATCCAGAAGGTCTGCAGGTGGGCGTTCATGCCCTGGTTGGGCTGCGCCGCCAGCCAGTCCGCCGGGGTGGCGGAAAAGGGCCCGAGCCAGGCCGCGGTGGCTGCGTACCAGGCGGCCACCAGCGCCCCGCAACGCCCGGCCCAGCCGGCCTGGCGCGCCTGGCCGGCAGCGATGGCCATGCAGAAGGTGGCCAGCAACAGTACGGTGCCCTCGTCGCCGCCCCAGAGGTTGGCCATCTTCAGGTAGCCGGGCAAGGCGGCGCTGCTGTAGAGCCAGGCGTAGCGCAGCTGGAAATGGTCGGCCAGCAGGTGCAGCGCCAGCGCCAGGCAGGCGCCGCACAGCGCCCCCAGGGCCAGCGGCCAGGCCAGGGCGCGCCACCGCGGTCGCACGGCGCCCAGGGCGATGAGCACGGCACTGGCCCACAGCCAGGCATTGCCCAGCAACGGCAGGAACCACAGCAGCAGGCAGGTGGCGACGAAGGCGCCAAGCCCGGGGAACACGGGCGATGGGGTGAACGTCCTCTTCAAATCGGGCCTCCTTGGAATGCTTCCCGCCTGTGTTCGCGAGAATACGCATCCGGGCCTCTACATATTGTGTGCCAGCCGCGAAAAGACCTTGCACGACAGTCGCTTGGCGCAAGGCCAGGGGCCACGCGGCGTTGCAATTCGCGACAGCCATTGCAGCCTGAGACAGCACCCTTAGTTCTAGCCGATCCGCCGCGGCTGGATATCTGGGGGATGGCGTTTATGCTTCAAGATGGCCCGCACGCCTTGCCGGGCCAGCCTGAAGCCTGTCTGCAGTCTCGCTTCGACTATCCGTGTTCCGCTGCATCAACCCCATGGCCCGAGTGCGGCAACGGTGGTTAAGGACTCCGGCCCATCACAAGAACAAGACGGAGAAGAACATGGCGCAGACCTACAGCCCGGCCGCGGGCAACACACCCCACAACGGCATCACCCGGGAGGAGCGCAAGGTCATCTTCGCCTCCTCCCTGGGCACCGTCTTCGAGTGGTACGACTTCTACCTCTACGGCTCGCTCGCGGCGATCATCGCGAAGCACTTCTTCGCCGGGGTCAACGAGACGACGGCCTTCATCTTCGCCCTGCTGGCCTTCGCCGCCGGCTTCGCGGTGCGCCCCTTCGGCGCCATCGTGTTCGGCCGCCTGGGCGACCTGGTCGGGCGCAAGTACACCTTCCTCATCACCATCGTCATCATGGGCATCTCCACCGCCGTGGTGGGCATGCTGCCCAGCTATGCCAGCATAGGCGTGGCGGCGCCGGTCATCCTGATCAGCCTGCGCCTGCTGCAGGGCCTGGCGCTGGGCGGCGAGTACGGCGGCGCGGCGACCTACGTGGCCGAGCACGCGCCCCAGGGCAAGCGCGGCTTCTTCACCTCGTGGATCCAGACCACCGCCACCCTCGGCCTGTTCCTCTCGCTGCTGGTGATCATGGCCTGCCGCACCGCCCTGGGCAACGAGGCCTTCGAGGCCTGGGGCTGGCGCATCCCCTTCCTGCTCTCCATCGTCCTGCTGGCCATCTCGGTGTACATCCGCCTGCAACTCTCCGAGTCGCCGGTGTTCAAGCGCATGAAGGAGGAAGGCAAGGCGTCCAAGGCGCCGCTGACCGAGTCCTTCGCCCGCTGGGACAACCTCAAGGTGGTGATCATGTCGCTGCTCGGCGGCACCGCCGGCCAGGCGGTGGTCTGGTACACCGGGCAGTTCTACGCGCTGTTCTTCCTGCTGCAGACGCTGAAGATAGACGCGCAGACCGCCAACCTGCTGATCGCCGGATCGCTGCTGCTGGGCACGCCCTTCTTCGTGTTCTTCGGCAGCCTGTCCGACCGCATCGGGCGCAAGAAGATCGTCATGGCCGGCTGCATCCTCGCCGCCCTGACCTACTTCCCGATCTTCAAGGGCCTGACCGAGTTCGGCAACCCCGACGTGTTCGCCGCCCAGGAGAAGAACCCGGTCACCGTGGTCGCCGACCCGTCCGCCTGCGCCTTCCAGTTCGACCCGGTGGGCAAGGCCAGATTCACCAGCTCCTGCGACCAGGCCAAGAGCCTGCTGGCGAAGAAGGCCATTCCCTACCAGAACGTCAAGGCCGAGAGCGGCGCCGTGGCCCAGGTGCACATCGGCGACAAGGTGATCGCCAGCTTCGAGGGCGGCGGCCTGGCGGCGGCGGACTTCAAGGCGCAGTCCGAGGCCTTCACCGCACAGATGGGCACCGCGCTCAAGGAGGCCGGCTACCCCGAGAAGGCCGACCCGGCCAAGACCAACCACCTGGCGGTCCTGCTGCTGCTCACCGTGCTGGTGATCTACGTGACCATGGTCTACGGCCCCATCGCCGCCTGGCTGGTGGAACTCTTCCCGGCGCGCATCCGCTACACCTCCATGTCGCTGCCCTACCACATCGGCAACGGCTGGTTCGGCGGCTTCCTGCCCACCGTGGCCTTCGCCATGGTGGCGGCCACCGGGGACATCTACTACGGCCTCTGGTACCCCATCGTCATCGCGGTGATGACGGCCATCCTCGGCACCTTCTTCCTGCCGGAAACCAAGGACCGCGAAATCCACCACGCCTGAGCCGCAACCCTGCCTCGAAACAGCCCGCCCCGTGCGGGCTGTTTCGTTGGTGGCTGTCTCAGGGCTGTCGCAAGCTGCGACAGCGGGGCGCGGAACTGCTCGTCCCTCTTTCGATTAAATCGTTTTGATTCAATAAGTTGAATTACATTGACCGGCTTGGCATAGCGGTTGCGATAGCCGCCGGGACAACTCAACAAGAGGCAACCGCAATGCTCGCTTCCCTGCCCATCAAGCCCGAATCCCGCGCCTTCCTGCAGCGCGCGCCGAAGATGCTCATCGGCGCCGATTGGACCGGTGCCGCCGATGGCGCCCTCATGGACCTGCGCAATCCGGCCACCGGCGAAGTGCTCTGCCAGGTGCCCTCTGCCAGCGCCGCCGACGTCGACCGCGCCGTGCGCGCCGCCCGCCAGGCCTTCGACGATTCGCCCTGGAGCCGCATGCGCCCGCGCGAGCGGCAGAACCTGCTGTGGAAGCTCGCCGACCTGATGGAGCGCGACGCCGACCTGCTGGCCGAGCTGGAATGCCTGAACAACGGCAAGAGCGCGGCCGTGGCGCGGGTCATGGACGTGCAGCTGGGCATCGACTTCCTCCGCTACATGGCCGGCTGGGCCACCAAGATCGAAGGCGCCAGCGTCGACGTCTCCATGCCGCTGATGCCCAACGACGACTTCCACGGCTTCATCCGCCGCGAGGCCGTCGGCGTGGTCGGCGCCATCGTCGCCTGGAACTTCCCCCTGCTGCTGGCCTGCTGGAAACTCGGCCCGGCCCTGGCCACCGGCTGCAGCGTGGTGCTCAAGCCGGCCGACGAAACCCCGCTCAGCGCCCTGAAGCTGGCCGAGCTGGCCCTGGAGGCCGGCTACCCGGCGGGCGTGTTCAACGTCGTCACCGGCACCGGCATCAACGCAGGCAGCGCCCTCACCCACCACCCGCTGGTGGACAAGCTGACCTTCACCGGCTCCACCGCCGTGGGCAAGGAAATCGGCAAGGCGGCCATGGACAACATGACCCGCGTGACCCTGGAGCTGGGCGGCAAGTCGCCGACCATCGTCCTCGCCGACGCCGACCTGAACAGCGCCGCCGCCGGCGCCGCCCAGGCCATCTTCTTCAACCAGGGCCAGGTGTGCTGCGCCGGCTCGCGCCTGTACGTGCAGCGCAAGCACTTCGACAACGTGGTGGCCGACATCGCCGGCATCGCCAACGGCATGAAGCTGGGCAACGGCCTGGACCCGAGCGTGGACATGGGCCCGCTGATCTCCGCCCGCCAGCAGCAGCGCGTGCACAACTACATCGAACTGGGCCGCGAGAAAGGCGCCACCATCGCCTGCGGCGGCGAACAGTTCGGCCCCGGCTACTTCGTCAAGCCGACGGTGATCGTCGACGTGGACCAGAAGAACCCGCTGGTGCAGGAGGAAATCTTCGGCCCGGTGCTGGTGGCCATGCCCTTCGACGACATCGACGAAGCCATCCGCCTGGCCAACGACAGCCCCTACGGCCTGGGCGCCAGCATCTGGTCCAACGACCTGGGCGCAGTCCACCGGATGATCCCGAAGATCAAGTCCGGCTCGGTCTGGGTGAACTGCCACAGCGCACTGGACCCGGCGCTGCCCTTCGGCGGCTACAAGATGTCCGGCCTGGGCCGCGAAATGGGCGCCGCCGCCATCGAGCACTACACCGAGGTGAAATCGGTACTGATCCGGCTGTAACGCGAAAAGGTCCTACCTCGCCGGCGCGTTACCCCCTGCGCCGGCGCTTCCATCCCCTGGCCGCGCGAGTGGTCGGGGGATTTTTTTGCCAGGCATCGGCCTGTAGGAGCGGATTTATCCGTGATCCGATACTTTATGAAAACAGGCAGGTAAATGTAGGAAAACAACACGATCGCGCATGGAAAATTCTATTTCCAGCGCAACTGCCCAATCCCGGCCCTATGACATCAACGCACCGCCCTCTCATCGCCCGCTCATCTGATCGGAACGCCGTTCCCGGGAGGAGCGATGGGATTGAACCAGACCCAGCTGGACCAACTCGGCCGCCAACTCGACAACAACCCGCTCGAAGTCCTCATCCTCTCGGCCGAACAGGCCAACCTTCTGGCCGCCGACCACGCGACCAGCCACTGGTCCCCGACCCAGGCTCCCAGCCTCTGCGTCAGAGACGACATCACCCAGGCAAGCGGGCTGCTGGACAGCATCCGGCCCCACTACAACGACAGCCTCCACGAATTCGTGAATACCGCCTGGGGCATGCCGGCCTTGCTGGGTAGCCATGACGCGGTCAACTTCGCTCGCTTCGTCCGCGACATGGGCGGCCTCAACACCCGGGTCAGATACGTCAACCACAACGGCCGCCAGTACGTGGTGCTGTCCGGCTACCCGGGCCTGCGCAGAATACTCACGGGCACCCGCTACTCGGTGACCAACACGCGGCTGATCGAAATGGGCATCGGCCGCTACGGCATTCGCGGCAGCTCCCTGAGCGGCTTCAAGTTGTCCTGCTACTTCGCCGTGGGGGTCGAATTCCTGGAGTGGTTCTTCAATAGCGAGGTGAACATGTTGGACCTGCTCGGGGGCATAGGCGTCGAGCTGGTCAAGGCGGGGATCGCTTCGGCGGTTGGTTATGCGGTGGCTGTTGCTGCCGGCAGCATTCTGGGGTTTGCTGCCGCTCCAGTGATAGCAGGTGCGCTACTCGTCTTTATTGTAGGTGTCGGCCTGAATTGGCTGGATAAAAGGTATGGGATTAAGCAGCGCGTACAAGACTCTTTAAATTACGCTACGGATAATGCCTCCATGATTGCCGAACGCTTCCAGGAGCTGGACAGCCGCAAGATCCGGAGCTATGTCGAACATACCTTTGGAGAAGTGGTCGATGCGGCAGTGGACTACGCCACTCAAGAAACCAAGTCGTGGATTCTGCGCCGCCTTCCTTCTGGCACACTGCCCGAACCCCCTTACCGCCTACCCAATCTTGATATTTTAAAATTTCCAAAGCTTTGAGAACTTCAATGAAGCTGCGTGAAAGAGCTGTAACTCCCGTTGCTGAACATTGGCTGAGGCCGTTGGGCTTGTTTGGAGTTCTGATCGGCCTGGTGGCTCTCCTGGCCGCCATGCTGATCTGCACGGAAGTACTATTGCCCAACTACATCCGGCTCTGGCGGCAGGCGCCAATAGTCGAGACGGTCTACCCGACCTTCTTCATCGTTTCGGGACTTGCGATAGGCCCCATGATGCTGGTGGCTGGCGTGCATACGCTGCTCTACCGAAAGCCGCTCACCTCGCAAAGCCCTACCTGGTTCAAGATCGCCGGCCACCTGCTCGGGGTGGGAATCATTCTGCTGCTGGTCGTTGGACCTGTACTTGCCATCGGGACGACCATCGCCCTGAAATACATGGATTATCGGGCCTGCAGTCAACTGCGAGTATCCGGATCCGGCTGGCAGGTATTCTGGGTGAATAACGACAACTACTGCTTCAAACCGGACAGCTACATCGAAGACAACTGGCCCTGCAGGAACATGGACGGCAAGACCTATTGCCTCAGGGCCGACGGGTTGTAAGGCATTCCCCGTAGGGCGCATAACGCCCCAGGCGTTATCCGCCGTTTCCACATGCGACGGCGGGTAAATGTCCGCCCGTGGCGAGCCCCCGCAGGTACGCGCAGAACATATCCGCCATCGCCCCGGCATAACGCTCGATTTCCTCATCCGTCCGCGGCGTTTCCGAGAACTGCTTGCCCACCGCGCCGAGCGTGGTCGTGACCAGTTCCACGGCCAGCGCCCGCGCCTCGCTCGAAGCATCGGGCAGCACCTGCGCCATGAAGGTGTGGAAGATGCGCTCGCCGGCCGCCTTGGCCTCCCGCGCCTCGGGTGCGTCGCGGTAGAGCGGCGCGGCGTCGTTGAGCGCGATGCGGACCGTCGCTTCCTCGCATTCCGAACGGACGAAGGCGTGCACCAGGGTGCGCAGGCGCGCCAAGGGCGGTTGCCGGGGGTCTTCGAGGATGCCGCGCAGCATCTCGCTGGTCTGGCGCCATTCGTCGCTCTGCAGGCGGAACAGGATCGCCGCCTTGTTGGGGAAGTACTGGTACAGCGAGCCGACGCTGACGCCGGCCCGTTCGGCCACCCGCGCGGTGGTGAAGCGCTGCGCGCCCTCCTTCGCCAGAACCTGAACAGCGGCGTCGAGAATGGCGGCGACCAGCTCGGTCGAGCGGGCCTGCCGGGGCTGCTTGCGCGAGGAAATCCGCGGGCTGCGGCGTTCGCCCATGGGGGACTCCGGGAATGCGAATAGTGAAACATGACGAATTCGTCGCATTCTAGTCGGGCGCCCTGAAGCGCTCAACCCACCTTCGGAGTCACCCCATGACCACCCTCACCACCACCCCCGTCGCCCCCCTGCTGGAACGCCTGTTCGCCGAGGCCGACGCCAGCGAGCCGGCCAGAAGCCCCGCCATCACCGGCCTGTCCGGCGAGGAACTGTCGCGCCTGATGGGCAGCAAGACCGAGTACCGCGACCTCTACGGGCGCCTAAAGGACCTGCCGCTCGCCGTCTCGCGCGCCACCGGCGCGCTGCTGTACATGCTGGCGCGCAGCTGCCAGGCACGCAGCATCGTCGAGTTCGGCACCTCCTTCGGCATCTCCACCCTGCACCTCGCCGCGGCCCTGCGCGACAACGGCGGCGGCCGCCTGATCGGCAGCGAGTTCGAACCGTCCAAGGTGCAGCGCGCCCGGGCCAACCTGAGCGCCGGCGGCCTGGCCGACCTGGTGGAGATCCGCGAGGGCGACGCCCTGCAGACTCTGGCGCGCGACCTGCCGGAACGCATCGACCTGCTGCTGCTCGACGGAGCCAAGGCGCTCTACCCGGAAATCCTCGCCCTGGTGGAAAGCCGCCTGCGCCCCGGCACGCTGATCGTCGCCGACAACGCCGACCACAGCCCGGAGTACCTGGCGCGGGTGCGCGACGTCGGCAACGGCTACCTGTCGGTGCCTTTCGCCGAGGACGTCGAGCTATCTATGCGCTTGGGCTGATCGCAGCCTCATCTCATCAGAGACCACGCTCCAGCTCTCCAGCCTACTTTAGGCTGCATGATGGATCAGAAACCGAACAGTAATGGCCAAGATGGCTGGCCAGTCCCCTGGACTAGCCAGCCATGTCATCACCTGCTTACTGAAGAATCTGGATGCTTGGCTTCATCAAATTCAGAATTTATACTCGCAATAAGCCTCTCAATATCTGCAGGCTTACTCCAATTCTTAACGCACTCAACAGATCTAAATTGAAATCCAAGTTTCTTGTCAGGAATTGCAATTACTGCTTTCCCAATCTCCAAGTATGCGATCCTTGCCCCCAGAGCCTCTTTAATCCCGCACTCTTCCGGACTTATATGAAAACTGGCATCAACCAGTTCTTCACGAACAAACTTCTCAGCACCTGAGGATTTCAATAGAAAACTCGCTATACTAACAGGCGACACAGCCAAGACAACAAAGCCTAAAGTCAGCAGTAATCCATTAGGAATCTTTGACGATGACTTAGCGCTAGAGCACTGCGAAACATGTATTCCCCTGCGTCTTTCTTCACGCACCTCATTGTAAATAGTATAAATCAATGTCACTACATGAATCGCCATGGACCACATTGAAATAGTTATTGCCCACGCAACCGGAACCATAAGGATGCTAATCCATGTAAGGCCCGTAGGTAACTCACTAGCCCTTACCCCAACAAACTATCCCTTCCGCATAGCTTGTAGCCCTCGACAGATTAATAGCTGCAAATGCGGCCACAATTAAATTTATTCCATAGAAAAACCTCTTATAAAAATCCCTTATCAAAGGCGAAGAGTATATTGCAACAATAGAAACAACCATCATAAAAACCATCAAAACTAAAGCAATAAGACTCGCCAACCCACTTGACGGCCCTATAAATTTCTTATAAATAAATATCGGACACATAAAGATCATGAAAAATATTATAGAGATAACGTATCGCCCATCAATTGAGGAATACTTTATCGCCTTAAAAAGATAAGAAAATACTGAATCAGCTGTATTGCCCTGCATGCCTGCCGCATTCGCAACAACCCCAAATACCGCCGGAAAATACACGAACAACAAGACCAAAACAAAAATAACTTCCATCCAGAACACCTCTCGCATAAAATCAAATTAAATCTTCACCCCTAGCCATTCTTAGGCCAGTGATCAGTCTTACACTGAGAAAGCCTTTAAAACTCAATTTTTACTTTCTAGCGACCATATCCACCACTTCCTTAAGCCTCAAATAAAAATTTTCGTACATTGATATTGCCCGCTCCACGACAATGCTTGCATCACAAACTTTCAAACATATGAGATAAAGGATATGCAAGTCTTTCGCCAAGCCACCCCCGACGACGCCCCCGCCATCGCCCGGCTGGTGGACGAGGCCTACAGCCCCTACATCCCGCGCATCGGCCGCAAGCCCGCACCCATGCTCGACGACTACCGGCAGGTGGTCGCCGAGGCCGATGTGTTCGTGTGCGCACGCGATGGCGAAGTGGCCGGTGTGCTGGTGCTCCGCCTCCAGGGGCCGGTAGTGCTGCTGGAGAACATCGCGGTTGCGCCGGCGTTCAAGGGCCGGGGCATCGGCAAGGCGCTGCTGGCGTTCTGCGAGGACTATGCGCGGGCCCGGCGCCTTGAGGCCATCGAACTCTATACGAACCAGTTGATGACCGAGAACATCGCCCTCTACACGAAGCTGGGCTACCGGGAAACGCACCGGGCCACGGAGGACGGTTTTGCGCGGGTGTTCATGCGCAAGGGGGTTGTCGGGCCCGCGTAGGAGCGAGATTGCTCGCGAAGGGGATTCAGCGGCGGGCTCAAGAGCCCCTCTCCCCAACCCTCTCCCGCAAGCGGGAGAGGGGGCTGTCCTGAGCCGCTGGGCAGTCAGGCACGATCCTTCACCCGCGACCTTGGGTTGGTGTGCACCCCGTTTCGGCAGAAATCGAAAATCGTAGGGCGCATAACGCCTACGGCGTTATCCGCCGTTTTCCCGAGGCACCGGTGTTCCAGCCGGCGGCGGATAACCGCGAACGGTTATGCGCCCTACGCGCTGGAACGGCGAAGCCGGGGCTTGCTACCCTGCCTGCCCCGAACAGCCGGCCGAGCCCGATGGACATTCCGCACCGCCTCATCGTCCACCAGACGCAGCACTGGACGCTCAACCACCACATGGCCTCGGCCCTGCCCGGCTACCTGATGCTGGGCTCCCGGGCCGCGGCCGGTTCCCTGGCTGACCTGCCCGCGGCTGCCCTGGCCGAACTCGGCGTGCTCCAGGCCCGTACCCAGCGCATCCTGGAAGAGCAGTTGCAGCCCAGGTGGCTGTACATCGGCCGCTACGGCCATTCCCCCGGCTTCCCCGTGCATTTCCATTTCATTCCGGTCTACCCCTGGGTCGAGGACGCCTTCTGGGCCGACGAACGCTATCGTGCGCTGCAGCGCTTCGGCAACCCCGCCCTCGGCGGCACCGACGGCGCCGAGCTGACGCTGTTCATCTGGCGCGAGTTCGGTGAGGCGGAGCAACCGCCGGCCATCCACGGGCCCGACATCGATAGCGTGATCGCGCGCCTGCGCGAGGCCTTCGGCGCCTGAACAGGCGCGGCACGATGAACCCGCCCGCCTATTCAGCCAACTCGCCACACAGGTCCAGGGCGAACCAGCGCTCGGCCTCTTCCACGTCCAGCCCCGCGCCCAGCAGGGCGAACAGCTTGCCCAGGGCCGCTTCGCGGGTCATGCCGCCGCCGGACACCAGGCCGGTGTCGCGCAGGCGGCTGCCGGCGGCGTAGGTGTCGAACACCACGCTGCCCGCCGGGCACTGGCTGATGGCGGCCAGCAGCACGCCGCGGCGGCGGGCCCGGCTCAGGGCATCGAGCAGCGCCTGGTTGTCCGAGGGGCCGGTGCCGCTGCCGTAGCACTCCAGCAGCAGGCCCTGCACGCCGCTGTTCAGCACGGCGTCCAGTTGCTCGGCCTGCAGGCCGGGGAACAGCGGCTGCACCGCCAGGCGTACGGGCCTGCGCGCTTGCCGGTAGCCCAGCGCCTCGGGCAGTTGCGCGGCGTGCCCGCCGTCGCGGTGGCGCGGCAGCGTGGTGAAGGCGTCGAAGGCTTCGCTGTGCAGCTTGGTGGCGCGCGCGCCGTGCAGTAGCGCGCCGCCGAAGTAGAGTTGCACGCCGCTGGCCTGGCCGCCTTCCAGCACGTCCAGGGCGCCGCCGAGGTTGGCCCAGGCGTCGCTGCCGGGCGCGCCGGCGGGCAGCATGGAGCCGGTCAGCAGCACCGGCGCATCCAGGCCCAGCAGCAGGAACGACAGCGCCGCCGCGGTGTAGGCCAGGGTGTCGGTGCCGTGCAGCACCAGCACGCCGTCATGGCCGCCCTGCTCCACCGCTTCCACTATGGCGTCGCGCATGGCCAGCCAGTTGGCCTGCCGCATGTTGGCGCTGTCCAGCAGCGGCTGCATTTCCCGGAAGCCCCAGGCGAAGGTCGGCTGCCGGCCGCTGCCGGCCAGCCATTCGCGCATGCGCGCCTCGAAGCCGCTGGCCGGGGCCAGGCCTTCGGGCGTCTGCAGCATGCCGATGGTGCCGCCGGTGTAGAGGACGAAGAGGTTCTTGACTGCGCGCATGGGCTGATCCTGCGTTCTTGTTGTGGCGCGGGCCGACCGCCGGGACGGCCCGCGCGGCCGTCAGCGTTGCGCCTGCGGCAGGCCAGCGGGGATTTCGCGGGCGGCCTCGGCGCTCCGGCCGGCCGGCCAGGCATCGCGGTCCAGGTCGAGGTCGGCGAACTGGGCGGAGTCAAACACCGGCTGGTCGATGCCGGCGCGACGCTGTGCATCGTAATCGCCCATCACCCGCAGGCCAACCTTGAACAGCAGGGCCAGGGCCAGCAGGTTGACGAAGGCCAGGCAGGTCATGGTGATGTCGGCGAAGGCGAACACCGTGGACAGGTTCTGCACCGAGCCCCAGACGATCAGCGCCAGCACCAGGGCGCGGTAGCCGATCAGCACCAGGCGGTTGCGGCTGAGGAACTGCAGGCTGTTCTCGCCCAGGTAGTAGTTGTAGAGGATGCAGGTGAAGACGAACAGCGACAGCGCGACGCTGACGAACAGCCGGCCCCAGTCACCGACCACCGCCGCCAGGGAGTTCTGGGTGAGCGTGATGCCGTCGCCCTCGAAGCCGGGGGTGTAGAAGCCCGAGAGCAGGATCAGCAGCGCGGTGCAGGTGCAGATGACGAAGGTGTCGAGGAACACGCTGAAGGCCTGCACCACGCCCTGCGAGGCCGGGTGGCGCACGGC
Source organism: Pseudomonas delhiensis (assembly GCF_900187975.1). Taxonomy (GTDB): domain Bacteria; phylum Pseudomonadota; class Gammaproteobacteria; order Pseudomonadales; family Pseudomonadaceae; genus Pseudomonas; species Pseudomonas delhiensis. The sequence continues at coordinate 64,533 of NZ_FZPC01000014.1, read as the reverse complement.
GGCCACGGCGGCGACGTTGGGCGCGCTACCCAGGCCCGCCTCGTTGGCGAACACGCCGCGCTTCACGCCCATGACGATGGCGCTGCCGAGCAGGCCGCCGAACGCCGGGTCGAGGCCGAAGGCGCTCCTGAAGATGGTTTCCAGCATGGCCGGCACGTGCTCGATCTGGCTGCCGATCACGTACAGGGTGACACCGATGTAGGCCAGGGTCTTGACCGGCACCAGCAGGTCGGACACCGCGGCGATGCGCTTGATGCCGCCGACGAAGACGATGGCCAGCAGCACCGCCAGGGCGATGCCGGTGTGCTGCGGAGCGAAGCCGAAGGCGTTCTGCAGCGAATGGGTCACGGTGTAGGACTGCAGGCCATTGAAGGCGAAGCCGTAGGTCACCAGCAGCAGCACGGAGAACACCACCGCCATGCCCTTGAGCTTCAGGCCGTGCTGGATGTAGTACGCCGGGCCGCCGCGGTACAGGCCATCGCCGTCGGCGCGCTTGTAGACCTGGGCCAGGGTGCACTCGAAGAAGCTGCTGGACATGCCCACCAGCGCGGTCACCCACATCCAGAACACCGCGCCGGGGCCGCCGAGGGTCACGGCGATGCCGACGCCGGCGATGTTGCCCGCGCCCACGCGCCCGGCGAGGCTCAGCATCAGCGCCTGGAACGAGCTCAGCTGGCCGGCCTGGCCGCGGATGGACTCCTTGAACACGCCGAACATGTGGCCGAAGTGGCGGAACTGGACGAACCGGGAGCGCAGGGTGAAGTAGCTGCCGAGTCCGACGATGAGCACGATGAGAACCTTCCCGGAGAGGAAGTCGTTGAGCGCTTCGAGCATGGGTATGACCTCGATTCTTGTTCTTCGGATGGAAGAGAGGCGTCAGGCGCCGGGTGGGGCCTGGCGTTGGCGGGCAAGGTTGGCCAAGGCGCGGGCCCGTGACAATTTCGCATCCTGTTACGAGTTGATGCGACCTGATGCTATACTTGCGCCACTCGCATCACCCCGGAAGCCACCGATGTCCGACCACCTGGGCGAAAACCTCAAGCTCGCCTGCAGCCACTACCGCTCCATCTCCGAGGTCTGCCGGCAGCTGCAGATCAACCGCGCGCAGTTCAACAAGTACCTCGGCGGGCAGAGCCAGCCCACCCCCTTCAACCTCAAGCGCATCGGCGACTTCTTCGGCGTCGAGGACTACGAGCTGGGCCTGCCGCCGGATCAGTTCGCCCGCCTGATCGGCGCCCGCGCCAGCCAGGCCAGCGTGCCGCGCAACGACCCGCTGCTGCGCCTGCTGGAGCCGCTGCGCGAACAGTCCGGCAACCTGTCGCGCTACTGCGGCTACTACTTCGAATACTCCAACTGCATGTCGGTGCCCGGCTCCATCCTGCTGTCGCTGGTGCACCTGTGGGAGGAGGACGGCAGCTTCCTGTTCGAACGCCAGGAGCGCCAGGAGCGCTCCAGCAGCACCGACGTGCAGGCCGAGGACTGGGTGCGCTGCCGCTACCTGGGCGCGGCCTTCCAGCTGCAGGACCGGGTGTTCCTGATCGACTACGAGTCGCTCACCGTCAACGAGATGAGCCAGACCATCCTCATCCCCAGCTTCAAGAGCCGCATCACCCGCCTGAACGGCCTGAAGACCGGCGTCTCCAGCGGCGACCGGCGCACCCCGGCGTGCACCCGGGTGGTCTGGGAATACCTGGGCCTGGAGATCAACCGCATCAGCGCCTACCGCCAGGTGAAGCTGTACCGCCCGGACGCCCCGCGCATCGACGACGACGTGCGCGAGCGCCTGAACGTGGGGCCGATCCGCAACGGGTTGTTCGAGATCGAGTGAGGACGATCGCGGACAGAGTCCGCGATTGGACTCACCGGCGGCACGAATGGCGGCGGATAACCGCGAACGGTTATTCGCCCTACGAGTTTGCCGGCTGACGCTGCGTTATCCGCTTGCTCGGGACAGCCCCCTCTCCCTTCAGGGCGGGCCGCGTAGGCGAGGGTTGGGGAGAGGGGACGGACTTCGCTCACGTACCTCTGCCAACCCTGACGCCGCGCCCCCTCCCTAACCCTCCCCCGCAAGCGGGAGAGGGGACCGTTCGGCGTGAAGCAGAATCACGAAGCTCCCGGGTACCCACGTAGGGCGCATAACGCCTACGGCGTTATCCGCCGAATCGCCGCGGCGATCTACTCGGGATGACTGAGCAGCCCCGCCACAGCTTCAGACTGCATTCAGATTCGCTGCCGATACTCCCCTCCCATTGCCAGTCCCGCCTTGGGGGAAACATGACACAAGCAGAATGGAGTGCCCTCTTTCCATTCCAGTTCGGCACCCACCCCGAGCGCAGGGCCAGCCTGGTCCTGCGCCGCGAGGGGGAGCCCGGGCGCGAGGCGCTGGAGGCTTTCGTCCACGAGCGCTTCGCGCGGATGCACCATGCCGACGTCCAGCACTTCCTGCCCGACCTGCTCGGCCTGTACGACGGCCAGGGCCGGCTGAGCGCCGCGGTGGGCATCCGCCTGGCCGCCGGCGGGCCGCTGTTCCTCGAACGCTACCTGGACGAACCGCTGGAGGTGCCGGTATCGCGCCTGGCCGGGCGCATCGTCGGGCGCGAGGAGTTGGTGGAGGTGGGCAACCTGTCCGCGCTCAGCGCCGGCAGCGCGCGCCTGATCGTTGTCGCGATGACCTGGCTGCTGGCCGCCCGCGACCTCGACTGGGTGGCCTTCACCGGGGCCGCGAGCCTGGTCAACAGCTTCCACCGCCTGGGGCTGGAGCCGAGCGTGCTGGGCCGCGCCGACCCCGCCCGCCTGGGTGGCGAAGGCGCCAGCTGGGGCAGCTACTACGACCAGCACCCACAGGTGTTCGCCGGCGATATCCGCTACGGGCACGCGCAGCTGGAGCGCAACCAGGTGCTCGACCGCCTGGGCTTTCCCCTGTTGCTGACGGAGGCCGGCCATGCAGCCTGAATTGCAGGCCTTCCGCCAACGCCTGGAGGAACTCGCGCGGCAGCGGGGCGAACGCATTGCCCTGCGCGGCGCCAGCGAACGCTACAGCCATGCCCAGTTGCTGAAGCAGGTGCAAGCCCGCGAGGCGCTGTTGCGCCAGCAACCGCCGGGCGTCCTCGCCATCGCCCTGGACAACGGCCCCGAGGCGCTGTTCTGGGACCTGGCGGCGCTGTTCGGCGAGCGCCCCTGCGTGATCCTGCCGCCCTTCTTCAGCCCGGCCCAGCGCGCCCACTGCCTGCTGCAGAGCCAGGCGACACTGGCCCTGGCCCCGGCCGGGCTGCACGACGAATTGCGCGAACTGGGCTTCAGCCCCGGCGAGCCCTTCTGGCAACGCCCGGCGACGGCGGACGCGGGCCTGCCGCCCGGCACCGCGAAAATCACCTACACCTCCGGCAGCACTGGCACGCCCAAGGGCGTGTGCCTGTCCGCCGGGGCCCTGCTGCGGGTGGCCGGCGAACTGGAACGGGCCAGCCGCCCGGCCGAGCCTTCCAGCTACCTGGCGGTGCTGCCGCTGGCGGTATTGCTGGAGAACCTCGGCCTGTACGCCGCGCTGCTGGCCGGCGCCGGCGTCACCCTGCTGCCCCAGGGGCAACTGGGCATCAGCGGCGCCAGCGGGGTGGACTGGAAGCGCCTGCTCGGCTGCGTTGCGCTCAGCGGCGCGCAGAGCCTGATCCTGGTGCCGCAGCTGCTGCTCGGCCTGGTCAGCGCCATCGAGCGCGGCCTGATGCGCGTCGGCCCGCTGCGTTTCGTCGCGGTGGGCGGCGCACGGGTGTCCACGGGCCTGCTGGAGCGCGCCGCCGCCGTCGGCCTGCCGGTGTACGAGGGCTACGGGCTGTCCGAGTGCGCCTCGGTGGTCTGCCTCAACCGCCCCGGCGAGCGGCGCCCGGGCAGCGTCGGCCAGCCACTGCCGCACGCCCAGGTGCGCCTGGCCGAGGACGGCGAGGTGCTGGTGCGCGGCGCCACCCTGCTCGGCTACCTGGGCGAACCGCCCTTCACCGGGCAATGGTGGCCCACGGGCGACCTCGGCCACTTCGATGCCGATGGCTACCTGTACCTGGCCGGGCGCAAGAAGAACCAGTTCATCACCAGCTTCGGGCGCAACCTCAACCCGGAATGGATCGAGGCCGAGCTGACCCAGGGCGGCGTCATCCTCCAGGCCTTCGTCCATGGCGAGGGCCTGCACCAGAACCTGGCGCTGCTCTGGCCGCTGGACCCGCAGGCCGCCGACAGCGACCTGGAACAGGCGGTGCAGCGCTGCAACGCCGCCCTCCCCGACTACGCCCGGGTGCACGCCTGGCGCCGCCTGCCACGGCCGTTCAGCGCCGCCGAGGGCACCCTGACCGGCAACGGCCGGCCGCGCCGCGCGGAAATCCTCGAACGCTACCGCAACGAACTCTTCTCCCTCGTGACCGAATGAGGTTCACCCCATGGCATTCTTCGACACCCTGCAATCGGCCACCGCCCAGGAGCGCCAGGCGCTGTTCGGCGTACCGGTGATCCGCGACGCCCTGGACGGCGTCGTCAGCCTGGAGGGCTACGTCGCCTTCCTCACCCAGGCCTACCACCACGTGCGCCATACCGTGCCGCTGATGATGGCCTGCGGCGCCCGCCTGCCCCCGCGCCTGGAATGGCTGCGCAAGGCGGTGTGCGACTACATCGAGGAGGAATACGGCCACGAGCAGTGGATCCTCGACGACATCGCCGCCTGCGGCGGCGACCCCGAACAGGTGCGCAACGGCCACCCGGAGCTGCCCATCGAGCTGATGGTGGCCTTCCTCTACGACCTGATCGCCCGCGACAACCCGGTGGGCCTGTTCGGCATGGTCAACGTGCTGGAGGGCACCAGCATCGCCCTGGCCACCCGCGCCGCCGGCAGCATCCGGGAGAGCCTCGGCCTGCCGCCGGGCGCCTTCGGCTACCTGAGTTCCCACGGCGCCCTGGACCAGGGCCACATGGCCACCTACCGCACGCTGATGGACCGCCTGGACGACGCCGCCGACCAGCAGGCGGTGATCCACGCCGCCCGGGTGGTGTACCGGCTGTACGCCGACATGTTCCGCGGCCTGCCGCGGGCCCGGGCCGGCCAGGACGAGGTGCAGCATGCGCCTGCCTGACTGCCGCGCGGTGCTCACCGGCGCCAGCGGCGGCATCGGCCTGCAGCTGGCCGAACAGCTGTGCGCCGCCGGCGCCCAGGTGCTGGCGGTCAGCCGCCACCCCGGCCCCCTCGCCGGGCTGCGGCAACGCTACCCGCACCAGCTGCGCTGGGCGTGCGCCGACCTGCGCACGGCCGGCGGCCGCCAGGCGGTGGTCGAGGCGGCGTGGCAGATGGGCGGCGCCAACCTGCTGATCAACGCCGCCGGGGTGAACCGCTTCGCCCTGCTCGAACAGTTGGACGAACAGGCCCTGGACGACCTGCTGGAACTGAACATCAACGCCACCCTGCAACTGACGCGGGTGATGCTGCCGCTGCTGCGCGAACAGCCCCACGCCCTGGTGGTGAACGTCGGCTCCACCTATGGCTCCATCGGCTACCCCGGCTACGCCACCTACTGCGCCAGCAAGTTCGCCCTGCGCGGCTTCTCCGAGGCCCTGCGCCGGGAGCTGGCCGACACCCCGGTGGATGTGCTCTACGTCGCCCCGCGGGCGACCCGCACCGGCATGAACTCGGCCGCCGCCACGGCGCTGAATCTGGCCCTGAAGGTCGGCATGGACGAGCCGCGCGACGTCGCCCGGGCGGTGCTCGACGCCGTGCAGAAGAACCGCAGCGAGCTGTACCTGGGCTGGCCGGAGAAACTCTTCGTGCGCCTGAACGGCATGCTGCCGGGCGTGGTCGACCGCGCCCTGCGCAAGCAACTGCCGCTGATCCGCCGCTACAGCAGCGACGCCAACGCCCGCGGGCCGGCCGACCAGGGCCGCCGCGGCGAAATCGATGCTTTACTCAAGGCCACCGGGGACAAACAGGACTGAGCATGCGGCTACTGCTGGTGGAGGACGACAGCGCCCTGGGCGAAGGGGTACGTACCGGGCTGCGCCAGGAGGGCTACACCATCGACTGGCTCAAGGACGGCGCCAGCGCGCTGCACGCATTGCAGCACGAGGCATTCGACCTCGTGGTGCTCGACCTGGGCCTGCCGCGCCTGGACGGCGTCGAGGTGCTCAGGCGCCTGCGCGCCGGCGGCGCCAACCTGCCGGTGCTGATCCTCACCGCGCGCGACGCCACCGAGGACCGCATCGCCGGGCTGGACGCCGGCGCCGACGACTACCTGGTCAAGCCCTTCGACCTGGACGAACTCAAGGCCCGCCTGCGCGCCCTGCTGCGGCGCAGCGCCGGGCGCGCGCGGGTGCTGATCGAGCACGCCGGGGTGAGCCTCGACCCGGCCACCCAGCAGGTCAGCTACCGCGGCCAGCCGGTGGTGCTGACGCCCAAGGAATACCTGCTGCTGCACGAACTGCTGGCTCAGCCGGGCAAGGTCTTCACCCGCGAGCGCCTGACGCAACTGCTCTATGGCTGGGACGAGGAAGCCGAGAGCAACACCCTGGAGGTGCACATCTACCACCTGCGCAAGAAGCTCTCCGGCGAGCTCATCCGCACCGTGCGCGGCATCGGCTACCTGGTGGAAGGCCAGGCATGAGCTCGCTGCGCCAGCGCACCCTGCTGCGGGTGACGGCCCTGCTGCTGATCGGCACCGCCCTGCTGACGTTGTACAACTACCACGACAGCAGCCACGAGATCGCCGAGGTCTACGACGCCCACCTGGCGCAGAATGCCCGCCTGCTGCAGGGGGTGATGAGCATGCCGCTGGACGAGGCCGGGCGGCGCAACCTCTACGCCGCCTTCGACGAGGCGCTGAGCCAGGTCGGCAAGCACCGCGTCGGCCACCCCTACGAGAACAAGCTGGCCTTCCAGGTCTGGCGCGAGGACGGCCAGATCCTGGTGCACACCCCCAGCGCGCCCACCTTCAGCGCGCCGCTGCGCACGCCGGGGTTCGCCAACTACGAGGTGGAGGGCCGGCACTGGCGCGGCTTCCTGCTGCCGGTGCCGGCGCAGAAGCTGCTGATCTGGGTGGGCGAGCGCGACGACGTGCGCGAGGACCTGGTGGGGCGCATCGTCCGCCACACCCTGCTGCCCTTCATGCTCGGCAGCCTGGCCCTGGTGCTGCTGGTCTGGCTGGCCATCGGCTGGGGCCTGCAGCCGCTGCAGAACATGGCGAAGGTGATCCGCGCCCGCCACGCCGATTCCCTGGAGCCGCTGCAACTGGTGCCGCTGCCCAGAGAACTGGAGCCCATGCAGGCCGCGCTCAACCGCCTGCTCGGCCAGCTCGAGGCGCTGCTGCGCCGCGAGCACCGTTTCATCGCCGATGCCGCCCACGAGATGCGCACGCCCCTGGCGGTGCTCCGCCTGCACGCACAGAATGCCCTGCAGGCGCGCAACGAGGCCGAGCGCCGCGAGGCCCTGGACTTCCTCATCGGCGGCGTCGACCGCCTCAGCCGGGTGGTCAACCAGTTGCTGACCCTGGCCCGCGTCGAGCCGCAGCTGGCCCAGCGCCAGTTCGCCCCGGTGGACCTGGCCGCGGTGGTCACCGACACCCTCGCCGAACTCACCCCCTGGATGCTCCGCCAGGGCCTGGAGCCGGTGCTGGAGATCGAGCCCGGCGACTACCGCCTGGACAGCGACGCCGGCGCCATCGGCATCGCCCTGCAGAACCTGGTGACCAACGCGGTGAACTTCTCCCCGCCCGGCGCGCTGGTGCGCATCGGCCTGCGCGCGGAGGGCGCGCACTTCGAGCTGAGCGTCGAGGACCAGGGCCCGGGCATCGCCGAGGCCCACCTGGAGCGCGCCTTCCAGCGCTTCTACAGCGAAGGCAACGAGGGCGGCGCGGGCCTGGGGCTATCCATCGTGGCCATGATCATGCAGCGCCTGGGCGGCAGCGTGCAGCTGGCCAACCGCACCGAAGGCGGCCTGCGCGTCCGCCTGCGCCTGCCGCGGGGCCCGTGAGCGGCGCCCAGGGCCCGCTGCCCGGCGGCCTCAGCGCTGGCTGGCGCCGCGGCTGGACAGCCAGTTCAGCGGCACGGCCGGGCGCGTCAGGGCCTCGATGAAACCATGGCCCCAGTAGCGGATGTGGTTGGCCTCCAGCACCGAGTACATCTCCTGGTGGCGCGCCTGGCGTTCCTCCAGCGGCATCTCCAGGGCACGCTCGATGGCGTCGGCCAGGGCGTCGCGGTCATGGGGGTTGACGATGAGCGCGCCGCCCAGCTCGGCGGCGGCGCCGGCGAACTGCGAGAGGATCAGCACGCCCGGGTCGGCCGGGTCCTGCGCGGCGACGAACTCCTTGGCCACCAGGTTCATGCCGTCGCGCAGCGGCGTGACCAGGCCGATGCGCGCGCGGCGCATGACCAGGGCGATGTCCTCGCGCCCCAGGTTGCGGCTGACGAAGCGCAGCGGCACCCAGGACACGGCGGCGAAGCGCCCGTTGATGTGGCCCACCCGGGCGCTCACCGCGGCGTCGATCTCGGCGTACTCGGGAATCTCCTGGCGGCTGCCGGGGGCGATCTGCAGGCAGGTCACCCGGCCCTGCCGCTCGGGGTACTTCTCCAGGAAGCGCTCGTAGGCGTCCAGGCGGTTGGTGATGCCCTTGGAGTAGTCCAGGCGGTCCACCCCGACCATCAGCGCGCGGCCCACCAGGCTTTCCTCCAGCTTGGCCGCCAGCGGGCCGTGCTCGGCCTCCTCGGCCAGGCGGCGGAAGCCCTCCACGTCCACCCCCACCGGGAACACGCCGACGCGGAAGTGCTGGTGGCCCAGGCTGAAGCGCCGCGAGTCGGGGGTGGCCGCGCCCACCACGCGGGTCAGGTAGCGGGCGAAGTTGTCGGCGTCGTTCTCGGTCTGGAAGCCGATCAGGTTGTATTCGGTGAGCGCGCGCACCAGTTCCTCATGGTGCGGCAGCGCGGTGAGCAGGTCCGGCGGCGGCATCGGGATGTGCAGGAAGAAGCCGATGCGGTTGCGGTGGCCGCGCTCGCGCAGCGCCACGGCCAGGGGGATCAGGTGGTAGTCGTGGACCCAGAGCACGTCGTCCGGCTGCAGCAGCGGGCTCAGGCGTTCGGCGAAGAACTCGTTGACGCGCAGGTAGCCGCCGAAGTCGGCCTCGGTGAACTCGGCCAGGTCCACCCGGTAGTGCAGGATCGGCCAGAGCACGCGGTTGGCGAAGCCGTTGTAGTACTCCTGGAAGTCCTGCGGCGGCAGGTCGGTGATCATGTAGGTGATGTTGCCGTTCTCCAGGGTGACCGGCTCCGCGGGGTTCTCCGCCACCTGGCCGCTCCAGCCGAACCACAGGCCCTCGCGCTCGCGCAGGGTGGCCTCCACCGCCACCGCCAGGCCGCCCGGCGCGGGCCGGCCCTCGGCATCGGGCATGCCCACCCGGTTGGAAATCACTACAAGCCGCGACATAGGCCCTCCTCCCAGCTCATGGACAGACGCATGGCGGTGTTGATCAACCCGGCCATGGAATACGTCTGCGGAATGTTGCCCCACATCTCGCCGGTGTGCGGATGCAGGTCCTCGGACAGCAGGCCGAAGCTGTTGCGCGCGGCCAGCAGCTCGGCGTACAGCGCGCGGGCCTGGTCGCGCCGGCCGATGGCGGCCAGGGCGTCCAGGTACCAGAACTTGACCACCAGGAAGGCGGTCTCCGGCACCCCGAAGTCGTCGGCGGCGGCATAGCGCAGCAGGTGGCCGTTGACGTTCAGCTCGCGGCCGATGCAGTCGACGGTGGCGACGAAGCGCGGGTCGTCGGCCTCGATCAGGCCCAGCTCGTGCATCAGCAGCACGCTGGCGTCCAGATCGTCGACGCCGAAGCTGCCGGTGAAGGACTGCCGGCGCTCGCTCCAGGCCTCGCGCAGGATGCCCTCGCGCAGGCGCTCGGCCTCCTTGCGCCAGCGCGCCGCCGAGTCGCCGTGGCCCAGGCGCGCGGCGATGCGCGCCACGCGGTCGCAGGCGGCCCAGCAGAGCATCGCCGAATGGGTGTGCACGCGCTGCCGGCCACGGTATTCCCAGATGCCCGCGTCGGGCACGAAGGCGCAGCGCGAGGCGCGCTCGGCCAGGCTTTCCAGCAGGCGCAGCATGCCCTCGTCGCCGGGGTGCGGCAGGCGCTGGTCGACGAAGCTCTGCAGCACCGCCAGCACCACCGAACCGAACACGTCGTGCTGCACCTGCTCCACCGCCTGGTTGCCGACGCGCACCGGGGCGTGGCCGAGGAAGCCGGCCAGGTCCGGCTCGATGCGCTCGGTCAGGTCCATGGCCGGGACCACCCCGTACAGCGGCCGCAGCTCTGCGCCCTCCACCGCCACCGTGGTGATGAAGTCGACGTAGCGTTCCATGGTCTTGGTGGCGCCCAGGCGGTTCAGCGCCAGCACCACGAAGTAGGCGTCGCGCAGCCAGCAGTAGCGGTAGTCCCAGTTGCGCTGGGTGCCCGGCGCCTCGGGCACCGAGGTGGTCACCGCGGCGATGATCGCCCCGGTTTCCTCGAAGCTGCACAGCTTCAGGGTGATGGCCGCGCGGATCACCACGTCCTGCCATTCGAAGGGGATGGCCAGCGAGCGCACCCACTCGTACCAGCCGGCGCGGGTGCGTTCGAGGAAGCTTCTGACCACCTGCTCGGGGGACTCGTCCAGCGGTTCGTCGACGCCCATCACCAGGCTCACCGGGTGCTTGAGGGCGAAGGGCGTTTCCTGCATGACGTAGGACAGCGGCGCATCCGTGGTCAGGCGCAGCGCCTGGTCGCCGCCCAGGTAGCGGATGTGGCTGGAGCCGGCCACCGCCTCGCAGGGCTTGCCGTAGTGGTGCGTCGGGCGCATGCGCAGGGTCACCCGCGGCAGCCCCTGCACCGGCTCCACCAGCCGGCACAGCTGCGCCGGGCGGAAGTAGCGGCCGTACTGGAGGAAGCGCGGGGCGAAGTCGGTGATGCGCACGGCGTTGCCGGCGGCGTCGGTGAGGGTGGTGCGAATGATCGCGGTGTTCGGCTGGTACTCCGCATGGCTGCTGACCATGCCGTCGAGCAGCACGTCGCAGAAGCCCTTCTCCTCCTCGCCGGCCAGCAGCCGGGAGAAGGCCGGGTCGCCATCGAAGTTCGGGTAGCACCACCACACCAGGCGCCCCTGCCGGTTCACCAGGGCGGCGACGCGGCAGTTGCCGATCAGCCCCAGGTCCAGCGCGCCGTTGTGCTTGCCGCTCATGCCTGTGTCCTCCTCGTGGCCTGTATGAGTGTCTCGCGCACCGTTCGCGGATGGTCGAAGACGGCACGGGCGCCAGGGGCCGGACGCCCGACCGAAAGGCCCAGCCCACCCAGCTGCGGCATCAGCGCCAGGGCCGGCTCGTCGGTATGGTCGTCGCCGATGAACAGCGGCCGGCGCCCGGCGAAGGGCGGCGCGCCGAGAAAGCGGCGGATGGCCTGGGCCTTGTCGCTGGCATGGGCCAGCACCTCGAACACCATCTTCCCCGGCAGCAGCCGCAGCCCGGCGCCGTCGGGGCCGCGCAGCAGCCGGTCGAGGGCGGCCCGCAGGGCCGGGCCGGCCTCGGGCACGGCGCGGTAATGCAGGGCCAGGCTGCTGCCCTTGTCCTCGGCCAGCACGCCGGGGTGCCGCCGGGCCAGGGCCAGCAGGCGTTCGCGCTGCGCCGCGCCGAATCGGGCCGCCGGCAATTGCCGCATGGGCTGCCCGCCGGCCAGGCGCCACTGCGCGCCGTGGCCGCCGCTGGCCGGCAGGCGCAGGGGGGCGAACAGGTCGTCGAGCTGCGCCAGCGGGCGTCCGCTGACCAGCGCCAGGGCACCGTCCAGCCGGCGGTGCAGGCTTTGCAGGGCGGTGCGCAGGTCATCGGGGACGCGCACCGCGTCGGGGGTCGCGACGATATCCAGGAGGGTACCGTCGACATCGAGAAAGAGCGCGCAACGGGCTTCGCGCTCGCTCAACCAGTCATCGAGCAGGGCCCTGGCCGAGGCATCGCCGCAAGCAGCAATGGCCGCGTCGGCCAGACCGGGATCGATCGGGCGGGACATGGGCCGGTCTCCACGTTTCGGGCCGCCCGCGAACAACCGGCGCGGACGGCGAAGCGAATGAGAATCCAAAAGACTAACACGGGGAAATGCAGCGCGCGGCCGTGCCGCCGGCCGCATCCTCCCGCTCTGGGACGGACCTTCCCGGCCCCATGCAAGTTCAGCAAGGTCCATGCCTTGGCGCCCTCGCCGCCCCTCCCCGGCTACCGATCGCGCCGCCACGACGCCCACCCCATGGGGGCTGCTGCCGTTCGTCGAGTCCCCGCCCGAAGCAGGCCGCCGCGTCCCGGCCAGGGCGCGGACGCCCACAAGCGGTGCGCTGGCTAGACTGGGCAGGAACCCCGGGAACCGACCAATGGATGCCCTGCTCACTGCCGCCGCCCGCGCCCTGGCCATGGGCGACCCCTTCGCCGCGCTGAACCGCGTGGCGCTGCGCGACGACGCCCCGGCGCTGGCCCTGCGCGGCATCGCCATGGCGCAGCTGGGCGACCTGGCCCGCGCCCGCGAACTGCTGCGCGCCGCCGCCCGGGCCTTCGGCCCGCGGGAGGCCGTGGCCCGCGCACGCTGCCAGGTGGCCGAGGCGGAAATCGCCTTCGCCGACCGCGAACTGGGCTGGCCGGTGGCACGCCTGGAGGCGGCGCTGGCCACCCTGGAAGCCCATGGCGACCGCCTGAACGCGGCCCACGCGCGCCTGCTCGCGGCGCGCCGCCAGCTGCTGCTCGGCCAGCTCGATGCAGCCGGCGCGCAGCTGGAACGGCTGCAGCCCCAGGCCCTGGCGGCGCCCCTGCGGGCGATCCATCGGTTGACAGCGGCCGGCATCGCCCTGCGCCAGCTACGCGCAGGCGCCGCCCGCGCCGCCCTGCTCGAAGCCGCGGCCGCGGCCCGCGAAGCCGGCATCGCCGCGCTGCAGGCGGAGGTCGAGGCGGCGCAACGGCTGCTCGACGCCCCCGCCGCGCGCTGCATCGCCCGCGGCGCGGAACGCCTGCTGCGGCTGGAGGAAGTCGAGCCGCTGCTGCAACGCCAGGCCCTGCTGGTGGATGCCTGCCGCTACCGGGTCGGCACGCCGCGGGCCAGGGTGCCGCTGGCCAGCCGGCCGGTGCTGTTCGCCCTCGCCCGCATCCTGGCCGAGGCCTGGCCGGCGGACGCCAGCCGCGCGCAGCTGATCGCCGGCGCCTTCCGCACCCGCCACTTCGACGACAGCCACCGCGCCCGCCTGCGGGTGGAGATCGGCCGGCTGCGCACGGCCCTGGAGGGGCTGGCCGGCATCGCCGCCACCCGCACGGGCTTCGTGCTCGAACCCCTGCAGGTGGACGAGGTGCTGGTCCTGGCGCGCCCGCTGGAAGACCGCCACGCCGCGGTGCTGGCCTGCCTCGCCGATGGCCGGGCCTGGTCCAGTTCGGCCCTGGCGCTGGCCCTGGGCAGCAGCCAGCGCCAGGTACAGCGCGCGCTGGAAACCCTGGCGGCGGACGCCCGGGTGCAGGCCTTCGGCCAGGGCCGGGCGCGGCGCTGGCTGAGCCCGCCGGTGGGTTTCGCGACCACCTTGTTACTCCCGGCCCCCGTCAATGGCTGACTAGGATGGCCCCAGGCACCACACGAAGGAGGACGCCACCATGAAAACCCGACCCGCGGAAATCCTCCGCGAATACGGCCCCTTCCCGGGCATCGACAAGGTCCACGGCCTGACCTGGGACGGCCAGCACGTCTGGTTCGCCTCCGGCGAGCGGCTCAACGCCCTGGCCCCGGACAGCGGCGCCATCGAGCGCACGATCGAGGTCCCCGCCTACGCCGGCACCGCCTTCGACGGCCGCTACCTGTACCAGATCGGCGAAGAGCTCATCCGCAAGCTCGACCCGCGCACCGGGGAAGTGCTCGCCACCCTCCCCGCCCCCGGCCACGGCGGCGACTCCGGGCTGGCCTGGGCCGAAGGCTCGCTGTGGGTGGGCCAGTACCAGGCGCGGCGCATCCAGCAGATCGACGCGCAGACCGGCGCGGTGCTGCGCACCCTGGAATCGGACCGCTTCGTCACCGGTGTCAGCTGGGTCGACGGCCAGCTCTGGCACGGCACCTGGGAGAACGACGAGAGCGAGCTGCGGCGCATCGACCCGCGCAGCGGCGAAGTCCTCGAGGCCCTGGCGCTGCCGGCCGGCACCGGCGTCTCGGGGCTGGAGGCCGGCGGCGGCGACCGCTTCTACTGCGGCGGCGGCGCCAGCGGCAAGGTCCGCGCGGTGCGCCGGCCCAGGGGCTGAACGGCCCGCCGGGCCCCGCAGGCTCGGCGGCCCTAGTGGTCCGCCACCGCCACCCGCGCCTTGCCGGTGAACGGCGGGCGCGTCAGCCAGATCACGCTCATCAGCACCAGGAAGATCCAGCCCAGGGCGTGGAACAGCTCGTTGAAGCTGATCTGGTAGGCCTGCTGGGTGATCATCTGGTTCAGCAGGCTCGCCCCCAGGTGGGGGTCGCCCTGGCCCAGCAGTTCCAGGCTCTGCCGCGTGCCGCTGTCGAAGGCCGTGACGCTTTCGCTGAGCTGGGCGTGGTGCAGCACCGCGCGGCGGTCCCAGAGGAAGGTGGTGAGCGAGGCCGAGAAGCTGCCGCTCAGGGTCCGCAGGAAGGTCGACAGCCCGGAGCCGGCGGCGATCTCGTGGGGCTCCAGGTCCGACAGCAGGATCACCGTGGTGGGCATGAAGAACAGCGCCACGCCCACGCCCATCAGCGCCTGCATCAGGGCGACGTGGCGGAAGTCGATGTCCAGGGTGAAGCCGGCGCGCAGGAAGCAGGTGGCGCCCATGGCGACGAAGGCCACCGAGGCCACCAGGCGCAGGTCGAAGTTGGCCGCGTAGCGCCCCACCAGCAGGCTCAGCAGCAGCGGCGCGATGCCCAGCGGCGCCGCCGCCAGGCCCGCCCAGGTGGCGGTGTAGCCGAGGTTGCGCTGCAGCCACTGCGGCAGCAGCAGGTTGATGGCGAAGTAGGCCGAGAACGACAGCACCAGGGCCAGGGTGCCGTAGCGGAAGTTGTGGTGGCGGAACAGCCGCAGGTCGACGATGGGCTCGCGGTCGGTCAGCTCCCAGATCAGGAAGGCCGCCAGGCTGATGGCCGCCACCACCGCGCAGCCGATGATGAACGGCGAGGCGAACCAGTCCTCGTCGTTGCCCTTGTCCAGCAGCACCTGCAGGGCGCCGACGCCCACCACCAGGGTCGCCAGGCCCACGTAGTCGATGCGGGTGCGCTGCAGGCGCTCGGGGCGGCCGCGCATCTGCCGGCTGATGACGAACACGGCGAAGGCGCCGATGGGCAGGTTGATGAAGAAGATCCACGGCCAGGAGTAGTTGTCGGTGATCCAGCCGCCGAGGATGGGCCCGGTGATGGGCGCCACCACCGCCACCATCGACAGCAGCGCCAGGGCGATGCCGCGCTTGTGCGGCGGGTAGATGCTGATCATCAGGCTCTGGGTGATCGGGTACATGGGCCCGGCCACGGCGCCCTGCAGGGCGCGGAACAGGATGAGCATGGGCAGGTCGCGGGCCACGCCGCAGAGGAACGAGGTGACCACGAACAGCAGCGCGCAGCCGATGAACAGCGGCACCTCGCCCAGGCGCCGGGACAGGAAGCCGGTCAGCGGCAGGGAGATGGCCTGGCTGACGGCGAACGAGGTGATCACCCAGGTGCCCTGGTTGGCGCTCGCCCCCAGGTTGCCGGCGATGGTCGGCAGGGCCACGTTGGCGATGGTGGTGTCCAGCACCTGCATGAAGGTGGCCAGGGCCAGGCCGAGGGTGGCGAGGGCCAGGCTCGGCGGGCGGAATTCGGTGCTCATGGTGGGGGACCTGGCGTGGCGTCAGTGGGGCCGGCCGCGCACTGGCGGCGGCTTCGGTGGATTCTGGAATCCGCGATCGATAGCTGTCAATTCAATAATTGACTTTGCACAGGTTAACGACGCCGGCCTTGTGCTCCCCGCCCGGGCCCGTATCATCGGCGCGAATCCACCCGCAACGGACCGCCCCATGCCCAGCCCGCCCCAGGACCCTCTGTTCGCCCTCACCGGCTCGCTGCAACCGGCGCGCCGCGCCTGGCAGCAGGCCGCCAGCCTGGTGCTGGCCGAGAGCGGCCTGTCGCTGGCGGTGGCCACGCCGGTGCTGCTGGTCTCGCGCATGGGCGACGGGGTGCTGCAGAACGTGCTGGCCGACCGCATCGGCGTGCACCCGGCGGCCCTGGTGCGCACCCTCGACCAGGCCGAGGCCGCCGGCCTGCTGGAACGGCGCATGGTGCCGGGCAACCGGCGGCTGCGCGCCATCCATTTGCAGGATGCGGGAAGGGAATTGGCCGAACGCCTGGAGAAAGCCCTCAACGCCCTGCGCGCCGAAGTGCTCGGCAGCATCCCCCGGGAAGACGTCGAGACCGCCACCCGGGTGCTGCGGCTGATGGAGGAAAAGGCCCGCGCCTACGCCCAGCAGAAACCCGGGGACGCCTAGTTCCTGCCCGCGAACGGTGCTTGCCGGCGGCGGCCCTCTCCCGCAAGCGGGAGAGGGAGCCGTCCGGCGTTGTCGGGAAGTCCGGCGTCATCCTGAAAGCCCAAGTCCGCGATTGGGCTCCGGGCCGCGCAAGTCCTCGGGCTACGGTGCACTGGCCAACGGCGCCCTGCACGCTCCGCTCCGCCTTTCCCCCACGCCCCAACCATGGCAGCATATCGGCCCAGTCCGGCCCACCGATCGGGACGCTGCATCTTGCGCCGTCATTCAGCACAGTACCGCCTCGCCTCCTGGCTGGCCGTCATGGCCCTCGGGCTGTTGCTGTTCGCCCCGACCTTCTCGCGCACCCTCGAAGCCGTCGAGCATTCCCCGCCGCCCCAGGGCGCCTGGTGTTCCGCCCATGACATGGGGCAGATGCCCATGGACCACGGGGCGATGCAGCAGGCCCCGGCCGGCGACCACGGCGGCATGGCCCACGACAGCCTCGACCCGGCCTGCGGCTACTGCACCCTGCTGCACGACAGCCCGGCGCTGCTCTGGGCCATTGCCATGGCCCCGGCGCTGGGGCCGGTCAACGCCCAGGCGCCGCCGCCGGCGCTGCCCCTCCCGCCCTTCCTGCACCTGCTGGACGTCCGTCCGCGCGGCCCGCCCCTGGCCTGATCCCGTTCCACGACACCCCGAACCCGCGCCCCGCGCGTGCGTGCCCCTGCGCGCACGCCTGGCCGCGCTCCCGTCGTCCTGAACAAGGATCATCCGGATGTCCACATCCCTGCGCCGGTGCGTTGCCTACGCACTGAAGCCCCCGGCCGCCCGCACCCTGCTCTGCGGCCTGGCCGGCAGCCTGCTGCTGCCGGCCCACGCCGAAACCGCCGCCGACGGCGACGCCCCCACCCGCCTGGCCGACGTGGTGGTCAGCGCCGAAGGCCAGCAGCCGCTGCCCGCCGCCCTGGCCAGCGCCCCCGCCGTGGTCGAGAGCCGCACGGCCGAACAACTGCGCGAGAGCACCAACCTGGTGACCTCCGCCCAGGCCCTGAAGTACCTGCCCAGCCTCGAGGTGCGCGAGCGCTTCATCGGCGACCGCAACGGCATCCTCGCCACCCGCACCACCGGCACCATCTCCAGCGCGCAGTCGCTGGTCTACGCCGATGACCTGCTGCTCTCCAACCTGCTCGGCAACAGCTACGGCTTCCCGCCACGCTGGGGCCTGGTGGCGCCCGCCGAGATTTCCCGCGTCGACGTGCTCTACGGCCCGTTCAGCGCGCTCTACCCGGGCAACTCCCTGGGCGGCGTGGTGACCCTGGAGACGCGCATGCCCACGCGCCCGGAATTCCACGCCTCGGTCACCGGCTCGCGGCAGGACTTCGACCTCTACGGCAGCCATGACGACTATGGCACCGGCGACATCAGCCTGGCCGCCGGCGACCGCCGCGGGCCGCTGTCGGTATGGGTTTCCTACGACCACCTGGACAGCCAGGGCCAGCCGATGAGCTATTCCACCGCCGGCCTGTCGAGCAAGGCCCCGGTGGCCGGCGCGCCCACGGCCAGCGGCGCCCACGCGGACAGCGACCAGAACGGCAAGCAGCGCCTGGTGTTCGGCGGCTACTCCATCGACCATACCCTGCAGGACCAGGGCAAGCTCAAGCTGGGCTGGGACCTGAACGAAGACGTCACCGCGGTCTACACCCTGGGCCTGTGGTCCAACGACTCCCACACCGGCGTCGACAGCTACCTCAAGGACGCCAGCGGGCGCACCCTGTACAACGGCACGGTCAACATCGACGGGCATTCGTACAAGGTCTCCGGCCTCAACCCCAGCCGCACCGACGAGTTGCACCTGCTCAACGGCCTGTCGCTGGCCAGCCACAGCGGCGGGCCCTTCGACTGGCAGGCCTCGCTCAGCGACTACCGCTACCTGGATTCGGCCACCCGCACCGCCTCCAACTACGGCCAGAGCCTGGCCGGCACCCGCCAGGTGCAGGACGGCACCGGCTGGCAGACCGGCGAACTGCGCGGCACCTGGCGCCCCGACGCGCACGAGCTGACCTTCGGCTACCACATCGACGACTACCTGCTGAAGCAGCGCACCTACCAGCTGGACGACTGGAAGTCCGGCGGCGACGGCGCCAAGGTCGCGGCCTCCGGCGGCGAGACGCGCACCCAGGCGCTGTACCTGCAGGACGCCTGGAAGTTCGCCCCGCGCTGGACGCTGACCCTGGGCGCCCGCGCCGAGCACTGGGAAGCCTTCGACGGCTTCAACCGCGACGTCACCACCACGCCCCAGGTGGCCCACTACGACGACCAGCAGCGCAACGACATCTCGCCCAAGGCGGCGCTGGCCTTCGACATCACCGACGCCCTGCAGACGCGCTTCTCCTATGGCCGCGCGGTGCGCTACCCGACCGTGGGCGAGCTGTTCCAGCAGATCAGCAGCGGCACCCAGCTGGTGCAGAACAACCCGGACCTGAAGCCCGAGGACGTGCGTTCCTTCGACTGGACCACCCAGTACGGCTGGGACCGCTACCTGCTGCGCGTCTCGCTGTTCCAGGAGGAACGCCACGACGCGCTGTTCTCGCAGACCGACACCAGCGTCAGCCCCAACGTCACCCGCATCGCCAACATCGACCGCGCGCGCCTGCGCGGCATCGAGAGCGCGCTGGACGCCAGGGACGTCGGCCTGCCCGGCCTGGACCTGTCCGCCAGCCTGACCTGGACCCAGGCGGAAATCCTCGAGGACCAGCCGACCCCCGCCGCCGAGGGCAACGACTACCCGCGCATCCCGCGCTGGCGGGCGCGCCTGTCCGCGGTCTACCACCAGGATTCGCGCCTGACCTATGCCCTGGGCTACCGCTATTCCAGCGCCGCCTACGGCACCCTGCTGAACACCGACGACAACCACGACACCTACGGCGGCATCAGCCGCTACAGCGTGTTCGACGTCAAGGCCAGCTACCGCATCGACGAGCACCTCACCGCCTCGGCCGGGATCGACAACCTGGGCAACGAGAAGTACTACGTCAGCCACCCCTACCCGCAGCGCACGGCCTTCCTCGGCCTGAGCTACGACTACTGAGGCCCGCCATGCAACCAGCCAACCGCGCCGCGCTGTACCGCCTGATCTGGCGCTGGCACTTCTATGCAGGCCTGTTCTGCATCCCGTTCGTCCTCGCCCTGTCGCTGACCGGCTCGGTCTACCTGTTCCGCCCGCAGATCGACGCCCTGCTCGACAGCCCCTACAACCAGGTAGACGCGGCCGCCGCGCGGCTGCCGGTCAGCGAACAGGTGCGCGCAGCCCTGGCCGCCGTGCCCGGCGCGCGACTGAACGCCTACCAGTTGCCCGATGGCCCGCGCGATGCGGCGCAGGTGCTGGTCGGCAGCGGCGAGGGGCTGTACCGCGTCTACGTCGACCCGACCGATGCCCGGGTGCTGCACCGGGTGGCCGAGGACCAGCGCTTCAGCCGCCAGCTGTTCCACCTGCACGGCGAGTTGCTGATGGGCAGCACCGGTTCCTACCTGGTGGAGCTGGCCGCCTGCTGGACGGTGCTGTTGCTGGTGACCGGCCTGTACCTCTGGTGGCCGCGCGGCACGCGCCTGGGCGGGGTGCTCTACCCGCGCCTGGGCCAGCGCGGGCGCCTGTTCTGGCGCGACTTGCACGGGGTGACCGGGTTCTGGGTGTCGCTGTTCGCCCTGCTGCTGATCCTCAGCGGCCTGCCCTGGGCAACCTTCTGGGGCGGTGCGCTCAAGGACGTCCGCCAATGGGTGGCCAGGCAGACGGTGCAACAGGACTGGACCACCGGCCGCGCCTCGGAAATGGCCCAGCGCCGCGCGCAGAACGCCGCCCCGGCGGACGAGCACGCCAACATGCCGGGCATGATGCACCACGCCATGCCCGGCATGCCGCCGCCGGCACCGGACTACACCGCCCTGGACCGCATGCTGCCGACCGTGCAGGCGCTGGACCTGCCCTACCCCGTGCTGCTGGCGCCGCCCTCGGCCATGGCGCCGCGGTGGACGGCGCGTTCGGACGCGGCCAACCGCCCGCAGCGCGTCAACCTGGTGCTGGACGGGCAGACCGGCGCAGTGCTCGAGCGCGTGGACTTCGTCCAGCGGCCGCTGCTGGACCGCGTCATCGGCTATGGCGTGGCGGCCCACGAGGGCCAGCTGTTCGGCGTGGCCAACCAACTGCTCGGCCTGTTCACCACCCTGGGGCTGGTCTGCCTGGCGCTCAGCGCCCTGGTGCTCTGGTGGCGGCGCCGGCCGCAAGGTGTGCTGGGCGCGCCGGTGGCCATGGCAGGCGCCCGCTACCCGGCACTGGCCCTCGCCGTGCTGGTGCTGCTGGGGCTGTACCTGCCGCTGCTGGGGGCGTCGCTGCTGGTCTGGCTGCTGGAGCGCTGCCTGCTGTCGCGCATCGCCCCGCTGGCGCGCTTCCTCGGCCTGGGCGGCTACAGCGCCTCGGCCAACGGGTAGAGCAGCTCTTCCTTGTAGCCGGCCCAGACCCGCAGCACGTCGGGGAAGCTCGCGTCCAGCTGCGGGTCGCCGCTGTCCACCAGCAGCGGCCGGCCCTCCAGGGTGCCGAGCTTGCGCTTGGTGGCCACCACCCGCAGGCGTTCCAGGCCGATGGCGCGCAGCACCCGCGGGCTGATCTGCTGGTTGCCGCGGCCGATCACGTGGCCCTGGCCGCCGATCACCGTCACCAGCAGCCAGCTGGGGTAGTCGTCCACCAGTTCGAACAATTGCTGCTCGGTGACGTCGCGGGCGATCACCTCGCCGTTCTCGATCACGTCCACGCCCAGCAGCGTGGTCTCCAGGCCCAGCTCGCGGGCCAGGCCGTGCAGCGTCGAGCCGGGGCCGAAGACGTAGCGCACGTCGTCCTCCCAGGTGTCGCGCAGCCAGTCGGCGATGTCGGCCAGCACCAGTTCCTCGGTCTCCACCCCGGCCTGCTTCACGTGCTGCATGAAGCTGCCTTCCTCCGGCACCGTCAGCTCGGCGTACCAGCGCGCCGCCACCCTGCCCTCGCGCAGCGCCGCCTCGTCGAGGTCGCGCACCTCGCCCTGGGCCAGGCGCACCAGGCCGCCCTCCACCAGGCGCCGGGCCAGCTCGCCGGCCGCCCGCGGGCTGACCGCGTAGACCCCGGAATGGATCTTCACCCCGGCCGGGATGCCCAGCACCGGCTGGCCCTCGCGCGCCACCGCGGCGACGTCGCGGGCGGTGCCGTCGCCGCCGGCGAAGAGGATCAGCGCCACCCCGGCGTCCTGCAGCAGGGTCACGGCGCGGCGAGTGTCCGCGGCGCTGGTGCGCTCGCCTGCCAGCTCGCCGACCACCTCGAAGCGGAAGCCCAGCTCGGCCAGCAGGTCGCCGCCCATCGGTCCCGGGAAGGTCAGCCAGCGCAGGCGCTCGCGCAGCGGCAGCAGCACCTCCAGGGCCTGGCGGGTACGCTCGGCCGCGCGCGGCGCGGCCCCCAGCGCCAGGGCCCGTTCGGCGACGCCATCGCTGCCCTTGAGCGCGGCGGCGCCGCCGATACCGGCCAGCGGATTGACGATCAGGCCCAGGTGAAATCCGTCCATACTCAACCTCAAGGGACTTTCCCACGGATACCAGGTCCGGGAGGGACCGGCTCATAACAAGCATTCACCGCCCCGCCGCCCGGCTTGCGCCCGCGGCCATGGCGGTCGTTTCGCCCGGCGTGCGCTGCGCTGTCACCGGGACTTCATGTGATTCTGCCTAGACTGCAGCAGCTTTCGATGAGGAGTTTGGCCATGAGCTCGCACCCGACCCACGACAACGCCCCACGTCGCGAACCCCCGCGGCCGACCCCGGACCAGCCGGTGGGCGGCTCGATCATCGACGCCCAGGGCCGCGAAATACCCATCACCGAAGACATGATCCAGCGCGCCTGCCGCGAACTGGAGGGCAGCTGCGTGCAAAAGCGCGCGCGCTGAGCCCCTCCGGCCCGCCGCGCCCGCGGCGGGCCCTCTTCCCCGTCTCGCCTACTCGCCCACCCGGTTGGCGCCCAGCGCCCGCACCAGGCGTTCCAGCGCCGGCGCCTCGCCCTGGATGTCCACCCACAGGCCGGTGATCTCGCGGCGCGGCGGGTAATGCTTGCGCAGCGCATCGAAGGCCTCGCGGCGCGCTTCGGCGCCGCCCACCAGGCTACGGCGGAAGGCCGCGTCGTCGCCACGCGGGTCGTACACCGCGCGGCACAGCAGGCCCAGCGCCCAGTCCGGCGCGCAGTCCTCGCCCAGGCCCAGTTCCATCAGCCATTGCGCCGGCAGCAGGTCGTCCAGCTGCACGCTGGGCTCGATGCCGCGCCAGGCGCAGAAGGCCTCGTAGATCTGCGCGGTGCCGCGCAACTTGCCGTCCAGGCTGTAGCCGGCGATGTGCGGGGTGGCGATGCGGCACAGCTGGGCCAGCTCGGGGTCGGCCTGGGGCTCGCCCTCCCAGACGTCCAGCGCCACGTCGAGGGCGGCGCCGCTCTCCAGGCGCTGGCGCAGCGCCAGGTTGTCCACCACCGCGCCGCGGCTGGCGTTTAGCAGCCAGGTGCCGGGGCGCAGGTGGGCCAGGCGCTCGGCGTCGATCAGGTGGCGGGTCATGTGCGCGCCCATGCTGGTCAGCGGCGTGTGCAGGCTGATCACGTCGCACTCGTGGACGATCTCCTCCAGGCTGACGAAGTCGCCGCCCTCGGCGGCCTGCCGCGGCGGGTCGCACACCCGCACGTCCCAGCCCAGGCCGCGCAGCACGTCCACCAGGCGCCCGCCGACCTGGCCGGCGCCGACCACGCCGTAGCGGCGCCTGGCCAGGTCCGCGCCGTGGGCTTCGGCCAGCGCCAGCAGGCTGCCCAGCACCCAGTCCACCACGCCGCGGGCGTTGCAGCCCGGCGCGCTGGACCAGGCGATGCCAGCCTCGGCGAAGTAGCCCAGGTCCAGATGGTCGGTGCCGATGGTGCAAGTGCCGACGAAGCGTACCGCGCTGCCTTCCAGCAACTCGCGGTCGACCTGGGTCACCGAGCGCACCAGCAGCACCTCGGCGTCGTCCAGGGCGGCGCGGTCGATGGCGCGCCCGGGCAGGCGGCGGATCTCGCCCTGGGCGCCGAAGAAGGCCTCGGCCAGGGGAATGTTCTCGTCGGCAAGGATGCGCATGGGCAAAGCTCCTGTGAGGAAAGCGCCTACGGATGATTCCCGTCACTTTACCAGCGCCACGGCCGGGGGTCGCGGCCCGCGTGCGCGGCGCTTTCCTGACCATGGCGTCAGGCGATAGACTGGCCGGCTTCCCCACGTACGCTCAGCCAAGGACAGCCGTGACTGCCATTGCCCAGCCCGTCTCGCGCGGACGGCGCATCGCCACCGAACTCAGGGAGCTGCTCACCCTCGCCGCGCCCATCATGATCGCCCAGCTGGCCACCACCGCCATGGGCTTCGTCGACGCCGTCATGGCCGGCCGCGTCGGCCCGCGCGACCTGGCCGCGGTGGCCCTGGGCAACTCCATCTGGATCCCGGTGTTCCTGCTGATGACCGGCACCCTGCTGGCCACCACCGCCAAGGTCGCCCAGCGCTTCGGCGCCGGCGACCAGCCCGGCACCGGCCCGCTGGTGCGCCAGGCGCTGTGGCTGGCGCTGCTGGTGGGGCCGCTGGCGGCGGCCGCGCTGTGGTTCCTCTCCGAGCCCATCCTGCGGGCGATGAAGGTCGAGGATGCGCTGATCGAACCCAGCCGCTTCTACCTGCGCGGCATCGCCTGCGGCCTGCCGGCGGTGGCCCTGTACCACGTGCTGCGCTGCTTCAGCGACGGCCTGGGACGCACCCGGCCGAGCATGGTGCTGGGCATCTGCGGGCTGCTGCTGAACATCCCCCTCAACTACGTGCTGATATACGGCCACCTGGGCTTCCCCGCCCTGGGCGGCGCCGGCTGCGGCTGGGCCACCGGCACGGTGATGTGGTTCATGCTGCTGGGTATGCTGGGGTGGGTGAACAGCGCCCGGGTGTACAAGCCCAGCGCCCTGTTCGCCCGCTGGGAGCGGCCCGACCGCAAGGTGATCGGCGCCCTGGTCAGCGTCGGCCTGCCCATCGGCATCGCCATCTTCGCCGAGTCGAGCATCTTCTCGGTGATCGCCCTGCTGATCGGCGAGCTGGGCGAGAAGGTCGTGGCCGGCCACCAGATCGCCCTGAACATCAGCGCCCTGGCCTTCATGATCCCCTACGCCCTGGCCATGGCGGTGACCGTGCGCGTCGGCCAGGCCCTGGGCGCCAGCCGCCCGCGCGACGCGCGCTTCTCCGCCGGCACAGGGATGGCCACGGCGCTGGCCTGGGCGGCCATCTCGGCCAGCGCCATGCTGCTGTTCCGCGAGCACATCGCCGCGCTCTACACCCGCGACCCCGAGGTGCTGGCCCTGGCCGCCGCGCTGCTGGTGTACTCGGCGCTGTTCCAGTTCTCCGACGGCCTGCAGGTCACCGCCGCCGGCGCCCTGCGCGGCTACCAGGACACCCGCGCGACCATGATCATCACCCTGTTCGCCTACTGGGGCATCGGCCTGCCGGTGGGCTACAGCCTCGGCCTCACCGACTGGTTCCAACAACCCACCGGCCCGCGCGGGCTGTGGGAGGGGCTGATCGTCGGCCTGACCTGCGCGGCCATCCTGCTGGGCATCCGCCTGGCGCGCAGCGCGCGGCGGCACATCCGCTTGCAGCAGGCGCGGGGGGCCTGACAGCGCAGCTAGCTACCAGGCAGAATGCGAACGCTTCCTGGCCCACCTGGAAATGAGCGATGAACGCAAAGACGAAGACCGAATCGCCCGCCGTTGCTGCACCACCAACCGAGCAGACGCGGCTCGACGAATACGACGAGTATCTGCAACAAAAGGTAGACACGGCACGCGCCTCGCTGCTGGCGGGGCTGGGCCGTCCCAACGACGAAGTAGAGGCTACTTTCAACGCACTGCGCGCCGAGGCGCTGGGCGGTTAGACTCCCAAGCCACCCATCCAGGCCAAGGAGCCTTGCCATGAGCGACGCCACCGTCACCGCCAGCCACGCCGGCATTCCCTACCAGGTCAGCCTGTCCGACGGCCTGCACCAGTGGCTGGCCGACGAGCCCGCCGAACTGGGCGGCGGCAACCAGGGGCCGGCGCCCTTCCAACTGCTGCTGTCGTCCCTGGGCGCCTGCACCGCCATCACCCTGGCCATGTACGCGCGGCGCAAGCAGTGGCCGCTGGACGGCATCCAGGTGCAACTCGCGCTGAGCCAGGAGAAGCC
Source organism: Pseudomonas delhiensis (assembly GCF_900187975.1). Lineage (GTDB taxonomy): Bacteria > Pseudomonadota > Gammaproteobacteria > Pseudomonadales > Pseudomonadaceae > Pseudomonas > Pseudomonas delhiensis. The sequence continues at coordinate 38,810 of NZ_FZPC01000014.1, read as the reverse complement.
CGGCAACAGCCGCATCGCCCGCGACATCGACCTGAACGGCGCGCTGGACGACGCCCAGCGCCAGCGCCTGCTGGAGATCGCCAACGCCTGCCCGGTGCACAAGCTGCTCAGCGGTGAAATCCACATCGACAGCCGGCTGCGCTGAAGCCGGCCGGCAAAATCCGCCGCCTGGGCCAGACTGAAGGGGTTCCCCAGCCGCCCCGGAGCCGGCATGCAACCCCTGCTCGTCTACCTCCGCGCCTTGCTGCAGCCCACGGCCGACAGCCTGCTGTTCGCCCTGCGCACCGTGCTGGCCGGGCTGCTGACGCTGTACCTGGCCTTCCTGCTCGACCTCGACCAACCCAAGTGGGCGAGCATGACGGTGGTCATCATCAGCCAGCCGCTGGCCGGCATGACCCTGCAGAAGAGCTTCGCCCAGGTGCTGGGCACCACCCTCGGCGGCGCGGTGGCGGTGGGCGTCATGGCGCTGTTCCCCCAGGCGCCGCTGCCCTTCCTGCTCACCCTGGCGCTGTGGCTGGGGCTGTGCACCGCCGGCGGCACCCTGCTGCGCTACACCCATTCCCATGCCTTCGTGCTCGCCGGCTTCACCGCGGTGATAGTGGCGCTGCTGGCCCAGCCCGACCCGCAGGGCACCTACGGCCTGGCCATCACGCGGGTCACCGAGACGCTGCTGGGGGTGGCCTGCGTGACCCTGGTCAGCCTGTTCTTCGCCCGCCCCGAAGGCGTGGCGCGCGGCTACTTCGCCAAGGTCGACGTGCTGCTGCGGCTGATCGCCGTGCATGCCGCCGCGGCGGTGCGCGCGCAGGAACCGGAGGAAGACTTCCGCCGCCGGCAGATGCAGCTGCTGGGCGAGATCGGCGCCCTGGAAGGCTTGCGCCGCCACCTCTACTTCGACGCCCCGCGCCTGCGCAGCGTCGACGGCCTGGTGCAGCTGCTGGGCAACCAGCTGGTGCTGATGACCTCGCGCCTGGCCATCCTGCACCGCCAGCGCACGCTCGTCCTGCAACGCCTGGACGGCCCGCTGCCGCCGGCCGTGCAGCGCCTGCGCGAGGACGAGCTGGCCTGCCTGGAAGAACTGGCGCGCCACGGCAACGCCCTGCCCGCCGCCAGCCGCAAGCGCATCACCCGGCTGCGCCGGCGCTTCGACAACGCCGCCAGCGAAGTCGAGCAGCTCGCCGACGGCCTGCCCGCCGCCCTGCGTTCGCTGGCCTGGGGCCTGCGCTACGAGCAGGCGCGGCTGATGCAGCAGCTGGACGAAATGCTGGAGCTGGCCGAGGCCATCCGCGAGGGCCGCCCGGGCAGCTGCGCGGTGCACCAGGGCCGCGCCCAGGCCCTGCACCTGGACTACCGCCTGGCGCTGATGAACGGGGTGCGCGCCTTCCTGGCGCTGAGCCTGGGCGCGCTGGTGTGGGTCGAGACGGCCTGGGACGGCGCCCGCGGCGGATTGATCCTGGTGGCCATCCTCTGCTCCCTGCTGGCCACCTTCCCGCGGCCGCTGGCGGCCTGCCAGAACTACCTGCGCGGCCTGCTGCTGGCCTTCCTGGCCTCGGCGCTGCTGCTGTTCCTCGGCCTGCCGACGGTGGCCGACTTCGAGATGCTGGCGCTGCTGCTCGCGCCGCTGCTGTACCTGGTCGCCATCGGCCTGTACAGCCCGCAGACCGCCGGCATCGCCATCGGCCTGGGGCTGACCAGCTTCCTCATGGTCGGGCCGCAGAACCAGGGCGTCTGGTTCAACGACGCCATCCAGTGGTTCGAGTTCGCCGGCGGCTACGCCTTCGCCACCGGCCTGTCGCTGCTGGCCTACGCCTGCATCTTCCCCTTCGCCCCGGACGCGCGCATCCGCCGGCTGTTCCTGCAGAGCCGCGACGAGGTGCGCCAGGTGCTGCTGGCCCGGCCCGACGAGGCGCACCGCTTCAGTTTCGAGAGCCGCCTGGTGGACCGCCTGGCGAACATGCTCGGGCTGCTGCCGGCGGCGCGCGAGGCGCTGTCGGCGCGGCGCTTCGAATGCACCCTGGCGTGCATGACCCTCGGCGTGGTGCTGCACCAGCTGCGCCGCGAGGCCCTGGCCCCGGGGTTGCCGGCGGACTTCCGCGCGCCCCTGGCGCAGTGCCTGGACGACCTCGCCGAGGCGCTGGCGCAGCCGCCACGCCGTGGCCTGGACGAGCTGCTGCCGCGCCTGCCCGGCCTGAGCGAGCGCCTGGACGCCTTTCACGCCGAACGCGAAACCGCCCCTGGCCTGGCCCTGCGGCCCCTGTTCGCCAGCGCCGTGTCGCTGCTGATCGCCGCCGCCCTGCTGGAGCGCTACCGCGACCTGCTCGGCGAACCCCCGTCCCCCCTGCAAGCCACGCGGGAGAACCTGCATGCCCACTGACTTCGAGATCGGCGGCGTCTACCTGCCCCCCGTCGCCCAGGCGCTGATCCTCGCCCTACCCCTGTTCATCGCCCTGGACTGGCTGCTGCGGCGCATCGGCGTGATGCGCCTGGTGTGGCACGAGGCGCTGTTCGAGGGCGCCCTCTACGCCTGCCTCTGCGCCGGCCTGGTCCTGCTGATGGGAGCGCTGCACTGACATGGGTTCGCTACGCAAGCTGTTGCCGCCGCTCCTCACCCTGGCCGTGGTGCTGCTGGCCGTGGTCCTGGGCAGCTACGCCTGGAGCTACTACACCCGCGCCCCCTGGACCCGCGACGCCCGCGTGCGCGCCGACGTGGTGAGCCTGGCGGCGGACGTCTCCGGGCGCATCGTCGAGCTGCGCGTGCAGGACAACCAGCACGTGAACAAGGGCGACCTGCTGCTGCGCATCGACCCCGAGCGCTACGCCCTGGCGGTGCAGCACGCCGAGCGCGCGGTGGCGGTGGCCAGGGCCGCGCTCGGCCAGTCCCGGGCCTCCATCGCCGCCAACCAGGCGCTGCTGCGCCAGCGGCAGAGCGAGGAATACCGCCGCCGCGCGCTCAAGGCGCGCTCGGCGATCTCCGCCGAGGAATGGGAGAAAGCCAACACCGACGTCTCGGTGGCGCAGGCCCAGCTGGTGCGCGAGCAGGCCAACCTGGGCCTGGCCGAGGCCCAGGTGCACCTCGCCGAGACCGCCCTGCAGCAGGCCCGGGTGGACCTGGAGCGAACCCGCGTCTACGCCCCGGTGAACGGCTACGTGACCAACCTGCTGACCCGCGCCGGCGACTTCGCCAGCGCCGGCGCGCCACTGCTGGCGCTGGTGGACAGCGACTCCTTCTACGTCGGCGGCTACTTCGAGGAAACCAAGCTGCCGCGCATCCACGAGGGCGACCGGGTGCGCATCGAACTGATGAGCGGCGAGCGCTTCGAAGGCCGGGTGCAGAGCATCGCCTTCGCCATCACCGACCGCGAGAACGCCCCCGGCAACCGCCTGCTGGCCAACATCAACCCCAGCTACACCTGGGTCAAGCTGGCCCAGCGCATCCCGGTGCGCATCGCCGTGGACCCGGCCTACGCCGGCCGCGACCGCCTGCGCGCCGGCACCACCGCCACCGTCACCGTGGTCGAAGGCAGCGCGCAGCGGCAGTGAACGCGGGCCGGCACGCGCCTCGCCGGCCTCGCCGGCGAAGGCGGCCGGGTAGCGGCCAGGACGAGCAGGACGGGCTTGAGGGGGCGGATGTTCATGGACGTTCTCCCGGGGCGTCGGCCGGCAGGCGGCCGCCGGTCATGCTGGGCAGCACCGCGTCGCGGCGCACCAGGCCATGGAACAGGGCGGCCGCCAGGTGCAGCAGGATGGTCGCCATCAACAGGTAGGCGATCAGGCTGTGGGCGCTGCGCAGCACGCTGTGCAGCCACACCGACGGATCGACCAGGGCCGGCAGCTCGTGACCTTCGAACAGCACCACCGGGTAGCCGCCGGCCGACTGCATGGTCCAGCCCACCAGCGGCTGCAGGACCAGCAACGTGTACAGCAGGTAGTGCGAGGCATGGGCCAGGCGTTGCTGCCAGCGCGGCATCGCCCGCGGCAGCGGCGGCACCCGGCCGCTCAGGCGGATGGCCAGGCGCAGCAGCACCAGCACCAGCAGGGCCGCGCCCAGGGGCTTGTGGATCGCCACCAGGGTGGCGTGGGCGGGCGATGCGCTGGCGACCATGGCCAGGCCGATCAGCAGCATGGCGATCACCAGCGGCGCCATCAGCCAGTGCAGGATGCGCAACGGCAAGGGGAAGTAGCGGGGTTCGGCGTTCACGGCTGCGGCTCCCTGGCCGGCAGGGCGGCCTGTTCGCGGGTACGGCGGTTGAAGGACTCCGAATAGGCCGCCGAGCGCGCGCTCAGCAGCGGGTCGTCGGAGGCGCGGATGCCGTCGGGGAGCACCAGCGGGTCGTAGTTGACGTCCTGGCAGGGCCCGCCCTGCTCGAGCAGCGCGCGTTCGATGACCAGCTCGCCGGCATCGATGCTGCGGCGCTGCGCCGGCCAGGCGCGGGTGGCGTCGGCGGTGGAGTCGCCGGGCTCGCCGAGGGTCAGCTGCAGGCGCCACTTCAGCGGCCCCCGGGCCAGGCGCTGCTGCAGCTCGGCGGCGAGGAAGTCGGCCTCGCCGCGCTGCTCGGCGCTGATCGGCTGGTACGGCGCCTCCGGCTGCACCGACCAGCGCACCGGGTGCTCGCGGCCCTGCCCGTCCACCAGGAGGAAGGCGTTGAGGCCGTAGTAGGCGCTGTTGGCATAGCTGGACGAGGGCGTGGAACGCTTCACCCATTCGCGGAAGGCGGCGGTCTCCGGGTGCGCCTGGAAGAACGCGGCCAGCTTCGCCGGGTCGGGCTTGCCGCTGCCCGGCTGCGGCTGCGAGGCCTGTTGCAGCGCGTAGAAGCCCTGCACGCTGTTCACCACGAACACCGGCATGGCGTTCATGCCGGTGCGCCATTCGCCGCCGTGCCCGGGCAGGAAGCGCAGGGCCAGGCTGCGGATCGGCGCGGCGCCGTCGCTGGCGGCCGGGTTGCCGCCGGGGATGGCCAGGCGCCCCACCACCGGCACGCTGCCCGGGGCGAACAGCGCGGCGCGGGAAACTTCGCCGCCGGCGCCGTTGCTGTCGAAATGGCCGACCACGCACAGGCCCTTGGCGTGGTTGCGGCGGTAGGCCGGGTAGACGCCGGCGTTGCGCTCCAGGCTGTCCACCAGGCGCGCCGGGGTCAGGCGCTGCGGGCCGATCCAGCCGGCGGCGTAGGCGAAGGCGGCGGCCAGGCCGCCCACCGCCAGGGCGATGGCCGCCAGGCGCAGGGGCAGGTTCGGCGGCGCCGAGTCGGGTTGGGTCATGGGGCGTCCTCGTTGGGCTGCGTTCGATGAGCCCGTACGACGTCCCAGGCGCCCGGTTATTCCCGGCACGGAAAATCCGCCGCAAGGCCGATCGGCGGTGGAATAAACTGCCCGCAGGCTCGTCCCACGGGCTCGACGAACCACGGAGACGGCCGACGGCCGCGGTGCGATGAACGAACTGGATGACCAGCAACTGCGCGAACTGCTGCCGCGCCTGCGGCGCTTCGCGCTCTCCCTGACGCGCCACGCGGCCAGCGCCGACGACCTGGTCCAGGCCACCCTGGAAAAGGCCCTGTCGGCCTGGGGCGGCAAGCGCGGCGACGGCGACCTGCGCGCCTGGCTGTTCGCCATCCTCTACCGCCTGTTCGTCGACGGCCAGCGCCGCGCCCGCCGCTATGCGCGCATCCTCTCGCTGTTCGGCGGCGCGGACGAACACAGCCCCTCCACCGAGGACATCGTCAGCGCCCAGTCCACCCTGGAGGCCTTCGAACGCCTGCCGGCCGAACAGCGCGCCCTGCTCACCCTGGTCAGCGTCGAGGGGCTGAGCTACCGCGAGGTCGGCGAGGCCCTGCAGATCCCCATCGGCACCGTGATGTCGCGCCTGTCGCGCGCACGCCAGGCCCTGCGCGCGCTCAGCGAAGGCAGTGGCGGCGCCCCTTCCCTACGGGTACTCAAATGAGCGAACTGACTCCTACCGAAAGCGACCTGCACGCCTACGTCGACGGCCAGCTGGACGCCGAGCGCCGGCAGTGGATCGAGGCCTGGCTGGCCAGCCACCCGCAGGACGCCCGCCGCGTCGAGGGCTGGAAACAGGACGCCCAGCACCTGCGCGCCGCCCTGGCCAGCCGCCCCCTGCCGCCGGCCGGCGCGGCGCTGGACCCGGCGCACATCCGCCGCCGCCTGCGCGAACGCCGCCACGCCCGCCTGGCCGTCGCCGCCGCCCTGCTGGTGGCCCTGGGCGTGGGCAGCCTGGGCGGCTGGCAGGCCCGCGAGATGAGCCTGGTCCGGCACGGCAAGCCGATGGAGGACGCGGTGCAGGCCTACCGCCTGTTCGCCGCCAACGGCAGCAGCGCGCCGCTGGATACCCGGGCCGGCGAGAACGTGCGCAACTGGCTCGGCCGCTACCTGGAGAACGCCAGCCTGCCCTCCGACCTCGACCGCCTGGGCCTGCGCACCGTCGGCGCGCGCCTGCTGGCCACCGAGCAGGGCGCGGCGGCGCTGGTGATATACGAAGACGCCCAGGGCCACCGCCTGAGCTTCTTCATCCGCCCGCCGGGCCCCGGCCACCTCCTGCTGCCCCACGGCCAGCGGCAGGACGGCGAGCTGCTGACGCGCTACTGGAGCCAGGGCGACTACAACTACGCGCTGGTGAGCCGCAGCGACAACCCGCAGGGGGACCAGGTGGGGCAGTTGCTGGGGTTCTGAACCCCGCCTGCCCTCGCCCTTGTAGGAGCGCCCTCTCCCCAACCCTCTCCCGCAAGCGGGAGAGGGGGCCGTCCCGAGCGGGAGCGAGGTCAGGTGTAGTCCTTGTAATTCCCGCTAACTCGTAGGGCGCATAACGCCTACGGCGTTATCCGCCGCTGTTCGTGGGCCTCGGTGCATGGGCCAGCGGCGGATAACCGCGAACGGTCATCCGCCCTACGGTCGGGCTCCCGATTCCCCAAAAATTATTTTTACGCGATCCCGAGGCCTCGATCGTTTCGTCAGATGCCAATGCAACTGATTCGCATTTTTAATGCGACGACACTCAGAAGAGAGCCCTCGATGATCCCTCACGCCCGACGCTCCACCCTGCATCGCCTGCGCGCACCGGCCAGCCTTTCGCTGCTGGCACTGTCCATCGCCCTGGCCGCCGCGCCCGCCGTCAGCGCCCAGGCCGCCGAACCCAGCAGCCAGGCCCAGGCCGGCTACCGCTTCGCCATCGAGCGCCAGCCGCTGGCCGGCGCGCTGAATGCCTTCAGCTCGGTCACCGGCTGGCAGGTGGCCCTGCCGGCGGAACTGGCCAGCGGCGTCACCTCCCCCGGCGTCACCGGCCGCCTGGGCGCCGAGCAGGCGCTCAAGCGCCTGCTGGCCGGCAGCGGCCTGGACTACCGCCAGGTCTCCGAACGCAACGTCGTGCTGTTCCGCACCCCGGGCGCCCGCGCCATCGAGCTGCAACCGCAGACCGTCACCGCCACCCGCCAGGCGCAGAACGTCAACGAGGTGCCGAACAGCGTCAGCGTGCGCAGCCGCACCGACCTGGACCGCAACAACGTCAACAGCATCAAGGACCTGGTGCGCGACGAGCCGGGCGTCAGCGTCGGCGGCACCGGCCAGCGCTCGGGCATCACCGGCTACAACATCCGCGGCATCGACGGCGACCGCGTGCTGACGCAGGTCGACGGCGTCGAGATCCCCGGCTCCTTCTTCAACGGCCCCTATGCCCAGACCGAGCGCAACTACGTCGACCCGGAGATCGTCAAGCGCGTGGAAATCCTCCGCGGCCCGGCCTCGGCGCTGTACGGCAGCAACGCCATCGGCGGCGCGGTGAGCTACTTCACCCTCGACCCGGACGACATCATCAAGGACGGCAAGGACGTCGGCGCGCGCCTGAAGGCCGGCTACAGCTCGGCCGACGACAGCTGGCTGACCTCCGCCACCGTCGCCGGCCGCCACGACGACTTCGACGCCCTGCTCCACGTCAGCCAGCGCAACGGCCACGAGACCGAGTCCTACGGCAGCCACGGCGGCACCGGCCTCTCCCGCACCGAGGCCAACCCCGAGGACGTGCGCACCACCAACGTGCTGGCCAAGCTGGGCTGGAACTACGCCGAAGGCTCGCGCTTCGGCCTGACCTACGAGCACTACAAGGACGACGTCGACTCCGACCAGAAGAGCGCCTACGGCGGCCCCTACTTCAACGGCGCGCCGACCATCCCCGACAGCGTGCTGCCCGGCGGCATGTACCAGTGGCGCAAGGCCAACGACACCATCACCCGCGAGCGCTTCGGCCTGGACCACCAGTTCCTGCTCGACAGCGCGCTGGCCGACCACGCCAAGTGGACCTTCAACTACCAGGTGGCGAAGACCGAACAGGGCACCGAGGAGTTCTACTACCCCATCACCCGCCAGGTCCTGCGCACCCGCGACACCCTTTACAAGGAACGCCAGTGGGTGTTCGACCTGCAGCTGGACAAGAGCTTCGAGCTGGGCCAGACCGACCATCTGCTGACCTACGGCACCAACCTCAAGCGGCAGAAGGTCACCGGCTACCGCGAAGGCAACGGCACCTGCCTGGCGGTGGGCCGCGGCTGCAGCGCCGTCGGCGCCACCAGCGCCAGCGACGTGCTGGCGCGCAGCAGCGACTTCCCGGACCCGACCATCGACACCTACGGCCTGTTCGCCCAGGACGAGATCCGCTGGAACGCCTGGACCTTCCTGCCCGGCCTGCGCTACGACTACACCCGGCTGAAGCCGCACATCACCGAGGAGTTCCTCAACACCGCGGACCAGAGCGGCGACGGCGAGGTCAGCAGCGAGGACAAGACCTGGCACCAGCTCTCGCCCAAGCTCGGCGTGACCTACGCCTTCGACGACAACTACCTGTGGTACGGCCAGTACGCCCAGGGCTTCCGCACCCCGACCGCCAAGGCCCTGTACGGCCGCTTCGACAACCCCACCAGCGGCTACCGCGTCGAACCCAACCCGGACCTCGACCCGGAGCGCAGCCAGAGCTACGAGACCGGCCTGCGCGGCACCTTCGACGTCGGCACCTTCGACGTCTCGGTGTTCTACAACAAGTACCGCGACTTCATCAACGAGGACGCCATCACCGCCGGCTACAACGAGGTCACCTTCCAGAGCAACAACATCAAGCACGCCATCATCAAGGGCGTGGAGCTCAAGGGCCGCCTGGAACTGGCCCCGTTCGGCGCGCCCCAGGGCCTCTACACCAAGGGCTCGGTGGCCTACGCCTACGGCCGCAACAAGGACACCGGCGAGCCGATCAACAGCGTCAACCCGCTGACCGGCGTGTTCGGCCTGGGCTACGACGCCCCCGGCCAGGTCTACGGCGGCCTACTGAACTGGACCCTGGTCAAGCGCAAGGACCGCGTCGACGACACCACCTTCAACGCCCCGGACGGCACCAGCAGCCAGTTCAAGACCCCCGGCTTCGGCATCCTCGACCTGACCGCCTACTACAAGCTGACCGACGACCTGACGCTGAACGCCGGCGTGTACAACCTCACCGACAAGAAGTACTGGCTGTGGGACGACGTGCGCGGCTACGACAGCGTCGGCGAGGCCGCGGTGCTGGCCCCGGCCAACCTCGACCGCCTGACCCAGCCGGGCCGCAACTTCTCGCTCAACCTGGAGTGGGATATCTGAGGTAACCGCTCTTCGTAGGATGATGTTGCGGGTACCGACGGTGTAGGAGCGGACCTTGTCCGCGATAGCCGGAACCACCGGCGCGATTCGCGGATAAGATCCGCTCCTACGCCATGCCCACCTCCGGATTCACCCGTAGGAGCGCGCCCTGCGCGCGAAATCGCGGGCAGGGCCCGCTCCTACAGGAAAATCTCTCATCGTTCTTTACGTTTTTCCCTCTCTCGTTCGTCTCGTCTTCAGTGATCCACCACTTCAAGGAACCCGTTGCATGACCACCCTGGAAGCCCCCGCCCTGCGCTCCCAGCGCCTGAACCTGGCGACCCACGCCCCGCACCAGTGCCTGGACAACGCGGTGAAGGCCCACGAGCCCTTCGCCAGCCGCGAGAACTTCACCCCCTTCGTCGTCGCCCAGTACCTGTTCCAGTCGGAACTGCAGGCGCTGTACCAGGACGCCGAGCTGGGCGCCCTCTTCCCCGACCTGCCCGAGCGCTGCCGCGCCCTGCAGGCCAAGGCCGACCTCGCCGACCTGGGCGCGGAAGTCCCGGCGCCGGTGGCCGGCGCGCTCGCCAGGCCATCCCGCGCCGAAGCCCTGGGCTGGCTGTTCGTCTCCGAGGGCTCCAAGCTCGGCGCCGCCTTCCTGATCAAGCGCGTGGCCGCCCTGGGCCTGGACGAGAACTTCGGCGCCCGCCACCTGGGCGAGCCGGCCGGCGGCCGCGCCGAAGGTTGGAAGCGCTTCACCCGCACCCTCGACGGCCTGGCGCTGAGCGCCGCGGAAGAGCGCGAAGCCGAAGCCGGCGCCCTGGCCGCCTTCGAGCGTTTCGGCGTGCTGCTGCAGCACGCCTACGAGCATGCCGCCGCCCGCGCCTGACGCGGTGATTGACGCGCATCCCGGCAGCGGCCAGGATGCGCCTGTCACCCCCGTCGCTGCCGTCCCGATGTCCCAGCCCGCCCGTTCGCGCACCGCCCGCCTGCTCTATGCCCTGCTCGCTTACACCAGCCTGGGCGTGGGCATGGTCGGCCTGGTGGTGCCCGGCCTGCCGACCACCGAGTTCGTCCTGCTGGCGGCCTGGGCCGCGGCCAGGAGCTCGCCCCGGCTGAGCGCCTGGCTGGAGAACCACCGGCTGTTCGGCCCCATCCTCGCCAACTGGCGCAACGGCCGCGCCATCGCCCGCCGGGCCAAGGTCGCCGCCAGCCTGGCGATGCTCGCGGCGCTGGCGATCATGCTGGTCACCCTGCCCCACGGCTACTGGCTGTACGCGGTGGTGCTGGGAATGGCGATCGGCAACCTGTGGATCTGGTCGCGGCCGGATGATCGGCCGGCGACGGGGCCGGAGCAAAATTCGTAGGGGTGCTCTTCGTAGGAGCGAGCTTGCTCGCGAACCGTGCTAGCCGGTGACCATGATGTTGCCGGTTGCTCCGTTCCCTCTCCCCAGCCCTCTCCCTGAAGGGAGAGGGGGCCAGTCCGTGCCGAGATAAGGCATGGTTTCAGCTGGAAACCGCCGTGTTTGCCGGCTGACTCGGGAAAACCAGATCGCACCGAACGGTCCCCTCTCCCTTCAGGGAGAGGGTTAGGGAGAGGGCGCTCTTAACCCTGGCACCAGCGCAACCAGGAAAAGTCCCCAAGCCCCCCACAAAAAGCAAATCCCCCCCCAACGGAGGTATGCTGGAAACCTGCCCCCAACCACCCCGAGCCACCACCATGCCAACCCCCGCCAAACCCACCAGCAAGGTCGACCAGCTCCTGGCCGAGGCGCAGCAGCGCCGCGAGAGCAGCTACCGGGAAAAGGCCCTGAAGATGTACCCCTGGATCTGCGGGCGCTGCGGCCGCGAGTTCTCCGGCAAGCGCCTGAGCGAGCTGACCGTGCACCACCGCGACCACAACCACGACAACAACCCCGAGGACGGCTCCAACTGGGAGCTGCTGTGCCTCTACTGCCACGACAACGAGCACCAGCGCCAGGTCGACGCCCACTACCAGGGCAACGACGCCGGCGCCAGCGGGCCGAAGGTCACGCACAAGGCGCTGGCCGGGCTGGCCGCGTTGCTCAACAAGGACTCCTGAGCCCGCCTGTTGCCTTGCGCGGCGTTTCCTGCGAAAACGGCGCCCCGAAACGGCCCGGCCGGGCCGCCACCTGCGATAGGAAGACAGACATGAGCGACGAACTGCGTATCGAGGACATCCGCCCGGGCGACGGCAAGGCGGTGGTCAAGGGCGCCCTGATCACCACGAACTACAGGGGCACCCTGGAAGACGGCAGCGTCTTCGACTCCTCCTACGACAAGGGCCGCCCCTTCCAGTGCGTGATCGGCACCGGACGCGTCATTAAAGGCTGGGACATAGGGCTGATGGGCATGCAGGTCGGCGGCAAGCGCAAGCTCTTCGTGCCGGCCCACCTGGCCTATGGCGAGCGGCAGATCGGCACGCACATCAAGCCGAACTCCAACCTCATCTTCGAAATCGAGCTGCTGGAAGTGCTGACCCGCGACGACTGAGCGCGCCTCGCCTCAGGCCGTGGACTGCACCGACATGAGCCTGGCGCGCTGGCGCAGCAGGTTGGCGTCCACCGCGTCCAGGGCATCGACGAAGGCCACGGCGAAGGAACCCGGGCCGCGGCTGGCCGCCTCGGCGATTTCCGCGGCCACGGCGAAATGCACGTGGGCCGCCGCCAGGGCGGTGAAGGCGTCCACCGCCACCGCCGCATAGGCCGCCACCAACGCCCCCAGGGCACAGCCGGAGGCCGTCACCCGCGGCAACAGCGCGCTGCCGCCGCCGATGCGCAGCAGGCGCGGCACGGCGCTCTCGCGGCTGTCGCCGACCCAGCCCAGCAGGTGGTCCACCGCCCCCGAGGCCGACACCGCCTGGCAGTTGCGCAGCAGCTCCACCGCCGCCGGCACCGCGCGGGCCGGGTCGTCGGAACTGTCGAAGCCCGGCGCGCCCTGCCCCAGCCCGGCCAGGCCGATGATCTCCGAGGCGTTGCCACGCACCACCGCCGGGCGCTGCTGCAGCAGCTCGGCGGCCACCCCGCCGCGCCAGGGCAGGCCGCCGGCGCCGATGGGGTCCAGCACCCAGGGCGTGCCATGGGCCACCGCCGAACGCACCGCCTGGCGCATGCCCTCCACCTGGGCGCCGGTCGGGGTGCCCAGGTTGACCAGCACGGCGCCGGCCACGCGGGCGAAGCCGGCGGCCTCCTCGGGGTTGTCGACCATCGCCGGCGAGGCCCCGGCGGCCAGCAGCACGTTGGCCATGAAGTTGGCCGACACCACGTTGCTCAGGCACTGCACCAGCGGTCGCGCGGCGCGCAGTTCGGCGTGGGCGGCGATGATCGAGTCCAGGCTGGGCAGGAACCTGGCGGGCGCGGCGGTGGGCATGGGGCGGCTCCGGGAGGGTGGCGGAAAGTGCGCCTAATCTACCCGTTCCACGCGGCGCCCTCTATGGCTGCGCCGTCCAGGGCGCGGCGACGCCCGCTTCCACCTGCAGCGACAGGTAGTGCACGCCGGCCAGCACGCCGCTCTGGCTGTTGCCCATCAGCGCCAGCCACTGCTGGTCGAAGGCATCGTTGAGGTCCTTGCGCAGTTGCGCCTCCAGTTGCGGGCGCTCGCGGTCACGGGACAGCGCGGTGAAGCCGGTGCTGGCCAGGGACAGCACCGTCCCCGCCGCCTTGCCCACCGCCGCGGCGATGGCGCCGACGGCGCCACTGACGGTCACCTCGCCCAGCAGCTTCTCGCTGGTGCGCCGGGCCACGGCGGACACGCCCTGGTCCGGCTCGTCCACGTCCACCCCGGTGCGCGTCGAGGCGTCGTGCACCCGGGCGATCAGCGCCTGGTAGGCCGGCAACTGGTCCAGGCGTTTCGCCCGCAGCAGTTGGTACAGCGAGGCGTCGCGGGCGGCGGGCGGGCCCAGGGCGATGGCGGGGATGGCCTGCAGGCGCTGGTCCAGCTGCGCGCGCGGCACGCCCAGGCGCTCGGGGATGGCGTCCAACTGCCCGGCCAGGGCCTGCACGTAGAGGCGGGTGGCGGCTTCCATCACCGCGGCGGGGTCGACCTGCTTCGCCACCGGGTCAAGCACGCGGCGCTGGTACTGCCCCTGCAGGTAGACGGACAGGCGGCTGACCGCCGGGCTCTTCTCGCTGTCGCCGAGCTTGTACCAGGCCACCCGCAGGCCCAGCCACTGCTGCGTCCAGTAGCCGGAGAACCAGGGGATGAAGTCGCTGTCGGTGCGCTGGTAGACCAGGTCCATCCAGCCCTCCATGGCGTTGCGGGCATAGTCCTCGGCCTTGTCGGCGGCGGCCATGGAGGCATCGGCGATGTCGCGGTCCACCTGCGCCCAGGTGGCCGCCGTCACCGGCGCCGCGGCCGGCTCGGCGGCCTGGCGCCCGGCACAGGCCGCAAGCGCCAGCAACGCCGCCAGCAACAGGCAGCGCAGCGGTCGCCAGGCTGTCGCTCGGCTGGCCATCGGCTCTTCCTCCGCACCGGGCCGGCCCGCACACCGGACCACCCCCGCGTCCCCTCACCTTACCCCCGGCGGCAGCCCATGGCCGGCGCTCCGGACGCGCGGCGGTCGCGCCTGCGGGCGCCCAGGCTATCGCGGACGGAGTCCTACGTCCGTGCTCGACCGTAGGGCGAATAACCGTTCGCGGTTATCCGCCGTTGGCCGGAACGCCGGTGCCCGACGGCCGCGGCGGATAACGCCGTAGGCGTTATGCGCCCTACGGGTTGGAAAGAGGCGGCGCAGCCTGCAAGACAGTTGCGCCTACGTCCGTGCTTCCTGGAACCGTAGGAGCGGAACTTTTCCGCGATAGCGGGGCATGTCGGCGCGGATCGCGTTTAAAAGGAACACGCCGTAAGCAACCGCGGCTATCCGCGCCGGGCCTCAGTCGAAGGCCACCGCGGCGCTGGGCAGCACCTCCAGGCGCGGGGCGAAGCTGCTCATGCGGCTGAACACCTCGTTGTGGTGGGCGATGATCTGCTCGGCGCGCAGCACGCCGTTGTCCGTGGTGCTGTGGGCATCGCCGGCCAGCACCACGTCGTAGCCCTCGGCCAGGGCGCGGCGCACCGTGGTGTCCACGCAGAAGTCGGTCTGCATGCCGCAGATCACCAGGCCGGTCACGCCCAGGCGGCGCAGCAGGGCATCCAGCTCGGTGCCGTTGAACGCATCCGGGGTGGTCTTGCGCACCCGCGGCTCGTCCTCGCCCACCTGCAGCGCCGGGGCCAGTTGCCAGCCCGGGCTGCCATGGCGGAAGTCGCCCCCGGCCTCTTCGTGCTGGACGAAGACCACCGGCAGGCCGAGGTCGCGGGCGCGGCGGCTCAGGCCGTTGATGCGCTCGACCACGCCCTGGTGGTCGAAGCAGGTCTCGGCGCCGCCGCAGAGGACGTGCTGGACATCGATGATGAGCAGGGCGACGGTCATGGCGAGGTGTCCTTGGAACTGTATTGAAGGCCGCCCGGGACGATAGCCGCTCGCGGGCGGGCTGGCCAGCGCCGCGTCAGGACGGCACGTGCGTGCGCATGGCCCCGGCCAGTTCGGCGGCGCCCTCCTCGTCCAGGCGCGCGGCCGCGCCGCGCACGTCGTCGGCCACCTTGTTCTGGCTGAGCTTGGACTTGCCGACCAGCGCCTGGATCTGCACCTCGATGCCAACCACCCTGGCCAGCATCCCGGCGATGAACTCGGGGGTGGAATCGGCCATGCGCCAGGGCCGCGCCTCGCCGGCTTCGTGGGTGCGCGTGAGGCGGCCCACCAGGCCGCGGACGAAGCGCTCGTCGTCGACCACCCGCAGGGTGCCGCGCACGTGCACCACCTGGTAGTTCCAGGTGGGCACCTGTTCATGGGCGACGTGCTTGCTGGGGTACCAGTTGGGCGAGATGTAGTGCTCCGCGCCGCGGAACACCACCAGCACCTCGCTGCCATCGGCGTGCAGCCACAAGGGGTTGGCCCGGGCCACGTGGGCGCGCAGGCAACCCTCTTCGGGCAGCAGTTCGAAGGGAATGTGGTCGGCGTCCAGCGCGCCGCCGCTGGCGTGCACCAGCATGCCCAGCGGGTGGGCCTGGATCAGGCGGCGCAGCTCGTCGACGCGGCTCTCGCGGAAATGCTCGGGCAGGTACATGCCGTTCTCCGGGTGCGGGAAAGGCCACCATGATGCGCGGCGATTGGCCTTCTACAAAGAGCCATTTCCAGCCCGCCCAAGGGAACCATTGCCTCGAAACGCCCTGCAGGCACCGCGGCATGGCCGGGTGCCCGGCCTTGCCGCGCGGCCCCTCACTCGCGGGTGATGCCGCTGATGGTGATGCCGTACAGTTGCAGCAGCAGCGCGCCCGGCTTGCCGTCGGTGGCCTCGTGGGCCGCGCCGTAGTCGCCGGCCTCCAGGTTGTGCCGGGCCCATTCCAGCAGGTAGCGCTCGGCCTCCTCCAGGCCCGGCGCGTGCTCGCAGGGCATCGACAGCGTGCTCGTGTTGTCGTCCTTGTGGTAACTGATCATCCAGCTCGGCATGGCTGCTCCTCCCTCTCTCTGCGGCTTCCTGCGGTTGAGTGGCGCCGCCGCCTTCGGGTTGCACTCGCGCGACGGGCGGCGGCGGCCAGCAGCTCCGGTTGGGCGAACAGGTCGAGCAGGGTGCAGGCGATGGTCTTGGCGGCCACCTCGAGCAGGCGCCGCTGGCCTCCCCCGAACGCTGAACGGCGCCGCTGGCGCAACTTCTTCGAACCATTGCGCCCTGCGGCCTTCCGAGTAGAGGAGCGGGCCGATACGCGGCCCGCGAAAGCGGATCCACCCACGGAGGTTTCAGCATGGCTTCGAACAACAGCAACCCCGGCAACTTCGCCAACGACCGCCAGAAGGCTTCGGAAGCCGGCAGGAAAGGCGGCTCGCGCAGCGGCGGCAACTTCGCCAACGATCGTGAACGGGCTGCCGAGGCCGGCCGCAAGGGCGGCCAGCGCAGCCACGGCGGCAAGGGCTAGGCCACCCGGCGGGCCAGGGAAGGCCTCCCGGTTAGCCGGCGGCGGAAGGCCTGCACAGGCGCCTTCAGAGCGTCGGGTCCCAGCGCTGCGACCAGTCCGGGTCCTCGCGCACCAGCTCGCGCAGCAGCGCGAAGGCCTGCTGCAACGGCAGCGAGTCGCGCTCGCGGGAGTACACCAGGTAGGTCGGGTAGCTGAACTCCGGGGCCCGCGGCACGCGGCGCAGCACGCCCTTGTCGAGGTAGCTCTGCACCACCCGCGTGCGGAAGTAGCCCGAACCGCCGTTCTCCAGGATGTACTGCAGCGCCAGCGGGCCGAGGTTGAAGGCCACCGGCGCGCGGGCCTTGTCCGGCAGCGCGCTGTCGTGCTGCTGGCGGAAACCCTCGCCCCAGTCGATGTACACGTAGGGCTCGGGGTTCCTGGCGCGCACCAGGATGAGCTTCTCCTCCAGCAACTGCTCCACCTGCATGCCCGGCCAGTAGTGCGGCTGGTACACCAGGGCGGCGTCCAGCACGCCCAGCTCCAGCTGGCGCAGCAGGGCGTCGCCGCTGCCGATCTCGGCGCGCACCGCATAGCTGTCGATGGTCTGCCGGATGCGGGAGACCCAGCGCAGCATCAGCGGATTGCACAGGCTCACCTCGCCGCCGATGTGCAGCACGTTGTCCACGCCCTCGGGCAGCGGCAGGTCGCGCTGCGCCGCTTCCCAGGTCTGCAGCATCTGGTTGGCGTAGATGATGAACGCCTCGCCGTCGGCGGTCAGCCGCGCGCCGGCGCGGTTGCGCACGAACAGCTTGCAGTTGAGGTGGCTTTCCAGCTTCTGGATGCGCGCGGTGATCGCCGTCTGGGTGACGTGCATGCGCTCGGCGGCGGCGACGAAGCTGCCGTGGCGGGCGATCTCCAGGAAGGTGCGGGTCAGGTCGATGTCCATGCTGCTTGGCTGGCGGAGGGGCGGGAGGCGGGATTCTAAACCAGGGTTGGGGGGACTGCTGGGGGAATGACGGTGGAGGGGTGTTTTTCCGGGGAGGTGTGGTGGTGGGCGGTAGTCACAACCCTCTCCCTGAAGGGAGAGGGGGCTTGTCCGTGCCGAGAGGAGGAATGGTTTCAGCCGGAAACCTTCGGTGTTGCCGGCTAACTCCAGAGCATCCGACTCTGCCCAACGGTCCCCTCTCCCTTCAGGGAGAGGGTTAGGGAGAGGGCGCTCTCAACCCCAACACCGCAGCCACCGGCAAACCCCGTTCGCGAGCAAGCTCGCTCCTATAGGCTGTCAGCTCACCCGCCGGTACCCGCCCATCACCCCGCGGCGCGACATCACCCACTGCCACAGCTGGATGTCCCGCGCGCGGAAAGCCCCCGCGCAGGACAGCAGGTAGTAGCGCCACATGCGGTAGAAGCGCTCGCCCAGCTCCTCGGCGAAGCGCGGCCAGCTCGCTTCGAAGTTGCGGGCCCAGGCCATCAGGGTGCGGTCGTAGTCGGCGCCGAAGTTGTGCAGGTCCTCCACCACCAGCAGGCCGTCGGCGGCGTCGCCGATCTGGCCGATGGAGGGCAGGTCGCCGTTGGGGAAGATGTATTTGTCGATCCAGCGGTCCGGCACGCTGCGGCGCTGGTTCTTGCCGATGGTGTGCAGCAGGAACAGGCCGTCGTCGTCCAGGCAGCGCGCCGCCACCTCCATGAAGGTGCGGTGGTTCTTGCGCCCGACGTGCTCGAACATGCCGATGCTGACGATGCGTTCGAAGCGCTCGTCGAGGTCGCGGTAGTCCTGCAGGCGGAACTCCAGCGGCAGCCCGGCGTAACGCTTGCGCGCCCATTCGCACTGCTCGCGGGAGATGGTCACGCCCACGCACTCCACGCCGTAGCGCTCGGCGGCGAAGGCCATGAAGCTGCCCCAGCCGCAGCCGATGTCCAGCACGCGCATGCCCGGACGCAGGTCGAGCTTGCGGCACACCAGGTCGAGCTTGGCCTCCTGGGCCTGGGCCAGGTCGTCGGCGTCCTTCCAGTAGCCGCAGGTGTAGGTCATGCGCGGGTCGAGCATGGCGGCGTAGAAGTCGTTGCCAAGGTCGTAGTGGCGCTCGCCCACCGCCCAGGCGCGCTGCGCCGTCTGCAGGTTGCACAGGCGCGCCTGCAGGGCGTGGAGGATCAGCCTGGCCGGGCTGACCTGGTCGACCACCCCGCTGCGCAGCAGGCGGGCGAAGAACTCGTCGAGCTGGTCGCAGTCCCAGTCGCCGTCCATGTAGGCCTCGCCGAGGCCGAGGTTGCCCTGGGCCAGGGCGCGTTGCGGCACGCCGGGGTGATGCAGGCGCATGTCCCAGGGCTGGCGGCCGTCGAGGCCGAGGCCGGCCTGCTGGAGCAGCGAGCGGGCGAAACGATGGGCGCGGCCGTCGGCCGCCGCCGGGGTCGGGCGGGTGGTGGAGAGCTCGGAAGGCATGGTGTTTCCCTTGTGTTTTCTAGATATCCGTCGGCGCTCAGGCGTCGTCGCGGTGCAGGCGCAGGACCGCGCGCAATTCCTCGCGCAGCCAGGCCTGGCGGATGCGCGGCAGGCGCTCGGCGAGGCGCCGTGCCACCCAGCGCTGGCCGCGGGCGATGAAGCGCAGGCGCTCGGCCAGGTCGTCGATGGCCATGGCCCTGGCATGGAAGGCGCCCAGCGCGCGGTCGGGCTCGGCGCCCAGGCGCTGCAGGCTGCGGCGCAGGCGGCGGCAGCTTTCCGCCTCGCCCAGGTGCAGCGCGTGCAGGCGCTGCAGCAATTGCCCGTCTTCGGTCTGCCGGGCGCTGTCGAGCATTACCCGGGCGCCGGCGCGCTCGGCGCGCAACAGTTCCTGCAGCCAGTCGACCAGGTCGGTTTCGTCGTCGCCGCCCTGCAGCCGGGCCAGGCAGGCCTCGGTCTCGGTCACCAGTTGCAGCAGGCGCTCGGCGGCCGGGCGGATGTCGCGCAACTGGGCGCAGGACTGGCCGGCGTAGATGGGCATGTCCTCCAGGCGGCCATAGGCGCCGCGCAACGGCGAGTCGGTGGAGAACAGGTAGATGGGGCCGCCGTCCTGCTCTCCGATCACCGGCGTCTCGCGGCGGGCGTGCAGGTTCGCGTAGTCGCCGCGGGTCACGGCGTTGGGCAGCACGCGCACCGGCGCCGGCATCGGCCAGTTGCGGAAGAAGGCCTCGGTGAGCAGCGTCTGCTCCGCCTCGGCCTCCACCAGGCAGCGCTTGTGGTAGTCGTGGGCGTAGGACTCGTCGGTGGCGAGGAAGGCCGAACCGCAGGCCACGCCCTGGGCGCCCAGGGCCAGCGCGGCGGCGATGGCGGCGCCGCTGGCGATGCCGCCGCAGGCCACCACCGGCACTTCGCCCAGGGCCACCAGCTCCGGCACCAGGGCGAAGGTGGAAACCTGGCCGCGCACGTGCCCGCCGGCTTCCACGCCCTGGGCGATCAGCACGTCCACGCCGGCGCGCAGCGCGGCCTCGGCATCGGCGCGGTGGCCCACCTGGTGCAACACCAGCACGCCGGCGTCCTTGAAGCGGCGGACGACCTCGGCCTGCACGTCCCAGAACAGCGCCACCGCCGGCACCCGCAGGTCCAGGCAGGCGGCCACCTGCGCCTCCAGCAGCTCGGCGGGGGTCGCCGCGGGGATCAGGTTGACGGCGAAGGGGTCGTGGCTGAGCTCGCGGTAGGCCGCCACCTCGCGGCGGATCAGCGCCACCGGCTCGCGCACCATGCCCAGGCAGCCGAAACCGCCGGCGTTGCTCACCGCCGCGGCCAGTTCGTGGCGCGCCACGCCGCCCATGCCGGCGCAGATGATGGGTACCCGGCAACCCAGCAGTTCGACCAGGGGGGTATTCAGCGCGGGATGAAGCATGGCGGTACTCCTGAAGCCGCAAGGCAGAGCGGCGACAGGACAATGGTAGGCCCTGGGCTTAACTGAATTTAAATGAAATTTAATGGCCGATTAGTGCATTAAAATGAATACGTCGACGCCATGCCGTCGAGCGCACCCGCCCCCTGCAAGCCACGCTTTCCTTGCCCAGGCCCGCCTGCGGCAAAGGGTCGCGCGGGCGACGGTCGCAGCGTTCATATCAAAATAAGTTGATTCAGCCTTCATTATTATTAATTTGTTGCATGCCTTGACGTTCCGCAGACTGTATCGGCTCCCAGCAAGGGTTCTGGCCCCCACTCCAACCAGCATCCTGCACCCGCTGCCACGTTCCCCGTGCAGTGGGGGAGCAGCCAGTCACCGCGCATTTCGACGGAACCCAAGATGGCCAGCGTGCAAGCCCTCGACAAGAACGACACCTACAACTACGAGATCGTCCGCCGCTTCACCCTCACCACCCTGTTCTGGGGCGTGCTGGGCATGAGCATGGGCGTGGTGATCGCCGCCCAGCTGGTGTGGCCGGAACTCAACCTCGGCCTGCCCTGGACCAGCTTCGGGCGCATCCGCCCGATCCATACCAACCTGGTGATCTTCGCCTTCGGCGGCAGCGCGCTGTTCGCCACCTCCTTCTACGTGGTGCAGCGCACCTGCCGGGTGCGCCTGGTCTCCGACAGCCTGGCCAACTTCGTGTTCTGGGGCTGGCAGGCGAGCATCCTGGCGATGCTGGTGAGCTACCCGCTGGGCATCACCACCTCGAAGGAATACGCCGAGATGGAGTGGCCCATCGCGCTCTGGGTCACGGTGGTGTGGCTGGCCTACGCCTACCTGTTCTTCGGCACCATCGCCCGCCGCACGGTGCAGCACATCTACGTGGGCAACTGGTTCTACGGCGCCTTCATCGTGGTCACCGGCATGGTCCACGTGGTCAACCACCTGGCGCGCCCGGTCAGCCTGCTGAAGTCCTACCCGCTGTATTCCGGCGCCACCGACGCGATGATCCAGTGGTGGTACGGCCACAGCGTGGTCGGTTTCATCCTCTCGGTGGGCTTCCTCGGCATGATGTACTACTACGTGCCGCGCCAGGCCGAGCGGCCGATCTACTCCTACCGCCTGTCCATCGTGCACTTCTGGGCGATCATCACCCTGTACATCTGGGCCGGCCCGCACCACCTGCACTACACCGCCCTGCCCGACTGGGCCCAGTCCCTGGGCATGGTCATGTCGCTGGTGCTGCTGGCGCCGTCCTGGGGCGGCATGATCAACGGCATGATGACCCTCTCCGGCGCCTGGCATAAGCTGCGCACCGACCCCATCCTGCGCTTCCTGGTGGTGTCCCTGGCCTTCTACGGCATGTCCACCTTCGAAGGCCCGATGATGGCCATCAAGACGGTGAACTCGCTGTCCCACTACACCGACTGGACCATCGGCCACGTGCACGCCGGCGCCCTGGGCTGGGTGGCGATGATCTCCATCGGCGCGCTGTACCACATGATCCCCAAGCTCTACGGCCGCGAACGGATGTACAGCGTCGGGCTGATCAACGCGCACTTCTGGCTGGCCACCATCGGCACCGTGCTCTACATCGCCTCGATGTGGGTCAACGGCATCACCCAGGGCCTGATGTGGCGCGCGGTCAACGCCGACGGCACCCTCACCTACTCCTTCGTCGAGGCCCTGCAGGCCAGCCACCCCGGCTACATGGTGCGCCTGTTCGGCGGCGCCCTGTTCGCCAGCGGCATGTTCCTCATGGCCGGCAACACCTGGCTGACCGTGCGCGCCGGCCAGCGCATCGACCGCATGCCCATCGCCAGCGCCGCCTGAGGAGCCCCGCCATGCAACTGCTGTTCGCCCTGGCCACGCTGCTGGCCCTGGCCATCGCCCTCTGCCTGCACCTGCGCCGCGCCAGCCGCCACGACCTGCAACAGGCGGCCCTGCTGCCCTTCGCCGACGACCCCGAGGCCGCCGCGCGGATGAGCGCCGCCACCGGCCAGCACTGCGAACGGCTGTTCGACCCGCGCCGCGAGTGCCGCCTGCGGGCCTGATTTCCCCGATCCAGGGACGGATCCCTCCCTTGTGCCTGTCTGGCACTTTCCGGGGCCCACCTCGTTGTTCCGTGAGGTGGGCCCTTTTTTTAAGGCTCTGTGCGTGCGGAACCTGCTCCGTCGAAGCCTCGCGAAATTTGCAGTTGTTGTACCTGGGACTCGTGCCGACGCTGCTCTTGTTCACGCTGTTCTTTACTGGCCTGGCGATAGTGTTCCAGTGCATCGCGGGCGTGCTGATGCTTCTCTTCCTGTGAGCGAATTCGCTCATCGCAATCCTGCTGGCGGGTTTCCAGATCGCCGTTGGCGGGCTTATATCAACGTCGGCCTGCTGCCGTTGCTGCAGCTCCTGCTGGAGGCCTTGCTCTAAGGCCTGCAATTTCTCCGCGAGGGCCGCATTGCGCCTCGAATTGCTGGCTGCGGCTCTCCACCTGGTGAATACGCTTTTGGTAGTCGCGCCGCTCGCGGGCTAGCTGCTCCCGCTCCTCGGCCACCGCCGCTTGCGCCTCCTCAGTCATCTGCTCCTCCATCTGTACAACCAGATTGGCCATCTGCGCTGCCGACGCGATGCCGCGCTACTGCTGATCGGCTTTTGGCGCGGCTTTCGTAGCGATGAGCTGTGTCGCCTGCAGGTTGAACATATCCAGGCCCAAGCCGGTGCCGGCATGACGCTGTTCCTGCCCTGGAGCGAGAGCGACCGGGATAACCACGGCACCACCCACTATGCACCGGCGCTGAAACGCCTCTACCCCGTACAGGCCTACTTGGACTGGATCAGCGCGGCGGGGCTTGTCCGGGGCGCGGTGTTCCGTCGCCTGGCTCGCTCGGGGCACTTGAATGACGACGCGCTGAACCCAGGCAGCCTGATCAGGCTGCTACACCGGGCACTGCAACGCTCGGGACTCACGGCTGAGGCCGATACCAGCCACTCGCTGCGGCGTGGTTGTGCCACCTGGGCCACGGCCAGGCTGGGACAACAAGACACTGATGACATACGTGGGTTGGAAGGACATCAAGTCAGCCATGTGCTACATCGACCCGGCGACCTCCTTCGGCGGCCTCGCGGCGCGCTCCGTGCTGGATTCAACGCCTCTGCTCGAAGCACCTCGACACACAGAGAAGTGACGGCACAGAGCAAGCCTGTATCGAGCGCGAAACACTCCTGCCGGACCAGTGAGCAGTGCCCCGCCCGAGCGTCGGATTCATCTCGCTGCCCTAGCCATGCCTCGGCACCGAGGAAGGGGCCATCGTCACTGGGTACGAAAACCCGGTGAATGGGCGGAGCCCGTGCTCCTACGGACGCACGTCATGATTTCAAGGCTTTCGAAGATCATCGTTACTTTTGGGATAAGTCCTACAGAAAGGCGCTGTAAGCCGACGATAGTATTTGCTGCCATTGCATTGCTTTTCCCAAGGATGATGAATGAGCAATATCGTACGGGATGCGGGATACACACTGAGTGGGTTGATTGAGGTTCGGGTACCATCGTTCTACTGCTCAGCAAGGAGTCTCCAGTGCTTGGGTGAGCGGGAGGCGGAACATGCTGAATGAGTTCAGGCCCTTCTTCGACCATAGCCGCCACACCCTCACGGTAGATGGCCAGAGCGCTCTGCTGGATGTCCTCGCCTTTTCCGGCGCCGAGGCGCTCAGCGAGACGTTTAGCTACGTCATCGAAGTCACCAGCCCAAGTCTGGACATCGCCGCCGACACCATACTCGGCAAAAGCGCCAGCTTCAGACTGCGTGCAGCGCCGCCGTCGGTGACGATTCGCGGCTATATACCGCCGCCAGAAATCGCCCCACTGCGCACCCTGCATGGGGTGATCACCCGCTTCCGACGCCTGTCGGCCTCCCGCGACGAGGCGCACTACGAATTGACGCTGGAGCCGCGTCTGGCCCTGCTCGACAAGGGCTGCCAGTACCGCATCTACCAGAACCAGAGCGTGCCCGAGGTGGTGGAAACCATCCTGCGGCGGCATGGATGGCGCGGGCAGGATTTCCTGATCGATCTTGGTCGCACCTATAAGCAGCACGAACAGCTGCTCCAGTACGGCGAGTCAGATCTTCAGTACATCAAGCGCCTCTGCGCCGAGCGTGGTATCTGGTTTAGCTTCAGTATGGACCTGAGGCTAAAAATCGATGTCGTCGAGTTTAAAGACTCTCCGATGCATTACCAGCGAGATGTCAGGCTATCGCCGCGTCCGTTGAGTGGCCTGGAGAGTGGTGGCCAGGATGCCGTCTGGGACCTGCAAGCCAGCCACCAGGTCGTGCAGCAGTTGGTCAGCACCCGGGCCTACTATTCGCGTGACGCCGGTGCCAACCTCGACGGCCAGGCCGATCTGACCCGAGGGGCGGCCACCACCTACGGCGAGGCTTACCACTACGCCGACGAGCATTATCAGAGCCTCGGTGATCCCCTGGCGCGTGGCGATGAAGAAGGCCACTCCGAAAGCGGCGTCTTCTACGCGCAGCTGGCCTACGAGCGCTACCTGAATGACCAGCTCCGCCTGAGCGGTGCCAGCAGCAGTGCGGCCCTGGCACCGGGCCAAGTGCTCAAGGTCGAGGGCGGGGCACCTTCAGCCTTCACCGAAGGCGCGCTGATCGTCCGCACCCACTGTACCGCCGACCGCGCCCGCAGCTTCGAGGTGCGCTTCGAAGCCATCCCGGATAACGACAGCATCGCCTACCGCCCACCGGTGCCGCCCAAACCACGCATCGCCGGCACCGTCCCGGCGCGTGTCACCAGCCCGCAGCAGAACGACCCTTACGCCCACCTCGACGGAGAAGGACGCTACCGCGTCAACTTCCTCTTCGACCGCGACACCTGGCCGGCAGGACGGGAAAGCATGTGGCTGCGTCTCGCGCGCCCCTATGCCGGCGATACCTACGGCCTGCACATGCCCTTGCTGGCCGGCACCGAAGTGGCCGTGGCCTTCGAGCAGGGCGACCCGGACCGCCCGTTCATCGCCCATGCTCTGCATGACAGCCTGCACCCTGATCACGTCACCATCCGGAATAACCGCAGAAATATTTTAAGAACGCCCGCGAACAACAAGATTCGCCTGGATGACACGCGGGGCCAGGAGCATCTCAAGCTCAGCACCGAGTACGCCGGCAAGAGCCAGCTTAACTTGGGCCATCTGGTGGACGCGAAGCGACAGAAACGAGGCGAAGGCTTTGAACTGCGCACCGATGGCTGGGGCGCCATCCGCAGTGGCCGGGGCATCTTCATCAGCGCCGACGAGCAGCCCGGAGCCCAAGGGCAAGTGCTGCACATGGCCGCTGCCTTGGAGCGTTTGCAGGAGGCGGGAGAGCAGCTCAAATCGCTGTCCTCAGCTGCCGAGGGCGCTAATGCCGGGCCGGCGGACGTCCAGGCGCAACTGACCCTGCTGAGCGAGCGCCTCGATACCTTGCAGGCTTCTGTGGCACTGCTCAGCGCACCACAAGGGATTGCCGTCACCAGCGGCCATCACTTGCAACTGGCGGCCCAACGCAACCTGATGCTCAACGCTGGCAACGAGGCCGACATCAGCGTGATGAAACGCCTGTTCATCGGTGTAGGCGAAGGTCTGAGCCTGTTCGTGCGCAAGCTCGGCATGAAGCTCATCGCCAACCAGGGCGCGGTACAGATTCAGGCGCAAAACGACCGCCTGGAACTGCTTGCTCGTCAGGCGCTGGATATCGTCAGCACCGAGGACGAAATCCACCTTACCGCCAAGAAGAAGATCGTACTCAACGCCGGTGGCACCTACATCACCTTGGCCCCGAACGGCATCGAGTCCGGTACCCAGGGCGACGTCCTGATCAAGTCGGCGGACTTCAATTACCAAGGCCCCGCCAAGCAGCCACCCCAGCTCCCCGAACTTCCTCAGCTCGGTGAATACCAGCGTAGCCACCAGAGTTTCTCGAACTTCTCTGGATAGCGCTGGCCCCTTGCACGGATGCATCTGCCCCACTCTCAGGACAGGAGACTGACACTTGTTCTTTTCTAACCTCTATCAAGCCATGAAGGACGAGTATCGACGGTGGCGTGATGGTCCTCCTGTGCCGCCGAAGCCAGGCTCCAGCACGGCACCACTGACCTCTCGCCCGTCTCCATTGCTGCCAACGCCAGCCCCGGGGCCCACTTCACCTGGGCCTTCCAGTGACTTGCCTGCTGTGAAGAGTTGGAGTCACCCGTTTGGCGCTAAATCGGACCCGCTCCAACAACTGACCAACCTGGCGAAAGCCCAGGCTGGCTACTTCCCGTTGGGCCGCAATGGCCTGTGGCATGGTGGGGTGCATTTCGACTCAGGTACGGCTGGAACCGTTGGCCCGGAGGGGCAGAGCCATGTGCGCTGTTTGGCCGATGGTGAGGTGATTGCCTACCGCATTCCCGAACACACGCCCAAGACGAAGTTCTTCCCGGCTCCGGGTGTAACAGTGGACGCGCCTTTCGCCTCGGGCTTTGTTCTGGTACGCCATCGACTGGAAGCCCCCAGGATCGAGGGCAAGACCGAATCGCCACCGGCCCTGATCTTCTACAGCCTGTACATGCACCTGGCCGATTGGGACAGCTATCAGGCTGATATCAGAAAGGCTCGTCCTGCCTTCTGGCCCGAGTCGTCTCAGCGCCGGGTCAAGGAAACGAATGAAGATCGGCGTCGACATCACCCAGATGAAAGGGGATTGAATCTTCGGCACTCGCCCTTGCGTGGAAAGACCATTGGTTTCCTGCCGCGCGGCGCAACCGTTACCGTCAGTGGTACAGGCGAGTATCGAAAAGTCGAAGGCATCAAGGGGCCAGTGGATCTGCAAAACCCGGATGGCACCTTGCGTGGGTACGTGAGCGTTAGTGTGCTGCAAGACCTGGGGGGCGGCATCCATCGGGTCAATACGCACAGTGATGATTTAAACGTGCGTGCAACTCCCAGTACCTCGGGAACGGTGCTGTTCAAGCTGCCCAAAGGTACAGAACTCACCATCAGCGGCACGGAAGAGTTCCGCAAGCTGGAGAGCGTCACCCAGTACATACACTTTGCGTCACTTGAACCTGAGCACGTACCGGAATGTGGGAAGGTGGTCGTGCTCGACAAGCCCGTTCCCATCAAGGCTGGCCATCTGATTGGCCATCTCGGCCCGTATCAAGATTGCCGAGATGGACATCCACAAGAAAAGCTGCACCTGGAAGTGTTTGCTTGCGAGAATGTGGAGACCTTCTTCAAGAAGAGTCGTGACTGGGCGAAAGACCTGCCCGAGAAAGAGAAGACCTGGCTGAAGCTGGAGGCAGGCACAAAGGCTGTCATTCACCAAGACAGCTACAGTGCAGCCACGCCCCCCGACTTGAATCATGCTCACTCCGTGAGTAGCGCGCCATTGCTGCTGCCCCGCTCGATGCTGGACGGTCTTGCCGCTGACCGAAAGATCAAGGTGCCCGCGAGCGAAGCCGCCAAGGCCAAGAGCTGGTATCGCCTGGAGAACCTGTTAATTGGCACGGATGGCAAGCTACTGCCCGATGTGTGGGTGTGTGACGAGGTAGGAAAAACGCCTTGGGTTAGTCCGTGGTCGTGGGACGGCTTTGATGTCATTTACAACAATGACCCACCGCACAATGCGCTTTCGTACTTCTTGAAGAACATGGGCAACTATTTCGATGAGAAGGAACTGGCGCAGTGGCAGCCTTTGGCTGACGCCTCCGACAAAGGACCGGTGCGTCAACGGTTGTTCGACATTATCGATGCCAATCGAAATGGCAAGATCGAAGCGCAGGAAGTGCAACAGGCACTGAGTATTCCGGCCTATGCTCAATCCATTTCGCAATTGGTCATTCACTACGAAAGCGAGTGGTATTACCAGCAGCGGAAATGGGACTCCCTAGATCAAGTAATGGGGCATACGCCTTCAACCCCCATTTTGAATTGGGCGGCTGAGAAAACGCGCATCAAAGAGTTGAGTTGGTGGGGCGAAGTAGCGGAACGAGGAATATTGCCGAAGGACGGAACAGCCTATCACTTCAATCCAATTGGGATGGCTGTAAGCTTTATTTCTAATGACTTCATATTTACGCTTGAAATTATGCAAGCAATTTATCCCGATCTAAGCCCTTCCAGGAACTCAGACCTACAGGAAATAGCAACTGAGCTGAATGGAAATCTTGATTTCTATAAGTTGGACACTCCATTGAGGCGTGCGCACTTTTTTGCTCAAATCCTGCAAGAGACTGGTAGCGACTTGGCGGTAACTGAGGGCTTCTACTACTCATCAACATCATTGAAAAGTCTTTTTAGTTACTTTAGGGCTCATCCGAACGAAGCTGATGCGCACGGTTACTCAATTAGGGCTGGAAAAATAAAAAGTAATGGCGAGCCGATGGGGCAGCTTGATTTTGAGGCTATTGCAAATGGTGCCTATGGTGGGCGTAGTGAGCTAGGTAATGGAAGCTATGATTCTGGGGATGGCTGGCGGTACAGAGGCAGGGGCCTAAAGCAGCTTACCGGCAGATATAACTATAGCCGCTTTACCGAATGGCACAATAGTAATTCATCCTTGTTAGGTGGCGGCAGTGTGAATTTTCTACAGAATCCCGACCTACTTTCATCCATGAAGTACGCTGCTAGATCTGCGGCATTCTTTTGGTTGAGCAACAATTTATACAGCATAGCGGACAGGGGCGCTACCGATGACGTAGTAAACTCTGTGACTAATGTGATAAATCATGGAACGGATGAGCTTAGCAGGCGCGGTCGAAGGGGGAACTTCGCTCGTCTGTGGAGCAATAGAATACTACATTAATCTGGCGGTCGAATTAATCGAAACCCCGTAGAGCGCGGAGTTCCAAAGCATGGCCTGTGGAAAAATTAAAGCTTGTATGCCTCTTCTTTTGTCGCTAGTGCTTGGGAGCGCTAACGCAGGCTGCCTTGAGGAATTCAAGCCCGTTATAGACATTAATTATTCACACAAAGAAATAAATTGGGTGGGTGCCGCTTGCAAATATTTGGCCTCTGGTGATTATGTTGCTTTTGCTATTCCAGTTCGCAATGGGGGCGAGGTTGACCTAGATGTGTTCTTGCTTAACCCCAAGAATAGAAAAATTGTTGCAGCGACTAGCGATTCAGGCGCTCTTACTGATGAGGCAATAAGGTTTGCGGGAGCCTCAATCGATACAGCAAAATATGAGATTTCCAAAGGGGTTAGAGCATTTGGTGTTCGTGTAGATTGGGTGGGACAGTCCCAGCCAAACCCCTATAGCTCTCAATCCCTAAATCTTTACATATTGAGGGGTGGCGAGCTAGTAAAAGTACTCAGCGGACTGCGCACGTACGAATACAGTGGTGAGTGGGACATGCATTGTTCGGGGGCATTTAATAAGAAGAGCAGCACCATCTATATATCTCCAACTACTGATGGATATCACGAATTAAAAATAAAGGAAGACTCTGTTGATATCAAAGCGGTGGATGGACTTGATGGATGCAGGAATACATATTCCAACAAGACGACCCTCAAGCATTTGATTAAGATGAAGGGCGGAGATTATTTTGTCCCACCAGAGCTACGGTCACTTCGTTGACAGCTCAAGCTTTTAGAATTTCAATGATGGCATAAAGACTATGAAGAGCCGAATCCACTGGCGCATTTCTTTAATATCATCCCAGGCATATGGCTTAATGTTCTTTTAAATTTTTTGAAAGAGAGTTTCAATGAAAGGAATCATCCGCATTGGCGATAAAACCACGGGCGGCGGCACCGTTATTTCGGGCTCTACCGTGATGAAGTTTCACGGTATTGGCGTGGCACGCGTGGGTGATGCAGTCACCTGCCCGCTACCGGGACATGGCCCCACGGTCATTGCCGAAGGCCATCCAACCTTCAAGGATCATGGCATTCCCGTTGCTTTCCATGGACACCGCTGCGCCTGTGGCTGCGTCCTGTTGACGTCTTTGCCACAGGCCACGGCGAGCTAATCATGCCGGTACGCCTGGACAATATCCCCGCCCCTACGGAGTCACCTAGCCCGCCCAGCCTGTGGGTGTGGCTTGCGTTGCTGGTGCTGTTTCTGATGGTCGGCTTCGGCCTGACATTAGTGCTCAGCCAGGATGCGGCGGCGCAGGACTCTACGACGTTTTGGCGAACCAGTTTGGGCATTCCGTTGTTGATCTGGGGAGGCTTGCTGGTGGTGCGGCTGATGGTGTGGGTGCTGCAACAGGGGCAGGCCGAGGGGTTCAATGAGCAGCGTTTCCTGGACCTGAGTAATCGGCTGCGCCAAGGGCGGCGCTCTCTTCAAATCGTGGCCAGCAGTTTCTACAGCGCCGCCCATGAGGGGAATGACGGCGGTACAGCGGGTCAGATCGAGGCACTGCTCAGTAACCGCAGCGCTCTGAAGAGTCAACCGGCGCGAGGCCGCGAAGAGATGGTGTACCGGCACAGCCAATTGCCTGCTGCTCTCGTGTCTGCGGCGCAGTCCGATGAAGAGACCTATTTGTTGGGACTCTATCGCCGTGTGTTGTCCGACTTGGCGAAGCCGCTTTCATCCCTTCCCACGACACAGCCGCTGGCTTTGCTGCTGGAAACCGAATGTGCCTTAACGGATGAGCATCGGGCCCGGGTTTGGGCACGAGCGTGGCGTGAGTCTGGCATCACGCAAGAGGTCGTCGCCGTGAAGGGCACCGGGCTGGCCGCCATTGATCATTGGCTGGATACCCGTAGCAATGACCCGGCGCTACTGCTGGTGGTGGCCATGCGGCTGGCCTCAGGGGAACAGGACGGTACTGCCGAGACGGCAGTAGGACTGCTGTTGAGCAATCGTCAGCGCCAAGGCGGGCTCATTCCACGGGCCTACCTGCATCGCCCCGAGCAGGAGCGTACGACCACGGCGGATGACCTGCTGTACGCCGCCCAGCAGGCGTTGACCTGGGTTCCCCTGCCGGTGGCAGCGGTCGAACATGTCTGGTTAAGCGGTATCGCGCCAACGCGCCAACCGGATATCACCAAGGCGCTGCTCGATTTGCCGTGCCTGGTCAAGCCCGGGCTTGGCCTGTACGACCTGGGTGCTTCGCTGGGGCATGCCGGCTGTGCAGCCCCCTGGATCGCCATCGCGTCGGCCACCGAGGCCGCCGGCATCAACGCCAAGCCGCAGTTCATTGTCAGTGGGGCTGAGGACGCAACACAGATGCTCTGGTGCACCACGCTCACGGGCGTGCCGCCGTCTTCAAAGTAGGTAGTGTTCAGTGGGTTTATTCTTGCTCGTTTCTCTTATCTTCGTTGTCATGGTGCTGGGCTTGGGCGCAGCCCTGTTCGTCAGTGTTCAGCCGGCATGGCTGGGCATCAGCCCGGGCAGCGAAGAACAACAGTTGGCGTGGTGGATGATCGCCGGCTTTTGCACGCTGCTGGTGCTCATACTGGCGGCCTATCTCTGGATAGGCCGGAGCCTGGGGCGTGATCGCTATCGGCTGGAGACGCGGCACAGCGCCCCGGCTGAGCCGGAAGCGCTTATGCCTGAAGCGGCGTCGGAGCCTGATGCGCTTGCCGGGCTGCAAGAGCATCTGCGCACTGAGCTAGGCCCCCTGTGGAGAAGCAAGGTCCGCTTGCTGCTGGTGTTCGGTGAGCCGGCTGAAGTCGAAGCCATCGCGCCCGGATTGGAGGGTGCAGGATGGCTGGAGTCGAATGGCGACGTTTTGCTGTGGGGCGGCGCGTTGCTCGGCGAGCAGAATACCCGGCGCTGGAGGGCCTTAACGTCATTGCGCGCAGCGTCTCCGCTGGATGGCGTGGTCTGGGCGCTGAACGAGGCTCAGTGCCGTGATGCCCAGGGCCTGGGCCATGGGGCACATCGCTTGCGCGAACTGGCGCGCCAGTTGCGTTGGCAGGCTCCACTGTACCTGTGGCAGGTCTGTCAGAGTGACTGGGAGCAGACCACGCGCGAACGCCAATCCGTGTGCTGCCTGCTGCCGGTAAAGGCTTCGGTCGAACAGATCGAATCATCCCTGCGCCAGTTGGTGAGGCCGCTGCACGCGCAAGGCTTGGGGCAGATGGCCAAGGTTCCGGCGCATGACTTCTTGCTGCGTTTGTCCCGGGATTTGGAGCGGGACGGCATTACCCAGTGGCGTGATGCTCTGGCCCCCTCGCTGATCCATTTCGCCAAGGGCATGCCGCTACGTGGCCTGGTCTTCAGCCCGCCGCAACCACGTTCGGCGGTGGAGGGTATGCAGCACGCCTGGTGGCCCAACGCGGATTGGCAGGCGGTGCGCGAGGACCGGCAGGCAACTGGTCGTGTGCTGGGCTGGACCTGGGGGCGTGGCGCGCAGGTATCCTTGTTGGGGCTGGCCGGCCTTGCCGTGCTGGCGGTGCTGGTGTCCTTTGCCGGAAATCGCAGCCAGGTTGCCACCGCACAATCCGCCGTGGCGGTCTTGCAGCACGGTGGCGAGATCGACGATCAGCTCGCCGCGCTCAGCGACCTCACCCGCACGATGGCTCAGTTGCAGACCCGGCAAGCGCAGGGCGTGCCCTGGTATCTGGGTTTTGGCTTGAGCCAGAACGATGCGTTGCTCGCCGCCTTATGGGCACCCTACACCCAGGCCAATAGCCGCCTGCTGCGTGACGAAGCTGCCCGTACGCTGGTGTCCGAACTGCGGGCCTTTGCCGCCCTGCCACCAAGCGCTCAGCAGCAAGCCGAGCGAACCCAGGCGGCGCACGGTCAGCTCAAAGCCTACTTGATGATGGCGCATCCCGAGCGGGCTAACGCCGAGTTTCTGGCCAAGGTGCTGGCAACCACTGAGCAAGTGCGCTCTCCCGCACTGTGGCGTTTCTATGCTCAGAATTTACCGGCGCATGCCGACTGGAAGATCGAGCCGGACGCGGAAATAGTGGCCCAGGCGCGCCAGATACTGCTGGCTCAACTGGGCCAGCGCAGCGGTGTGGAGACGCTGTATCAGCAGGTGCTCGATGCGGCGCGAAACCAGTATGTGGATTTGAGTTTGCGCAGCATGGTCGGCGAAACCGATGCCGTGCGGCTGTTCGACACGTCCCTCAGCGTGCCCGGCGTATTTACCCGGCAGGCATGGGAAGGCTCCATTCGCCAATCGATAGAGGCCATTGCTGCCGCACGGCGCGAGGAGATCGATTGGGTACTGAGCGACACGCCCCAAGACATTGCCAGCGAATTGCAGCCGCACGTTCTGAAGGCACAGTTGACCGAGCGGTATTTCCAGCAGTTCGGTGAAGCCTGGTTGGGCTTTATCAACAGTGTGCGTTGGCGGCGAGCGGAGAGCTTCGAGGAGGCCATTGGACAACTGACGCTGCTGGCCGACCGACGCCAGTCGCCGTTGCTTGCCCTGCTCAACACCCTGGCGTATCAGGGCGACAGTGGTAACGCGCACGGTGCTGCGGAGCAGGCGTTAACGACGCCTGCTCCTCTGGAGGCGATCTTTGGTCCGATGCAGGCGTTGCTGGACAAACGAGCCGCTGCACAGGGGGCTGATGAGCGGCCCAGTGTGCAGAGCTTTTTGAACCGCGTAGACCGCCTGCGTATGACGCTCCAGCAAGTCGCCAATGCTCCCGACCCACAGGCCAGGGGATACGCCTTGGGGCAAGCAGTCCTGCAAGGACGGACTCTCGGTGATCAGGATGCCCGCGACTACGGCAAGCGAATCACCCAAAGTTTGGGCAGCCAGTACGCGCTCTTTGGGCAGAACCTGTTTGTGTTGCCCTTGGAGCAAGCCTGGTCGGATGTACTGCAACCCATCGCACAGCGCCTGAATCTGCAATGGCAGCGAGATATCGTTGCTCACTGGGCGCGCGAGTTTGAAGGGAGTTATCCCTTTGCGAAAGACGGCGCCGATGCGTCCCTTCCGGCACTGGGGCGGATGCTTCGCGTGGACACCGGGGTCATCGATCAATTCATCCGTGATCAGCTCGGCGGCATACTGCGCAAGGACGGCCCGCGCTGGGTTAGCACCGGGGACAATCAGGGATTGCCCTTCAACCCGGCGTTTCTCACGGCGCTCAATCAATTGGGCGAGGTACGGGAGGCTCTCTATGGCGATGGCTGGGGCATTCCCTTCGAGTTGCAGGCGAAGCCGGTACGGGACGTGGTGGAGACCTCACTGATTCTCGACGGCACCCGGTTGGACTATTTCAACCAGACGGAGAGTTGGCAGGCATTTCGCTGGCCTGGACCTTATGACCATCCGGGGGCATCGCTCAGGTGGTCGGGTGTCAAGAGTGGCTCGCGTCTGTTCGGTGACTACCTGGGCACCTGGGGTGTGGTGCGCTTGCTGGAACACGCCCAGGTGACGGCACTCGATAGTCGCGGTATACAATCCAGGCTGGTGCTCACCACGCCCGATGGCTTGCCATTGACCTGGCACCTGCGCAGCAAAACGCCGAACGGCCCACTGGCCATGCTGCGTCTGCGTGGTTTTCGGCTGCCGACCACGGTCTTTCAGGTGAATGCTGCAAGACCGGATTCTGCCTCCACCTTGGAAACGCCGTGATGACTGAGCGCATGCTGGCTTTTCACCCAGGACGCGTCGTAAAGCGAAGAACCTTTTTTTAGCCGCTGCGGCACCGATATCGCCCTCCTCCCCATGGCATTCCTCGAGGCATATGCCCAAGGCTCATGCCTGGCGATGCCTCCGCTTCGCGCCGCTATCGGCCAGGCCGATGCATACCTTCAATCAATCGATTTGAGCGAAAACCGCAATGCC
This sequence comes from Pseudomonas delhiensis, assembly GCF_900187975.1. Taxonomy (GTDB): domain Bacteria; phylum Pseudomonadota; class Gammaproteobacteria; order Pseudomonadales; family Pseudomonadaceae; genus Pseudomonas; species Pseudomonas delhiensis. Next base: position 3,671 of record NZ_FZPC01000014.1, on the reverse strand, counting down.
CCGAGCATGGCCCCAGGTTCAAACAACAACAAGGAACTGCCCATGCCTGCCCGATTCCACAATCCGGTCGCCACCGTCTTCGGTAGCGGCAGCCTCGACCAGCTCCCAGCCCTGTGCCCCGGCAAGGTGGCCCTGGTGACCTTCCCCGAAGCCCGCGGCCTGGGCTTGGTCGACCGCGTACAGGCGCTGCTCGGCGAACGCCTGGTGCATGTCATCGACGACGTCCAGCCCAACCCCGACGTCGCCTGGCTGCGTGGCGAGCACGAGCGCTTCTGGGCCGAATCGGCGGACTGTGACAGCGTCTTCGCCCTGGGCGGCGGCAGCGCCATCGACACCGCCAAGGCGCTGATCGTCGGCACCGCCTCCGGCCGCTTCGACGAACTGCTGGAGTTGCTCGCCGCCGGCCGCCCCTTCGCCCCGGCCCGCTGCAAGCGCCTGGTGGCGGCGCCGACCACCGCCGGCACCGGCAGCGAGGTGACGCCCTGGGCCACCATCTGGGACGCGCAGCAGCAGAAGAAGTACTCGCTGCACCTGGACTGCACCTGGCCGGCGGCGGCCATCGTCGACCCCGAGCTGATGCTCAGCGTGCCCGCCGGGGTAACGGTCTCCACCGGCCTGGACGCGCTGTCCCACGCCCTGGAGTCGATCTGGAACCACAACGCCAACCCCCTCTCCGACACCTTCGCCATCTCCGCCATCGAAGACATCCTCGACTGCCTGCCACGCCTGCACAACGACCTGCGCAACCGCGAGCTGCGCTCACGCATGGCCCTGGCCGCGCTGAAGGCGGGCATGGCCTTCTCCAACACCAAGACCGCACTGGCGCACTCCATCTCCTACGAAATGACCCTGCGCCACGGCCTGCCCCACGGCATCGCCTGCTCCTTCACCCTGCCGCTGGTGCTGGGCCTGGCCTGGGGCCGCGACGCCGCCCGCGACCAGACCCTGCGCAAGGTCTTCGGCCATGACCTGGAAAAGGCCCAGGCGCGCTTGCGCAACTTCCTGCACAGCCTCGGGGTGAAGACCGAGTTCGGCGATTACGGTGTGACGCCGGCCGAGGCCGAGGCGATGATCGACTTCGCCATGCAGGGCGCACGCGGGCGCAACTTCATCGGCTCCCGGGCCGCCTGAAGCTCCAGTTGGCGGCCCGGCGCGGGCCGCCGCGCTTTCCTGTTGCACCGAACAAGAGTGCCGACACGCCGGCCAATGGCCGGCGCCAGCGAACAAAAGGAAACCCACCATGAACCGTGCGCAAACCCTGCCCGCCCCCCTCGCGGGCGCCTCCCCCTTCCGCGTGGCGCAATGGCGCATGCTGCTCGCCGCGATGTTCTGCTACCTGTTCTTCTACACCGGCCGCCAGACCTTCGGCTTCGCCATTCCCGGCATCCAGGCCGAGTTCGGCCTGAGCAAGGAAACCCTCGGCTGGGCCTCCAGCGCCATGCTGTGGATGTATGCCGTGGGCCAGGCGATCAACGGCAACCTCGCCGACAAGTTCGGCGGCCGCCGCATCATGAGCCTGGGCGCGGTGCTGTCCTGCGGCGCCAACTGGGTCACCAGCTTCGCCGGCGGCTTCGGCAGCCTGATCCTGCCCTGGGGCATCAACGGTTACTTCCAGGCCCTGGGCTGGGCGCCCGGCAGCCGCCTGCTGTCCAACTGGTGGGGCGCCGGCGAGCGCGGCAAGGTCTACGGCTTCTACGTGTTCGCCGCCGGCTGCGCCTCGGTGCTGTCCTACGTCACCTCGGTGCTGGTGATCGACGTGCTGCAGCTGGAATGGCGCTGGATCTTCCGCCTGCCGGTGCTGCTGATGCTGGCCGGCGGCATCACCTTCTACCTGGTGGCGCGCGAACACCCGCAGGACCTGGGCTTCGAGCCGCTGGGCGACACCGGCGTGGCCAACGCCGAGGACAAGGCCAGCGAGGCCGGTCACCACGAGGAACCCTCGCTGCAGCGCTACAAGGCGGTGCTGAAGAACCCGCGCCTGCTGATCGCCGCGGTGTCCCTGGGCTTCCAGAACGCCGCGCGCTACGGGCTGATCGTCTGGGTCCCGGTGCACTTCCTCGGCGCCGACTGGCAGAAGGGCGAAAGCTTCGTCGACCCGAAGTGGATCACCGTGGCGCTGCCGGTGGGCATGGCGGTGGGCGCGCTGAGCAACGGCTGGGTATCCGACCGCCTGTTCGGCTCCCGGCGCTACCTGGCGATCATGCTCTACATGTTCCTCGGCGCGCTCACCAGCCTGTGGATGTGGAGCCTGCCGGCGCACAGCGCGGTGGGCCTGATCGCCCTGTTCCTCTGCGGCTTCTTCATCTACGGCCCGGCCTCCAGCTTCTGGGCGTTGTGCCCGGACCTGGTGGGCGCCAAGCGCGCCGGCACCGCCACCGGGATCATGAACTTCTCCTCCTACCTGTTCGCCGGGCTCGCCGAACCCATGATCGGGCGCATGCTCGACACCACCGGCAATACCTCGCTGATCTTCATCGTGGTCACCACGGCCTGCGTGTGCAGCGCGCTGGTGGCCCTGTTCGTGCGGCGCTGAGGGACGCATGATGAGCCCCTGCGCCCACCAGCCCGAGAGACGGCATGTACCAGTATCACAAGTGGTTGCGTTCCTTTCACGCGGTCGCCAGGACCGGCAGCTTCACCCAGGCCGCGGAACTGCTGAACATCGGCCAGCCGACCGTCAGCGAGCAGGTCAGCGGCCTGGAGAAGCGCTTCTCGGTGGAGCTGCTGCATCGCCGTGGCCGCTTCGTCGAGCTGAGCCCGGCCGGGCGCCAGCTCTACGAGATCACCCAGGGCCTGTTCGGCCAGGAGGACGAGGCGCTGCAGCTGCTGCAGAGTTTCCAGCAGCGCAAGCAAGGCATGCTGCGCATCGGCGCCGTGTCGCCGCCGATCGCCATGAACCTGACCTACGCGCTGATGCAGCGCTACCCGGACATCGAGCTGGAGACCTCCTTCAGCAGCGAGGCCGGCACCCTGGAGCGGCTGTACAGCTTCGACATCGACGTTGCCATCCTGGCGCTGTCGGAGTTCGACCAGCGCCTGAGCACCCAGCTGTACCGCACCTACCCGATTCTCGCGGTGGTGCGCGACGACCACCCCTGGGCCGGCCAGGAGCAGGTGAGCGTGAAGCAGATCAGCGGCCAGCGCGTGGTCCTGCGCGAGCCGGCCTCGCGCACCCGTCAACTGGTAGAGGAAGGCTGCCAGCGCCACGGCGTGACGCTGGACTGCGCCATGCAGCTGAACAGCCGCGAGGCCATCGTCCACGCCGTGGAACGCGGCATCGGCGTGGGCTTCGTCTCGGCGGTGGAGTACGTCGACCGGCCGGGCACGCGCTCCATCGCCTTCGCCGAGCGGCCGTTCCACATCAGCTACTACCTGTGCTGCCTGGCCATCCGGCGCAACCGGCCGATCATCGCCGAGCTGTTCGACGACAGCGAGCACTGAAGCCCTGAACCCCGTATCACCGGCCTGCCGCCACGCCCGGCGGGCCCCGCTCAACCATCGAAAAAGGGAGACACCCCATGCACTACCAGCAACCCAAGCAACTGCAGGCCGCCGTCCTGGACTGGGCCGGCACCATGGTCGACTTCGGCTCCTTCGCGCCGACGCAGATCTTCGTCGAGGCCTTCGCCGAGTTCGGCGTGCAGGTCAGCCTGGAGGAAGCCCGCGGCCCC
>NZ_FZPC01000017.1 GCF_900187975.1 Pseudomonas delhiensis | reverse complement strand
ACAGGCCTAATACATAGATGCAATCGGGTTCCTCTGTTCAAAAGCGGGTTGACGGTGGGGGTGAGTCCATACATAGGAGCGGGCCCTGCCCGCGATTCGCGCGCAGGGCGCGCTCCTACAAGGGAACGGTGTGGTGGGGCAGCGTAGGAGCGGATCTCATCCGCGAATCGCGCCGCGATGGCCGGCTTTTCGTAGGAGCGAGCTTGCTCGCGAACGGCCCCGCTGCGAAGTCTGTTCGCGAGCAAGCTCGCTCCTACAAGTGCATGCCGGGGGTTCAGAGCACCTCCGCCGCCACCGCGTCCACCGCGGCCTTGGCGATGCCCACCACTTCGTCCGCCTCGGCGCGGGTCAATACCAGCGGCGGGGCGAAGCCGAGGATGTCGCCGTGGGGCATGGCGCGGGCGATCATGCCGCGCTCAAGGCACGCCGCCGAGACCTTCGGGCCGACCTTCAGCGCCGCGTCGAAGGGCGTGCGCGCCTCGCGGTCGGCCATGAACTCCAGCGCCGCCAGCATGCCGTCGCCGCGCACCTCGCCCACCAGCGGGTGGCCCTCGAAGGCCTGGCGCAGCTGCTGGTTGAGGTAGCCGCCGACGTCCGCCGCGTTGGCGGTGATGTTCTCGCGCTCGAGGATGTCCAGGTTGGCCAGGGCCGCCGCCGCGCAGATGGGGTGGCCGGAGTAGGTCCAGCCGTGGCCCATGGCGCCCTCGCGGGTGGAGGCGCTGTCGATCACGTCCCAGACCTTCTCGCCGACGATAACCGCCGACAGCGGCGCGTAGGCGCTGGTCAGGCCCTTGGCGGTGGTGATCAGGTCCGGGCGCATGCCGTAGCGCTGGCTGCCCATCCTGTCGCCCAGGCGGCCGAAGGCGCAGACCACCTCGTCGGCGATCAGCAGCACGTCGTACTTCGCCAGCACCGCCTGGATCGCCGCCCAGTAGCCCTGGGGCGGGACGATGATGCCGCCGGTGCCCATCAGCGGTTCGCCGATGAAGGCCGCCACGGTGTCCGGGCCTTCGGCGAGGATCAGGTTCTCCAGCTCCTCGGCGCAGTGGCGCACGAAGGCCGCTTCGTCCATGCCCGCCGGGGCCTTGTAGAAGTGCGGGCAGAGGGTGTGCTTGACGCCTTCCACCGGCAGGTCGAAGTGCTGGTGGAAGCTGGCCAGGCCGGTGAGGCTGCCGGTGACGATGCCCGAGCCGTGGTAGCCGCGCTGGCGCGAGATGATCTTCTTCTTCTGCGGGCGGCCCAGCACGTTGTTGTAGTAGCGCACCAGCTTGACCTGGGTCTCGTTGGCGTCGGAGCCGGAGAGGCCGTAGTAGACCTTCTTCATACCCGCCGGCGCCCAGTCGCGGATGATCCGCGCGGACAGCTCGATGATCGCCTCGGACGCGTGGCCGACGTAGGTGTGGTAGTAGGCCAGCTGTTTGGCCTGCTCATGGATGGCGTCGGCCACTTCGGTACGGCCGTAGCCGATGTTCACGCAGTACAGCCCGGCGAAGGCGTCCAGCAGCTCGCGGCCCTGGTGGTCGCGGATGCGCACGCCCGAGGCGCCGGTGATGATGCGCCCGGGCAGGGCGCCGCTGGCATGGTCGTGGGCGTGGGTGGAGGGGTGCATGAAGTGCGCACGGTCCTGTTCGAACAGCTTGGCGTAGTCGGTCATGGCGGTGTTCTCCTCAGATGGCGCCGTGGTGCAGGCAGAAGTACTTGGTCTCGACGAAGGGCTCGAAGCCCTCGCTGCCGCCCTCGCGGCCCAGGCCCGAGGCCTTCATGCCGCCGAAGGGGATGGGGTGGCCGGTGAACCGGGCGCCGTTCACCGCGACCATGGCGAATTCCAGGCGGCGCATCAGCGGCCACACCTGGTCGAGGCGCTGCCCACAAATGTAGGCCGCCAGGCCGTATTCGCTATCGTTGGCCAGCTCGACGGCCTGCTCCAGGTCGTCGTAGGCCGTCACCCCGGCGATGGGAGCGAAGTTTTCCTCGCGCCAGATGCGCATGGCCGGGGTGACGTCGGCCAGCAGCGTGGGCTGGTGGAACCAGCCGCCCAGGGCATGGGGCTCGCCGCCGGCCAGCAGGCGCGCGCCGCTGTCGATGGCCTCGCGCACCCGCTCGCAGGTGGCGTCGAAGGCCGCCTGGTGCATCAGCGGGCCTATGTCGCTGCGCTCGTCGCTGGCCGGGCCCACGCGCAGCTTCCGTACGGCGGCGGCGAAGCGCTGCAGGAAGGGTTCGTAGAGTTCGCGGGCGACGAGGATGCGGTTGGCCGCGCAGCAGTCCTGGCCGGAGGTCTGGAACTTGGCGTCTACGGCGAATTTCACCGCCTGCTCCAGGTCGGCGTCGGGCAGCACTATGAAGGGCGCGTTGCCGCCCAGCTCCAGCGCCACCTTCTTCACGTCCTGGGCGGCGGCCTGCAGCACCAGCTTGCCGACGCGGGTGGAGCCGGTGAAGCTGACCGCGCGCACGCGGCTGTCGCGCACCAGGGTCTCCATGGCCATCTGCGGCTCGCCCAGCACCACGTTGAAGGTGCCGGCGGGCAGCCCGGCCTCCTCGGCCAGCTGGGCCAGGGCGAAGGCCGAGTAGGGCGTCTCGTGGGCCGGCTTGACCACCACCGTGCAGCCGGCGGCCAGGGCGGCGGCGGCCTTGCGGGTGATCATCGCCGCGGGGAAGTTCCAGGGGGTGAGCAGCACGGCCACGCCCACCGGTTCCATCACCGTGCCCAGGTGGGCGCCGGGGATGTGGCTGGGGATGTTGCGCCCGTCCAGGCGCCGGGCCTGCTCGGCGAACCAGGGGATGAAGCTGGCGGCGTAGTCGATCTCGCCACGCGCCTCGGCCAGGGGCTTGCCCTGTTCCAGGCAGAGGATCTGCGCCAGGTCCTCGCGGTGCTGGCGGATCAGCTCGGCCCAGCGCAGCAGGGGCGCGGCGCGCTGGTCCAGGGAAAGCTTGCGCCAGGCCGGGAAGGCCGCGGCGGCGGCGTCCACCGCGGCGACTATCTGCTCGCGTTCGAGCAGCGGCACGTGGCCGATGACTTCGCGGTCGGCCGGGTTCTCCACGGCGACGCTGGCGCCGCTGGCGCTGTGCAGCCAGTGGCCGTTGACGTAGCACAGCGACTTGAAGAGCAGGGGATGGGCGTAGGACATGACGGCGTCTCCTCGCAGGTGGCATGGAGACCATCCTAGGGGGAGCGCCGTGGCGGTTTTTTCCTAAGGCCGGGGCGGCGGCGGCAATTCTTTCCGCAGATGCGCCGCGGGCTTGGCGTTTTTCGCCCGCCTCAGCAGGCGCTGGCGGAACGCCGGCCCAGGCCCTGGAGGATGGCGCGCAGCAGCACGCCGTAGAGCGGCACGAAGAGGATCAGCATGACCGCCAGCTTGACGCCGTAGTCCACCGTGGCGATTTCCACCCAGTGCTGCGCCATGAAGGGATTGTCGCTGCGCCAGAAGGCGATGGAGAAGAAGGTGAAGGTGTCCAGCAGGTTGCCGAACAGGGTCGACACCACCGGGGCGATCCACCACTGGCGCAGCCGGCGCAGGCGGTCGAACACCTGGATGTCGAGGAACTGGCCGAGCGCGTAGGCGAGGAAGCTGGCCAGGGCGATGCGCCCGACGAAGGTGTTGAACTCGCCCAGCGCGGCGAAGCCGCGGTAGCCGCCGTCCTGGAACAGCACCGAGACCACGTAGGAGGCCAGCAGCGCCGGCCCCATCACCCGGGCGATGACGCGCCGCGCCGGGCTCTTGCCGAGCAGGCGCACGGTGAGGTCGGTGGCCAGGAAGATGAACGGGAAGCTGAACGCGCCCCAGGTGGTCTGCCAGCCGAACAGGGTCATGGGCAGTTGCACCAGGTAGTTGCTGGCGATGATCACGAGGAGGTGGAAAACGACCAGGCCGGCCAATGCGCCGCGCCGAGCCGCCGGGGAAAGCGCCGACATGCTGGATCCTTTTTCGTCGATGGGGTGAGGGAACCCATGCCCGGCCCTGTGCCGAGCGGGGCGCATTCTATAGGAGATTGAACCTGGAGTCAGGTTTTTTTGGGTGTTTTTTGTGCAGTGGGGTGGGGTTGTTGTGGGGGCAAGGTTGCTCGCGAAGGGTGTTCTGCCGGAAGGGATTGGCTGGGGGGCCAAGAACGCCCTCTCCCTAACCCTCTCCCTGAAGGGAGAGGGGACCGTTGGGCAGACGCTGATGTTCTGGAGTCAGCCGGCGACGCCGAAGGTTTCCGGCTGAAACCATTCCTCCTCTCGGCACGGACTAGCCCCCTCTCCCTTCAGGGAGAGGGCTGGGGAGAGGGAGCGGAGGTGGCCTGAAGTGCCATTGCCTGCGGGAAATGCTGTTCGCGAGCAAGCTCGCTCCTACGAAAAGAAAGACAGCGCAGCGCGGCGTCAGGCGCCCTCCAGCGCCTCCGCCGGCACAGCCGTATCCAGCGTCTTGATCACCTTGGTAACGATGTAGGTGAAATACCGCTCGATCCCCAGGTCCTCCAGCAGCAGCTGGTCGATGAAGCGCTGGTAGTGGTCGACGTCGCGGGCCTGGACCATGGCGATGTAGTCCACCCCGCCGCCGGTGGCGTAGCAGAAGCCCACCTCCGGCGCCTGCTGCAGGCGCTGTTCGAAGCGGCGCATGTCCTGGGCGGTGTGGCGGCCCAGGGTGATCTCCACCAGCACCTGCTGCTGGCGGAACAGCGCCGGCCAGTCGATCTGCGCGCGGTAGCCCTTGATCAGGCCGGCCTCCTCTAGCTTGCGCACGCGCTCCCAGGCCGGGCTGACCGAGAGGTTGATGGCCTCGGCCAGGCTCGATTTGGTGATGCGCCCGTCGCCGGCGAGGATGCGCAGGATCTTCAGGTCGTAGCGGTCGAGCTTGATCATCGCCACCTCCGGCGCCGCGGCGCGCGCATCAGTCCAGGACCTCGGCGACCACCGCCAGGGTGTCGCCGCTCTGCACCAGGCCGGGGAAGTGCCGGGCGGCGAGGATGCCGCCGCGCCTGGCGCGGTACTCCACCGGCGCGGCGCCGGTGCGCAGCACGTCGTGCACCCGCGCCAGCACCTCGCCGCGCTCCACGCGCTCGCCGAGGTCGCGGCACATCTCCAGCAGGCCCTGGTGTTCGCTGGCGACGAAGCAGTCGCCGTCGGGCATGTCGAGCATCACCGAGGGTGCGTGCTCGACCTCGCCACGCAGGATGCCGGCCTGCACCAGCACGTTGCGCACGCCACGGCGGGCGATGGCCACGCTGCGCGCGGTGCTGCTGCCGCCGCCGCCCAGCTCGGTGGTGACGAACAGCTTGCCCTGTTCCTCGGCGGCGGTGTCGTACATGCCCACCGCGTCCAGTTCCAGCATGCGCATGGCGTAGGGCGCGGCGAAGGCGCGCATCAGTGCTTCGCTGGCTTCCTGCTGGGTCTTGTCCGGCAGCACGTGGCAGGCGGCGAAGGGCAGGAAGTCGAGGGTGCGGCCGCCGGAGTGGATGTCCAGGACCAGGTCGGCCAGCGGCAGCAGGGTGCGCTGGAAGTAGTCGGCGATCTTCTGCGTCACCGTGCCGTCCGGGCGGCCAGGGAAGCTGCGGTTGAGGTTGCCGGCGTCGATCGGCGAAGTGCGCTTGCCGGCGAGGAAGGCCGGGGTGTTCATGAAGGGCACGATGATCACCCGGCCGCGGATGTCCTCGGTGCGCAGTTCCTGGGCCAGGCGGCTGAGCGCCACCGGGCCTTCGTATTCGTCGCCATGGTTGCCGCCGGTGAGCAGCGCGGTGGGCCCCGCGCCGTTCTTCACCACGCAGATGGGGATCATCACCGCGCCCCAGGCCGAGTCGTCCCGCGAGTAGGGCAGCTTGAGGTGGCCGTGCTGCACGCCGTCGCGCGCGAAATCGACGCTGGCGGCGATGGGGTTGTCGCGTAGCCCCTTATCGAGTGGCAGTGTCATCGCTTCACTCCTTCACGAACAGCTGGCGCGGATAGTCGCAGAAGGTCTGCACGCCAGTGTCGGTGATCAGGATGCTTTCGGTGATCTCCAGGCCCCAGTCGTCCATCCACAGGCCGGGCATGAAGTGGAAGGTCATGCCCGTCTGCAGCACGCTCTCGTCGCTGGGACGCAGGCTCATGGTGCGTTCGCCCCAGTCCGGCGGGTAGCTGATGCCGATGGGGTAGCCGCAGCGGCTGTCCTTGTGGATGCCGAACTTCTGCAGCACGCCGAAGAAGGCGCGGGCGATGTCGCCGGTGGTGTTGCCCGGCTTGGCTGCCTCCAGGCCGGCGGCGATGCCTTCGACCACGGCCTTTTCCGCGTCGAGGAAGTGCTGCGGCGGCTTGCCCAGGTAGACGGTGCGCGACAGCGGGCAGTGGTAGCGCTTGTAGCAGCCGGCGATTTCGAAGAAGGTGCCGGCGCCGCGCTGGAAGGGCGTGTCGTCCCAGGTCAGGTGCGGCGCGCTGGCATCCGCCCCGGTGGGCAGCAGCGGGACTATGGCCGGGTAGTCGCCGCCGTGGCCGTCGGCGCCGAGGATGCCGGTGCTGTAGATCTCCGCCACCAGCTCGTTCTTGCGCATGCCCGGCTCGATGCGTTCGAGGATGTGCGCGTGCATCTTCTCGACGATGCGCGCGGCGATGCGCATGTATTCGATCTCGCGCGGGGACTTTACTGCGCGCTGCCAGTTGACCAGCGCTGTGGCGTCGACGAAGCGCGCCTGCGGCAGGTTGGCCTGCAGCGAGCGGAAGGAGGCGGCGCTGAAGTAGTAGTTGTCCATCTCCACGCCGATGGCCAGGGCGTCCCAGCCCCGCGCGGCGATGACCTCGCGGGCCAGGTAGTCCATGGGGTGGCGCTCGCTGGACTGCACGTAGTGGTCCGGGTAGCCGACGATGTCGTCGGCGCCCATGAACACCGTGCGGCGCGCGCCATTGGCGTCCTGGCCGCGGCCGAACCACACCGGCTCGCCGTCCAGCGCCAGCAGCACGCACTGGTGCACGTAGAAGGACCAGCCATCGTAGCCGGTGAGCCAGGCCATGTTCGACGGGTCGCTGACCAGCAGCAGCTCGATGCCGCGCTGCTGCATGCTGGCGCGGACCTTGGCCAGGCGCTGGGCGTATTCCTCCCGCGCGAAGGGGAGGTTGACGACGATTTCGGGCATGCGGAAATCCTCTGGGTGAGTGGTGTCACGGGGGGCTCTTGTAGGAGCGAGCTTGCTCGCGAATCCGCCCAGCGCCGGCGCGGCCGAAGAATCTGTTCGCGAGCAAGCTCGCTCCTACAGGTGTTTGTCCGGTATGAAGCGGTCAGCTGTGGAACTTGAACCCCTTGCCCATGCGCTGCGCGCGCTGGAAGGCCAGGCCGGCGATGGCGGTGTCCTGGGCGCCGGTGCCGGTGAGGTCGCAGAGGGTCACGTCGCGGGCGCCGCGGCGGCCCGGGCGCTGCCCGGCGATGACCTGGCCGAGTTCGGCGAAGTCGGCGCCCGCCGCCACCGCGCCGGCCTCGATGGCGTGGTGCAGCTCGCCCAGCACGCGAGTCTGGCTCAGGCGGTCGGCGACGTAGCAGTCCAGCGCCGCCAGCGCGTCGGCGGCGATCTCGTTCTTGTGCTCGGCGTCCGAGCCCATGGCGGTGATGTGCAGGCCCGGGCGCAGGTGGCGCCTCTCGATCAGCGGCTCGCGGCTGGGGGTGGTGGTGATGGCGATGTCGGCGCCTTCCAGGGCCTCGTCGACGCTGGCGCAGGCGGTGACCGGGATGCCCAGGGCGCTGCTCAGTTCCGCGGCGCACTGGCGCGCCTTGGCCGTATCGCGGGCCCAGAGGCTGGCACGCTCGATCGGCCGCACCAGGCACAGCGCCTTGAGCTGCAGGCGCGCCTGCTCGCCGGCGCCGAGGATGGCCACCTGGCGGGCGTCCTCGCGGGCCAGCCATCTGGTCGCCACGGCGCCGGCGCAGGCGGTGCGCACGGCGGTGAGGTAGCCGTTGTCCAGCAGCAGGGCGTCGAGCAGGCCGGTGTGTGCCGACAGCAGCATCATCATGCCGTTGAGGCTGGGCAGGCCGAGCCTGGGGTTGTCGAAGAAGCCCGGGCTGACCTTGATGGCGAAGCGCGGCAGGCCGGGCAGGTAGGCGGTCTTCACGTCCACCTCGCCGTTGTGCTCGGGGATGTCCAGGCGCAGGATCGGCGGCATCGCCACCGCCGCCGTGGCCAGCAGGCGGAAGGCCTGCTCGACGGCGTCGAGGCTTTCGGGGTCCAGCGCCACGCAGGCGCGCAGGTCGGCTTCGCTGAGCAGGGTGACGTCAGCCATGGAGGTCTTCCTCGATGATGCGTTGGTGTTGTTCGATGGCGATGTTGCGGCCGCTGACCACCACCACCACCGGCCCTTCGGCGGCGATGCGGCCCTCCAGCAGCGCGGCGATGCCCACCGCCGCGGCGCCTTCCACCACCTGGCGCTCCTCGCGGTAGGCGTGGCGGATGCCGGCGGCGATGGCGTTCTCGTCGAGCAGGTGCAGCTCGTCGCAGTAGGCGCGGGCGAGTTCGAAGGTGTAGCGGTTGTCCAGGCCGATGCCGCCGCCGAGGGAATCGGCGAGGGTCGGCAGCTCTTCCACCTCCACCGGGTGGCCGGCTTCCAGGCTGGCGGCCATGGCCGCGCCGCGGGCCATGCTGATGCCGTGCAGGCGGATCGACGGGTCGGCGGTTTTCAAGGCCAGGGCCACGCCGCCGAACAGCCCGCCGCCGGACAGCGGCACCAGCACCTGGCGCACCTGCGGCAGCTGTTCGAGGATTTCCAGGCCCAGGGTGCCCTGGCCGGCGATAACTTGCGGGTGGTCGAAGGGCGGCAGCAGGGCGGCGCCCTGCTCGCGGGCGATGCGTTCGGCCTCGGCCTGGGCGTCGTCCTGGCTGTCGCCGACGATGCGCACCTCGGCGCCCAGGGCGCGGATGGCCTCGACCTTGTTCGCCGGCACCAGGCGCGACAGGCAGATGCTGGCCGGCACGCCAAGCGCGCGGGCGGCATGGGCGAGGGCGCGGCCATGGTTGCCGGTGGAGGCGGCGACCACCCCGCGGGCCTTCTGCGCGTCGTCCAGCTGGGCGATGGCGTTGCTGGCGCCGCGCAGCTTGAAGCTGCCGGTGGCCTGCTGCGATTCCAGCTTCAGGTACACCGGCGCGCCGAGCAGCGCGGACAGGCTGGGCGAGTGCTCCAGCGGGGTCTGCCGCACCAGGCCGCGGATGCGCTGGCGGGCGCGGTACAGCTCGATCAGGGGGATCTCGTTGGCCATGGCGGCCTCCCGACAATGCAGTCGGGCCGAGTGTATGAGCGGGAAATTGTCGCGTTGAATGTACTAGGACGATGTCGTGGAGATTGTCATTCGGCGTGGTAATGGACGATGGGTATCGCTGCGCCGGCGTTTGTCCCACACCTGTAGGAGCGGGCCCTGCCCGCGATTCGCGCGCAGGGCGCGCTCCTACAAGGGGAAGGGGCCTCGGTGGGTCGTTCAGAAATCGTGGATCTTCGGGTATTGGCCGAACAGCTCGCGCATGTCGTCCAGGGCCTGGGCCATGCGTTCGTCGCTGCATTCGGCGCCCATGCACAGGCGCACCGCGCGCGGGCGCGGGGTGCCGCGGACCATGAAGGGGTCCGGCGAGGTCACGGCGATGTGGCGGTGGCGCAGTTCGCGCACCAGGCTGTCCAGCTCCCAGTGCTCGGGAATGCCGATCCAGCAGCTCAGGGCCTGCGGCGCATGGCCCAGCAGGTGCTCGGCGAAGCGCTCGGACACCAGCGCCTGGCGCGCCGCCAGCAGGCGGCGCTGGCGTTCCACCAGGGCCTGGGCGTTGCCGTTGTGGATCCAGCGGGTGGCCACTTCGGCCAGCAGCGGCGCGGCCATCCAGCTGTTCACCCGCAGGATGCTCTCGGTGCGCAGGGCCAGGCGCCGCGGCACCACCAGGTAGCCGATGCGCAGGCCGGTGAGCACGCTCTTGGTGAAGCTGGTGCAGTAGAACGACAGGTCCGGCAGGTAGTGGCTCAGGGGCGGCGCGCGGCGCTCGCCCAGCAGCGGGCCGTAGACGTCGTCCTCGATGACGTAGACGCCGAAGCGCTGGGCGATGGCGGCGATCTCCCGGCGCCGCGCGTCGCTCATCAGGCTGGAGGTGGGGTTGTTCAGGTTGGGCGTGCACACCAGCGCGGTGACCCGCTCGTTGGCGCAGAGGTCCTCGAAGTGCTCCGGGTCGATGCCCTCGCGGTCGATCTCCACGCCCTTCAGGGTGAAGCCGAGCACCTGGGAATTGCCGATCACCCCGTGGTCGGTGAGCTGCTCGCAGAGCACCACGTCGTCGGGCCCGGCCAGGGAGGCGAGGGCGAGGAAGATGGCGTGGGCGGCGCCGTTGGTGATCAGCAGGTCGTCGCGCTCGCAGCGCAGGCCCTGCTGCGCCAGCCATTGCGCCGCCGCCTCGCGGTGGCTGTCGAAGCCGGCGATCGGCCGGCAGGCGCGCATCCACGGCTGGTCCGCTTCCTGGGCCAGCTGGCGGCAGGTGTCCTGCCACAGGCGGTCGTGCTCGTCGGTGTGTACGATGCTGGCGATGGAGAAGTCCACCAGGGCGCGCTCCGGGTGGTCGAGCATGTAGCGCGACACGCCCTCGGTCATGCGCCGCGAGACAAAGCTGCCGCGGCCCACCTCGCAACGCACCAGGCCCTGGCGCTCCAGCTCCTTGTAGGCGTTGGTCACCGTCTGCACGCTGATGCCCAGGCCGTCGGCCACCTGGCGTTGCGGCGGCAGGCGCTGGCCGTCGTGCAGGCGGCCCTGCTCGATTTCCGCGGCGATGGCCTGGACCAGTGTCTTGTACTTGGATTCGCCGACCCGCAGGCCGGCCAGCGCCTGGCGCCAGCTTTCCATGATGGGCATTCCCCTTCGGTCTCCGGCACAGGGTGATGGATCAGGGCATTTCCATGGATTGTCCTAGTGCAATTCCGGTACTGGGAAGCCTTTTGTATGCTCGGGCCGACCAGCCGGTCATGCCGCCGCCCGCCGCGGCGCAAGGCCGGCGCAGAAAAAAGCCGCGGATGGGGCGCTCGCGACAGGGCGTTTTTTCCGCCGCGACGGCGCCGATCGGGAACAGCCGCAAGGCCGGACGGCTTAGTCTGCAACGCAACGAATGCCCTGCGTCGGGGCAGTACTTCGGAAGGCCCGCCCGGCGGGTCCCACATAACAACAACAGTCGCACGACATCGCTACCTGCCATCCACCGCCGCGCCCCAACACCACAACAAGGCCGGCACGAGAAGATCAGGAGATCCGAAGATGAGTACCGCCCCCCTTTCCCTGCGTCGCCTGAACCTGGCCTGCGCCCTGCTGGCGGGCCTTGCGGCCAGTTTCGCCAGCCAGGCCGAGACCACCCTGGAACGCATCCAGAGCACCGGCACGGTGCGCATCGGCTACGCCAACGAGGCCCCCTTCGCCTACACCGAGACCTCCGGCAAGGTCACCGGCGAGTCGCCGGAGATCGCCACCAAGGTGTTCGCCGCCATGGGCGTGAAGAAGGTCGAGCCGGTGCTCACCGAGTGGGGCGCGCTGATCCCCGGGCTGCGCGCCGGGCGCTTCGACGTGATCGCCGCCGGCATGTACATCACCCCGCCGCGCTGCCAGCAGGTGATCTTCACCGACCCGCACTACCAGATCCCCGACACCCTGCTGGTGAAGAAGGGCAACCCGAAGAACCTGCACAGCTACGCCGACGTGGCGAAGAACCCGGACGTGCGCCTGGCGATCATGTCCGGCACCGCCGAGCTGGGCTACGCCCGCGCCGAGGGGGTGAGCGACGAGCAGATCGTCCAGGTGCCGGACACCACCGCGCAGCTGCAGGCGGTGCGCGCCGGCCGCGCCGACGCCAGCGTCGGCACCGCGCTGACCATGAAGGGCCTGGCGGCCAAGGGCGGCGACGGTGTCGAGGCCATCGCCGACTTCAAGGACGACCCGGCCCACATCGGCTACGGCGCCCTGGCCTTCCGCCCGGAGGACAAGGACCTGCGCGACGCGGTGAACCAGCAACTGAAGAAGTGGCTGGGCAGCGACGAGCACCTGCAGACGGTCAAGCCGTTCGGCTTCGACAAGTCCAACCTGACCGACAAGAGCGCCGCCGAGCTCTGCAAACAGTGACCGCAGGGGGCCCCGCCCCCTCGGCCGTTCCGTCGAACCTGTCGATACGGGATGCGCAACATGGGTGAATTGCTTCCGCTGCTGCTGGAGGGCGCCTGGGTCACCGTCCAGGTCACCTTCTTCGGCTCGCTGCTGGCCGTGGCCCTGGCCATAGTCGCCGCACTCGGCCGCCTGGCGCCCTGGCCGGCGGTACGCTGGCTGGCCATCGGCTACATCGAGCTGTTCCGCGGCACCTCGCTGCTGGTGCAGCTGTTCTGGCTGTTCTTCGTACTGCCGCTGCCGCCGTTCAACCTGGAGCTGGGCGCCTACACGGTGGCCATCCTCGGCCTGGGCCTGCACATCGGCGCCTATGGCGCGGAGGTGATGCGCGGGGCCATCGGCTCGGTGCCCAAGGGGCAGTACGAGGCGGCGCTGGCGCTGAACATGACGCCGTTCACGCGCTTTCGCCGGATTATCCTGCCGCAGGCGCTGCTGTGCGCCATACCGCCGGGCACCAACCTGCTGATCGAACTGCTGAAGAACACCTCGCTGGTGTCGCTGATCACCCTCTCGGACCTGACCTTCCGCGCCCGCCAGCTGGACCAGGCAACCTTCGAGACGCTGAAGATCTTCACCCTGACCCTGGTGCTGTACTTCGCCATGGCCCAGGCCATCGTCTTCCTCATGCGCCGCCTGGAACGCCGGCTGGGGCATGGGCGCATCCGGGGAGGCCTGTGATGAAGCTGTTCGACTGGCAATTCGCCTGGCAGATCCTGCCGCAGCTGCTGCACGCCTCGCTCAAGACCATCGGCATCACCCTGGTCGGCTTCGCCCTGGCGGTGGTCTTCGGCCTGCTCTTCGCCCTGGCCCGGCGCAGCCGGCACATCTGGCTGTCGTGGCCGGCGGCCTGGCTGATCGAGTTCATCCGCAGCACGCCGCTGCTGATCCAGGTGTACTTCCTGTTCTACGTGCTGCCCAGCTACGGGCTGAACATGACCTCGCTGGTGGCCGGCACCCTGGGCATCGCCCTGCACTACGCCTGCTACACCGCCGAGGTCTACCGCGCCGGCCTGGAGTCGGTGCCGCGCGGGCAGTGGGAGGCGGTCACGGCGCTGAACTTCTCGCCGTGGCGGGCCTACCGCCAGGTGATCCTGCCCCAGGCCATCCGCCCGGTGCTGCCGGCCCTGGGCAACTACCTGATCGCCATGTTCAAGGACACCCCGGTGCTCTCGGCGATCACCGTGGTGGAAATCATGCAGCAGGCCAAGAACATCGGTTCCGACAGCTTCCGCTACCTGGAGCCGATCACCCTGGTCGGGGTGTTCTTCCTGCTCATCAGCATCAGCCTGGCCGGCGTGGTCCGCCAGGTGGAAAAACGCACGGCACTGCCATGAAAGCGCCCACCGGAGGAAACCCCATGACCGTCCTGTCCATGACCACCCGGCCGCTGGCCGACGAGGCCCCGCGGGCACAGACCGCCCAGCCGATGGTGCGCTTCCGCGACGTGTGCAAGAGCTACGGCAGCTTCACCGTGCTGAACCACCTGGACCTGGAGGTGGGCGCCAACGAGAAGGTCGCCATCATCGGCCCCAGCGGCTCCGGCAAGTCGACCCTGCTGCGCGCCCTGATGACCCTGGAGAGCATCGACAGCGGGGTGATCGAGGTGGACGGCGACCCGCTCACCCACCAGTTGCGCAACGGCGAGCCGGTGCGCGCCTCGGAGGCCCACGTGCGCCGTGTGCGCGGCAAGATCGGCATGGTGTTCCAGAGCTTCAACCTGTTCCCCCACATGAGCGCCCTGAAGAACGTGATGGAAGCACCGGTGCAGGTGCTGGGCATGCGCCGCGACGAGGCCCGCGAGCGCGCGGTGGAGCTGCTGGAGATGGTCGGCCTGGGCAACAAGCTGGAGCACTACCCCTCGCAGCTCTCCGGCGGCCAGCAGCAGCGCGTGGCCATCGCCCGCGCCCTGGCCATGCGGCCGAAGGTGATGCTGTTCGACGAGGTGACCTCGGCGCTGGACCCGGAGCTGTGCGGCGAGGTGCTCAACGTGGTACGCCGGCTCGGCACCGAGCACAACCTGACCATGCTGATGGTCACCCACCAGATGGGCTTCGCCCGCGAGTTCGCCGACCGGGTGTGCTTCTTCCACCAGGGCAACATCCTGGAGCAGGGCACCCCGGAACAGCTGTTCGGCCACCCGCAGCACGAGCGGACGCGGTGTTTCCTGAGTGCGGTGAACGAGGCGAGTTGATGGGGTGGTTTTTGTAGGAGCGAGGGGGGCGCCTAGCTCTTGCTCGCGAACAGGGCTCAACTGTGATGTCAGTGTGTTGGCTCAGCTCCGCTCCCTCTCCCCAGCCCTCTCCCTGAAGGGAGAGGGGGCTTGTCCGTGCCGAGAAAAGGAATGGTTTCAGCCGGCAGTCCCTGTGCTAGCCGGCTGACTCCAGAACATCAGCGTCTGCCCAACGGTCCCCTCTCCCTTCAGGGAGAGGGTTAGGGAGAGGGCGTTCTTTGGCCCCCTGCCAATTCCTGCCGACGGAACACCGTTCGCGAGCAAGCTCGCTCCTACGAAAAGCCAAGCCCACCCACACCGTAGGAGCGCGCCCTGCGCGCGATTTCGCGGGCAGGGCCCGCGGTATCAGAACCGATACTCCGCACTGACCAACAGGTTGCGCGGCTCGCCGTAGTAGCCGCCGTAGAAGGTGGTATCCAGCGCGCTCAGGTACTTCTTGTCGAACAGGTTGTTGACGTTGAGCGTCGTCGACAGCTGCTCGCTGAGCTGGTAGCGCGCCATCAGGTCGACCACCGTGTACTGCTCCTGCCTGGCCTTGACCGTCTTGCCCAGGTCCCAGGGCGTGTCGGTGAAGTGGATGCCGCTCTGCCAGTTGGCGCCGCCGCCGACGGTCAGGCGGCTCCAGGCGCCTGGCAGGCGGTAGGTGGTCCACAGCTTGAACATCTCCGCCGGCGCCACCGTGTTGATGCGCTCGCCCTCGGCGTCCTTGGTGACGCTGTGGCTGTAGCTGGCGGTGAGGTTCCAGCCCGGCGCCAGTTCGCCGCCGGCCTCCAGGTCGAAGCCCTTGGTCCTGGCGCCCTGCACGGCGCGGTAGGCGGGTTCGTCGAGGGTGCCCACTACGACCTGCCCGGGGTCGGCCTCGGCCAGGTTGTCCTGCTTGATCTCGTAGTAGGCGATGCTGGTGTTCAGGCGGCCGTCGAAGAACTCGCTCTTCAGGCCCACTTCGTAGTTGTCGCCCTCGCGCGGGTCCAGCGGCCGGCCGCTGCGGTCGCGCTCGCTCTGCGGGCGGAAGATGCTGGTGTAGCTGGCATACACCGAGTGCTGCTCGCTGAGGTCGTAGACCACGCCGGCGTAGGGCGTGACCTGGCCGCTCTCGCGCATGCGCGTGGTGCTGCTGAAGTCGGCGAAGGCGGGCACCACGTAGTCCAGCGAGTAGCTGTACTTGTAGTCGCTGGCGCGGGCGCCGAGGATCACCGACAGGGCGTCGGTGGGGCGCAGGCGGGTGGCCAGGTAGACGCCCTGCTGGTAGATCAGGGTGTCGTTGTCCATCAGTTGGCCCTCGGACACCGGGCGCGGCGTGCGGTTGTCCCAGGTGTAGATGTTCACCTCGCGGCCTTCGAGGTCGTCGAGGTCGGGGTCGTTGTGGTCCTCGTACTTCGACCAGCTGTAGCCGAGCACCAGCTCGTGCTCGCGGCCCAGCAGCTGGAACGGCCCCTTGGCCATCAGGTCGACGCCGGTCTGCTTCTGCCAGCCGCTGCCGTTGCCACCGTACAGGCGCAGGCCGTCGCCGGTCACTTTGTCCGGGTAGCCCCAGCTGGCCGAGGCCAGGGACAGGTCGCGGGTGCTGTAGAGCTGGTTGAGCGCGAGTTTCAGCGACCAGTCGCCGGCCAGGCGCTGCTCCAGGGTGTAGAAGGTGCTCAGGGTGTCCTGGTCGCGGTGGCTCCAGCGCGAGGCCGGGTTGAAGGAGCGGGAGAAGTCGGTCTGGCTGCCGTCGCTGTAGAAGATCGGGAAGCTGCCATAGGAAACGCCGCGCGGCGCGTACTTCTGGTAGTCGACGCCGAGGGTGAGCAGGGTGCTGTCGCTCAGGTCGGCCTCGAGGATGCCGTAGTAGACCTGCTTTTCCTGCTGGTAGTGGTCGACGTAGCTGTTGTTCTGCTGGTAGGCGATGACACTGCGCCCGCGCAGCCGGCCGTTGTCGGTCAGCGGCCCGGAGACGTCCGCCTCGGTGCGGTACAGGTCCCAGGAGCCGAGGCCGGCGCTGACGTAGCCCTGGAACTCGGCGGTGGGTTTCTTGCGCACCAGGTTGACCGTGCCGGAAGGGTCGCCGGCGCCGGTCATCAGCCCGCTGGCGCCGCGCAGCACTTCCACCCGGTCGTAGATGGCCATGTCCGACAGGCTCTGCGGTGTGGCGGTGGTGCTGGGGATCAGGGTGGTGGGCACGCCGTCGTACTGGAAGCTGTCCACCGTGTAGCCGCGCGACCAGATGTTGAAGCGCTCGCTGTCGTAGTGCTGCACCGAGACGCCGGGGGTCTGCTCCAGCACGTCGGTGAGGCTGTGCAGGCCCTGGTCGGCGATGCGCTGGCGGGTCATCACGCTCACCGTCTGCGGCGTCTCGCGCAGGGACAGGCCGAGGCCGGTGGCGGTGCTGCTGGCGCCGGTGGTGTAGGCGCGGGTGGCCTCGCTGGGCGCGTCGGGGGCGAACTCCGAGACCACGGTGTCGTCCATCTTCAGCGCCGCGTCGGGCCGTGGCGCCAGGGTGTAGCTGCCGTCGGCCTGGCGCTCGGCCTGCAGGCCGGTGCCTTCGAGCAGGCGGTCCAGGGCGGTTTCCACCGGGTAGCTGCCCTGCAGCCCGGGGCTGCGCTTGCCGGCGGTGAGGTTGGCGTCCACCGAGAGCAACACCCCGGCCTGGCTGGCGAAGCGGTTCAGGGCCTGGTCCAGGCCGCCGGCGGGAATGGCGTACTGCTGCTGCGCCTCGGCCGCCCAGGCCGGCGGGCAGAGCAGAGGGGTGACGGCCAGCGCGGCGGCGAAGGTGCCGGGGCGCAGGGCGGCGGCCAGGCGAGCGAGGGGCATTCTGGGCATTGCGGGAGGTTCCTCTTGGGCAGGGCTCTGCAGGGGGTTCAAGAGGTATCCCGGACGAGCCGGCGAAACCGACAAGCGCCGCTGGAGTTTTTTTCGATGAACCGTTGGCGGCGAGTCAGGCGCGGCGTTCCACCGTCACCCAGTAGCGGGTGCGGTAGCTCACCCGCACCGGCAGGCTGCGCTCCAGGGCGGCGAGCACACGGCCGGTGTCGGCCAGCGGGAACACGCCGGTGAGCAGCAGCCCGGCGGCATCCTCGGCGCAGCGCAGCAGGCCGGGGCGGTGGCGCCCCAGTTCGGCGAGGAACTGCCCCAGCGGCTGGCGCTCGGCGATCAGCCGGCCTTCGCTCCAGGCGCTGGCGTTGCCGTCGGCGGCCTGCAGCGCACCGATGCCCCCGGCGTTGAACCACAGGCGCTGGCCGGCCTGCAGGCGCACGGCGGCGGCATGCCGCGGCAGGATGTCGAGCTGCCCCTGGTAGAGGTCGACGCGGCTGCCGCCGTCCAGTTCGCGCACGGCGAAGCGCGCGCCGCGGGTGCGGATGTCGCCGGCGGCGGTCTCGACCACCAGCGGCCGCGCCTCCTGCACGGCCTGGCAGAGGATTTCCCCGGCCAGCAGGCAGATGCGCCGCTGGCTGGCGTCGAAGCGGATGTCCACGGCGCTGTCGCTGTTCAGGTCCAGCTGGCTGCCGTCGGCCAGGCGCAGGTGGCGCCGTTCGCCCTTGGCGGTGCGCTGGTCGGCGAAGGTCTCGCGCCAGGGCAGGTCGCCGGCCAGGTAGGCGCTGCCGCCGGCGGCCAGCAGCAGGCCGAGCGTCTTCAGCAGATCGCGGCGGCGGCGGTCCGGCAGCTCGCCCAGCACCTGGCGGGCGGTGGCGGCGGGCACGCTGGCTAGGGTGCCCTGCAGCTGCTGCAGGCGCTGCCAGGCGCGGCGGTGCTCGGGGTCGGCGGCATGCCAGGCGGCGAAGGCGGCGTGCTGGTCGGTGTCCAGCTCGCCGCCCCAGTGCAGCATCAGCCACTGGCTGGCGCGTTCGACCACGGCCGGGGCCACCGGCGCTTCGGCTGGGCGCTTCATGCTTCGTAGAGCACCTGGTAGCAGGCCTGGATGGCGCGGATCATGTACTTCTGCACCGAGCTGAGGCTCACCCCCAGGCGCTCGGCGATCTGCGCGTAGCTCAGCCCCTCGAACTGCGACATGAGGAAGGCCGCGCGCACCTTGGCGGGCATGCGCTCGAGCATGGCGTCGATGCGCACCAGGGTTTCCAGGATGATGGCGCGGGTTTCCAGGGACGGGGTTTCCGGCTCGGGCAGCTGGGCGATGCTGTCCAGGTAGGCCTGTTCGATGCGCTGCCGGCGCCACTGGTCGACCACCAGGTTGCGGGCGATCTGCACCAGGTAGCTGCGGCCTTCCTGGCGGGCCGGGTAGCGGCCGGAGACCAGCAGGCGCAGGAAGGTGTCATGGGCGATGTCGGCGGCGCGCTCGCGGTCGCCCAGGCGCCGCCGCAACCAGCCGTGCAGCCAGCCGTGGTGGTCGAGGTAGAGCTGCTGCAGGGTTTGCTTCGCGCCAGTTGCCGCCGACATGGGCCGCCCATCCGCTCAATTGATAAGTATTATCATTAACGTCTTGGCGGCGGAATATACGGCCCAGCCGGGGCCGGCGGCAAGCCTGGGCGCGGCGAACCTCAGTCGGAGTCGACGAAACGCAGGCCGGCGCCCTCGGCGTCGGTGCGCATGACTTCCATCTGCAGCACCGGCGCTTCCATGGGCAGGTCCTGCACCTGGCCCTGCACGCGGGTGCCGGGAGGGAGCGCGGCCAGCGCCGCGTGGCGCACGTAGACACCGCCGTCGGAGAGGTCACGGGTGTGGCCGATGACCTCGCCGAAGCTCGCGTGGACGATCTTGATCCTGCACTTCATCGGGGTACGCGGGTACTGCCTCTGATTCGCCATGCTCGGCATCCGTCCGGAATGTCAGCGGCATAGTCGGCCCGATCCGCCGCCGCCGGTCAAGCGGCCAGTTGCCCCAGCAGCCAGAGGTTGGCGCCGCTGATGACGACGAAGAGCAGCCAGGCCAGCGCGCGGGTCGGCCAGCGGTTGGCGAATTCGCCCATCAGCGCGCGGTCGCCGGTGAAGCGGATCAGCGGCCAGAGCGCGAAAGGCAGTTGCAGGCTGAGCACCACCTGGCTGAACACCAGCAGCTTGCCCACCGCCCTGTCGCCCATCAGCATCACCCCCAGCAGCGCCGGGATCAGTGCCAGGGCGCGGGTGATCAGGCGCCGCTGCCAGCAGGGGATCTTCATCTGCAGGAAGCCTTCCATGATCACCTGGCCGGCGATGGTGCCGGTGAAGGTGGAACTCTGCCCGGAGGCGAGCAGCGCCACGCCGAAGAGGATCGCGGCCAGGCCGGCGCCGACCAGGGGTTCGAGCAGGCGGTAGGCGTCCTGGATCTCGGTGACGTCGGAATGCCCGGTCTCGTGGAAGGCGGCGGCGGCGAGGATCAGGATGGCGGCGTTGATCAGCAGCGCCAGGCTCAGCGAGACCACGGTGTCCAGCCGCGCCAGGCGGATCGCCGAGGCCTTGCCCTGGCGGCCAGCCACCGCGCGGGTCTGCACGATGGAGGAGTGCAGGTAGAGGTTGTGCGGCATCACGGTGGCGCCGAGGATGCCGATGGCCAGGTACAGCGGCTCGCGCTGGCCGAGGGTGTCCAGGCTGGGCACGAAGCCGGCGGCGACGTCCGGCCAGTAGGGCTTGATCAGCACCAGCTCGACCACGTAGCAGGCGCTGATGGTGATGATCAGCCCCAGCATGATCGCCTCCAGGTGGCGGAAGCGCTGGCCCTTGAGGCCGAGGACGATCAGGGTGTCGAGGGCGGTGAGGAGGATGCCGCCGGTGAGGTTCACGCCCAGCAGCAGGTGGAAGGCCAGGGCGCAGCCGAGCACTTCGGCCAGGTCCGTGGCGATGATCGACAACTCCGCCAGCAGCCACTGCGCCTTGGCCATGGCCGGGCTGTAGCGCTGCCGCGAGAGCTGCGCCAGGTCCTGCCCGGTGACGATGCCCAGGCGCATGGCCAGGCACTGCAGGACCATGCCGGCCAGGCTCGACAGCAGCACCACGTAGAGCAGCTGGTAGCCGAAGCCGGAACCGGCCTCGATGGCCGTGGCCCAGTTGCCCGGGTCCATGTAGCCGATGGAGACCAGCAGGCCGGGCCCGGCGAACTGCAGGATGCGCTTCCACAGCGGCGCGCTGGGCGAAACGACGACGCTGCCCCTGACCTCGGAAGGGCAGAAGGGCGCGGTGGCGGTGGTCGGTAGTCCCCACATGCTGGCGTCCCTCAGCTCAGTACCACTTGGCTTCGCCTTCGGGGCGTTTCTTGAAGCGCTTCATGGTCCACATGTACTGGCTCGGGTAGTCGCGCACGTAGCGGGCCAGCTCGCGGCTCAGGGCGGCGACCGAGACTTCCATGTTCTTGTCGTACATGTCCGCCGGCGCGGCCTCGAGGATCACCTTGTAGCCGCTGCCGTCGGGCAGGCGCACCGCGTGGAAGAACACCCCGCGGGCCTTGCCGCGCGACAGCAGGGACGGCACGAACTTGCTGGTCAGCGCGGTGGTGCCCAGGTAGGGCACGAACAGCCCCGAGCCCAGGTCCGGCTCCGGGTCGCACGGGATGCCGACGCAGCCACCGCGCTTCACTTCCTTGATCACGCTCATGATGCCTTCCGGGGTGGACGGCGCCACGCGGTTGCCCAGCTGCACGCGCTGCTTCTTCAGCAGCTCGTCCACCGCCTTCAGCTTCGGCGGACGGTAGAAGATGATCGGCTTGGCGTAGGAGCAGTAGAAGTGGTTGAGCACTTCCCAGTTGCCCAGGTGGCTGGTGATGCCGACCAGGCCGTCGCCGGAGGCCAGGGCCTCTTCCAGCACCTCCATGCCCTCCACCTCGCGGATGTACTGCAGCGACTTCTGCGGCGGCCAGATCCAGGCGCAGGCGCTCTCGGTGAGGGTCCTGCCGATGTCCATCAGGCTGCGCCCCACCAGCTTGTCCAGCTCCGCGGCGGACAGCTCGGGGAAGCAGTGCGAGATGTTGATGCGCGCCACCTCGCGGGAGCGGTTGGGCAGCTTCCACATCAGCCAGCCGATGGCGGCCCCCAGCCCCTGCACCGCCCGCCAGGGCAGCATGGCGAACAGGCGCAGCCCGCCCACCACCAAGGCACCTTTGAATTTCTCCACGGAATGCTCCTTCAGCCGAATGCGCACATTCTAACCAGCGGGCATGGGCGAAGGCGAAAGGCGCGCGGCAATGGGGGCGATAGAAACAGCTTGAATCCACCGTAGGGCGCATAACGCCTACAGCGTTATCCGCCGTTTGGCCTTGGTCCAAGGCAGCTCCGGGTTTGGCCACGGAACGCCTCTTTCCGAGTGCTCCGAGCTCAACCGCGAAGCCGAGCATGAGCTAGGTGAAACGGCGTATAACCGCGAACGGTTATACGCCCTACGGTGCTACGAACTCCATCCGCGATCGGACAGCTCCGCGTGACGATCGCAATCGAGAGTGTGGTCCATCACCATCCCCGTGGCCTGCATGAAGGCGTAGCAGATGGTCGGCCCGACGAAGGTGAAGCCGGCCTTCTTCAGCGCGCGGCTCATGGCCTCGGCTTCGGGCGTCACCGCCGGGACGTCGCCGCGGCCGCTGAAGCGGTTGACCTTCGGCCGGCCGCCGACGAACGACCAGAGGAACTCCACCGGCTCGGGCAGCGCCAGCCAGGCCTGGGCGTTCTGCCGCGCGGCCCTGAGCTTGGCCAGGTTGCGGATGATACCCGGGTCCTGCATGCGCTGCTCGATCTCCTCGTCGCTCATGCGCGCCAGGCGCTGGGGGTCGAAGCCGAACAGCACCTCGCGGTAGCGCTCGCGCTTGCGCAGCACGGTGATCCACGACAGCCCGGCCTGGGCGCCCTCCAGCACCAGCATCTCGAACAGCGCCTGGGGGTCCCTCTGCGGCACGCCCCACTCGGTGTCGTGGTAGGCGATGTACAGCGGGTCGTCGTTGCACCAGAAGCAGCGGGGCATGGCGGTCGTCCTGAGGGGCCGGGGGAAACCCCACTATAACCGCAATACTGTATGTAGATACAGTCATCGCACGCTTTCCGCCGCTTGCGTACCCCCCGAAAATGCGTGTGCACCCCAAGCGGCACGCGGCTTCGGGTATACTGCGGGGTTTTCGTCGCATACCCAGCACAGGTGAAATTCGTGAGCCAGACTACGCCCGCCGTGCGCACCTTCCAGGACCTGATCCTCGCCCTGCAACAGTACTGGGCCGACCAGGGCTGCGTGGTGCTGCAGCCCTACGACATGGAAGTTGGCGCCGGCACCTTCCATACCGCCACCTTCCTGCGCGCCATCGGCCCGGAGACCTGGAACGCCGCCTACGTGCAGCCCAGCCGCCGACCCACCGACGGCCGCTATGGCGAGAACCCGAACCGCCTGCAGCACTACTACCAGTTCCAGGTGGTGCTCAAGCCCAACCCGGAGAACTTCCAGGAGCTCTACCTTGGCTCGCTGAAGGCCATCGGCATCGACCCGCTGGTGCACGACATCCGCTTCGTCGAGGACAACTGGGAATCGCCGACCCTCGGCGCCTGGGGCCTGGGCTGGGAAATCTGGCTGAACGGCATGGAAGTCACCCAGTTCACCTATTTCCAGCAGGTGGGCGGCATCGAGTGCTACCCGGTCACCGGCGAGATCACCTACGGCCTGGAACGCCTGGCCATGTACATCCAGGGCGTCGACTCGGTGTACGACCTGGTCTGGGCCGACGGCCCCTTCGGCAAGGTCACCTACGGCGACGTGTTCCACCAGAACGAGGTGGAGCAGTCGACCTACAACTTCGAGCACGCCAACGTCGAGAAGCTGTTCGAGCTGTTCGACTTCTACGAAAGCGAAGCCAACCGCCTGATCGAGCTGCAGCTGCCGCTGCCGACCTACGAGATGGTCCTCAAGGCCTCGCACACCTTCAACCTGCTGGACGCCCGCCGCGCCATCTCGGTGACCGAGCGCCAGCGCTACATCCTGCGCGTGCGCACCCTGGCCCGTAACGTGGCGCAGAGCTACCTGCAGGCGCGCGCGCGCCTGGGCTTCCCCATGGCCACACCCGAACTGCGTGACGAAGTACTGGCCAAGCTGAAGGAGGCCGAATAATGAGCGCGAAGGATTTCCTCGTCGAACTGGGCACCGAAGAGCTGCCCCCCAAGGCCCTGAAAAGCCTCGGTGAAGCCTTCCTGGCCGGCATCGAGAAGGGCCTGAAGGCCGCCGGCCTCTCCTACTCGGCCGCCCGCTACTACGCCGCGCCGCGCCGCCTGGCCGTGCAGATCGACCAGCTCGCCGTGCAGCAGCCCGACCGCACCGTCAACCTCGACGGCCCGCCGCTGCAGGCCGCCTTCGACGCCGCCGGCAACCCGACCCAGGCCGCCCAGGGCTTCGCCAAGAAGTGCGGCGTGGACCTGGCGCAGATCGACAAGAGCGGCCCCAAGCTGAAGTTCAGCCAGAGCATCCCCGGCCAGCCGGCCGTGGGCCTGCTGCCGGGCATCGTCGAGACCTCGCTGGCCGAGCTGCCGATTCCCAAGCGCATGCGCTGGGCCGCCCGCCGCGAGGAGTTCGTGCGCCCGACGCAGTGGCTGGTGATGCTGTTCGGCGATGAGGTGGTGGATTGCGAGATCCTCACCCGCAAGGCCGGCCGCGAGTCCCGCGGGCACCGCTTCCACAACCCGGACAACGTGCTGATCTCCAGCCCCGCCAACTACCTGGAAGACCTGCGCAGCGCCCACGTGCTGGCCGACTTCGCCGAGCGCCGCGAGATCATCGCCAAGCGCGTCGCCGAACTGGCCGCCGAGCAGCAGGGCACCGCCATCGTGCCGCCGGCCCTGCTGGACGAAGTGACCGCCCTGGTCGAATGGCCGGTGCCGCTGGTGTGCTCCTTCGAGGAACGCTTCCTCGCCGTGCCCCAGGAAGCGCTGATCACCACCATGCAGGACAACCAGAAGTACTTCTGCCTGCTGGACGCCAACGGCAAGCTGCTGCCGCGCTTCATCACCGTGGCCAACGTGCAGAGCAAGGCCCCCGAGCACATCGTCTCGGGCAACGAGAAGGTCGTGCGCCCGCGCCTGACCGACGCCGAGTTCTTCTTCAAGCAGGACCAGAAGCAGCCGCTGGAGACCTTCAACGAGCGCCTGAAGAACGTGGTGTTCCAGGCCCAGCTCGGCACCGTGTTCGACAAGGCCCAGCGCGTCTCCGCCCTGGCCGCCTTCATCGCCGAGCGCATCGGCGGTGACGCGAAGAACGCCGCCCGCGCCGGCATCCTGTCCAAGTGCGACCTGGCCACCGAGATGGTCGGCGAGTTCCCGGAGATGCAGGGCATCGCCGGCTACTACTACGCCACCGCCGGCGGCGAGGCCAGGGATGTCGCCCTGGCGCTGAACGAGCAGTACATGCCGCGCGGCGCCGGCGCCGAGCTGCCGAGCACCCTGACCGGCGCCGCGGTGGCGGTGGCCGACAAGCTCGACACCCTGGTCGGCATCTTCGGCATCGGCATGCTGCCCACCGGCAGCAAGGACCCGTACGCCCTGCGCCGTGCCGCCCTGGGCGTGCTGCGCATCCTCATCGAGAAGCAGCTCGACCTCGACCTGGGCGAGGCCATCGCCTTCGCCGTCGGCCAGTACGGCGACAAGGTCAAGGCCGAGGGCCTGGCCGCCCAGGTCCAGGACTTCATCTTCGACCGCCTGCGCGCGCGCTACGAGGACGAAGGCGTCGACGTGGCCGTGTACCAGGCCGTGCGCGCCCTGACGCCGACCGCGCCGCTGGACTTCGACCAGCGCGTGCAGGCCGTGCAGGCCTTCCGTCAGCTACCCGAAGCCGAGGCCCTGGCCGCCGCCAACAAGCGCGTGTCGAACATCCTGGCCAAGGCCGAGGGCGAGGTGCCGGCAAGCGTCGACGCTGGCCTGCTCAACGAGGCCGCCGAGAAGGCGCTCGGCAGCGCCGTGGCGAACGCCGAAGGCGAAGTGGCTCCGCTGGCCCAGGCTCGCGACTACCGCGCCGCCCTGGCCCGCCTGGCGGCCCTGCGCGCACCGGTGGATGCCTTCTTCGAGGAAGTCCTGGTCAACGCCGACGACAGCGCCGTGCGCGCCAACCGCTACGCCCTGCTGGCGAAGCTGCGCGGCCTGTTCCTCGGCGTTGCCGACATTTCCCTGCTGGGCTGACGCCCAGTGGCTACAGGCTTCAGGCCCCAGGCTGCAGGTGATGCAGCCCGGCCTGCAGCCTGTGGCTTGCAGCCTGTAGCCTGAACATGAAACTACTGATCCTCGACCGCGACGGTGTCATCAACCAGGACTCCGACGCCTACATCAAATCCCTCGACGAGTGGATTCCGCTTCCCGGCGCCATCGCCGCCATCGCCCGCCTGAGCCGGGCCGGCTGGACGGTCGCGGTGGCCACCAACCAGTCCGGCATCGCCCGCGGCTACTACGACCTCGCCACCCTGGAAAGCATGCACGCGCGCCTGCGCGAACTGGTGGCGGAGCAGGGCGGCGAACTGGGGCTGATCGTCCATTGCCCCCATGGACCCGACGAAGGCTGCGAGTGCCGCAAGCCGAAGCCGGGTATGCTCAGGCAGATCGCCGCGTACTACGACGTTTCGCTCAAGGGCGTCTGGTTCGTCGGCGACACCCGGGGTGACCTGGAAGCCGCCCTGGCCGTCGATTGTCAGCCCGTGCTGGTGAAGACCGGCAAGGGCGAACGCACCCTGGCCAAGGCGCTGCCCGAAGGCACGCTGGTCTTCGACGACCTGGCCGCCGTCGCCTCCCACCTCTTGCCCTAAGGACCCGCTGACCATGTCGACAGTGCAGGCCATCAGAACCGTTCTCTTCTACCTGCTGCTGTCGGCCAGCGCCTTCCTCTGGGGCACCCTCAGCCTGCTGATCGCGCCCTTCCTGCCGTTCCGCGCGCGCTACCGCTTCGTGGTCCAGCGCTGGTGCCGCTTCGCCGTCTGGCTGGCCTGGCACATGGTCGGCGTGCGCTATCGCCTCAGCGGGCTGGAGAACATCCCGCAGAAGCCCTGCGTGATCCTCTCCAAGCACCAGAGCACCTGGGAGACCTTCTTCCTCTCCGGCTACTTCGAACCGCTGAGCCAGGTACTCAAGCGCGAACTGCTGTTCGTGCCCTTCTTCGGCTGGGCGCTGGCCCTGCTCAGGCCCATCGCCATCGACCGCAGCCAGCCCAAGCTGGCCCTCAAGCAGCTCGCCAAGCAGGGCCACGAGCGCCTGCAGCAGGGCGCCTGGGTGCTGATCTTCCCGGAGGGCACGCGCATCCCCACCGGCGAGCTGGGCAAGTTCTCCCGCGGCGGCGCGGCCCTGGCGGTGAACGCCGGCCTGCCGGTGCTGCCCATCGCCCACAACGCCGGGCACTGCTGGCCGAAGAACGGCTGGGCCAAGCACCCGGGCACCATCGAGGTGGTGTTCGGCCCGCTGATTCACGCCGAAGGCGAGGGCCCGCGCGCCATCGCCGAACTCAACCAGCGCGCCGAGGAATGGGTGGCCCGGACCCTGCGCGAGATGGGCGAGCTGCCGGCGCAGGCGGCGCCCAAGGCCGACGTGGCCTGAGCCGGATAGCCAGGCTGTAGAGGACAGGGCCCAATGGGCCCTGTTTTCGTTTCTGGCGCACGATCGGGCGCCACGGCACCCATCCCCTGGTTTTTGTCCGATACGCCCTCCACGCGCGCCCCAGGCGGCCTATAAGCTCAAAGGCAGGCCCCAGGGAAGAGCGCTCGCCATGCCCCCGATCGAACCGCGTCCAGCCACCTCCATCCTGCTCCTGCGCGAAGCGGAGGAGGGCACGGGGCTGGAAGTCTTCATGCTGCAGCGCAACCCCCAGGTGGCCTTCTGCGGCGGCGCCCTGGTGTTCCCTGGCGGCAAGCTGGAAGACGCCGACGGCCACGCACGGCTCCGCCAGCACTGCCTGGGCGCCGATACCCTGGACGACGACGAACTGCGTTTCCGCGTGGCTGGCCTGCGTGAGTTGTTCGAGGAGAGCGGCGTTCTGCTGGCCCGCCGGCAAGGCTGCGAAGGGCTGCTCGACGGTGCCGCCCTCGCCGAGCTGAAGGCTCGCTGGCAGCGCCACATCCAGGGCGACGCCAGGCGCTTCCTGGAACTGCTGCAAGAGGAGGCCCTGCTCCTCGCCATCGACCAGCTGGAACCCTTCGCCCACTGGGTCACCCCGGCCTTCCTCGACAAGCGCTTCGACACCCGCTTCTTCATCGCCGCCGCCCCGGCCGGGCAAGCCGCCCTGCACGATGGCGGCGAAGCGGTGGACTCGCTGTGGATCAACCCACGGCGCGCCCTGGAGGAAGGCGAAGCGGGCCGCCACAGCCTGGTCTTCGTCACCGCGCAGAACCTGCGCCTGCTGCTGGGCATCGACAACCTCGCCCAGGCCCTGGCCATGGCCCGTCAACGCCCGAGGCGCAGCGTGCAACCCTGGCTGGAGGACATCGGCGGCATCCGACACCTGTGCATTCCCGAGGATGCCGGTTATCCCGAGGCGGTCTTTCCGTTGCGGCCGGGTGGGGGGTTCTGAGAGTTGTCAGTTCACGCTGAATGGAAGCTTCAGCTCACCCAGGCCCTCAGTCATCGAGCGAAGACTTGCCTTGGAGTTTCCTGGTCGTGGATTCGATCTGCTTGATACTGTTTTCGGGAGTAGGGAGATCCTCGGGCATGGTCCCTCCCAACTCGGCAATGGTTTGTCGAACCTTGCTGCCGACTTCGAAGTGAACTTCGTTGGCCTGCTGCTTGCCTTGGATATTATCGCGACGCAGCTTTTCTTCTGCCTGTGTTGCGCGGAACAGATTGGCAGCCAGCTCGGTAGAGCCCATGTGATCGAGAATCTTCTGGCTCTTCTTCAATCCCTTGCGTCGGTGGATGGCTTTTTGGTCCAAACCACCATAAAGGCCCTGATAGCCGTGGTTCTGGAAGATGGCGAAATCCAACCCCGTCACCACACCGGCCTGCTGCGCTGCCTCCACCAGTTGCTTGTTGTGCTCGCGTAGCTCGTTGCGCAGAAGCAACCGTTTCTGGTCCTCCTTGAGCTGCTGGAAGGCCGCATCGTTGGCCAGTTCCTGGCGGCGTGTCTGCACGGCGAAGTAAGTTTGGCCAGCGGCAATCACCGGTTTGGAAGGATCACCGTTCTGTACGACCAGATAGCAGGCGTAGCGTGAAAGCCTTACATCCTGCAGTTCACGCTGGGCTCCCGAGCCAATGACAACCATTCCGAGCGCATCCTCGAAATGGTCTTCGATAGCATGTCCGCTGTTGCTACAGGCTTCTTTCGCACGTGCCAGTACCGGTAGGAAGTGACGATACTCCGAGTAGTCGAGCAGCTTGGCCAGGCTTCTTGCCGACCAATACTCCATGCCGCCTTCATCTACCTGTTTCAGTTGCTCAAACGAATGATGTTGCTCGTCCATCGTTCCCCTCCGCGAGTAACTCCGGTTGGTCATGGAGTTCTTTCACCCCCATGCCGACGGATTCTCGATCAAAAAAAGCCCCGGCACCAAGCCAGGGCTTTTTACGGGATATTAGCGGTAGCACCCGCATGGCGGGTCCAGCCAGATGGCTCTGCTACCGCGAGCCATCAAACATCCAGGTTGGACACCGCCAGGGCGTTGCTTTCGATGAAGTCGCGGCGCGGCTCCACGGCATCGCCCATCAGGGTGTTGAAGATCTGGTCGGCGGCGATGGCGTCCTCGATGGTCACCTTCAGCATGCGGCGGACGTTCGGGTCCATGGTGGTTTCCCATAGCTGGTCCGGGTTCATCTCGCCGAGGCCTTTGTATCGCTGGATGCTGTGGCGCTTGGTGCCTTCGGCCATCAGCCAGTCCAGGGCCTCCTTGAAGCTGGATACGCTCTTCTTGCGCTCGCCCTTCTGCACGTAGGCGCCTTCTTCCATCAGGCTGTTCAGCTTGGCGCCCAGCTCGGTGACCGAGCGGTAGTCGTTGCTGGCGAAGAAGTCGCGGTTGAAGGTCACGTAGTTGGACAGACCGTGGGCGATCATCTCCACCTCCGGCAGCCACAGGTGGCGCTCGCGGTCCTCACGCAGGCTGGCGGTGTAGGTCAGGCCGGACTTCTCGGAGGTCTTCAGGCGCGCCTGGTACTGCTCCAGCCAGGCCTGCATGGCGGCCTGGTCGCCCAGTTGCTCGACGTCGATGCGCGGCAGGTAGACGAAGTGCTCGGTCAGGTCCTGCGGGTACAGGCGCGACAGCCGGGAGAGGGTGCGCATGACGGTACGGTACTCGTTGACCAGCTTCTCCAGCGCCTCGCCGGACAGGCCCGGGGCGCTTTCGTTGACGTGCACGCTGGCGTCTTCGAGGGCCGACTGGGTCATGTATTCCTCCATGGCCACGTCGTCCTTGATGTACTGCTCCTGCTTGCCTTTCTTCACCTTGTACAGCGGCGGCTGGGCGATGTAGATGTAGCCGCGCTCGACCAGCTCGGGGAGCTGGCGGAAGAAGAAGGTCAGCAGCAGGGTACGGATGTGCGAACCGTCGACGTCAGCATCGGTCATGATGATGATGTTGTGGTAGCGCAGCTTGTCGATGTTGTACTCCTCGCGCCCGATGCCGCAGCCCAGCGCGGTGATCAGGGTGCCGACCTCCTGGGAGGAGAGCATCTTGTCGAAGCGAGCCTTCTCGACGTTGAGGATCTTGCCCTTGAGCGGCAGGATCGCCTGGGTCTTGCGGTTGCGGCCCTGCTTGGCAGAGCCGCCCGCGGAGTCACCCTCCACTATGTAGAGTTCGGAGAGGGCGGGGTCCTTCTCCTGGCAGTCGGCGAGCTTGCCCGGCAAGCCGGCGATGTCCAGCGCGCCCTTGCGGCGGGTCATCTCGCGAGCCTTGCGCGCGGCCTCGCGGGCGCGGGCGGCGTCGATCATCTTGCCGACCACGGCCTTGGCCTCGTTGGGGTTCTCCAGCAGGAAGTCGGCGAAGTACTTGCCCATCTCCTGTTCCACCGCGGTCTTCACCTCGGAGGACACCAGCTTGTCCTTGGTCTGCGAGCTGAACTTCGGATCCGGCACCTTAACCGAGATGATCGCGGTCAGGCCTTCACGGGCGTCGTCGCCGGTGGTGGCGATCTTGTACTTCTTCGCCAGGCCTTCCTGCTCGATGTAGTTGTTCAGGTGGCGGGTGAGGGCGGAGCGGAAGCCCGCCAGGTGGGTGCCACCGTCACGCTGCGGAATGTTGTTGGTGAAGCAGAGGATGTTCTCGTTGAAGCTGTCGTTCCACTGCAGGGCGACTTCCACGCCAACGCCGTCTTCCTCGCGCTGGGTGTTGAAGTGGAACACCTGGTTCACGATGTTCTTGTTGGTGTTCAGGTACTCGACGAAGGCGCGCAGGCCACCCTCGTACTTGAACAGCTCTTCCTTGCCGGTGCGTTCGTCGCGCAGCAGGATGCCCACGCCGGAGTTCAGGAAGGACAGCTCACGGATACGCTTGGCCAGAATGTCCCAGCTGAAGTGGATGCTGGTAAAGGTCTCGCCGGAGGCCTTGAAATGCACCTCGGTACCCGAACCGTCGGTCTCGCCCACCGGCCGCAGGGGGAACTGCGGCACGCCGTGGCGGTAGATCTGCTCCCAGACCTTGCCTTCGCGGCGGATGGTCAGGCGCAGCTCCTCGGAGAGCGCGTTCACCACGGACACACCCACGCCGTGCAGACCACCGGACACCTTGTAGGAGTTGTCGTCGAACTTACCGCCGGCGTGCAGTACGGTCATGATGACCTCGGCTGCGGAAACCCCTTCTTCCTTGTGGATATCGACCGGAATGCCACGGCCGTTGTCGCGGACGGTGATCGACTCGTCGGTGTGGATGGTGACGCTGATCTCGCTGCAGTAGCCAGCCAGGGCCTCGTCGATCGAGTTGTCCAGCACCTCGAACACCATGTGGTGCAGGCCGGTGCCATCGTCCGTGTCGCCGATGTACATACCCGGACGCTTGCGTACCGCGTCCAGCCCCTTCAGCACCTTGATGCTGTTAGAGTCGTACGTGTTGTTCTCGCTCATTCTTCACTCCCGAGGGTGGTCTGAGAGACATGCCCATGTTCCACGTGGAACATGGCAACCGGCGTATCCGTTCGCCAGCCGTCCTTCAAAGGTTCAGGGTCGACACAGGTGATGAATACCTGGCAACCCAAGTCTTCAAGCAACCGGCACAACGAACGCCGGTGCTTTTCGTCGAGTTCCGAGGGAAGGTCGTCCACCAGGTAGACGCACTGCCCTCGCTTGGCCTGATTGATCAGGTGCCCTTGGGCGATACGCAGGGCGCAGACCACCAGTTTCTGCTGCCCCCGCGACAGGATGTCCGCCGCGTTATGCCCGCCCAGGCGGATTCGTAGATCGGCTCGCTGCGGCCCGGCCTGGGTGTGGCCCATCTGCTGGTCGCGCAGCAAGCTGCCGTTCAATACTTCGCCCAGCTCACGATCCTTGTCCCAGCCGCGGTAATAGCTGAGGGTGAGCTGGTCCAGCTGGATCAACTCGCCCAGCGTCCGTTCGAAGACCGGTTTGAGCGTCTGGATATAGGACCGCCGATAGCCATCGATTTCGTCGCTGGCACTGCACAATTCGCGGTCCCAGGCAGCCTGCGAAGCACCGTCCAGTCTACCATGTCGGAGCCACGAGTTCCGCTGGCGCAGCGCTTTCTGCAGCCGCTGCCAGGCGACCATGAAGCGTTGTTCCACGTGGAACACACCCCAGTCGAGGAACTGCCGGCGAATCTTCGGCGCCCCCTCCAATAGACGGAAGCTGTCCGGGTTGATCAACTGCAACGGCAAGGTTTCCGCCAGCTGGGCGGTGCTGCGTGCATTCTGGCCGTCGATGCGGATCTGGAACTCGCCCTGGCGCTCCCGGGAAATACCCAGGTTGCTGATCATGCCATTGGCCAGCTGGACCTGGCCGAAGACGGTGCAGGCAGCCTGTTCGTACTGGATGACCGGTTGCAGGCGCTGGCTGCGGAAGGAACGGGCGAGGCCGAGCAGGTGGACGGCTTCGAGCACACTGGTCTTGCCGCTGCCGTTTTCGCCGTAGAGGATGTTGATGCGAGGGGAGGGGGAGAAGGTCACCGGGTGCAGGTTGCGCACCGCGGTGACCGAGACGCGGGTCAGGGACATTCAGTGAAGGTCAGAGACGCATCGGCATGACGACGTAGGCGGAGTCGTCGTTGTCGGCTTCCTGCAGCAGGGCGCTGCTGTTGGCGTCGGAGAGGATCATGCGAACCTGCTCGGTGCCCATCACGCCCAGTACGTCCAGCAGGTAGCTGACGTTGAAGCCGATTTCCAGGCTGCCGCCGTTGTAGTCGACCTGCACTTCTTCTTCCGCTTCCTCCTGCTCCGGGTTGTTCGCCTGGATCTTCAGCAGGCCGGAGGTCAGTTGCAGGCGAATACCGCGGTACTTCTCGTTGGAGAGGATCGCGGTGCGGCTGAAGGCCTCGCGCAGCAGCTGGCGGTCACCGATCACCAGTTTATCGCCGCCCTTGGGCAGCACGCGCTCGTAGTCGGGGAACTTGCCGTCCACCAGCTTGGAGGTGAAGGTGAATTCGCCGGTGGTGGCGCGGATGTGATGCTGGCCGAGGACGATGTCCACCTGGCCGTCCTGCTCGGTGAGCAGGCGCGCCAGCTCCAGGATGCCCTTGCGCGGCACGATGACCTGGTGGCGGTCCTGGGCCTCAGGCACGCCGCCGCTGAAGGAGCACATGGCCAGGCGGTGGCCGTCGGTGGCCACGGCGCGCAGGGTGCCGTTGGACACTTCCAGCAGCATGCCATTGAGGTAGTAGCGCACGTCCTGCTGGGCCATGGCGAAGCTGGTGCGGTCGATCAGGCGGCGCAGCTTGCTCTGCACCAGGCTGAAGGTCAGCGAGCCCGGGCCTTCCTCGACGGTGGGGAAGTCGTTGGCCGGCAGGGTGGACAGGGTGAAGCGGCTACGGCCGGCCTTCACCAGCAGCTTCTGCTCGTCGACGCGGATGTCGATCAGCGCGTCGCCGGGCAGGCTCTTGCAGATGTCCATGAGCTTGCGTGCCGGGACGGTGATCTCGCCCGGTTCGGCCGGTTCTTCCAGGGTGACGCGGCCAACCAGTTCGACCTCGAGGTCGGTGCCGGTCAGCGACAGCTGCTGGCCCTGGACCACCAGCAGCACGTTGGAAAGAACCGGCAGCGTCTGGCGGCGCTCGACCACACCAGCGACCAGTTGCAGGGGTTTCAACAGAGCTTCGCGTTGAATGGTGAAATGCATGGTCTAATCCCTTGCCTCGTGGGGCTGCAGCTTGGCCTCAGGTGGTCAGCGTACGCAGCAGGTTCTTGTAGTCCTCGCGGATGTCCGCGTCGGATTCCTTCAATTGAGCGATCTTACGACAGGCGTGCAGCACCGTGGTGTGGTCCCGACCACCGAAAGCCACGCCGATTTCCGGTAGGCTGTGGTTGGTCAGTTCCTTGGACAGCGCCATGGCCACCTGGCGCGGACGCGCCACCGAGCGCGAACGGCGCTTGGACAACAGGTCGGCGATCTTGATCTTGTAGTACTCGGCGACGGTGCGCTGGATGTTGTCGATGCTGACCAGCTTGTCCTGCAGGGCCAGCAGGTCCTTCAGCGACTCGCGGATCAGCTCGATGGTGATCGGCCGGCCCATGAAGTGGGAGTGGGCGATCACCCTTTTCAGGGCACCCTCAAGCTCGCGCACGTTGGAACGAATGCGCTGGGCGATGAAGAAGGCCGCGTCGTGCGGCAACTCCACCTTCGCCTGCTCGGCCTTCTTCATCAGGATGGCCACGCGGGTTTCCAGTTCCGGCGGCTCCACCGCCACCGTCAGGCCCCAGCCGAAGCGCGATTTCAGGCGCTCTTCCAGGCCTTCGATCTCCTTCGGGTAGCGGTCGCTGGTGAGGATCACCTGCTGGCCGCCTTCGAGCAGGGCGTTGAAGGTGTGGAAGAACTCTTCCTGGGAACGCTCCTTGCGGGCGAAGAACTGGATGTCGTCGATCAGCAGGGCGTCCACCGAGCGGTAGAAGCGCTTGAACTCGTTGATGGCGTTCAGCTGCAGGGCCTTGACCATGTCCGCGACGAAGCGCTCCGAATGCAGGTACACGACCTTGGCGTTCGGGTTCTTCTTCAGCAGGTGGTTGCCCACGGCGTGCATCAGGTGCGTCTTGCCCAGGCCCACGCCCCCATAAAGGAAGAGCGGGTTGTAGCCGTGCTTGAGGTTATCCGCCACCTGCCAGGCCGCGGCGCGGGCCAGTTGGTTGGACTTGCCCTCGACGAAGTTCTCGAAGGTGAAGGTGCGGTTCAGATAGCTGGTGTGCTTGAGCGCGCCTTCCACCTGCACGTTGCGCTCGGTGCGCACCGCGGGCGCCGAGGGCATGGCCGCGGCGGCGGCGAGCGGGTCGATGCTCGGGCTGGACTCATCGATGTCGGGCATCGGCTCCTGCACGTTGAGCTGCATCTGCTGCACCCGGCTGGCCGCTTCGGCCTGGGCGGGCGCCTCGGCCTGGTAGGCCTGGGCCTTGGCGGCGCGCACCTGCGCCGGCGACGGCGGCGGGGTGATGGTCGGCGCGGGCATCGCGTGACTCTGCGGCATCAGCGCAGGGCGCGGGGCTCGGCTGCGGCGGCTGCCGATGAGCAGCGAAAGGGCGGGTATCTGCCCATTGCCGCGTTCACCCAGCAGTTCGAGCAGACGCCCCATGTATTTTTCGTTGACCCAGTCCAACACGAAACGGTTCGGTGCGTAGACACGCAGCTCCCCGCCCTCGGCCTCGACCTGCAGCGGCCGGATCCAGGTGTTGAATTGCTGGGATGGCAGCTCGTCGCGGAGCAATTCCACGCACTGCTGCCAGAGTTCCACGGACACGGGTATCCCCCAGGATTTGGAAAGGAATGGAACGAAAAGGAAAGCGCAATTGTAGCCGTGCGCTACGGACTTATCCACATGAGAAATCAACAAGTGGGCAAGCAAAATCAAGGTGTTAATGATGGCATATGGCGATGGCCGGCGCACCCTGAAAGTTGTGGATAACCCCTGCATCGAGCCAGGGATGGATGGGGGTGGAAAGCTGTTGAAAACCATCGCTGTGGACAAACAGGTCTTTCTTCCCCAGATTATCCACCGCAGCTGCACAGGAGGGTCACCGCTTCTCGACACCTTCATGAAATCCGCCATGGCCCGCAAACAGTGGCCGGAATTGACTTATCCACAGATTTGGCGGCGCCCTGTAATAGTCGCTTTCACTATCCTTTAAAGACCTTTTCTCCCTGTCTTTTATTTCAGCGCAATTCCACTGGGCGATTCCGGCTGGTTGGAAATTGACCTGACTCGGGGTTTTCACTAGAATCGCCGGTCTCTTTAAACGGGGTCCCTGCGACCTCAGGTCATCAATCCAGGTACCGAACAATGAAACGTACTTTCCAACCCAGCACTCTCAAGCGCGCTCGCGTCCACGGTTTCCGCGCTCGCATGGCCACCAAGAACGGCCGTCAGGTTCTGTCGCGTCGTCGCGCCAAGGGCCGCAAGCGTCTGACCGTCTGATTCGCCCGGCACAGGTGGTGAGTCGAGGATTCGACCGGGAAAAGCGTCTTCTGACAGCCCGGCATTTCACAGCGGTCTTCGACTCCCCCAGCGCCAAGGTTCCCGGTAAGCATGTCCTGCTGCTGGCGCGCGAAAACGCTCTGGATCACCCCCGCCTCGGCCTGGTGATCGGCAAGAAGAACGTCAAGCTCGCCGTCGAGCGCAACCGCCTCAAACGCCTGATCCGCGAATCGTTCCGGCACAACCAGGAAGCCCTGGCCGGCCTGGACATCGTGGTCATTGCGCGCAAGGGGTTGGGTGAATTGCAGAACCCCGAATTGCACCAGCAATTCGGCAAGCTCTTCAAACGCCTGCTGCGCAACCGACCCCGGCCGGAAAGCGCAACCGAACCTCCGGGGGTCGCCGACAGTTCCCATGCGTAGACTGGCGCTGTTTCTCATCCAGTTTTACCGCTACGCCATCAGCCCCTTGATGGCCAGTCACTGTCGCTTTCACCCCAGCTGCTCCTGCTACGCGTACGAAGCCATCGAACACCATGGCTTCCTGCGCGGCGGCTGGCTGGCCCTGCGTCGCCTGGGCCGCTGCCATCCCTGGCATCCCGGTGGCTATGATCCCGTGCCGCCCGCCACTTCCAAGCATCGCCCATCCTCGACGGCCGAGTAACCATGGACATCAAACGCTCGATCCTCATCGTCGCCCTGGCTATCGTGTCCTATGCGCTGGTTCTCCAGTGGAACAAGGACTACGGTCAGCCCGAACTGCCGGCCCAGACCGCGTCGTTCAACCAACAGTCCCAGGGCCTGCCGGATACGTCCGTGCCTGCCACCGGCACTGCCAGCGCCGACGTACCGACCGCCCAGAGCGGCGAAACCGGGCTGCCCAGCGCCCAGCAACCGGCAGCCGCCAACGGCCAGCTGATCCAGGTGAAGACCGACGTCCTCGACCTGGCCATCGACCCCCGTGGCGGTGACGTGGTGCAACTGGGCCTGACCCAGTACCCGATGCGCCAGGATCGCCCGGACCTGCCCTTCGCCCTGTTCGAGCATGGTCAGCGCACCTACCTCGCGCAGAGCGGCCTGACCGGCACCGACGGTCCGGACGCCGCCGTCGCCGGCCGCCCGCTGTACAGCAGTGCCAAGACCCAGTACCAGCTGGCCGACGGCCAGGACCAACTGGTGGTCGACCTGAACTTCGCCCGCGATGGCGTCAGCTACATCAAGCGCTTCACCTTCCACCGCGGCCTGAAGACCGACTGCAGCGACAAGGAAAAGGCGCAGAAGAAGCTCGACTGCATCAACCCGAACGCCTACCAGATCGACGTCACCTACCTGGTCGACAACCAGAGCGGCAAGCCCTGGAACGCTTCGCTGTTCGCCCAGCTCAAGCGCGACGCCAGCGCCGACCCGTCGTCCACCACCGCCACCGGCGTGTCCACCTACCTGGGCGCCGCGGTCTGGACCCCGGAGAAGCCCTACGTGAAGGTGTCCATGAAAGACATGGACAAGGAACCCTTCAAGCAGAGCCTGCAGGGCGGCTGGGTAGCCTGGCTGCAACACTACTTCGTCACCGCCTGGGTGCCCGCCAAGGGTGACACCCACAACGTGATGACCCGCAAGGACCCCCAGGGCAACTACATCGTCGGCTTCACCGGCCCGACCCTGAGCGTGCCCGCCGGCGCCAAGGGCGAGACCAGCCTGACCCTGTATGCCGGTCCCAAGCTGCAGAAGTACCTGGGCGAGCTGTCCCCGGGCCTGGAGCTGACCGTCGACTACGGCCCGCTGTGGTTCATCGCCCAGCCGATCTTCTGGCTGCTGCAACATATCCACAGCCTGGTCGGCAACTGGGGCTGGTCGATCATCCTGCTGACCGTCGTCATCAAGCTGGCCTTCTTCCCGCTGTCCGCCGCCAGCTACAAGTCGATGGCGCGCATGCGTGCCGTCTCGCCGAAGATGGCCGCGATCAAGGAACAGCACGGTGACGATCGCCAGAAGATGTCCCAGGCGATGATGGAGCTGTACAAGAAGGAGAAGATCAACCCGCTGGGTGGCTGCCTGCCGATCCTGGTGCAGATGCCGGTGTTCCTCTCCCTCTACTGGGTACTGCTGGAAAGCGTCGAGATGCGCCAGGCCCCGTGGCTGGGCTGGATCACCGACCTCTCGGTGAAGGACCCGTTCTTCATCCTGCCGATCGTCATGGGCGCCACCATGCTGGTCCAGCAGATGCTCAACCCGACCCCGCCGGATCCCATGCAGGCCAAGGTGATGAAGCTGATGCCGATCATCTTCACCTTCTTCTTCCTGTGGTTCCCGGCCGGCCTGGTGCTGTACTGGGTGGTCAACAACTGCCTGTCCATCGCCCAGCAGTGGTACATTACCCGGCAGATCGAAGGCGCGAGCAAGGCCAAGACCGCCTGACGCCACGCCCTCGGCCCAGCCTACAGAACGCCCCCTCGTGGGGCGTTCTGCTATCCGGAGGAAAGCCATGAACGCCGCCCGTGAAACCATCGCCGCCGTCGCCACCGCCCAGGGCCGGGGCGGCGTCGGCATCGTCCGCGTCTCCGGGCCCCGGGCGCTGCCCATCGCCATCAGCCTCAGCGGCCGCGAGCCGCAGCCGCGCTTCGCCCACTACGGGCCCTTCTACGACGACGAAGGCGAGGTGATCGACGAAGGCCTGCTGCTGTTCTTCCGCGGCCCCAACTCCTTCACCGGCGAGGACGTGGTTGAGCTGCACGGCCATGGCGGCCCGGTGGTGCTCGACATGCTCCTGCAGCGCTGCCTGGAGCTGGGCTCGCGCCAGGCCCGCCCCGGCGAGTTCAGCGAGCGCGCCTTCCTCAACGACAAGCTCGACCTGGCCCAGGCCGAGGCCATCGCCGACCTCATCGAAGCCAGCTCGGCCCAGGCCGCGCGCAATGCCGTGCGCTCATTGCAGGGCGAGTTCTCGCGGCGCGTGCACCAGCTCACCGAACAGCTGATCCAACTGCGCATCTACGTCGAGGCGGCCATCGACTTCCCCGAGGAGGAAATCGACTTCCTCGCCGACGGCCACGTGCTGTCGCAGCTCGACAAGGTCCGCGCGGAACTCGCCGGCGTCCTGCGCGAAGCCGGCCAGGGCGCGCTGCTGCGCGACGGCATGACGGTGGTGATCGCCGGCCGGCCCAACGCCGGCAAGTCCAGCCTGCTCAACGCACTGGCCGGGCGCGAGGCGGCGATCGTCACCGACATCGCCGGCACCACCCGCGACGTGCTGCGCGAACATATCCACATCGACGGCATGCCGCTGCACGTCGTGGACACCGCCGGCCTGCGCGACACCGAGGACCATGTGGAAAAGATCGGCGTGGAACGCGCGCTCAAGGCCATCGGCGAAGCCGACCGGGTGTTGCTGGTGATCGACTCCACCGCGCCGGAAGCCGCCGACCCCTTCGCTCTCTGGCCGGAATTCCTCGACGAGCGCCCGGACCCGGCGCGGGTCACGCTGATCCGCAACAAGGCCGACTTATCCACAAGCCCGGTGGGCATCGAGGAAAGCGCCGACGGCCACGTCACCCTGACCCTCTCCGCGCGATCCGGCGAAGGCCTGGACCTGCTGCGCGAACACCTGAAGGCCTGCATGGGCTTCGAACAGACCGCCGAAAGCAGCTTCAGCGCCCGCCGCCGCCACCTGGAAGCGCTGCGCCAGGCCGGGCAGCACCTCGACCACGGGCACGCCCAGCTGTTGCTCGCCGGCGCCGGAGAACTGCTGGCCGAAGACCTGCGCCATGCCCAGCAGGCCCTGGGGGAGATCACCGGGGCGTTCAGCTCCGACGACCTGCTGGGGCGGATCTTCTCCAGTTTCTGTATCGGGAAGTGAGGCTTGATGATATCGATCGGCCCCGTAAAGTAGAGCGCCTCATCATCCCTCTTTAATCTGCAAATCTTTAAGGATCGTGTATGGCGCGGATGTGGATGGTACGCGGTGAAGGCGGAAGTCTGTATGAAGCCTTCAGAGAACACGGAATTGCAGCGATCGGCTGGCAACAGATCTCGGCGCAAGCTAAACCGGGAATTGCCCGCAAGCAACTGATCGCCTTGTACCAATCAGCCGAGCCGCAAATGAAGCAAGGTTCCGTGATCTCTGGCGCCTCGCAAGTGTGGCGCTTCGTCAATGAGATTCAGGACGGGGACACGCGGGCGGTGTTTGGCGATTACGTCAGCATCTACGACATCCAGGATGCGGTGGATGATGGCGCCACAGTGCCCATCTACTATGAAAGCCGCCTGGCCA
Organism: Pseudomonas delhiensis; assembly: GCF_900187975.1. GTDB lineage: Bacteria > Pseudomonadota > Gammaproteobacteria > Pseudomonadales > Pseudomonadaceae > Pseudomonas > Pseudomonas delhiensis. Next base: position 125,348 of record NZ_FZPC01000017.1, on the reverse strand, counting down.
AGCTGGAGCCGAGATCGACGCGCTCAATGCCCAGGTGGATGAGGTCATCGAAGACGAGGAAGACATCACTGCCCGCGAGAAGACCAAGAGTGATTGGGCAGCGCTGACCAAGTTGGTGGGTGCCCGGCCACGTCTGGAGCAGGTAGCGGCGGATCTGGTGCAGCACTTTGAAACACGTACAGCCACGCTGGAAGGCAAAGCGATGATCGTCTGCATGAGCCGCGACATCTGCGCCGAGCAGTACAACGCCATCGTCACTCTGCGTCCGGACTGGCACGACGCCGACCCGGAGAAGGGCTCGATCAAAGTGGTCATGACCGGCTCGGAGGCGGACAAGCCCTTGCTGCAACCGCACCTGTACAGCCAGCAGGTCAAGAAACGCCTGGAAAAGCGTTTCAAGGATCCCGCGGACCCGTTGAAACTGATGATCGTGCGCGACATGTGGCTGACCGGCTTCGACGCGCCCTGCTGCCACACCATGTATGTGGACAAGCCCATGAAGGGTCACAACCTGTCGAAGTGATGGCCGCATAGGGGGCTTGGTATGAATGGCAAAAAATTGATCCGCAACAGCACAGCCGAGTTTCTGATCTTCACTGGCCAGGCCGGCGAACAGAGCATCGAGGCCCGCTATGAGGACGAAACCCTGTGGCTGTCTCAGAAGCTGATGGCCGAACTGTTCGGGGTAGATGTGCGCACCGTCAGCGAGCACCTGAAGAACATCTTTGCCAGCCAGGAGCTCGTAACGGAGGCAACTATCCGGAAATTCCGGATAGTTCAGCAGGAGGGCCAGCGGGAAGTGTCCCGGTCGGTGGACTTCTACAACCTCGACGCCATCATTTCCGTCGGCTATCGGGTCAACTCCATACGCGCAACGCAGTTCCGCCAGTGGGCGACCGGCGTCCTGCGTGAGTTCGCCATCAAGGGCTATGTGCTGGATCGTCAGCGCATGGAAAACGGCAGCTTCCTGGGCGAGGACTACTTCGAGCGGCTGCTGGCGGAAATCCGCGAGATCCGCCTCAGCGAGCGACGCTTCTACCAGAAGATCACCGACATCTACGCCACCAGCGTGGATTACAACAAGGACGCACCGACGACCAAGGCATTCTTCGCCAAAGTACAGAACAAACTGCATTACGCCATCCACGGCCATACCGCTGCAGAGTTGATCCGCAAGAGGGCCGATAGCAGCAAGCCACATATGGGGTTGACTTCCTGGGCGAGCGCGCCCGAAGGCAAGATCCTGAAAACCGATGTAGCCGTGGCCAAGAACTACCTGACCAAGGACGAGCTGGACTCATTGGGGCGTATCGTCAACGCCTATCTGGAACTGGCTGAGGATCGTGCTCGCCGCAAAATTCCCATGAGCATGGAAGACTGGTCCAAGCGTCTGGACGCCTTCCTGGAGTTTGATGACCGGGAAGTGCTGCAGAACAGCGGCAAGATTTCTGCGAAACTTGCCCAGACGCATGCGGAAAGCGAATTTGAGAAGTACAGAATTGTGCAGGATCGACTGTTTGAAAGTGACTTCGACAAGGCAGTGAAAAATTTGGCAGCCAGTGATCCGAACGCTCAAGATGACGGATAAGCCTCAGGTTCCCAAATAGATCGACGTCACTTTCAACCTTTCATGCCTGAGTTCATGGCGAGCCCTACGTCTCGCCCCTATCGGGTTTGCGCCTGAAAACAAACTCTCCAGTGACTTCGCTAACGGGCCGAAGCGATCGCCTCCGCGCGTTCACAGAGTTCGGCCACGCGACGCCTGGCGGTCCCAGCGCATGGCTCCGCAGCCGCGTCCAGCAGGTCCTGGTCGATCTCGAGGAACTCCACCAGGGCTTGCTGCGCTGTGGATAACTCCGCGAGGCCCGACGGGACCTCGGGTTCCTCATCCTCAGCTTCCAGGAAAGGCGCACCCGCCAGCCAACCCAGGTAGAGCGGGCGCAGGTCGCCGCCCCGCAATTCTTCCCGCAGCGGCAGCAGGCGCGGCATCCACTGCGTGCCATCGTCCATGGCGAAACGATCGAAGTTCTCGGTCTCGTCGAGCATCCAGTTGAAGCACCAATGCGAATCGCTGGCGACGATGGAAAAACTGAAGGGGCAGAGGGCGAAGGGTAACACCCGTTCCGCCGGGAAAGCGGACCTGGGCAGCCGCAACGACAGCCGGCAGCTGGCAAAATTGGCGAAATAGACGAAGGCGTCGAAATAACGCTGCATCCACTCATCCGGATCGCCGTCGAGATCACCCCAGTTGTAATGGTTGGTGAAAGCGCTCGGAGTGATGACGGCACGGCCGGACCTGGCTCGCAGTTCGGCCATCTCTTGCGGGGTGAGCGGCCGATCGATGGCCGCGAATTCGTAGTACTGGTACTCACTCATGACTGGCTGTCTTGGTTTGGATGAAGATTGTCGATAGTACACGCGCGCTTCTGCCCAGCCTCCCTCCTAGGGACTTAAGAACGGATGCCGTTTCTCAGCCAGGGAGAAACGGCATTTTCATATGGGTGAGGTCATGGCCTGGTTCGTGAAGCCCGATCCTGTGCCCCGATATTCCCGCGAACGGGCGTCCGGTGTTCGCGAGCAAGCTCGCTCCTACGAAGAGCCGTGCCCGCTTTTGGAAGTCGTTCCCCATGGCTCCTGGTTTGCTCACAGGAAGAAGTAGCCTGTGGATGGCCGCTTTCCCCTGGCTGCTTGTGGACCGATCCACCGGTGGAACACAACAAAACCACCGTGGAATCTGGCCTGCATGATCCTATTCACATGAATCCTGAACCCTGTGGAAAACTACCGTATAGGTCCGTAGACAACCCGGTGGCCAAACCCGTGGATATCCGCCCTGTGCATAACCCTGCTTTCCATACACAGGCGTTCAACCGGAAATGCCCCGCTTCCCGACACCTTCGGCACAGGCTTATCCTTGGCTGTAAATATCGTCGCAGAAGGGCTCGTCCCACTTATCCACAAAAAATGTCCACACCAGACATAATCACTAGCTCTAAAAAGATTTAAAAATTCCCTCTCTCTTTTTTTTTGTGAATGAAGCATTCCCCGGTGTGACACCCGAAAGGCCGATTGGCTACTTTTCATACAGGTCCCTTCAATCGGCAGGGCTTAGCCCCTATACTGTGCGGCTCTCTTTTTCTTTCCCTGATCGACAGGCACGAGGTGCGTGGTGGATTTCCCTTCCCGTTTTGACGTGATAGTGATCGGCGGTGGCCATGCCGGCACGGAGGCCGCGCTGGCGGCCGCACGCATGGGCGTGAAGACCCTGCTGCTCACCCACAATGTGGAAACCCTGGGCCAGATGAGCTGCAACCCGGCCATCGGCGGCATTGGCAAGAGCCACCTGGTCAAGGAAATCGATGCCCTGGGCGGGGCCATGGCCCACGCCACCGACAAGGGCGGCATCCAGTTCCGCGTGCTCAACAGCCGCAAGGGCCCTGCCGTGCGCGCCACCCGTGCCCAGGCCGACCGCGTGCTGTACAAGGCCGCGGTCCGCGAGATCCTGGAAAACCAGCCGAACCTGTGGATATTCCAGCAGGCCTGCGACGACCTGATCGTCGAGCAGGACCAGGTGCGCGGCGTGGTGACTCAGATGGGTCTGAAATTCCACGCCGACCAGGTGGTACTGACCGCAGGCACCTTCCTCGGCGGACTTATCCACATCGGCCTGCAGAACTACTCCGGCGGCCGCGCCGGTGACCCGCCGGCCATCGCCCTGGCCAAGCGCCTGCGCGAGCTGCCGCTGCGCGTCGGCCGGCTGAAGACCGGCACGCCGCCGCGCATCGACGGCCGCAGCGTCGATTTCTCGGTGATGACCGAACAGCCCGGCGACACCCCGATCCCGGTGATGTCCTTCCTCGGCTCGAAGGAAGAACACCCGCGCCAGGTCAGCTGCTGGATCACCCACACCAACGCACGCACCCACGAGATCATCGCCGCCAACCTCGACCGCTCGCCGATGTACTCCGGGGTCATCGAAGGCATCGGCCCGCGCTACTGCCCGTCGATCGAGGACAAGATCCACCGCTTCGCCGACAAGGACAGCCACCAGGTGTTCCTCGAGCCGGAAGGCCTGACCACCCACGAGCTGTACCCCAACGGCATCTCCACCTCGCTGCCGTTCGACGTGCAACTGGAGATCGTGCGTTCGATCCGCGGCATGGAGAACGCCCACATCGTGCGCCCGGGCTACGCCATCGAGTACGACTACTTCGATCCGCGCGACCTGAAGTACAGCCTGGAGACCAAGGTCATCGGCGGCCTGTTCTTCGCCGGCCAGATCAACGGCACCACCGGTTACGAAGAGGCCGGCGCCCAGGGCCTGCTCGCCGGCGCCAACGCCGCGCTGCGCGCCCAGGGCCGCGAGGCCTGGTGCCCGCGCCGCGACGAGGCGTACATAGGCGTGCTGGTCGATGACCTGATCACCCTGGGCACCCAGGAGCCCTACCGCATGTTCACCTCGCGCGCCGAGTACCGGCTGATCCTGCGCGAGGACAACGCCGACCTGCGCCTGACCGAGAGGGGCCGCGAGCTGGGCCTGGTGGACGACCGCCGCTGGGCGGCCTTCGAGGCCAAGCGCGAAGGCATCGAGCGCGAGGAACAGCGCCTGAAGAGCACCTGGGTGCGGCCGAACACCCCGCAGGGCGATGCCATCGCCGAACGCTTCGGCACCCCGCTGGCCCACGAGTACAACCTGCTCAACCTGCTGGCCCGCCCGGAAATCGACTACGCCAGCCTGGCCGAGGTGACCGGCGCCGGCGCCGAGGACGCGCAGGTCGCCGAGCAGGTGGAGATCCGCACCAAGTACGCCGGCTACATCGACCGCCAGCAGGAAGAGATCGCCCGCCTGCGCGCCAGCGAGGACACCCGCCTGCCTGTGGATATCGACTACACGAGCATTTCCGGACTCTCCAAGGAGATCCAGAACAAGCTCGGCCAGGCCCGCCCGGAGACCCTCGGCCAGGCCGGCCGCATCCCCGGCGTCACCCCCGCGGCCATCTCGTTGCTGCTGATCCATCTGAAGAAACGCGCCACTGGCCGCCAACTGGAGCAGAGCGCCTGATGTCCCTGGTCACCCAAGCCCACGCCGACGAACTCGTGCGTGGCGCCGCGGCGCTCGGCGTCGAACTCGACGAAGCCGGCCGCCAGGGCCTGCTCGCCTACCTCGCCCTGCTGGCGAAGTGGAACAAGGCGTACAACCTCACCGCGGTGCGCGACGTCGACGAGATGGTCTCGCGCCATCTGCTCGACAGCCTCAGCGTCGTCCCGCACTTTCTCGCCGCCGGCGGCGACAACTGGCTGGACGTCGGCAGCGGCGGCGGCATGCCCGGCATCCCGCTGGCCATCCTGTTCCCGGGCAAGCGCCTGACTCTGCTCGACAGCAACGGCAAGAAGACCCGCTTCCTCACCCAGGTGAAGCTGGAGCTGAAACTGCACAACCTGGAAGTTATCCACAGCCGGGTCGAGGCCTACCAGCCGGCCCAGGCATTCGACGGCATCGTCTCCCGGGCCTTCAGCAGCCTGGAAGACTTCTGCAACTGGACCCGCCACCTCGGCGACGGCAGTACGCGCTGGCTGGCGATGAAAGGCGTGCACCCTGCGCAGGAGCTTGCGGCACTCCCGGAGGATTTCCGGGTCGAAGCCGAGCACGCCCTCAGCGTGCCGGGTTGCCAAGGCCAGCGGCATCTGCTGATACTGCGCCGGAGCATGACGGGGACGGGGGAAAACCATGGCTAAGGTATTCGCGATCGCCAACCAGAAGGGCGGTGTCGGCAAGACCACCACCTGCATCAACCTCGCCGCCTCGCTGGTCGCCACCAAGCGCCGCGTGCTGCTGATCGACCTCGATCCACAGGGCAACGCCACCACCGGCAGCGGTGTGGATAAGTTGTCCCTGGAATACTCCATCTACGACGTGCTCACCGGCGAGGCCGACCTGGCCCAGGCCATGCAGTTCTCCGAGCATGGCGGCTACCAGATCCTGCCGGCCAACCGCGACCTCACCGCCGCGGAAGTGGTGCTGCTGGAGATGGACATGAAGGAGCACCGCCTGCGCCAGGCCCTGGCCCCGGTGCGCGAGAACTACGACTACATCCTCATCGACTGCCCGCCATCGCTGTCGATGCTCACGGTCAACGCCCTTTCCGCCGCCGACGGGGTGATCATCCCCATGCAGTGCGAGTACTACGCCCTGGAAGGCCTGACCGACCTGATGAACAGCATCCAGCGCATTGCCGAGCGCCTGAATCCGACGCTGAGCATCGAGGGCCTGCTGCGGACCATGTACGATCCGCGCATCAGCCTGACCAACGACGTCAGCGCTCAGTTGCAGGAACACTTCGGCGACAAGCTCTACACCACCGTGATCCCGCGCAACGTGCGACTGGCCGAGGCACCCAGCTTCGGCATGCCGGCGCTGGTCTACGACAAGCAATCGCGCGGGGCCATGGCCTACCTGGCGCTGGCCGGCGAACTCTCGCGCCGACAGCGCGCCGCCCGCAAAGCCGCCACCGCATGACGAACTAAGGAACCCGCATGGCCGTTAAGAAACGAGGTCTCGGACGCGGGCTGGACGCCCTGCTCAGTGGCTCCAGCGCCGCCACCCTGCAGGAAGAGGCCGTCCAGGCGGACAGCAAGGAACTGCAGCACCTGCCGCTGGACCTGATCCAGCGCGGCAAGTACCAGCCGCGCCGCGACATGGACCCCCAGGCTCTGGAAGAGCTGGCGCTGTCCATCAAGGCCCAGGGAGTGATGCAGCCCATCGTGGTGCGTCCCATTGGCAAGGGCCGCTACGAGATCATCGCCGGCGAGCGCCGCTGGCGCGCCACCCAGCAGGCCGGCCTGGACACCATCCCGGCGCTGGTGCGCGAGGTGCCGGACGAAGCCGCCATCGCCATGGCGCTGATCGAGAACATCCAGCGCGAGGACCTCAACCCCCTCGAGGAAGCCGTCGCGCTGCAACGCCTGCAGCAGGAGTTCCAGCTGACCCAGCAGCAGGTCGCCGACGCCGTCGGCAAGTCCCGCGTCAGCGTGGCCAACCTGCTGCGCCTGATCGCCCTGCCCGAGGAGATCAAGACGCTGCTCTCCCACGGCGACCTGGAGATGGGCCATGCCCGCGCACTGCTCGGCTTGCCCGAGGCGCGGCAGGTGGAAGGTGCGCGACATGTTGTCGCACGCGGCCTCACCGTGCGCCAGACCGAGGCACTGGTACGCCACTGGCTCAACGCCCCCAGCGAACCTGCCAGGGTGGTCAAGTCCGACCCCGACATCAGCCGCCTGGAACAGCGCCTGGCCGAGCGCCTGGGCGCTCCGGTGCAGATTCGCCACGGCCAGAAGGGCAAGGGGCAACTGGTGATCCGCTACAACTCGCTGGACGAGTTGCAAGGGGTTCTCGCCCACATTCGCTAAGACCATCGTCTGTGTAGCGATAGTCGGAAATCACTACCCGGCTGTTGAATGGGTATGCCCGGCCCCCTATACTCTGCGCGCAATTTTGTCGGCACAAAGTATGCCAAGTTGTTGATTTGCGAAGCCGACGCCAGAGGACTTTGAGACAGATGGAACCCAGCAAGCCGAACCGCCTGCCCTTCCATCGCCAACCGGCCTTGCGCCTGTTGCTCGTCCAACTGGCCGTGGTGCTTCTGGGGGCTGGCGTCCTGTTTTTCACCCGGGGCGTGGTGGCCGGCTATTCTGGTCTGCTCGGCGGGCTGATCGCCTGGCTGCCGAACGTTTATTTCGCATACAAGGCGTTCCGCTACAGCGGGGCGCGCTCGGCTCAGATGATCGTCCGCTCCTTCTATGCGGGCGAGGCCGGGAAGCTGGTTTTGACGGCAGTGCTCTTCGCACTGGCGTTCGCAGGCGTGAAGCCGCTGGAGCCCCTGGCTCTGTTCGGCCTCTACCTGCTGACCCTGATGGTCAGCTGGTGCGCACCCCTGCTGATGGGACACACATTTACAAGACCTTAGAGCGATTGAGGCAAACATGGCAGCAGAAAGCGCTTCGGGTTACATCCAGCACCACTTGCAGAACCTGACCTTCGGTCGTCTGCCGGAAGGTGGCTGGGGGTTCGCCCACACAGCCGAACAAGCCAAGGAAATGGGCTTCTGGGCATTCCACGTCGACACCCTGGGCTGGTCGGTATTCCTCGGCCTGGTGTTCATCCTGATCTTCCGCATGGCGGCCAAGAAGGCCACCAGCGGCATCCCGGGTGGCCTGCAGAACTTCGTCGAAGTGATGGTGGAGTTCGTCGACGGCAGCGTGAAGGACACCTTCCACGGGCGTAACCCGCTGATCGCGCCGCTGGCGCTGACGGTGTTCGTGTGGATCTTCCTGATGAACCTGATCGACCTGGTGCCGGTGGACTTCCTGCCGCTGGCCGCCGCGAAGATCGCCGGCAACGACCACCTGTTCTTCCGCGCCGTGGCCACCACCGACCCGAACGCCACCTTCGGCATGTCGATCGCGGTGTTCGCCCTGATCATCTTCTACAGCATCAAGGTCAAGGGCATCGGCGGCTTCCTCGGCGAGCTGACCCTGCACCCGTTCCACAGCAGCAACATGCTGGTGCAGATCATCCTGATCCCGGTGAACTTCCTGCTGGAGTTCGTCACCCTGATCGCCAAGCCGGTTTCCCTGGCCCTGCGTCTGTTCGGCAACATGTACGCCGGCGAGCTGATCTTCATCCTCATCGCCGTCATGTTCGGCTCCGGCATCCTCTGGCTGGGCGGCATGGGCGTGGTGCTGAACTGGGCGTGGGCGGTGTTCCACATCCTGATCATCACCCTGCAGGCCTTCATCTTCATGATGCTGACCATCGTCTACCTGTCGATGGCCCACGAAGACAGCCACTGATCCAAAGATTCTGACCGCTCCCCGCCACGTCGGCGGGGGCGGAAGGGAAGTTTCACCACCTTAACTTGCTTCAAAACTTAACCAACACGACAGAAAGTCGGGAGGAAAAATGGAAACTGTAGTTGGACTCACTGCTATCGCCGTTGCTCTGCTGATCGGTCTGGGTGCCCTGGGTACCGCCATCGGTTTCGGCCTGCTGGGCGGTAAATTCCTGGAAGGCGCTGCTCGCCAGCCGGAAATGGTTCCGATGCTGCAGGTGAAAATGTTCATCGTCGCCGGTCTGCTCGACGCCGTGACCATGATCGGTGTTGGTATCGCCCTGTTCTTCACCTTCGCTAACCCGTTCATTGCTCAGGTAGCCCAGTAATTTCCGGATTCCGGAAATTCGTGACTGACAACGAACGAGCGAGGTGTTGGCGTGAACATTAATGCAACTCTGATCGGCCAGGCCATTGCGTTCGCCATCTTCGTCATCTTCTGCATGAAGTTCGTATGGCCTCCGGTCATCGCGGCTCTGCACGAGCGTCAGAAGAAGATCGCTGACGGTCTGGACGCAGCCAACCGTGCTGCTCGTGACCTGGAACTGGCCCACGAGAAAGCGGGCCAGCAACTGCGCGAGGCCAAGGCTCAGGCGGCCGAAATCATCGAGCAGGCGAAGAAAAGCGCCAATCAGATCGTTGATGAAGCCCGTGAGCAGGCCCGTGCCGAAGGCGATCGCATGATCGCCCAGGCCAAGGCCCAGATCGAACAGGAACTGAACAGCGTCAAGGATGCCCTGCGTGCCCAAGTGGGCGCCCTGGCCGTGTCCGGCGCCGAGAAGATCCTGGGTGCTTCGATCGATGCCAACGCGCAAAAGCAGCTGGTTGACCAACTGGCCGCCGAGATCTAAGCGAGGGCGATATGGCAGAACTGACCACGTTGGCTCGTCCTTACGCGAAGGCGGCTTTCGAGTACGCCCAGGCTCATCAGCAATTGGCCGATTGGTCCGCTGCTCTGGGTGTGCTGGCTGCAGTGTCGCAGGACGACACCGTGCGCCAGCTGCTCAAAGAGCCTCAGCTGACCGCAGCGGCCAAGGCCGATGCCCTGATCGACGTCTGTGGCGATAAGCTCAATGCTCCGGCCCAGAACTTCGTGCGGACCGTGGCTGAAAACAAGCGGCTGGACCTGCTGCCGACCATCGCTGAGATGTACGAGCAGCTCAAGGCCGAGCAGGAAAAGCTGGTCGAGGTAGAAGTCGTGAGCGCCTTCGCCCTGGACCAACAACAGCAGGACAAACTCGCCAAGGCTCTCAGCGCCCGGCTCAGTCGCGAAGTGCGACTCCATGCGTCGGAAGACGCGAGCCTGATCGGCGGCGTGGTGATCCGCGCCGGTGACTTGGTAATCGATGGCTCGGTGCGCGGCAAGATCGCGAAACTGGCTGAAGCGTTGAAATCTTGAGTTTGAAGGGGCAGCGGCATGCAGCAACTCAATCCTTCCGAAATTAGTGAAATCATCAAGGGGCGCATCGAGAAGCTCGATGTCGCCTCGCAAGCGCGCAACGAAGGCACCATCGTCTCCGTATCCGATGGCATCGTGCGCATCTTCGGTCTGGCCGACGTCATGTACGGCGAGATGATCGAATTCCCGGGCGGCGTCTACGGTATGGCGCTGAACCTGGAGCAGGACTCCGTCGGCGCCGTGGTGCTGGGTGAGTACCAGGACCTCAAGGAAGGCATGAACGCCAAGTGCACCGGCCGCATCCTGGAAGTTCCGGTCGGTCCGGAACTGCTGGGCCGCGTGGTCGACGCGCTGGGCAACCCGATCGATGGCAAGGGCCCGATCGATGCCAAGCTGACCGACGCCGTCGAGAAAGTGGCACCGGGCGTGATCTGGCGTAAGTCGGTGGACCAGCCGGTGCAGACCGGCTACAAGTCGGTCGACGCCATGATCCCGGTAGGCCGTGGCCAGCGCGAGCTGATCATCGGCGACCGTCAGATCGGCAAGACCGCCCTGGCCGTCGACGCCATCATCAACCAGAAGGACAGCGGCATCCGCTGCGTCTACGTGGCCATCGGTCAGAAGCAATCGACCATCGCCAACGTCGTACGCAAGCTGGAAGAGAACGGCGCCCTGGCCAACACCATCGTGGTCGTTGCCAGCGCCTCCGAATCCGCTGCCCTGCAGTACCTGGCGCCGTACTCCGGCTGCACCATGGGCGAGTACTTCCGCGACCGCGGCGAAGACGCCCTGATCGTGTACGACGACCTGTCCAAGCAGGCCGTTGCCTACCGCCAGATCTCCCTGCTGCTGCGCCGTCCGCCGGGCCGCGAAGCCTACCCGGGCGACGTGTTCTATCTCCACAGCCGCCTGCTGGAGCGCGCTTCCCGCGTTTCCGAGGAATACGTCGAGAAGTTCACCAATGGTGCCGTGACTGGCAAGACCGGTTCCCTGACCGCCCTGCCGATCATCGAAACCCAGGCTGGCGACGTTTCCGCGTTCGTTCCGACCAACGTGATCTCCATCACCGACGGTCAGATCTTCCTGGAAACCTCCATGTTCAACTCGGGTATCCGTCCGGCCGTCAACGCCGGTATCTCGGTATCCCGTGTGGGTGGTGCGGCCCAGACCAAGATCATCAAGAAGCTCTCCGGCGGTATCCGTACCGCTCTGGCGCAGTACCGCGAGCTCGCGGCCTTCGCCCAGTTCGCTTCCGACCTGGATGACGCCACCCGCAAGCAGCTCGAGCACGGTCAGCGCGTTACCGAGCTGATGAAGCAGAAGCAGTATGCGCCGATGTCCATCGCCGAGATGTCGCTGTCCCTGTACGCCGCCGAGCGTGGCTTCCTGCAGGACGTCGAGATCGCCAAGGTGGGCGCCTTCGAACAGGCGTTGATCGCTTACTTCCAGCGCGAGCATGCCGCTCTGCTGGCGAAGATCAACGAGAAGGGTGACTTCAACGACGAAATCGACGCGGGCATCAAGGCCGGCATCGAGAAGTTCAAGGCCACCCAAACCTGGTAAGCCGCAGCGGGGGCCGGTAATGGCCCCCGCCTGCTAACCCGATAGGTGTGAAATGGCAGGCGCAAAAGAGATTCGCAGCAAGATTGCGAGCATCAAAAGCACGCAGAAAATCACCAATGCCATGGAAAAGGTGGCGGTGAGCAAGATGCGCAAGGCACAAATGCGCATGGCGGCCGGCCGTCCCTACGCGGAGCGCATTCGCCAGGTGATCGGCCATCTGGCCAACGCCAACCCGGAGTACCGTCACCCGTTCATGATCGAGCGCCCCGTCAAGCGCGTCGGTTACATCGTGGTGAGCTCCGATCGCGGCCTGGCCGGCGGCCTGAACATCAACCTGTTCAAGGCGCTCGTCAAGGACATGTCCGCCCAGCGTGAAGCCGGCGCGGAGATCGACCTGTGCGTGATCGGTGCCAAGGGCGCATCCTTCTTCAAGAACTATGGCGGCAACGTGGTCGCTGCCATCAGTCACCTGGGCGAAGAGCCGTCGATCAACGATCTGATCGGCAGCGTCAAGGTCATGCTGGATGCCTACCTGGACGGGCGTATCGATCGCCTGTACGTGGTTTCCAACAAGTTCGTCAACACCATGACCCAGAAGCCGACCGTGGAACAGATGGTTCCGCTGGTGGCCGAGGACAACGAAGCCCTGAAACACCACTGGGACTACCTCTACGAGCCCGACGCCAAGGCCCTGCTCGACGGCCTGCTGGTGCGCTACGTGGAATCCCAGGTGTACCAGGCGGTGGTTGAGAACAACGCCTGTGAGCAGGCGGCCCGGATGATTGCAATGAAGAACGCTACCGACAACGCCGGTGACCTGATCAGCGAACTGCAGCTGGTCTACAACAAGGCGCGTCAGGCGGCGATCACCCAGGAAATCTCGGAAATCGTCGGCGGCGCTGCCGCGGTGTAAGAACAGGTTCAAAATTCAGAGGAACCAGACATGAGTAGCGGACGTATCGTTCAAATCATCGGCGCCGTGATCGACGTGGAATTCCCGCGCGATGCCGTGCCGAGCATCTACGAGGCCCTGAAGGTTCAGGGCGTCGACACCACTCTGGAAGTCCAGCAGCAGCTGGGCGACGGCGTGGTCCGTTCCATTGCGATGGGTTCCACCGAAGGCCTCAAGCGTGGCCTGAACGTGGAAAGCACCGGCGCAGCCATCTCCGTCCCGGTCGGCAAGGCCACCCTGGGCCGCATCATGGACGTGCTGGGCAACCCGATCGACGAAGCCGGCCCCATCGGCGAGGAAGAGCGCTGGGGCATCCACCGCGAGGCTCCCTCCTACGCTGACCAGGCTGGCGGCAACGAGCTGCTGGAAACCGGCATCAAGGTGATCGACCTGGTCTGCCCGTTCGCCAAGGGCGGCAAGGTAGGCCTGTTCGGTGGCGCCGGCGTCGGCAAGACCGTGAACATGATGGAGCTGATCCGCAACATCGCCATCGAGCACAGCGGTTACTCCGTGTTCGCCGGCGTGGGCGAGCGTACCCGTGAGGGCAACGACTTCTACCACGAGATGAAGGACTCCAACGTTCTCGACAAGGTAGCCCTGGTCTACGGCCAGATGAACGAGCCGCCGGGCAACCGTCTGCGCGTGGCGCTGACCGGCCTGACCATGGCCGAGAAGTTCCGTGACGAAGGCCGTGACGTACTGCTGTTCATCGACAACATCTACCGTTACACCCTCGCCGGTACCGAAGTATCCGCACTGCTGGGCCGTATGCCGTCCGCAGTGGGTTACCAGCCGACCCTGGCCGAAGAGATGGGCGTGCTGCAAGAGCGCATCACCTCCACCAAGCAAGGCTCGATCACCTCGATCCAGGCCGTCTACGTTCCCGCGGACGACCTGACCGACCCGAGCCCGGCGACCACCTTCGCCCACCTCGACGCCACCGTGGTACTGTCCCGTGACATCGCCTCGCTGGGTATCTACCCGGCCGTGGACCCGCTGGACTCCACCTCCCGTCAGCTGGACCCGCTGGTCATCGGCCAGGATCACTACGACACCGCTCGTGGCGTGCAGTACATCCTGCAGCGCTACAAGGAGCTGAAGGACATCATCGCGATCCTCGGCATGGACGAACTGTCCGAGTCCGACAAGCTGCTGGTGGCCCGTGCTCGTAAGATCCAGCGCTTCCTGTCCCAGCCGTTCTTCGTGGCGGAAGTCTTCACCGGTTCCCCGGGCAAGTACGTTTCCCTGAAGGACACCATCGCTGGCTTCAAAGGCATCCTCAACGGCGACTACGACCACCTGCCGGAGCAGGCGTTCTACATGGTCGGCGGCATCGAAGAAGCCATCGAGAAAGCGAAGAAGCTGTAATCCGTGCGCCCGGCAACGGGCGCTTACGTGAGGCAAGGGTATGGCTATTACTGTCCACTGCGACATCGTCAGCGCCGAAGCGGAGATCTTCTCCGGTCTGGTCGAGCTGGTCGTCGCGCACGGCTCCCTCGGCGATCTGGGTATCGCCCCGGGCCATGCGCCGCTGATCACCGAGCTCAAGCCGGGTCCGATCCGCGTGGTCAAGCAGGGTGGCGAGCAGGAGGTGTACTACATCTCCGGCGGCTTCCTCGAAGTACAGCCGAACATGGTGAAGGTCCTGGCCGACACCGTGATCCGTGCGGGCGACCTCGACGAAGCGGCCGCTCAGACCGCGCTGAAGGAAGCTGAGAAGGCTCTGCACGCCAAAGGTGCCGAGTTCGACTACAGCTCCGCCGCAGCCCGCCTGGCCGAAGCCGCAGCGCAACTGCGCACGGTCCAGCAGGTTCGCAAGAAGTTCGGCGGCTGAGCCGGCTCGCAACGGCCGCGGCCCTCGGGATCGGCGACGAATCCGGGGCCGAGGCTTTAGCGGCCTAGGGGAAAAGGGTAGCCTTGGCTACCCTTTTTCTTTTTCTACATCCAGCGTTACCAGGACGGTCCAACTTCATGTCCCTCGAAATCGTCATCCTCGCCGCCGGCCAGGGCACGCGCATGCGTTCGGCCCTGCCGAAAGTCCTCCATCCGGTCGCCGGCAAACCCATGCTGGCCCACGTGATCGATACCGCGCGGGGCCTGGCGCCCAAGCGTATCCACGTGGTGATCGGCCACGGCGCCGAACGGGTGCGCGAGCGCCTGCAGGCCGATGACCTGAATTTCGTGGTCCAGGAACAACAGCTGGGCACCGGCCACGCCGTGGCCCAGGCCGCGCCCTACCTGAGCGCCGAGCGCGTGCTGATCCTCTACGGCGACGTGCCGCTGATCGAGCGGCCGACCCTCGAGCGCCTGCTGCAGCAGGCCAGCGCCGAGCAGTTGGCGCTGCTCACCGTGGAGCTGAACGACCCCACCGGCTATGGCCGGATCATCCGCGGCCAGGACGGCGAGGTGAAGGCCATCGTCGAGCAGAAGGACGCAAGCCTCGAGCAGCGCGCCATCCGCGAGGGCAACACCGGCATCCTCTGCGTACCGCGCCAGCGCCTGGAGGGCTGGCTGGGCCGGCTGTCCAACGCCAACGCCCAGGGCGAGTACTACCTCACCGACGTCATCGCCATGGCGGTGGCCGACGGCCTGCGCGTGGCCACCGCGCAACCCCAGGCGGCCATGGAAGTGCAGGGCGCCAACGACCGCCTGCAGCTGGCCGAGCTGGAGCGCTACTACCAGCTGCGCATCGCCCGCCGCCTGATGGCCCAGGGCGTGACACTGCTGGACCCGGCGCGCTTCGACGTGCGCGGCGAGGTCAACGTCGGCCGCGACGTGCTCATCGACGTCAACGTGGTGCTGGAAGGCCGCGTGGACATCGAGGACGACGTGCAGATCGGCCCGAACTGCACCATCCGCAACAGCGTCCTGCGCCGCGGCGCCATCATCAAGGCCAACAGCCACCTGGAAGGCGCCGACGTGGGCCCCGGCAGCGACGTCGGCCCGTTCGCCCGCCTGCGCCCCGGCAGCGTGCTGGAGAGCCAGGTGCATGTGGGTAACTTCGTCGAGCTGAAGAACGCCCACCTGCACGAAGGCGTGAAGGTCGGCCACCTGACCTACCTGGGCGACAGCGAGGTCGGCGCGCGCACCAACATCGGCGCCGGCACCATCACCTGCAACTACGACGGCGCCAACAAGTGGCGCACGGTGATCGGCGAAGACGTCTTCATCGGCTCCAACAACTCCCTGGTGGCGCCTGTGGATATCGGTGCCGGCGCCACGACCGGCGCGGGTTCCACCATCACCGCCGAGGTCCCGGCGCAGACCCTCGCGGTCGGCCGCGCCAAGCAGCGGGTGATCGAGGGCTGGAAGCGTCCGGAGAAGATCAAGAAGTCCTGACGGCCTGTGGATAAGCCTTCGTCCACAGCGCACGGACGCCTGCCGCGAAGTTATGCACAGGCGCCCGCGGCCGCAGCGTCCCCGGCGGAACGATCCACAGGGACGGCTTTTCACCCGGCGCCCGGGCGCCGGTTCCTGCCCCTGGAGTTATCCACATGCTCGGCGTCGCCATCCTGATCTTCCTGATCACCGACCCCTTCGGCAACATCGCGGTGTTCCTCGCCGCCCTCAAGTCGGTACCGGCCGAACGCCGGCTCAAGGTGGCGCTGCGCGAGCTGCTGTTCGCCCTCGGCCTGCTGCTGCTGTTCCTCACCCTGGGCGAGCACATCCTCACCGGCCTGGGGCTGTCGAAGGAAGCCACCGGCATCGCCGGCGGCATCATCCTCTTCGTGGTCGCCATGCGCCTGATCTTCCCCACGCCCCAGGGCGTGCTCGGCGACATGCCCGACAGCGAGCCGCTGCTGGTGCCCCTGGCCACCCCGGCGGTGGCGGGCCCTTCGGCGCTGGCCATGCTGATCACCCTGCGCACCACCTACACTGGTCCGCTATGGGAGCTGTACCTGGCGGTGATCCTGGCCTGGGCCGCCACCGCGCTGATCCTGCTGCAGGCCTCGTTCCTGCAGCGCTTCCTCGGCCCGCGCGGGCTCACCGCCGTGGAGCGCCTGGCCGGCATGCTGCTGATCATGCTCAGCGTCAACATGCTGCTGCAGAACCTGCGCAGCGTGCTGCACATCGTCGGATGACCGTGGAGCCACCATGCGCCACCTGTGCCTGATGTTCGCCACCCTGCTGCTGGCCGCCTGCGCCGGCCGGGGCGGCCTGGAGATCGACCGCGAGCACCCCTCGCGCAACCAGGACAGCCGTGTCCAGTACATCATCATCCACTACACCTCGGCGGACCTGCCGCGCTCGCTGCAGCTGCTCACCCGCGGCGAGGTCAGCGCCCACTACCTGATCGGCGCCGACCCGCCGACCATCTACCAGCTGGTGGACGAGAACCGCCGCGCCTGGCACGCCGGGCAGAGCGAGTGGCAGGGCCGCACCTGGCTGAACTCCACCTCGATCGGCATCGAGCTGGTCAACCCCGGCTACGTCGACGGCCCCAACGGCCGCACCTGGGTACCTTATCCACAGGGGCAGATCGACGCGCTCATCCTGCTGCTGAAAGACATCGTCAAGCGCCAGGGCATCACCGCCGAGCACATCCTCGGGCACAGCGACATCGCCCCCCAGCGCAAGGTCGACCCGGGCCCGGCCTTCCCCTGGAAGCGCCTGGCCGACGCCGGCCTGATCCCCTGGCCGCAGCCGGGCGACCTGGCGCGCCGCCTGGCCGAGCTGAACGGCCAACTGCCAGCGCCCGGCTGGTTCCAGCAGCAACTGGCGCGGCATGGCTACGCGGTGCCGCTCGACGGCCAGCTGGACGAGGCGACGCGCAACGTCATCGCCGCCTTCCAGATGCGCTACCGGCCGGCGCGCTTCGACGGCGAGCCGGACCTGGAGACCGCCGCGCTGCTGCTGGCGGTGCCCACCTCCATGGCCGCGCCGGCCGCTCAGACCGGCAGCAGCATGTAGATGCGCGTGCCCTGGCCGGGCTGCGAGCGCACGCCGATGCGCCCGCCGTGCAGCTGCACGATCTCCTTGCACAGGGCCAGGCCGAGGCCGGCGCCGCCGGCGCGCCGGCCGACCTGCACGAAGGGCTCGAAGATGCGCGCCTGCTGGCTGTAGGCGATGCCCTCGCCGGAGTCCTCCACCGCCAGCATCACCCGTTGGCCCTGGCGCTGGGCGAGCAACTGCACGCTGCCGCCCCGCGGGGTATGGCGCAGGGCGTTGCCGATCAGGTTGTCCAGTACCCGCTCCAGGCGCAACCGGTCGACATCCAGCACCGGCAGCTCGTCCTCCATCACTATCCCCAGGCCGATGTCGTGGGCCTGGGCGCGGGCGAGAAAGCGCTGGCGCGCCTGCTCCAGCAGTTCGCCGACCGCGCAGGGGCGGCGGTCGAGCTTCTGCTGGCCGTCCTGGTAGCGGGAGAAGTTCAGCAGGTCGTCGATCAGCCGCACCAGGCGCTGCATTTCCTCGTCCACGGTATCGGCCAGCTCGCGTTCGCGGCTGCCCTCGGCCAGCGCCAGGCGTTCGCGCAGCAGGGCGAAGGCCATGTGCAGGCCGGTGACCGGGGTGCGCAGCTCGTGGGAAGCGCGCAGGACGAATTCGCTGCGTACCCGCTCGAAGGCGCGCAACTCGGTGACGTCGCGCAGCACCAGCACCGCGCCCATGTTGCGCCCGTCGTCGTGGGCGACCGGGGCCAGGGTCCAGGCCAGCAGGCGGTTCTCGCCGCTGATCTCGACCTGCAGGTCCCGGGGCGTGTCGCCCATCGACTCGCCCTGCAGCACCAGGCCGGTGGCCTGCAGCAGCTCCTGGTTGTCGATCAGCTCGCCGAGCAGTTGGCCGTGGGGGTCGCTCCGGGAGAACAGCTGGCGGCTGGCCACCGGGTTGGCGTGCTCGATGCGGCTGCGCCGGTCGAGGATCACCAGGCCGTCGTCGATGCTGTCGAGCACCGCCTGCAGGCGCTTCTGCCCGGCCAGTACCGCCTCGATGTTGGTCGCCTTGTACTCGGCCAGGGCCTGGGCCATGAGGCCGAAACGCCGGCTCAGCGAGGCCATCTCGGCCTCCCGCGAGACCGGCAGGCTGACCTCGAAGTCACCCTTGCCGATGCGGTCGGCAGCCTGCGCCAGGGCCTCGATGGGGGCGCCGAAACGGCGGGCGATGCCGTGGGCGGTGACGAAGCCGATGACCAGGATGGCCACCCCCACCAGCCCCAGCAGGCTGGCGATCAGCCAGGCGTGCAGGCGCGAGCTGCGCTCCGCGTCGCTGATGGTCTGGATGGCATGGCTGTGCAGCGCCAGCAGGTACTGGTGCAGGGCGGTGAAGGAGCGGCTGAAGTCGCTTTCCACCACCAGGCTCCAGCGGCTGCTGCCGGAGGAACTGACCTGCCCCTGGAACTCCTGGTTGGCCTGGTCGATGCGCTCGTAGAGGGTGCGTTCCACCCCGTTGGCGGCGTTCGCCCGGCCTTCGGCGAGGTAGCGGTCGAACTGCCCGCGCAGCAGCACCAGGCGCTGCGCGTCGGGGCTGTCGCTGAGCAACTGGGCCAACTGGTCGTCCAGGGACTGGCGCAACTGCTGGCTGCTGGCGATGGTGGCGAAGTTGTGCGAGATCAGCCGCTCCTGCTCGCGGCCCATCAGCATCACGCTGAACACCCCCAGCAGCAGGCCGATCAGGGCCAGGGTGATCAGCGCCGAGATGCTCAGGAACATCCGCGAGCGCAGCGTCAGCGCGCGTTTCACAGGTTGTACTGCTTGCGCTTGCGGTACAGGGTGGAGGCGTCGATGCCGAGGATCTTCGCCGCCTGGTCGAGGGTCGGGGCGCTGGCCATCACCGAGGCGATGTGGGCCTTCTCCAGCGCCTCCAGGCTCAGCGCCTCGCCGACCCGCGGCACGGCGGCGCCGGCCTGCTCGCCGAGCCCCAGGTGCCCGGGCTCCACCAGTTCCTGGTTGCAGATGATGCTGGCCCGCTCGATCACGTTGCGCAGCTCGCGCACGTTGCCCGGCCAGGGGTACTGCCGCAGCAGCTCGGCCGAGGCCGGGCTGAAGCCACGGGCCGGGCGCCCGTAGTCCTTGACGAAGCGGGCGAGGAAGCGCTCGGCCAGGCCCTGGATGTCCTCGGCGCGTTCGCGCAGCGGCGGCAGGTTGAGGACGATGACGTTGAGGCGGTAGAGCAGGTCCTCGCGGAACGCCCCCTGGGCCACCATGCCGGCCAGGTCGCGGTTGGTGGCGGCGAGGATGCGCACGTCGGCGCGGCGCGTCACCGGGTCGCCGACGCGCTCGTATTCCTTGTCCTGGATGAAGCGCAGCAGCTTGGCCTGCAGGGGCAGGGGGAAGTCGCCGATCTCGTCGAGGAACAGGGTGCCGCCGTCGGCCTGGCTGATCCGCCCCTGGGTGCTCTCGCTGGCGCCGGTGAAGGCCCCGCGGTTGTGGCCGAACAGCTCGCTTTCCATCAGCTCGGCGTTGAGCGAGGGGCAGTTGATGGTCACGCAGGCCTTCCTCGCGCGCTTGCTCCAGCCGTGGATGGCGCGCGCCAGCTCGCCCTTGCCGGAGCCGGATTCGCCGAGGATGAGGATGTTGGCGTCGGTGGCGGCCACCTGGCGCGCGGTCTCCAGTACCGCGGTCATCGCCGGGCTGTGGGACTCCAGTTGCTCGGCCTGGCTGGCCTGGGCGCCTTCGAGGGCTTCCAGGCGCGCGGTGAGCTGGCGTACCTCCAGTTGCTTGGCCGCGGCCAGGCGCAGCTGCTCGGGGCTGCAGGGCTTGACCAGGTAGTCGGCGGCGCCGGCCTGCATGGCGTCCACCGCGGTATCCACGGCGGAATGCGCGGTGACGATCACCACACGCATCCAGGGCGCCTGCAGGCGCATCTGGGCGAGCAGGTCGAGGCCGTTGTCCTCGCCCAGGCGCAGGTCGAGGAAGCACAGGTCGAAGACCTGGCGTTGCAGCAGGGCTTCGGCCTGGGCGGCGCTGGCCGCGGTGGCCACGCTGTAGCCCTGGTCCTCCAGGCAATAGCGGAAGGTGCGCAGGATGGCGGGTTCGTCGTCGACCAGCAGTATTCGGCCAAGCGTCTCCGGAGTGGGGTCCATTCGCGATGCCTCGTAGTGGGAAATTCCTTATGCGTCTTTTAGTCCAGGAAATTTCTTGCAAGTTGCAATGAAAATTAGATGCCTCTCTCAAGAATGTAGGACCTGAGCGAAGGAAAGCGGGTGGGAGGGGCGGCGAACTGCCGTTTTCCGTGCAAAACGCATGGCCGGAACGGGCCCGTCGTGCAGGATGCGCGCTGCCCGTTGCCATTCGTTTTCTACAACTGTCTGTTTTTCAAGGAATTACCTCCGACCCTCGACCTGGCACGGGGCATGCGAGACATCCGGCGGGAGGCCCGGTGCACCCGCACCGGCCGATCACCAGTCCTTCGGGAGGAGCACGACGATGAACGCTGATGGAGCCAAGGGGGATTCGCTGGGACGGCTGCTGTTGCTGGCCGTCGCCGTGGTCGTACTGCTGGACCGTTGGTATCCGGTCGCTCCGCAGCCTTCCGCCGTGCCGGTGCAGGAACCTGTGTCCAGCGCTTTCCTCAGGCAGCCGTCCAGGCTGCAGGACGAACGAATGGCCATCACGGAAGAGGCCGCCAGCGCCACGCTGGTCCGCCAGACCTCGCGTGCGAGCTGGGTGTTCTGAGGCGCCAGCACCGCCTTTCGCCATAAAGAGGAGACATTCCATGCTGAGCTGGGCTCTGACTTTCCTGATCATCGCCATCATCGCCGGGGTCCTCGGCTTCGGTGGCATCGCCGGCGCCGCGACCAGTATCGCCAAGATTCTCTTCGTGCTGTTCCTGGTGCTCTTCGTCATTTCCTTCTTCGTCGGGCGGCGCCGTGGCTGAGCCGCGCCCGCTGCGTCGGCTCCTGCTCGCGCTGCCGCTGCTGGCAGCCGGGCAGGGGTGGGCGGCCGACAACGACGCCATCTACCGCCTCAACGAGCTGCTGGACAGCGACCCGCAGTACCGCGAGACCTGGCAGGACCTGGTGAAGAAGGAAGAACGGCTGCCCGACTGGGTGATGAACCTGGACGGCACCGCCACCCCCATGCAGGTAGAGGAGGAGGACGGCGACAAATACCTGGTGGGCGAACTGTGCAAGGCCCACGACTGCGCGGCCAACCGCCTCTACGTGGCCTTCAGCTGGGACAAGAAGGACGCCTACGCGCTCTACGTGCAGGTGCCGGCCAACCTGCCGCCGGACAAGTCGCCCAGCCGCCACGCCAGCTTCCGCTGGCTGGGCGAGCCGGACGCCGGCTTGCAGCAGCTGCTCGACGAGCAGCTCAAGGCCGATCCGAACTGGTACTGAACCCGCGTCCGCGTGGCGCATGACCAGGGGGCCGGGATGCTGGGGGGAGTGGTGAGCCCGCAGCGACCCAGGGGTACAGGGGGTACCTCCGACGAGGGCCAGGTCAGGTGTGAGGTTGGGAGGGGGAGCTTCGATGGCTTCTGTGGAGCTTGAAGAGCCCCTCTCCCCAGCCCTCGGCTGCGCGTCCCGCCCTGAAGGGAGAGGGTTAGGGAGAGGGTGTTCTGCTCTTGAGCCAAGCCCGAGAACCCCGGCCAAGCACCTCCAACTTCCCTGATATCGATCAACCCCGACCCACCCCCACCCTCCCGTAAAATGCCCCTGCCGCGCCGTTCCCCGGACGACCATCCATCGCGAACTACAGGCCCCCGCGCCTGCGTCACGGCAGCGCACCCGCGGCAGGGAAAGCGAATGCCTCCCCGAGCCTCGCTTTCCACCCGAGGGGTTCGAAAAAAGCGGCCATCACGGCTTTCAGCCTCTATCCCATGCAAAAAAGCAATGGCCCAGGGGCCTGGAACACCCGTTCCATTTGCCTTTTGTCATGCCGATTGCGCATGGGGTAGCCGTTTCCGGCATTAGACGCGCAGGAGGGGCGTGGGAATCATGCGCCCTTTTTTCGCCGCCCCGGCCAACCCGGCGGTGGGCGGACCCCGACTTCCACAAGAACCAAGGGTGAACACACTATGGGCAAAGCCAAGCTCAGCCTCGCCTGGCAGATCGTCATCGGTCTGGTACTGGGCATCGCCATGGGTGCCGTGCTGAACCACTTCAGCGCGGAGAAGGCCTGGTGGATCAGCAACATCCTGCAGCCGGCGGGCGACATCTTCATCCGCCTGATCAAGATGATCGTGGTACCGATCGTCATCTCCTCGCTGATCGTCGGCATCGCCGGCATGGGCGACGCCAAGAAGCTCGGGCGCATCGGCCTGAAGACCATCGTCTACTTCGAGATCATCACCACGGTGGCCATCGTCGTCGGCCTGGTGCTGGCCAACCTGTTCCAGCCCGGCGCCGGCATCGACATGAGCACCCTGGGCACGGTGGACATCTCCAGGTACGCGCAGACCGCCAAGGAAGTGGAACACCACCACGCCTTCATCGAGACCCTCCTCAACCTGATCCCGTCGAACATCTTCGCCGCCATGGCCCGCGGCGAGATGCTGCCGATCATCTTCTTCTCGGTGATGTTCGGCCTGGGCCTGTCCTCGTTGCCGGCGCCCACCCGCGAGCCGCTGGTGAAGATGTTCCAGGGCGTGGCCGAGGCCATGTTCCGCGTCACCCACATGATCATGCTGTACGCGCCGGTCGGCGTGTTCGCGCTGATCGCCGTGACCGTGGCCAGCTTCGGCTTCGCCTCGCTGCTGCCGCTGGCCAAGCTGGTGCTGCTGGTGTACTTCGCCATCGCCTTCTTCGCCTTCATGGTGCTGGGCCTGGTGGCGCGGCTGTTCGGCTTCTCGATCATCAGGCTGATGCGCATCTTCAAGGACGAACTGGTGCTGGCCTATTCCACCGCCAGCTCCGAGACCGTGCTGCCGCGCATCATCGAGAAGATGGAAGCCTACGGCGCGCCCAAGGCGGTTAGCAGCTTCGTGGTGCCCACCGGCTACTCCTTCAACCTCGACGGCTCGACCCTCTACCAGAGCATCGCCGCGATCTTCATCGCCCAGCTCTACGGCATCGACCTGTCCATCGGCCAGCAACTGATGCTGGTGCTGACGCTGATGGTCACCTCCAAGGGCATCGCCGGTGTGCCGGGCGTGTCCTTCGTGGTCCTGCTGGCCACCCTGGGCAGCGTCGGCATCCCCCTGGAAGGCCTGGCCTTCATCGCCGGCGTCGACCGCATCATGGACATGGCGCGCACCGCGCTGAACGTCATCGGCAACGCCCTGGCGGTGCTGGTGATCTCCAGGTGGGAAGGCATCTACGACGGCAAGCAGGGCGCGCTCTACTGGCAGGCGGTGGAACAGGGCCGTGGCGAGGAGCTGCTGAGCGACGCCCGGCAAAGCGCCGCGCATTGATCCAGGCTGGACGGCGGATAACGCTTCGCGTTATTCGCCCTACACCCAGCCCACCTCCGACGTAGGGCGAATAACCGTTCGCGGTTATCCGCCGTTACAGCGGGCGCCCGCGCCGCTATCATCGCGGCCAACGTCCTTGGGGGGATACTCATGCTCAACGGCCTCTGGCTCGGCTTTTTCCTGGTCGCGGCGCTCACCGCGCTGTCGCGCTGGCTGCTCGGCGGCGATGCCGGGGTGTTCGCCGCCATGGTCGAGAGCCTGTTCGCCATGGCCAAGCTGTCGGTGGAGGTCATGGTCCTGCTGTTCGGCACCCTGACGCTCTGGCTGGGCTTCCTGCGCATCGCCGAGAAGGCCGGCCTGGTGGAGCGCCTGGCGTGGCTGCTGGGGCCGCTGTTCCGCCGGCTGATGCCCGAGGTGCCGGCCGGCCACCCGGCGATCGGCCTGATCACCCTGAACTTCGCCGCCAACGGCCTGGGCCTGGACAACGCCGCCACCCCCATCGGCCTCAAGGCGATGAAGGCGCTGCAGGAACTCAACCCCAGCAGCACCACGGCGAGCAACGCGCAGATCCTCTTCCTGGTGCTCAACGCCTCGTCGCTGACGCTGCTGCCGGTGACCATCTTCATGTACCGCGCGCAGCAGGGCGCCGCCGACCCCACCCTGGTGTTCCTGCCGATTCTCCTGGCCACCAGCGCCTCGACCCTGGTCGGCCTGCTCTCGGTGGCGCTGGTGCAGCGCCTGCGCCTGTGGGACCCGGTGGTGCTCGCCTACCTGGTCCCCGGCGCGCTCGGCCTGGGCGCCTTCATGGCGCTGCTCGCCGGGCTTTCCGCCACCGCGCTGGCGCAGCTCTCCTCGCTATTGGGCAACCTCACGCTGTTCGGCCTGATCGTGCTGTTCCTGGTGCTCGGCTGGCTGAAGAAGGTGCCCGTCTACGAAACCTTCGTCGAAGGCGCCAAGGAAGGCTTCGACGTGGCGAAGAACCTGCTGCCCTACCTGGTGGCGATGCTTTGCGCCGTCGGCGTGCTGCGGGCCTCCGGGGCCCTGGAGCTGGTGCTGGACGGCATCCGCTGGTCGGTGCTGCAGCTGGGCTGGGACACCCGTTTCGTCGACGCCCTGCCCACCGCGCTGGTCAAGCCGTTCTCCGGCAGCGCGGCGCGCGCCATGCTGCTGGAGACCATGCAGAGCCAGGGCGTGGACAGCTTCGCCGCGCGCCTGGCGGCCACCGTGCAGGGCAGCACCGAGACCACCTTCTACGTGCTGGCGGTGTACTTCGGCTCGGTGGGTATCCAGCGCGCCCGCCATGCCGTGGGCTGCGCCCTGCTGGCGGACCTGGCCGGGGTGCTGGCGTCGATCGGGGTGTGCTACTGGTTCTTCGGCTGAGCGGCCATGCAATTAATAAAACCGGAAAATATTTGAATATCCTTATTCTTCTGAAAAATCTTTCAGAAACAATTAGGGAATTTAATTTTTAATTAGGGTTTTTCTCGAACAAGTACGGCTAATTTTCCATAAGAACTTTCCATTGATCGAATTTAGATTTTCCTCAAACAAAATTAAGGAAAATCGCAATGAGAGGGAAAGTTAGCTGTATTGCGCTGTGCGCCCTGCTGGCCGGCTGCAACGGCTGGGTGAAGCCGGAGGCCGATGGCCAGCTCAATTCGAACTATTTCACGGTCGTCTCCGGCCTGCCGGCGCCGGGCCTGATGGTGGCTTCGGCGGTGCAGTGGAATGCCGACTACGCGGTGACCGCGGCCCACGTGCCCTACCTGTCGGGCCTTGCCTATTCCTGCAGCACCCGCTGCGACCTGGTATTCATCCGCCGCAAGGCGTCCGGGCCGCTGCCCCACTGGCGCGCGCCGCGCAACGGCGAGGCGGTGACGGCGCTGGGCAGCAGCAGCCTGCTGGTGCCGGTGAGTTCCCGCGGGCGGGTGTGGCCGGTGCCCTACCGCAACCTCAGGGAGCCCAACCAGGAGCTGTACGGCATCCATGACGCGGCACTGGCCCAGGGCATGTCCGGCGGGCCGCTGGTGGGGGCCGACGGCAGCGTGCTGGGCATGAACATCGGCTACCAGGCCAGCGGCCGGGGTCGCATGCAGCACCCGGGGCTCAAGGGCGCCAGGCGCGTCAGCGTGTTCGTGCCCTACGCGGTGATCGAGCGCGAATGGCAGCTGTTCCAGGCCAGGCTGGCGCGGGAACGGGAGGCGGCGGCGGGGCGTCGGTTGCAGGCGAGCAATCCCTAGCCAGGGGGGATGCCTGCCATGTCTGTCTATCTTCTGGGATTTTTCCGACGAGCTGTCGCGAAGCTTTCACTAGCCTTTCAAACCCTTGAAATTCGGGCCTTTCAGCCATTTTCCATTTGATCTCGGGCAACTTTTACACATAGGGTTACAAATATCTTCCCGGCCGCTGCCTGCCTCCTCGCGCCCCGGGAAGGCCCCGTGATCGTTTGAAATGGTGTTCCCATGGCTTCCAAGAATTCCAAGGCCAAGGCCGTGTTCCGCGTGGTCAGCGGCAACTTCCTCGAGATGTACGACTTCATGGTGTATGGCTTCTACGCCACCGCCATCGCCAAGACCTTCTTCCCCGGCGACGACCCCTTCGCCTCGCTGATGCTGTCGCTGGCCACCTTCGGCGCCGGCTTCCTGATGCGCCCGCTGGGGGCGATCTTCCTCGGCGCCTACATCGACCGCCACGGCCGCCGCCAGGGCCTGATCATCACCCTGGCGCTGATGGCCATGGGCACCCTGCTGATCGCCTTCGTCCCCGGCTATTCCACCCTGGGCGCCCTGGCGCCGGCGCTGGTGCTGGTCGGCCGCCTGCTGCAGGGCTTTTCCGCCGGGGTCGAGCTGGGCGGCGTGTCGGTGTACCTGGCGGAGATCGCCACGCCCGGCAAGCGCGGCTTCTTCGTCAGCTGGCAGTCGGCCAGCCAGCAGGTGGCGGTGGTCTTCGCCGGGCTGCTGGGGGTGATCCTCAACCACTGGCTGAGCCCCGGGCAGATGGGCGAGTGGGGCTGGCGCGTGCCCTTCTTCGTCGGCTGCATGATAGTCCCGGCGCTGTTCGTCATCCGCCGCTCCCTGGAGGAGACCGAAGCCTTCCAGCAGCGCAAGCACCACCCGCGCCTGGGCGAGGTGCTGCGCTCCATCGGGCAGAACTTCGGCCTGGTGCTGGCCGGCACCGCCATGGTGGTGATGACCACCGTGTCCTTCTACCTGATCACCGCCTACACCCCGACCTTCGGCCGCAACGAGCTGCACCTGTCGGACTTCGACGCCCTGCTGGTGACCATGTGCATCGGCCTGTCGAACTTCTTCTGGCTGCCGGTGATGGGCGCGCTGTCCGACCGTGTCGGCCGCCGCCCGCTGCTCGTCGCCGCCACCGTGCTGGCGCTGCTGACCGCCTACCCGACGCTGTCCTGGCTGGTGGCCGAGCCCAGCTTCGCCCGCCTGCTGACGGTGGAACTGTGGCTGTCGTTCATCTACGGCAGCTACAACGGCGCCATGGTGGTGGCACTGACCGAGGTGATGCCGGCGGACGTGCGCACCACCGGCTTCTCCCTGGCCTACAGCCTGGCCACCGCCACCTTCGGCGGCTTCACCCCGGCGGCCTGCACCTGGCTGATCCACGCCCTGGACAACAAGGCCGCCCCCGGCCTGTGGCTGAGCGGCGCGGCGCTGCTGGGCCTGGTCGCCACCCTGGTGCTGTTCCGCCGCCGCGGCCGCGCGGCCCCTGCCGGCGAGGCGCTGGCCGGCGCCTGAAGGCCTGCGGCGGTTTGCCACTGGCCAACCCCGGCCGGCCTTGACCTCGATCAAGGGTGGCCGGGGGCGGGCGGAGAAGGATAGGTCAATGACATTTCCTTCTTCTCCCCTGGAGACAACGCCATGCCCACCCCCCTGCACCAGCAAGCCGCGGCGCTCGCCGCCGTAGGCCATGACCACTGGATCGAGACCCTCGACGACGGCAGCCACGTGCTGATCCGCCCGCTGCGCGCCGAAGACCGCGAACTGGAGCGCACCTTCCTCGAACGCCTGTCGCCGATGACCCGCAAGCTGCGTTTCCACGGCGAAGTGAAGATCAGCGACGCCCTGCTCGACAGCCTGATGGACGTGGACTACCAGGACAACATGGCTTTCGTCGCCCTGGTGCATGACGACGGCGAACTGCGCGAAGTCGGCATCAGCCGCTATGCCAAGGTGGACGACAACCAGTGCGAATGCGCCCTGACCACCGCCGACGACTGGAAGCGCCGGGGCCTGGGCAAGGCGCTGATGCGCCACCTGATCGACGTGGCGCGGCGCAACGGC
Source organism: Pseudomonas delhiensis (assembly GCF_900187975.1). Taxonomy (GTDB): domain Bacteria; phylum Pseudomonadota; class Gammaproteobacteria; order Pseudomonadales; family Pseudomonadaceae; genus Pseudomonas; species Pseudomonas delhiensis. Next base: position 96,953 of record NZ_FZPC01000017.1, on the reverse strand, counting down.
TTCGTCCAGATGTACAGCATCGACCAGGCCATCGACCGCGACATGCGCGACCTCGCCGTGGAACTGGGCTTCCGCGCCCAGCGCGACCCGGACGACGCCACCCGGGTGATCCGCCGCCTGGCGCTGTAAGGCTCAGCCGCTGCGCCGGCGGCGCCAGAGCAACAGCGCCGCCGGCGGCAGCAGCACCAGCAGCACCGCGCCGCCCCCCAGCGGGTAGGCCATGTCGTCGTCGAGCAGTGGTTTCTCGATGCGCAGGTAGCCGTCGTCCTTGAACAGCTGGCGCGCCGTGTCGCTGGCCAGCTTCAGGCTGACCTTGGCCAGGCGCCGGTCTTCGTTGGGGAACTGGCTGCCGTCGTAGTCGCCCAGCGCGCCCCAGTAATAGTCGGCGAGGCTGGCGTTGCTCGGCGTGCTCCAGGCCAGCTGCGCCCGCTGCACGCGCTGGATGCGGGCGAAGCGCTGGGCGTCCAGGCCGTGCTGGCGGATGTTCTCCACCACCTCCTTCAGGGCCTTCAGGGTGGCCTCCTGGTCCTCCCGGGCGATGTCCGCGTTGAGGCTGAGGAAGCCCTGGTTGGCGTAGGACGTGCGCTCGCTCCAGGGCCCGTAGGACAGCTCGCGGCGCACCCGCAGGTCGGCATAGAGGGCGTCGCTCAGGTAGGCCTGCAGCAGATCCAGGGCGGCGCCGTCGGCGTCGGCCGGCTCGGGGAAGATCCAGTGCACCACCGCGCCCTCGCCGAACAAGCCGGTGTTCAGCGTCCGCTGGCGCGCCGCCGGGCCCTGCATTTCCGGCAGTTCGCGGCGTTCCGGCGTGGCCCGGTCGGGCAGGCTGCCGAAGGTGCGGCTGAGGTAGGCGGGCAGGCGCGGGTCGAGGTCGCCGACCACGATCAGCGTCATGTTGCCCGGCACGTACCAGTCGCTGCGCAGCTTCTCCAGCTGGGCCTGGGTCAGGTGCGCCACCTGCGGGCGCTCGGCGCAGGCCAGGCCGAGTTCCACGGCGAGCTGCTCCTGGCCCGGGCGGCTGATGTTCTGGTGGTCGAGGAAGCGCTGCAGGTGCGAGTAGTGGCCGCCGTCCTCGCGGATCAGCACCTGCTTGGTGGCTTCCACCCGGGCCTGGTCCAGCTGCGTGCGGGTGAGCACTTCCAGCAGCAGGTCGAGCACCTGGCGCTGGGTGGCCGCCGGCGCCTCGATGACGAAAGTGGTGTCGCCCTCGCTGGTGTAGGCGTTCCACTGGCCGCCCAGGGCCTGCATGCGCGCCTCCAGGTCGGCCTCGTCGCCGCCGTCCAGGCCGCTGAAGAACAGGTGCTCCAGCAGGTGCGGCAGTTGCCGGTCATGGCAGCTGAAATCGGAGAAGCCGACGCCCACCACCAGGCGGATGGACACCGAGCCGCGCTGGCTGGTCGGCTTGAACAGCACCCCCATGCCGTTCTGCAGCTGGTAGCCCTCCACCGTCGAGCGCGAATCGGCGAACGACCAGCCGCCGCCGAGCAGGAAGAGGAGGGGGAGGAACAACCAACGCATGGGCCAGGCCTGGAAAAGCAAAGCCAGGAGAATAGCGGATTGCCGCCGATCCACCTACCCATGGGCGGCACCCGTGGCGACGGGCTGCGACCTGCCCTGGCCGGGTCTATCATCAGGCATGGCACCCGGGGCCGCTGCTGGCCTTTCGCTGGCATGGCCCCTCATCGCCCACCGCGGAGGCCGTACGCATGCGCGTCCTGATCACCGGCGCGGCCGGCCACATCGGCCAGAACCTGCTCAACGAACTGGCGATCCAGCACCGCGACTGGACGCTGGTCGCCGCCGACGTGCGCAGCCTGCCTGCGCAGCGCCTGCGGCCGAACGTCGAGCCGGTGCAACTGGACATCGGCCACCCCCGGCAGGTGCGCGACTGCGTGCGGCAGTGGCGCCCGCAGGCCATCGTGCACCTGGCCTCGGTGGTCAACCCGCCGCCGCAGATGTCCGCCACCCGCCTGCACACCATCGAGGTCGGCGGCAGCCGCGCGTTGTTCGAGGCGGCGGTGGAGCACGACGTGCGCCAACTGGTGGTGGCCAGTTCCGCCGCGGCCTACGGCTTCCATCCGGACAACGCCGAGCTGATCGACGAGAACCACCCCCTGCGCGGCCAGTCGCAGTTCCCCTACGCCCGCCACAAGCACGAGATCGAGCAACTGCTGGCCGGCCTGCGGCAGAGTTGTCCACAGCTGCGCCAACTGGTCCTGCGCCCCGGCACCATCCTCGGCCGGGGTGTGCACAATCCGGTCACCGACCTGTTCATGGGGCGCTCGGTGCTGGGGATAAGTGGGCGCTGCAGCCGCTTCGTGTTCATCTGGGACCAGGACGTGGTGAACATCATCCGCCAGGGCCTGGAGCGCGGCAGCGAGGGCATCTACAACCTGGCCGGCGACGGCGCGCTGAGCCTGCGCGAGATCGCCGGACTGCTGCGCAAGCCCTACCGCGCCCTGCCGGCGCCGCTGCTGCGCAGTGCGCTGGCGCTGCTGCGGCCAGTGGGGCTGGCGCCCTTCGGCCCGGAGCAGGTGGACTTCATGCGCTACCGGCCGGTGCTGGACAACGCCCGGCTGAAGCGGGAGTTCGGCTACCAGCCGCGCTATTCCAGCCGCGAGGCGTTCCTGGCCTTCGTCGCGGCGCGGGGGTTGGGGGCGGGGTAGGGGGCAAGATTGTACTGGACCTGCTTTTCGTAGGAGCGAGGGGGGCGCCTAGCTCTTGCTCGCGAACAGCGCTCAGTTGTGACTTCGGTGTTTTGGTTTGGCTCCGTTCCCTCTCCCCAGCCCTCTCCCTGAAGGGAGAGGGGGCTTGGCCGTGCCGAGAAAAGGCCTGGCTTCAGCCGGCAATTTCGGTGCTGGCCGGCTGACTCAGGAATACCCACGCGCGCCGAACGGTCCCCTCTCCCTTCATGGGGGGGACGCCTAGTCAGAGGGTTAGGGAGAGGGTGCTCTGAACCCCAACACCTGCAGCTCCCAGGAAACACCATTCGCGAGCAAGCTCGCTCCTACGAAGAGCAGCGCCCTCATTCAAGCATTGCGCCGCCCCTCCCAGAAATGCCCCGCCAGCAGCCGCAGCCCGGCGGCCAGTTCCGCCACCCGGGTGGCACTGGCCTGGCTGTGGCTGGCGCTGGCGGCGTTGCCGTCGGCGGATTCGCGGATGGCCAGCAGGCTGCGTTCGATCTCCTCGCTGGCGCAACCCTGTTCCTCGATGGCCCCGGCGATCTCCAGGCTCATGCGCTGGATCGCCGAGACCTGCCCGGCGATCTCTTCCAGCGCGCCGGCGGCGCGGCCGGCCTGGCCGAGGCTGGCGTGGGCCTGCTCGCAGCTGTGGCGCAGGGCCTGTACCGAGGCGCCGGCGCCGCGCTGCAGGTCGGCCACCAGGGCGTGGATGTCCAGCGCCGAGTCGGCGGTGCGCGAGGCCAGGGCGCGCACTTCGTCGGCGACCACCGCGAAGCCGCGGCCGGCCTCGCCGGCGCGGGCCGCCTCGATGGCGGCGTTGAGCGCCAGCAGGTTGGTCTGCCCGGCGACTTCCTGGATCACCTGCAGCATCCGCGAGATGCCCTCGCTGTGCCCGTGCAGCTGCTCCACCGCCTCGCTGGCCCGGCGCACCGCGTCCTCCAGGGCGGCGAGCTGGCCGCGGGTGGCCTGTACCTCGCCCTGGCCGGCCTGGGTCACCCGTTCGCTGCACTGCGCCGCCACCGCGCTGTTCTGGGCGTGGCGCGCCACTTCCTGGACGCTTTGCGCCAGTTGCTGCATGGCGCTGGCCACCTGGTCGGTCTCCTGCTGCTGGCGGCGCGTGCCGGCGTTGCTGTCGGCCACGGTGCCGGCCAGTTGCCCGGCGTGTTCGGCGAGCTGGCGCGAGGCTTCGGCCATGCGCCCGACCACCGCGCCGGTCTCGGCCTCCAGCATGCGCAGGGCGAAGTCCAGTTCGCCGAATTCGTCGGCCCGGCCGCTGTACAGGCGCTGGCTCAGCGGATTGTCGGCGATGCGCCGGGCCCGCGCCAGCAGGGGCCGCAGCGGCTGCAGCTGGTGCGCCAGCCAGGCGCCGGCCAGCAGCAGGGCGAGGCCGAAGCCCAGGGGCGCCGCGGCGGGCGCCAGGTAGGCCAGCAGCGCGCCCGCGGCCTGCGCCAGGCCCAGGCCGGCGAGCAGCCGCGGCAGCAGGCCCAGGCGTGGCCGGCGCGGCAGCCAGCCACCGCGCATGCGGGCGTACAGGCGCTCGGCGGCGGCGGTCTCGGCGGCACTGGCGCGGGTGCGCACCGACTGGTACTCCACCACCTTGCCGTCGTGGCGGATCGGCGTGACGAAGGCGCTCACCCAGTAGTGGTCGCCGTTCTTGCAGCGGTTCTTCACCAGGCCCATCCAGCTGCGCCCGGCCTGCAGCGTCCGCCACAGGTGGGCGAAGGCGGCCGGCGGCATGTCCGGGTGGCGCACGCGGTTGTGGTTGTGCCCCAGCAGCTCCTCGGCGGTGAAGCCGCTGATGGCCAGGAAGTCCGGGTTGACGTGGCTGACAGCGCCCTTGAGGTCGGTGGTGGAGAGGATGTTGGCGCTGGCCGGTACCTCGACCTGGCGCCCGCTGACCGGCAGGTTGAGCTTCATCGGTGGGTCTCCATGGGCCCCGGGTACAGGGCGTGGGGTGGCAGCGGCGGGCTGAACAGGAAGCCCTGGGCGAAGCGGCAGCCCTCCTTGCGCAGGAACTCCAGGTGCTCGGGGTGTTCGACGCCTTCGGCCACCACTTCCAGGCCGAGGCTGCGGCCCAGGCCGACGATGGCGCGGCAGATGGCGCTCAGCTCGGGGTCGCCGGGGACCTTGCCGATGAAGCTGCGGTCGACCTTCAGCAGGTCCAGCGGGAAGCGCTTGAGGTAGCCCAGGGACGAGTAGCCGGTGCCGAAGTCGTCCAGCGCCAGGCGCACGCCGTGGGCGGCCAGCTCGCGCAGGCAGGCGAGGGTATCGGCGCCGTCCTGCATCATCAGGCTCTCGGTGATCTCCAGCACCAGGCTCTGCGGCGCCAGGCCGGTCTCGGCGAGGATCTGCCGCACCCGCTCGGCGAAGCCCGGCTGCTGCAGCTGGCGGATGGACAGGTTCACCGAGCAGTACAGCCAGCCCTGGCCTTCGCGCTGCCAGGCGAGGGTCTGGCGGCAGGCCTCGCGCAGCACCCAGTCGCCGACGCGGACGATCTCGCCGGACTCTTCCAGCGCCGGGATGAACTGCAGCGGCGAGACCGGCTGGCCGTCGCGCTGCCAGCGCAGCAGCACTTCCACGGCGACGCGCCGCGGCGGCTCGACGTCGATGCGCAGGATCGGCTGGTAGTGCAGGCTGAATTCGCCGCGCTCCAGCGCCTGGCCCAGCGCGCTCTCCAGTTCCAGGCGGCGCTGCGCGGCGGCCTGCAGCTCGCTGGAGAAGCGCGCGTACTGCGCCTTGCCGGCCTCCTTGGCGCGGTACAGGGCGAGGTCGGCGGCCTGCAGGGTGTCGATCGCCTGGCCCTCGGCGATCAGCCCGGTGATGCCGATGCTGGCGCTGACCACCAGGGTGCGGCCGTCCAGGTGCAGCGGCTGGTGCAGGCAGTCGAGCATGCGCTGGGCGACCTGCTCGGCGTCGGCGAGGCTGGCCATGTCGTCCAGCAGCACCACGAACTCGTCGCCGCCGAAGCGCGCCAGGTGGTCGCCGGGGCGCAGGCAGCGCAGCAGGCGCTGGGCCACTTCCACCAGCACGCGGTCGCCGACGCCATGGCCGAGGCTGTCGTTGATCAGCTTGAAGCGGTCCAGGTCGATGAACAGCAGCCCGGCCTCGCGCGCGCCGGGGCGGCCCTGGCGCTGCAGGGCCTGCTGCAGCAGTTCGTCCAGGCGCAGGCGGTTGGCCAGGCCGGTCAGCGGGTCGTGGCGGGCGGCATGGCTGAGCTGGTGCTCGCTGGCCTTGCGCTGGCTGATGTCGGTCTGCGAGCCGGCCATGCGCCCGTCGGTGATCACCCCGCGGGCCAGCACCCAGAGGTAGCCGCCGTCGCGCTGGCGGATGCGGTACTCGTGGTTGAGCAGGGCGGCGCTGCCGCGCAGGTGGGCGTCGATGGCCTGGCGCAGGCCAGGCAGGTCGTCGGGGTGGACGCGGGCGAACCAGCTGGCGCTGCCCTCGCCGAGGCTGTCGCGGCTCAGGCCCAGCATGCGTGTCCAGCGCTCGGAGACGTACAGCCGGTCGTTGGCCAGGTCCCAGTCCCAGATGCCGTCGTTGGCCCCGCGCAGGGCCCGGGCGAAGCGCGCCTCGCTTTCCTCCAGGGCCTGGCGCTGGGCGGCGCCGTAGGTGTCGATGGCCAGCGACATGTCGAGGAACACCCGCTTGAGCAGGCTGGCGAAGACCTGTGTGCCCGGCAGGGCGCCGAGCAGCTCGTCGAGCATGTGCTGCAGGTACAGGCGGTAGGCGCCCAGGTACCACTTCAGCTCCACCCCGACCTGCTGGTGGACCAGGCCGATGCGCAGGCGGTCGCGCACGTAGCCGGCGTCCTGCGGGGCTTCCCAGAGCTGCTCGTAGTACTGCGCCTGGCTGCGCTTGAGGCGTTGCAGGGTGGCCGGGTCGGCGAGGATGGCCGCCAGCGGCGGGAACTGGCCGAGGTGCTCGTAGAGCCGTTCGATGAAGCGCAGGTGGCTGTCGCCCCGGTCGCCGGCGGCCTGCCGCAGGCACCGCTCGTCGGCCGCCTGCCAGTGCAGGTAGCGCAGGCGCTGGTCGATCTCCGCCGGTGACAGGCCTATGCGGTCGAGCATGTGGTCGAGCTTCGGTCCCAGGCCCATGCTTGCCTCCTTGTTTTTCTGCGGGCATGAAAAAAGCGCCGCGCCCGTCGCACGATGGATTCGGCGACAGACACGGCGCTTTGTCTTGCAGGCCCTTGGCGTCCTGCCCGGCAAAGCCGGTTTCCGCCTGCTTGGCGGAACACTGGTCGGCAGTTTTTACACCATAGGCGGGGAGCCGGACAACTCCCGCAGCGCGGCCTCCAGGCGCCGGCGCAGTTGCCCCAGCTCGCGCGAGCGGAAGGCGTGGCGGCTGCGCTCGAGCACGCCGACGGCGTCGGCCAGCAGGGCGTGCAGGCGCGCGGTGTCGCTCAGCGCGGCGTCCTTGAACCAACGGCACAGCGGGGCCTGCTCGCAATCGCCGGGGCCGGCGAGCACCGCGCAGGGTACCTGGTAGACGGCGAGCAGGGCGCGCACCTGGCGCGCCACGTCCTCGTCCTGGGAAGTCACCAATAACTGGGCCGGCAGCCGGCTAAGGGTCATGGCGTCATGCTCGTGGGTGGCAAAGGGCCACTACCCTAGCCGAACGCCATGCCCGGGCATTGACGCGGATCAGTCCCGCGGCGACCTGCCGCGCCTCAGCCGGCCGCGCTGGAGCCCGGCGGCACGTCGTGGCCGGGCGGCTGGGCGGCGGCTTCCAGGGCCTGCTCGACGTAGTCGTCCTCGTGCTCCTCGCCGGCACCGGCCTCGGGGTTGTCCAGCACGGCGTAGGCGATGGCGCAGAACAGCGAGTTCAGGCGCTTCATGTCGGCGATCAGGTCCAGGTGCAGCGAGCTGGTCTCGATGCTCTGCACCACCTGCTGGCGCAGGCGGTCGACGTGGGCGTGGGCGTAGCGGCGTTCCTGCAGGCGGAAGCGCTGCTTGGCCCGGCGCAGGCGCCGCGCGCCTTCCTGGTCGCCGTTGAGGAACACCGACAGGCTCAGGCGCAGGTTGACCAGCAACTGGCTGTGCAGCGCGGTGATCTCGGCCAGGCCGTTGTCCGAGAAGGAGCGGCTGCGCGAGGTCTTCTTGTCCTGCACGGCGCTGAGCATGTGCTCGATGATGTCGCCGGCCTGCTCCAGGTTGATGGCCAGCTCGATGACCTCGGCCCAGCGCCGGCTGTCGCGCTCGCTCAGGTCCTCGCGGGGCATGCGCGCCAGGTACAGCTTGATCGCCGTGTAGAGCGCGTCGACGTCGTCGTCGAGCTTGCGGATCTCCTTGCCCAGCAGCGGGTCGCCGCCACGGGTCACCTGCAGCAGGTTGACCAGCATCTGCTCGACGATGTCGCCCATGCGCAGCGTCTCGCGCACCGCGTTGACCAGCGCCAGGCTCGGCGTGTCCAGCGCCGCCGGGTCGAGGTGGCGCGGGCGCACGCGGTCCTCGGGGGTGGCGCGGTCGGGCATGATGCGCGTGCAGAAGGCGGCCATCTGGGTGGTCAGCGGCAGGCAGGCGAGGCAGCGCACCGAGTTGTAGAGCACGTGGAAGGCGATCACCAGCTCCTGGGTGCGGAACGGCCAGCCGTCCACCCATTGCGCCAGCGGGCCGATCAGCGGCAGCACCAGCACGCAGCCGGCGACCTTGAACAGCAGGCTGCCCAGGGCCACGCGGCGGCCGGCGGCGTTCTGCGAGCTGGAGCCGATCAGGGCGAGGATGCCGGTGCCCAGGTTGGCGCCCACCACCAGGCACAGCGCGACCTTCAGCGAGATCACCTTGGAGGTGGCGAGGGTCGCGGTGAGCAGCACGGCGGCCAGGCTGGAGTAGGAGATCATGGCGAACAGCGCGCCGGTCAGGGCGTCGAGCATGACGTCGCCGGTGAGGCTGGAGAACAGCACCTTCACGCCCTTGGCCTGGGTCATGGGCCCGGCGGCCTCGACGATCAGCTGCAGCGCCAGGATGATCAGGCCCAGGCCGATGAACACCCGGCCCAGCTGGCCCAGGCGCGTCTGCTTGCGGGTGAGGAAGAAGATCACCCCGAAGAAGATCAGCAGCGGCGACAGCCACGACAGGTCGAGGGTCAGCACCCGCGCCATCAGCGCCGTCCCGACGTCGGCGCCGAGCATGATCGCCAGCGCCGGGGCCAGCGCCATCAGCCCGCTGGCGACGAAGGAGGTGGCCAGCAACGCGGTGGCGTTGCTGCTCTGCACCAGGGCGGTGACGCCGATGCCGGCGGCGAAGGCCAGCGGGCGTTTCTGTACGCTGCGGCTGAGGATGCGCCGCAGGTCACTGCCGTACACCCGGAGGATGCCGGTGCGCACGATGTGCGTGCCCCACACCAGCAAGGCGACGGCGGAAAGCAGGTTGAGCAATGTCAGCATGGCGGCCCCCCTCGTTACTGCATGGCCGCCCTGGCGTGACTGCGCGGTGGGACGACTCTGGCCGATTTTTCTGTCATCTAAATGTCATAGTAGACCCACGCAGTCCCGCGAGGGTTCGACAAGATGCTGATCCGCCGGGGTGTTTACCTTCAGTAAAGCCCCTGCGGCGGGGTTTTGCAGGGATGCCCGGAAAATCACGATCGTAGGAGCGGACCTTGTCCGCGATAGCCGGAAATATCGGCGCGATTCGCGGATGAGATCCTACAAGGGGTATCCGAACCGCGGTTCCTCCAGGCCACCCCCGCGGGCTAGACTGCCCCGGACACCACCGCCAGCGGAAACCCCCGATGCCCAAGCGCCTTCTCGCCACCCTGCGCCTGTTCCTCGCCCTTGGCCTGATCCTGGGCCTGGGCGCCTGCGCCAGCCTGTTCGGCAACGACCCGCTGAAGATCGACCTGGTGGGCCTGGAGCCCCTGGCCGGGCAGGGCATGGAGGCGCGTTTCGCGGTCAAGCTGCGGGTGCAGAACCCCAACGACCGGGACATCGACTACGACGGCGTGGCCCTGGACCTGAGCGTCAACGGCCGCCCGCTGGCCAGCGGGGTGAGCGACCAGCGCGGGCAGGTGCCGCGCTTCGGCGAGGCGGTGCTCAGCGTGCCGGTGAGCATCTCCGCCTTCCGCCTGGTGCGCCAGGCCTGGGGCCTGGGCAACGCGCCGCCGCGCCAGGGCATGCCCTACGAGATCAGCGGCAAGCTCGGCGGCGGCCTGTTCGGCACCGTGCGCTTCAGCGACAAGGGCACCCTGGAGTGGCCGGCCGGGGCGCCCTTGCCGACGCTCTAGGGCGCTACTGGCCGGGGATGTCGCGGCGCAGCTGCACCGGCTCGGCCGGCTTGCGCCCGCGCGCCGTGCGCATGCGGATGTTCAGCGCTTCCACCGCCAGCGAGAAGGCCATGGCGAAGTAGACGTAGCCCTTGGGCACGTGGACCTCGAAGGCTTCGGCGATGAGCACGGTGCCGACCACGATGAGGAACGACAGCGCCAGCATCTTCAGCGACGGGTGCTGGTCGATGAAGGCGCTGATGGCGCCGGAGGCCAGCATCATCACCAGCACCGCGACGACGATGGCGGCGACCATCACCGGCACGTTGGAGACCATGCCCACGGCGGTGATCACCGAGTCGAGGGAGAACACGATGTCGATGATGGCGATCTGCACGATGGTGCCGAGGAAGCCGCCGAGCAGGCTTTTCGGCTGCTGCTCGGTCTCGTCCTCGCCTTCCAGGCCGTGGTAGATCTCGCTGCTGCTCTTCCACAGCAGGAACAGGCCGCCGCAGAACAGGATCAGGTCACGCCCGGAAATGCCCTGGCCGAGCACGCTGAACAGGTCGGCGGTCAGGCGCATCACCCAGGTGATCGACAGCAGCAGGAGGATGCGCGTGACCATCGCCAGGGCCAGGCCGAACAGCCGCGTGCGCGCCTGCATGGCCTTGGGCATGCGCCCCACCAGGATGGAGATCATGATGATGTTGTCGATGCCCAGGACGATCTCCAGGGCGGTCAGGGTGAGGAGCGCGACCCAGATTTCCGGGTTGGTCAGCCATTCCATTTACGGGTCTACCAGTCTTCAGTCGTTGAACAGGGGGAACAGCCCCAGCAGCAGGGCGGCGGCGAGGATAGCGAGACACACCAGCGCTGCCCAGCGCAGGGTGAAGCGCTGGTGGTCGCCGAAGTCCACCTTGGCCAGGCCCACCAGCAGGTAGGTGGAGGGCACCAGCGGGCTGAGCAGGTGCACCGGCTGGCCGACGATGGAGGCGCGGGCCATCTCCACCGGGCTGATGCCGTACTGCGCGGCGGCCTGGGTGAGCACCGGCAGCACGCCGTAGTAGAAGGCATCGTTGGACATGAAGAAGGTGAACGGCAGGCTGACCAGCGCGGTGATGGTCGCCAGGTACGGCCCCAGCGCCGGCGGGATCACCGCCAGCAGGCTCTTCGACATGGCCTCGACCATGCCGGTTCCGGAGAGGATGCCGGTGAACACCCCGGCGGCGAAGATCAGCGAGACCACCGCCAGCACGTTCTCGGCATGGGCGCCGATGCGCTTCTTCTGCTCGAGGATGCACGGGTAGTTGACGATCATGGCGATGCCGAAGGCGATCATGAACAGCACCGGCATCGGCAGCAGCCCGGCGATCAGCGTGGCCATCAGCACCAGCGTCAGCGCGCCGTTGAACCACAGCAGCTTCGGCCGCCGCGCGTCGGGGTACTGCGAGACGCTGACCTCGGCCGCGTCCAGGTGCTCGCCGGGCAGGTGCAGCTGGCCCAGGCGCGCGCGCTCGCGTTTGCCGTACACCCAGGCGATGGCGAAGATGGTGGCGAGGCCCGCGACCATCGCCGGGATCATCGGCACGAAGATGTCCGCCGGGTCCACGTGCAGGGCACTGGCGGCGCGGGCGGTGGGGCCGCCCCAGGGGGTCATGTTGAGCACGCCGCTGGAGAGCATGATCAGGCAGGCCATCAGCAGCGGGCTCATGCCCAGGCGCTGGTACAGCGGCAGCACCGCGGCCACGCAGATCATGTAGGTGGTGGAGCCGTCGCCGTCCAGCGAGACGATCATCGCCAGGGCCGCGGTGCCCAGCGAGACCTTCAGCGGGTCGCCCTTGACCAGCCGCAGGATCTTGCGCACCGCCGGGTCGAACAGCCCCGAGTCGATCATGATGGCGAAGTAGAGGATGGCGAACATCAGCATCACCCCGGTCGGCGCCAGGGTGCGGATGCCGTCGAGCATCATCGGCCCCAGGCCCGCGGCGAAGCCGCCGAGCAGGGCGAAGGCGATGGGCACCAGGATCAGCGCGATGAGCGCCGAGAGGCGCCGCGTCATGATCAGGAACATGAAGGTCGCCACCATGGCGAAGGCGAGGAAGGTCAGCATCGGAGGCCTCCGTCGGGTCAGCGCGGCGGGTGGCCGGGCAGGGACGGGGCGGGGCGGCGGTTCAAGCGTGTCATGGCATCACCCGTGTTGTTCTTGTGCGGATAACCCGCCGCCGGGCAGCGGAGGGGAGGGCGGATGCTAGGGGCTCAAGCTTTCAGCAGGCTTTCGCGGGAAAAGGCGGCGATCGTCGGTGAAGAGGTGATGTTTCCGGATGTTTCAGCACCGGGCTCTTCGTAGGAGCGAGCTTGCTCGCGAACCGCATGGCACCACAGCTGCCGGGAAATCCCCGTTCGCGAGCAAGCTCGCTCCTACAGGAAAGGGCCCCCGCGGGGGATTTTCCCGCCCCGTTGCGGTGCGCCCCGGGAAAAACGCCGGATTCGCTTGAATCCCCCGCCCCGCCTGGGTTATCCATGCTTCGCCCTTTCGCTGAAGCCATGGATACGCCGTATGACCTTCCCAGTGCCAGCCCACCTCGCCGAAGGCTCCGAGAAGCCCGCCGGCCGCATTCGCCAGAAGAACGAGGAAGTCATCCTCGCCGCCGCCGAAGAAGAGTTCGCCCGCCACGGCTTCAAGGGCACCAGCATGAACGCCATCGCCCTGCGCGCCGACCTGCCCAAGGCCAACCTGCACTACTACTTCAGCAACAAGCTGGGGCTCTACACCGCGGTGCTGGGCAACATCCTCGACCTCTGGGACAGCACCTTCAACCACCTCGGCGCCGAGGACGACCCGGCCACCGCCCTGGCCGGCTACATCCGCGCCAAGATGGAGTTCTCCCGCCGCCACCCGCTGGCCTCGCGGATCTTCGCCATGGAGATCATCAGCGGCGGGCAGTGCCTGAGCAGCCACTTCAACCAGGACTACCGCGCCTGGTTCCGCGGCCGCGCGGCGGTGTTCGAGGCCTGGATCGCCGCCGGCAAGATGGACCCGGTGGACCCGGTCAACCTGATCTTCCTGCTCTGGGGCAGCACCCAGCACTACGCCGACTTCGCCACCCAGATCGCCTTCGTCACCGGGCGCAAGCGCATGTCCCGGCAGGACTTCAACGAGGCCGCCGACAACCTCATCCGCATCATCCTCAAGGGCTGCGGGCTGACGCCGCCGGCCACGGCATGAGCTTCACCCTCGCCGGCCCGGCCAGCTACGCCGAGGACATCCGCAAGAGCCGCTTCACCTGCCTGGCGGCGCCCATCGCCAGCGAGGCCGAGGCCCAGGCCTTCCTCGCCGCCCACCGCGACGCCAGCGCCGGGCACAACTGCTGGGCCTGGAAGCTCGGCGCGCACTACCGCTTCAGCGACGACGGCGAACCCGGCGGCACCGCCGGGCGGCCGATGCTCGCGGCCATCGAGGGCCAGGCCATGGACCGCGTGGTGGTGCTGGTCAGCCGCTGGTTCGGCGGCATTAAGCTCGGCACAGGCGGCCTGGCCCGCGCCTACGGCGGCTGCGCGGCCAAGTGCCTGCAGGACGCCCCGCGCATCGAGCTGGTGCCCAGCACGCGCCTGGCCTTCGCCTGCGGCTTCGCCGAGCACGCGCTGCTCAAGGCGCGCATCCTCGCCCTGGGTGCGAGCATCGAGGACGAGGCCTACGGCGCCGAGGGTGTGGATATCCGCCTGAGCCTGCCCGATACCCAGGTCGAAGCGCTGCAACGCCTGCTCGGCGACCTCAGCCGCGGCCGCATCCGCGCCACCCACCTCGACGACTGAAGCAATTATCCCCAGGGCTTTTCCACCGGCGGTGGGTTTTTGTCCCCGGTTCCTGTGCGGCATCCTGTGGACAAACTGTGCCCCCTCCGCTCCAGGCCACGTCAGCCCTGGCCTGCAAGGCTTTGCGCAGAATTTGTGCAAACCCCGAAAAAGACCGTCTGCGGCTATCCCCGGATAGCGTGGGCAAGGCTGTGGAAAAACTGTCGATGAAGCCTTCGGAAGCAGGTATTCCGGGGGCTGCGCAAGGCTGTACATTTTTTGCTCTGCAATGGCCTGAAAGCCACGTAATTCAAGGGCTTAGGCCGGGCCTGGCAGCACCGGAAAAGGACCCTGGACAAGCCCGGTATAAGCCCTTGGCAAGCTGTGAATATCCTGGTGGAAAACCATGCTGGAGGCAGCACTTGTGCAGGGCAGGGGAAAGGCTGCGGAGAGGCCGGCGGAACTGGGGTTTTCCGCGGCCAGGCGAATGGATTGCTCACAGAGGCCGTGGACAGTGTTGTGGATATCCTCTGGGGAAAACTTCCGATGCCAGAACCGCCGCCGGCTGGCGAAAACTGTACGTTATTTGAGCAAAAAGCCCCGGAATTGCTGGGCTGCAGAAGGGTATCCACAAATCGAAGAGGCAAAAAAGCGCCTATGGAGCCTCCCTGTGGAAGCCTGCCGCCTGTGGACAGCGAAACCCCCTTTTCAACAGTGGATAACAGGAGCGTAGGGCGTATAACCGCTCGCGGTTATACGCCGCTACACCGAGCCCATGCCCGGCCTCTGGTCCGAACCCGGAGCGCCCCGGACAGGCGCTCCGGGGCCAAATCCGAGGCGCGCCTGGCGCCAAGGTCAAACGGCGTATAACGCGGAGCGTTATACGCCCTACGTCCAGCCGCGGCGTTACAAGCGGAACTGCCCCATCTGCCGCTGCAGGTCGTCGGCCAGGCCGCGCAGGGCGTGGCATTGCTCGCGGCCCTGGTGCACCTCGCCGGCGGTGGCGCGGGCCAGGTCGGCGATGCCCTGGACGTTGCGGTTGATCTCCTCGGTGACCGCGCTCTGTTCCTCGGTGGCGGCGGCGACCTGGTGGTTGATGTCGCTGATGCGCTCCACCTGGTCGGCGATGGCGCCCAGCGAGGCGCCGGCGCGCTGGCTGGCGGCCAGGCCCTCGCCGGTGGCCGCCTGGCCCGAGTGCATGGAGCTGACCGCCTGTTCGGCGCCCTGCTTGAGGCGCTGGATCATCGCCTGGATCTCGTCGGTGGAGCCCTGGGTGCGCCCGGCCAGGGTGCGCACCTCGTCGGCCACCACGGCGAAGCCGCGGCCCAGCTCGCCGGCGCGCGCGGCCTCGATGGCGGCGTTGAGGGCCAGCAGGTTGGTCTGCTCGGAAATGCCGCGGATCACCGCCAGCACCTGGTCGATGGTCGCCACCTGGGCCGCGAGGTCGCTCACCGCCTCGGCGGCCTGGCCGATCTCGGCGGACATGCGCTCGCCATGCTGCAGCGAGCCGCCCACCACCTGGCGCGCCTGGCCGGCTTCGCCACGGGCCTGCTGCGAGGCGCTGGCGGCCTGCTCGGCGTTGCGCGCGATTTCCTGCACGGTGCTACCCATCTCGTTCACCGCCGTGGCCACCATGTCGGTCATCTCCTGCTGGCGGCTGGAGCGCTCGGCGGTGTTATCCACAACCCGCGCCACCTCGGCCACGCTGCGCTGCAACTGCTGGCTGGTGGCGAGCACGGCGCCGATCAGCTGGCGCTGGCCTTCGAGGAAGCGGTTGAAGCCGCGGGCCAGGTCGCCCAGTTCGTCGGCGCGGGAATCGTCCAGGCGGCGCGTCAGGTCGCCGCCGCCGGCGCCTATGTCCAGCAGCGCCGTGGTCACCTGGCGTATCGGCCGCACCAGGCCGCGGGCCAGCAGCACCACCAGGCCCAGGCAGAGCAGCGCCACCGCCGCGCCGGCCAGGCCGGAAAGGCGCAGGGCCTGGCGCGCGTCGGCGTAGACCTCGGCCTCCGGCACCTCGCTGACCAGCGTCCAGCCGAGGTCGCGCAGCGGCAGGCTGGCGGCCAGGTAGGCCTCGCCATCGCGTTCGAAGCGGCTGCTGTGGAAGCCCGGCTGGCCGAGCAGTGCCCGCGCCGCGTCGCCTCCCACCAGGTCGGCCAGGGCCTTGCCGCGGGCCCGGGCCGGGTCGGGGTGGATCTGCACCTGGCCGTCGTTCTTCACCAGGTACACGTGGCCGGACTGGCCGAAGCGGAAGTCGCGGATCAGCTTCGACAGCTCGTCCATGCGCAGGCCCAGGCCGGCGATGCCCAGCAGCTTGCCGTCGCGCTCGACGCGGCGGTCGATGAACAGCGTGAGTTCGCCGCTGCCGACGTCGGTGTCGATGTTCAGCACCTGCGGCCGGCCGCTGCCGATGAAGTCGAAGTACCAGGCGTCCTGGGGCTCGCCGCGGGACAGGGTGCGTTCCTTGCCCTTGTCGCTGTAGTAGGCGTCGCTGGCCCGGCTGACGATGAGCGCGGCGAAGGCCTGCTGCGAGGCGCGGATGCCGCCCAGGTAGCGGACGAAGTCGGCCTGCCGCGCCGGGTCCTCGCCGGCGGCCAGCCAGTCCTGCACCAGGCTGTTGGCGGCTATGCCGGCGGCGGCGGTGAGCGGGCCGGTGAGCCGGCGCTCGAAGTCGTTGGCGATGGCCTGGATGCTCGCCGGCAGCGCCTGTTCGAGCAGGTAGCGCTCGCTCAGGCGGTTGACCAGCACGGCGTAGAGGCCGAGCACGATGAGCAGGCTGAGCAGCAGGGCGGCGCCCATGCTGAGGATGAGTTGGGTCTGGATGCTGCGAAGGCGCATGTTCTTGTTGTCCTCTTGGCACGCGGCGAATCCGTTCGCGGTGGGAGACGGGCGTAGGGAAGGGGCCGAAGGGGTTATCGGCGGGGGCGGGGAAAACTGTTGTCCCGTCGGTCAGGTTTTTTGGGGGGGGATGGCCGATGCGCCGAGCCCGCAGCACCCCGGACAGGCGCTTCGAGGTCAGATCCGGGGCGCGCCTGGGGTCGAGGTCAAACGGCGGATAACCGCGAACGGTTATGCGCCCTACGTGCGGTTTGCCTCGGTGCACAGGGCTTTCCATTCGACGCCGCTGCGGGTGGTGCGTGGCGGGGCGTCCTGGTGATAGCGGGCGATGACCTGGGCGGCCACGGCGATGGCCACCTCCAGCGGGCGCTTGCCGGGTACGCCGGGCAGGCCGATGGGGCAGTGCAGGGTTTCGATGGCGGCTGTGGAAAAGCCGCGCTGCTCCAGGCGCATGCGGCAGCGCTGGGCCTTGGTCTGCGAGCCGATCATGCCGAGGAAGCCGGCGTCGCCGCGCTCGAGCACCGCCTCGGCTAGCGCGTAGTCCAGCGGGTGGTTGTGGGTCATGATCAGGTAGTAGCTGCCCGGCGGCGCCTTATCCACAGCCTCCGGCGGATCGTCCAGCAGGCTGCAGCGCACCCCTGTGGGTAACTCGGCGGGGAATTCCGCGGCGCGGCTGTCCACCCATTCCAAGCGCAGCGGCAGGCCCGCCAGCAGCGGCGCCAGGGCGCGGCCGACATGGCCGGCGCCGAACAGCAGCACCTGCGGCCCGCGCACCGCGAAGCATTCGAACAGCAGGCTGGCGCGGCCGCCGCAGCACTGGCCCAGGCGCGCGCCCAGGGGGAAGTGCTCCAGGCTCTGGGCGTCCTTGCCGGCCAGCAGCAGCTGGCGCGCGTGCTCGGTGGCGGCCAGTTCCAGGTGGCCGCCGCCGATGGTGTCGTAGCAGGCGTCGGCCGTGACCAGCATCTTGCAGCCGGCCTCGCGCGGGGTGGAGCCCTGGACGCCGATGACGGTGACCAGTACGTAGGGCTCGGCGCCGTCGCGCAGGCGGGCGATGGCGTCCATCCAGGTGGGGGTCATGGGGTGGGGTCCTGGGGGGCTAGTTCGGTGTGTGCAGGAAGATTGGGAGTTTTCCTGTTATCCACAGTGTCCGGCTGACTCCGTTGTTTCGCTTCACGCGAAACGGTCCCCTCTCCCTCCGGGAGAGGGCTAGGGTGAGGGCATGACGCGTCTTCCAGCGAACCATCCACAGCCCAGCCCTTCAACGCCTCGCACGCCCACAGCACCCGCTCCGGCGTCGCCGGGGTGTCCAGCGCCGGGCTCACCCGGTAGTCCGCCAGGCTGGCGATGGCGTCGCGCAGGGCCGACCACACCGAGATGGCCAGCATGAACGGCGGCTCGCCCACCGCCTTGGACAGGTACACGCTGTCCTCCTCGTTGGGCCGGTCGAACAGGGCCACGCGGAAGTCCTCGGGCACGTCGCTCGCCGCCGGGATCTTGTAGGTCGCCGGGCCCGTGGTGAGCAGCCGGCCCCTCGCGTCCCACTTCAGTTCCTCGCAGGTCAGCCAGCCCATGCCCTGGACGAAGCCGCCCTCGATCTGGCCGATGTCGATGGCCGGGTTAAGGCTGCGGCCGACGTCGTGCAGGATGTCCACCCGCAACAGGCGGTACTCGCCGGTCAGGGTATCCACTTCCACCTCGGACACCGCCGCGCCGTAGGCGAAGTAGAAGAACGGGTGGCCCTGGCCGGTGGCGCGGTCGTAGTGGATCTTCGGCGTGCGGTAGAAGCCGGTGGCGGACAACTGCACCCGCGCGAAGTAGGCGGCCTGCACCACCTCGGCGAAGTCCAGCGCCTTGTCGCGGACCTGCACCTGGCCGTGGGCGAAGCGCACTTCCTGCAGCGCCACGCCCTCGCGCGCGGCGAGGAATTCCGCCAGCCGCGCCTTGAGCGTGCGGGCCGCGTCGCGGGCGGCCATGCCGTTCAGGTCGGTGCCGCTGGAGGCCGCGGTGGGCGAGGTGTTGGGCACCTTGTCGGTGCGCGTGGCGGTGATGGTCACGCGCTCAAGGGGCACCTGGAATTCCTCGGCGACTATCTGCGCCACCTTGACGTTCAGGCCCTGGCCCATCTCGGTGCCGCCATGGTTCAGCTGGATGCTGCCGTCGGTGTACAGGTGGATGAGCGCGCCGGCCTGGTTCAGGTGCTGGGCGGTGAAGCTGATGCCGAACTTCACCGGGGTCAGCGCCAGGCCGCGCTTGAGCACCGGGCTGGCGGCGTTGGCGGCGGTGATGGCGGCGCGGCGGGCGCGGTAGTCGCTGCTGGCTTCCAGGCGCTCGATCAGCTCGCCCAGCAGGTTGTGCTCCACGCGCTGGTGGTAGGGCGTGAGGTCGCGGCCGCTGCCGCCGTAGAGGTTGAGCTTGCGCACGTCCAGCGGGTCCTGGCCGACGGCGCGGGCGATGTCGTCCATGGCGCGTTCGATCAGCATCATCCCCTGGGGCCCGCCGAAGCCGCGGAAGGCCGTGTGCGAGACGACGTTGGTGAAGCTGCGGTAGCCGGCGATGGCCACGTCGGGGATGAAGTAGGCGTTGTCGGCGTGGAACATGGCGCGGTCGACGATGGCGTCGGAGAGGTCCGGCGAGTGGCCGCAGTCGCCCACCACTTCCAGTTGCGCGGCGAGCAGCCGGCCCTCGGCGTCGAAGCCGACCTGGTAGCGGTTGTGGAAGGGGTGGCGCTTGCCGGTGGCGCGCATGTCCTCGGCGCGCGGCAGGCGCAGCTTAACCGCGCGTCCGGTGCGCGCCGCCAGCAGCGCGGCCAGGCAGGCCCAGGGCGCGGCCTGGGTCTCCTTGCCGCCGAAGCCGCCGCCCATGCGCCGCACTTCCACGGTGACCCTGGCCAGGGGGATGGCCAGCACCTCGGCCACCAGCTTCTGCACCTCGCTGGGGTGCTGGCTGGAGGTGAACACGAACATGCCGCCATCGTCGGTGGGCTGCGCCATGGACACCTGGCCTTCGAGGTAGAAGTGCTCCTGGCCGCCGACGAACTGGCTGGCCTGCAGCACGTAGGGCGCGGCGGCCAGGCCGTGCCCGGCGTCGCCGCGGCGCATGAAGTGCGGCGGGCGCACGAAGCGTTCCTCGGCCTTGGCCCGCAGCGGGTCGAGCAGTGGGGTTTCCTCGGCGTATTCGACCTTCGCCAGGCGCACGGCGCGGCGGGCCTGCAGCTGGGTTTGCGCCGCCACGGCGAACAGTGCCTGGCCGTGGTACTTCACCCGCTCGCCGGCCAGCAGCGGGTCGCCGGGGAACACCGGGCCGATGTCGGTGTGGCCGGGCACCTCGTCCAGGGTCAGCACGGCGACCACGCCGGGGGCGTTGCGCACAGCCGTCAGGTCCAGGCTGTGGATAACCCCGCAGGCGATGTCCGTGAGGCCGACGGCGGCGTGCAGCAGGTCGCGGGGTTCCTTGATGTCATCGACGTAGCGCGCCGCGCCGCTGACGTGCAGCTCGGCGCTGTCGTGGGGCCGGGCCTGGCCGGCGCTGCGGGTTTCGCTGGCGCCGCCGTTGGCGGCCAGGGGAGGCAGGCTACGCATGGAGCACCTCCGCGGGGGTTGCTGTGTATTCCACTAATGCGCGCTGCAGCAGGTTCTGCGCCACCTTCAGGCGATAGGCGGCGCTGGCGCGCAGGTCGTCGATGGGCTGGAAGTCCTCGGCCAGGGCTGCCTGGGCCGCGGCCACGGCGGCGGCGTCGAACGGCCGGCCAGCCAGCGCGGCTTCCGTGCGCCGGCCGCGCAACGGGGTGGCGGCCATGCCGCCGCAGGCCAGGCGCGCCTCGCGCACCCGGCCCTGCTCGTCGAAGTCCAGGCGCAGGGCCAGGCACAGGGCGGAGATGTCATCGTCGCGGCGCTTGGATATCTTGTCCACACGCAACGACTGGCCCTTGCCCAGCCTGGGGATAACTATCGCCTCGATGTATTCCCCCGCCTGCAGGATGCTCTGCCGGTAGCCGGTGAAGAAACCGTCGATGGGCACCTCGCGGACTTGCCCGGCGCGCCGCAGGCGCAGGCGGGCATCCAGGGCCAGCAGCACCGGCGGCATGTCGCCGATGGGCGAGGCGTTGGCGATGTTGCCGCCCAGGGTGCCGCGCTGGCGGATCTGCAGCGAGCCCAGGCGCTCCAGCAGCGCGGGCACGCCGGGGAAGGCGCGCAGCGCGTCCTGGCAGTCGGCGTAGGGCCGCGCGGCGCCGATCAGCAGGTGGTCGGGGTGTTCTTCCAGGCGCCGCAGCTCGGCCACGCGCTCCAGGTGGATCAGCTGCGGGAAGCCCTTCAGCGCCTGGGTCGCTTCCAGGGCCAGGTCGGTGGCGCCGGCCACCAGCCGCGCCTGTGGATAATCCATCAACAGGCGGTCCAGTTCCTCCAGCGAAGTGGGCAGCCAGGCGTGCTGCTCGCCGTTGTCGAGGCTGGCGCCGGCGGGCAGGGCGCGCAGGCGCCCGGCGGTAGCGCGTTCGGCGGCGGCGAAGCGATCGCCCCGGGCTTCGCCGGCGATGCGCCGGGCGGCCTCGAGGATCGGCCGGTAGCCGGTGCAGCGGCACAGGTTGCCGGACAGGGCGGTCAGTGCGCTCTCCCGGTCATGGGCGCAGGCCGCATGGCGCCAGGCGAACAGCGACATGACGATGCCCGGCGTGCAGAAGCCGCATTGCGCGCCGTGGCAGTCCACCATGGCCTGTTGCACCGGGTGCAGGCGTTCGCCGTCGGCGAGGTTTTCCACCGTCAGCAACTGGCGGCCGTGCAGCGAGCCCAGCGGGGTGATGCAGGCGTTCACCGCGCGGTAGCGCAGGCCGTCGCCCTCGGGTTCGGCCAGCACCAGGGTGCAGGCGCCGCAGTCGCCGGAGGCGCAGCCTTCCTTGGTGCCGGTGCGCCCCAGCCGGGTGCGCAGGTACTCGAGCAGGCTCGTTTCCGGTGCCAGGCCGTCCACCTGGCGCAGTTCGTCGTCGAGCAGGAACTGGATCATGCGAAACCTCGCTGGCGCGCGCCGGACCGGCTGCCGGGAGGCGGGCCCGACGCGGCGCTGAAGCTGTCCATGTGGTCAGCTGGTGCACGAACTCTGCCAGCCGAAAGGGCTGCTCCCTAAGCAAAGCATAGCTCGCGGCGGCTGTTGACCAGCCGGCCAGGAAAGCGCCCCGGCCCCGCCTCCGCCGGCCGCTGCGGGCACGTCCGGCACGGGCATTGAACGGTGGTGTCATGCGCTGGTCTTGAGCAGGGTGCAGGATGGAGGAGGGCCCGCTCATCGATAGCGAAGCTCTTCCTTTTATAGTTCCGCTGATAGAGAAAGCCAATTTGTTTGATGGCCTAAATCAATGGGCCAAACGGGCTAATAGCGGATAATCTTGCCCACGTCGAATTTCATAACCAATTCGATCAACCCATCTCTACGAGGAATGCCGAATGAACCTGATCAACACCCAAGTCCAACCGTTCAAGGTCAACGCCTTCCACAACGGCAAGTTCATCGAAGTCACCGAGCAGTCCCTGAAGGGCAAGTGGTCGGTCCTGATCTTCATGCCGGCAGCCTTCACCTTCAACTGCCCGACCGAGATCGAAGACGCCGCCAACAACTACGCCGCCTTCCGTGACGCTGGTACCGAAGTCTATATCGTGACCACCGACACCCACTTCTCCCACAAGGTCTGGCACGAAACCTCCCCGGCCGTGGGCAAGGCCCAGTTCCCGCTGATCGGCGACCCGACCCACCAGCTGACCAACGCCTTCGGCGTGCACATCCCGGAAGAAGGCCTGGCCCTGCGCGGCACCTTCGTGATCAACCCGGAAGGCGTGATCAAGACCGTCGAAATCCACTCCAACGAGATCGCGCGTGACGTCGGCGAGACCCTGCGCAAGCTGAAAGCCGCCCAGTACACCGCTGCCCACCCGGGCGAAGTCTGCCCGGCCAAGTGGAAGGAAGGCGAGAAGACCCTGGCCCCGTCCCTGGACCTGGTCGGCAAGATCTAAGCAACACCCCTCCCCGGCGGACGGCCCCCACAAGGGCCGCCCGCCCTGCCCAAAGCCTACCCGCAAGCGTGCAGGGCGGACGCACAGCGTCCGCCGCGGGAACCCTTTTGCCCGAATTTCGCAGGAGCTGAACCATGTTGGACGCCAATCTTAAAACCCAGTTGAAGGCCTACCTGGAAAAGGTCACCCAGCCGTTCGAGATCGTCGCGTCCCTCGATGACAGCGACAAATCCCGCGAGCTGAGCGAACTGCTGCACGACATCGTCGGCCTGACCGACAAGATCACCCTGCGCGAAGATGGCAGCGACGAGCGCGTGCCGTCCTTCTCGCTGAACCGCCCGGGTGCGGACATCGGCCTGCGTTTCGCCGGTATCCCCATGGGCCACGAATTCACCTCGCTGATCCTGGCGCTGCTGCAGGTCGGCGGCCACCCGTCCAAGCTCGAGCCCGAGGTCATCGAGCAGGTCAAGGGCATCCAGGGCCGGTTCGAGTTCGAAACCTACTTCTCGCTGTCCTGCCAGAACTGCCCGGACGTGGTCCAGGCGCTGAACCTGATGGCCGTGCTCAACCCGAACATCCGCCACGTCGCCATCGACGGCGCGCTGTTCCAGGACGAGGTCGAGCGCCGCCAGATCATGTCGGTGCCGAGCATCTACCTCAACGGCGAAGTCTTCGGCGCGGGCCGCATGGGCGTGGAAGAGATCCTCGCCAGGATCGACACCGGCGCCGCCGCTCGCGAAGCCGAGAAGCTGGCCGCCAAGCAAGCCTTCGACGTGCTGGTGGTGGGCGGTGGCCCGGCCGGCGCCGCGGCGGCCATCTACGCCGCCCGCAAGGGCATCCGCACCGGCGTCGCCGCCGAGCGCTTCGGCGGCCAGGTGCTGGACACCATGGCCATCGAGAACTTCATCTCGGTGAAGGAGACCGAAGGCCCGAAACTGGCCCGCGCGCTGGAAGAGCACGTGAAGCAGTACGAGGTCGACATCATGAACCTGCAGCGCGCCAGCGCGCTGGTCCCGGCGAAGAACGCAGGCGAGCTGCACGAAGTGAAGTTCGAGGGCGGTGGCAGCCTCAAGGCCAAGACCGTGATCCTCGCCACCGGCGCCCGCTGGCGCGAGATGGGCGTGCCCGGCGAGCAGGAATACAAGGCCAAGGGCGTGTGCTTCTGCCCGCACTGCGACGGCCCGCTGTTCAAGGGCAAGCGCGTGGCGGTGATCGGCGGCGGCAACTCCGGCGTCGAGGCGGCCATCGACCTGGCCGGCATCGTCGCCCACGTGACCCTGCTGGAGTTCGACAGCAAGCTGCGCGCCGACGCCGTGCTGCAACGCAAGCTGTACAGCTTGCCGAACGTGGACGTGATCACCAGCGCGCTGACCAGCGAAGTGAAGGGCGACGGCCAGAAGGTCACCGGCCTGGTCTACAAGGACCGCAACTCGGAAGCGTTCAAGTCGGTGGAGCTGGAAGGCATCTTCGTGCAGATCGGCCTGCTGCCCAACAGCGAATGGCTCAAGGGCAGCATCGAGCTGACCCCGCGCGGCGAGATCATCGTCGACGCGCGCGGCGAGACCTCGCTGCCGGGCATCTTCGCCGCCGGCGACGTGACCACGGTGCCGTACAAGCAGATCGTGATCGCGGTTGGGGAGGGAGCGAAGGCTTCGTTGTCGGCCTTTGATCATCTGATCCGTAGTTCTGCGCCGGCTTGATGACCTTGCGATAGTAGAAGCGCCCGGCTCACTTGAGTGAGTCGGGCGTTTTTTTTGGGGTGTTTTGCTTGGGGTCGATGGTGTTCGGGGTTGAGTTGGGCTCCCTCTCCCCAGCCCTCTCCCTGAAGGGAGAGGGAGCTTGTCCGTGCCGAGAGGAGGGGGTGGTTTCAGCTGGAAGCCTTCGGTGTTGCCGGCTGACCCCAGAGCCCCCGTTTCTGCCCAACGGTCCCCTCTCCCTTCAGGGAGAGGGTTAGGGAGAGGGCGGCGGCATTCCCACCACACCAGCAACCATCGGCGAGCACCTTCTCCTCGTAGGAGCGAGCTTGCTCGCGAACGGTTTGGCACCGGGCCCCGAAAGGTTCGCGAGCAAGCTCGCTCCTACGAAAAGCCCCAGCCCCCAGCCCGCGGCATTCAAAGAATCGGCGACACCAGCCGCGCCACCCGCATCCCCAGCTGCTGCAACTGCCCGCTGCGCTCGGTACCCAGCTCCACGGCCTGCTCGAAGTCCGCCAGCAGCATACTCTCCACCTCGCGGGCGAAGGCCTCGTCCACCGTCACCAGCATGATCTCGAAGTTCAGCCGGAACGAGCGGTTGTCCAGGTTGGCGCTGCCCACCGCGGCGCAGTCGTGGTCCACCAGCACCACCTTCTGGTGCAGGAAGCCCGGCTGGTAGCGGTACACCTTCACCCCGGCGCGCACCGCGTCCTGGGCGTAGAGGCTGGAGGCGGCGTAGACGGTGCGGTGGTCCGGGCGCGAGGGCAGCAGGATGCGCACGTCCACGCCGCGCAGGGCGGCCAGGCGCAGGGCGGCGCCGACCGCCTCGTCGGGGATGAAGTAGGGGGTGGTTATCCACACCCGTTCGCTGGCCGCGTTGATCATCTCGACGAAGAACAGCGAGCAGGTCTCCTGCTTGTCCGCCGGGCCGCTGGCCAGCACCTGGCAGATCACCCCTTCCTCGTCGTAGCGGTCCGGCAGCAGCAGGGTGGGCAGGGCGTGGGTGGCCCAGAACCAGTCCTCGGCGAAGCTCTCCTGCAGGCAGGCCACGGCCGGGCCGCGCAGTTCCACGTGGGTGTCGCGCCAGGGCGAGAGCGGCGGCTTCTCGCCCAGGTATTCGACGCCGACGTTGTGCCCGCCGACGTAGCCGCGCAGGCCGTCCACCACCACCACCTTGCGGTGGTTGCGGAAGTTCAGCTGGAAGCGGTTGATGGCGCCGTGCCCGGTGCTGAAGGCCTGCACCTGCACGCCGCCGGCGCGCAGGCGCTCGACGTAGCGCCCGGGCAGGCCGTGGCTGCCGATGGCGTCGTAGAGCAGGAAGACCTCCACGCCGTTGGCCGCGCGTTCCAGCAGCAGCTGCGCCAGGCGCTGGCCGATGGCGTCGTCGCGGATGATGAAGAACTGCACCAGCACCACCTGCCGGGCCTGGGCGATGGCCTCGAAGATGGCGTCGAAGGTGGCCTTGCCGTTCACCAGCAGGCGCACGTGGTTGTTCGCCAGGGTCGGCATGCGCGCCAGCGCGGAGAGGGCCTTGAGCGCCTTGTAGTTCCCGGCCTGGCGCGCCGTCAGGGCTTCTTCCACCCAGGGCCGCCAGTCCAGCTCGGCGGCGGCCAGGTGCATCTCCTCGTTGGCCTGGCGCCGCGCACCGATGTAGGCGTCGAAGCGGCTGCGGCCGAACACCAGGTAGGGCAGCAGGGTGAGCAGCGGCATGAACACCAGGGAGATGGCCCAGGCGATGGCGCCCTGCGCGGTGCGCACGGTGAGCACGGCGTGGAGGGCGGCGACCACGCCGAGGACCTGGATGACCACCAGGAAATGAGCGATGTCGGGGGAGTACTGCATGCGCGCGAACGAGTCCTTCTGCCGTGCGGGTCCCCGCAGCTTAGCCCCGCTCGGGGGGCCGCGGCCATCCCGGCAGTTCGCCACGCCAGGTTTCGAAGGCCTTGCCCAGGCGCAGCACGGCCACGTCGGCGAAGCGCGGGCCGACGATCTGCAGGCCGATGGGCATGCCGGCGGCGGTGAAGCCGCAGTTGATCGACAGCGCCGGCTGCTCGGTCATGTTCCACGGCACGGTGAAGCCGATGTGCTCGAAGGGCAGCGCCGGGTCGTTGGTGGGCGAGGCCCACTCGGCGGGGAAGGCGGCCACCTGGTTGGTCGGGCTGAGCAGGCAGTCGATGCCGTGGAACTGCGCGGCGGCGCGCTTGCGCATCTCGAAGGTCTGGTTGAAGCCGCGCACCGCCTCGACGCCGGAAACCCGCGCGCCGCCTTCGGCCCACTGGAATATGTACGGCAGCACCCGCGCCTGGCGTTCCGCCGGCAGCGCCTCCAGTTCGGCCCACAGGCGCGCGCGCCAGAAGCGGTCGAGGCCGTCGAGCAGCCCGCGGTCGAGGATCGGCCGCACCTCGACTATCTCCGCGCCGGCCTCGGCGAAGCGCCGCGCGGCGTCTTCCACGGCCCGGCGCACTTCCGGCTCGGGCTGCAGGCCGCAGCCGGGGTCCAGCTGCAGGCCGATGCGCAGGCCGCGCACCTCGGCCGGGCGGATGGCCCAGTCCAGCTCGGCCGGCGGCAGGCTGGTGGCGTCGCGCCAGTCAGGGCGCGACAGGTGCTTCATCAGCAGCGCGGTGTCGTCCAGGGTGCGCGTCATGGGCCCGGCGCAGCGCCCGGTGTAGTAGGGGTCGATGGGAATCCGCCCGAGGCTCGGCTTGAAGCCCACCAGGCCGCACCAGCCGGCCGGCAGGCGCACCGAGCCGCCGATGTCGGTGCCCACGTGCAGCGGGCCGTAGCCGGCGGCAGCGGCCGCCGCGGCGCCGGCGCTGGAGCCGCCGGGGTTCATCGCCAGGTTCCAGGGGTTGCGCGCCAGCTTGTGGAAGCTGGACAGGCCCGAGGAGAGCATGCCGAAGTCCGGCACCGTGGTCTTGGCCAGCAGGATGGCCCCGGCCTCGCGCAGCCGCGCGGTGGGCGGCGCATCCCGGGTGGCGGAGACCAAGGGCACGGCGGCGCTGCCTTGGGGAATCGGGTCGCCGACACTGGCGATGAGTTCCTTGATGGTGACCGGCACGCCATCCAGTTCGCCGCGCGGCTCACCCTTCGTCCAGCGCGCCTCGGCTTCCCGCGCCTCGCCCAGGGCGCGTTCCGGGGCATGGGCGTAGAGCGCGCAGAGGTGCGGCTCCCAGCGCTCGATATGGGCGAGCAGGTGCTGCAGGTATTCCACGGGGGACAGCTGGCGCGAACGGTAAAGGGCCAGCAGCTGGACGGCGGTGAGATCGTGCAGCGCTGTCATGGCGGACTCCGGCGGGGGTAATGGCACAACCCTAGCCGATCACGCGAAGGTGGGCAGGGCGTAGGGCGAATAACGCTCCGCGTTATCCGCCGTTTGGCCTTGGTTGCCGAACGGGGGTGGTTCAAGTGGGCGGCGAGCTAGGTGATATGGGAGAAGCCGGTGGTTTGGGGTGTTCTGGCCCACCCGTTGCCCTCTCCCCAGCCCTCTCCCTGAAGGGAAAGGGTGCTCTTCAGGACAAGCCCCCGAAGCCCCGGCAGAACGCTGTTCGCGAGCAAGCTCGCTCCTACGAAGAGCAAAGAGCGCGAACGAGCGCGACTCAGGGCCTTGGCACCAACGCCGGCAGCAGCTGCCGCGAAATCGCCTCGCGCACCGCCGGCAGCAGGGTCGCGTTGCCGCCGAGCATTTCTTCCACCAGCCGGCGCAGGGCCATGGAGCGTTCCGGGGTGAGGGCACGCACCGCGTATTCGCAGGCCTGCTCCGCGGTGACGTCCGGCGGAACGGCGAAGCCCAGGGCCTGCAGGCGTTCGCGGAAATCGTCCTGGTCGATCAGGTCGGCGTGCATCATCGCGGAGTCCTCCGTGAGGTTGGGCTTCCCCGGATTCTCGGAACAGCGCCGGCCGGGCGCAAGCGCCAGGCCGGCGGAGTGTCCTTCACAGGCAAGAGCAGGTCGTTTTCCGACCGCGCCGGCCCGGAACCCGCCCCAGTTCAGGCCGGGCTTGCCGCGCATTGTCCAGGGCCTTGCGGTCCTTGCCGCCGAGCTTGTCGTAGGCCTGGCAGCCGCCGTCCCTGGTCTGGTACCTGGCGAGGAACGCCCCGATCCACACCGCCGGCATCCATGCCCCCATGGAGCATGATCGGGAAGGAGGCCAGCATGGTTTCACCGGGGACAGGGCAGCGCGGCGGCTGGGAATTCAAACGCCAATGATTCTCGATGTCGGCGCCTTAAGGATTGCTTAAGGGGCCGTGCCTAGCTTCGTTCCCTGTCCGCGGCGGATACGCGCACGTCGTTTTCGGCAAACCCGAAGTTGGCGAAGCAGCCACACTGGAGCCATGCCGCTGCGGTCGATACCGAAGTAGGTGCTTGTCACACTGGGAGCCTTGACGGCTCGCTTTCGTCCCCTGTCGTGCGTCGGGCGCGGCGGGGGATTTTTTTATTGTTCGCCCGTGCGCTCAGTCCAGGCGCCGGGCCAGCGACTCGAACAGCGCCTCGTACAGCCTGTCCACTTCCGCCAGCTCCCGCGCCCGCAGGCAGCCGTGGACCAGCCCCGGGCCGGGGAAGCAGTCCACCTCCACCCCGTCCCGGCGCAGCCGTTCCGCGTAGCGCAGCCCGTCGTCACGCAGCGGATCGAACTCGGCGACGGCGATGAAGGCCGGAGCCAGTCCGGCGAAGTCATGGGCGCGCAGGGGCAGGGCGAGGGGGCGGTGGCGTTGCAGGGGCTCGGGCAGGTAGGCCTCGAGGCAGGCCTGCATGTCGGCGGCGGACAGCAACGGCGCATCCGCATACTCGATTCGCGAATCCGTGGCCTCGTCACCCAGCGCCGGATAGACCAGCGCCTGAACCCGCGGCTGCGGCTCGCCCGCATCGCGCAGGGCCAGGCACAGGGCGGCGGCCAGGTTGCCGCCGGCGCTGTCGCCGGCCACCGCCAGGCGGGTGCGGTCGATGGGTTCGCCCAGCGTGCCGTCGCGCAGGGCGCGCCAGGCCGCCAGGCTGTCCTGCAGGGCGGCGGGGAAGGGGTGTTCCGGGGCCAGCCGGTAGTCCGCCGCCACCACCAGCAGGCCCAGGCGGGCGGCCAGCTCGGCGCAGAAGAAGGCGTGGGAGTCGAGGTCGCCGAGCATCCAGCCGCCGCCGTGGAGGAACAGCAGTGCCGCCCAGCCGCTGGCGGGCGCTGTGCCCGCCGGGCGGAACAGGCGCAGCGGCGGCAGGCCGGCCAGGGCCAGGTCGCTCACCCGCAGGCCCGTTGGGCGCGGCGGGGTGAAGGCGGCGGCCATGCGCGAATAGGCCGCGCGTTGCGCGGCCAGGGAGGGTTCGGCAGTGGCGAAGGCGTGGGTGCGCGCGACGAACGCCGCCATGCCGGGGGACAGCGGGTACTCGCGCGCCACGCTCAACCCGGCAGGCCGATCACGCGGCCGACGTGCTCCGGCCGCGGCAGGGCGCGGTGGGCTTCGGCCAGGGCCAGCACGCGCTCCAGCACCACGCCCTCGAAGGGCGCCGAGCGGGGGCCGTCCAGGCTCACGTGCAGCAGCATCTGTTCGCTGGCCGCCAGCGGCTCGGCCTCGCCGGGGCGGTGCAGCGTGTGGTGCACGTGCAGGCGCTTGCGGTCGTGGGCCAACATCTGGGTGCGTACTTCCACCGGCTCGCCCTGCTTCACCTCGTGCAGGTAGTTCAGGTGCACCTCCAGGGTGAACAGCGAGTGGCCGCTGGCCTCGCGGCCGGCGCTGTCCAGGCCCAGGTGGTCCATCAGGGCGTCGGTGGCGTAGCTGAAGATCAGCAGGTAGTAGGCGTCGCGCAGGTGGCCGTTGTAGTCGGTCCACTCGGCGAGTACCGGGGTTTCGTAGGTTTTCAGGGTGGGCATGGCGGTCATTCCGAAGAGCCCCTCTCCCCGGCCCTCTCCCGCAAGCGGGAGAGGGGGCGGTCTGGAGTGGAATTGATGGATCGAGGTTAGTCGACGAAGGCGAAGCCGTGGCGGGCCTTGGTGTCCTTGATGGCGCCGAGCACCGCCAGTAGGCAGTCGTCGCGGTAGCGCTCCAGCTCCGCGATGCTGCGGTTGCCCTGCTGTTCGGCGGTGCCTTCGACCACCTTGTCGATCAGCGATTCGGTCAGCTCCGGCGCCGGCAGGTAGGTCCAGGGCAGTTGCAGGGCCGGGCCGAACTGGGCCATGAAGTGGCGCATGCCGGCGTTGCCGCCGGCCAGGGTGTAGGTCAGGAAGGTGCCCATGAACGACCAGCGCAGGCCGGCGCCGAAGCGGATCGCGTCGTCGATCTCGCCGGTGCTGGCGACGCCGTCGTTGACCAGGTGCAGGGCCTCGCGCCAGAGCGCTTCGAGCAGGCGGTCGGCGATGAAGCCGGGGACTTCCTTGCGCACGTGCAGCGGGCGCATGCCCAGGCTGCGGTACACCGCGATGGCCGCCTGGATGGCCGCCGGGTCGGTCTTCTCGCCACCCACCACTTCCACCAGCGGCAGCAGGTACACCGGGTTGAACGGGTGGCCGACCACGCAGCGCCCGGGGTGCGTGGCGTCGGCATAGAACTCGCTGGGCAGCAGGCCCGAGGTGCTGGAGCCGATCAGCGCGTTGGGCCTGGCCGCGGCGCTGATCTTCGCGTGCAGCTCGCATTTCAGGTCCAGGCGCTCGGGGGCGCTTTCCTGGATGAAGTCGGCGTCGCGCACGCATTCCTCGATGGTGTCGACGAACTTCAGGCGCTCCTGGGACGCGCCGGGCACCAGGCCGGCCTTCTGCAGCGCCGGCCAGGCGTTGGCCACGCGCTGGCGCAGGGCCGCCTCGGCGCCGGGGGCCGGGTCCCAGGCGACGACGTCCAGGCCATGGGCCAGGGCGCGGGCGATCCAGCCGCTGCCGATGACGCCGCTGCCGAGGGCGGCGAAGGTCTTGATTTCGGTGATGTAGGACATGAAGGGCTCCAGCGGGAAAGGGGGGCGGGCTTTTCGTAGGGCGAATAACCGTTCGCGGTTATCCGCCGTTTGGCCTTGGTTCCAGGCGCGCCTCGGACTTGGCCGCGGAGCGCCTGTCCAGGGGGCTCCGGGTTCGAACCAGAGGCCGGGCATGGGGTCGGTGCATCGGCGGATAACCCGTTCCGGGTTATTCGCCCTACGTCGACGTATGCAGCTCCGGATCAGCGGGGCTTGAGGTTCATCTTCTTGCGCCCTTCGGCCGGGGTGAGGGCGCGGCCGCCGAGGCGTTCGATGATCTCGATGGCGCGTTCCACCAGGCTGCCGTTGCTGGCGTGCACGCCGCGGTCCAGCCAGATGTTGTCCTCCAGGCCCACCCGCACGTTGCCGCCCAGCAGCATGGCCTGGGCGACCATGGGCATCTGCGAGCGGCCGATGCCGAAGCCGGCCCAGGTGATGCCTTCGGGGATGTTGTCGGCCATGGCCTTCATGGTGGTGGTGTCGGCCGGCGCGCCCCAGGGGATGCCCAGGCAGATCTGGATCAGCGGGTCTTCCAGCAGGCCTTCCTTGAGCATCTGTTTGGCGAACCACAGGTGGCCGGTGTCGAAGATTTCCAGCTCGGCCTTCACCCCCAGCTCGGTGATGCGCCTGGCGCCGGCGCGCAGCTGCGCCGGGGTGGAGACGTAGATGAAGTCGCCGTCGCCGAAGTTCAGGGTGCCGCAGTCCAGGGTGCAGATTTCCGGCAGCAGCGCCTCGACGTGGGCCAGGCGTTCCAGCGGGCCGACCAGGTCGGTGCCGGCGCCGAACTCCAGGGGTTGCTCGCCCTTGCCGATCTCCAGGTCGCCGCCCATGCCGGCGGTGAGGTTGATGATGACGTCGGTGTCGCTCTCGCGGATGCGTTCCACCACCTCGCGGTACAGGTTCACGTCGCGGCTGGGCTTGCCGGTCTGCGGGTCGCGCACGTGGCAGTGGGCCACGGTGGCGCCGGCCTTGGCCGCCTCGATGGCGGCGGCGGCGATTTCCCTGGGGGTGACGGGGATGGCCGGGTGCTTGCCGACGGTGTCGCCGGCGCCGGTCACCGCGCAGGTGACTATGACTTCATGGTTCACGGTGGCTGTCCTTTCTTCAGGCGTACGGGGGCCCTGCGCGGCCGGGGCGCCGCGCAAGGGTGGGGCGTGGTTGGCTTACTTGAGGCTGGCGACGAAGGCGGGTTCGGCCGGCTTGCCGTCGAAGGTGGTCACGCCGTCGAGCCAGGCCTTGAGCTGGTCGGGGTGGGCCTTGAGCCAGGCTCGGGCGGCGTCCAGCGGCTGGCTGCGGTCGAGGATGGGTTCCATCACCTGGCTGACTTCCTGGCTGCTGAAGCGCAGGTTGTGCAGCAGCCTGGCGACGTTGCCGCACTGCTGCTGGTAGCCGGCGGCGGTCATGATGGAGACGGTGGCGGCGCCTTCGTTGGGGCCGAATACGTCGTCGCTGCCGGTGAGGTACTTCATGTCGATCTGCAGGTTCATCGGGTGCGGTTTCCAGCCGAAGAACACCACCCACTGCTGGCGCTTGATGGCGCGCTTGACCGCGGTGAGCATGCCGGCCTCGCTGGACTCGACGACCTGGAAGCCCTTCAGGCCGAACTTGTCCTTGGCGATCATGTCCGCGGTGATGCGGTTGGAGCCGCTGCCGGGCTCGATCAGGTAGATCTTGTTGTCCAGCTTGTCGCGGAACTTGGCGATGTCGGCGAAGGTCTTCAGGCCGCCGTCGTAGACGTAGGTGGGCACCGCATAGGTGGATTGCGCGTCGCCCAGGGTGGCCGGGGTGATGACTTCGATCTGCTGCTTGTCCAGGTAGGGCTTGGCCACCGGCTGCATGGTCGGCTGCCAGTAGCCGAGGAAGACGTCGAGCTGCTTGTCGGCCATGCCGGCGAGGATGATCTGCTGCGAGGCGCTGGTCTGCTTGACCTTGTAGCCCAGGCCGTCGAGCAGGGCCTCGGCCACGGCGCTGCTGGCCACCACGTCGGTCCAGTTCACCGAGCCCATGCGCACGTTCTGGCACGAGGCCGGCTCGGCGGCCCAGGCGCTGGTGGCGAGGGTGAACAGCGCGGCGCAGGCGCCCGCTTTGATCGATAGCTTCATGACTTCTCCTCAAGGCCTTTGCGGCAATGGTTATCGTTGTTGTGTCATGGCCCCGCGCGGCGGTGGCTGGTGTTCAAGTTACGCACGGGCTGCGACGAAAAATCGCACTCCGGCGACCTGCACTTGCACGGTAGCGACCTCTTCCATTGCCAGCTTCGCGCAAATGTTCTAAGCCAGTGGATCGCCGCCCGAATCGCCTGGATGACGCCATGTCGAACGACTTCTGGTTCCTCCTGTTGCCCGGTTTTTCCGTGATGGGCTTCATTTCCGCCGTGGAGCCGCTGCGCGTCGCCAACCGCTTCCGCGGCGGGCTGTACTGCTGGCACCTGCTGAGCGTCGACGGCGGCCCGGTGCTGGGCAGCAACGGCATGTCGATGAACGCCGACGGCGCCCTGGAGGCCCTGGGCCGCGGCGACACCCTGTTCGTGGTGGCCGGCTTCGACCCGCTGCAGGCCTGCACCCCGGCGCTGCTGCACTGGCTGCGCCGCCTCGACCGCGAGGGCGTGACCCTCGGCGGCATCGACACCGGCAGCTTCGTCCTCGCCGAGGCCGGGCTGCTCGAACGCCACCGCTGCACGGTGCACTGGGAGGCGCTGGACGCCTTCCGCGAGACTTATCCACAGCTGCAGGCGACCCAGGAGCTGTTCGAGATCGACGGCGCGCGCATCACCTCCGCCGGCGGCACGGCGTCCATCGACCTGATGCTCGACCTGATCGCCCGTGCCCAGGGCCCGGAGCTGGCGGTGCAGGTTTCCGAGCAGTTCGTGGTCGGGCGCATCCGCACCCGCCAGGACCACCAGCGCCTGCAACTGGCGGCGCGCTACGGGGTGAGCAACAAGAAGCTGATCCAGGTGCTGGGCGAGATGGAAAGGCACACCGAGCCGCCGCTCTCCACCCTGGACCTGGCCGAGCGCATCCAGGTCACCCGCCGCCAGCTGGAGCGCCTGTTCCGCCTGCACCTGCACGACACGCCGTCGAACTTCTACCTCGGCCTGCGCCTGGACAAGGCCCGCCAGCTGCTGCGGCAGACGGAGATGAGCGTGCTGGAGGTGGGGCTGGCGTGCGGGTTCGAGTCGCCTTCGTATTTGTCGCGCAGCTATCGGGCGCGGTTCGGGGTGTGTCCTCGGGAGGATCGGGGGGTGTTTGCCGGTGGGGGTGGGGTTGGGCCTTCCAAGAGCCCCTCTCCCCAGCCCTCTCCCTGAAGGGAGAGGGGGCTAGTCCGTGCAGAGAGAGATGATGGTTTCAGCCGGAAACCTTCGGCGCTGCCGGCTGACTCAGGAATACCTACGCACTCCGAACGGTCCCCTCTCCCTTCAGGGAGAGGGTTAGGGAGAGGGAACGGAGTCGAACCCAAACACCGAAGCCCCAGGTGAGCACCGTTCGCGAGCAAGCTCGCTCCTACGAAGAGCCATTCGGCACCTTGGCAACATCCATGGGAACAGTGTCATTCACCCCCCGCCACGAGAGGCGCACCATGACTCCAACCCCACCCCCAGGAGCCCTGTCATGAGCGAAGCCCGACCCCCCCTGCCGCCCTTCACCCGCGAAACCGCCATCCAGAAGGTGCGCGCCGCCGAGGATGGCTGGAACAGCCGCGACCCCGCGCGGGTGTCCCTGGCCTACAGCGCGGACAGCACCTGGCGCAACCGCTCCACCTTCATCCGCGGCCGCCTGCAGATCGTCGAGTTCCTCACCGGCAAGTGGCGCCGCGAGCTGGACTACCGGTTGATCAAGGAACTCTGGGCCTTCACCGGCAACCGTATCGCCGTGCGCTTCGCCTACGAGTGGCACGACGACTCGGGCAACTGGTTCCGCTCCTACGGCAACGAGAACTGGGCCTTCGACGAACAGGGCCTGATGGTCGAGCGCCACGCCAGCATCAACGACCTGCCCATCGCCGAGGACGAGCGGCTGTTCCGCTGGCCGCTGGGCCGGCGCCCGGACGACCACCCGTCGCTGAGCGACCTCGGGCTCTGAGCCGGCCGCGGGCGCGGGGCGCGTGCCCCGCCCCCGCGGCGGGCCTCAGTGCGCTTCTTCCAGGTCGTCGTGGAGCAGCCCGAGGATCTCGCGCTTCATCTCGATGAACTGGCGGTCCATCACCATGTCCAGCGAGCGCGGGCGCTCGATGGGCACGTCGAGGATGCGCTTGATGCGCCCCGGGCGGGCGCCCATGACGTAGACGCGGTCGCCCAGCAGGATGGCCTCGTCGATGTCGTGGGTGACGAACACCACGGTCTTCTTGCTGTGGTCCCAGACGCGCAGCAGCAGCTTCTGCATCTGCATGCGCGTCTGGCTGTCGAGGGCGCCGAAGGGCTCGTCCATCAGCAGGATCTGCGGGTCGTTGGCCAGTGCGCGGGCGATGGCCACGCGCTGCATCATGCCGCCGGAGAGCTGCTTGGGGTAGTTGCCGGCGAAGTTGGCCAGGCCCACCTCGTTGAGGTAGTGGTCGACGATCGCCTTGCGCTCGGCGGCCGGCATGCCGCGGCGCTTCAGGCCGAACTCGACGTTCTCGCGCACCGTCAGCCAGGGGAACAGGGTGTAGCTCTGGAACACCATGCCGCGGTCCGCGCCGGGGCCGTCGACGCGCTGGCCGCCGACGTAGATGTCGCCCTCGGTGGGCTCGGAAAGCCCCGCGGTGAGGTACAGCAGGCTCGACTTGCCGCAGCCCGAAGGGCCGACGATGACCGCGAACTGCTGGTCCGGCACCTCGAACGACACCTTGTCCAGCGCGCTGAAGGTGCCGCCCTCGGGGGTGCGGTAGCGCAGGCTGACCTGGTCCACGCGCAGCCGCGCCGGCTGCGCCCCTTGTGCGGCCGGTGCCGCGTCGTTGCGTTGCATGGCTGCTACTGCGCCCATGAGGCCACCTTCAGTCGGAGGATGCGGAAGAGTTGGTCGGTGATCAGCCCGAGCAGGCCGATGATGGCGATGGCCAGGAAGATCACGTCCACCTGGAAGCCGCGCATGGCCTTGAGGCTGATGTAGCCCAGGCCGCTGGAGGCGGCGACCAGCTCGGCCACCACCAGGTAGGTCCAGGCCCAGCCCATGGTCACCCGCAGGGTGTCCAGCACGCCGGGCAGCGAAGCCGGGCCGAGCACGTGCAGGACCACGTCGCGGCGGTTGCAGCCCAGGGTGTAGGAGGCGTTGACCAGGTCCTTGGCGACGCCGCGGGAGACGTCGGCGATCATCACCAGCTGCTGGAAGAACACGCCGAAGATGATCACCGTGACGCGCTGCTCGATGCCGATGCCGATCCACAGGATGAACAGCGGCACGAAGGAGGTCACCGGCAGGTAGCGGATGAAGTTCACCAGCGGTTCGAGGAAGGCCTGGACGATGCGGAAGCTGCCCATCAGCAGGCCCAGGGGCACGGCCACCAGGGACGACACCAGGAAGCCGATCATCACCACCTCGACGCTGGCCAGCACGTGGGTGCCCAGGGTGCCGTCGCGGCCCAGGCGCAGCGCCGCCTCGAACACCGCGCCGGGGCTGGGCAGGAACATCGCCGGCACCACGCCGCCGTAGGAGAGCAGGGCCCACAGGCCGAACACCAGGAGCCAGCACAGGGCGCTGGCGGACCACACCAGGCGCACCGGCAGCTCGACCTTGGGGGTCAGGCAGCGGCTGAGCCAGGATTTCTTGGGACGTGACATCGCGGATTACCTCCATGCGGACGGCCGCGGGCCTTCCGCCAGGGCGGGGAACGAAGGATGGGAAGGGGCGGGCGCGCGGCCCGCCGGGTTCACTGGGCGACGAAGCGGGGGTCCACCAGGTCGTCGTAGCTGACCTGGAAGGTCTTGCCCTGCAGCTGGGTCCAGGTCTCGTTGGCCAGGCCGATGAGGTCCTTGATGTCGCCGGCCTTGTCGGGCATGCCGAGGAGCTTCTCGCTCATGGCCTGGTCGTAGAAGCGCACGCCCTTGGCCGCCTCGGCCAGGTCCTTGGGATCGGCGAGGTAGCCGCCGACGCCCTTGGCCATGATCGCGTAGGCCTCCTGCGGGTGCTCCCGGGTGTACTGCACGGCCTTGTACAGGCCCTTGACCAGGGCCTTGACGTCGTCGGGCTGCTTCTCGATGACGTCGCAGTTCAGCGCCACCACGTCGACGATCACGCCGGGGGTGCTGGTGCTGTCCACCAGCACCTTGCCCTGCTGCTTCTGGCGCACCATCGACAGGTGCGGCTCCCAGGTCACCGCGGCGGGCACGCGGCCGGCGATGAAGGCGGTGGCGGCATCGTCGGCGGTCATGTTCTGCACCTTGATGTCGCTCATGCTCATGCCGGCGTTCTTCAGCAGGTAGGACAGCCAGAACTGCGACACCGAGCCCTCGTTGACCGCCACTTCCTGGCCCTTGAGCTGGGCCAGGCTGGCGACGTCCTTGGCCACCAGCACGCCGTCGCCGCCATGGCTGTCGTCCAGCGCGGCCACGGCCTTGAAGCAGAACTGCGGGCGGTACTTGAGGATCTCGTCGATGGTCGAGGCGGAGCCGGAGAGTTTCCCGGAGGCCTGGGCGGCCATGTACATCGCCGCTTCCTCGATGGGGGTGAGCTGCAGGTCCAGGCCCTGCTCCTTGAAGTAGCCCAGGTCGCGGGCCAGGTACAGGGTGCCGTAGCCGACCCAGGTGGTGTGGCCGATGGACAGGGTGCCGGCCTGGGCCGCCCCGGCGGCGGCGGCGAGCAGCCCGGCAAGGGCGAGGGGACGGGTGAAACGCGCAAGCAAGGACTTGTTCATGAAGCACTCCCACAGCCTGTTGGGCTTGTTATTGGATAACTGCGGCAGTGGCCAGGTGGCCGGAGGTACAGCGAAGCGGGACGTGCGCGGCGACGGGCTCTGCGGCCCCTGGGCCCGCCATGGCGGGCGGCACGTGACAGGGCGGATGGTGGCCGAAGCGGGAGGCTCGGAAAATTATTAAATATGTCGTTGCGACATAAGAAAAAGCTGCCTTCCGCCGGTGTGGCCCGTCCTTGCCGCGTCGGGGGTGTGGCGCTGGGGGCCTGGATGGTATTCGGTTGTTTCCTACGCGGTGATGGGCTTCTTCCCATAGGGGCCTTCGGTCTGCGGCGCTAGACTTCCGCCCCCACCGGCCGCCGTGTCAGCCGACCATGTATCGGAAACCTTACGTTCTTGACCAAGACGGAATAATCGCCAGGCACGGGCCTGTTAAGGTTTCCTTAAGGCCGGGGCCCTCCCGCCGCCCAAGGAAAACCACCGGAGCGACCCTCCGGCGTTCGAGAGTCCCCATGCTGCAACGCTATTTCTGGAAGCTGCTGCCCAAGCTCCAGCGCAACTTCCTGCTCAGCCGCCTGCCGGTGCAGGAACGCCAGATCGTCAACAAGGCGATGTCCGGCAACGCCCGCTTCCCCGCGTACTTCCGCGAACGCCGCTGCCTGTTCGTGCACGTGCCCAAGTGCGCCGGCAGCAGCCTCTGCGCCGCGCTGTTCGACGGCGGGCGCCCCGGCCACCTGCCGCTGTACTGGTACGAGCAGCAGTTCCCCCGGGAATACGCCGACAGCTTCAAGTTCAGCTTCGTCCGCGACCCGCTGGAGCGCGCCTACTCGGCCTACGCCTACCTGCGCGGCAACCAGCTGCCGCAGCGCGACCGGGCGGCGCACCAGATGGTCTGCCAGTTCCGCGACTTCGACGACTTCGTCGGCCGCTGGCTGCACCCGGACAACCTCCACCGCCAGCTGCATTTCGTGCCGCAGGTGGCATTCCTCTGCGACTCCCTCGGCCACCTGGGGCTAGACTTCGTCGGCCGCCAGGAGAACCTGGAGGCGGATTTCCAGGCGCTGTGCGAGCGCCTGGGCGTCAGCGGCCAACTGCCCCACCTGAACGCCTCGCGGCAGCGCCAGGCGGGGCCGGCGCGGGAGTTCTGCAGCACTCGTACGCGGCGCCTGGTGCGCCGCGCCTATCAACGCGACTACCAGCTACTCGGCTATGAGTGACCTCAAAGTACCCCTGTTCCCCGTCACCGGCAGCGTCCGCCGCGAGGCCCGCGCCGCGCTCAAGGGCCAGCGCCCCTGCTGCATCTGGCTGACCGGCCTGTCCGGCTCGGGCAAGTCGAGCCTGGCCAACGCCCTGGAGCTGGCCCTGCACCGCGAGCGCGTGCACAGCTTCCTGCTCGATGGCGACCAGGTCCGCGGCGGCCTGTGCAGCGACCTGGACATGAGCCCCGAGGGCCGCCGCGAGAACATCCGCCGCCTGGCCGAGGCCGCGCGCCTGATGACCGAGGCCGGGCTGGTGGTGATAGTCGCGGCCATCTCGCCGTTCCGCGCCGAGCGCGACGCCGCCCGCGCGCTGTTCCCGGCCGGGGAGTTCCTGGGCGTGTACCTCAGCACGCCGCTGCAGACTTGCGCCGAGCGCGACCCCAAGGGCCTGTACAAGGCCGCCAGGGAGGGCCGCCTGCGCAACTTCACCGGCATCGACAGCCCCTACGAGCCACCGCTGGACGCCGATTTCGAGGTGGACGCCACCCACACCTCCACTGACGAGGCCTGTCGCCGCCTGCTCGGGCTGGTGCTGCAGCGCTGCCGCCCCGGCGCGGCCTGAGCGCCCGCCCAGGATCCGCCGCGGCGGCATCGCGGGTCGTGACAGGCCCTGAGCCCGGCTTGCCGTCCCTGCGCGCGGCTGGGCAAGATGGACGCCCAACCACCGCCGCGGGGTATCCGTGTCCGTTCTCTTCGAGGCCCTCTGGCCGCTCTTCGCGCTCATCGTCGGCGGCTACCTGCTGCGCCGCCGCGGCTTCCCCGGCGAGGCCTTCTGGCCGGCGGCCGAACGCCTGAACTACTTCATCCTGTTCCCCGCGTTGCTGTTCGCCAGCCTGGCCAAGGCGCCGCTGCGCGACCCCGGGCTGGGCCGCCTGGCCCTGGCGGTGGCCCTGGGCCTGGGCGGCGCCTGGCTGGCGTTGCTGGCGAGCCGGCGCCTGCGCGCCTGGAACGCGGCGCGCTTCGGCGCCCTCGCCCAGGGCGTGCTGCGCTTCAACACCTACCTGGGCCTGGCCGCGGTGGGCAGCCTGTACGGCAAGCAGGGGCTGACCCTCGCCGCGCTGATGCTGGCGCTGATGGTGCCGACGGTGAACCTGATGTCGGTCTGGGCGCTGACCGCCGAGCGCGGCATCAGCGCCCGCGCGCTGCTGCTGCCGATCCTGAAGAACCCGCTGATCCTCGCCTGCGCCGCCGGCGCCCTGGTCAACCTGGCCGGCTTCGAGCTGGGCGGCGGCAGCGCCCGGCTGTTCGACCTGCTGGCCGTGGCCAGCCTGCCGCTGGGCCTGCTGTGCGTGGGCGCCGCGCTGCAACCGCGGGAGCTGCGCGCGGAACTGCCGGCCCTGCTGGGCTGCTGCGCGGTGCGCCTGCTGGCGATGCCGCTGCTGGCCTTCGGCGCCGCCCGCCTGCTCGGCCTGGCGGCGCTGGAAACCGCGGTGCTGGTGCTGTTCTTCGCCCTGCCCACGGCGCCCACGGCCTACGTGCTGACGCGCCAGCTGGGCGGCGACAGCCACCTGATGGCGGGCATCATCACCCTGCAGACGCTGCTGGCCGGTGCCAGCCTGCTGCTGGTGA
Organism: Pseudomonas delhiensis; assembly: GCF_900187975.1. Classification (GTDB taxonomy): domain Bacteria; phylum Pseudomonadota; class Gammaproteobacteria; order Pseudomonadales; family Pseudomonadaceae; genus Pseudomonas; species Pseudomonas delhiensis. The sequence continues at coordinate 56,185 of NZ_FZPC01000017.1, read as the reverse complement.
TGGCCCTGGTGCAGGCCCTGGGCTGACGCGCCCGATCATGGGGCGCGCCGGCTCACTGGGTGGTGCCGGTGGCGCCGCTGCCGCGCTCGCCGTCGCTACCGCCGCCACCGCCGTTGTTGGACAGGGCCACGCCAATCGCCACCGCGGCGGCGCCCAGGCCTACCACGGCGGCGGTGGAGAGGTTGCCGTGCAGCGGGGTGGACAGCGCCAGCGGCGAGTCGGCCTGCGGCAGGCTGGCCGGCAGCGCCGCGGGCGTCGGCTGGGCGGCCTGGGGCTGGATGGATTGGGGCTGGATGGATTGGGCGTCGGGGCGGTCGTCGCCCGGCTGTTCGGCGGCCACGGCCGGCAGGCAAAGGCTGGCCAGCAGGGGTAGGAGGCAGTACTTGCGCATGGTGCGGCTCCGGTGGGGGATTGGAGCGGGGCACGATGCGGCGCGCGGGTTCCTCCGCCTATTGGAGGCGGGCGCGTTGTGGGAGGGGTATTTCTTTGTGGGGCAGGGAAATTTCCGGCGCAGGCTGGCGAACTTTCCCCGGCTGCCCGGAAAGCCCCGCCGGGCGGCGGGGCAGGCCGGATCAGAAGTGGTACTTCACCAGCAGGCTGGTGGTGTTCTGGTCGGTGGTGAAGAACTGCGAGTCCTTGATGCCGTACTTGTCGGACCAGTAGTCGTATTCCACGCCCACGTACAGGTGCTTGGCCTCGTAGCCCATGGCCTTGCCCAGGTCGTACTTGATCTGCGGGTTGAAGTGCAGGTTGGCGTGGTAGTCGCTCTGGCCGCGCTCGCTGGCGCTGGCGCTCTTGTTGTTGACCACCCAGTCCATGAAGCCGTCGAAGAGGATGTCGGAGTTGCCCACCGGGATGGTGACGGCCCATGCCGGGGTGACCTGCCAGGCGCCGGAGGGCACGCGGTTGCCGTCGGGCTTGCGGTAGTAGAAGTTCAGCTGGAAGTAGTCGAAGCCGGGCAGGGCCAGGTCGAAGCCCGGGCCGATCAGGTAGGCCTCGGTGTCGCCTTCGCCGAACTCGTAGGTGGTGGCCAGCAGTACGTCCTTGATCGGGCCCAGGGACAGGTCGGCGCCGGTGATCTTGCCGAACGACAGGCGCGGGCTGAATTCGCCGTAGTAGGTGTTCTTGCCGTTCTGGCTGTCTTCCTTGCCGTTGTAGTTGATCTGGTCGACGAAGAACCAGATGTCGCCCCAGGTCCAGGCGCTCGCGCTCTCGAAGGTGAAGGTCTGCTGGATCGGCGGGTTGACCTTGAAGTTCTTGCCCCACAGGTAGGTCAGGCTCTCGTTGTGCCAGATCAGCGGGCCGTCGTTGCTGGCCGGTGCGGGGGTGAGGTCTTCGCCGCCGGCCATGGCCTGGCCGGTAGCCAGCAGCCCGCCGGCGAGCAGCAGGGATGCGAGGGTGCGAGTCATGTGGTGCTCCTAGGTTTTGAAGTGCAGCGATCTCGTTGGAATTCTGAACCTGTCCATTCGGTCAGGCCTGGCCTGCCGAGGCAAGATCGGGGCCAACGCTGGGCGTTGGCCGGGTTTTCCTTGTATGTATGGGGAAAAACCATGCTTTTTCAGGGGCCTGGCCACGCCGGGGCGGGCGCCTGGAATCGAGCAAAAACCTGACTCCTGGGACAGGTAGTGCCTTCGAACAGGGCAGCGCAGGCTGTCGAAGCGCCATTTTGGCGAGCATGGAAAGGGCTTATTGAATACAGGTTTTCTTTGAGTTGAATGGAATCAATTCAAAATGTGTATACAATTTTGCTGTGAAGAATCTACACAACCGCCCTTCGCGGCTCCCTTGCCGGGTAGCCGCGACTTTCCGGGCGCGGATGATGCCAGAGCCGCGCCGCACAAGCACCTCCGCCGGCCCGGCGGCGGCCTTCACCAGGCGGCGATCTGCCCGTCGGTGCGCGGCTCGGTGCCGCCGCAGAGCACGCCGCTGAGCGGGTCGCGCAGGATGATCTGGCCGCGGCCATAGCTGGTCAGGTCGTGGGCCACCTCCACGTGGTGGCCGCGGCGGGTGAGCACCGCCGCCAGCCTGCGCGGCGCGCCGTGCTCGATGCCGATGCGCTTGTCGCCCAGCCACTGCCAGCGCGGGGCGTCCAGCGCGGCCTGGGGGTTGAGGCGGAAGTCCACCAGGTTCATCACCATCTGCACGTGGCCCTGGGGCTGCATGTAGGCGCCCATCACGCCGAACGGCCCCAGCGGCACGCCAGCCTTGCTGAGGAAGCCGGGGATGATGGTGTGGAAGGTCTTCTTGCCCGGGGCCAGGGCGTTGACGTGGCCGGCGTCGAGGCTGAACTCGGCGCCGCGGTTCTGCAGCGCGATGCCGGTGCCGGGCACCACCACGCCGGAGCCGAAGCCGTGGTAGTTGCTCTGGATGAAGGACACCAGGTTGCCCTCGCCGTCGGCCGTGGCCAGGTACACGGTGCCGCCGGCGCGCGGCTTGCCCGGGTGCGGTTCCAGGGCGCGCTCGCCGATCAGCGCGCGGCGGCTGGCGGCGTAGTCGTCGCTGAGCAGGTCGGCCACGCTGAAGCGCATGGCGTCCGGCTGGCCGATGTAGGCGCGGCCGTCGGCGTAGGCCAGCTTCATGGCCTCCAGTTGGCGGTGCCAGGTGTCCGGGCTGTCGCGCTCGCCGAAAGTGAAGCCCTTGAGGATGTTCAGGGCCATCAGCGCCACCAGGCCCTGGCCGGCCGGGGGGATTTCCCAGACGTCGTAGCCGCGGTAGTTCAGCGAGATGGGCTCGACCCATTGCGCGCGGTAGCCGGCCAGGTCGGCCTCGCCCAGGTAGCCGCCGCTGGCGGCGGCATGGGCGGCGATGCGTCGGGCCAGGGCGCCGCGGTAGAAGCTCTCGCACTTCGTCTCGGCCAGCTCGCGCAGGGTTCGCGCCTGGCCGGGGTGGCGGAAGATTTCCCCGGCGCGCGGGGCGCGGCCGTCGACGAGGAACTCGTCGAACCAGGCCGCCAGCTCCGGGTGCGCGTCCCGCACGCCGCGGAACTTGTCCAGGCCGCCCTGCCACAGCCCGGCGATCACCGGCGAGACCGGGAAGCCTTGCTCGGCCAGCTCGATGGCCGGGGCCAGCAGTTCGGCGAAGGGCAGCCGGCCGAAGCGCGCCGACAGCTCGGCCCAGGCCGCCGGGCAGCCGGGCACCGTCACCGGCGTCCAGCCGTACAGCGGCATGCGCGTGTGGCCGGCGCCCTGCACGGTGGCGATATCCAGCGCCCGCGGGGCGAAGCCGGCGGCGTCCAGGCCGTGCAGCCGGTCCTTGACCCACACCAGGGCGAAGGCATCGCCGCCGATGCCGCAGCCGGTGGGCTCCACCACCGTCAGCGCCGCCGCCGTGGCCACCGCGGCGTCCACCGCGTTGCCGCCGCGCCTGAGGGTATCCAGCCCGACCTGCGCCGCCAGCGGCTGCGAGGTGGCCACCATGCCGCGCCGGGCATACACCAGGGAACGCTGCGAGGGGTAGGGGTACTCCTGGGCGGAGAAATTCAGCATGGCGGGCTCCGTTGACGGCTTGAGGCGGCAGGGTAGCCCTGCCAGACTCTGACGACTAGCGATACAAAGCCAAAGCATAGCGATGAACGGACAGCACCCCGACCTGCAACGCGCGATCCCGGCGCTCGACGACCTGCCACGGCCGGTCTACGCCCGCGCCGAGAGCCTGTGGGCCGGTTCCTGGACCGGCCGCCACCACCACGCCTGGGTGCAACTGTCCTACGCCATCAGCGGGGTGCTCGGCGTGCACACCGCCGAGGGCAGCTTCTTCGCCCCGCCGCAGCGCGCCATCTGGATACCCGCCCACCTGGAGCACCAGGTGGTCACCTCCGGCCGTGCGGAGATGCGCAGCCTCTACCTGGGCGCCGAGGCCTGCGCCTGGGCGCCGCCACGCTGCCGGGTGCTGGAGGTGACGCCGCTGGCCCGCGAGCTGGTCAAGGCCTTCTGCGAGCTGCCGGTGGATTATCCACAGGGCGACAGCCCCGAGCAGCGCCTGGTGAGCGTGCTACTGGACCAGCTGCGCACCCTGCCGGAAGTCGCCTTCTCCCTGCCCATGCCCCGGGAACCGCGGCTGCTGCAGCTGTGCCAGGCGCTGATCGACCAGCCCGGCGCCAGCCTCACCCTGGGCGACTGGGCGCAGCGCCTGGGCACCTCGGAGAAGACCCTGTCGCGCCTGTTCCAGCGCGAGACCGGCATGAGCTTCCGCCTCTGGCGCCAGCGCCTGCTCGGTTCCCTCGGCGTGCTGGAGGAAGGCGCCAGCGTCACCGCCGCCGCGCTGGACTGCGGCTACGACTCCACCTCGGCCTACATCGCCGCCTTCAAGGGGCTGTTCGGCTTCACCCCCGGCGAGCTGTTCAAGCAACGCTGAAACCACTCCTTGGTAGGAGCAACTGTCTTGCAGGCTGCGCCGCCTCTTTCCAACCCGTAGGGCGCATAACGCCTACGGCGTTATCCGCCGCCGCCGTCGGGCACCGGCGTTCCGGCCGGCGGCGGATAACCGCGAACGGTTATTCGCCCTACGTTCGCCACGCCATCCTGCTGACCGATCGGCGGATTTCCGCTTACTCACCCCGCCCTTCGGCATCCAACCGCCTGCCCATATTGTACGAAAACCCTGTAAGCCCTTGTGCCACGCGGCTTTGCGCCCTTGGCACGCTGCCTGCTATCGCCCTCCTCACTGCGCCGCACCTCGCGGCGCGCCGGTGCGTGGTTTCGTGGTCCACGCACCCGACGACAACAACGACAAGAGGATTACCCATGGATAGCGCAAGCGCCGTCTCCGCTTCTGCCGCGCCCCGTACGACCTCCCAGCGCATCAAGTCGATCTTCAGCGGTTCGGTGGGCAACCTGGTGGAGTGGTACGACTGGTACGTCTACGCCGCCTTCTCGCTGTACTTCGCCAAGGCCTTCTTCCCCCAGGGCGACATGACCGCCCAGCTGCTGAACACCGCCGCGATCTTCGCCGTGGGCTTCCTGATGCGCCCGATCGGCGGCTGGCTGATGGGTATCTACGCCGACCGCAAGGGCCGCAAGGCCGCGCTGCTGGCCTCGGTGCTGCTGATGTGCTTCGGCTCGCTGATCATCGCCCTGACCCCCAGCTACGAGACCATCGGCGTCGGCGCGCCCATCCTGCTGGTGCTCGCGCGCCTGCTGCAGGGCCTGTCGGTCGGCGGCGAATACGGCACCTCGGCCACCTACCTCAGCGAGATGGCCAACAAGGAACAGCGCGGCTTCTTCTCCAGCTTCCAGTACGTGACCCTGATCTCCGGCCAGCTCATCGCCCTGGCGGTGCTGATCGTGCTGCAGCAGACCCTCACCGTCGAACAGCTGGAAAGCTGGGGCTGGCGCGTGCCCTTCTTCATCGGCGCGCTGTGCGCGGTGACCGCCATGTTCCTGCGCCGCGGCATGGAAGAGACCGAGTCCTTCAGCAAAAAGAAGGAAGAGCCCAAGGAAAGCCTGATGCGCACCCTGCTGCGCCACCCCAAGGAAGTGCTTACCGTGGTCGGCCTGACCATGGGCGGCACCCTGGCCTTCTACACCTACACCACGTACATGCAGAAGTACCTGGTGAACACCGTGGGCATGAGCAAGACCGACTCGACCATGATCTCGGCCGCCACCCTGTTCCTGTTCATGCTGCTGCAGCCCATCGTCGGCGCGCTGTCGGACAAGATCGGCCGGCGCCCCATCCTGATCGCCTTCGGCGTGCTGGGCACCCTGTTCACCTACCCGATCCTCAGCACCCTGCACACCATCGACACCTGGTGGGGCGCGTTCTTCCTGATCATGGCGGCGCTGGTGATCGTCAGCGGCTACACCTCGATCAACGCCGTGGTGAAGGCCGAGCTGTTCCCCACCGAGATCCGCGCCCTGGGCGTGGGCCTGCCCTACGCGCTGACCGTGTCGATCTTCGGCGGCACCGCCGAGTACGTGGCGCTGTGGTTCAAGAGCATTGGCCTCGAGAGCGGCTTCTACTGGTACGTCACCGGCTGCATCGCCTGCTCGCTGCTGGTCTACGTGACCATGAAGGACACCCGGACGCACTCGAAGATCACCACCGACTGATAGGGCGCGTGCCCTGGCCCCGGGCAGGTTCCGGGGCGTTTTATCCACGAGGCCCGGCAGTTGCCGGGCCTTGTCGTTTGCGGCCCGGTTGCGCGGGAGCGGTTATGCTGGTTTTTTTCCAGGCGACGAGGACAAGCCCATGAGCACTGCCAATTCCGCCCTGATCGTCGGCGCCTCCCGCGGCCTCGGCCTGGGCCTGGTGAACCAGTTGCTGGCGCGCGGCTGGGAGGTCACCGCCACCGTGCGCGACGCCGCCAACGCCGGCGTGCTGGACAGCCTGCCGGTGCGCGTCGAGTCCCTGGTGCTGGACGATGCGGCCTCCCAGGACCGCCTCGCCGAAGCACTCGCCGGGCAGCGCTTCGACCTGGTGTACATCAACGCCGGCATCTACGGCCCGCCGCACCAGTCGGCCCTGGATGCCAGCCTGGCCGAGGTCGGCGAGCTGTTCATGGTCAACGCCGTGGCCCCCGTGCGCCTGGCCGAGCGCCTGCTGCCGCGGCTGGATGCGCAGCGCGGCGTGCTGGCCTTCATGACCTCCGAGCTGGGCAGCGTGGCCGGCAACGAATCCGGCGGCATGGCGTTGTACCGGGCGAGCAAGGCGGCGCTGAATTCGCTGACCCGCAGCTTCGTCGCCGGCCTGGGCGAAACCGGCCTGACCGTGCTCGACCTGCACCCCGGCTGGGTACGCACCGACATGGGCGGCGAGGCCGCGCCGCTGGACGTGGAAACCAGCGCCGCCGGGCTGGTCGACCAGGTCGAGGCCTACGCCGGGCGCGGCGGCCAGTACTACCTGGACTACCAGGGGACGACGATCGACTGGTGACGGACGCCGGCGGCGGCGTTAACATGCACCGGCGCCTGACCTGCGGGTCAGGTGCACCTGGATCAGCAGACAGGGTGAACACTGAGCTGGCTTCCCGAACAACCGGGAGCCGGCTCGCCTCGGGCGGCGGCTCCGCAACCCGGAGGATTCACCCATGTCATCCCCCCGCCTGTGGCTGCGCAACCCCCTCGCCATCTTCACCGCCAACGGCCTCGACGCCCGTGGCGGCCTGGTCGTGCAGGACGGTCGCATCCTCGAACTGATCGCCGCCGGCCAGCAGCCCTCGCAGCCCTGCGAGCAGGTGTTCGACGCCAGCCAGCACGTGCTGCTGCCGGGCCTGATCAATACCCACCACCACTTCTACCAGACCCTCACCCGCGCCTGGGCGCCGGTGGTCAACCAGCCGCTGTTCCCCTGGCTGAAGACGCTCTACCCGGTGTGGGCGCGGCTGACCCCCGACCAGTTGGCGCTGGCCACCAAGGTGGCCCTGGCCGAGCTGCTGCTGTCCGGCTGCACCACCGCCGCCGACCACCACTACCTGTTCCCCGACGGCCTGGAGCAGGCCATCGACGTGCAGGCTGGGGTGGTCACCGAGCTGGGCATGCGCGCCATGCTCACCCGCGGCTCCATGAGCCTGGGCGAGGCCGATGGCGGCTTGCCGCCGCAGCAGACGGTGCAGCGCGCCGAAGACATCCTCGACGACAGCGAGCGGCTGATCCGCGACTATCACCAGCGCGGCGACGGCGCCCAGGTGCAGATCGCCCTGGCGCCTTGCTCGCCGTTCTCGGTGACCCCGGAAATCATGCGCGCCAGCGCCGACCTGGCCGAACGCCACGACGTGCGCCTGCATACCCACCTGGCCGAGACCCTCGACGAGGAGGACTTCTGCCTGCAGCGCTTCGGCCAGCGCACCGTGGACTACCTGGACAGCGTCGGCTGGCTCGGCCCGCGCACCTGGCTGGCCCACGGCATCCACTTCAACGACGAGGAAATCGCCCGCCTGGGCCAGGCCGGCACCGGCATCTGCCACTGCCCCAGCTCGAACATGCGCCTGGCCTCGGGCATCTGCCCCACCGTGGCCCTGGAAGCGGCCGGCGCGCCGGTGGGCATCGGCGTGGACGGCTCGGCCTCCAACGACGCCTCCAACATGATCCTCGAAGCCCGCCAGGCCCTGTACATCCAGCGCCTGCGCTACGGCGCCGAAGCCATCACCCCGGAACGCGCCCTGGGCTGGGCCACCAGGGGCTCGGCGAAACTGCTGGGCCGCGGCGACATCGGCGAGCTGGCGCCGGGCAAACAGGCCGACCTTGCGCTGTTCAGGCTCGACGAGCTGCGCTTCTCCGGCAGCCACGACCCGCTCTCGGCCCTGCTGCTGTGCGGCGCGGACAAGGCCGACCGGGTGATGGTCGGCGGCAGCTGGCGGGTGGTGGACGGCGAGGTGGAGGGGCTGGACCTCAAGGGGCTGATCGCCGCGCATACGCAGGCGGCGCGCAAGCTGATCGGCTGAGTGCCGGAGGGCTTTTCGAGCGGGCCCTGCCCGCGAATCGCGCGCAGGGCGCGCTCCTACAGGTGGGGCCTGCGATGGGCATGGGGCAGCGCCGGGTGCTCTTCGTAGGAGCGAGCTTGCTCGCGAACGGGGCTTACTGGTGACTTCGGTGTGTGGCTGGGCTCTGCTCCCTCTCCCCAGCCCTCTCCCTGAAGGGAGAGGGGGCTAGTCCGTGCCGAGAGGGGATCTGGTGTCAGCCGGATACTCGGTACAAGCCGGCTAACTCCTATACATCCGCATCTGCCCAACGGTCCCCTCTCCCTTCAGGGCGGGGCGCGCAGCCGAGGGTTAGGGAGAGGACGCTCTCAAGCACACCACCGACCTAACCGTCAGACCCTCATCCATTCCACCAACCGCCCCAGCATCGCATCGCAAGCCGCCAACTGCTCCACGCTCACGAACTCATCCGGCTTGTGCCCCTGGTCCATGCTCCCCGGCCCGCAGACCACGGTGGGAATGCCGGCCTGGTCGAACAGCCCGCCCTCGGTGCCGTAGGCGACCGTGGAGAACTCGTCGGAGCCGCTCAGCCGCGCCAGCAGCTGCGCCGCCTCGCTGTGCGGGGCGGTGGCCAGCGCCGGGTAGGCCGACAGCTCGCTGAAGCGGATGTCCGCCTCCTGCTTCACCGCGCGCATCTTCGGCAGCAGCTCGGTCTCGGCGTAGTCGCGCAGTTGCTCGGCGACCTGCTGCGGGTCGTCGCTGGGCAGGGCGCGCACCTCGAAGTCGAACTGGCATTCGGCCGGGACTATGTTCAGCGCGCGGCCGCCGTTGATCACGCCGGTCTGCACGGTGGAGTAGGGCGGGTCGAAGCGCGGGTCGTGGCGCTCCGGCGCCGCCAGGCGGGTGCCGATCTCGCCCAGGCGGTTGATCAGCTTCGCCGCGTATTCGATGGCGTTCACCCCCTGCGGGGCGTAGGCCGAGTGGCAGGCCGCGCCGTGCACCTGGCAGCGCATGGCCAGCTTGCCCTTGTGGCCGAGCACCGGCTTGAGCTCGGTGGGCTCGCCGATGATGCAGGCGATGGGCTTGTGCTCGCGGCGCGCAAGGTCCGCCAGCAACGAGCGCACGCCCAGGCAGCCGACCTCCTCGTCGTAGGAGAAGGCCAGGTGCAGCGGCAGGCGCAGGGGCTGGGCGAGGAAGGCCGGCACGGCGGCCAGCACGCAGGCGATGTAGCCCTTCATGTCGGCGGTGCCGCGGCCGTACAGGCGGCCGTCCTTCTCGGTCAGCTCGAAGGGCGGGACGGTCCAGGGCTGGCCGTCCACCGGCACCACGTCGGTGTGCCCGGACAGGCACACGCCGCCGCGCTCGCGCGGGCCGAGGGTGGCGTACAGGTTGGCCTTGCCGCCGGCTTCGTCGAAGAACAGCTCGCTCTCCACGCCCAGGTCGCCCAGGTAGTCCTGGACGTACTTGATGAGCGCCAGGTTGGAATGGCGGCTGACGGTGTCGAAGGCGACCAGCCTGGCGAGGATGTCACGGCTGCTGGGCATGTTCGGCTCCTGCATTCTTTTAAACGTAGGAGCGAGCTTGCTCGCGAACCAACCCTCGCTGCGGGGCGGGTTCGCGAGCAAGCTCGCTCCTACAGGGTATGTTCACTCGTCGCCGGGCACGCCGTAGCTCGGCGCCTTGGTCGGGTCCAGCGCGCGGGTGATGTAGTCCTGCATCTGCGGCTTGTAGGCTACCCAGAGTTGCTCCAGCGCGTCGATGGGCGCCTCGTCGGCCCAGTCCACGCGCAGGTCGACCACCGGCCAGACCAGGTCGCCCACCACCTTCAGCGCCGCCGAGTGCACCGGCCCGGCTTCGCCGCCGGCGGCCATGGCCGCCTGCATCGCCGCCAGCAGGCGCTCGGCCAGGCAGCCGTCGGTCGCCTCGAAGGCCTTGGTCATGGCCTCGATCACCGCGGTGGACGACAGCAGGTTGCCCGCTGCCACGCAGTTCTCGCCGGCCACCGCGTGGTTCACGCCCAGCGCCTCGCTGCCGGTGAACAGCGCCACCTGGCCGTGCTGGTCGATGACCGTGACCTGGCGGTACTGGCCGTAGCCGTTGCTGGACAGCGCCTGGTCCAGCGCCGCGGCGGGCGCCAGGCCCGCTTCCAGGCGGTCGAGGATCTGCGGGCCGAGGGCCGGCAGGGTGACGTTCTGGGTGGCCACCGCGCCGACGCCGGCGCGTACCCAGGGGCAGCGCGCGCCGACGGCGATGCTCGAGGAGCTGATGGCGATGCCCAGCTGGCCGGTCTCGGCGCAGCGGCCGACGATGGAGAAGGTCATGGGCCGCTCCTTATTGGTTCCAGTCGTCCGGGATCACCGCGATCACGTCGATCTCCATCAGCCACTGCGGCTGGCCCAGGGCCGAGACCACCAGGCCGGTGGAGATCGGGAACACGCCCTTGAGCCACTTGCCGACCTCCTGGTAGACCGGCTCGCGGTAGCGCGGGTCGATGAGGTAGGTGGTGGTCTTGACGATGTGCGACAGGTCGCTGCCGGCCTCTTCCAGCAGCTGCTTGACGTTCTTCATCGCCTGCTCGGCCTGGGCGCGGGGGTCGCCTAGGCCCACCAGGTTGCCCTCGAAATCGGTACCGACCTGGCCGCGCACGTACACGGTGTTGCCGGCGCGCACGGCCTGGCAGAGGTCGTTGTCCAGGGACTGGTTCGGGTAGGTGTCCTTGGTGTTGAACATGCGGATGCGGGTGTGGGTAGGCATCACTTACTCCCAGGAAGCGGCTTTTTTGCCTTGCGATTCGATGGAGGCCTCGCGCTGCGAGGCATCCTGGTATTCGACGTACTTGCGTTGCGTGGCGATGTGCCCGGCGACGTGCTTGGCGTCGTGCCACACGCCCCAGATGAACGAGGAACCGCGGCGCGACAGCCACGGCAGGCCGACGAAGTACACGCCCGGCTCGCGGGACACGCCACGCTGGTGTTTGGGCTTGCCCTTCTCGTCGAAGGCGTCCACCTGCAGCCAGTCGAAGTTCACGGCGTAGCCGGTGGCCCAGATGATCGAGGTGATGCCGGCGGCGGCCAGGTCCAGTTCGAGGATCGGGTTGCGGATGCACTCGGCGTCCGGGAAGACCTTGCGGGCTTCCGGCTCTTCCGGCAGGTCCAGGCCATTGCGCTCGATGTAGGCGTCGGCGGCGTCCAGCAGGTCGAGGTAGTTCCGGTCGCCGGCCTCCAGGTTCTTCACCAGGTCGTCCTGGAAGCTCACCTTGCCGCCTTCGAAGGCCTTGGTCAGGCCGACCAGGGTGATGCCCTCGTTGGCCAGGCGGCGGAAGTCGATGGTCTCGCCGCCACGGGCGCCGCTCACGGCGATGGTCACGTGCTCGCGGCCCGGCTGCACTTCCTCGGCGTCCCACAGGCCGAGCACGCCCAGCCACCAGACGAAGTCGCGGTTGCGGTAGCTGCGCGGCGGGCGGTCATGGGCGCCCACCGAGAGGAACACGCGCTTGCCGGCGCGGTTCAGCTCGTCGGCGATCTGCACGCCGGAGGAGCCTGCGCCCACCACCAGCACGGCGCCTTCGGGCAGCTGCTGCGGGTTGAAGTAGTGGGCCGAGTGGATCTGCTGGATGCGTTCGTCCTTCGGCGCGATGGCCGGGATCACCGGGCGCTGGAACGGGCCGGTGGCGGAGACGATGCGCAGGGCCTGGAGGGTGCCCTCGGAGGTCTCCACGGTGAAGCCGGGGCGGCCCTGGTTGCGGGTCACCTTCTTCACTTCCACGCCGGTGCGGATGGGCGCGTCGAACTGCTTGGCGTAGGCGACGAAGTAGTCCGCCACCTGCTCCTTGTGCGGGAACTCGTCCGGGCCGACCGAAAACTCCATGTTCGGGAAGCGGTCGTGCCAGGCCGGGCCGTTGGCCACCAGCGAATCCCAGCGGCCGGTGCGCCAGGCTTCGGCGATGCGGCTCTTCTCCAGCACGATGTGCGGCACGCCCTGGGCGGTCAGGTGCTCGCTCATGGCCACGCCGGCCTGGCCGGCGCCCACCACGAGGGTATCGGTTTCAATGCCATCGAGCGTCTTGCCGGCGGGCTTGCCGAAGGCGGTCTGATTCAGGTCGGCCATGGGTGATTCCTCGGACTCTGATCGTTGTTGTTCTGCGGTCACGGCTGTCCACCGCGTGTTGGCCGCATTCTGTTCAGCGCCGGGGATTTGCGAAATTATGATTTTTGTAGTCGCAGGCTAGGGAAAAACTGTGGGCCCGCGAGCCATGGGCCGCGCGGGGGTGGCGGGGAGGGGGGCGGAGTACAGGTTTGGCAGAGGTGTGTGGGCGAAATTTCCTACCGGCTCTCCGCCACCGCCTCCAGGAACCGCTCCAGCACCAGGTTCGGCCGCCGCCCCTTGCGCGTCACCACCGTCAGCGGGATGTCGTAGTGGAAGCGTTCCGGGCGCAGCGCGCGCATGCGGCCCTGGGCCACCCAGTCGGCGGCGTAGTGGTCGGGCAGGTAGCCGATGTAGCTGCCGGTGAGGATCAGGAAGGCCATGCCCTCGCGGTCCGAGGCGTTGGCGCTGGCGGTCAGTTCCTGGTGGCGCTCCTGGGCCTCGGCGGGGATGCGGTAGCTGGGCGCCACCGCGGCGCAGGCGTGGATTTCCGCCACCGTGATGCCCGCGTCCTCGCGTTCGAACAGCGGGTGCTCGCGGCTGCAGAACAGCAGCGACCGCTCGTCGTACAGCGGCGAGTACTCCAGCCCCGACAGCGGGCTGATGAGCGGCACCACGCCGACGTGCAGGCGGCCGTCGAGCACGCCCAGCTCGATTTCGTTGGGCGTGGTCATGCCGATGTTGATGCGCACCCCCGGCCCGCTCGCCTTGAGCGCGCGCAGGGCGTGGGTGATGCGCATCTGCGGCAGGGTCACCAGGTTGTTGATGATGCCGATGTTCAGCTCGCCGCGCAGGTGCTGGTGCAGCTCGTTGACCTCGGCGCGGAAGCCCTCCAGCGCCGCCAGCAGCGACTGGGTGGCGCGGTACACCTCGCGGCCCTCGTCGGTCAGCGCGAAGCCGGCCCGGCCGCGCTGGCACAGGCGCATGCCCAGGCGCTTCTCCAGGTCGCCCATGTGCAGGCTGATGGCCGAGCGGCTGATGCCCAGGGTGCTTTCCGCGGCGGAAAAGCTGCCGCACTCGACTATGGTCTTGAAGATGCGCAGCAGGCGGATTTCGAAGTCGCTGACCTGGCCCAAGGACGGGCTGCGGGATTTTGCCATTTTAGTTTTACCGAACCGAAACTGAACGTGAGAAGAATAGGCTTTAACTCACGTTTAGTCAGGCCCAATCTTGAGCCATCGCAGCAGGCGTGACGCGGCCTGCGCGCCCAACAAGACAGTCGTCGAGGACGAGCTCCATGAACCAGCAAGTGAACGTAGCGCCGTCGGCCGCCGCCGACCTGAACCTGAAGGCCCACTGGATGCCCTTCAGCGCCAACCGCAACTTCCACAAGGACCCGCGCATCATCGTCGCCGCCGAAGGCAGCTACCTGGTGGACGACAAGGGCCGTCGCGTCTACGACAGCCTGTCCGGCCTGTGGACCTGCGGCGCCGGTCACTCGCGCAAGGAAATCGCCGACGCGGTGGCCAGGCAGCTGACCACCCTCGACTACTCCCCGGGCTTCCAGTACGGCCACCCGCTGTCCTTCCAGCTGGCCGAGAAGATCGCCAACCTCACCCCCGGCAACCTCAACCACGTGTTCTTCACAGGCTCGGGTTCCGAGTGCGCCGACACCTCGATCAAGATGGCCCGCGCCTACTGGCGCATCAAGGGCCAGGCACAGAAGACCAAGCTGATCGGCCGCGCCCGTGGCTACCACGGCGTGAACGTCGCCGGCACCGCCCTGGGCGGCATCGGCGGCAACCGCAAGATGTTCGGCCCGCTGATGGACGTCGACCACCTGCCGCACACCCTGCAGCCGGGCATGGCCTTCACCAGGGGCGCGGCCGAGACCGGCGGCGTCGAGCTGGCCAACGAACTGCTGAAGCTGATCGAACTGCACGACGCTTCCAACATCGCCGCCGTGATCGTCGAGCCGATGTCCGGTTCCGCCGGCGTGATCGTGCCGCCGAAGGGTTACCTGCAGCGCCTGCGCGAAATCTGCGACGCCAACAACATCCTGCTGATCTTCGACGAAGTCATCACCGCCTTCGGCCGCATGGGCAAGGCCACCGGCGCCGAATACTTCGGCGTGACCCCGGACATCATGAACGTCGCCAAGCAGGTCACCAACGGCGCCGTGCCCATGGGCGCGGTCATCGCCAGCAGCGAGATCTACGACACCTTCATGGGCCAGAACCTGCCGGAATACGCGGTGGAATTCGGCCACGGCTACACCTACTCCGCCCACCCGGTCGCCTGCGCCGCCGGCATCGCCGCGCTGGACCTGCTGCAGAAGGAAAACCTGATCCAGCAGTCCGCCGAGCTGGCGCCGCACTTCGAGAAGGCCCTGCACGGCATCAAGGGCGCGAAGAACGTCATCGACATCCGCAACTGCGGCCTGGCCGGCGCCATCCAGATCGCCGCCCGCGACGGCGACGCCATCGTGCGCCCGTTCGAGACCAGCATGAAGCTGTGGAAGGAAGGCTTCTACGTGCGCTTCGGCGGCGACACCCTGCAGTTCGGCCCGACCTTCAACGCCAAGCCCGAAGACCTCGACCGCCTGTTCGACGCGGTCGGCGAAGCCCTGAACGGGGTGGCCTAAGTGAGCGAGCGTCCCAAGGCCGTCCCGACGGTGCAGATCGACAACGACAAGGTCCTGGTCACCGAGTGGCGCTTCGCCCCCGGGGCCGAGACCGGCTGGCACCGCCACGGCATGGAGTACGTGGTGGTCCCGGTGACCGGCGGCGAGCTGCTGCTGGAAACCCCCGAGGGCGAGCGGCGCGCGCCGCTGGTCCTGGGCCAGAGCTACACCCGCCAGATCGGCACCGAGCACAACGTGATCAACCCCTGCGACCACGAAGTGGCCTTCATCGAGATCGAGCTCAAGCAGCGTTGAGCACGCGGGCCCGCGCGTAGGCAGCGCCGGGAGACTCGCCTTAGAGTGCAGTCCCCGGCGGGCTCCGCGGCCCACCCAACACACCGAACAAGCCCCCTCTCCCTTCAGGGAGAGGGCTGGGGAGAGGGGCTCTTCGAGGCCCGATATCCCACACTTTCAGCGAGAAGAGACAAGACGATGACCACCATCAAGCACCTGATCGGCGGCGAGCTGATCGCCGACACCGGCCGCACCGCCGACGTCTACAACCCGTCCACCGGTGAAGCCATCCACAAGGTCCCGCTGGCCAGCCGCGAGACCGTGCAGCAGGCCATCGACGCCGCCAAGGCCGCCTTCCCGGCCTGGCGCAACACCCCGCCGGCCAAGCGCGCCCAGGTGCTGTTCCGCTTCAAGCAACTGCTCGAAGCCAACGAAGAGCGCATCGTCAAACTGATCAGCGAAGAACACGGCAAGACCCTCGAAGACGCCGCCGGCGAGCTGAAGCGCGGCATCGAGAACGTCGAGTACGCCACCGCCGCCCCGGAAATCCTCAAGGGCGAGTACAGCCGCAACGTCGGCCCGAACATCGACGCCTGGAGCGACTTCCAGCCCATCGGCGTGGTCGCCGGCATCACCCCGTTCAACTTCCCGGCCATGGTGCCGCTGTGGATGTACCCGCTGGCCATCGCCTGCGGCAACACCTTCATCCTCAAGCCGTCCGAGCGCGACCCCAGCTCCACCCTGCTGATCGCCGAACTGTTCCAGGAAGCCGGCCTGCCCAAAGGCGTGCTGAACGTGGTGCACGGCGACAAGGGCGCGGTGGACGCGCTGATCGAGGCCCCGGAAGTCAAGGCCCTGAGCTTCGTCGGCTCGACCCCGATCGCCGAGTACATCTACAGCGAAGGCACCAAGCGCGGCAAGCGCGTGCAGGCCCTGGGCGGCGCCAAGAACCACGCCGTGCTGATGCCCGACGCCGACCTGGACAACGCCGTCAGCGCGCTGATGGGCGCCGCCTACGGCTCCTGCGGCGAGCGCTGCATGGCCATCTCGGTGGCCGTGTGCGTGGGCGACCAGATCGCCGACGCCCTGGTGCAGAAGATCGTCCCGCAGGTCAAGGGCCTGAAGATCGGCGCCGGCACCTCCTGCGGCCTGGACATGGGCCCGCTGGTCACCGGCGCGGCACGCGACAAGGTCACCGGTTACATCGACAGCGGCGTAGAGCAGGGCGCCGAGCTGGTCGTCGACGGCCGCGGCTACAAGGTCGCCGGCCATGAGAACGGCTTCTTCCTCGGCGGCACCCTGTTCGACCGCGTGACCCCGGAAATGACCATCTACAAGGAAGAAATCTTCGGCCCGGTCCTGTGCATCGTCCGCGTGAACAGCCTGGAAGAAGCCATGCAGCTGATCAACGACCACGAATACGGCAACGGCACCTGCATCTTCACCCGCGACGGCGAAGCCGCCCGCCTGTTCTGCGACGAGATCGAAGTGGGCATGGTCGGCGTCAACGTCCCGCTGCCGGTCCCGGTGGCCTACCACAGCTTCGGCGGCTGGAAGCGCTCGCTGTTCGGCGACCTCCACGCCTACGGCCCGGACGGCGTGCGCTTCTACACCAAGCGCAAGGCCATCACCCAGCGCTGGCCGCAGCGCAAGAGCCACGAGGCGGCGCAGTTCGCTTTCCCCAGCAATAGCTGAGGTGGCGTGAGGTAAGGGAAAGGCCGGTCGAGAGACCGGCCTTTTTCGTTTTGCCAGGCATGAAGCGATACCCATCAATCGGTGAATAGCCACGCCCTTGGGCTGGGACATGGCGATATTTCCGATGTACGTGTAGGAGCGAGCTTGCTCGCGAACAGCTCTAAGCCAGCGCACATAATCCTCACGCTCATGCGGATTTAATTGAACATCCGTCGTTAGGGTCTAGAATCCTCGCAATCGTGAGGATTTAGTTGTTTTTTGTGCTGGTCGGCACGAAATCCTCACAGTCATGAGGATTATTCATGAAAGTCGATATCGACTCACCTGCCACCCTCGGCCTGCTGGTACGCGCCAGCCGCAAGGCCATGAACCTGCGCCAGGACGATGCCGCCGGCAGCATCGGTGTGAGCGAGAACTTCCTCGGCAAGGTCGAGCGCGGTGCCGAACGCGTGCAGTGGGGCAAACTGTTCCAGGTCCTGCAGGAGTTTGGCCTGCAAGTCTCCATCGAGGTGCCGGAGGAGTACGCGGAGCCGACCCGGCAACAGCTGCAACGGCTTATCCACAAGGCTGAAGACGGCAAGGAGGGCTGATGGTTCGGCAACTGGATGCCTGGATCAACCAGACCCGCGTCGGCAGCCTGGAGGAGAACAACGGCGCCTGGGCGTTCGCCTATTCCCGCGAGTGGCTGGATGCGCCCGAGGCCTATCCGTTGTGTCCGGGGCTGCCGCTTCGCAGCGAGCCCCATGTGGATGGCGCAAGCCAGCGTCCGGTGCAGTGGTACTTCGACAATCTGCTGCCGGAGGAGGGCCAGCGACGCCTGTTGGCGGGAGCGGCGCGCTTGGCGGAGGCGGATGCTTTCGGCCTGCTGGGGCACTTCGGCGCCGAGTCGGCGGGTTCGCTCACCTTGCTGCCACCGGGGCAACTGCCGGCGCCCGGCGAACTACGCGCATTGCCCGATACGGAGCTATCCCGGCGCATCCAGCAGATGCCCCAGGTGCCGCTGGCCGAGCGCGCGGCCAAGCGCATGTCGCTGGCTGGGGCGCAGCACAAGGTGGCTGTCGTATTCGATGGCAGCGACTTGTTCGAACCCATCGGCAGCACTCCCTCGACGCACATCCTCAAGCCCGACCACCCGGACCCGGCATGGGCTCATTCGGTGATCAACGAGTGGTTCGTGATGACCTTGGCCGCGCGTGTCGGGCTGGAGGTGCCCACCGTGCATCGGCGCTATGTGCCGCAGCCGGTGTACCTGGTGCAGCGTTTCGACCGCCGCCAGGTCGGGGGCGGCTGGGAGCGCCTGCATTGCATCGATGCCTGCCAGTTGCTCGGCCTGGACCGTGCCTTCAAGTACAACCAGGGCAGCATCGAGCGCCTGCGCGAGATCGCCAGCGATAGCCGGCCTTCGGTGAGGGCGCGCCTGAGCCTGTTCCGCTGGCTGGTGTTCAATGTGCTGGTGGGCAACGAGGATGCGCACCTGAAGAACTTGAGCCTGCTGGTCACGCGCCGGGGTTTCAACCTTGCTCCTTTCTACGATCTGCTCTGCACGGCTGTATACGGGACTCGGGCATTCGAGCAGGAGCGTTGGCCGCAGCAGGCCGCTATGGCCTGGCCGATTCTGGGTACCGAGCGTCTACAGGAGATCGATGGGGCGCTGCTGGTGGCAGCCGGTGAGGCCATGGGCATCAAGCCGGCTACGGCGCGCGAGCATGTGGCAAGGCTCACCAGGGCAGTGCGGGAGCAGGCACAGGCGCTGCTTGCGGAGGTCGAGCAGGAGAATCTGGCGTTATCGGCCGTTCGGCCGGAATTGCGTGCCACGCTGGCTGGCGAGGTTCGACTGCTGCGGGCGTTGGTGGCCATCGTTATGGGTGAGATGGCTACGCGGCTGGGTGGTTGAAGGCGGTTCGCGAGCAAGCTCGCTCCTACGAAGAGCGGAAAGCAGCAGGGATCAGCGGAACTCGGTATCGATCTGCGTCAGGATGCCTTCGCGGAAGCGCAGTACCCGCGTGGCGCCGTTCTGTGGAGGGTAGGTCCAGACTTCGAGGGTCGGGCCGCCGGGGATGAACTTGCCGTCCGGACCGCGGCGGGGCGGGGTGGGTGGGATCACCTCGCGCTGGGCCGGCGCGCCGCATTTCTCCAGCACCGCGTCCATCTTGTCGCCTTCGCTGATCAGCTGCGTGCCGCAGCGCAGCGTCGAGGCCTGGGCGCTGGCGCACAGGGCCAGGCCGAGCAGCAGGGCGGCAAAGAGGTTGCGGGGTAGGGCGGTCATGGTTTTCCTCCTGGATGACCGGCCCAGCATACCGGTTCGCTCTATCCCGTGCCTTTGACGCGGCTCACTTGCGCACGTTGCGCGCGTACAGGTCCTTGCCGCCGCTGTTGCTGCCGCCCCGGGCCTGCAGTTCGAAGCGCTTGGGGTGGCCCTTGATCAGGTCGCTGAGTTTCTTGAAGCCGTACAGCCGCGGGTCGAAGGCCGGGCGCAGCTTGCTGATGTTCTGGCCGAGGGCACCCAGCTGCACCCAGTCTTCCTCGTCGTCGGCGATGTCGTCGAGCACCTTGGCGATGAAGTCCAGCGGCACCCGCTGGGGCTTGGGCTTGGCGGCTGGCGCCTTGGGCTCCTGGGGCTGGCCGGTTTCCGCCGGTTCCGCCGGGGTCACCGGGTCGGCGCGGAGGATCTCGGTGTAGATGAATTTGTCACAGGCGCGTACGAAGGGGTCCGGTGTCTTGCTTTCGCCGAAGCCGTAGACCATCAGGCCTTCCTCGCGCAGGCGGGCGGCCAGGCGGGTGAAGTCGCTGTCGCTGGAGACCAGGCAGAAGCCGTCGAAGCGGCGGGTGTAGAGCAGGTCCATGGCGTCGATGATCAGCGCGCTGTCGGTGGCGTTCTTGCCCTTGGTGTAGGCGAACTGCTGGATCGGCTGGATGGAGTGGTCGAGCAGCACCTGCTTCCACTTGCCCAGCTGCGGCTGGGTCCAGTCGCCGTAGATGCGCTTGACGCTGGCCACGCCGTACTTGGCGATCTCCTCGAACAGGCCCTCGACGATGGCGGCGGGGGCGTTGTCGGCGTCGATCAGTACGGCCAGGTGCGTCTGCTGGCGGTTGGGGGTGGTCTTGGTCGCCATGGGTACTCCGGTCTGAAGGCTTGCAACGACCTTAGACCGGTAGCGCGCCGGGCACCAGCGCTAGCCGTTGAGACGGCGGCTGTCGAGGGCGTCGCGGGCCTCGTAGGCGGTGTAGGTGGCCTGAGCGGCGAGCAGGCCGGCCAGGCCGAAGGCGCACGTCAGGCCGAAGCGGGCAAAGCCGGCCGGCACCGCCCTGGCGCCGCTGATGGCGTCGGCGAGCACTTCGCCGGCCACGGTGGTCGGCGCCATGCCGTGGCCGCCGAAGCCGATGGCGTGCCAGATGCCGGCTTCGTCCTGGCCGATCTGCGCCATCTGGTGGCGGCCGTAGCTCATCAGGCCGCCCCAGGAGTACTCGACCTTCACGTCTTCCAGCTGTGGATAAACCAGCGTCAGGTCGCGCCTGAGCAGGGCGGCGATGGCGGCCGGGCCGCGGTCGAGGATGGAGATGCGCCCGCCCCAGAGGATGCGGGTGTCGGCCAGCGGGCGGTAGTAGTCGAAGGCGAAGCGGGTGTCGTAGACCGCGGCCTGGCTGGCGATGGCGTCCTTCAGGCGCTCGCCCAGGGGCTCTGTGGCGATGACGTAGGTGGCGATGGGCAGCACCGCGCGCTCGATGGGGCGGTACACGCCGCGGGCGTAGCCGCCACCGCAGAACACCACCTGTTCGGCGTGCACTTCGCCGCTGGCGGTGCGCACCACGAAGCGCCCGTCGCGCTTCTCGATGCCCAGGACCGGCGAGTCTTCGTGGATGCGCACGCCCATTCCCGCCGCGGTGCGGGCCACGCCGCGCACGTATTTCAACGGGTGGAAGTGGAAGGCGTTGCGTTCCAGCAGGCCGCCGAAGTAGCGCTCGGTCTTGAGCTGTTCCCTGAGCGCGCCGGCGGAGATCGGCTCCCAGTCCACGCCGTAGGCTTCCTTCATCAGGCGCCGGGGCTTTTCCAGGCGGGCCGGGTCGTTGAACCAGTTGGCGAGGATCACGCCTTCGTCCACCAGGTCGCAGTCGATGCCGTAGCGGCGCGCGCGCTGGCGGATCAGGTCGACCGCTTCGAGGGTCAGGTGGTAGAGCCGGCGGGCTTCCTCGGCGCCGAGGGTGGCGAGCAGGTCGGCGTTGCCCAGGCTGTAGCCGCCGAAGACGAAGCCGCCGTTGCGCCCCGAGGCGCCGTGGCCGACGTAGTGCGATTCCAGCAGCGCCACGTCGGCGATGCCGCGTTCGGCCAGGCCCAGGGCGGTGTTGAGCCCGGCCAGGCCGCCGCCGAGGATGCACACGCGGGTGTCTAGGCGGCCCGTTTGCGCGGGGAAGGCCGGTTTCTCGGAGGTGGCTTCGTAGTAGGTCTGGGTGAAGCTGGGCATGGCGGACTCGTCCCTTGAGCTGTTGAACGAGTGTTTAGCCTTTGGGCCGGGGAGGGCAATTGAAAAATCTTCGGGTTGGGATTCCTTGGGGGACTGGTGCTTGGGGGTAGAGCGCCCTCTCCCCAGCCCTCGGCTGCGCGCCCCGCCCTGAAGGGAGAGGGGGCTAGTCCGTGCCGGGAGAAGTGATGGTTTCAGCCGGAAACCGACGGAGTTGCCGGCTGACTCCAGAGCATCCAAGCGCTCCGAACGGTCCCCTCTCCCTTCAGGGAGAGGGTTAGGGAGAGGGAGCGGGGTCGAACTATCGCTCCGAGGCCTATCCGAGAGAGCTCAATACTCGATCACCACATCCCCCTTCGGCACGCTGCAGCACGACAGGATGTAGCCCTCGGCCACGTCCTCGTCGGTGATGCCGCCGTTGTGTTCCATGTCCACCTCGCCGGAGCGCTTCATCACCTTGCAGGTGCCGCAGATGCCCATGCCGCAGGCCTTGGGGATGTGCAGGCCGAGCTTGGCGGCGGCGGCGTGGACGGTTTCGCCGGGGGCCACGCGGATGCTCTTGCCGGTTTCGCAGAACTCCACGTTGTGCAGGTCGGCGGCGGGAATTTCCGGGGCCTCGGCGGCTTCGGCGGCCAGTTCCTTCACGTCGGCGCGGACTTCCGGCGGGGTCGGGCCGAAGGCTTCCTCGTGGTAGCGGGACATGTCGTAGCCTTCGGCTTCGAGCAGGCGCTTGATCGCGTGCATGTAGGGCGTGGGGCCGCAGCAGAACACCTCGCGTTCGAGGAAGTCCGGCGCTATCAGCTGCAGCATGGCCTTGTTCAGGAAGCCGCGGTAGCCGGCCCAGGCCTCGCCCATCTCGTACTTCTCGCAGATCAGGTGGACCTTGAAGTTGGCGATGCGCGAGGCCATGTGGTCCAGCTCGCGGTGGTAGATGATGTCTTTCGGCGTGCGCGCGCTGTGCACGAAGACCATGTCCACCGCGCCGTTGGTGTCGAAGAACCAGCGCGCCATGGACATCACCGGGGTGATGCCGACGCCGCCGGAGAGGAACAGCGCCTTGTCGGTGGGGAAGTCGATGGCGTTGAAGTTGCCCACCGGGCCGTGCACCGGGACGACGTCGCCTTCCTTGAGGTTGTCGTGCAGCCAGTTGGAGACCTTGCCGCCGGGTACCCGCTTGATGGTGATGGAGAAGCTGTAGGGCACCGAGGGCGAGCTGGAGATGGTGTAGGAGCGCATGATCGGCTGGCCGTCGATCTCCAGCTCCAGGGTGACGAACTGCCCGGGCTTGAAGAAGAACAGGATCGGCTGGTCGGCCATGAAGCAGAAGGTGCGTACGTCCCAGGTCTCCTGGATGGCCTTGACGCAGCGCACCAGGTGGCGGCCGTTGGTCCAGGTCTGGGTGTTCACCGGATTGAGGAAGTTGCTGGTCGACATGATGTCTCTCCGCGCACGCAGGCCGTTTCCCGGCCGAATGGGGCAGCGCCGGGCGGGGGACGCTCGCCCCGGCCTTTCCGGCATGCCTGATGGGGCCGATTGTGCGCACGCGCCGTGCCCCCCATTTACCTGCCAGCGACATTTGCATGCTTATCGCGACCTGCCGCCTGGGGCGCGGGCTACCGCGTCGGAAACGGATGCGGTCGTGTCGCCCATGGATAAGGCACCCGCAGGGCCCGGACGCACACTGCCTTCCAGCCGAGACGAAGGTAATCCAGTAGAGCGTCTGACCTTCACGCCCGCCGCCGCGGGCCCCGTCCATCGGCAGGGCGGGATTGCGGAGCCACCGCAGTGCCGAAGGCCGTGAAAGCCACCTTGCGTAGCGTAGAACCGTTATCAGCCACCCAATTTCGCCACCGCCGCCTCCCGGCGGGGCATGAGGACCAACCGATGGACGTCACCACCACCCTGAGTCTGGGCGATCCGCTGGAACAGGCCCGCAAGGCCACCGCCGAAATGCTGCGTACCCGTGACCATTCCTTCTCCCTGCCGCAGCCGTTCTACAACGACGAGCGCCTGTTCAGGCTCGACATGCAGGAGATCTTCCAGAAGGAATGGCTGATCGCCGGCATGACCTGCGAGATCCCCGCCAAGGGCAACTTCCTCACCGTGCAGGTCGGCGACAACCCGGTCATCGTGCTGCGCGGCGCCGAAGGCAAGATCCACGCCTTCCACAACGTCTGCCGCCACCGCGGCTCGCGCCTGTGCGTGAGCGACAAGGGCAAGGTGGCCAAGCTAGTCTGCCCCTACCACCAGTGGACCTACGAGCTGGACGGCCGCCTGCTGTTCGCCGGCACCGAGATGGGCGCCGACTTCGACATGAAGGACTACAGCCTCAAGCCCGTGAACGTGAAGACCGCCGGCGGCTACATCTTCATCTCCCTGGCCGAGAACCCGCCGGCCATCGACGACTTCCTGCGTACGCTCGAGCACTACATGGAGCCGTACGACATGGAGAACACCAAGGTCGCCGTGCAGACCACCATCAGGGAAGCGGCCAACTGGAAGCTGGTGATCGAGAACAACCGCGAGTGCTACCACTGCAACGGCTCGCACCCGGAGCTGCTGAAGACCCTGCTGGAGTGGGACGACGTCACCGACCCGCGCGCCAGCCAGGCGTTCAAGGACCAGGTGGCGGCCTGCACCAAGGCCTGGGACGAGGAGAAGATCCCCTACGCCCACGCCAGCTTCGGCCTGCGCAACCGCATCGTGCGCATGCCGCTGCTCGACGGCACCGTGTCCATGACCATGGACGGCAAACCGGGCAGCAGGAAGTTGATGGGCCGCATCAGGAACCCCGATCTGGGCTCGATGCGCATCCTCCACCTGCCGCACTCCTGGAACCACTGCATGGGCGACCACCTGATCGTCTTCACCGTGTGGCCGATCAGCGCGCAGGAAACCGTCGTCACCACCAAGTGGCTGGTGCACAAGGACGCGGTGGAAGGCGTGGACTACGACGTGCAGCGCCTGCGCGAGGTGTGGGACGCCACCAACGACCAGGACCGCCGCCTGGCCGAGGAGAACCAGCGCGGGATCAACTCCACCGCCTACCAGCCGGGCCCGTATTCGAAGACCTACGAGTTCGGCGTGATCAACTTCCTCGACTGGTACAGCGAGCGCATGCTCAACAACCTCGGCGAAGAGTCCGCCCACGCGCGGCTGGTCGCCCACGAGTAAACCCAGGTCCACCCGGCGCCCCCTTCACTGGGGGCGCCTGCATTTCGGAGGGGAGAGCGTGGATAGCCTGCTGTTCTATGGCAGTTCGGTGGTCGTCGGCGTGCTGATGGTGTGGAACCTGGTGGCTTGTTGGCGGAATCGTTACGGCGGATAACGCCGTAGGCGTTATGCGCCCTACACCCGGCCCAACCCTGGCGTAGGGCGAATAACCGTTCGCGGTTATCCGCCGCTTCACCCAACTCATGCCTGGCTTCGCGGTCGAGCCCGGAGTGCCCGGAAACAGGTGTTCCGTGATCGAGCCCGAAGCGCGCCCGGGATCATCCCGCTCATTCCCCCAGGCTCTCTAAACCGCCGCCCTCATACCCATATACCCGTCCGCGACGCCTTCGGCGTCGCGCATGTCGCCGCCTTGACGCTTTCGGTACGACCCTGGTCGTTTTCGAGTCGGGCCGCCCCGCGACCCGGGGATATGCTGCCCCCAAAGCGCCGGCACAAGTCCCGGCGCGCCAAGCCTGACAAGCCTTGCCTGATATAGAGAGACGCCAGATGAGCCCAGCCGAACTTCACGCCGACAGCATCGTCATCGATGGCCTGATCATCGCCAAGTGGAACCGCGAACTCTTCGAGGACATGCGCAAGGGCGGGCTGACCGCCGCCAACTGCACCGTGTCCGTGTGGGAAGGCTTCCAGGCCACGGTGAACAACATAGTCGCCAGCAACAAGCTGATCCGCGAAAACAGCGACCTGGTCATCCCGGTCCGCAGCACCGCCGACATCCGCCGCGCCAAGGAGCTGGGCAAGACCGGCATCCTCTACGGCTTCCAGAACGCCCACGCGTTCGAGGACCAGATCGGCTACGTCGAGGTGTTCAAGCAGCTGGGCGTGGGCATCGTGCAGATGTGCTACAACACCCAGAACCTGGTCGGCACCGGCTGCTACGAGCGTGACGGCGGGCTCTCCGGCTTCGGCCGCGAGATCGTCGCCGAGATGAACCGCGTCGGCGTCATGTGCGACCTGTCCCACGTCGGCTCCAAGACTTCCGAGGAAGTCATCCTCGAATCCAGGAAGCCGGTCTGCTACTCCCACTGCCTGCCTTCCGGGCTGAAAGAGCACCCGCGCAACAAGTCCGACGAAGAGCTGAAGTTCATCGCCGACCACGGCGGCTTCGTCGGCGTGACCATGTTCGCGCCCTTCCTCGCCAAGGGCATCGACTCGACCATCGACGACTACGCCGAGGCCATCGAGTACGTGATGAACATCGTCGGCGAGGACGCCATCGGCATCGGCACCGACTTCACCCAGGGCCACGGCCAGGACTTCTTCGAGTGGCTGACCCACGACAAGGGTTACGCCCGCCGCCTGACCAACTTCGGCAAGATCGTCAACCCGCTGGGCATCCGCACCGTGGGCGAGTTCCCCAACCTCACCGAGACGCTGCTGGGGCGCGGCATGCCCGAGCACGTGGTGCGCAAGGTCATGGGCGAGAACTGGGTGCGCGTCCTGGCGGACGTCTGGGGCGAGTGAGCCCGGGCCGCCGACTTCCTTCGTAGGGTGGGTGGAGCGCAGCGATACCCACCATGCCGGCGCCCCGCCGGCCAAGATCATCAACCGGATTCCGAGAACCGAGCCATGGCCAAACACGCCCCCGAACTGCCCATCGAAGTCGACAGCGAAACCGGTGTCTGGACCACCGACGCCCTGCCGATGCTCTACGTGCCGCGGCACTTCTTCGTCAACAACCACATGGGCATCGAGGAGGAGCTGGGCGCCGAGCGCTATGCCGAAATCCTCTACAAGGCCGGCTACAAGTCCGCCTGGCACTGGTGCGAGAAGGAAGCCGAATGCCATGGCATCGAAGGCGTGGCGGTGTTCGAGCACTACATGAAGCGCCTGTCCCAGCGTGGCTGGGGCCTGTTCCAGATCGAGCAGATCGACCTCGACAAGGGCACCGCCCAGGTGCGCCTGAAGCACTCCGCCTTCGTGTACGTGTACGGCAAGGTCAACCGCAAGGTCGACTACATGTTCACCGGCTGGTTCGCCGGCGCCATGGACCAGATTCTCGCCGCCCGCGGCAGCAGCATCCGCACCGTGGCCGAGCAGGTCTACAGCGGCTCGGAAGAAGGCCACGACGACGGCCTGTTCATCGTCAAGCCGCTCTGACCTGGCGCTCCCCGTAGGAGCGAGCTTGCTCGCGAACAAGCGGCCCGCATGGCCGCCAGACAACAAGAACCTCTGATTCCGTGAGGATGCCGCAATGGCTTTCGAGGCAATGTTCCAGCCGATCCAGATCGGCAAGCTGACCATCCGCAACCGCGTGCTCTCCACCGCCCACGCCGAGGTCTACGCCACCGACGGCGGCATGACCACCGAGCGCTACGTGAAGTACTACGAGGAGAAGGCCAAGGGCGGCATCGGCCTGGCCATCTGCGGCGGTTCCTCGGTGGTGGCCATCGACAGCCCGCAGGAATGGTGGAGCTCGGTGAACCTGTCCACCGACCGCATCATCCCGCACTTCCAGAACCTGGCCGACGCCATGCACAAGCATGGGGCCAAGATCATGATCCAGATTACCCACATGGGCCGCCGCTCGCGCTGGGACGGCTTCAACTGGCCGACCCTGATGTCGCCCTCGGGCATCCGCGAACCGGTGCACCGCGCCACCTGCAAGACCATCGAGCCGGAAGAGATCTGGCGGGTGATCGGCAACTACGCGCAGGCTGCCCGTCGCGCCAAGGAAGGTGGCCTGGACGGCGTCGAGCTGTCCGCCGTGCACCAGCACATGATCGACCAGTTCTGGAGCCCGCGGGTCAACAAGCGCACCGACGAATGGGGCGGCACCTTCGAGGGCCGCATGAAGTTCGGCCTGGAAGTGCTCAAGGCGGTGCGCAAGGAAGTCGGCGACGACTTCTGCGTGGGCATGCGCATCTGCGGCGACGAGTTCCACCCCGACGGCCTGTCCCACGAGGACATGAAGCAGATCGCCAAGTACTACAGCGACACCGGCATGCTCGACTTCATCGGCGTGGTCGGCTCCGGCTGCGACACCCACAACACCCTGGCCAACGTCATCCCCAACATGACCTACCCGCCGGAGCCCTTCCTGCACCTGGCGGCGGGCATCAAGGAAGTGGTCGACGTGCCGGTGCTGCACGCGCAGAACATCAAGGACCCGAACCAGGCCACGCGCATCCTCGAAGGCGGCTACGTGGACATGGTCGGCATGACCCGCGCGCACATCGCCGATCCGCACCTGATCGCCAAGATCAAGATGGGCCAGGTGGACCAGATCAAGCAGTGCGTCGGCGCCAACTACTGCATCGACCGCCAGTACCAGGGCCTGGACGTGCTGTGCATCCAGAACGCCGCCACCAGCCGCGAATACATGGGCGTGCCGCACATCATCGAGAAGACCACCGGCGTGAAGCGCAAGGTGGTGGTGGTCGGCGGCGGCCCGGCCGGCATGGAGGCCGCGCGGGTGGCGGCCGAGCGCGGCCACGACGTGACCCTGTTCGAGAAGAAGGACCAGCTCGGCGGGCAGATCACCACCGCCGCCAAGGCGCCGCAGCGCGACCAGATCGCCGGCATCACCCGCTGGTACCAACTGGAGCTGGCGCGCCTGGGCATCGACCTGCGCCTGGGCACCGGTGCCGATGCCGACACCATCATGGACCTGCGCCCGGACATCGTGGTGCTGGCCAACGGCGGCCACCCGTTCCTCGAGCAGAACGAGCACTGGGGCGCCGCCGAGGGCCTGGTGGTGAGCAGCTGGGACATCCTCGACGGCAAGGTCGCCCCCGGCAAGAACGTGCTGGTCTACGACACCATCTGCGAGTTCAGCGGCATGTCGGTGGCCGACTTCCTCGCCGACAAGGGCGCGCTGGTGGAGATCGTCACCGACGACATCAAGCCCGGCGTGGCCATCGGCGGCACCACCTTCCCCACCTACTACCGCAGCATGTACCCCAAGGAAGTGATCATGACCGGCGACCTGATGCTGGAGAAGGTCTACCGCGAGGGCGACAAGCTGGTGGCCGTGCTGGAGAACGAATACACCGGCGCGAAAGAGGAGCGGGTGGTCGACCAGGTGGTCGTGGAGAACGGCGTGCGGCCGGACGAGAGCCTGTACTACGCGCTCAAGCAGGGCTCGCGCAACAAGGGCCAGATCGACGTCGAGGCGCTGTTCGCGATCAAGCCGCAACCGTGCCTTTCCGAGCCTGGCGACGGCTACCTGCTGTTCCGCATCGGCGACTGCGTGGCCCAGCGCAACACCCACGCGGCGATCTACGACGCGCTGCGGCTGTGCAAGGACTTCTAAGAGCAGCGCCAAGCTGCAAGCTGTAGGCCGCAAGCAAGAGCCGGAGCGGGATTTGGCTCTTGCTTGCAGCTTGAGGCTTGTCGCTTGCAGCTGCGGCCAAGGTGGTTATCCATGTTGAGCACACTGCTTCCTGTTCTCCTTTTCTCCGCCGTGGCACTGGCCGCATTCGGCGCCGTGAAGCGCTTCGCCATGTGGCGTCGCGGGCGGCCCGCGCCGGTCGACTGGCTCGGCGGCCTGCTGGCCATGCCGCGCCGCTACCTGGTGGATTTGCACCATGTGGTCGAGCGCGACAAGTACATGTCCAAGACCCACGTGGCCACCGCCGGCGGCTTCGTCCTGGCGGCGCTGTTGGCGATCGTCGTGCATGGCTTTGGTTTGCACAGCCGCATCCTCGGCTTCGCCCTGCTGGCGGCCACGGCGTTGATGTTCGGTGGCGCGCTGTTCGTCGCCAAGCGCCGTCTCGACCCGCCTTCGCGGCTGTCGAAAGGCCCGTGGATGCGCTTGCCGAAGAGCCTGCTGATGTTCTCGGCGAGCTTCTTCATCGCCACCCTGCCCGTGGCCGGCATCCTTCCGGAAGGTTTCGGCGGCTGGTTCCTGGCGGCCATCCTCGCCATCGGCGTGGCCTGGGGCGTGTCCGAGCTGTTCTTCGGCATGACCTGGGGCGGGCCGATGAAGCACGCCTTCGCCGGCGCCCTGCACCTGGCCTGGCACCGCCGCGCCGAGCGCTTCGGCGGCGGCCGCTCCACCGGCCTCAAGGCCCTGGACCTGAGCGACCCCATGGCCCCGCTGGGCGTGGAAAAGCCCACCGACTTCACCTGGAACCAGCTGCTGGGCTTCGACGCCTGCGTGCAGTGCGGCAAGTGCGAGGCCATGTGCCCGGCCTTCGCCGCCGGCCAGCCGCTGAACCCGAAGAAGCTGATCCAGGACATGGTCATCGGCCTGGCCGGCGGCAACGACGCCAGGTTCGCCGGTTCCCCCTATCCCGGCAAACCCCTGGGCGAACACAGCGGCGGCCCGCACCAGCCCATCGTCTCGCTGGAAGGCAAGGCCCTGGTCGACGCCGAGACGCTGTGGTCCTGCACCACCTGCCGCGCCTGCGTCGAGGAATGCCCGATGATGATCGAGCACGTCGACGCCATCGTCGACATGCGCCGCCACCTCACCCTGGAGAAGGGCGCCACCCCGAACAAGGGCGCCGAGGTGCTGGAGAACCTGATCGCCACCGACAACCCCGGCGGCTTCGCCCCCGGCGGCCGGCTGAACTGGGCGGCCGACCTGAACCTGCCGCTGATGAGCGAGCAGAAGCAGGCCGAGGTGCTGTTCTGGGTCGGCGACGGCGCCTTCGACATGCGCAACCAGCGCACCCTGCGTGCCTTCGTGAAGATCCTCAAGGCCGCCAGGGTGGACTTCGCCGTGCTCGGCCTGGAAGAACGCGACAGCGGCGACGTGGCCCGCCGCCTGGGCGACGAGGCGACCTTCCAGAGCCTGGCCAAACGCAACATCGCCACCCTGGCGCAGTACCGCTTCAAGCGCATCGTCAGCTGCGACCCGCACAGCTTCCACGTGCTGAAGAACGAATACGGCGCCCTGGGCGGCAGCTACGAAGTGCTGCACCACACCACCTTCATCGACGAACTGGTGAAGAGCGGCGCGCTGCAACTCGGCCAGAGCAAGGCCGACAGCGTCACCTACCACGACCCCTGCTACCTGGGCCGCTACAACGGCGAGTACGAAGCACCACGCAATGTGCTCAAGGCCATCGGCATCGAGGTGAAGGAGATGCAACGCTCCGGCTTCCGCTCGCGTTGCTGCGGCGGCGGCGGCGGCGCGCCCATCACCGACATCCCCGGCAAGCAGCGGATCCCGGACATGCGCATGGTCGACATCAAGGAGACCGGCGCCGAACTGGTGGCCGTGGGCTGCCCGCAGTGCACCGCGATGCTCGAAGGCGTGGTCGCCCCGCGCCCGGAGATCAAGGACATCGCCGAGCTGGTGGCGGAGGTGCTGGTCGAGAGCGCGGAGGCTCCGGCAAAAAAGCCGGCGGCGGTTAAGCGGGAAGAAGTGGTGGAGGTGCATTGATGAGAGCGGTGTTCCTCACTGTGGGGCCTGTGCTGGCTGTGAGCCCGCAGGCCCTCTCCCTAACCCTCTCCCTGAAGGGAGAGGGGACCGTCCGTGCCACGGCGAACTATGGCTCTAGCTGGTTTGCCCGCTGCACTGGACTGACCACATGCACCGTTTCTTACAGGGCAGCACGAATAGCTCCCTCTCCCTTCAGGGAGAGGGCGGGGGGAGAGGGTAGCCCGAGCCTCAATGCCAAAAGGTTCGCGAGCAAGCTCGCTCCTACGAAAAACCCAGGCTCGCTGGAGGCCCAAGCATGAGCGACATCATCCGCCGCGACCCGCGCGCCGAGTGGATCGCCCGCAACCGCCTGCACCCGCTGCACCAGGCCATGCAGGCCGCCCAGGGCGGCGAGGTGCGCTGGACGGGCCCCAATGGCCTGGTCCGCAAGAACCCCCATGCCGTCGGCTTCATCGGCCCCAGCGGCATCAGGCGCATCGACCGCTCCGGCGGCCAGCAGGGCACCGCCGGCAAGCGCTCCAGCGCGCCGGAAGTGGTGCAGCTGCCGCTGCAGCTCATCGAGCAGCCGGCCTTCTACATCGCCGTGGTGCCGGACATGGTCGGCGGCCGCCTCTCCAGCCACGACCGCGACCTGCTGGGCCTGGCCCGCAAGCTCGCCGGCGACGCCGGCGCGGTGCTGGCCGTCGTCTTCGGCGAGCACAAGGAAAGCGCCTTCGACACCGCCGGCGTCGACCGCCTGCTGCAGGTCGAAGGCGACGAATACGAAGGCTACGCCCCGGAGCAGCGGGTGCTGGCGCTGCGCGCCGTGGACGGCCAGTTCGTCCCGCGCCACTGGCTGCTGCCCGACAGCCGCAGCGGCGGCGGCGAGCTGGGCCGGCGCCTGGCCGCCAGCCTCGGCGAGCGCCCGGCCACCCGTGTCTGGCAGGCCGAGGGCGAGCACTGCATCGGCCGCGCTGGCGCCGGCCAGCAGGACCTGCAGCGGCCGCTGGCGCGGCTGATCCTGGCCGCCGCCGAGTGCGCCGAGCCGGTCAGCGAGACGCGCCACGAGGCCCGCCCGGTCGGCCTGGACGGCGGCGTGGCGCGCAACCTGCCGCGCATCGAGGACCTCGGCCCGGTGGCGGTGGACCCGGCGCAGATTCCCATGGCCGAGGCCGAGTTCATCCTTTCCGGCGGCAACGGCGTGCAGGACTGGGACCTGTTCCACCGCGCCGCCGCCGCCCTGGGCGCCACCGAGGGCGCCTCGCGGGTGGCGGTGGACGACGGCCACATGCCGCGCAACCGCCAGGTCGGCGCCACCGGCACCTGGGTCACCGCGCGGGTCTACCTGGCGGTGGGCATCTCCGGCGCCATCCAGCACCTGCAAGGCATTGGCGCCTGCGACAAGGTGGTGGCGGTGAACATGGATGCCGGCTGCGACATGATCAAGCGCGCCGACCTCTCGGTGATCGGCGATTCCACGGCGATCCTCCAGGCGCTGATCCGCCTGGCCGAGGAGTACCGGCAGGGAGGGGCGCGGGATGCGGCTTGAGAGCGGCTGCAAGCTGCAGGCGGCAGGCTTCAGGCAAGAGCGCAGCATGGTGCTGGTCCTTATCCATAGGTACGAACGATGACCGATCTGAACGTAGTCGCCCTGGTCTCCATCGGCGCCCACCCGGCCTCCGGGCGCGCCCGCCGTGCCGAGCAGGATGCCCGTGCCGTCGAACTGGGCCTGCGCCTGGCCGGCAAGCGCCTGCAGGTGCTGCACGCCGGCAACCCGCAGGAAGAGGCGCTGCGCAGCTACCTGGGCATGGGCCTGGACGAGCTGGCGGTGCTGGAACAACCAGCCGGCGCCGATGCGTTGCCGGCGCTGGTCGACTACCTCGGCGGCGCCGGCGCGCAACTGGTGCTCACCGGCAGCCAGGCCGAGACCGGCGAAGGCTCCGGCATGCTGCCGTTCCTCCTCGCCGAACGCCTGGGCTGGCCGCTGGTGGTGGGCCTGGCCGAGGTGGAAAAGGTCGAGGGTGGCAGCGCCCAGGTGCTGCAGGCCCTGCCGCGCGGCCAGCGGCGCCGGCTGAAGGTGCGCCTGCCCTTCGTCGCCAGCGTCGACAACGCCGCCCCGGTGGCGCGCCAGAGCGCCTTCGGCCCGGCGCGGCGCGGCTTCGTCGAGGCCCGCGAGGTGGAAGTGCTGGCCGACGACCTGCTCGCCGCCAGCAGCCTGCAACCGGCACGCCCGCGGCCCAAGCGGCTCAAGGTGATCAAGGCCAAGACCGGCGCCGAACGCATGAAGGCCGCCACCGCCAAGGCCTCCGGCGGCACCGGCCAGGTGCTCAAGGACCTGTCCCCGGAAGCCGGTGCCGAAGCCATCTTCAAGCTGCTGCGCGAGGAAGGCGTGATTCGCTGAAGTGACTGTAGGAGCGCGCCCTGCGCGCGAATCGCGGGCAGGGCCCGCTCCTACAGTGGTGCGATGCCAAGTCGCTGAAAGCTCACGAAATTCAACGTCTAAGCTATTGAATTGACAGCATACTTTCCGTCAGGAAAGCGTGTATTTCCCTGGCCGCACAGGCGACTTTTCTTTATCCTCCGCGACCTTTACCACGGCCTCGGAGACTCCCATGCTCGACAGCACTATCGAACAGCTCGAACAACTGGTGGCTGAGCTGCTGCAGCAGAACAAGCAACTGGCCGACGACAACGCCCAACTGCGCGACAGCCTCGGCAAGGCCGGCGAAGACAACGACGCCCTGCAACTGCAGCTGATGGAGCAGGAAGAGAAGCACAACGCCACCGCCGTGCGCCTGCAGGCCCTGGTCCGCCGCGTCAGCGACAGCCGCGCCAGCGCATGAGCAACGACGGCGTGCGCGTCCTGCGCATCCTCGGCCGCGACTACAGCGTCAAGGCGCCGGCCGGCGAGGAGCGCGCCCTGCAGGAGGCCGCCGCCCTGTTGCAGGCGGAGCTCGCCGCCGCCAAGCAGAAATTCCCCTACGTCACCAGCAACGAACTGTTGCTGCTCAGTGCCCTGAACCTCTGCGCCCGCCAGTTGGCGCCACGCGCTGAAGACAACGACGAAGAAGACAGCCGCACGGTAGAGCGCCTGGCCGCGCTCAACCGGCGCATTCGTGTGCACCTGCAGGCGCAGGACTGATTCCCCGCCCCCTGCTCCGTCACCCCAACGTAGGGCGCATAACGCCCCAGGCGTTATCCGCCGTTTGACCTCGGCCCCATGCCACTCGCCGCCGAGCACGGAGCAGCCCTCAAAGCCACACCAAGCTCAATCACGAAGTTGCCGACAAGAAAGGTGTAGCGGCGGATAACCGCGAACGGTTATTCGCCCTACGCTCGGCGGCATCCCGCAGGGCGGATATGCACGCATAAAAAAAAAAGGGACACCACAGTCCGTGGCGTCCCTATGAATGGAGAGAGGGCTGAATATCCTCTCGACCGGTGAGACGTGGCGCTGCGGGAAGTCCCGTCGCGCCGGGCATAAAAGAAGGGACGGGGGATAACCCATCCCTGAAGGGTGAGAGGCGGGTACTGCCCCTCGACCGGTGAGTCGTGCCCGGCTCGCGCCGGGCGGTGCATCAGGCGCGCAGCGGGATCAGGCGCGGGGCGATCATGTTCTCCGGGCGCAGGATGTCGGCCAGGGTGGCCTCGTCCAGCAGCTTCTCCTCGCGCACCAGTTCCAGGACGCCGCGGCCGGTTTCCAGCGCGACCTTGGCGATGCGGGTGGCGTTCTCGTAGCCGATGTACGGGTTCAGCGCGGTCACCAGGCCGATGCTGTGCTCCACCAACTGGTGGCAGCGCTCGACGTTGGCGGTGATGCCGGTGATGCAGTGCTCGCGCAGCATGTCCATGGCGCGTTGCAGCAGGCGGATCGAGTCGAAGATCTTGTAGGCGATCAGCGGCTCCATCACGTTCAGCTGCAGCTGGCCGCCTTCGGCGGCGATGGTCAGCGCCAGGTCGTTGCCCATGATCTCGAAGGCGCACATGTTCACCGCCTCCGGGATCACCGGGTTGACCTTGCCCGGCATGATCGAGCTGCCCGGCTGGCGCGGCGGCAGGTTGATCTCGTTGATGCCGGTGCGCGGGCCGCTGGAGAGCAGGCGCAGGTCGTTGCAGATCTTCGACAGCTTGACCGCGGTGCGCTTGAGCATGCCGGAGAACAGCACGAAGGCGCCCATGTCCGAGGTGGCCTCGATCAGGTCGGCGGCCGGGACCACCGGCTGGCCGCTGATGGCCGCCAGGCGCTGTACGGCCAGGTGCTGGTAGCCGGGGTCGGCGTTGATGCCGGTGCCGATGGCGGTGCCGCCGAGGTTCACTTCGGTCAGCAGTTCCGGGGCCAGGCGGCGCAGGCGGTCGAGGTCTTCGCCCAGGGTGGTGGCGAAGGCGTGGAACTCCTGGCCGAGGGTCATGGGCACCGCGTCCTGCAACTGGGTGCGGCCCATCTTCAGGACGTTGGCGAACTCCTCGCCCTTGGCGGCGAAGGCCTGGATCAGGCTGTCGAGGCTGGCCAGCAGGGTGTCGTGGCCGAGCAGCAGGCCCAGGCGGATGGCGGTCGGGTAGGCGTCGTTGGTCGACTGCGCCATGTTCACGTCGTTGTTCGGGTGCAGGTACTTGTACTCGCCCTTGGCGTGGCCCATCGCTTCCAGGGCGATGTTGGCGATCACCTCGTTGGCGTTCATGTTGGTGGAGGTACCGGCGCCACCCTGGATCATGTCCACCACGAACTGGTCGTGGAAGTCACCGCGGATCAGGCGGGCGCAGGCTTCGCTGATGGCGGCGTGCTTGTCGGCGGGCAGGTGGCCCAGCTTGTGGTTCGCATCGGCCGCGGCCTGCTTGACCATCGCCAGGGCGACGACCAGCTTCGGGTAGTGCGACAGCGGCACACCGGAGAGGCGGAAGTTGTTCACAGCGCGCAGGGTCTGGATGCCGTAGTAGGCGTCAGAAGGTACTTCGAGGGTGCCGAGGAGGTCTTTCTCGATGCGGAACGATGCAACAGGGGACATGATGAGATTTTTCTCAGGAGAACACGGCCAGCGCCGCGATGCCCACTAGACTAGGGATTTCGCCGATCATCGGCCAATGCTGTTGGAAGCTGTCTCATGCACAAACGGCATAATGTATTCTGTGACGACCTGATGACGGCGAGCGTGTGGCCATGCTATGCGCGCCCGTTCATCCACTGACCGATCGATCAAGGCCATCCCGCCGCGCCGGGAGGAGACGACGTGAACCTGGAAACCAAATGGCTGGAGGACTTCAGCACCCTGGCCACCACCCGCAGCTTCTCCCAGGCCGCGGAAAAGCGCTTCGTCACCCAGCCGGCCTTCAGCCGGCGCATCCGCAGCCTGGAGGACGCCCTCGGGCTGACCCTGGTGAACCGCCAGCGCACACCCATCGAGCTGACCGAGGCCGGCCAGCTGTTCCTGGTCACCGCGCGGGCGGTGGTCGAGCAGCTCGGCCAGGTGGTGCGCCACCTGCACCACCTGGAGGGCGGGCAGGGCGAGGTGCTGCAGTTCGCCGCCGCCCACTCCCTGGCCCTGGGCTTCTTCCCGGCGTGGATCGCCCGGCTGCGCGCCGAGGGCCTGAACATCGCCAGCCGCCTGGTGGCGACCAACGTCGGCGAGGCCGTGCACCTGCTGCGCGAGGGCGGCTGCGACCTGATGCTGGCCTTCTACGACCCGGACGCGGCGCTGCAGATGGACCCGGAAGTGTTCCCCTCGCTGCACCTGGGGCGCACCGAGATGCTCCCGGTGTGCGCGGTGAACTCCGCCGGCCTGCCGCTGTACGACCTCGACAGCGGCCAGAGCGTGCCACTGCTGGCCTACAGCGCCGGCGCCTTCCTCGGCCGCGGCGTCAACCTGCTGCTGCGCCAGCGCAACCTGCGCTACACCACGGTCTACGAGACCGCCATGGCCGACAGCCTGAAGAGCATGGCGCTGCAGGGCATGGGCGTGGCCTGGGTGCCGCGCCTGAGCATGGAGGCGGAGCTGGCCCGCGGCGAGCTGGCGGTGTGCGGCGGGCCGCACTGGGTGGTGCCGCAGGAAATCCGCCTGTACCGCTGCGCCCTGGTGCGCAAGGCGCAGATCCGCCTGCTCTGGCGCAAGCTGGAAGGCGGCCTGGGGCTGGGCGAGAGCGCCTGAGGCGGGGGCAGCCGGGGCCATGACGCTTAAAGGGAGAGGGGACCGTTGGGCAGAACGGGATGTTCTGAAGTTAGCCGGCAGCCCCGGCGTTTCCGGCTGAAACCATTTCTTCTCTCGGCACGGACAAGCCCCCTCTCCCTTCAGGGCGGGGCGCGCAGCCGAGGGCTGGGGAGAGGGAGCGGAGCCCCCTCAACACACCAGAGCCGCCGGGAAACACCGTTCGCGAGCAAGCTCGCTCAGTAGCTCGGCAGACCTACATCTCCACCACGATCCGCCCCTCGATCTGCCCGGCGCGCATCTTGTCGAAGATGCCGTTGATGTCCTCCAGCTTGCCGGCGCTCACCGTGGCCTTCACCAGGCCCTCGCCGGCGAAGTCCAGCGCCTCCTGCAGGTCCGCGCGGGTGCCGACGATGGAGCCGGTGATGTGAAGGCCCTTGAGCACCACGTCGAAGATCGGCGTGGGGAAGTCGCCCGGCGGCAGGCCGACCAGGGACACGGTGCCGCCGCGGCGGGCCATGCCGATGCCCTGGCCGAAGGCGCTGTTGGACACCGCCGTCACCAGCACGCCGTGGGCGCCGCCGATGTCGCGCTGGACCACCTCCACCGGGTTTTCCTGCTTCGCGTTGATGGTCAGGCTGGCGCCGAGCTTGCGCGCCAGCGCAAGCTTAGCGTCGTCCACGTCCACCGCCGCCACGTGCAGGCCCATGGCCCTGGCGTACTGCACCGCGACGTGGCCCAGGCCGCCGATGCCGGAGATGGCCACCCACTGGCCGGGGCGCGCGCGGGTTTCCTTCAGGCCCTTGTACACGGTGACGCCCGCGCAGAGGATCGGGGCGATCTCGGTGAAGCCGACGCCCTTGGGCAGGATGCCGACGAAGTTCGGGTCCGCCAGCACGTATTCGGCGTAGCCGCCGTTCACCGAGTAGCCGGTGTTCTGCTGGTGCGTGCAGAGGGTTTCCCAGCCGGTCAGGCAGTGCTCGCAGCAGCCGCAGGCGGTGTACAGCCAGGGCACGCCGACGCGGTCGCCTTCCTTCACCCGGGTCACCCCGGCGCCCACCGCGGCGACGTAGCCGACGCCCTCGTGGCCGGGAATGAACGGCAGGCTCGGCTTCACCGGCCAGTCGCCCTCGGCGGCGTGCAGGTCGGTGTGGCAGACGCCGGAGGCCTCGATCTTCACCAGGATCTGGCCGGGGCCGGGCAGCGGCACCTTCACTTCCTCCAGGCGCAGCGGCGCGCCGAAGGCGTGCACCACTGCGGCTTTCATGGTCTGGGGCAGGGTCGAGGACATGACGAAGCTCTCCTTGTGCAAACGAACGGGGGGCGGGCGAAAGCCTGTCTGCGCCGCGGGTTGTATCAGTCTGAACCCCTGAGCCTAGGCGATATTGAGCTGGAGCAAGGGCCGCTCGCCTCGTCCCTTGGTAGCACCCGCCCAACGGCCCGCGCACGGACTCCACGAACGGCGCGGCCTTGCGGTATACTGCGCCGCCTCCGAACCGGCCCCGCTCGTCGGTTCGTCCATGTACAAGCCACGCCCGGGACCGGAATGCGTGGCTTGTTGGTTTTTGACGCGCAGCACGCGCACCACCAAGAGGCACGACGATGAGCGTACTGGTTGGCGTGATCATGGGCTCCAAATCCGACTGGAGCACCCTCAGTCACACCGCGGACATGCTGGACAAGCTGGGCATCCCCCATGAAGTGAAGGTGGTTTCCGCCCACCGCACCCCGGACCTGCTGTTCCAGTACGCCGAAGAGGCCGAAGGCCGCGGCATCGAGGTGATCATCGCCGGTGCCGGCGGCGCCGCCCACCTGCCGGGCATGTGCGCGGCCAAGACGCACCTGCCGGTGCTCGGCGTGCCGGTGCAGTCGTCCATGCTCTCGGGCGTCGACTCGCTGCTGTCCATCGTGCAGATGCCCGGCGGCGTGCCGGTCGCCACCCTGGCCATCGGCAAGGCCGGCGCCATCAACGCCGCGCTGCTGGCGGCGAGCATCCTCGGCGGCAAGCACCCGCAGTACCACGACGCGCTCAAGCGCTTCCGCACCGAGCAGACCACCTCGGTGCTGGACAACCCCGACCCCCGCGAGGCCTGAGCAGAACCATGAAGATCGGTGTCATCGGTGGCGGCCAGCTGGGCCGCATGCTGTCCCTGGCGGGCACCCCGCTGGGCATGGATTTCGCCTTCCTCGACCCGGCGCCGGACGCCTGCGCCCAGGCCCTGGGCGAGCACATCCGCGCGGACTACAGCGACCAGGACCACCTGCGCCAGCTGGCCGACGAAGTGGACCTGGTGACCTTCGAGTTCGAGAGCGTGCCGGCCGAGACCGTGGCCTTCCTCTCGCAGTTCGTGCCGGTCTACCCCTCGGCCTCCGCGCTGCGCATCGCCCGTGACCGCTGGTTCGAGAAGTCGATGTTCAAGGAACTGGGCATCCCCACCCCGGCCTTCGCCGACATCCAGTCCCAGGCCGACCTCGACGCCGCCGCGGCCAGCATCGGCCTGCCGGCGGTGCTCAAGACACGCACCCTGGGCTACGACGGCAA
Source organism: Pseudomonas delhiensis (assembly GCF_900187975.1). Lineage (GTDB taxonomy): Bacteria > Pseudomonadota > Gammaproteobacteria > Pseudomonadales > Pseudomonadaceae > Pseudomonas > Pseudomonas delhiensis. The sequence continues at coordinate 16,451 of NZ_FZPC01000017.1, read as the reverse complement.
GGGCCAGAAGGTCCTGCGCAAGGCCGAGGACGTCGCCGGCGCCTTCGCCGAGCTGGGCAGCGTGCCCTGCATCCTCGAAGGCTTCGTGCCCTTCACCGGCGAGGTGTCGCTGGTGGCGGTGCGCGCCCGCGACGGCGAGACGCGCTTCTACCCGCTGGTGCACAACACCCACGAGAACGGCATCCTGCGCCTGTCCGTGGCCAGCAGCGCTCACCCGCTGCAGGCCCTGGCCGAGGACTACGTCGGCCGCGTGCTGGACAAGCTGGACTACGTCGGCGTGCTGGCCTTCGAGTTCTTCGAGGTGGACGGTGGCCTGAAGGCCAACGAGATCGCCCCGCGCGTGCACAACTCCGGGCACTGGACCATCGAAGGTTCCGAGTGCAGCCAGTTCGAGAACCACCTGCGGGCCGTCGCCGGCCTGCCGCTGGGCTCCACCGCCAAGGTGGGCGAGAGCGCCATGCTCAACTTCATCGGCGAAGTGCCGCCGGTGGACCAGGTGCTGGCCATCGCCGACTGCCACCTGCACCACTACGGCAAGGCCTTCAAGGCCGGGCGCAAGGTCGGCCACGCCACCCTGCGCAGCAAGGACCTGGCCACCCTGAAGGCGCGCATCGGCGAAGTCGAAGCCCTTATCGGCAAGGGCTGACAACCCCGGTCGCCCGTCCCTCATGGCGGGCGGCCGCGCGGAACGCCAGGCTTTCCTACACTGTCAGACAAAGGGCGCGCCGGTTGGCGCGTCCATCCACAGGAGGGAAAACCATGGGTTTAATCGGAACCATCGTCATCGGCCTGATCGTCGGCCTCATCGCCCGTTTCCTGAAACCAGGGGACGACAGCATGGGCTGGATCATGACCATCCTGATCGGCATCGGCGGCTCGCTGCTGGCCACCTACGGCGGCCAGGCCGTGGGCATCTACCAGGCCGGGCAGGCCGCCGGCTTCATCGGCGCGGTGGTCGGCGCGGTGATCCTGCTGGTGATCTACGGCATCGTGAAGAAGAACTGACCAACCCCGTCGTACGCCGGGTAGCGCCTCGCGCTGGTCATTTGCCCGGCGATCCCCAAGAATGTGCGCCGATTCCCGCTCGCCCGGCCAGGGCGGGCGGCGAAGGTCTTCGCCGTCTTCCCGTTGCGTGGGCGCCCGCTGCCGGCGCCCGAGAGCCCATCCATGCGCCGTACCCTGCTCGCCTGCAGCCTCGCGCTGCTCACCGGCCTGGCCCATGCCGCCGACATCCCGGAAACCGACTGGCTGCAACTGATGCCGCCCAGCGACCGCAAGGCGCTGGAGGAAATGCCCGAGATCGACCACAACAGCCCGGAGGCCGCCGGCACCTTCACCCAGAAGCAAGGTGGCCTGAAGCAGAAGGGCAAGCTGCCGCCGGTGATGTTCTCGACCAGGACGGTCGCCGCGCTGGACGGCAAGCAGATCCGCCTGGGCGGCTACCCGGTGCCGCTGGAGAACGACGCCAGGGGCCGCGTCACCGAGTTCTTCCTGGTGCCCTACCCGGGCGCCTGCATCCACGTGCCGCCGCCGCCGCCGAACCAGATCGTGCTGGTGCGCTACCCCAAGGGCATGAAGATCGACGACATCTACAGCCCGCTGTGGGTGACCGGCAAGCTGAAGGTGGAGAAGGTCAGCAACGAGATGGCCGACGCCGCCTACGCCATGGACGAGGCCAAGGTGCGGGCGGTGCAGGATAGCGACCTGTAGCGTGCCTTGCTCTTCGTAGGAGAGAGCTTGCTCGCGAACCCGGTTCCTGGTGGCTTCGGTGCTTGGCCTGAAGAGCGCCCTCTCCCTAACCCTCGGCTGCGCGCCCCGCCCTGAAGGGAGAGGGGACCGTTGGGCAGGGCTGGGTGTTTTGGAGTCAGCCGGCAGCACTTGAAGGTTTCCGGTTGAAACCATGCCTTCTCTCGGCACGGACAAGCCCCCTCTCCCTTCAGGGAGAGGGCTGGGGAGAGGGAACGGAGTCAACCCAACACACCAGAGCCGCCGGGAAACACCGTTCGCGAGCAAGCTCGCTCCTACGAAAAGACGAGCCGGCGGATAACGCCTGGGGCGTTATGCGCCCTACGGGGTCTCCAGCGCCTCGCTCCAGATTTCCACCGCCATCGTCTCGCTACGCCCCGGCGCCACGCTCAGCACGTCGTCCCAGACCCGCGCCGTCTCGATGCACAGCATGCGCTGCCAGGCGTCGTCGGCGAACTGCGAGAGGCGCTGGGCCTTGTCGATCCAGGGGTTCCACAGCACCGCCGAGCGCGAGTGGCTGGCCTGGATGTGGATGCCGCGGTTCCACTGTGGGTCGCGGATCACCAGGGGGCGGTCGACGTCCAGGTAGATGCGGTCGGTCTCGCCCTGGATGCGCACCACGCCGTCCTGGCGGCGCTCCTCCCAGTTCTCCAGCGTCTCGATGTAGCGGCAGCCCTGCAGGCCGTCGACGCTGACCTGGCGCGCGTCGCTGACGGCGAAGTAGGTGTGCAGCGCCTGGCTCAGGGCCAGCGGCTTGTCGCCGAGGTTGCGGGTGGTCAGTTCCAGGGCCAGGCGCTCGCCGAAGCGCATCACCAGGCTCAGTTCGGCGCCATGGGCCCAGCCCGGCAGGCCCTGGCGGGCGTCGAGCTTCCAGTGCACGGCCAGCGCGCCCTGTTCGTCGGCGATGTCGTCCAGTTGCCAGTCGATGCCGCGCACCAGGCCGTGGGCCGGCGGCTTGTCGCCCTCGTACTCGGTGCGCACCTGCACCGGGTTGCGCGCCAGGTCGCCGAACCAGGGCCAGCACACCGGCACGCCGCCGCGCAGGGACTGGCCGCGCTTGTACCCGGCCTGCTCGCTGAGCCACACCAGCGGCGGCTGTTCGTGGGGCTGGTAGCTGAGCAGCTGGGCGCCCTGCTGGGCGATCAGCGCCTCGCCGAACTCGGTGTGGATGCGCCAGCAGGGCAGCTCGTCGATGGTCGTCTGTTCGACGCGGGGGGTGATGTAGGGGCTGCTCATGGGGGGCCTCCGGCACTGCAAGGGGAAAGGATTCAGTATCACCGATCCCCTGGCGGCCGGGCAGTTCCCCGAAACGGCTTTTTTCAGCCCTGGCGCAGGCTTTCCAGGCTGCGCCGCTGGCGCCCCTGCGCGTCGAAGTTGGCCGCATCCAGCCAGGCCTCGAAGGCCGCCTGGCGCAGCGGCCATTCGCTGTCGAGGATGGAGAACCAGGCGCTGTCGCGGTTGCGGTCCTTGACCACCATGTGCTGGCGGAAGGTGCCCTCGTAGGTGAAGCCCAGGCGTTCGGCGGCGCGCATGGAACGCGCGTTGCGCGAGTTGCACTTCCACTCCAGGCGCCGGTAGCCCAGCTCGAAGGCGCGCCGGGCCAGCAGGTAGACCGCCTCGGTGGAGGCCGGGCTGCGTTGCATGACGCGGCCGAAGGCGATGTGGCCGATCTCGATCACCCCGTCCTTCGGGGTGATGCGCAGGAAGCTCAGCAGGCCGGTGACGCGGCCGCTGCTGCGCTCGCGCACGGCATAGAACTGCGGATCGGCGCTGGCGGCGTTGCCGGCGATCCAGGCATCGAAGGCGGCGCGCTCGGGGAAGGGGCCGTAGGGCAGGTAGTCCCACAGCACGGGGTCGGATTCCGGGCCCTGCAGGGCTTGCCACAGGTCGTCGCCGTGGCGCGCGGCGTCCAGCGGCTCCAGGGCCAGGTAGCGGCCTTCCAGGGTTTCCCGGGCCGGGGCGGGCACCGGCTGCCAGTGCAGGGCGGGTTGGGTGTCGGTCATGGCGGTGCTCCGGTCAGAGGATCTTGCGGTACTGGACGAAGCCGGAGCGGTCGGCGATCCGGTCGTACAGGTGCATGGCGTCGGTGTTGGTCTCGTGGGTCAGCCAGTGCACCCGCGAGGCGCCGGCGGCGCGCGCCATGGCGTAGACGTGCTCGATCAGCTCGCGGCCGACGCCGCCGCCGCGCAGGCCTTCGTGGACGTAGAGGTCCTGCAGGTAGACGTAGTCGCCCTGGGTCCAGCAGGAGCGGTGGAAGATGTAGTGGACCATGCCGACGGCCTCGCCGTCGCGCCAGGCCAGCGCCGCGTGCATGGGCTCGGCGGGGTCGAGGAAGCGCTGCCAGGTGACGGCGCTGGTGGCGTCGTCGATCACGGTCTTGTAGAAGCGCTGGTAACCCTGCCAGAGCGGCAGCCAGGCGGCATGGTCGTCGGCGCTGACGAGGCGGATTTCGAGCGGTGCGGTCATGGGGTGGCCTTTGTCCTTGGGGTCTGGTTCCAGACTAGAGCGGGAATTGGTTCCGCTAAAGAGCCATTCATGCTCCAATTCAAGGAGCCATTTCCGGAGCCCGCCATGAACGCCCCGCTGCCTTTCGACCCGTCCGGCATCCGCCTGGACCCTGCCAGGGGGCTGGGCCAGCAGCTGTTCCAGGCGCTGCGCGAACGCATCCTCGACGGCCGCCTCGGCGCGCGCTCGCGGCTGCCGGCCAGCCGCGACCTGGCCGCCGCCCTGGGGGTGTCGCGCAACACCGTGGTGCGCGCCTACGAGCAGCTCTACGCCGAGGGCTACATCGAGGGCCGCACCGGCGACGGCACCTACGTCGCCGAACGCGTGCAGCCGCGCAGCGCGCCCGCCCCGCAACCGGGCAAGGTGCCCGAGGTGGCGGCGCTGGAGCGCCTGCAGCGGCACCACCTGCCCAGGCCGCCGAGCGGTGCGCCCAGGGCCTTCCGCGTCGGCGTGCCGGCCTTCGACCTGTTCCCTTTCGAGACCTGGGCGCGCCTGCAGGCGCGCTTCTGGCGCGACCCGCCGGCGGACTGCCTGGGCTACGGCGACGCCGCCGGCGAATGGCGCCTGCGCGAGCTGATCGCCGCCTACCTGCGTAGCGCGCGTGGCCTGCACTGCGAGGCGGGGCAGGTGATAGTCACCAGCGGCGCGCAGCAGGCCATCGCCCTGTGCGCCCAGGTGCTGCTCGCCGCGGGCGACCACGTGGCCATCGAGAACCCCGGCTACCGCGCCGCCGGCCATGCCTTCGCCACCGCCGGCGCGCACCTGCACGGGGTGGCGGTGGACGCCGAGGGCCTGCGCACCGAGCAGCTGCGCGAGCTGCCGGACTGCCGGCTGGTCTACCTCACCCCCTCGCACCAGTACCCCACCGGCGTCACCCTGTCGCTGGCGCGGCGCCTGGCCCTGCTGGAATGGGCCGAGCGCAGCGGCGGCTGGATAGTCGAGGACGACTACGACGGCGAGTACCGCTACGCCGGCACCCCGCTGATGCCGCTGGCGGCGCTCGACCGCCAGCAGCGCGTGCTCTACGTCGGCACCTTCTGCAAGATCGCCTTCCCCGCCCTGCGCCTGGGCTACCTGGTGGTGCCGCCGGCCCTGGCCGAGGCCTTCGCCCGCCGCCGAGCCCTCGACGTGCGGCATTCGGAGGTCGGCACCCAGCGGGTGATGGCCGACTTCATCGCCGAAGGCCACTTCCAGCGCCACGTGCGGCGCATGCGCCGGGCCGCCCGGGCCCGGCGCGACGCCCTGCTGCGCGGCTGGCCCGAGGTGCCCGGCTGCGCGCCCATGCCGCCGGTGGAGGCGGGGCTGCACCTGTGCGTGCGGGTGGAAAGCCGCGAGCGCGAGCGCTGGCTGGTGGAGCGCGCGCTGCAGGCCGGGGTGGAGGTCAACGCGCTGAGCGACTACTGGCTGCCCGAATCGACGGAGCCCGAAGACGAGCGCGCCGGCCTGGTCATGGGCTTCGCCGCCGTGCCCGAGGCGCGTATCGCCGAGGCCCTGAAGGCCTTGCGCAAGGCCTGGCGCTGAGGCGCGATCGGCTATCCCCGGTTGGCGCTGCGGGACGCGGCGCCTAGAATGCCGGCCTTCGGAAACCACCTTCGAGGAACGGACATGAGCCTCGCCATCCCGGCCACGCCCGAGCGCAAGTTCGGCGCGCCCCTCGCCGCCGCCGGCCTGCTGCTGCTCGGCGCGCTTTTTCTCGCCCAGGCAGTGAGCGGCCGCCAGGCCCTGCTGTTCCTGGTCGGCGGCGCCCTGGGCCTGACTCTCTACCATGCCGCCTTCGGCTTCACCTCGGCCTGGCGCGTGTTCATCCGCGAGCAGCGCGGCGCTGGCCTGCGCGCGCAGATGGTGATGCTGGCGCTGGCGGTGCTGCTGTTCTTCCCGGCGCTGTCGGCCGGCACGCTGTTCGGCGCGCCGGTGAAGGGGCTGGTGTCGCCGGCCGGCACCTCGGTGGTGTTCGGCGCCTTCATCTTCGGCATCGGCATGCAGCTGGGCGGCGGCTGTGCCTCCGGCACCCTGTTCACCGTCGGCGGCGGCAACGCGCGCATGCTGGCGACCCTGCTGTTCTTCATCGTCGGCTCGGTGCTGGCCACCCAGCACATCGGCTGGTGGTTCGCCCTGCCGTCGCTGCCGCCGACCTCCATCGTCCAGTCCCTCGGGCTGTTCCCGGCGCTGGCCGTGAGCCTGGCGCTGTTCGCCGGCATCGCCGCCCTCAGCGTGGTGCTGGAGCGCCGCCGCCATGGCGTACTGGAGATGATCGGCAGTGATGGCCAGCACGGCGTCGGCCGCCTCTGGCGCGGCCCCTGGCCGCTGGTCTGGGGCGCGGTGGCGCTGGCGCTGCTGAACTTCGCCACCCTGGCCCTGGCCGGGCGCCCCTGGGGCGTCACCTCGGCCTTCGCCCTGTGGGGCGCCAAGGCCTTCGAGGGCCTGGGCATCGCGGTGCACGACTGGGCCTTCTGGCAGGCCGAGGCCAACGCCAGGGCGCTGGCCGCACCGGTGTGGCAGGACGTCACCAGCGTCATGGACTTCGGCATCATCCTCGGCGCGCTGCTGGCCGCCGGCCTGGCCGGGCGCTTCGCCCCCAGCCTGAAGATCCCGGCGCGCTCGCTGCTGGCCGCGGTGATCGGCGGCCTGCTGCTGGGCTACGGCGCGCGCCTGGCCTATGGCTGCAACATCGGCGCCTACTTCAGCGGTATCGCCTCGGGCAGCCTGCACGGCTGGCTGTGGCTGGTCGCGGCCTTCTTCGGCAACGCCCTGGGCGTGCGCCTGCGCCCGCTGTTCTTCCCCGCCGAGCGCGAGGCCCCGCGCCTGACCGGCTGCTGAGTCAGGGGGCCGGGCGCGGCGGCGTCTCGCGCTCGGCCCAGTAGGTCTGCTTGTGCCCGCGGCCCTGGTACTCCAGGGCCAGGGCCTCGGCCTCGTCGCGGCTCAGGCCGCGGCGCACGAGGAAGCGGTTGCCGTTGTCGTCCAGCCGCCACAGGCACCAGTCGCGCGCTTCAGGCATCGAAGGTCGAGGTCTTGCGCAGGCGCAGCGCGAGCAGGATCAGCAGCACGCCGAAGAACAGCGCATAGGCGCCGATCACCCAGACCACCGCCACCGCGCCGGCGCCGGGGTTGGCGATCATCAGCACGCCGAACAGCACCGACAGCGCCCCCGACAGGCCCAGCCACCATTCGTTGGCCAGGCTCCTGCGCAGGCGGAAGGCGGCGACGATCTGCAGCACGCCGGTGGCCAGCGCCCAGCCGGCGATCAGCATCAGCAGGCCCAGCGCCGTCAGCGCCGGCCAGAAGAAGGCCACCAGCCCGGCCAGCACGCCCAGGGCGCCGACCAGCCATAGCGGCCAGATCGGCCGTTGCGACTCGCGCATGCTGGCCGCGGCGATCAGGGTGAAGACGCCATCGACGAAGGCGTAGGCGCCCCAGACGATGACCAGCACGGTGAGGGCGATGCCCGGCCAGGCGATGGCGAGGACGCCGAACAGCACGGCGGCGATGCCGCGCAGGGCGATCCATTTCCAGTGCCGGCCCAGGGCTTGCCACAGGGGATGATCGTTCATGGGGTTCTCCAGCGGGGTTCGCCAGAAACCATAGTCCCACGAGCAGGCCCGTGCTCGAGCCGGGGCAATGCGAGCCGAAATCTTCCGGCAACTATGTAGGTGCGGACTCCGCTGTCCCACCTGTAGGAGCGCGCCCTGCGCGCGATTCGCGGGCAGGGCCCGCTCCTACGAGGGAAGGCCAGGCGCGGGGTTGGGCAAAAGAAAGCCCGGCGCGGGGCCGGGCGAAAGGGCCTGCCGGGGCAGGCGGGCGGCGTCGGGCGGGACGCCACCGGGGAGCTTTGGATCAGCCGGCCGCCAGCTCGCCGCCGGCTTCCGGCCGCGGGCCGTGCAGCCGCTCGTAGTCGGCGCGCATGGCCTTGTGCAGGCCGAGCATGAACAGGATCAGCACCGCCGAGAAGGGCAGGCCGGCCAGCACCACCACCGTCTGCATGGCGGTGAAGTTGCCGGCGAACAGCAGGCCGATGGTCACCAGGGTGACGATCACCGACCAGAGGATGCGCAGCCAGTTCGGCGCGTCCTCGTCCAGGTCGCCGCCCTCGCGGGACAGGTTGGCCAGCATCACCGAGCCGGAGTCCGCCGGGGTGAGGAAGAGCACGAAGCCGACGAAGATCGACACGCCGATCACCACCTTGGCGAAGGGGTAGTGCTCCAGCAGCAGGTAGATCGACATCGACGGCTGCTCCAGGGCGGCCTTGCCGAGGTCGGCGGCGCCGTGGTTCATCACCAGGTCCAGGGCGCTGTTGCCGAACACCGAGAGCCAGGCCAGGGTGAAGCCCAGGGGGATCAGCAGCACGCCGCAGACCAGCTCGCGCACGGTGCGCCCGCGGGAGATGCGCGCCACGAACATGCCCACGAAGGGCGCCCAGGAAATCCACCAGGCCCAGTAGAATAGCGTCCACAGGCCCAGCCATTCCTCGCTCCTGGCGGCGCTGCCGCCGGTGTAGACGTAGAGGTCGAAGGTCTTGAGGATCAGGCCGTTGAGGTAGTCGCCGAGGTTCTGCACGAAGCCGTTGAGCAGTTCCAGGGTGGAGCCGCAGACCAGCACGAACACCAGCAGCGAGCTGAACAGCACGATGTTCAGGTTGGACAGCCGGCGGATGCCCTTCTCGATGCCCGAGACCGCCGCCAGGGTGGCCACCAGGCTCATCACCAGCAGCACGATCAGCAGCGTGGTCTTCGAATGTTCCATGCCGGCCAGGTATTCCAGGCCGGAGGACACCTGCAGCGCGCCGATGCCCAGGTTGGTGACCAGGCCCAGCAGGGTGACGAAGATGCCGAAGATATCCACCGCGTGGCCGGCGCCGCCCTTCACCCAGCGCTCGCCGAGGATCGGCAGCAGCGCCGAGCGCAACGCCAGCGGCTGGCGGTGGCGGTAGGCGAAGTAGCCCACGGCCAGGCCGACCAGGGCGTAGATCGCCCAGCCGTGCAGGCCCCAGTGCAGGAAGGTCAGCTGCAGCGCCTGGCGCGCCGCCTGCGGGCTGCCGGCGACGCCTTCGGGCGGGTGGTAGAGGTGGTCGATGGGCTCGGAGGCGGCGAAGTACAGCAGCGAGATGCCGATCCCCGAGGAGAACAGCATGCCGGCCCAGGCGCCGTAGCTGAAGTCGGGCTTCTCATGGTCGGCGCCGAGCTTCAGCGTGCCATAGCGCGAGAAAGCGACCCAGGCGACGAAGAACAGGTAGGCCCCGATGGCCAGCATGTAGTACCAGCCGAAGCTGTGCGACAGCCAGGCCTGGGTACGGGCCAGGGCGGCGCCGGCGCTGTCCGGGAAGAAGATCAGGATGGCGGTCAGAACCAGGATCAGGGCGGTGGAGCCGAAGAACACGATCGGGTTCAGACGGGCCTGCTCGTTTGTTTTTCTTGGCGAAGCAGAACTCATTTTTCAGGGGGACCCCATGGCAGTGAACGCATGGCGGCCGGCACTAGTGCGCGAGGCACGGCGACGGGCCGCGAACCACAGACACAGCATTGCCGCCGCGACACTTCCGGCCGGGATTCTGCGATCCTTGGCCATTGGAGAGCGGCGCGGTGATGAACGGCTCGGGCCCGCTTGCACGCAAGGGCTCGGGAGGGTTCACGGAGCGCAGCTTATTCTTAGTTGATTGAACGTTCAATAAAAACAAAATAGACTGGCCCACATTGACGCCGGACGGCACAGCCACGTCCCGCGTGAGGAGAGAAACCAATGCCCAAGGTCGGTATGCAGCCGATTCGCCGTTCGCAACTGATCCACGCCACCCTCGAGGCCGTGGACCAGGTCGGCATGAGCGACGCCAGCATCGCCCTGATCGCCCGCCTGGCGGGGGTCTCCAACGGCATCATCAGCCACTACTTCCAGGACAAGAACGGCCTCCTGGAGGCGACGATGCGGCATCTGATGTCGGCTTTGAGCAAGGCCGTGCGCGAGCGCCGCGCTAGCCTGCGAACCGACGATCCGCGCGCCCACCTGCGGGCGATCGTCGCCGGCAACTTCGACAACAGCCAGGTCAACGGCCCGGCCATGAAGACCTGGCTGGCGTTCTGGGCCAGCAGCATGCACCAGCCGTCCCTGCGCCGGCTGCAGCGGATCAACGACCACAGGCTGTATTCCAACCTGTGCTGGCAGTTCCGCCGCGAGCTGCCGCAGGGCCAGGCGCGCAGCGCCGCCCGTGGCCTGGCCGCGCTGATCGATGGCCTGTGGCTGCGCGGCGCGCTTTCGGGCGACGCCTTCGACACCGAGCAGGCGCTGGCTATCGCCTACGACTATCTCGACCAACAACTGGCCAAGCGCACCGGATAGCGGGCGCGGCCTTACGTGCTGAAACCATAAGAGAGGACAACCGACCCATGGCTCGATTCGACGTTCAGAAGCTCTACATTGGCGGCCGCTACGTGGAGGCCACCAGTGGCGCCACCTTCGAGACCGTCAACCCGGCCAACGGGGAGGTCCTCGCCCTGGTGCAGCGGGCTTCGAAGGAAGACGTCGAGCGCGCCGTCGCCAGCGCCGTCGAAGGCCAGAAGGTCTGGGCGGCGATGACCGCCATGCAGCGCTCGCGCATCCTGCGCCGCGCCGTGGACATCCTCCGCCAGCGCAACGACGAGCTGGCCGAACTGGAAACCCTGGACACCGGCAAGTCGCTGGCCGAGACGCGTTACGTCGATATCGTCACCGGCGCCGACGTGCTCGAGTACTACGCCGGCCTGGTGCCGGCCATCGAGGGCGAGCAGATCCCGCTGCGCGAGACCAGCTTCGTCTACACCCGCCGCGAGCCGCTGGGCGTGGTCGCCGGCATCGGCGCCTGGAACTACCCGATCCAGATCGCCCTGTGGAAATCCGCCCCGGCCCTGGCCGCGGGCAACGCGATGATCTTCAAGCCCAGCGAAGTCACCCCGCTGAGCGTGCTCAAGCTCGCCGAGATCTACACCGAGGCCGGCCTGCCCGATGGCGTGTTCAACGTCCTCACCGGCAGCGGCCGCGAGGTCGGCCAGTGGCTGACCGAGCACCCGCTGATCGAGAAGGTCTCCTTCACCGGCGGCACCTCCACCGGCAAGAAGGTCATGGCCAGCGCCTCCAGCTCCTCGCTCAAGGAAGTCACCATGGAGCTGGGCGGCAAGTCGCCGCTGATCATCTTCGACGACGCCAACCTCGACCGCGCCGCCGACATCGCCGTCATGGCCAACTTCTTCAGCTCCGGCCAGGTCTGCACCAACGGCACCCGCGTGTTCGTCCCGCGCGGCCTGCAGGCGCGCTTCGAGGAGAAGCTGCTGGAGCGCGTCAAGCGCATCCGCCTGGGCAGCCCGCAGGATGCGAACACCAACTTCGGCCCGCTGGTGAGCTTCGCGCACATGGAGAGCGTGCTCGGCTACATCCAGGCCGGCAAGGACCAGAAGGCCCGCCTGCTGTGCGGCGGCGAGCGCGTCACCGAGGGCGAGTTCGGCAAGGGCGCCTACGTCGCGCCCACCGTGTTCACCGACTGCCGTGACGACATGACCATCGTCCGCGAGGAAATCTTCGGCCCGGTGATGAGCATCCTCGTCTACGACAGCGAGGAAGAAGTCATCCGCCGCGCCAACGACACCGAGTACGGCCTGGCCGCCGGCGTCGTCACCCAGGACCTGGCCCGCGCCCACCGGGTGATCCACCGCCTGGAGGCGGGCATCTGCTGGATCAACACCTGGGGCGAGTCGCCGGCGGAAATGCCGGTGGGCGGCTACAAGCAATCCGGCGTCGGTCGCGAGAACGGCCTGACCACCCTGGCTCATTACACTCGCATCAAGTCCGTGCAGGTGGAGCTGGGCGGCTACGCCTCGGTGTTCTGACCACCGCGATCGAGCCCTGAGCGGCCGGTCGCCGGAGCGACCGGCCATTCCGACCTTCAGACACCGGCGCGCCCAGCGTCGCGGGCGGTGTCGTGCCCAGAAAAAGAGGTAGGCCTGCATGACCCAGGAATATGACTACATCATCATCGGCGCCGGTTCCGCCGGTAACGTCCTCGCCACCCGCCTGACCGAGGACCCGGACGTCAGCGTGCTGCTGCTCGAGGCCGGCGGCCCGGACTACCGCGCCGACTTCCGCACCCAGATGCCCGCCGCGCTGGCCTACCCGCTGCAGGGCCGCCGCTACAACTGGGCCTACCTCACCGACCCCGAGCCGCACATGAACAACCGCCGCATGGAATGCGGGCGCGGCAAGGGCCTGGGCGGCTCCTCGCTGATCAACGGCATGTGCTACATCCGCGGCAACGCCATGGACTTCGACGGCTGGGCGAAAGAGAAGGGCCTGGAGGACTGGGCCTACCTCGACTGCCTGCCGTACTTCCGCAAGGCCGAGACCCGCGACATCGGCCCCAACGACTACCACGGCGGCGACGGCCCGGTCAGCGTGACCACGCCCAAGGCCGGCAACAACCCGCTGTTCCACGCCATGGTCGAGGCCGGCGTGCAGGCCGGCTACCCGCGTACCGAGGACCTCAACGGCTACCAGCAGGAAGGCTTCGGCCCCATGGACCGCACCGTGACGCCCCAGGGCCGTCGCGCCAGCACCGCGCGCGGCTACCTGGACCAGGCCCGCGAGCGCACCAACCTGAGCATCGTCACCCACGCCCTGACCGACCGTATCCTGTTCAGCGGCAAGCGCGCCATCGGCGCCAGCTACCTGCACGGCAACGACAATGCGCCGAAGGAAGCGCGCGCCCGCCGCGAAGTGCTGGTGTGCTCCGGGGCCATCGCCTCGCCGCAGCTGCTGCAGCGTTCCGGCGTCGGCCCGGCCGCGGTGCTGCGCGACCTGGGCATCGAGGTGGTGCACGACCTGCCGGGCGTCGGCCAGAACCTCCAGGACCACCTGGAGATGTACCTGCAGTACGCCTGCAAGCAGCCGGTGTCGCTGTACCCGGCGCTGCAGTGGTGGAACCAGCCGCAGATCGGCGCGCAGTGGATGTTCCTCGGCACCGGCCTGGGCGCCAGCAACCAGTTCGAGGCCGGCGGCTTCATCCGCACCCGCGACGAGTTCGAGTGGCCGAACATCCAGTACCATTTCCTGCCGGTGGCCATCAATTACAACGGCAGCAACGCGGTGAATGAACACGGCTTCCAGGCCCACGTCGGCTCCATGCGCTCGCCCAGCCGCGGGCGTATCCAGCTGACCTCGCGCGACCCGCGCAAGCACCCGAGCATCCTCTTCAACTACATGTCCACCGAGCAGGACTGGCAGGAGTTCCGCGACGCCATCCGCATCACCCGCGAGATCATGGCGCAGCCGGCGCTGGACGCCTACCGCGGCCGCGAACTGAGCCCGGGGCTGGACAAGAAGAGCGACGCCGAGCTGGATGCCTTCGTCCGCGAGCACGCCGAAACCGCCTTCCACCCCTCCTGCTCGTGCAAGATGGGCGAGGACGACATGGCGGTGGTCGACGGCCAGGGCCGCGTGCACGGCATGGAAGGGCTGCGCGTGGTGGATGCGTCGATCATGCCGCTGATCATCACCGGCAACCTCAACGCCACCACCATCATGATCGCCGAGAAGATCGCCGACCGTATCCGCGGCCGCCAGCCGCTGCCGCGCAGCACCGCGGACTACTACAAGGCCAACGGCGCGCCGGTAAGGGGCAAGCCGATGCGGGCGTGAGCTCCAAGCAGGAATAGGGAAGGGCGCCACGAGTTGGCGCTTTTTTCTTCATATGGGTGGGAGCGATAAGGAAGTAACCGGCTGAATCCGGCCTCTGGTCTGGCACGGACTGGCCCCCTCTCCCTTCAGGGAGAGGGCTGGGGAGAGGGAAAAGCGATATCAGGGAGCGCAGGACTCGTCACCACTCCGAGCTGCTTCCAGCCAAAGAGGACTGTCCCTCACCCCCGCCGCGGCGGCACCGGCCTAGTCCGCCCGCTGCCATCGATGGCCACGAACACGAACACCGCCTCGGTGACCTTGCGCCACTCGCTGGACAGCGGATCGTCGCTCCACACCTCCACCAGCATGCGGATCGAGCTGCGCCCGACCTCCAGCGTCTGGGTATAGAAGGACAGCTGCGCGCCCACCGCCACCGGCACCAGGAAGGCCATGCGGTCGATCGCCACCGTGGCCACGCGGCCGGCGGCGATGCGGCTGGCCATGGCGGTGCCGGCCAGGTCCATCTGCGACACCAGCCAGCCGCCGAAGATATCGCCGAAACCGTTGGTCTCGCGCGGCAGCGCGGTTATCTGCAGTGCCAGGTCGCCCTGCGGGATGGGGTCTTCTTGTTCAAGCTCGATCATAGGTAAGGGCCTCTTGCCCCCGACGGTCTCGATTCAAGGTACGAAAGGAAAAGCTCTCCCAAGAGCCCTGCTCGTGTTGCTTCCTGCAGAAACTTGGGACAACTTTCTGATCGGCCCCGCGCATATGGCTTGGGCATTATATAGAGGCCGGCCTGCGGCAGCGACCGCAGAATTCCCCATAACAATGTTGCGCTGACGAGTATCCATTTGCCATGGTTCGCCGTTCGCGATCCCGTGTCAGCGCCGCCAACCTGCCGAGAAACCCTGCATGCCTTCTGCGAATACCCCAGCCGCCCGTCCGCTCACCCGCAGCGACTACAAGACCCTCTCCCTCTCCGCCCTGGGTGGCGCCCTGGAGTTCTACGACTTCATCATCTTCGTGTTCTTCGCCACCGTGGTGGGCAAGCTGTTCTTCCCCGCCGACATGCCCGAATGGTTGCGCCAGCTGCAGACCTTCGGCCTGTTCGCCGCCGGCTACCTGGCGCGGCCGCTGGGCGGCATCGTCATGGCGCACTTCGGCGACCTGCTCGGGCGCAAGAAAATGTTCACCCTGAGCATCTTCATGATGTCGGTGCCCACGTTGCTCATGGGCGTGCTGCCCACCTACGAGCAGATCGGCATCTGGGCGCCGCTGGCGCTGTTGCTGCTGCGCGTGGTGCAGGGCGCGGCCATCGGCGGCGAGGTCCCCGGGGCCTGGGTGTTCGTTTCCGAACACGTGCCTTCGCGCAACGTCGGCTTCGCCTGCGGCACCCTCACCGCGGGGCTGACCGCGGGCATCCTCATCGGCTCGCTGATGGCCACGGTGATCAACAGCTTCTACAGCGCCGAGGAAGTGCTGGCCTACGCCTGGCGCATCCCCTTCCTGCTCGGCGGCATCTTCGGCCTGTTCTCCGTCTACCTGCGCCGCTGGCTGCACGAGACCCCGGTGTTCGCCGAACTGCAGCAGCGCAAGCAACTGGCCGACGAGGTGCCCCTGGGCGTGGTGGTGCGTGAGCACCGTCCGGCGGTGGCCATCTCCATGCTGCTCACCTGGCTGCTGTCGGCGGCCATCGTCGTGGTCATCCTCATGACGCCCTCGGTACTGCAGAGCGTCTACGGCGTGCCGGCGGCCACCGCGCTCAAGGCCAACAGCCTGGCGATCATCTTCCTCACCGGCGGCTGCATCCTCGCCGGGCGCATCGTCGACCGCGTCGGCGGGGGCCGTACCTTCATCGGCGGCAGCCTGCTGCTGGGCGTGACCTCGTGGATCTTCTACAGCAGCCTGAAGACCCATCCGGACTGGCTCTTCCCTCTATATGCACTGACCGGCCTGTGCGTCGGCATCGTCGGCGCCGTGCCCTACGTCATGGTCAAGGCGTTCCCGGCGGTGGTGCGCTTCAGCGGCCTGTCCTTCTCCTACAACCTGTCCTACGCGATCTTCGGTGGCCTGACGCCGATGGTGGTGGCGCTGCTGATGAAGGAAGACCCCATGGGCCCCGCCTACTATGTGGCTGCGCTGTGCCTGGTGGGCTTCCTCACCGGCTGCTTCCTGCTGCGCCAGGAACGCCTGGCCAGTGGGGCTTCGCTGGTCGCCAATTGATCGATCGGACAGGTTTTTCAGAAAAGTTTCAAAAAGTCGTTGACGGGCCTTTTTAAGTCCCTATAATGCGCACCACTCCCAGCGACGAAGCGATGAAAGAGCTTGAAAATCAAGCACTTAAGCGGGTTCGAAGGTGGGGGTGGTGGTCAGGCGGGTGATTCACTTGCCGCCTTTCGGTTCGATAGCTGCTCCGGCAGCGGGCCGAAAAGGACGATCGCCGGGGTGCTTGACAGCGAATTTGAACGCTGTAGAATGCGCCTCCCGCTGACGAGAAGCTTCGGCCGATCGAAAGCGCAAGCGGTTGAGTAGGAACGAAAAATTCTGAAAATAACGCTTGACGGAATAAGAGG